>JAYPPX010000001.1:1160000-1379960 GCA_038131735.1 Hyphomicrobiales bacterium | reverse complement strand
AAAATAACATTCACCCAGCAACATGGACTTATCAAAATATTGACAATATGAGAGCTCAATTAAAGCTTCTTGGACTATCCATTGATTGGTCACGTGAAATTGCAACCTGTGATCCTGAATATTATGCTCATGAACAAAAATTATTTCTAGATTTTTACAGGAACGGTCTTGTTAGTAGAAAAAACTCAAAAGTAAATTGGGATCCCGTTGACAATACTGTATTAGCAAATGAACAGGTCATAGATGGAAAAGGATGGCGTTCAGGCGCAGAAGTTGAGATTAGAGAATTAACTCAATGGTTCTTAAACATTACAAATTACGCTGAAGATTTAATAGAAAAACTCAATACATTAGATAAATGGCCTGACAAAGTCAAAACAATGCAAAATCATTGGATTGGCAAATCAACAGGACTACAATTTCACTTTGAGTTTACAAAAACCCCATTCGACACAAATATTTTTAAATCAATTGAGGTTTTTACAACGCGGCCTGATACATTATTTGGTGCAAGTTTTGTTGCTATTGCCGCAGATCACCCAATTGCAAAAGAGTTAGAAAAAACAAATAAAGAAGTTACAGACTTTATAAAAGAATGCAGATCAAAAGGAACAACTCTAGCTGAAATAGAGAAAGCTGAGAAAATTGGATATAACACAGGAATAAAAGTTAAACATCCGTTCATCGAAAATAAAGAATTGGATGTATTTATAGCAAACTTTGTATTAATGGAATATGGAACAGGCGCAATATTTGGTTGTCCTGCACATGATCAAAGAGACTTAGATTTTGCAAGAAAGTATAATCTTGGTGTTAAGCCTGTTGTTCTGCCCAATGAGTCTTCCGAAGCAGAATTTGAAATTCTTGATGAAGCTTACACCGGTGAAGGAAAAATATTTAACTCTGATTTCTTGAATGGCAAAACCATCGAAGAGGCCAAGGAAATTGTTGCTAATAAAATGTCATCAATGAAAGTTAACGGTCTTCAACAAGGTGAGAAAAAAATTACTTATAGACTTAGAGACTGGGGTGTATCTCGACAACGTTACTGGGGTTGCCCAATACCGATTATTCACTGTGATGATTGCGGTGTGGTTGAAGTTCCTGAAAAAGACCTTCCGGTAAAATTACCGGATGATGTTGATTTTAATAAGCCTGGTAACCCACTTGAGCGCCACAAGACATGGAAAAATGTACAATGTCCTTCATGCAATAAGGATGCAAGAAGGGAAACAGATACATTTGATACATTTGTAGACTCCTCTTGGTATTTTGCTAGGTTTTGTAGTCCTCATGCTAATCAACCGGTAAAAGAAGAGGCTGTAAATTATTGGCTGCCAGTTGATCAATATATTGGAGGAGTTGAACACGCTATACTTCATTTGCTTTATTCAAGATTCTTTACACGCGCAATGAAAGATACCAATCATGTAAAATTAGAAGAACCATTTTCAGGTTTATTTACTCAAGGAATGGTTACACACGAAACTTATAAAGATATTGATGGCAATTGGATATTTCCTGAAGAAGTGATATTTGAGGGTGGCAAAGCCATTCATATAAATACAAAAAAACCTGTTACAGTCGGACCCATAGAGTCCATGTCTAAATCAAAAAAGAATATTATCGATCCACAATCAATCGTTGATACTTTTGGAGCTGACACAGCTAGATGGTTCATTTTATCGGATACACCACCCGAGCGAGATATTCAATGGACAGATAAAGGTGTTGAAGCATCATCTAGATTTATACAGAGAGCTTGGAAGATTATCATTGAAGGAATAGATCACATATCAGAAAAAGGTGAGCCAACCCCTGAAAATTTCGATGAAGAAGCAATAAAAACAAGAAAAATTACACACAGGGCCATAAAAGATGTAACAGATGCTCTGGAAAATCTAAGATTCAATAGAGCAATTGCACATATTTACGAACTATCCAATCAAATACAAACTGTTTTTTCAAATAAAAAATCATTTAATAACAATGAGTTATATGCAAACAGAGAGCTTTTGGAAACATATTGCAAGTTACTTGCTCCAATGGCACCTCATTTGGCTGAAGAATGCTGGAAGATGCTGGGCCATAATGATCTACTATCAGCAACAAGCTGGCCAGAATTTATTAATGAATACGTAGTGGATGATACCGTTCTTATTATTATCCAAGTTAATGGGAAAAAAAGAGGTGAAGTAAGTGTCCCTGCAAATGCTAGCCAATCAGAAGTGGAGTCTATTGCGATGGAGATAGACAATGTAAAAAAAGCTATCAATAACGACATTCGTAAAATAATATATGTACCAAAGAGGATTTTGAATATTGTTTTATAAAATTAAATATAGTGTTTTAACATTGCTCATTTTAGTTACAATGTCTGCTTGTTCTCTCAAACCTATGTATGGAGAAAATAGTGGATCTGGTTTGATAATGAAAGATATCTATGTCAATCAAGTTAGAGATCGGGATCATCAAATTATCAGAAATGAATTATTAAAGTTCGTAGGAACAAATTCTTCAGAAGCAAATAGCGAACTAGAATTAGATTTTAAAGTAGAAATATCACGGAACCCTCTATTAATAGAAACATCTGGTGATGCAAGCAGAATGCAAATAGATGTAAAAGTGAGCTATGGAATATTTAGAATTACTGACTACAGAGAATTAATATATGATGATGCAGTTCGCGTAATAAACACCTACACACTATCAGACTCTGAATATAATAATGCACAGGCTGATATTTCTACATACGAACTTATTGCAAAAGAAATAGCAACAAATATACACAGACAGATTTCCCTAAATTATCTTCAGCTTGTAGAATAATATTTCTGGAAGTAAATAATGGTAATACTAAGAAATAAACAGGCAGAGAATTTTGTCAAGAATCCAACCAATGAAATCAATGGTATTTTATTACATGGCCAGGATGAAGGATTAATTTCACAAAGAACGCATGATTTAATCAATTTCTATGTAAAAAATAAGGGTGACCCCTTTTCTCTTATTCGCTTAAATAATAAATTAATTAATGACGATGATGAATTACTTGAAAATGAAATTAATACTTTTGGGTTGATGGGTGATAGAAAGGTTATTTTAATTGAACTATCATCAGATTTAAATTCCAAACAAGTTGAGACAATAAATAAAAGCACTGGAGATGCTCTAATTATCATCAAAGCTGGTGAGTTAAAATCAACATCAAAGTTAAAGATTTTATTGTGATAAAGATCAAAATTTTATTTCAATTCCATGCTATCAAATAACACCTAATGATATTTCTACTATTTTAAATAACTTATTGTCCGAAAAAAACCTATCAATGGACAAAGATACAAAGCAATTAATTATTAATTCACTTGGAAGGAACTATCTCGAGTCTCTTACCGAAATGAACAAAATATTAGATCCTCTTAATGAAGGTGAGCATGTCTCAAGAGATCATGTTGAAAAATTATTAGTAACTTCAGAAAATATAATAATTAATGATTTAGTTGATAATGTATTTGAAAGAAAAACACAAAAAATTAGCGCCCTACTTAATTCTGTTTTACAAACAATTGGCTCACCTCAAATATTGGTTATAATCAACAATCATCTTATAAGGTTATTGGAGTTATTAAATGAAAAGTCACATGGCAATTTGTCAAATAAAGAGATCATAGAAAATTCAAAGCCTCCAATATTTTTTAAAAGGCACGCATCGTTCCTTACCCAACTAAATCTCTGGAACATTGATCAGATAAAAAAATCTCTTGAGTTCATATCTGAAGCCATTATTACCTCAAGAAATAATGCAGAACTCTCTGATGAAATCACAGAACGTGTATTATTAAAAATATCAACTATTAAAAATTAACTAATAAGTTTGGATTTAATTTTATCCAATTGTAAATTGTCATTATATGCAATGATCAATTTGCCTGATTTATTATCTTTGGTTTGAATTTCTACTTTGAGACCAATTGAGTCTGTTATAGTCTTTTCCAAATTCAAAATATTTTGATCTTTTAATATTAGTTTTTTGTGACCCAATTGTTATCTGAGTTTTTCTTTTTTAATAAATCCTCAGTTTGTCGAACGCTTAATTCTTTTTCAATTACAAGGCTTGCTATTTTTTCCGCATCATCAGATCCTATAAGTGCTCTTGCATGACCAATTGTAAGCTGACCCGATGATAGATATTCCTGAACTTTTAATGGCAAATTAGTGAGCCTGAGGATATTAGCAATGTAACTTCTACTTTTTCCTATTACGTTTGCCAAGTCTTCTTGAGTATAATTATATATATCGATTAATCTTTTATAACCTGATGCTTCATCAATAGGATTTAAATTACTTCTTTGAACATTTTCAATAATTGCTATCTCAAGCGCATCATCATCAGATAAAGATTTAATTATTGCAGGTATTTTATCCAGTTGTGCTATTTGGGCAGCCCTCCATCTTCGTTCACCTGCAATAACTTCATATGAACTATCGTTATCTCTTTTGCGTACGATTATTGGTTGAACAATTCCTTTTTCTTTAATTGAATTTGATAGATCAATTAATTCTTCTTCCGAGAAAATACTTCGTGGATTCTGCTTATTTGCTTGAATATTTTCTATTGGAATTAATGATACATTTATCTCTTCTTGGGTATTATTAGATATTACTTCTTTTGGAACATCTCCAATTAATGATGCCAATCCTCTTCCGAGCCTTGTTGATGAATTTGATTGCTCAGCCACGTCTGTTACCTCATATTTATGTTATTGTTGGATGTCTTATTATCTTTCTTAAGCACCTCTGCAGCAAGATTTAAATAGGCCTGAGAGCCTACACATTTATGATCGTACAGCATAACTGGTTTTCCATAAGATGGCGCTTCTGAAACCCTCACATTTCTTGGAATGACTGTTTTATATACTTTGTCACCCATAAAATCTCTTACGTCTTTTGCAACCTGACCAGATAAATTATTTCTTTCATCAAACATTGTAAGAAGTACACCATGAATAAGCAAATCCTTATTCAATGTGTTTCTGACATGATCTACAGTCTCCAGCAATTGACCAAGTCCTTCAAGCGCATAAAACTCACATTGTAGTGGGACGATAATTCCATTTGCAGCTACCAAGGCATTGATAGTGATAAGATTAAGTGATGGTGGGCAATCAATTAGAATATAACTATATTTTTTTTCAGCGTCTTTATTAAGTTTTTCAATAGCCCTTTTAAGTTTATATGATTTTTCATTATCATTAGCTAGAACAGCTTCAAGACCTAATAAATCTAGAGTTGACGGAACAATGTGAAGATTATCAACAATGGTTTCCATCTTAATCTGATTAATATCTTTTTCGCCAGTTAATATGTCATAGCTTGAAAACTCTCGATCATCTTTATTAATGCCCAAACCTGTAGAAGCGTTTCCCTGTGGATCTAAATCAATTATCAAAACACTCTCTCCTGCGCCAGCTATTGCACACCCCAAATTCAAAGTTGTTGTAGTTTTACCAACACCACCTTTCTGGTTCGCGAGGGCAAAAATTTGTGTTTCTTTATTTTTTTTATTTCCAAAACCAAACATGTCTATAACTCAATATCTAATATAAATGCGTCTTTGTTTGTTACACTTGATATATATTTCACATTCAATTGTGACGAAATTTTTGAGTTGGTCAACTCCGTTTTTGCATTAATACCCTTTTGTAACAAATATTTACTTTTACCGTGAATATAGGGTTTTGTGAGCCGGAAAATATTATCAATACTAGAAAAGGCGCGGGCTGTTATAACGTCTATTTTGGTGGTTCCTATATTCATATTTTCAATACGCTCTGGGTGTATTTTGACCCTTACATCACATTCATGTGCAACATGTTCTAAGAAGCTACATTTCTTTTTATTTGAGTCTACAAGATAAATATCTTTTTCTTCACCCTCACATATTGCAAGAATGAATCCAGGGAACCCAGCGCCCGTTCCAATATCCATTAAAGTCACATAATCCTTAGGCAATAAGTTTAAAAGCTGAATGGAGTCAAGAATATGTCTTTCCCAAACATTTTCTATTGTTGACTTCCCAATGAGATTAAATTTCTTTTGCCAATCAAGCAAACATTCCACATAGCGATCAATCTTATCAATTGTTTCACGTGAAACATTATAGTTATTTTAATCTGTTCAATTACCTGAACTTTGTTCATAATTGTTTATGCTGTTTGTTTGGATGTTTCTTTTGAAGCCTTCAAGTATGAAATTACTTTCAGTACTGTTGAAGGATCTATCCCTTCCATTCTATTAAGCTGACCTATTGTTGTCGGTTTAATTCTTGATATTCTATCGCGCGCTTCATTAGACAGCCCTTTTATATCCATATAGTTAATATTCTCAGGTATATTCACGGCTTCTTCTTTTTTGAATGAGGTAATTTCTTGGGTTTGTCTATCAAGGTATTTTGAATAAATGGCATCGGATTCCAGCTGCGCTATTACGTTTGGATCAATATTATTTAGCTCTGGCCAGATTTCATAAAGATCGTTTATACTTATATTCGGATATGATATGAGATCCAATACTGATCTTTTCTTTCCATCCTGGTTTATATTCAATCCATATTTTTTAGCTTTTGTAGGAGAAATTGTTAGGCTATTAGCCAGCTCGGTTGCATAATTAATTGAGATCATCTTCTCTTTAAAATGGGCTGCTCGTTCATTTTCTACAAAACCTAGATCTAAACCTTTTTGTGTTAGCCTCTGATCAGCATTATCTATACGAAGAGATAACCTATATTCTGCTCTTGAAGTAAACATTCTATATGGCTCTGTTACGCCTTTTGTAATTAGATCATCTATCATCACACCAATATATGCGTCTGACCTATCAAGAATAAACTCTTCGTGTTGAGTTAGATTTTAATGCAGCATTAATTCCTGATATTAAACCTTGAGCAGATGCTTCTTCATAACCGGTGGTTCCATTGATTTGACCTGCTAAAAATAAATTTTTGATTTTCTTAGTTTCAAGTGTTGGTTTCAATTCTCTTGGATCAATGTAATCATATTCAATTGCATAGCCTGGTCTCTCTATTTTTACATCCTCTAATCCAAGAATGGAATGTACTAATTGCTGTTGTATATTTTCATCAATTGAAGTAGAAATTCCATTTGGATATACAACATGTGTATTCAACCCTTCAGGTTCAAGAAATATCTGGTGTCCGTTTCTCTCTCCAAAGCGAACCACTTTATCTTCAATTGATGGGCAATAGCGTGGACCTGTAGATTCGATTTGACCAGAATAGAGTGGAGCATCATGTATATTGTCTAAAATTATTTTATGTGTCTTTTCATTAGTTCGGGTAATGTAGCAAGGAACTTGTTTTTGTTGAATTTCACTTGTTAGATATGACATAAATATCGGATTATCATCAGGTTTCTGCTCTTCCAATTTATCCCAATGTATTGTCCTGCCATCTAATCTTGGTGGAGTTCCTGTTTTTAATCTGCCAAGTTGAAATCTATAATCCTTAAATGTATTTGATAGGTGTATTGATGGTTTATCTCCAACGCGGCCAGCTGGATAAGTTTTTTTACCAATATGGATGACGCCATTTAAAAAAGTGCCCGTTGTGATGATAACTGAATGTGCGAAAATTTCTTTTTCATCTAATACTCTTATACCTTCACATTTATCATCATTTATAATTAAACTTATGCATTCATTCTCAATGATTTTTAAGTTTTTGTATGAGCCAAGCATTTCTTGCATTGCTTCTTTATACAAGTCTCTATCTGCCTGAACTCGTGGTGCTCGAACAGCCGGACCCTTACTCTGGTTGAGGACTCTGTACTGAATTGCGGCTCTATCTGAAGCAGAACCAATAACTCCATCTAAAGCGTCAACTTCTCTCACCAGATGACTTTTTCCTAATCCTCCAAAAGCAGGATTACATGACATCTCACCAATAGTAGAAATTTTATGTGTAACAAGTAATGATTTTGCACCACATCTTGCTGCTGCGGCTGCTGCTTCGCATCCTGCATGCCCACCACCTACAATTATTACATCAAATTCATATTTCATAACTTTTTCCTAATGGATATATATTTCATATTATCCTATTTACCAATACAAAAATCAGTAAATATTACATCAAGTAAGTCTTCAACGTCGACATTTCCCGTAATTATACCTAAGGAGTTAATAGCACTTCGCAAATCTTCTGAAACTAATTCGATATCATTTTTTTTGTGTTCCAGAGAAGAGATCAGGTAATATCTAACCTTTTCTATGGCATCTCTATGACGAGATTTTGTGATAAAATTACCTTCAGTTCTGCAACCTTTTTCTACATTTTTTTCAATAATATCAATAAGTTGTGTAATTCCTGTATCTTTTTTAGTTGAAATTGATACCTCTTTATTTTTGTGTATTGATATATCATTTTTAGCCCAAACCTCTATCACTTTATCTTTAATATTTTCTGGTGCAGGCTGGTTATTTTTTTTACTTGAGTCCATAAGCCATAAAACCAAATCAGCTTCTGATATTTTCGTCCTTGCTCTTTCTATACCTATATCCTCTATTGAAGATCTGCCTTTCCTTATTCCTGCTGTATCTGTAATGACAACAGGAAAACCTGCTATATTTAGATATGCATCAATGCTATCCCTTGTTGTTCCCGCTTGAGATGAGACAATAGCAATATCTCTGTTTGATAAATGGTTCAATAAACTAGATTTCCCAGTATTTGGTGGACCCGCGATTATAATATGAAACCCATCCCTTAACCTTTCACCTTTATTTGAGTCATTTAAATGGATATCTAATTCATGAATTAATGACTTTATTTCATTAAGTTGCTCGTTAAGAAGATTCTCAGGTATTTCTTCTTCAACAAAATCTATTGTAGCTTCCAAATACGATAAATTTTTAACTATCTGCTTCTTCCATTTGTTGTAAAGGTTTGATAGCTTTCCATCCATTTGATCAAATGCTTGTTTTCTCTGAAACTCAGTATCAGCATTAATTAAATCTGCCAGACCTTCAATCTCAAGAAGATCTAGTTTACCATTTAAGAAAGCTCTCTTTGTAAATTCACCTGCTTCAGCATAAACAAAGTGGTCTTGTTGTGAGAGAATGTTAAAAATTAGATCCTTGATCGCATTGCCACCATGAATATGAAGTTCAACAACATCTTCCCCAGTAAAACTCTTCGGTGCTTTAAAATAGGTTACCAAGGCATTATCAATTGCTTCACCAGTTTTTACATTGGTTAATCGTGCTAATTTAAAATGATTAGGCATAGGTATTGATATCCCAAAGATTGAAAATACATCTTTAGCATTTGAACCAGATATTCTTACTACAGATACACCAGCTTTTCCTGGTGCGGATGATAGTGCATATATTGTATTGGTATTGTTGCTATACATAAAAAACTACTTAACTTTTAAAAATATTATTACAATAAAACCAAAATATATTCTAATTTATTCGATATAAATAAAAAACTTGGAGATCCATTCTAATGAAAAAGATTATGATAAATGAATTTGGTGATGAATCAAAAATGATACTTAATGAAGTTGATACACCATCACCAAAAGATAATGAGGTTTTGGTTCAACACAAAGCAATTGGAATAAACTTCATTGATATATATCAAAGAACTGGATTATATCCTTTGAATTTACCTTCTTCTCTTGGCCTAGAGGCATCAGGTGTTGTTGAAGCAATTGGTGCTGATGTCAAAAATTTTAAAGTTGGTGATAGAGTTTGTTATTGCAATGGTCCACTTGGAGCTTATGGAACACATAATTTAGTTCCAGAAAATTTACTTGTTCACTTACCAGACGAAATAGAATTTGAAACAATAGCAAGTGGATTACTTAAAGGAGTGACAGCTTATTTTTTATTACACGATATTTACCAAGTTGGAAGTGAAGATACTATATTATTTCATGCGGCAGCTGGCGGTGTTGGATCCATTGCAACTGCTTGGGCTAAAGCACTTGGAGCAACAGTGATTGGTACAGTTGGTTCGAGCGAGAAAGAAAAATACGCAAGTGCAAATGGTTGTGATTATGTAATAAATTATAGGACTCACAATTTCAAAGATGAAGTAATGAAAATTACTAATAATGAAGGAGTTTCTGTAGTTTATGAGTCTATTGGGAAAGAGACTATTGTTGACTCTATGGACTCTTTAAAGAGAAGAGGCCTATTGTGCAGTTTTGGAAATGCATCTGGAGTACCTGACCCAATTAATATTCTTGATTTAATGAGAAAAGGATCACTTTATCTAACAAGACCTACTTTATTTGATTATGTTAAAACTAGAGAACAACTAGAAAATGCCTCTAGCAAATTTTTTGATGTTTTAATAAGCGGAAAAGTTAAAGTTGATGTACAGCAGAAATTTGATCTTGCTGATATTGGAAAAGCTCACGCTTCTGTAGCTGAACGAAAAACAATAGGGACTACAATTATAATACCATAGCAGTGCTTAGGTATTCATGGTTTCAAAAAACTCTTTATTATCTTTAGTTTGAGAGATTTTATCTAACAAGAATTCCATTGCATCAACAGTACCCATTGGATTTAAAATTCTTCTTAGTACAAACATTTTTTTGAGAGTTGCATCACCAATCAAAAGCTCTTCTTTTCTTGTACCTGATCTTAAAATGTCCATAGATGGAAATACCCTTTTGTCAGATACTTTTCTATCAAGGATTATTTCAGAGTTACCTGTACCTTTAAATTCTTCAAAAATAACTTCATCCATTCTACTTCCAGTATCAATCAAGGCAGTTGAAATAATTGTAAGAGAACCACCTTCTTCAATATTTCTTGCAGCACCAAAAAATCTTTTTGGTCGTTGAAGAGCATTCGCATCAACGCCACCCGTTAGAACCTTACCTGATGATGGAACAACAGTATTATATGCCCTACCTAATCTGGTTATGGAATCGAGTAATATTACGACATCCCTTCCATGTTCAACCAATCTCTTTGCCTTTTCTATAACCATTTCAGCAACTTGAACGTGTCTTGATGCTGGTTCATCAAATGTTGATGAAACAACCTCTCCCTTTACTGATCGTTGCATATCTGTGACCTCTTCAGGTCTTTCATCAATTAAAAGAACAATAAGATAGCATTCAGGATGGTTTGAGGTTATGGAATGAGCGATATTCTGTAATAATACAGTTTTTCCTGTTCTTGGAGGAGCTACTATTAGACCTCTTTGACCTTTTCCAAGAGGAGCTACAATATCAATTATCCTACCACTTTTATCTTTCAATGAAGGATCAAGAATTTCCATTACGAGAGACTCATCAGGATACAGAGGAGTCAGATTATCAAAATTAATTTTATGACGGCTTTTTTCCGGCTCTTCAAAATTTATTGTATTTACCTTTAGAAGAGCAAAATATCTTTCACCTTCTTTGGGGCTTCTAATTTCACCTTCAATACTATCGCCGGTGCGAAGTGTAAATCTTCTAATTTGACTTGGGCTTACATAAATATCATCTGGACCTGGAAGATAATTTGCATCTGGTGATCTTATGAAACCAAAACCATCTTGTAAAACTTCTACTACTCCATCACCTATTATGGTTATGTCTTTCTCTGCAAGTCTTTTAAGAATTGCGAATAGCAACTCTTGTTTTCTTAATGTACTTGCGTTTTCAATTTCATGATCTTCGGCAATTGAAAGAAGTTCAGCTGGTTTTTTTTCTTTCAGGTCCTTAAGACGCACCTGATTTCCAATTATTTCGATTTTATTTTCAGTCATTTTAATGATTTATTGTAAGAAATTACTAGGTATGAAGTTTATATTCTAACACAAATTTTAAATATTATCAAAAGAAAAAGTTAGGGTCTTAGTATCACTAAAAATACAATTACTATTATCAATAGGGTTGGTACTTCATTTATAACCCTGAAATATTTTTGTGTTTTTTGATTTTTATCATCTTGGAATTTTTTCATATTTCCGATCAAGAATCCATGATATCCAGATAAAATTATCACGAATAATAATTTCCAGTGAAACCAAAAATCTGTTTTAAAATCAATTACACCGTAATAAAAAATTAACAATAATGCTAGAAACCATGTTGCTAACATGGCAGGTGTCATAATATATCTTGCGAGCCTATACTCCATTATTTTTAATAACTCAGATGCTTCAGAACCAACTTTTAAATCTGAGTGATATACAAACAATCTTGGTAAGTATAATAAAGCTGCTGACCATGCGATAACAGCAATTATGTGCAATGCTTTTACAATTAAATATGAATTGCTTTCATCAATCATTTATGGCTCCTGACAATTTCTACAAGTTTTTTTACATTTTCAGGTGGAGTTTCTTTTAAAATACCATGGCCAAGACCAATGATAAAGGGATGATTTTTAAAAATTTCAATATTTTCTATTATATCATCTTCAAGGTTTTTACCTCCCTTAAGCAATATCTCAGGAGAGATATTTCCTTGTAAAATAACTTTTTCTTGTAATTTTTCTACAGCTTTAATTCTATTAAATGTGTGATCTAAAGCAATTATATCAACATTAGTTTGATCAACAAAAGACTCATAAAAATTTGTTGAGCCTTTAGGAAATCCAATTATTGGAGTATTTGGATAAGTCTTTTTGAGAGAAAGTGTAATTTTTTTTGTAGGTTTAATTACCCAATTCTCAAATTGCTCTTGACTCAAAACACCAGCCCAAGAATCAAAAATTTTTACAACATCTGCACCTGCTTGTATTTGTAAACCGAGATAGTCAATAGATAATTCTGTAAGGATATTTAGTGCCTCATCTGCAGTTACCGGATTTTTTTCCATCCAGTCAATGGTTTGCGTGAAGTCAGACTGAGACGTTCCATTAATAAGATATGATAATACTGTCCATGGCGCCCCACAAAAACCTATTAAACTTTTTTCTTTAGGTAATCTATCACGTGTTAATTTAATAGAGTCCATAACATTCATTAGCTTAGAATTTTCTACAGCAATAGGCTTATTGAGTAGGGTGGACTCTCTAAAGTTAGGTTGAATGATTGGTCCAATTTTATCCTGAAAACTTAAATTGAAATTCATATTTTCAGAAATTAAAAGAATATCAGCGAAGATAATTGCTGCATCAAAATCAAAACGTCTAATTGGTTGTAATGTGACTTCAGAAGCATACTCTGGTGTGTAACAGAGTTCCAAAAAACTACCTGCTTTTTTTCTTACATCGTTGTATTCTGGTAAATATCTTCCTGCTTGTCTCATTAACCATACAGGAGGTGGCCATATTTTTTCACCATCACAGATTTTACACAAAATTGTCATAACATATAATATAAAAGGTTATTGTTATTGTTACTCTGTGGATCATGGTATTTATTTTTCATCAACAGAATATCCACATTCATAAATATGATAATAATATCAATATATCAATATATACCTTGTGTTGGAAAAAATCTAATAATGATCTTTTTAATAATGATAGCAGTGGGTTTGTTTTAATATTTTCATATAATATAGGTGTGTATATCCTGTAGATAAACTGTTTATAAAATATTGAAATTATTATTTTTTAACAAATGTGTATATCAAGTTATTAGTTATACAGAAATAAATAAATGTTAATAAATATTGGAAAAAGTGTATAAAATAAAGCACGCTTTCTTTTTATAAGAACTTTTACTTAATTGTTCACATTATTGGAGTTTTTATTAACAGTGTCTGTTGAAAACAAAATTAATTATAATATTCACATGGTCAGTGACTCAACTGGTGAAACATTAACTACAATTGCAAAAGCAGTATTAGTTCAATATAAAAATCTTAAATTTGATCAGCATATGCACTCATTAGTTAGAAATAAAAAGCAAATAGAGCAAGTATATGAGGATATTAAGAAAAACCCAGGTATCGTGTTATGTACACTTTATGACTTTGAACTAAAGAAGGCACTGCAGACCCTTTGTGAGGACCTTAATATCCCATTAATAGACCCATTGGATAGCATTCATCAATCTCTAACAACTTTATATGGAATAAAAGGTAGTCCAATTATTGGTGGTCAGCATCAATTGAATAGTGAATATTTCGAAAGAATTGATGCGATGAATTATACATTAGCACATGATGATGGTGTTATTTCAAATGATCTTAACTTAGCTGATGTTGTCTTAGTCGGCGTAAGTCGAACATCGAAAACACCTACGAGCATTTATTTAGCTAATAGAGGAATAAAGACAGCTAACATACCATTTGTAAATGGAATACCTCTTCCAAAAGAATTAGCTATGATAAAGGATCCATTAGTAGTTGGTTTAGTTGCAACTCCAGAGAGAATTATCCAAATTAGAAAAAACAGATTGATGGCACTAAATGCAAAAGATGACAGCAACTATGTTGATAAAAGAATGGTGAGTGAGGAAATTGTTCAAGCAAAAAAATACTTTGAAAATAATAAATGGCCTGTCATTGATGTAACTAGAAAATCAATTGAGGAAACCGCTGCTGAAATAATGTTACTTTATAGAGCTAAGAAATCACATGACAATTGACCAAATAATATTAGCATCTAAAAGTTCTGTGAGAAAAAATTTGCTGAATAATTCAGGAATTGAATTTGAGGTAATTGGTTCAGATTATAATGAAAAGGATCTCCAAGATCAGTATCTTAATAAAAGTTGTTCCATTGATGAAGTTAAATATTTAGTAGAAGAACTTTCATTCCAAAAGGCATTAGCTGTCTCAAAGTCCCACCAGAACTCATTAATAATTGGTTGTGATCAAATCCTATATTTTAATAAGAAAATAATGCTAAAACCAAAGAATATAGAAGAATCAAAGGAACAATTAAGGCAATTAAGTGGTAAAACTCATAAATTAATTACCGCCACTTTATGTGTATTAAACAATAAAAAAGTCTGGTCCTATGTTTCGGAACAAAATATGAAGATGAGAATATTTTCAGATAATTTTATTGATGGATATATATCAAAGATGAAGGATAATATTTTATCAATTGTTGGTGGGTATGAAATAGAAGGTTTAGGGATAAATTTATTTGATGAAATAGGTGATGACCTATTCTCAATACAAGGCATATCAATCTTAAATCTTTTAAATTATTTGAGGAAAATGGATTATATAGAATGATTAAAGTAGGACTAACCGGATCAATAGCTTCAGGTAAATCTTATGTTTTAAACTTATTTAGTGATTTATATAATATTCCAATTTTTAGCTCTGATGATTGTGTAAAAGAGCTCTATAAATCAAATGAGGAACTCAAAGATTTTGTAAAGAAACAAATTTTGAAAAAAGATGAGGAATTTAACAAAGTTAATATCTCAGCTAATGTTTTCAATAATAGTGATAAATTATCAAAATTAGAAAAATTTATTCATCCTTTAGTAAAATTGTCGAGAGACAATTTTATTGAACAAGAGAAAAGAAATAACTCTAAAATGGTTATTGTAGAAGTTCCATTGTTATTTGAGAAAAAATTAGAAGATGAATTTGATTTTGTAATCTTAGTAAAAACATCAAAAAAACTGCAAGAGAAAAGAGTACTACAAAGACCAAATATGACTCAAGAACTATTCAGTAAAATCAAAAAAAAACAACTATCAGATAAACAAAAAGAGGCAAAATCTGATTTTATTATAGAAAATCTTAATCATGATGATACCGTTAACATAATTGATAAAATAATGAAAAATTTTGATATTAATTAATTATGAGAGAAGTTGTTGTTGACATAGAGACCACAGGTCTAGATCACAAAAAAGGTGATAAAATAATTGAAATTGCATGCCTTGAATTAATTAACCATATTCCAACTGACAACTACTATCACACATATATTAATCCAAATGGGAAAGAAATTTCCGAAGGGGCATTCAAAGTTCATGGCATAAGTGAGACATTTTTATCAGACAAACCTCTTTTCAGTGAAATAGCTGAAGATTTTTTGGGATTTATAGGGGATTCACACGTTTTAGCCCATAACGCCTCCTTTGATGTTGGTTTCTTAAATAATGAACTCTCAAATGAAAAAAAAATGACAATTACGGATGATAAAATTATTGATACTTTAGTTATTGCGAGGAAAAAACACCCTGGTATGCCCAATAATTTAGATGCATTGTGTAGAAGATATAATATTTCAGAACAAAAAAGAGGATTACATGATGCGAAATCAGATTGTGAATTACTAGCGCAGGTATATATTGAATTAATTGGTGGTAGACAGAGAAATTTAGATTTAAACAAGCTAGATGAAACTAGTTCTCTTCAAACAGAAAAAATAAAACCAAAATTACGAGAAAAAAGAAATTTAAAACCACTCAGTGAATCTGAAATACAAAAACATAATGAATTTATATCAAAGTTTATTTCAGATGCTATGTGGAATAAAAAAGAAGAAAATTAGTGTTTTTGAATATTTTTCTCAAATAATTTAAGAAAATCTATTGGTTCTATATATAGTGGAGGAAAACCACCATCCCGGACGGTATCTGCTATAATTCTTCTCGCAAAAGGGAACAACATTCTCGGTATTTCTACTAAAATGACGAAAGATTTGTTGCTTTCGTCAATATTATTTAATTGAACAACAGATGCATATGAGAGTTCGACAATAAAGCATGGAGATCCTTCAATTTCGGCTTGAACTTTTATTGTAATATCAACTTCATAAACATCCTGTTCCTTATCTAATGTCACTGCATTTACATTTACACTAACATTGATATTTGGTTTGACCATCATGTGAGGTAATTTCGATGGTACTTGGGGATTTTCGAAAGATAAATCTTTTGTATATTGCCCTAAAAACTTGAAGCCTGATTTAAGTTCTTCACTCATTTATTACACTATAGTTAAACAATTATATAATAGCACATACTTAAATTGGGTCAAATTATTGAAAAAATGGATAAATTTATTTTAATTTCAGTATGAGTACCTATATATTAATTAAATTATCAAAGGATCTATAACCATGGATATTATAAATATTATACTACTGATTATCGTCGTTTTCATATTCATGGTTTTACGCTCAGTGTTGGGTAAAAGAACAGGCTTAGAAAAATCAATTGTTATAGATTTCAAAGAGAAAAAAAATCAAACACCTACAGATAAAATTGAAGAAAAAGTTGAAAAACCAGAAGTAATAAAATTAAATCAGCAATTTCAAGAATTCAGCGATGAAATAAATTTACTAGAAAAAAATATTAAATCATTCTCAATTGATTATTTTCTTGATGGCGCAAAAAAAGCCTATGAGATGACCCTTATTGCTTATTCCGAGGAGAATAAAGAAACACTCAATATGCTTCTAGAAAAAAATATCTATGATGAATTTTTAGAATCTATAGAAATAAGAAATAATAATAACCAGAAGCTTGAATATAGTCTCATAAAAGTAAACAAATTAGACATAAGAGATATAGATATTAATAAAAATATTGCAAAAATTGATCTACATATTGATGCGGATAATGAATTTGTTCTTACTGAATTAAAAGATGAAGAGAAATCAATTAATAAAAACAAGGCACATGTCAAAGAAATCTGGACATTTACAAAGAAATTAAATTCCCGGAATCCAAATTGGAAAGTAAGTGAAATTAGTCGTTTAAATTAAGCCATTTAGAAAAAATGCTTAACAGAATTGATAAAAAATTCATTAGAAAAATCGAATACAGTTCTATACCTAATTGGACCCAAGATAATCATTTGGAAGCTTTTCAAGCACTTATTAATGGCGATAAAAGTCTTGAGAAATTAAATATTAGAACAATCCATCAAGCACGGTATTTTTTTGAAGTAAATTATCAGCCCTATCAAATTACTAATAACTTAGTGAGTCAGAATTTATTTACAGGTTATTTTGAACCAAGACTAAGTGCTTCTACAAGAGAGAGTGAAATTTATAAGTATCCATTATACGGAACACCCAATGATAAAAATTTATTAGATATAAGTCGACGTGATTTTGAAGGTAGTATTAAATCAGGAATTCCAATTCTTGCATGGTTAAATGATAAAATAGATTTATATTTTATGCATATTCAAGGCTCAGGTGTACTAAAATTTATGGAAGGATTTTCAAAAAGGTTTGTATTTGAAAGTAAGAATAATTTCAAATATACATCACTGGGCAAAAGGCTCATTGAGTTGGGACATATTCATGAAAGTGATATCTCGATGACAACCATAAAAGATTGGCTAAGGTCCAATAAAAAAAATTATGAAAGTGTGTATATTAATGAGTCATTTATTTTTTTTAAAGAAGATAAGATAGATTTAGATAATAAATATCCGATTGGACAACTTGGAATAAGATTGACCCCTTTGAGATCATTGGCTGTTGATCAGTCAATATTTGATATAAATACACCAATTTGGTTGAAGACACAGATTCCAATTACAGAGAATAAAACCACAAATTTTGAAAGATTAATGATCGGACAAGATCAAGGTTCTGCTATAAAAGGTTTAACTAGAGGCGACATTTTTTTTGGCAATGATGAAATTGCTGGTAATATGAAATATCCAGGTAATATCATTATTTTAGTTAGGAAATAATTGAGTAATGAAAAATAAAATTACAAAAGAAGATTTTATCCTTTGGAAAAAAATTACAAAAAATATTCAACCTATAGATAATAATCCATCAAAAATGGACCTAGAGTTTGATGATCTGCAGGGTCTAAATAGTTATAAAAATAAAAAAAAGCAGAAACTTGAAAGTTTATCATCAGAAAAAACAAATCAGATTATTGAAAACAAAAGTAAATCAAATTTGATAAATAGTAATAAAGTTTCAAGTAGTTTAAAAATTAATAATGAAGACGTATTTACGGGTATCCATAAAAGATTAGATCAAAAAATGACACGTGGTCATGTGGAAATTGATGCCTCAATAGATCTACATGGTTTAAATCAAGAACAAGCAAGATTAGAACTCAATGATTTTATATTAAGATCTAAAAAGAATAATTTTAAAATAGTTCTTGTTATTACAGGGAAAGGAAACAGCCCTAAAACAGACTCCATAAATGAAGATGAATACGGCCAAAGAGGTGTTCTTAATAAAAATTTACCATTATGGTTAAAAAAAGATGAAATAAGAAAAAATATAAATGGTTATAGATATGCAAGCCAAAAACATGGTGGTCAAGGGGCATATTACATTTTGTTAAAAAGTAACTAAAGAATAAATTTTGAGAGATCTGAATTATTTGCTAGATCTTCAATATTTTTAGAAACATAATCTTGATCGATAGTAATTTCTTTTTCATCCATGTCTGGGGCAGAAAAGCTTATTTCGTCTAGCACTCTCTCTAATACAGTATGAAGTCTCCTCGCACCTATATTTTCAACATTCGAATTAACATTGACAGCAATATCTGCAATTTTTTCAATTGCATCTTTTGAAAAACTAAGCTTGAGACCTTCTGTTTCCATAAGAGCAATGTATTGTTTAATTAAACTAGCTTCAGTATCTGTCAAAATACTTACAAAATCCTCCTTAGATAATGCATTTAATTCAACTCTTATAGGGAGTCTACCTTGAAGCTCAGGGAGTAAATCAGATGGTTTTGCTAGATGAAATGCACCTGAAGTAATAAATAGAATATGATCAGTTTTAACGATACCATGTTTTGTTGAAACAGAAGTACCTTCGATCAGTGGAAGTAAATCCCTCTGCACGCCCTCACGGCTTACATCAGCTCCCTGTCTATTTTCTCTTGCGCAGATTTTATCGATTTCATCAATAAAAACTATTCCGTGATTTTGTACACTTTTTAGAGCTTCCTGAACAATGCTATCATTATCTAATAAATTATCAGACTCTTCTTGTAAAAGTATGTCATAGCTCTCTTTAACTAACATTTTTTTTGATTTAAATTTTTCACCTAGAGCTTTACCGAGCATATCTCCAATATTTACCATACCCATTTGTGCCCCTGGCATACCTGGAATTTCGAATGAGCTCATATTTGAAGTTGAGTCTTTAATTTTTAATTCGATTTCTTTATCATCAAGTTCGCCATTACGGAGTTTTTTTCTAAAAGACTCTTTTGTTGAAGAGGATGCATTTTCCCCTACTAAGGCATTCACTACTCTTTCTTCAGCTAGAAGATGCGCTTTAGCTTCGACTTCTTTTCTCTTCTTTTCTCTTATCATTCCGATTGATGTTTCAACAAGATCTCTAATTATTTGTTCAACATCTCTTCCAACATAACCGACTTCAGTAAACTTAGTAGCCTCAACTTTAATGAATGGTGCATCAGCAAGTTTTGCAAGTCTTCTCGATATTTCTGTTTTACCGACACCTGTTGGCCCTATCATAAGAATATTTTTTGGTAAAATTTCATCTTTAAGCGGACCCGAAAGCTGTTGTCTGCGCCACTGGTTTCTTAATGCTATAGCACAAGCCCTTTTTGCCTTTTTTTGACCGATAATGAAACGATCCAATTCTGATACTATTTCTCTTGGTGAAAAATCAGACATGTTATTCCTCTTAACTTAAATTAATACTTTCTATGACTAAATTATTATTTGTGTATACACATATATCAGCAGCAATTTTCATTGATTTTTCTGCAATTTCTTGGGCATTAGCACTTGTCTCATAGAGGGCTTTTGCTGCTGCAAGCGCATAATTACCACCTGATCCAATTGCAATAACACCTTCTTCTGGTTCAAGAACATCACCATTACCCGTAAGTACAAAGCCACTTTCCTTATCTGCAACAAGCATCATCGCTTCCAATCTTCGAAGATACCTATCAAGCCTCCAGTCTTTAGCGAGTTCAACAGCTGCTCTGGTTAATTGAGTGGGATATTGTTCTAGTTTTGCTTCTAGTCTATCGAATAAAGTTAGCGCGTCTGCTGTCGAGCCTGCAAAACCTGCGATGACGTTTCCACCATTACCCAAACGTCTTACTTTTCTAGCATTATTTTTCATGATTGTTTGGCCTAAACTTACTTGACCATCACCAGCTATTACCACATGATCATCTTTCCTGACCATTATGATGGTTGTACCCATCATATTTTTGTTATCGTGTTCTATCATAAAATCCCTATTTATTAGATGCAAACTATGAGTATTACTCATATATTTAAGATATATTAATAATATCTCATCTATAGTATATATGTCGATTGTGATATAAATATTCAAGATTTTTAATATACGGAAAATAAAATGAATAAAATTCTCCAACGTAAAGCGAAAGTGGAAAGAAAAACTAAAGAAACCAATATTTCTTGTGAAGTTCTTCTCGATGGGACAGGAAAATATGACATTCAGACAGGCATAGGTTTTCTTGACCATATGATAGAGCAAGTTGCTAGACATGGATTAATTGACATTAATTTAAAAGCAGATGGTGATCTGCATATCGATATGCATCACACAACGGAAGATGTTGGTATTGTCTTGGGAGCCGCTATCAAAAAAGCACTTGGAGATAAGGTAGGGATTAAAAGATATGCTGATATAGTTCTACCAATGGATGAGGCTTTAACACAAGTTGCAATGGATATTTCTGGTAGGGCTTATCTCAGATGGGCAGTAAATTTAACCCCACCAAAAATAGGAGAAATGGATACTGAGCTATTCAAAGAGTGGTTTTA
The DNA here is from genome assembly GCA_038131735.1 of Hyphomicrobiales bacterium. Taxonomy (GTDB): domain Bacteria; phylum Pseudomonadota; class Alphaproteobacteria; order Rhizobiales; family TMED25; genus TMED25. The sequence continues at coordinate 1,358,283 of JAYPPX010000001.1, read as the reverse complement.
TGCCTTTGCACATAATAGTGATATCACTTTGCACATTGAAAATTTGCAAGGGAGTAATGGCCATCACGTAATTGAGTCATGCTACAAAGGTCTCGCAAGATGTTTAAAAGAAGCAATATCTATTGACCCAAGGATGTCTGATAGCATACCTACAACAAAGGGAATTTTGTAGATATAGAGTGATGTCATATTACGAAATTTATACTAGAAGTAAAACCTCTAAAGATGATTACAAAGAAATTATTATTCATCGAGACAGATTTCCATTAATTGCTCTCTTTTTTCCACCGTTGTGGTTTATTTTAAATAAAAATATCTTTTTGATACCTATTTATTTATTTATGGGTTACTTACCTTATCTTTTCTTTGGAGTTGGTTATTTTTTAGTTTCTATCTTTTTATAAACCTCTTTATAGCCTTACAAGCTAGTCATTTAAGAGAATGGATTTTAGGTTTTAGAAATTATTCTTTACAAATGGTTGTGAAAGCAGATAACCAAATGAGTGCATATCATATATATAATCAATACTATTTCGATCAGAATAATATTAAAGAACAAAATAAGACGAATATAGTATCTGATCGTCTAAATAATGAAGATACCCCTATTTTTAATATATTTTGAAACGCGATTTTAAATGGAAACAATTGGAATTATTGATTACGGTTCAGGTAATATCCATTCTGCAACCAAAGCATTTGAAACTGCGGCAAAGGACATTAATAAAGAAGTCCGGGTAATAAGGGTTTCAAAAGCTGACTGCGTTATGGATTGTGATAGAATTGTTTTACCAGGCGTTGGTTCTTTTGGTGATTGCAAAACTGGAATTGATCAAGTTGATGACTTGTATCAAACAATAAATATGAAAGTCAAAGATTATTCCACTCCGTTTCTTGGAATTTGTGTTGGGATGCAATTATTAGCTGATTTAGGTACGGAGGGTGGTGAAACGAAAGGTTTTGGATGGATAAAAGGAACTGTTGAAAAAATCCCCTCTAAAGAAGGTATAAAAATACCACATATGGGCTGGAATGAGGTCCATTTCAACAAAGATCATAAAATAATTGATAGTTTAAGAAATGGTCAAGAAGGGATGGTTGCATATTTCGTACATTCATACCATTTTCAATTAAAAGACGAAGAGAATCTATTGGGGTATTGTGACTATGGTTCAAAAATTACAGCGATTATTGAAAAAAATAATATTATTGGTTGTCAGTTTCACCCAGAGAAAAGTCAAAAAATTGGTCTAAAATTTATTAAAAACTTTTTGAATTGGAATATTTAAGCATGATATTATTTCCTGCTATTGATATCAAAAATGGTGAGTGTGTTCGATTAAAGCTCGGGGATCTGGACGACTCAAAGACATACAACAAAGATCCGTTATCTCAAGCTAAATTATTTGAAGAATATGGATTTGAATGGGTTCATATTGTAGATTTAAATGCTGCAGTAACAGGCACTAGTCTGAACGGAGAAGTAATCAAAACCATAGTACAAAACACAAGATTAAAGGTTCAATTAGGTGGTGGGATTAAGAGTTTAGAACAAATAAATTATTGGTTTTCAATTGGAGTACAAAAACTAGTTCTTGGAACTATTTCTGTAAATGATATTGATTTTGTTAAGAAAACTATAAAAAAATTTCCAAATAAAATTGTATTGGCTCTAGATACGAAAAATGAATTAATTTGTATTGATGGTTGGAAGACAACAACGGATATAAATATATTTGATTTGGTTCAAGAATATAATGAATATGAAGTAAATGCTATTTTACATACTGATATTAATAGGGACGGAATGTTACAAGGATTAAATTTTGAAGCTTCGAGGAAATTAGCACACGCGACAAGAATCCCTGTAATACTCAGTGGTGGATTGACATCAATAGATGAAATTCGAGACCTAAATAAACCTGAAAATATGATCTTTAAAGGGGCAATTATGGGTAAAGCCTTGTATGAGAAAAAAATAGATCCTCTAGAAGCACTTAAAACATTAAATAGGTAAGTGGAAAAGAAAATTGCTAAGATCAAGAATTATCCCGTGTTTGGATGTAAATAACGGCAGAGTAGTTAAAGGCACTAATTTTATTAACCTTCGGGATGCTGGTGATCCTGTGGAAGTTGCTAAAATATATGATGAGCAAGGAGCTGATGAACTATGTTTCTTGGATATTACAGCCAGCCATGAAAATAGAGATACTATATATGATATTGTTCAAAAGACAGCCGAAGTTTGTTTTATGCCACTCACTGTAGGTGGTGGTATTAGTAAAATTGATCATATAAGAAAACTTTTATTATCTGGTGCCGATAAAGTATCGATAAATTCAGCTGCTGTTGTTAATAATATATTCATTAGGAATGCTTCTGATAAATTTGGAGCTCAATGTATTGTTGTGGCGATAGATGCTAAAAGAAATAATAATAAAAATAACTGGGAAGTTTATACGCACGGAGGGCGAAAAAATACAGAAATAGATGTATTAAATTATGCTGAGAAAGTTGTTGCATTAGGAGCTGGGGAATTACTTGTAACTTCAATGGATAGGGATGGTACAAAGCTTGGTTTTGATAATGTACTAATCAAGAAAATAACAGAAATTGTCAATGTTCCTGTCATTGCAAGTGGAGGAGTTGGTAACTTACAACACCTCGTCGATGGTATAAAAATTGGTGGTGCAGATGCAGTCCTTGCTGCTTCAATTTTTCATTTTGGAGAATATTCAATTGTCGACGCAAAAAAATATATGAAAGAAAATGGTATTAAAATCAGGTAATTTAATGTTAATAATATAAATAAGATGAAGAATTTAGAATATTTAAAAGAACTTACAGCAGTTATTACTAGTAGTGTTGAGAAGGATCCAAGCGTTTCATATACTGCTTCATTATTAAATGATCATCAGTTGTTAGCAAAAAAGATAGGTGAGGAAGCAACAGAGGTAATTATATCATCCCTTTCCTCTGATATAGATAATGTGAGGAGAGAGGCTGCTGATCTACTATACCACTTATTAGTATTACTTAAGAAAAATGAGCTTACCATCGATGATGTATGCCATGAGCTATCTACAAGACATGGTGTTTCAGGCCACGATGAAAAAAAATCAAGAAAATAGCATTAATGCCACCATCGATAAACCAGAACTCCCCTTATATTATTTTTTCAAGAGATGAATGGGCCAATCTCGGATTTGGAACGACTTTATCTTTGTCAGAAAATGAAGTAATTGCTCTAAGGGGCTTAAATGAGCCCATGTCCTTAGAAGAGGTTAGAGATGTATATCTGCCAATTTCTAGGCTTTTGGACTTATATATTTCTGCAACAAAAAAATTATTTAATGCGACAAACACTTTTCTTGGGAAAAAAAATATAAAAGTACCATTTATTATTGGGGTGGCGGGGTCTGTGGCTGTAGGCAAAAGCACGACCTCAAGAATTCTTCAAGCCTTATTATCTAAATGGTCAAAAAATATTAGTGTTTCACTAGTTAACACCGATGGTTTTTTATTAAGTAATAATGAACTTGAAAGTAAAAATCTGATGGACCGGAAGGGCTTCCCAGAGAGTTATAACTTATCAAAGTTATTAAATTTTTTAAATGAAGTAAAATCAGGAAAAGAGAATGTAAAAGCCCCTGTATATTCACACTTGTTGTATGATAATTTACCAGATGAATATGTTACCGTTAATAAACCTGATATTTTAATAATTGAGGGATTAAATGTATTACAACCAGCCCCACTTCCTCAAAACGGAAACGCAATTCCATATGTTTCTGACTATTTTGATTTTTCAATTTTTGTTGATTCTGATCATACTCATATTCAAAAATGGTATGTTGAACGTTTCTTAAAATTAAAATCAACAGCTTTTCAGCAACCAAATGCTTATTTTAAAAAATACTCAAATTTAACAGATAATGAAGCAATAAAAGTTGCTAATGAGTTATGGAATAAAATCAATTATGTAAATTTAATTGAAAACATCTTACCAACCAGACAAAGAGCTAGTCTAATTATCAGAAAATCTGCCAATCACTATGTGGATCAAATCTCTCTGAGAAAACTATAAATCCCATCTTTATATTCTTTGATTTTTTTGATATCTAATTTTCCACCATCAACTCTGATAATTTGGGAAGCAAGGTAATTGGCACATTTTAGACAAATATCCGGCTTTTTCCCATTTAGATAAGCTTTTATATAACCAGAAACAAATAAATCCCCAGCTCCTGTGGTATCAAGAATGTTCTCAACTTTAATTGAATCCTCATTATAAATTTTATTATTGTTTATAACTGTTGCCCCATTATTTCCTGATGTCATTATCAAAGAGTCGATATTTTCTGAATGGTCAGTCATTTTTTTTATGAGACTTGCTTCCGTTTCTGCTTCAAATAGGCTCATCATCTCAGCTTTATTTCCAAATAAAAGGGTGATTTTATTATCATAAATTAAGTCAAAGAAATGAGATCTAAATTGTTCAACACAATTTACATCAGATAATGATATTGCTGTAAATCCATGTTGTTCTTTAGTCTTATGAAATGATCTTTCAATTATATTTTTACCATCATCTAAGTAATAAATATAACCTTCAATAAATGTTCCATTTAAATTTTTGAAAACGTTATCTTGAATATCATTTGAAGTTAATTGAACAGATGCACCTAAATAAGTATTCATTGTCCGCTCGCCATCTGGGGTGACATATATTATGGATCTTCCAGTATTAGCATATTGATCAAGTACAATGCCATCATCTGCAAGATTAAAGTCTTCTAATTTTCTTTTATAAATTTCTCCAAATTTATCATTGCCTATTTTTCCAATAAAACATACTTCTTCATCCATAATAGATAATCCACAAGCACTATTGTTGGCACTTCCTCCAATAATTATATTTTTGTCAGAAACATGTAATTGAAGTTTTTCGGCATCCGTCAATGAGATAATTTTCATTTTACCCTTATCATCAGGATGCAATAATTTCTCATAATTAATGTGGGATATTAGATCTACAATAGCATTCCCAATGAATAGTGTATGCATTTAAAAATATAACTAAGCTATTTGGATTAATATCTTTTGACGAATAGTTCGGTTTTTTTTATCATCTTTTTGTTTTCGAACTCATATACAATTGGAATCCCTGTAGTTATTTCAACATTAACTATCTCTTCTTCACTAAGTTCTTCTACATGCATTATAATTGACCTAAGAGAGTTACCATGCGCAGTAATTATTACATTCTCATCATTATAAAGCTTGGGTAAAATATTATCTTTAAAGTAAGGGATTGTTCTATTTGAGGTATCTTTGAGACTCTCGCCATTTTCTGGAGCCACATCATACGATCTTCTCCATATTTTTACTTGTTCATCTCCCCATTTTTTGCGAGCCTCATCCTTATTTAAACCGGTAAGGTCACCATAATTCCTCTCATTTAATGCTTTATCAGAAATTATTTCTATATCTTTCTTGAGTATGTACAGGACAATCTCAAGTGTATTTTTTGCGCGTTTAAGTGCGCTAGTAAAAGCATGATTAATATCAACTTTTAGGTTTTGAATTGCAAATGCTGCCAATTTTGCTTCAATTTTACCTTGGTCTGTTAGGCTAACATCTTCCCAACCAGTGAATAAATTTAATTTATTCCATTCACTTTCACCGTGCCTTAATAGTATTAATTTTGCCATGTTTATATTACCTCTAATTTTTTATGTTCAGTACGTCATCCATACTATAAAATCCTGGCTCTTTATTGAGGGACCATTTTGCAGCATGCATAGCTCCTTTTACAAATATTTGTCTGCTAAGAGCACTATGTGAGATTCTCAGTATTTCACTATCTCCAGCGAATAATACAGTATGTTCTCCCACAACATCACCACCCCTAATTGTTGAGAATCCAATTGTGTTTTCTTTTCGAGCACCTGTATTTCCGTATCTTTCATATACAGCATTTTCATCAAGATTTATTTTTCTACCTTCAGCTGCAGCTTCACCCAATAGAAGTGCGGTACCTGATGGCGCGTCTATTTTTTTATTATGATGCATCTCAACAATTTCAATATCAAAATCAGTTAACAAAGAAGCAATCTCTTTCGTTAGCTTTGCCATTATATTTATACCTAAACTCATATTACCAGACTGCACAATTACAGCATGTCTTGAAGCACTTCTGATATTATCAAAGTCTTTATTTGTTAAACCAGTAGTTCCAATTATGTGTGATATTCGTGCTTGAGCAGCAAGTACGCTATTTTCAATTGTTGTTTTAGGGTTGGTGAAATCAATTATTACATCAGCTGATTTCACCAATGTAATTGGGTCGTCAACAATTTTTATTTTTAGTGGTTTTTCCTGGATAAGTTCACCAATATCCCTTCCAATCCAGGGTGATTGTGCATTTTCTGTTGCGCCTATAATTTCTATATTTTGATCGTGATAGGCAAATTTTATTAACTCTTTACCCATTCTACCAGCAGCACCAGCAATAATTAATTTCATAGTTTTCTCAATTTAAAATAATTTGGTCAATTGAGACTCATATTACGACGAAATAAAATTTAATGCCACAAGTCTCTTAATTTTTTAAAGAAACCATCACTGACCGGGTTATTTTTTTCATTTGATATATTTTGAAATTCTTCAAGTAGCTGTTTTTGTTTTTTGCTAAGATTTACTGGGGTTTCAACAGATATCTGTAAATGTAAATCGCCAAAATTCTTTTGTCTGAGAATTGGCATACCCTTTCCACGTAACCTAAGATGCTTATTATTTTGAGATCCTTCTGGTATACTTACGCTTAGTTTAGAACCATCTATTGTAGGTATATCAATTTGTCCACCAAGGGCAGCTGTAGCCATTGATACCGGGACATTACAGTACAAATCAGAACCATCTCTTTGAAAAAACTTATGTGGTTTTATTGAGACAAAAATATATAAATCTCCGGTTCTACCTCCTCTTAATCCAGCTTCTCCCTGTCCGCTTAGTCTTATTCTATTTCCATCTTCGACTCCTGCAGGGACATTAATACTTAGTTTTTTAGGTTTTTTTACCCTTCCCTGACCTCCACAGGATTTACATGGATTAACAACTATTTGACCGCTCCCATTACATGATGTGCAACTTCTCTCGATCATAAAAAAACCTTGGCTTGCTCTTGTTTTCCCTGACCCTTGGCAATTTGGACAAACGATAGGTGCCTCCCCATTTTCGCCACCATTCCCTTTACAACCACTACATTCAGTATTCATTGGGACATTTATTGTATCTGATTTACCACTATAGGCTTCTTCGAGAGTAATTTCTAAATTATATCTTAAATCTGAACCTCTATTTGAGGTTTCTCTAGACCTTGTTGAATTAGAAAAATCACCAAAGAAATCATTAAAAATATCTGAAAATGCTGATGAAAAATTACCATCGAATCCACCAGAGTAGTTACCTCTTCCACCGCCACCATCAAATGCTGCATGACCATATCTATCATATGCGGCTCTAGATTCGGGATTTTTGAGCCTTTCATAGGCTTCTGAAATTTCTTTGAATTTTGCTTCAGCTTCTGGCTTGCCAGCGTTATGATCTGGGTGATATTCTTTTGCTAACTTCCTAAATGCACTTTTTAGGGTTTTGTCATCACAACTTTTATCAACACCTAATATTTCATAGTAATCTTTTTTTGCCATATTAGTGTGTCTCCAAAAAAAGCAGTTTTCTAAGAGTTTTTCTCTTCATCAACCTCTTCGTAGTCAGCGTCAACAATTGTACCATCGTCGCTATCTGATTGATTTGGGTCATTTTCACCCTCACTTTGTTGTGCTTTATAAATAGCTTCACCTAATTTCATTGCTTCTTGGGTTAAGACCTCAAGATCTTTAGCAATTTTTGATGTATCATCACTTTCAATCGACGATTTTAGTTGCTCAATTGCTTCTTCAATTGATTTTTTATCATCATCGCTAACCTTATCACCATTTTCTTTAAGACTCTTTTCTGTTCCATGAATTAGTGATTCGGCCTGATTTTTTGTTTCAATCAATTCTTTTTTCACCTTATCTTCTTCCGCATGAGCTTCGGCATCTTTTACCATTTTTTCAATATCTTCATCAGATAATCCACCTGAAGCTTGGATCTTTATGGATTGTTCTTTATTTGTAGCTTTGTCTAAAGCTTTAACATTTACAATACCATTTGCGTCAATATCAAAAGTCACTTCTATTTGAGGTATTCCTCTTGGTGCAGGAGTAATGCCGACAAGGTCAAAATTACCTAAAAGTTTATTATCTGCTGCCATTTCTCTTTCACCTTGGAAAACTCTAATTGTCACGGCCGATTGGTTATCTTCGGCAGTTGAGAAAGTCTGGCTTTTTTTTGTAGGAATTGTTGTATTTCTGTCAATTAATCTCGTAAACACGCCACCTAAAGTTTCTATGCCAAGGGATAATGGTGTAACATCAAGGAGTAAGACATCTTTGACATCTCCTTGAAGAACTCCGGCTTGTATTGCAGCACCAATAGCAACAACTTCGTCAGGATTTACGCCTCTATGAGGTTCTTTACCAAAGAAATTTTGAACTTTTTCAAGAACCTTTGGCATACGTGACATACCACCAACCATTACTACTTCATCTATTTCACCAGCTTTAAGACCTGCATCTTTTAGTGCCTTTTCACAAGGAGTAATTGTCTTGTCAATAAGATCTGCAACAAGGGTCTCAAATTTTGCTCTTGTTAGTTTAATATTTAGATGTTTTGGTCCTGATTGATCCGCGGTTATGAACGGAAGATTTATTTCAGTTTGGGTTGTTGATGATAATTCAATCTTTGCTTTTTCAGCAGCTTCTTTTAATCTTTGCAAAGCTAGTTTATCCTTCAATAGATCAACACCCTGATCTTTTTTAAATTCATCTGCTAGGTAATTAACAAGTCTTGTATCAAAATCTTCACCGCCTAGGAATGTGTCTCCATTTGTTGATTTAACTTCAAATACACCATCACCAATTTCTAATATAGAAATATCAAAAGTACCGCCACCTAGATCATAAACCGCAATTGTCTGACCATCTTTTCTATCCAAACCATATGCTAGTGCTGCAGCAGTTGGTTCATTTATTATTCTAAGAACCTCTAAACCAGCAATTTTTCCTGCATCTTTTGTGGCTTGTCTTTGAGCATCGTTAAAGTAAGCTGGAACTGTGATTACTGCTTGTGTTACATTTTCGCCAAGATAACTCTCAGCGGTTTCTTTCATTTTTTGGAGTATAAAAGCTGAAATTTGTGAAGGTGAATATTTTTCAGATCTAGCTTCTACCCAAGCGTCTCCGTTTTCTGCTTTAACAATATTAAATGGAACAAGATCTTTATCTTTTTTTACCATAGGATCATCAAATCTACGTCCCATTAATCTTTTTACAGCGAATAGAGTATTTTCAGGATTGGTTACTGCTTGTCTTTTGGCAGGCAGCCCCGTGATCCTCTCTGAGTCTTCACCAAAAGCAACCATTGAGGGTGTTGTTCTTACACCTTCTGAGTTTTCTATTACTTTAGGATCCTTTCCATCCATTACAGCAACACATGAATTCGTTGTTCCTAAATCAATGCCTATAATTTTAGCCATTTTCTACTCCTTATCTAGCAATGTACTATAAAAATATCCCTTATAACTGATATATAGGGCTAAAATTTATTCCTACAAGATAACAGGTTATTTTTTTTGTAATATTTTTTAGTATTGTTTTTATTAAACGCGCATTGGCATTAATACATAAAGTGTTGCTTCATCAGATGGATCAAGAACAAGACAGGGAGAATTAGGCTCGGAGAAATTAAGTTTTACACTTTCTCCACCTAGTTGGGACAATATATCCATTAAATATTTTGAATTAAATCCAATTTCAAAAGGTTCTCCTTTGAAGTCTACACTAATTTCTTCTATTGCTGTACCCGCTTCTGGACTTGTTACAGATAAGATTAGATTATTATCTGATAGAGCTAATTTCACTGCCCTACCTCTTTCGCTAGATAGTGTGGCTACCCTATCAACTGCTTTTGTTAGAACCTCCGTATTAACTGTCATTATTTTTTCATTGTTATATGGAATTACACGTTGGTAATCAGGGAATTTTCCGTCGATTACTTTTGATGTTAATTCCACATTACTGAAGATAAGTTTTACTTTATTCTCAGAAACTTTAATTTCGACATCACCGTCACTTTCTTGTGTTAGTTTTTGAATTTCAAAGATTGTTTTTCTAGGAATAATAATTCCATTCATTCCAGATGCACCTTCTGGTAATGTTAATTCCGCTTGGGCGAGCCTGTGTCCATCGGTTGATACTGTTCTTAGAGTGGGTAGTCCTTTATCATCATTTTCTGAATTTGACTCATGAAAAAATATTCCATTTAGATAATAACGTGTTTCTTCATTGGATATTGCAAATCTTGTTTTCTCAATAAGCCTATTGAGTTCAGAACTAACTAACTTGAATGAATGTGTGTATTCATCATTTGATATTTCAGGGAAGTCTGAACGCGGTAAAGTTTGTAGTTTAAAGTTTGATTTTCCTGATTTAACGGTTAAGTGATCCTGGCTATCATCCTTGGAAATTACTATTTCTGCGCCTTCAGGTAATTTTCTTGTTATTTCATATAATAAGTGAGCAGGAGCTGTGAGGCTTCCTCCGTTGTCAATTTTTGCTTCAACTTCTTCTATTAGCTCAATATCAAGATCTGTTGCTATTAATTTTAAACCCAAACCTTCTGCAACTATGAGTATATTTGCTAAAATAGGTATCGTATTTCTACGTTCTACAACATTTTGAACGTGATTGAGCGCTCGAAGCAGATTATTTTTCTGAAGTGTAACTTCCATAATTTCCGTATTTATCAGTTAATACGCTTATAGAATATTTAATTATTATTATTTTTACTAATAATTATTGAAATAATTGACAGAAAAAAATTATTATTCTTTTAGTGAATTTTCTAATGTGGTGATTGATTCTTTTATACTTGGATTAGTTTCAATTAACTTTTCGATTTTACGAACAGCATGAAGAACCGTTGTATGGTCTCTACCACCAAATTTTCTGCCTATTTCTGGTAGTGATCTAGTAGTTAGAACTTTTGCTAGATACATTCCAATTTGTCTAGGATATACAATTGTCTTATGCCTTCGAGAGGACAGTATATCTTGTTTTGTAACATTAAAATGACCACTAATTGTTCTAAGAACGTCTTCGATCATTATTTGTCTATTTTGTTCTTCACTAATTAAATCTTGAATTGATAATGCAGCTTCTTCTACTGTAATAGGTCGTTTGTTTAAACTATGTGCTGCAATAATCCTATTCATTGCTCCTTCTAATTCTCGACCGGAACTTTGAATTCTTCTTGCAAGAAAATCTAGAACGGATGGAGAAATTTCTATTCTTGTGTTCCCCCTCAGCGTTTGTGCCAGTTTCTTTTCTAATATACCTCTTCTAATGTCAAAATCTGTAGGTCCAATTTGAGCGACAAGACCACCTGATAATCTAGATTTCATTCTATCATCAAGCATTTCTAATTTTGATGGAGCTGAGTCACCTGCAATAACAATTTGATGCTTTGATGTATCTAAGGCATTGAATATGTGGCAAAATTCCTGTTGAACTGACTTTCCTTGCAGGAACTGCATATCATCAATTAGCAATAAATCAACATCAGAGAATATTTTTTTAAAACTTATAGTATCTTTTGATTTTACAGCTTCAACAAATGAGCTCATAAATCTTACAGCAGATAAAAATAATATTTTTCTTTCAGGGTGCCTTGCTTTTGACTCCCATGCAATTGCATTTAAAAGATGTGTTTTTCCGGTTCCAACTGGACCATGAATATATAGAGGATTAAACTCTACAGGGATATTTTTCTGGGGCTGTGAGACTCTCATTGCGGCAGCTTGCGCTAAAGCGTTTGATCTTCCTACCACGAAGTTGCTGAAAGTATATCTTTTATCTAGAGGGGTACTGTTACTTGTCAGGGTTGGATTCTCATGGTTATCATATAAACTTGATATTGAAGAATTCTCATGTGATGTTTCTTCATTTTTGAGGTCCTGATTGTTACTTAATTTTTCTCCGTGAGTTCGTACCCTGAGCTCAATTTGTCTAATTTCAGATATCTCTTTTTTCCATAGAGATAAGATTTTATCATTGTAACGTGATTTGATCCAACTTTTGAGAAATAATGTTGGAACTGTGAGAGTTAGAATTCCGTTTTCTAGACTCTGAGGCTCTAATCTAGTAAACCAACTGTTGTAAAGGTCTTCGCCGAGTTGAGCACGCAATATTTTGCTAACTTTTTGCCAAGTATCATGGATATTTTGTTTTTTTGTATTGTTTACAGCTGAATCCATGGTAACCCTTCAAATTTCCACCCATTTGTGTTTGCGCGGTGATGGTTTTCATTAGGGTCACCCTCAAAACCATAAGCAATATTGAAGCACCTATTCCAGCCATTATTGGTCATTATTGACGCCGCTTTTGCGCTTCGTGCGCCGGAGCGACATAAAAAGAGTATAGGTGTATCCTTGCTCAAATTCATCTCATCAAGATTACTTTCGAGTATTTCAACAAAATCATCATTGATAGTTCCACCAGGGAAAAATTGTTGTTCTACATTTAGAGCGGATTTGTTTATTGAAGAAAGATCTGGGAAGCCAACAAAATTTAATTCAGCTTTAGTTCTTACATCCACTAATATTGCTTGTTCATCATTTGAGAGTACATCCCAAGCTGTTTTAGGGTTAATGTCTCCTGCATATTGTGTATTAGTATCTAGTATTTCGATTTGCATTTGATTTAATCCCTTTTGAGATTTTGAATTTTTTAGTAAAAGATAAAAATTCAAAATTACTGATTTACTATAGGGAAATAAGAATTCTTTTAAAAGGCAATTTTTTAATATTCAGTATACTGAATATTAAAAAGTTAACAAAAAAACTTATAAGCAAATATCTATTTATGCTAACAAGTAACTGTAGAATAATAATAAATTTATATTCATTGATTTAACTATGTTCGCTGATGATCCAGAAAGATATTTGTATTTTTTTTAAGATTAGATTTGTCTAATTATTGGTGGTCAATATACGCATTGAACACATTTCATATAACTCATTGAATTTACGTATTTTTTTTGTACAAAAAATTTATGTTTAATAAATTTGTAATATAAATAAATATATCAGATAAAAAATAGTGTTTTGATTGCTCTCAACCATTAATTTTCTAGTTTTTATATAACTATATTTGAATAAATTATGCGTTTATAAGTTTTTTATTTAGACGGGAGATTTTACGAGATGCCATCTTTTTATTAAAGGCGCCTTTTTGAGCACCTCTCATTAATTGTCTTTCTGCTGCTACCAATGCAATCTTTGCATTATCTTTATCGCCAGATTCAATTAATGCTTCCGCTTTCTTAACAGACGTTCTAACCATACTTCTACGCATTCTATTTATTAGAGTACGTCGTTCGATTTTTCGTACCATTTTTTTTGCAGATTTTGTATTTGCCATTTATTATTTTCCTGTTCAATAACAATGAATATATAGAGTATATAGAGATACAATGGTACTCAGTCAACTCAATTATTTATTAATTTTAAAATTAGGTTTTCTTTTTTCTAAGAAAGCACTTAAACCTTCTTTACCATCTTCTGAGCTAAGTAACTTATAAAAAAGTTTCTTTTCATAACTTAGACCTTCTTCAATACTTAACCAAATACTTTTTTTGATTAACTCCTTTGTTGCAATTATGGAATCCAAAGGTTTCTGTGAGATCTCTTGAGCAATTTGTGTAGTCAATTCCATTAAATTATCTGAATTAGTAATTCTATTCACAAGACCAAGTTCTTTTGCTTCTTGAGCCGAGAAAGTTCTACCCGTTAGGCAAATTTCCATTGCATTATTCTTTCCAATGATTTTAGGCAATCTCTGCGTTGCCCCACCTCCACATATGATGCCTAATTTGATTTCAGGCTGTGAAAATTTTGCATCTTCACTTGATATTATAATGTCACACATCATTAATATCTCACAGCCGCCTCCAGATGCAACACCTTGTACGGCTGCTACTATAGGTTTTTTTATTTTCTCAATATTTTCCCAAATTTCTGGAAATTTTGGGTTGCTAGCTAGTTCCTTAATATCAGCACCAGCTGAAAAATTTTCTTCTCCCGTTAATATAATACATTTTATTTTAGGATTATTATCTGCTTGCTGTAACACAAAGACTAACTCATCTGATAATTCTTTATTTAATGCGTTGTATTGCTTAGATCTGTTTAGCTGAATTAACTGTATATTATTACTTATATTGCTTACTGTTATATTTTTAATATTCATTGCGTTTCACTTTTGGCAAGATTTGCAATAAAAAGTGGATCTACCCGACTGATTAATTCTTGAAATTAAAGAATTACAATTCACTCTTTTGCATTTCATTTTTTCTCTATTATAAACATTAAATTTATATTGAAAATAGCCGCTTTCCCCCTTAATATTTTTATGATTTTTAATTGTAGAGCCGCCAACCTTAATTGCATCATCTAAAATGTATTTAATTGCTGAAATTAGCTTGGTAATTTTCTTTTTCATCTTCAGCTAGATTTTTTGAAATTGTTAGTGGTGATATTCTTGCCCTATATAATGCTTCTGAAGCATAAATATTTCCAATACCAGCAACTATATTCTGATTTAGTAAAGAGGTTTTTATATTCCCTGTTCTTGTTGTTAATTTATTGATTAGATATTTTGTATTAAATTTATTACTCAACGCATCAATACCAAGATTATTTTTTAGATTTTCTAAAACCAAGTTGTCTGGAGATATTATTTTAAAGAAACCAAATTTTCTGATGTCATGATAGTTTATGATAACATCATTTGTCATAAAAAATCTTACATGAATATGCTTATCTTCATTATTGATTAAAGAATTGATTTTTTGAGATGAACTTAGAAAGTTTCCTGTCATACCTAGGTGAACTAAGATTTTAAATTCATTGCTTAGATAAATTATAATATACTTTGCAATACGTTCAATTTTAATTACTTTTGAATTTTTAATAGTTTCATCAAAATTATGTGGTATTTTATATCTTAGTTTGCTTGTATTTACTTCAATTGAAATAAACTTATTACCGATCATATATTCGGATAAGTTATTCTTAATAATCTCAACTTCAGGTAATTCAGGCATATTTAAATTTAAACATAGAAACTAGTATAGAAAAAATTGAAAAACAAATAATGTCAAACAATAAAAAATACTTTTTTGGTAATTTAGAGGTTTCTAAAGAAAAAAAAATCGACAGTGTAAAGGGTGTATTTGACTCAGTCGCAGAAAAGTACGATATCATGAACGATGTTTTATCAATTGGAACTCACAGAATCTGGAAGGATATATTAGTAAATTCTATACTGGGACTTAAAAGCAGCACGCGTAGTTTTTCTCACTTAGATTTAGCCTCCGGAACAGGCGATATTGGCTACAAATTACTAGACAAAAAAAGTGACAACACATCTATCTTTATGATGGATATAAATGAAAGTATGTTGGGCCAAGCTATGAATAGGAAAGAATATTCTAAACATAGAGATAGCATTCAGTTTGTAGTGTCTGACGCAGAAAAAATACCTTTAGAAGATAATTCTATAGATACAGTAAGCATAGCATTTGGGATAAGAAATGTCGCTTCAATTGAAAATGCCTTATCTGAGATATATAGGGTACTAAAACATGGTGGGAAATTTTTTTGTCTTGAATTTTCAAAAGTTGAGATACCCATGATTGATAATCTCTATGAGTTTTATTCAAAAAATATTATTCCAGAAATTGGATATATTGTTACAAAAGACAGAGACTCATATCAATATTTGGTAGAAAGCATTAGTAGATTTCCTCGACAGGAGGAATTTATTGATATTATAAGACAAGCAGGATTTACGAGACCAAAATTTACAAATTTGTCTGGTGGAATTGCTGCCATTCACTCTGGTTGGAAAATATAAAGTTGTAAATATGACATATTTTTCTAATTTATATCAAACTATCAAACTTGGGATATTATTTTATAATTGTGAGTTACCAGAAAAATTTGTTCCTCCTGAAAAAAACTCAATCCTTATTAGGATATTCCGAGGGAAAAGAAAAAAAAATAAGACTTTTTCAAATGTTTTAGAAAGCCTTGGACCCTCATACATAAAATTGGGTCAATTTCTTGCAACTCGCCCTGATATTATTGGAAGAGAACAAGCAAATGAACTCTCATTCTTGCAAGATAATCTTCCAACTTTTAATAAGGATATCTCCATTGGAATTATTGAGAGTGAATTTAATACCAAAGTTGAAGATGTATATGATGAGTTTGGTGATGCAATTGCAGCTGCCTCTATTGCACAAGTTCACAAAGCGCTTATTAACAAGGAACAAAAAGTTGCTGTAAAAATACTCAGACCGAGCGTTGATAGGAAATTTAAAAAGGATTTTGAATATTTTTATTTTATAGCAGATCTTTTTGAAAAGATTAATCCTGAATTAAAAAGATTAAAATTTAAAGAATCAATAATGACTATGCAAAGATCCGTTCAGATGGAGATGGATTTGAGATTTGAAGCAGCAGCAATATCAGAAATTAGTAATAACATGCAAACTGATGATGAATATGTTGTGCCAAGAGTATTTTGGGAAAAAACTACAAAAAAAATACTTACAATTGAATGGATAGATGGAATTTCAATAAAGGATAGGGATCTATTGATTAAAAATGGTTTTAATCTTAAAGAACTTGCACGAATTGTTATCCAGTCATTTTTAACTCAAGCGTTAAGAAACGGATTTTTTCATGCTGATATGCATCAGGGTAATTTGTTAGTTAACACAGATGGTAAACTTGTTATCCTTGACTTTGGTATTATGGGTAGGCTCGGTGAAAAAGAACAAAATTTTCTAGCTGAAATTTTATGGGGATTGATAACCAAAAATTACAAAAGGGCAGCTGAAATTCACTTTGAAGCAGGCTATGTGCCAAAAGATCAAAGGCTTGATGAGTTCAGTCAAGCCCTCAGGGCAATTGGTGAACCATTAACAGGTAAGAAAGCCAATGATATATCTATGGCAAATGTTTTAACGCAACTTTTTGAAGTCACAGAACAATTTCAAATGGAGACAAGACCAGAATTGTTGTTATTACAAAAAACAATGGTTGTAACTGAAGGGGTTGCAAGAGATTTAGATCCTGATTTAAATATGTGGGATATTGCTAAACCGGTTGTTTCAAAATGGATGGAAGAAAAAATTTCTCCAGAGAAAAAAATTAAAAAAACAATCGACGATATTTCAAAATTTGGTTCAGCAATAAATGATCTACCAGAATTAATTCATAGCGCAAAAATTGCTAATGAGAATATTCATAAAATATTGGATGCAAAAGATAAAAATAGAGAAAAACAAAATTTCTTTATGAAATCATTTTTTTGGATTATAACACTCTTTATTTTGTTAAGTTCAATTATAATTTTATTGGATTAAAGGATGTTAAATCTCAAAGGTAAAAACATACTCCTAGTTATAAGCGGTGGGATTGCGGCATATAAGAGCCTTGAACTGATTAGATTATTAAAAAAGTCAGGTTCTAATGTGCATGTGATTTTAACACAATCTGCTAAGGAATTTGTAACAGAACTTACTGTTTCCCAGTTAGCTCAAAATGAAGTTCATACAAATTTATTTGATTACCATAGTGAACTGCATATGGGGCACATAAATCTATCACGAACTATGGATTTAATTGTTGTAGCACCTGCGACAGCTAATATTATTGCTAAAATGGCGAATGGAATAGCAGACGACCTGGCTTCTACGACATTGTTAGCATCAAATAAACCAATAATTATTGTTCCTGCTATGAACCCTCAGATGTATCAAAATGCAATTACAAAAAATAATATAAAAAAAATTAGAGAGAATGGCATCTATGTATTTGGACCTTCTCATGGAGAAACTGCTTGTGGTGAAAATGGTATGGGTAGAATGGAAGAGCCTGCAGATATACTTGGGTATATTGTCGAGTTTTTTCAAAAAAGAACAAAACTTAAGAACAAGACTGCATTTGTTACAGCAGGACCAACAATCGAACCAATAGATCCAGTGAGGTATATCACAAATAATTCTTCTGGCAAGCAAGGCTACGCAATAGCAGCTTCTTTATCACAATTTGGTGCAAAAACAACATTGATAAGCGGCCCATCAAATGAGCCAATACCAGACGGTGTTAAGTGCATAAAAATCGATACAGCAAAGGAAATGCTTGATGCAGTCCAGAGTGTATCACCCGCCGATATTGGAATATTTGCTGCAGCAGTTGCGGATTGGAAAGTAAAGAATTATTCCAATCAAAAAATAAAGAAAGATAGAAGCGTTCCAAGTCTAGAATTAACTGAAAATACAAATATTATAAAAACTATTGTAAATAATCCAAATACAAAGCCAAAACTAGCAATTGGATTTGCTGCAGAAACAGAAAATTTAATTGAGAATGCTAAAAACAAGTTGGAAAAAGTAAATATGGATTGGCTGCTCGCTAATGATGTATCTAAGAAAAACAATGTTTTCAATGGGGACGATAATACTATAGTCTTTTTCAATAAATCAAATATAGAGAATTGGAAGAAAATGTCAAAGATGGATGTTGCAAATAAGTTATCTAATTTGATATCAGAATATTTTGAATGATTTATGAAAAATAAACTTAAAATTTATAAAAAATCAAATCGAGAAACCATTAAGCTTCCACAATATCAGACAACAGGTTCGTCAGGTCTTGATCTAGTTGCTAATTTAGATCAAGAAACTGAACAAATTACTATTAAACCTAATAAATGGGAAATAATTCCAACAGGTATAACAATAGAGTTACCGGATGGTTGTGAAGCACAAATCAGACCAAGATCAGGCTTGGCATACAAATATGGAGTGACAGTTTTAAATTCTCCTGGAACAATTGATAATGATTATAGGGGAGAAATTAAAATCATTTTGATAAATCACGGTAACGAAGATTTTATTGTAAAAAATGGAGATAGAATTGCTCAAATGATTATTTCAAAATATGAGCAAGTTGAACTTGAAGAAATTGAATTTTTAACCGAAACAACAAGAAATGATGGTGGCTTTGGATCCACAGGTATATAGGTTTTTGATTTTATATGTCAAATAAAGAAAAATTAAATAAAGAGGAGCTTAAGAGATATTCAAAGCAAATTCTCATAAAGAATTTAGGTGGTCCTGGTCAATTAAAATTAAAAAACAGTAAAATAATAGTAATTGGAGCCGGGGGTTTGGGAGCACCAGTCATTATGCATTTGTCAAGTGTAGGGGTCGGCTGCATAGGTATAGTCGATTTTGATAAAGTAGATATTTCAAATTTACAAAGACAGTTTATACATAATGTAAATAGCGTGGGTTTACCAAAAGTAGATAGTGCCAAAACATTTGTGAACCAATTAAACCCAAATATATTAGTTAATACTTATCAAATTGACGTCAAGGATAAGGAATTTAAAGATATCATAAGTAAATATGATATCATTGTCGACTGCACAGATAATTTTAATACTAGATTTAGAGTAGCTGATCTATGTCAAGAACTTGAAAAACCATACATATTCGGTAGTGTAAGAGCATTCGAGGGACAGATTACATCAATTTTACCATCAAACAATGAACTTAAATACCCAAAGATAAGGGACTTATTTGATGAAGAAACATTAGAAGGTAATCAAGAAACATGTGCGGACGTAGGAGTATTATCTATAACAACTACTCTTGTTGGAACCATTATGGGTGGTGAGGCCATAAAAATAAGCTTAGGTTTTGAAAATACATTAGTAGGGAAATTATTAGTGGTTGATATTCTTAATAATAAGTTTGAGACATTTGCGTATGATAGTTATTAAGAAGTATATTTTAAATAAAATAACAATTATTTTCATTATCACTTTGTGTATTATTTTTTTTACTGCCAAAACTTTTAATAATGCATTTAAAGAGTTTGAAGAAGTTGTTGTAAGCTCATCGGGTGAAATCACAAAAGCAAATAACAGTGATTACAATTTTAAGAGTCTTAGGGCAACAAAGACGAACGTAAGATTAGGCCCATCTTTAGAACATAGTATTATTTGGACTTATAATAAAAGATCGATCCCAATTGAAATACTAGAGGATGTTAATGGATGGAGTAAGATAAGAGACTTTGATGCGAATATTGGGTGGATAAAGAATACCCTTATTTCTTCAAATAGAACTGGTATTATAGCTCCATGGGAAGTAAATAAAGAAATTGATATTTACCACGATTTATATAACACAAAGGACTCTCTAAAAGTTAAAACAAAGTTAGAACCAGGAGTAATAGTATCAATAATTCAATGTGATGGCATTATTTGTAATGTGAGCGTAGATGACAGAACAGGTTGGATTTCTCAAGAGCTGATATATGGAGTATACAGAGGGGAAGAAATTTACTCTGCTGAATGAAATATATTCGCTATTTTTCTGATAAAGTTATCAAAACATCTATTGATTTAATTTTTTTCCCTGCAGGTAATTCATAATTATCTAGAGTTATTTTAACAGCATCAGTTGAAATATCTTCTATTTCGTTTCCAGTTTTAACATGGTAATGATTTTCAGTGTTGCGATCATAATATGTTTTTTGATTATCAAGTTGGAGTGTTTTTATAAGGCCATTTTGCGAAAAATGGTTAAGTGTATTATAAACTGTCGCGAGGGAAATTTTCAGATTTTTGATTTTTGTTTCGTCATGTAGATCTTCAGCAGTAAAATGACCACTTTTAAGGTTAAATAGGATACTAGCCAAGGATACTCTTTGCTTTGTTAGTTTAATATCAGCCTTTCTTAGCATTCCCATAATGCATATCTTATTCATAAGAGGCTGTGTTTCTGATGTTTGGTTTTGCATTTAAAAATTAATCATATATATTAAAATTAGTTTTATCTAACTTATAATATAATAATATTAATGTAAATTATTGAATCTTTGATGTCTAAATTTAACAAGTCTTCATTTACTTACAATGAATTGATTGAATGCGCTGAGGGAAAATTATTTGGTCCTGGAAATGCTAAACTCCCTTTGCCGCCTATGTTAATGTTTGATAAAATATCCCACATAAGTGAAGAGGGTGGAACCTTTTCAAAAGGTCAGATAATGGCGGAAATGGTAATAAAAGATGACCTATGGTTTTTTGATTGTCATTTTCAAAATGATCCAGTAATGCCAGGATGTCTCGGTCTTGATGCACTATGGCAGTTGTTAGGATTTTATCTGGGTTGGCTTGGAAGACCAGGAAAAGGAAGAGCTCTTGGAGTGGGTGAGGTAAAATTTTTTGGAATGATTGATCCTTCTATAAAACTTATAGAGTATAAAGTTAATATTAAAAAGTTAGTCACAAGAAACCTTACTTTAGGTATAGCCGATGGTGAACTCTTTGCGGATGGTGAAAAAGTTTATTCTGCAGAGGGTCTCAAAGTTGGTTTATTTGAAAATTAAAGGGAGATAAGTTTTTGCGAAGAGTTGTAGTAACTGGAATGGGTATTGTTTCCAGTATAGGGAATAACGTAGATGATGTTAAAAAGTCTCTTTTTGAATGTAAACCAGGTATTACTAAAGCTGTTGACTATGGTAGCTATGGTTTTAAGTCACAAGTGTATGGTAACCCAACCATTGAATTAGAAAAATATATAGATAGAAGAAAGCTTCGATTTTTGGCTGACGGATCAGCATGGGCATATATATCAGCCGAACAAGCAATAGCAGATGCAGGCCTTACAGAAAGTGAAGTGTCAAATGAAAGAACTGGTCTTATAGTTGGTACTGGTGGACCATCAACAAGGGCAATAGTTAAGGCTGCCGATCAAACTAGGGAACGAGGTGCAAAACATGTAGGGCCATTTGTTGTACCTAAAGCTATGTGTTCAATGGCTTCAGCAACATTATCTACATATTTGGGAATTAAGGGTGTTAACTACTCTATTTCTTCAGCTTGCGCGACTTCAAATAATTGTATAGGAAGCTCATACGAACTCATTAAGTGGGGAAGTCAGGATGTAATGATCGCTGGCGGAGGAGAAGAACTCGATTGGACACTATCTGTTACATTTGATGCTATGGGCGCAATGTCATCAAATTTTAATGATGAACCTCATAGAGCAAGTCGTGCTTATGATTTAAATCGGGATGGATTTGTCATCGCAGGTGGTGCTGGGATTCTAATTTTAGAAGAATTTGAGCATGCTAAAGCACGCGGAGCTAAGATATATGCAGAAATAGTTGGTTATGGGTCAACATCAGATGGTAATGATATGGTTTTATTATCAGGTGAAGGTGCAGAAAGAGCAATGAAATTAGCAACTTCTGATTTAAAAGAAGATATTGATTACATTAATCCACATGCCACATCAACCCCACAAGGTGATATAATTGAAGCAAATGCGATTAAGAATTTCTTCGGTAAAAATGTACCAATAATTTCTGCAACAAAATCTTTGAGTGGGCATTCACTAGGAGCTGCTGGCGCACATGAAGCCATATTCTCACTTATAATGATGGAAAATAATTTTATTTGTAAATCTGCTAATATTGATACATTGGACTCAAATTTTGAAGACATTCCTATAGCACTTGAAAGAAAAGAAAATAAAGAAATAAATGTTGTTATGTCAAATGCTTTTGGTTTTGGTGGAACAAATGCTTGTCTAGTATTCCAGAAAGTAAATTAGATGAATACCAAAATAAGTACCTCAAATTTAAATTTATCTCTCATGAAGGGAAAGAGGGGTGTTGTGATGGGTGTTGCAAATGATCATTCAATTGCATGGGGCATTGCGAGATCTTTATCAGCAGCCGGCGCTGAAATTGCATTTTCATATCAAACTGAAACATTAAAGAAAAGAGTTGAGCCGCTTGCCAAGGAGTTGGGTTCAAAGTTAATATTACCTTGTGATGTCGAGTCTAGTGAACAAGTTACTGATTTTTTTGATAAAATCGGTAAAGAGTGGGGTAAAATCGATTTTCTTGTTCATGCAATTGCATTCTCGGATAAAAGCGAGTTAAAAGGTCATTATTATGAGACAACAAAGGAAAATTTTGTAAAGACTATGCTTATATCATGTTATTCACTTACAGAAATAGCAAGAGAAGCACAAAAAATTATGAATAATAATGGATCAATAATCACATTAACATTTGATGGCGCTAATAAAGTTATGCCAAATTATAATGTGATGGGAATTGCAAAAGCAGGATTGGAGTCTTCGGTTAGATATCTCGCCTCAGATTTTGGTGAGAGAGGTATCAGAGTAAATGCAATATCAGCTGGTCCTATGAGAACATTAGCGGGTGGTGGTATTGCAGATGCAAGAGCCATGTTTAATTTCCAAAAAACACATTCACCTTTAAGAAGAACCGTCACTCTTGATGAAATTGGTGGAGCATCAATATATCTTCTTAGTGATCTTTCTTCAGGTGTTACGGGCGAGGTACATTATGTTGACTCTGGGTACAATATTATATCTACCCCACGCCCAGATATGCTTCAAGATAAAACAATTTACGAAAATCAGGATTAGGTTTTAAAATAGGTGTTTAATCCTTTTTCTTTTTCCTAGCTTTTTTAGGTTTAACCTCATCTTCAGTTGACGTATCACCATTAACTTCAAGACCTGTTTTTTGATCAAGTCCTTTCATTGACAACCTAGCCTTTCCTCTGTCATCAAAGCCGATTAGTTTTACATACACCTCTTCATCTTCATTTACAACGTCAGTCACTTGTGAAGTTCTTTCGTTGCTTAATTGTGATATATGGACTAATCCATCTCTAGGACCAAAGAAATTGACAAAAGCTCCAAAATCAACAATCTTAACAATTTTACCCTTATAAATCTCTCCGACTTCTGGCTCATCAACGATCATGTGAATTCTCTCTTTTGCCATTTCAATTGCATTCTTGTCAGCGGAAGCGATTGTTATAACTCCTGAATCTTCAACACTTATTTTTGCACCTGTCTGCTCAACCATTTCTTTAATAACTTTACCCCCTGAACCGATCACATCTTTTATTTTATCTACAGGGATGTTCATAGTCACAATTCTTGGAGCATTATCTGCAACATCATCTCGTGAGGTTTTAATAGCTTTTTGCATTTCAGATAGAATATGTTTTCTACCATCTTTGGCTTGATCAAGAGCTTTTTTCATAATTTCTTTTGTTATACCAGCTATTTTTATATCCATTTGTAGTGTGGTAATTCCCTTACTAGTACCTGCAACTTTGAAGTCCATATCACCTAGATGATCCTCATCCCCAATAATGTCAGATAGAACTGCATATTCTTTTCCTTCTAGAATTAATCCCATAGCAATACCAGCAATTGGCTCTCTTATTGGAACGCCTGCATCCATTAGAGATAGAGAAGCTCCGCATACGCTTGCCATTGAAGAGGATCCATTTGATTCGGTTATTTCTGAGACAATTCTAATAGTATAAGGAAAATCATCTTTACTTGGAAGTAGTGGATGAATGGCTCGCCATGCAAGCTTTCCATGACCAATTTCTCTTCTACCTGTTGCACCAATTCTACCGACTTCACCTACAGAATATGGAGGGAAGTTGTAATGTAATAGAAAATTTTCTTTTTTAGTACCATCTAAAGAGTCAATGTATTGTTCGTCTTCAGCCGTTCCAAGAGTTGTAACAACTAGTGCTTGTGTTTCACCTCTGGTGAAAAGTGAAGAACCATGTGTTTGAGCAAGTGTACCAACCTCGACGGATATTGGCCTAATGTCTGCCAAACCTCTGCCATCAATTCTTTTTGAGTCTTTTAATATGAGAGTGCGGACGATATCACTTTCTATATTTTTGAAAATATCAGATGCAGCAATATCATCATAATCTTCTCCATATTCTTTTGATAATTCTTCAAATACAAAATCTCTGATTTTTGCAACTTCAGTGTATCTATCCTGTTTATCAATGATTTTGAATGCACCCTCTAATTTGACCTTCGCTATTTCTTTTATAAAGGTTTCCATGGTTGAGTGATCTTTTGATTCAATTTCCATCGGATCTTTGGCACATTTTCTTGCAAGGTTTTTGATCATTTCAATCACATCTTGCATTGAGTCATGCGCAAACATAACAGCGTCTAACATTACTTTTTCACTTAACTCTGATGCTTCAGACTCAATCATTAATATTGCATTTTTAGTGCCTGCAACAACTAGCTCAAGGCTTGTATCCTCCATTTCACTTGTGGTTGGATTTAATATATATTCATTATTTTGATATCCAACTTTTGCAGCACCTATAGGTCCTTTAAAAGGAATTCCAGATATGGTTAGAGCTGCTGAACAAGCTATCATAGCAACGATGTCAGGATCATTTTCATGATCATATGTTAACACTGTTGCAATTACCTGTGTTTCATTTTTAAATTCTTTTACAAAAAGGGGGCGGATAGGCCTATCTATAAGCCTGGAAATCAGCGTTTCTTTTTCTGTAGGCCGTCCCTCACGTTTGAAATATCCACCAGGAATTTTACCAGATGCGTAGGATTTTTCCTGGTAATTTACCGTGAGAGGAAAAAAATCAAGGCCTGGCTTTGGTTTTTTTTCTGCACAAACAGTGGCGATAACAGATGTACCTCCGTATGTTACAATCACGGCTCCATCTGCTTGCCTTGCTATTTTTCCTGTCTCTATCTTGAGATTTCTGCCACCCCAAGTAATTTCTTCTGTATGTATGTTAAACATTCTTTTCCAATCTATTATCTATCTTCTAATTCCTAAATCTTTGATTATTTCTTTATATTTAGCTTCGTTTTTCATCTTTAAATAATCTAACTGTTTACGTCTCTGACTAACTAGTTTTAGTAGTCCAGTTCGTGAATGATTATCTTTCTTATGAGTTTTAAAGTGTTCAGTTAGATTAACAATACGTTCAGTTAGTATTGCTATTTGAACTTCAGGTGAGCCAGTATCACCATCAATTCTTGCGTATTTAGTTATTAGGTCTTTTTTTATTTCTTTTGTAATCGACATCATATTCTCCTGTGTATTGTGTTTTAATCTATTGCAAATTAAAAACTTTTTGTGGTTGAATTTGTCCGTTAGCATATTTGCAGATAGCTATAATATTTCCTTCACAAGTAGCATAGACTTCTCCAGAAAAAGGGTGTTCACTATCAATATATTGGCTGATAGACATACCATTTTTTAATTTGCTGGCATCATGGTTGTTGACTTTAACTGCCAGGATGTCGTCCAGCACAGTCTCAATCGGTTCAACAACCTTAATCAGGTTATCTATATCATGGTTTTGTTGTGTAAGTCCATCAATAGATAAAATATTTTGTAAGTTGAACGGACCATAGTTAGTACGCTCTATTTTTGTCACATGGCAACAGCAGTTGAGATCTATGCCCATATCTTTTGAAATTGCCCTAATGTATGTTCCTGTTCCACATCTAACAATAAATGAGAATTCAGTTTTGGATATTTGTTTGATTAATTCAAATTCATCAATATAGATGATTTTTGATTTATTTTTCATATCTGGTTTACCTCCTGCTCTTGCCAGAGCATATGCGCGGACACCATTAATTTTTTTTGCAGAGTATATTGGTGGAACCTGATTTATATAGCCAGTATAGGAAAGAACGAATTTATTAATATCATTGATATCTGGGATATTATGTGATGTTTCAATTATTTTACCCATTGAGTCATCAGTTTCAGTTGAAATACCAAATTTGATATTAAATTTGTATGTCTTATTTTTTTTATGAATATAGGGGACAGTCTTTGTTGCCTCACCTATTGCGATAGGAAGCACACCTGTTGCCATTGGGTCAAGTGTTCCAGCATGACCAATCTTATGATCTTTAAATATTTTTTTTAAATCACTTATTATATTATTTGATGTTTTGCCCTCAGTTTTAAAAATATTAATCCAACCATTTATTATGTTGATCTTTTTTCTTGGCATATGTGATTACCAATAAAGGAATTAATTATTAGATACTTTATCTAACAAGCGATCAATTTTAGATGCATATTCAAAAGATGCGTCCTCTTTATAGATGATATAGGGTGTATATTTAAGAGATAAAGTAGCTGCGATTTGCCCTCTAATATATTTAGAGTTTCTGTTTAGTGCTGTTACAATTTCTTCTGTGTTATTACCCCCAAGAGGCATCACATATGCAGTTGCTTGTTTTAAATCTGGGCTTAATGTGACTTGTGTGATTGTAATTGATGTATTAATAAGATCAGGATCATGTATGCTATCCCTATAAAAAAATTCTACGAGGGATTTTTTTACTAATTCTCCAACTTTAAGCTGTCTTTGGCTATAAATATTCTTTTGTATTTTGCTCTTGAGCATTTTAAAGTGATCTTTCTATTGTCTCAACCTCATAACATTCTATGATATCACCTGATTTAAGATCTTGATAGTTTTGGAATGCAATACCACACTCTTGACTTACCTGGACCTCTTTTACTTCTTCTTGGAATCTTTTTAATGTGGAGAGTTTACCTTCATGAATAACTATATTGTCACGAATTAGCCGCAAATTTTCTTTGTTTTTAACCACACCATCAGTGACTATACATCCAGCAACCTTCCCAACTTTTGATATATAGAAAACCTCTTTGACTTGAGCATTACCAATTACTTTTTCATTGATTGTTGGGTCTAAGAGTCCTGATAGAGCTAACTTGATGTCATCTATAATATTGTAGATGATTGAATACTGCCTGATTTCTATTTCATCTTTTTGTGCTTGTAGTTTAGCATTGGAATTTGGTCTTACATTAAATGCAATCAATAATGCATTTGAGGCAGCTGCTAGCGTAACATCGGTTTCTGATACTGCACCAACAGCCGTGTGAACTAATCTTACAGTCACTTCATCTGATCCAAGTTCGTTCAATGCAGCACTAATAGCTTCAATGGAACCCTGAGTATCACCCTTAATTAAAATTGGTAATTCTTTAAGATTTTTTTCTTTTATTTGACCCATCATATTTTCTAAAGTTAGCTTATTTACCATTCCAGAAGAGAAATTTTTTGTTTTTCTTTGTCTATATTCTGTAATTTCGCGCGCTCTTGACTCACTATTAACAACAGTAAATTTATCACCTGCTTCCGGAACACCATTTAATCCAAGGATTTCTGTGGGAACTGATGGGAGTGCTTTTATTATTGGTTGACCATTATCATCTGATAGAGCTCTCACTTTCCCCCAAGTGGCTCCTAGTACGACGATATCTCCAATATTTAGTGTTCCTCTTTGTACCAGAACGGTTGCAATTGGGCCTTTACCCTTATCTAATGAAGACTCTATGACAACCCCATCAGCAGTTCTATTTGGATTTGCTTTTAGATCTAGTATTTCTGATTGCAGCAAGATTGTTTCTAGAAGTTTATCTAAATTGATTTTTTTAGTAGCGGAAACTTCAACCTCCAGGATTTCTCCACCTAATGACTCAACAATTATTTCATGAGTTAATAGCTCATTTCTGACTCTGTTGGGGTCTGCTCCTTCTAAATCAATTTTGTTTATTGCAACTATGATAGGAACATTCGCTTCTTTTGAGTGATTTATTGCTTCGATCGTTTGAGGCATGACACCATCATTTGCGGCCACAACAATTACAACAATATCAGTAACTTTGGCACCTCTGGATCTCATTGATGTGAATGCTGCGTGACCCGGGGTATCAATAAAAGTAATAGGGTATTCGCCTTTTGTTTGAAGTTGATATGCCCCTATATGTTGGGTAATACCACCCGCTTCACCAGACACAACGCTTGTTTCTCTTAATGAGTCAAGTAGGCTTGTTTTACCATGGTCCACATGTCCCATGATTGTTACAACAGGGGGTCTTGTAACCAACTCTTCTTCCGAATCTTCTATACCTTCTAGGCCTTCTTCTACATCTGCTTCTGATACTCTTTTTACTGTGTGGCCTAATTCTTCAGCTATCAACTGAGCGGTATCAGCATCAATGACGTCTGTGATTTTACTCATTTGTCCTTGTTTCATAAGTAGTTTAATCACATCAACCGCTCTTTCAGCCATTCTATTTGCTAATTCTTGAATTGTGATTGCTTCAGGAAGTATAATTTCACGACTAATTTTTTGTGTTGGCATTGGTGATGAGTGTTGTCTTCTTTCTCTTTCACGTCTTCTTCTGATTGATGCCAAAGATCTTTGTCTCGGATTATCATCTAGAGCAGTTGTAACAGTTAGTTTTGTTTGTCTTCTTTCCTCTTGGCTTCTAAACCTCGTGAATTTATTAGGAGATTTTTTATCTTCTACATCTTCCTCTTTTTCATTAAATTCGTCTGTTTCATCCGTATCAGATGTCTTTTTTAATTTTTTATTATTTTCATTTTCTTGAAGTAGAAAGATTTCATCCGGAGAGATTTGTTCTTTTTTTTCTTCATCATTAGTTATTGCAGAATCTGTTGCAGCAGTAACTTCTTCATTTTTAAATTTAATACGATTTTCAGGTTTTGGTGTTGAAGGGTTATTTTTTGCATCAAGTATTGCTTGATTTCTGGCATCTATTTCTTGATTTGTAAGATCTTTGTTCTCTACCTTATCAGATTTAACATTTTCAATATTTCTATTGACTCTTTTTCTTTTGGTTTCAACTACAACAGTATTTGATCGATTAGCACTAAATCCAGATCTTATTTGAGATGGGTTAATTCCGGACTTAAGGCTTAAAGTCTTTTTCGCAGTTTTTTCTACCAGATCTTTTTTGTTTTTATCTTCTGTCATCTAACAAACCAAATTATCATTATTTACTTTAGGATTCTAGCATTTGCAAGTTTTTCAGAGATATCAATTTTTATCTCTTCAGAGGTATTTTCAGATACATTTGCTTGAGTTTCTTCCGATAAGTCTTCATTTTGAATCCAGCCAAGTTTTACTCTTGTGTCAAGTATCATTTTTTCCACTTGATCACGACTCAAATCAAAACCTGAGAATAAACCCTCTTGTTTTTTGCTACCCAATTCTGTTTTTTCAACCCAACCGAATAATTCATCAGTTGAGAAACCAGCAAAGTCGTCTAATGATTTAATATTGTTTTCACCAAGTACTACAAGCATGTTTGTATTTATACCTTCAATCTGTAGTAATTCATCACTGACACCAAGTTCTTTTCTTCTCTCTTCTTGTTTTTGTATTTCTTGTTCCATAGAAGTTTTTGCTCGAGATTGTATCTCGATAGCTGTATCTTCATCAAAGCCCTCTATTGATGAAATTTCTGAAGTTTCAACATATACTAAATCTTCTATTGACATAAAACCTTCTGAGACGAGTAATTGTGCAATTACTTCATCTACATCTAGTGCGTCTATGAAGATTTGACTTTTTTCTACAAACTCGCTCTGTCTTCTTTCAGACTCTTCAGCTTCTGTCAATATATCTATATCCCATTTTGTCAGTTGGCTAGCCAACCTAACATTTTGACCTCTTCTTCCTATGGCAAGTGATAGGTGATCATCAGGAACAACTACTTCGATTCTCTCAATATCCTCATCTAAAACAACCTTTGTTGCCTCTGCTGGAGCGAGAGAACTTATAACAAAAGTTGCAACATCAGGGCTCCATTTAACGATATCTATTTTTTCCCCTTGTAATTCATTAACTACAGATTGCACTCTACTTCCTCTCATTCCAACACAAGCCCCAACAGGGTCGATTGAATTATCTGAAGTATAAACTGCAATTTTTGCGCGGCTACCAGGGTCTCGCGCAACAGATAAAATTTCTACAATACCATCATAGATTTCAGGAACTTCTTGCATAAATAATTTTGCCATAAATTGATTATTTGTTCGTGAAAGAAATATTTGTGGTCCTCGTAATTCTCTCCTAACATCTAGAATATATGCCAAAACTCTATCACCGCTTCTGAAGGATTCTCTTGGAATTAATTCATCTCGCCTGATAATTGCCTCGTTTCTACCTAAATCAACTATAACATTACCATATTCAACTCTTTTTACAATTCCAGAGATAACTTCACCTATTTTGTCTTTAAACTCTTCGAATTGTCTATCTCTCTCTGCATCTCTTACTTTTTGGAATATTACTTGTTTAGCGCTTTGAGCAGCAATTCTTCCAAATTCAATTGGTGGAAGTTCTTCGGAAATAAAGTCACCAATTTGAGCTTCTTTATTTTTCTTTTTTGCTGAGGCTAAGTCAATCTCAACTGCTTCATTTTCAACCACCTCAACCACTTCAAGAAGTCTTGCCAGGTTGGTTTGACCAGTTTTTGGATCAATTTCTGCCTTAATTTCATTTTCACTGCCATATCTTGTTTTTGCTGCTTTTTGGATTGCATCTTCCATTGCTGAAATAACAATTGATTTATCAATCGATTTATCTCGAGCAACAGCATCTGCAATTTGAAGTAATTCTAAACGATTAGCACTTACACCTGATTCTGACATTTTAATTCTCCATTATAAGTCATTTTTTTTAAGTAGTTTCTCACTAAAGACAAGTTTTGCTTTAGATATATTCATTAGGGAGATAGTAATTTCATCATTGAAATTTTTTTCATTCTTTTTTAATTTTAGAGTTAGCGAATCTCCTAAAAAACTGCTAATTTCTCCTTTAATATTTTTTCTGTTAGCTGTTTTTTCTTTTAATTCTATTTTTATTTCATTTCCAATATTATCTTCAAAATCTTTTGCTCTAACCAAAACTCTATCTATACCTGGTGAAGATACTTCTACACGGTAGTTCTCAGGCATCAACCTATCATTTTCAAGAATTTGAAGTATCTCTTTTGTTGTTTTTGAACAATCACTTATAGTGAGTTGTCCATTAACTTTTTCAATAAAAATTTGTAATGCCTGTTCATAATCATTTTTTTTTAACTGCACTAAAAGAAAACCACTATCTTCTAAGATTGGTTCAATTAATGTAGAGATTTTAGACTCTTCTATTGTCTCATTATGTATTCTGTAGTTTTTCATTATCAAATTAACTGTATATACATTCAAAAATGCAAAAAAAAAGGCTTTCTCGAAAGCCTAGTTGTTTTGAATTTCAGGAATATCTTAAATATATACTGTTAATTTATTATTTTACAAGTTAATTTTTTCGAAAGTTAAATATACGGGTCTTCGTCCATCTTTGATTGCCTTCCTTTCGTACTTCGTTTCAGGAAATTCATATGGTTTTAAATAAAAGTCTTCTGATTTCTCACATAACCATTCAAATTGATTGTTTTTACTTATATTAAGCAAAATTGAATGGAGATAATCCTTGTGATCTGTTGCTAATACAAGCCTACCTCCCTTCTTAAGGACACTATTAATCTTTTTAAGGTTATTTTGATTAATAAATCTTCTTTTGTGATGTTTTTTTTTGGGCCAAGGATCTGGAAAGAGTATGAATATCGCTGATAATGACTCTTTTGGTAAGTTATCAATTATATCAATAACATTGTCATCGTATATTTTTATGTTGTTTACTTTCTGCTTCTCTATCTCACTTATAATATTTATTACACCACTTCTGAAAGGTTCAGCACCAAGGAATAATTTATTTGGATGGTTTAATGCTTGCCAGATTAAGTGCTCTCCATATCCGAAGCCAACTTCTAATTCAATATCATTACATTGATTGAGGTTTAAAGAATTAATATTAAGCTTATATTTGGGGAATATTTCTTCAAAAATTTGCTGGTTTTTTTTACCAGAAGAACGGCTTTTTTTTCTGCCATGGAGTTTTTCAGTTCGAATAATATTTCGATTCATGATCTATGAAAATTCTGATAACAATTTATCTGCGAGATCAAGTTTTTCCCATGAAAATGAACCATCGATTTCTGGTAATCTACCAAAATGTCCATAACAACTTGTTTTGGTATAAATTGGTTTGAGAAGATCAAGGTGATTTAATATTCCTTTTGGTGATAGATCTAAAATCTCTAAAATAAAAGCGGCTAGTTTATTCTGATCAATTTTAGAATCTTCATCTAGCTTAATATAGAATGAGAGTGGATATGAAACCCCAATCGCATAGGAAATCTGTATAAGACATTTTTTTGCAAGTTTTGCATGAACTATATTTTTGGCAATATATCTTGCCATATATGCGGCAGATCTATCAACTTTAGTTGGGTCCTTGCCCGAAAAGGCTCCACCTCCATGTGGAGCAGCACCTCCGTATGTATCTACAATAATTTTACGACCCGTTAGTCCTGCATCTCCATCTGGACCACCTACAACAAATTTACCAGTTGGATTGACTAAAAAATCTTCATCTTTGCACATCCATCCTTCGGGCATTGTAGACGAAACAATTTCTTTGATTATATCCCTCACTTTTGAAGGATTAGCATCCTCACTATGTTGATTTGATACTAATATTTTTTTAGCTCCGATAGGATATCCATTTTTATATTCTAGCGTAACTTGACTTTTAGCATCAGGACCAAGTAATTCTTGGTATTGTAATTTTCTTTGTGCAGATAAATTTAGTAATATCTGGTTAGAATAGTGAAGTGTTGCAGGCATATAATTTTCAGTTTCATCAGTTGCATAACCAAACATAATGCCTTGGTCACCTGCACCAAGATCCTTATTGTCAGTCTCATCAACTCCTTGTGCAATATCAGGAGATTGTCCGTGGATTTTATTAATTATTTCCAAATTTTCCCAGTGAAAATTTTTTTGCTCATAGCCAATATCCCTGACACATTTCCTAACTATTTTGTCAACATCTATTTGAGAATTAAAATCTGTAATACTGGTTTCACCTGATAGTATTACTAGATTTGATGTGACCATCGTTTCAATACCTGATCTAACATTTTTATCTACATTTATTAGTGCATCGAGTATCCTATCAGATATTTGATCTGCTATTTTATCTGGATGTCCTTCAGCCACGGACTCACTTGTAAATATATAGGAATTATTTGACATTTAGTTCTATATTTATTCTATTTATTTATTCGATTGTTGAAATAATATATAATCATAAAGGTAAATAACAAAAGACAAAAAAATGGGATATTACCATATTTTGAATAAAAAGTTTGTTTAATCTTCGATGGTAGCAATATTCTTTCATGGAGTTCTGTATTTAATTTAGATTTTAGAATTTCTTGGCCAAAAGGATTAATTATTCCACTAATACCATTATTTGCCACTCTTACAAGTGGCAGGCCCAACTCAACAGGTCTAATTTTTGACATGTTAAAATGTTGATATGGTCCTGAACTATTCCCAAACCATGCATCATTAGTTATATTTAATAAGAAACTTGCTTCTTCATCTATATCCCTAATTTTATTAGAAAAAACAATTTCATAACATATATAAACCATAGGATTATTTTTTAGTGTGTTGAATATTTCTACACTCTTTGATCCTGCTGTAAAATTTCCTGCTAATGAACTGATATTAAGAAAACTTAATTTTCTAAATAAATTATCAAGGGGAATATACTCTCCAAAAGGTACAAGGATATTCTTATCATATTTGCCAATTATAATATTGTTGTGATCAATAATAAAAAAACTATTAAAAAAATTATTACCCTCTCTTCTGAGTGAGCCAAGCATTAAATAATCATTTTCAGAAAAGTTTTTTGTGACCTCATAAGTTATATCTGGATTCTCATCAATTAGAGCCGCAATAGCAGTTTCTGGCCATATAAAATATCTATTTGACGTTGTATCTTTTCTTGGTTGATTTGATAAATTTACTGTTGGGTTAATAAGTTTATTTTTATTAAATTGAAATAATTCAGGATCCCATTTTTCTTTTTGAGCTATATTTGGTTGAATAAGAATAATTTCGGTATTTTCTCTACTATCTCGATCCAAAGTTAGTCTTTTTTCTCCATAAACAAAAATTATAAAAAGCAAAGTTAAAAAAATCAGGAGGGATTTGTATTTAAAATTTTTATTACTTTCATAGTAATATATGATTGGAAAAGCAAAAATAATTACACAGATTGCGTTTAATGAAATTTCTCCAAAAACAGATGTAATTTGGAGAATGTGGTCGATCTCTATAACAGAGTGACCTATTTGTGCCCATGGGAAAAGAGTAATTTTTATTCTAGCGTACTCAATAAGAGCCCAAATAATTGCTATCCAAAAAATCCTCGTTATATTTTGAGGGTAATAAAGTGAAAAAATTACAGTCATAATCCCATAAAATATTCCAAGAACAAGAGGAATAAGGAATATTCCAGGTATAAGGAATAAGATATATTTTTCAATATCATAAAATAATGAAATATTGATCCAGTAAAGACTAGTCAAAAACAAACCATAACCAAATGATAAACCCAAAAGAAATGAATGTGTGAGGAATTTTTTTTGAGAGTAAAGTGATTTTCCTGAATAGAAAAAATCAAAGTTAAGTATATAAAAGGGAATTGTAATGAATAAGATAAAAATAAAATTTAGTGGTGCAAAAGATAACGCAGACAAGATTCCCAAAAATAAATTCAATATGCATCGTTTTTTAAATGAAAGGCAAGAAATATTATTTTGAATTATTTGCATCTTAAAGATTAAGAGTTCACATTTTATTGTATGATTTCATATGGGTCATTATAACCTAATTCACTCATGATATGTCGTTCCATATTCTCCATTGTAACCGCATTTTTATCATTTTCATGATCAAACCCATACAAATGTAGTGTGCCGTGTATGATAAGATGTGAGATGTGCTCTTCAAATTTTTTATTCAAATTTATCAATTCTTTTTGGATGTACTCATAAGATAAAATAATATCACCTAAATGTGGTTTTTCAGATGGGAATGACAAAACATTTGTAGGCTGATTAATTGATCTATATTGACGATTAAGCTGCTCTATCTGAGTATCCGAGGTAAGTAATATACTAATTTCATTATAGCCTTTAATATCAACATTAGATACAGTCTGCTTTATAGCTATTTTAATTAATTCTTTTAATCCGGGGTGCTTTTCCCAACTACTGAAGTTAATTAGTATATCAGCACTTAGTTCATTTTTTAGGGGCATCGTTGTATGCATTTATGATCTTGGCCACTAATGTATGCCTTACAACATCAGTCGAGTTAAAATACACCTGTTCAATTTCCTTAATCTTTTTTGTAACAGCAAGTGCATCAAGCAAACCGGATTGGATATTGTTTGGTAAATCAATTTGACTTGGATCTCCTGTGATAACCATCTTACTATTAATACCAAGTCGGGTTAAAAACATCTTCATTTGAACTGTATTACAATTTTGTGCTTCATCAAGAATGACAAATGCATTTTCAAGGGTTCTCCCCCTCATAAATGCGAGAGGAGCTATTTCAATCGTGTTACTTTCTAGTCCTTTTTGAACTTTATTTGCTGGCAAACAATCATATAATGCATCATATAGAGGTCTTAGATATGGGTCAATTTTCTCTTTAAGGTCGCCAGGAAGAAAACCAAGCTTCTCTCCAGCTTCAACAGCTGGGCGAGATAAAACTATGCGGTCGATTAATTTATTTTCTAAAAAATAAGCTGCGGCTGCAACAGCAATATATGTTTTTCCAGTCCCCGCAGGACCGACTCCAAATGTGAGTGGATTATTAAAAATTGAGTCTATATAAATATTTTGATTTTGAGATCTTGGTATTATTGTTTTGATCTTAGTTTTGATAATATTATTTTCCATATTGATTAAACTGGTTTGACTATTTTTAACTCTGATGGACCCCATCACTTCATCTGCACTATTGTTTATTCCCATATCATCTCTATTTATGATGTCTAGAATAACATCTTTTGCTGTTTTTATTGATTGGTTTTCTCCATTAATTTGGATTGTGTTTCCATGAGGAATAATTTCAACAGGGATCTTACTTTCAATTAACCTCAAGTTCTCATCATTTTTACCAAAAACATTCAAAAGTTTTTTTGAGTCATTGATAGTTATACTGATACAGGACTCAGATATAAATATCACAGATATGGTGTCTTGCTTATCAACTATACTCAACCAATTCACCGCTTAAGTTATTAACTTTTATAGAATCTATTCTGACATCTATGAAATCACCAATTTTGCTTTTATTTTTAATATTATTAAAAAAGACCGATTGCATATGTGGTGTTTTACCAACTAGTTGATTGATTTCTTTTCCCTTCCTCTCAACAAGAATTCTTACAATTTTTCCTTTACTTTGATTGTTAAATTCTAGTTGTTGCTGCTTAAGTATATCCTGTAGTAGTTTTAATCTCTCAGATTTTATATTCTGTGGTATTTGTCTTTCATAATCAGCAGAGGGTGTACCTGGCCTTGGTGAATAATTGAATGAATATGCTTGTGCGTACTTAATTTTTTTAACTAACTCGATTGTTGATTCAAAGTCTTTATCGGTTTCACCTGGAAATCCTGTAATGAAATCACTTGATAATGCTATATCATTTCTAGCGTTTCGGATATTTTCAATTATTTCTATATATTCCTCACAGGTGTGTTTTCTATTCATTAGTTTTAATATTCTATTAGAGCCTGATTGAACCGGTAAATGAATATAAGGCATAAGTTTTGTTATATCTTTATGCGCATCAATTAATTCTTGGTTTACATCTACAGGATGATTTGTTGTGTATCTGATCCTTTCCAGACCATCCAGCTTAGATAATTCATATATCAGATTAGCCAGATTTGAAATTCCTCCGTTCAAACCTTCACCATGATATGCATTTACATTTTGACCCAGTAAGGTGATTTCGGAAACTCCTTGGCTTATTAGTTGTTTTGTTTCTTCAATTAGTTCTTTTGTAGTCCTGGAATACTCAGCCCCACGTGTATATGGAACAACACAAAAGGTACAAAATTTATCGCACCCTTCTTGAATAGTTAAAAATGCCGTTGGTTTTTTATCAGATCGAACTCTCTCACTTAAAAGATTAAATTTATTTTCGATTGGAAAATCTGTTTCTACATACTTTTTCTTCTTATTTAATTTTGAGACAAGTTCAGGAATCTTATGATATGTTTGCGGACCAATAACTAGATCAACTTCAGGCATTCTTTGAATAATTTCTTTATCTTCAGCTTGTGCAACACAGCCTGCTACAATAATTTTTTTTTCTTTTCTTATTTTTTTTAATCTGCCAATATCAGAATATAATTTCTCTGCAGCTTTTTCTCTGATATGACAAGTGTTAAAAACAATTAAATCACTTTCATTTAAATTATTAGTTTGTTTATAACCATTCTCAGATAATGACTCCATTATTCGCTCTGAGTCATATACATTCATTTGACAGCCATAAGTTTTTACAAATACTTTCTTCATTTACTTTTTTAGACGCCTCTATTCAATGATTTTTGAAATCCTTGACGAACAAGGCTTTCACATTCTTTTGCAATATCTTTTCTAGTTTTATTTTCTGAGATGTCAATTTTATTATGAAAAGTTACCTCAATATCAAAAACACCAGCCTTAATTATACCATACAAGTGTGATAACAAATTCATGTCTCCATACCATGCAATTAATTGACGTTGAGTCCTTCCCATTGCAAGTCCATTATATTTTTTATATGCAATTGAGATTGGTTGTATTTTTATTTCTGATCCTCTGATTTTCTCACAAATTATGAATATTGATGATTTAAATGGAAGTATCTTATTCCCATCTGTAGAAGTTCCCTCAGGGAAAATAGTTACATTTTCATGATTTAATAATCTATTTTTTATAATATCGGATGTTTCTGTTAATTTTTTGGGACTATTTCTATCAATAAAAATCGTTTTTTGAAGTTTTGCTAAATAACTTACGAATGGCCATGTTGAAACATCATTCTTTGCAACAAATGATGTGTGAATTATTGAGCTTATAATAAATATGTCTATCCAGGAAGCATGATTGGATACGATAAGTGATGCATCAGCAGATGGTGTTCCAACTATTTTTATTTTTATGCTGAGAAGTTTTAATATAATCCGATGATAAAACATTGGTATTGTATATGAAGCAGAAAAATTAAATAATCTAATGATAGATTGTATGGGAAGTAAAATTATCGTTAGGAGAATTAAAAAAATTATTATTAGTAGAGATTTGATTAGTTTCATTCTTAGCTATTTTTATCATCAGATTTTTTTACCGCATAAATTTCAAGCCGGTGGTTGACAATATTGTAGCCTAAATTATCAGCTATACGCTCTTGGAGCTTCTCAATTTCTTCATCATGAAATTCTATTACGTTACCAGTTTCAATATCAATTAAGTGATCATGATGATTAGTAGGTATAGTCTCATATCTTGATTTACCGTCTTTAAACTCATGTTTTTCAAGTATTCCATTATCATTAAATAATTTGAGAGTTCGATATACTGTTGCAAGTGAAATTTTTTGGTTAATTTTATTTGTTCTTCTATACAACTCTTCGGCATCTGGATGATCATCTGATGCAGATAGTACACGAGCAATTATCTTTCTTTGCTCTGTCATACGCAATCCAAATTGGATGCATTTTTTTTCGATATTGTTATTCATATCTGCAGAGTTTGTCGTTAACGTGATATTTATTATAACACCAAACTTATTTATTTACTAATCTATATACTATAGCGTCTATATTCTCATTTGATATTTTGTAGTATCCAATTCTTCTATTAACAGCAATGAAACCATTTTTTTGATACAAGTTTATAGCTTGATTATTAGTTTCAGCAACTTCTAAAAAGAACTCTGTGATTTTGAGATCTGATAACGCAGTAATTGTTTTTGACAGAAGTAAATTGGCAAATCCCTGTCTCCTATATTTTATATCAACAATGATCATATAAATATCACAAATGTCTCTAGATTTTTTTCCAGTTATGAAACCAACGATCTCTTCATTTAAAGAGAGGACATATGCAAAAGAATTACCATCACTGATTAAATTTTTATAGTAGTTTGAGTCCCAATTTTGATGATATCCTCTATTCATTATTTCTATAATTTGGGGGATATCCTCTATGCTTGCTTCTCTGAAATTGGTTAGAGAGTCATTCATATATCTTTTTCTTTTTATATTTTTTTATATTTAGATCTCTTAAATAAATTGGTTCAACTAGTGGTTTGTGTGTATTAATAACGCTATGTATTTCTGTTAAATTTTTTTCATCAATAGTGTAGTTAGACTCTAATCTTTCTAAAATTATATTTTTTTTTATTGTATGTTTTAGAAGTTCGTTGCTTGTTTCGAGTACAATTGGATTATTATGCTGTATTTGATCAAGTACCTCATTGAAATTTAGGATATCAGGATTTTTTTGTGTGCTTCCAGACATACTAAATTTTTGACAATAAAAATCATCATTATTTGATGGTACCAATACCATTATATGATTATCAGAGAATTTATTTTTATTGTATGTTTTGGCAATTAATTCATGTTGTGTTAATCCGTAGGAGGGTATATTTCGTGAGATGCTGATCCCTTTAGCGACAGCAATACCCGTTCTTATGTTCGTATAATTTCCTGGTCCAACAATAGAAAAAACATAATCTAATTGTGTATAGTCTAAATTATTATCCAATAATAATTTTTCAATTTTAGGTACAATCAAATCACTTGCATATTTTGATTCATTTGTTTCTATTTTTGAGGAATGGACCAATTCTTTATCAATTATCAAAGCAACCATTAAGTTGCTTGAAACAACATCAATAAAGAGGCTTGTCATCCTGATTTATATAGCCTGTACTTCCATAACTTCAGGGACGTAATGTTTTAGAAGATTTTCTATTCCATTTTTCAGCGTCATGGTTGAGCTTGGGCAACCAGAACATGCACCTTGCAGGTTAAGGTATACGACACCTGTTTTGAAGCCTTGGAATGTTATATCACCCCCGTCATGTGCAACAGCTGGGCGTACTCTTGTCTCAATTAGTTCTTTTATTTTATCAACAGTTTCACTATCGGCTGGATCAAAAAATTCTTCCATTTTAGATACATTATCTGCAATCAATAATGGTTGTCCTGATATGAAGTGATCCATAATCTCACCAAGTATAATAGGCTTTAATTGAGGCCATTCAAACTTAGTTTTTGTGACAGTAATAAAATCATCCGAAAAAAAAACACCCGAAATACCATCAATAGCAAATATCTTTTCTGCAAGGGGTGATTCTTGAGCTTGCATGGCGTTGGTATATTCCTTAGTTGACCCAGGTAAAACATCACATCCGGGAATAAATTTGAGTGTATTTGGATTTGGTGTAGATACTGTTTCTATAAACATATTAACATTTCCTTGTTACATCTAATTTAGATATTCGTTCAAAATTTTTCAAGTATATTGTAGCACTGTTAAGGTTTCTCTAATTTATTGTTAGTTCTAAAATATCTTTTTCTGTTAGTTGTCCTGGAATGATGGTGATAGGTATTGGAAAGTTTCCAGCTTTTGACCCAACAAATTGACTAACCAATGGACCCGGATTTCCGCTATCACTTGCTGCAGCCAGAACAAGTAATGATATTGTACCATCCTCATTAATAAAATTAATTATTTCAGTTGATGGTAATCCAAACCTTATTACTAACTCCGAAACAAGTCCAGTTTCCAGATTGACTTTTTCAGAATATTCACTCAATACTTCTCTCGCCTTATCTTCAGCCTCTTGCTTCATAATACCCTCAACACCGTAGATATTTTTAAAATCTGAGGTATTAATTATCCTTAAGAGTGTAAGCCTACCATTAGTTTGTATTGCCCTTCTTGAAGCATAACTGATGGCTCTATGACATTCAGTTGTATCATCTACGACAACTAAGAATTTTCTGATTTTTTTTGACATAACAATAAAACATACAAAATAAATAATATAAATATTATACGCTTTATTTCAGCCCAAACCTATTATTTTTTTTGTTTCTACCAGAACGGGCTCAGAGATTTCACGGGCTCTTAACGCACCATTATTTAGAATATTATCGATATAAGATTTATCATTCATAATTTTTTTCATTTCATTTCCAATTGGGCAAATTTTTTCAATAAGCAGTTCTGTTAAGCTGGTTTTTAAATGAGAAAATTGTTTACCACTAAAATCTTCTATTATTTTTGTTGGAGACTCACCTAGGACCCCAGCATATATTGAAAGAAGATTTTTTAACTCTGGGCGATCGTTAATTAATTCATAGTTATCAGGTATGTTATCTGAGTCTGTTTTTGCTTTTTTTATTTTATTTGCTATAAGATCAGCTTCATCAAGAATATTAATTCTAGTCATATCTGAAATTTCTGAGCTAGACATCTTTTTTAGACCGTCTCTTAGTGACATAACTCTTGGAACAGGACCACTTATCAAAGGCTCTGGTAAGACAAAGAAGTCTTCCCTGTCAGTTAGAAGTTGTATCCTATCTTTAAAATCTATGTTGAATTTTTGAGCAATATCCCTTGACAGTTCTATGTGTTGTTTTTGATCTTCTCCAACTGGCACGTGCGTAGCCTTATAAGCTAAAATATCAGCAGCCATAAGTATTGGGTAAGTATATAATCCCACAGACATGTTCTCTTTATTTTTACCAGCTTTCTCTTTAAATTGAGTCATTCTATTCAGCCAGCCAACTCTTGCAACACAGTTTAGAAGCCAAGAAAGCTCTGCATGTTCTTTTACTTTGCTTTGATTGAAAATTATACTTTTTTCAGGATCGAGACCAGACGCAATAAAGCCAGCTGTAATTTCATTGATATTTTTTTGCAATTTTGATGGATCTTGCCAAACAGTAATTGAATGCAGATCAACCACACAATAGATACATTCAGCATTATTTTGTAGCTTTACAAAATTTACGATCGCACCCAAATAATTACCTAGATGCAAATTACCGGATGGTTGTATACCAGAAAAAACTCTCATAATTTAAAAACTATCCTTTGAGTATTTTGTTGAACTCTATTAATTTGAGTTGTCACGCACAATATACCATAAAATATCATACCAATTACTACATATATTATAAGTGTTAAAAAATTAACAATCTGTGAAACAGAGTTTATAGATAATAAAGTAAAATTTTTGAGACAATATAATAATATGATCATTAAAAGTGAAGCTAACACTGTCTTAAATAATTGGATTAGAGCAGACTTTTTAACAAAATAAATTTTTTGCTGAATTGACTCATTAATTAATAGAGCTAAATTTAGCCAGGCAGATATCGAGGTTCCTATAGCAATACCCATGTAGCCAATATTCCTAAATAATATGATTGATAGGAGTATATTCGTGATCATACTATAAACTGCATATTTCAGAGGTTTTTGTGTGTTTTCACGTGCAAAGAAAAGCGTTTGAAAAATTTTTATAGATATAAATGCAGGAAGTCCGGCAGCAAAAATTATTAATGCTCTGGATGTTGCCAAGCTGTCTTCGCTTGTGAAGTAACCTCTCTCAAATAAAACAGAAATTATATCGTAAGATAAAAACATGAGACCAAATGTTGCTGGTATTGCTAATAGTAATGCTACATTTATAGATTTATCTTGTAGAGCAAGAATATTGTTTTTTGACTCATTTTTTATCGCAATTGATAATTGAGGTAAAAGTACTACACCAATCGAAATTCCAATAAGTGCAAGTGGAAGTTGATAAACTCTATCTGCATAATATAAATATGAAACTGCACTATCTTGGAATGATGCTATTATAGTTCCAATAAGTATATTGATCTGTATTACCCCACCTGCACCGATTGCTGGAAAGCATAGACGTAGAAAGTCTTTTATATTTTTGGATATATTTGGAATTCTGATATTTGGTATATATCCGTTTTTGTAACAGCCGTATAGACATAAAAATAATTGTATCAACCCTGATAATGAAAAACTCAAAGTCAAATAAAAAACAGACTCTTCTGAATTTGGGGTGTCCAGATTAATCAAAATTACAAGTGTCAGTATCATAGATAAATTTAGAAAAATGGGCATCGAAGCGGCAAGTGTAAATTTTTGAATAGAGTTCAAAACGCCACAAAGAAGTGAAACAAGAGATATAAAAAATAAGTACGGGAAAGATATTCTGGCAAGTTGAATGATTAAGTCAAATTTTTCTTTATCCTCTATAAATCCAGGCGCTAGAAAATAAACAAAAAATGGCATGAATAATTCAAATACACACACAATTATAATCAATATCCAGAATATGAAATT
The DNA here is from genome assembly GCA_038131735.1 of Hyphomicrobiales bacterium. Lineage (GTDB taxonomy): Bacteria > Pseudomonadota > Alphaproteobacteria > Rhizobiales > TMED25 > TMED25. The sequence continues at coordinate 1,313,944 of JAYPPX010000001.1, read as the reverse complement.
AAAAATTTCTCTAAAAAATATTTTTTTATCAGCGTTTGTTGTTTTTTTTGAAAAAAGTGGAATGAAAGATATATTAAGTGTGCCTTCAGCAAGCACTCGTCTGAATATATTGGGGAATCTCATTGCAACAAAGAAAACATCTGCAATTCCTCCAGCTCCAAGAGATGCTGCTATGAGAATATCTCTTAAGAAGCCAAGCACCCTACTAATGAGAGTCATACCGGATGTTTTTATTAAAGGCTTAATAATCTGCATAAGTTCATTTATTTTTCTTTTAAAGATCTCAAAATTAAATCTCTAATTCGATTTAATTTTTCTTCACTATCAATTTTTTCTCCAAATAAATTCGTTATATAAAAAACATCGTTAGCTCTCTCTCCAAACGTGACAATGTGCGCAGACTTAATATTAATATTAGTTTCCTTTAATATATTAGTTATCTGAAATAGTAGGCCTGGCTTATCTCTTGCCTCTACCTCTACAACGGTTGAGTTGTGGGATAATTCATTTGTAATATTAATCTTATTTCTAACCTTAAATGTTTTTTCATGTTGAATATTCTTCTTCTTTTTTGATAACTCCAGATCCAGGGATAGTGCTCCTCCCAAGCTATCTTTTATAATTTGAGATATTTTACCAATTCTTCTATCTTCATCTTGATCATTGAATTCTCTGCTTACTGATATTGTATCAATTGCAATTCCATCAACTGTGGTTTCAATTTGTGCATCTACTATATTGGCGTCTAAAAGCAAGCAGGCTCCTGCCAATGTTGCGAGAAGATTTGGGTAATCTGGACCAATGAGAGTAATTGATGTTGTATTATTTTGCTCATTTTTGGAACCAAATATTTCAAGAGAAATATCTTTAGAGTCTTTATCTCTAAGTATTTGGGCATGTCTTATTTGATCTTCAAGTGAAGTAGTTAACCAGTATGAGTCACTGAAGCGTGCCAAATATGAGTTAATGAGTTTCTTTGGCCAATCACTTACATGTTCTGTAAATTTATCTTGTGCCTCAAATTTTGCGTTAATGCTTTTTTGCTCACTTTTATTTTCACCATTAAAATAGTCCGTTGTTTGAAGGTATAGAGTTTTTAATAAGCCACTTTTCCAAGCATTCCAAATGTTGGGACCGACTGACATAATATCAGCAACTGTCAACGCTAGTAGATTGTCTAGGTTTGTTTGATTTTTTATAATAGACGCAAAATCAACAATTGTTTTTATATCATACAAGTCTCTTTTCTGAGCTACATCGCTCATATAAAGATGATACTTTATTAACCAGGAAACTTGTTCAATTTCATTTTTTTTCATACCAAGTCTTAAGCAAACTTTTTCTGCGATATTTGCACCAATAATACTATGATCTTGTTTTCGACCTTTGCCGATATCATGTAAGAAAGCAGCAATTAGAAGAACTCTCTTATTCTTTAATTTTGCTGAAAAGTCTTTATTGAATGGGTGAGGTTGTTCTAATTCTCCCTTTATAATTTTGTTCATCTGACCCACAGTTTTAAGCAGATGCTCATCTACCGTAAAATTATGGTAAAGGTTGAATAATGACATTCCCTCCACCTTACCAAATTCAGGTAAAAACTTTCCAAGAACGCCGGTATCATTCATTGTTCTTAATGTAACCTCTGGATTTGTGGCTTTAGAAAAAATATCCAGTAAAACTCTATTTGCAGATTTATTTTTTCTAAGAGAACTATCGATATATTTTAGAGATCTTGTAATTGATTGAATTATCTGCGGGCTCAATAAGACATTGTCTTGATCGGATATCATAAAAAGTCTAATTAAATCGATTCTATTTTTATGGAAGTCAAATTCATCTTTTTTATATAATCGACCTTTTTTAGTATAAAAATTTTCATTTTTCTTTTTAAGGGTAAAAATATTATCAAGTACTTTATATAACCTTGGTTCACTCTTGATTGATCGATCTTCTAGAGATGAGCAAACTATCCGTGTTAGATTACCAACCTCTTTTGCAGTCATGAAGTAATGCTTCATGAATCTTTCCACATCCCTTTGCCCGTCTCTGGTTGAATAACCGAGTCTTGAAGCGAGTTCAAGCTGCTTATCAAAAGTCAGGATTTCATTATCTCTATTAGAAATAAAATGAAGATGACAACGCACAACCCATAAGAAGTCTTCTGCTTTTGCAAATCTATTAAATTCAGTCCTAGTTAAAAATTGATGATTTTTTACAAGATCTTCAATCTTTTCAGGTCTATAGAGATATTTTCCAATCCAAAATAATGTATGAAGATCCCTTAACCCACCCTTACTCTCTTTTATATTGGGTTCCACAAGATAACGAGAAGAACCATATGTTAGATGTCTTTGGTCCCTTTCTTCAAGTTTCATTTCGATAAATTCGTCTGCTGTCTTAGCTACTATTTCTTCATTAAATTTATGGATTAAATTATTGAACAATTCTATTCTACCAAGAATATATCTTGCTTCCAGTATGGACGTCCTAATTGTAAAATCAGATTTTGATGATTTTAGACATTGCTGTAAATTTCTAGTTGCATGGCCAACCTTAAATCCTAAATCCCATAATATATATAGAATATTTTCAATAACCGATTCTGTCCATGTTGTAAGTTTATTAGGATATAAAAATAGAAGGTCTATATCTGAAAATGGAGCTAAAGTTCCTCTTCCATATCCTCCAACAGCAACCAAGCACAAGTTTTCTTCTTCCTTTGGATCATTTGGTATACAGACACAATTTATCACATACTCGTATATTATTTTTATGAGATCGTCTTGAAATCTTGATATGCTTCTTGCAGTTCTAAGACCGCTGCCATGTTCAATTAGAGATTTTTCAGCATTTGTTCTGGCACTATCAATAACATTATTGAGAGTTGAAAGAATCTCATTTCGATTATTATTTTTTTTACCTTTAATTTGTTTTGAATTTTGTGTTTGCAGAACAAGTGAACGTATATTTTCTATATCAAATAAGCTATCAGTATTTTCAATCAAATTTTTTTTATTTTTTCTCATTCGCTATGTCTTTTAATTTAAGTAATATATTGAACGCTTCAATGGGCGTTGTATCTTCTATATTAATTTTCAGTAATTCTTCCTTTAATTGATCTTTTGTATATTTTTCTTTGTGTTTATTTTCAGCAAATAGTGATAGCTGATCCTTTCTGGAGAGGTAATTTTGTGATTCAAGTTCTTTGAGGATTATTTCAGCTTTTTGAGTAACAGATATAGGTAAGCCTGCTAACTTACTTACTTGTATTCCATAAGATTTATCTACAATTCCTGTTTTAATCTCGTGTAAGAATATAATTTCTCCGGCTTCTTCGCTTATTTGCATTGCCATATTTTGAATATTTTTTAATTCTAAAGTTAAATTTGTTAACTCATGAAAATGTGTTGCAAAGATTGTTCTGCAATTATTTTCCTTAGCTAGAAATTCGAGAGTTGCCCATGCAATTGCAAGCCCATCAAAAGTAGCAGTTCCTCTTCCAATCTCGTCAATGATTACAAAGGATCTAGAAGTTGCTTGATTTAGAATGATAGATGTTTCTACCATTTCCACCATAAAGGTTGACCTTCCTGCTGCAAGATCATCAGAGGCACCAACCCTTGAAAAAATTTTATCTATAATTCCAATTTCAGCAGATTTAGCAGGTACAAAAGATCCAATTTGAGCAATTATTGCAATAAGAGCATTTTGTCTTAAATATGTTGATTTACCTGCCATGTTAGGGCCAGTAATTAGTTGAACATTTTTGTTTTCATCCATTGTGCAATCATTTGCTATGAATTTCTGATTTTTGTCAGTTAAAAGGGACTCTTCAACTGTAATATGACGTCCTTTTTCGACAATAAATTTTTTAGAGTCATTTACTATAGGTTTGCAATAACCGCGTTCAGTAGCTAATTTTGCGAATGACATGGTAATATCAATCTCGGCTATAGCATCGCTTATGAGATTAATAGATTCTGAGTTTTCAATAATTACTTTGGATAAATCATTGAAATAATTTTCTTCTAATTCATAGATCTTTTGAGATGACTCAATAATTTTTGTTTGAAGTTCATTTAATTCAGCCGTGGTAAATCTGATTTGGTTTTTGAGTGTTTGTCTGTGAATGAAGGAGTTTTCTCTAACCAATTCCTCTATTAGAGGCGCGTTACTCGAAGGACATTCAATAAAATAACCAAGAAAGTTATTATATTTTATTTTTAGTGCTTTTATATTAGTTTCAAGCATATATTTTTCTTGCAGCTCAAGAATGAATCTTGTTGTGTTGTTTTTCAGCATTCTAAGTTTGTCTAATTCTTCTGAATAACCATCTCTAAAAATATTCCCATCAGTAATTGAATTTGGAAGATTTTCATTTAGTGCATTGTTTAGAGTTGTGAATAAATTTTTTTTTGATTCACCCTGAATAATTTTTAATTGATTGGTTAATCTGGGTGGAACGTTGTGTTCTGTATCGGGATCATTAAGGGTATTAAATAGTTTTACTATTCCTAGACCTGATCTAATTGACCCCATATCCCTTGGGGAAGACCTTCCGAGAGACAGTCTCAGGAGTGGCCTAGTGATATCAGGAAATTCTTTTAACAAGTTTCTAACTTTTTCTGAGAATGTTTTATTTTTGATAGAAAATTCAATATCAGCAAGCCTAAGATTGATCTCATCAACTGATGTTGATGGTCTTATAACTCGTTGACATAATTTTCTTCCCCCTGCAGAAGTAATAGTTTTATCTAGAGAGTTAAGAAGTGATCCTTGTTTTTTACCCCTGTTATTAATAAGAATTTCCAAGCTATTTTGGGTCGCCTCATCAATTAACATATAATCAATGTCAGTTCTATTTTTCGGTCTTTGCAACAGAGGACGTTTATCGATTTGTGTCAGTTCTATATAGCCAAGAAGGCTTCCTATTGCCGAAATTTGTTCAGGAGAATTTATACCAAACCCATCTAGTTGTGATAGTTGATATTGTTCTCTGATAAGTCTTTCACATATATTTATTTGGAAATTACGCGAGTCAATTTCAGTTATCTTATAATCTCTTTCCTTATCAATTAGTGCAGAACTATCTTTCTGGACCAAGATTTCTTTTGGATTAATTGTGCAGATCTCATTGCTAAGGTTTTTTCTTTCTGTGGTTGAAAAGAATATTTCTCCTGTTGAAATATCACACCAAGATAACCCAATATTTTGCTTGTTATCATAAATTGATAATAAAAAATTATTATTTTTAGAATTCAGTAAATTATCATCAGTTAGAGTGCCTGATGTGATTATTCTTGTGATTTTTCTCTCTACAATTTTTTTATTATTTTGAGTTGTGTTTTCTTTTGACTGCTCACAGATAGCAACTTTTTGTCCGTTATTGATCAATTTGGGAATGTACTGATTAACTGCAGATATGGGGATACCACACATAGGAATTTCTTCACCGTTTTGATAACCTCTTTTTGTTAATGTAATTCCTAAAACTGGAGCAGCGTCTATTGCATCCTCGAAAAACATTTCGTAAAAATCACCCATTTGATAGAAAAGCAAGTGATCTGGATAGAGTGACTTTATATTTGAATATTGGGCCATCATTGGCGTGAGAGTTGAATTTTCTCCCAGATTTTTTTCTTTATTTAATGCCATATAAAAATAAGTCTAAAACATCGTTAAATAATGTTTATTATATAGTAAATTTATCTACAAATCTTTTTTCAATTTTATCTTTAGGCATAATTACAAATACATCAATTGTACCAAATTGCTTATCAATCACTGCACCATCACCGATGTATGCTCCCAGGCGAAGATAACCCTTAATAAGAGGTGGGAGCGTCTTTAGAGCATCTTTTGTGTTAATTTTTTCTTTTTCAATTAAATTCATATTCGTATATCTAGATGGTAATGCTCTAACCATCCATTCCTCTGGCGCCAAAGAATAATGATATAGAAAACTTAGAGCCTCTGCTATTTCAGTGGGTTCAGTACATTGAAAGCTTGCACAACCGATCATAACATCAAAATCATTTTCTCTAATATATTTCCAAACTCCTTGCCATAATAATTCTATAGTTGATTTTTTTCTATATGTCTGCAAAACACAAGAACGACCGAGTTCAAGGAATTTTTTTTTGGGATGTCTTTCAAGCAAAGGTAGCAAGTTGTATTCATCTTGAGAATAGAACCCTCTATTTTCTTGAGCAGTTCTTTGAGGTAATAATCTGTATGTTCCAACAACTTTTTCTTTATTCTTTCCAATAAGTGGGACACCTCTTTTTTTATTTGATTTGTCGATAACAAGCATATGTTGGCAAATTTTATCATAGGCATCTTTGTCTCTTCTTGTAAATCTTGTTATGAGATTTGGATGAGCAGATAACTCTTTATAGAAAACTCGATATCTTAATTGTTGAGCAGCTTTTATTTCATTTTTTGTTTTAGCCAGTCGTGTCTCTAGGGATACATTAATGGGTTCTTTGTTTAGCCTAAGTTTTAACGTCAAAATACCGTTATTGTATTTTAACGAAATATATTTTTTGATTTTTTTACTTATATTAAACATCAAATAAGAGTCTTGTGACTTATTTATAAAAGTTTTACTGCTTCATCCCAAAAATGTTCAGCAATATTTTGACCAGTAAGTTTGTGAATTTCTCTTATACCTGTTGGAGATGTAACGTTAATTTCAGTAATAAAATTATCAATTACATCAATACCAACAAAAAAGAGACCATAATTAATAAGATCAGCTGATAACGCGTCGCAGATTTTTCTCTCATTAGGAGTTATCTCAGTTTTAACTGCTTGTCCACCAACATGCATATTTGATCGTATTTCTCCATTTTGGGGTAATCTATTGATAGCACCAGCAATTTTACCATTAATTAAAATGATTCTTTTATCACCATGGCTTACATTTGGTATGAATTTTTGAATAATAAAAGGTTCATTACTGATATTCATAAAGTTTTCGATTATTGAACTAAAATTTCTATCAGATTTGTTGGAATAAAAAATACTCGCTCCACCATTTCCATATAGTGGTTTGATGATAATTTCATCATATTTATCTCTGAATTTACTAATTTCAGTGATATTTCTTGTTATCATTGTTGGTGGCATAAATTTTTTAAATTTATTTACAAAAATTTTTTCAGGGCAATTTCTCACATAGAAAGGATTATTTAAGACAAGCACTCTTTCCTGTATCGTTTCCAATAAGTGTGTTGCGGTAATGTAGTTCATATCAAATGGAGGATCTTGTCTCATTAAAACAACATCATATTTATCTAGTTGAACACTTCTGGCCCCACTAGATTTGATTATTTCACTAGGGTTATTTTTTAAGTTTATTTGGTAAGCTTCAGCGAATAATATCCCATCTTCTAATGTCAGCATATCAGGAGTATAAAAATCTATTTCATAGCCTCTAGTTTGCGCTTCATATAGAAGTGCAAAAGTACTATCTCCTTCAAGGTTTAGTTTTTCAACGGGATCCATTTGGACAATAATTTTCATACTAAAACCAATATTTTATTGTTTATAGTTATCTAATATTTATTATTATTTTTTAATTTAAGACAAAGGTCATAAATTCTCTTTTTGGGTAGATTATATTTTGTATGAATAATATTTGTAATTTGTTTTAGTGGCAAATCATTTATTAATTTTCTGATTTCAGCCTCAATTTCATCATCATCAACAATATTATTAAATTGAGAAGTGTTAAATAGAATAACAATCTCTCCTCTAATTTTATTTTCAGAACTTATCTTGATTATTTCATCAATTTTAGTGCTTATTACTTCCTCGAAAATCTTCGTCAATTCCCTTGCAATAGTAATATCAATATTTCCATAAATATTTTTAATTTCATCTAATGTCTTGGGTAATTTTTTTGAACTTTCAAATATGACAACAGTAGTATTTAATGTTTTTACTTTTTCAAGTTCAATTTTCCTTTTTGATGTAGTATTTGGTAAAAAGCCTATGAAATATAGTTTATCTGTAGGTAGTCCAGATAGAACTGCTGATGAAGTTAAGGCAGAGGGACCAGGTATCGAGGTAATATTGATATCACTATCCCTTAACATTTTTACAAGCTTATATCCTGGATCAGAAATGAGTGGTGTTCCAGCATCTGATAATATTGCAACACTTAACCCATTCAAGATGTCTTTTAATATTACTTGTCTGTCATCTTGATTACTGTAATCATTATATTTGTATAATTTCTTTTCAATTTTATAATAATTTAATAATTTTTTCGTTACTCGTGTATCTTCGCAATAAATTTTATCTACACAATTCAATATACGTAAAGCTCTGAGAGTAATATCTTCTAGATTTCCAATTGGGGTTGCGACTAAGTATAAACCTGCGTCGATTTTATCTTGCATCTTTTTGTATTCGTCGTTCATTTTTTGGTCTTTATGATGCTATATTTGCAATGATCATATCACTTAACATTGATCCTTTACGAGTAATATTTATGTTCTCACCGTAGTTATTTTTTTCAAGAAAACCATCATTAATAAACTGATCAACTTTGACTTTGTCGAGCTTACCACCTAAGGAATTATATTTTTTTATTTTCATCCCTTGTGTTGTTCGCATTGACATTAATAAGTATTCATCACAATTTTGTTCGTTTGTTAAAATTTCTTCTTCAATTGTAGAATTTCCATTTTTTATTATCAGGTTTGACCATTTTTTTGGGTCATACTCATTAATGATGGACGTTCTTTTCATATTTTTTATAATTCTGGAGTGTGCACCTGGTCCAATCCCAATCCACTCACCACTATGCCAATAATTCAAATTATGGAGACACTGATGACCATTTTTTGCGAAATTTGATATTTCGTATTTATATAAATTAAATTTTTCACAAATATCTTCAGTCATTTGATATAACTTAGCCGAGGTATTTTCGTCAGGTAATTTTAATTTTCCTGCTTTGAACAAAATTTCATACCTTGTGTTTGGTTCAATAGTTAGTTGGTAAAGTGACAGGTGTTGAGTAGATAAACTCAATGCTTTATGCAACTCTCTCTCCCAATCTTCTTCTTTTTGCCCTGGTCTACAGTATATTAAATCTATAGAGACAGAGTTAAAACTGTTAAAGGCTATATCAATAGCCTTTATAGCTTCTTTAGCAGTATGATTTCTGCCCAATCTTTTTAGGTCAACATCGTTTAAAGACTGAACGCCAATTGAAACTCGGTTTATTCCTGCAGATGAATATGCAATGAATTTATTTTGTTCTACACTTGTTGGGTTGGCCTCAAGTGTGATTTCAAGAGCTTGGTCAGTTTTATATTTTTTACTTATATGATCTAATAAGTTATCAATAATTTTTGGTTCCATCAGGGATGGCGTCCCTCCTCCAAAAAAAACTGAGCTTATTGTTTTATTTTCAATAATTTCTGAATATGAGTCGAGTTCTTTTTTTATAAGACTGAGGTAATTTAACTGATCAATTTTTTCTTTTGAAACATGGCTATTGAAGTCGCAATACGGGCATTTTGACAAACAATATGGCCAATGAACATATATTCCAATATTTGGCATCTTCAATTTTCTGAATTAATCAAAAATTTTACAAATTTATCAAATGCTCTCGCTCTATGAGATAAACCTATTTTTTCTCTTGACCAAGAATGTTTTTCAATCGATGTAAGTTCTCCAAAGGTCTCTAACCTATCATCGGGTTTGAATATTGCATCGTATCCAAAACCATGCTCACCTCGAGGTGGCCAAACTATTTTACCATCAACTTTACCAACAAAGAACGAATAGTCACCATTTGGCTTATAAAGACAAAGCGCGCAAATGAACCTAGCTGATCTGTTTTCTTCTGCAATTTTCTTTTCATCCAAAAGCCTATTAACTTCTTTCATTGCATAATCAAAATCTTTGTCTGGACCTGCCCATCTGGCGGAATAAATTCCTGGATCTCCACCGAGAGCATCAACTGCCAAACCAGAGTCATCTGATAGTGTGGTTAAGCCGGATAATTCACAGCCAGACTTAGCTTTTATCAATGCATTAGCCTCAAATGTATTTCCATCTTCTATTGGCTCAATCAAACCGAGTTCCTTTGATGAAACAATAGATAATTCACTAAAACTTAGTAGTTCTCTGAATTCAGATATTTTTCCTTCATTATGACTTGCGATTAATAATTTGTTTTGATCAAAACTAAGCATAATTATTTTATTGCTTTTAATTGTGCCTGAAAAATTTCAGTAGATTTGTCCTTAACCATATCTAACATAGTAAACAGATCTTGAGTTAAGAATGTTTTTTCTTCTCCGGTGGATTGAACTTCTATGAGTTCAAATTCTTTTGTAAAAATGATATTTGCATCCACCTCTGCTGTTGAGTCCTCCTCGTAATCAAGGTCCATGAGCACTTCTCCATTCACAATGCCACAGGATATTGCAGCAATTTGTTTTTTAAGTGGATTTTTTGAAATAATTCCAATCTTTAGCATTTTCTCTATGCATAATTTTAATGCTAGCCATCCACCTGTAATTGAAGCTGTTCTAGTTCCACCATCTGCTTGAATAACATCACAATCAATTATGATTTGTTTTTCTGCAAGTCCATAAAGATCAATGGATGCTCTTAAGCTCCTACCGATAAGTCTTTGTATTTCTTGTGTGCGTCCTGATTGTTTACCAGACTTTGCCTCTCTTTGCATTCTTTCGTTAGTAGATCTTGGAAGCATTCCATATTCAGCTGTTACCCAGCCCTTACCAGTTCCCCTGAGCCATATTGGTGCTCTACTATCTATTGTTGCTGTACAAATAACCCGGGTATTTCCAATTTCAATCATGCATGATCCATCAGCGTTATTTGCAACATGAGGAGTAATCATTATTGGGCGCAAATCAGTATTTTTTCTTTTAAAACTTCGCATGTAAGTCTCTTGCATTTATGTAATATAATTTACTATATTTATAAGGTATAACATTTATTAAATGAAACAGAAAGTTTAACAATTATATATGATAGATAGAAAATCAAAACTTCTGGACCTAGATGATAGATCAAGAATTATATTTAAGAAAATAGTTGAGGAGTATCTAAATACTGGTTCCCCAATTGGATCAAGGACCATATCTCAGATGGATCAATTTGACCTATCTGCTGCCTCAATCAGAAATGTGATGCATGATCTGGAGTCATTGGGATTAATATATTCCCCTCACATCAGCTCAGGTAGAATTCCAACTGAGGGTGGTTTGAGGTTATTTGTTGACGCTATGTTAGAAATTGGCAGTTTAACTGATATTGATCAAGCAGTCATTAAACAACAGGCTATGGCTAATAATATGTCTATTGAAGATGCGCTTACAAAAGCAAGTGAGATGCTATCTGGTCTGACAAATTATACAGGGGTAGTGTCGGTTAATAAGGACGCTAAGTATATAAAACACATTGAGTTTGTCTTACTTGATAAAACAAAAGTTCTAGTAATACTGGTTGATGAAGATGGGAATGTTGAAAATAGAATAATTGATAATTCAGAGGGATTAACCGCTTCAAGTCTTGCGGCTGCTGGTAATTATTTGAATCATCATATGCGAGGTTTTACTCTTAATGAGGCAATTAAAAGAATTGAAATTGATCTATCAGAAAAGAAGAATGAACTTGATAGAGAAACAGCATCACTACTGACCCAAGGCCTGGCAACTTGGACTAGTTCGAACTATAAAAAAGATGATAAAATACTTATTGTCAAAGGTGCATCAAACCTCATATCCAATATTGAAGCGAATGAGGATTTAGATAGAATAAAGCATCTTTTTCAAGATTTGGAAGATAAAAAAGAGATAATGCAATTACTTGGTATGGCAGAGAAAGCTGAAGGGGTTAGAATCTTTATAGGATCTGAAAATAAATTATTCTCACTCTCAGGATCTTCTATGATTGTTGCGCCATATCAAAACGAGAAAAAACAAGTGATAGGTGTATTAGGAGTGATTGGTCCAACAAGAATGAATTATGGACGAATTATTCCAATGGTAAATTATACTGCTGAGTTAATGAAAAAAATCTTGGGTTAAGGCTAGAAAGATATAGAGTATATATTATATTGCATTATATAGGTTAAAAATGAGTTGGAATGCTAATGGAAAATATGCAACACAAAAAATCAAAAAAAGATGAAAAAATCGAAGTAAACGATGCCGATGCTGAAACTTTGGATGAAAGTACTCATCAAGATGAAGAAAATTTAGTTTCGGAAGAAAACTCTGCATCAGATTTGGATCATGCAGCCCAACTTGATGAATTAAACGATCGTTTACTAAGAATGGCTGCAGAGATGGAAAATCTTAGAAAGAGAAGCCTTAAGGAAAGAGAAGATGCCATTAAATATTCAACAACAAAATTTGCCAGGGATATAATAACTGTTGCAGATGACCTTGAAAGAGCAATAGAAAGCGTAAAAGGTATAGATTTTGAAAAAAATGATGCAACTAAAACTCTTTATGATGGGGTAGAACTAACTTTACGCTCTTTGACACAAATTTTTTCTAGAAATGGGATTGAAAGATTTGACCCTTCTGGAGAAAAATTTGACCCTACAATGCATGAGGCAATGTTTGAAGTACCTGACTCAGAAAACGAGAGCGGTATAATTGTTCATCTAGTTGAACCAGGTTATCGTATTAATGACCGTATTTTGAGACCAGCAAGAGTTGGGGTCAGTAAATCAGAAAAATAAGTCATGTGTGTTATTTGAATAATCAGAAATGAACATTTTATGGTTGATGATAAAAGCACAAAAAATTTAACAAAAATTAGTAAACTTAATTTAACTGATTTTAGGAACCACAGCTATTCATCTATAACTACCGATAAAGATTTTATCTTATTAACGGGTTCTAATGGGTCCGGTAAGACAAACGTTCTGGAAGCTATTTCAATGTTTTCTGCAAGTAAAGGTTTGAGGAGTTCAAATTTAGTTGATCAGTCAAATACAAAAGGAAGCGGGGGTTGGTCAATTTTCATGGAGGTTCATAGTGAACTGGGAAATTTGAAACTTGGTACGGGAATTAATAAACCTGATCTTATAAATGGTAAAGCGAGGCAGTGCAGAGTCGATGGAACTTCATACAAAAGCCCAAAAATATTCACAAATTATCTTGGCATAATCTGGCTAACACCTCAAATGGATGGTCTATTCACAGGACAAAAAAGTGATAGACGTAAATTTTTTGATAAATTAATAAATCTTATAGAAATAGAACACTCAGAAAATGTAAAAACATATGAACGATTAATTATGCAACGAAATAAGGTATTGGCACGATTGGATATTTTAGAAGATAAATGGCTAGACAATTTAGAAAAGCAAATAGCTCAACTAGCGACACAAATATTTATTTCACGAGATCTGGCAGTAACTAAAATAAATAAAATTATGGAGGAAGAAGTTCGATCAAACATATTCCCTTCTGCAAAGATTGTTATGAGGGAAGAGATCGGTAATATCAATCTTCATTCAGATATGGAAGAAATAGAGGAAAATCTCAAAAACTTACTATATGAGTTCCGCAAAAAAGATAAAATAACCTTCAGAGCAAACGTTGGGCCACATAGAACAGATTTTACGCTTTTATATAAAAAGAATGATATGTTCGCCGAGAATTGTTCAACCGGTGAACAAAAAAATCTTCTTATCTCACTGATACTCGCAGAAGCAAGGGTGTTTCAAAATAATAATAATAACTTGCCAATTCTATTGTTGGATGAAATCACTGCACATATGGATAACAAGAGGCTTGCAAATTTATTTGATCAAATATCAGATATTGGATCTCAAGCTTGGCTTACTGGCACCTCACCTGAATTTTTTAGTCATATTAGTGATAAAACTGATATTTTTGAGATTAGTGATGGAAAACTGATCTAGACAGTGTGTTATTCGATTAAAAACTTGCAGAATCAAGTTTTTTTTTATCTAATATAAGTATTAAAAAAAGCCAAAAAGCCTTTTTATGAGCGATAAAAATCACGATATTAATACGGATTACGACGCAGGTTCCATCAAAGTCCTGAAGGGTCTTGATGCGGTGCGAAAAAGACCTGGGATGTATATTGGAGACACTGATGATGGTTCAGGTCTTCATCATATGGTCTATGAAGTAGTGGATAATTCAATTGACGAAGCGCTTGCGGGACATTGTGACAAAGTTGATGTTATCCTTAATCCAGATGGATCCGTAACTGTAAAAGACAATGGCAGAGGAATACCAACTGATTTACATGAAGGCGAAGGAATCTCTGCGGCTGAGGTTATAATGACACAACTTCATGCAGGTGGTAAATTTGACCAAAACTCATATAAGGTTTCTGGAGGATTACATGGTGTTGGGGTATCAGTAGTTAATGCACTTTCATCAAAATTAGATCTAAAAATATATAGGAATAATTCTGTTCATGAAATGACATTTTCTGATGGCGTCCCAAAAGAAGGTTTGAAGGTAACCGGGAAATGTGAAGATGGGCAAACAGGAACAGAAATTACATTTCATCCTTCAGCAAATATTTTCACAAACATAAAATTTAGTTTTCAAACGCTTGAACATAGATTAAGGGAACTTGCTTTTCTAAATTCAGGTGTCCACATTAATTTATCAGACAACAGGGGAACTGATAATAAGTCAGTAACAATGAATTATACAGGAGGGCTAGAGGAATTTGTAAGATATTTAGATAAATCAAAACAGCTCCTGATTGATAACCCCATAAACCTTCAGTTAGAAAAAGAAGGCCTGTCAGTTGAAATATCGCTTTGCTGGAATGATAGTTATCACGAAAACATATTATGTTTCACTAATAACATCCCACAAAGAGATGGGGGGACACATCTTGCTGGTTTCAGAGCTGGCTTGACCAGAACTATCAATAATTATGCAGCTCAAGTCAATCATGCCAAAAAAGATAAAATACAAATTACAGGTGATGATGCGCGTGAAGGAATGACTTGTGTCTTATCTGTGAAGCTACCAGACCCCAAATTTTCAAGTCAAACAAAAGACAAATTGGTTTCATCAGAAATAAGACCCATTGTTGAGAGTTGTGTAAATGACGTTCTAGGTAGCTGGTTTGAAGAACATCCAAGCGAAGCAAAGAATGTTATATCAAAAATAGTTGAGGCAGCGGTTGCGAGAGAGGCGGCAAGGAAAGCACGCGAGCTCACGAGAAGAAAAGGGGCATTGGATATATCAAATTTACCCGGTAAACTAGCTGATTGTATTGAGAGGGATCCATCAAAATCTGAACTTTTTATTGTAGAGGGGGACTCTGCAGGAGGCTCAGCTAAGCAAGGAAGAAATAGAGATTGCCAAGCTGTTTTGCCATTAAGGGGTAAAATTCTTAATGTTGAGAGAGCTAGATTTGATAGAATGTTGTCTTCAAATGAAATAGGAACTCTAATAACAGCATTAGGTACAGGTATAGGCAAAGATGAATTTGATATTGAAAAACTCAAATATCATAAAATTATAATAATGACGGATGCCGATGTTGATGGAGCTCATATCAGAACTCTGCTGCTTACATTCTTCTACCGATGGATGAGACCACTTATTGATGGGGGTTATTTGTATATAGCTCAACCACCATTATACAAGGTCAGTAAAAATAGGTCTGAACGATACATAAAAATTGATAGAGAGTTAGAACAATATTTAATTGAGTCTGGATTAGAGAATGCAATTTATCAAAGTGGTTCAGGTGCAGAGCATAGTTCGAATGATCTTAAACAAATTTTGAAGGTTTCGAGTGCAGTAAATGGTATATTAAACCAAATTAATTCCAAGTATCCAAAATTTATTATTGAGGAATGTGCAATAGCTGGGGCTTTAGATCATACCTTATATGATAATAAGCAATACGCTGAAGAAACTGCAACATATATTGCGAAGAGATTGAATAACCAACGTAATACAAGTGGTAATCAAAATAATTGGTTGGGACGGGCAAACGAAACTAATGATCTAATCTTTGAAAGAGAAAATAGGGGTGTCAAAGAGAGTTATGTTATTGATAAACAATTTATGTATTCTTCTGATGCAATCGCATTAAATGATTTATCTGCAAAACTTCAAGAGGTTTATTTAAAACCTGGAATACTAAAATTTAAGGATACAGAGCAAAGTATTTATACTCCATCAGAGCTATTTGAGAAAGTGCTGCAAAATGGTAGAAAGGGCGCTTCAATTCAAAGATACAAAGGATTGGGAGAAATGAACCCAGAACAATTATGGGAAACTACGCTGGATCCTGAAATGAGGACACTTCTTCAGGTTAAAGTTCAAGAGGCGGACGAAGCAAGCAACCTATTCACGCGCTTAATGGGCGATGAAGTTGAGCCACGACGTGAATTTATTCAGGAAAATGCACTCAGAGTTGCAAATCTAGATATTTAAATAAGACAAATTACAGTTGAATATACCCTTGGGTAAAACTATGCATACGAACAGCTTTGTCTTTTTGAATATGAACTAACTCACCTGTTTGAATCCCAGCTTTATGATCACTGGTAATAACATTCGGTTGTATAACTACCAGCATATTTTCTTTAAAGACAAAATTATCATAATGACTAGCTGGTCTGCTTTTTGTACCAATTACTGGATCTAGATATCCACCGCCGTAACCATGAATTAAATCATCCCAAATAGAGAAACTACCATCCTCTATTTTTGAAGAAATATTATGTATTTCATCAATAGAAGTTCCGTCTTTTAATATTTCAAAGATATTCTTGAATACTTCATCCCCAACTGAATGTAATTCACTGTACAACGGATTTAATTTTTTAAAACCAATACTCCTCAGAACCTGTCCAGGATAATTCCAAAAATGGGAGCTGATTTCTGTTGTAATGATATCATCTTTTGTAATTGTTTTGTTGGAAGTATATTGATATGGAACACAATTATCTGGTTTATCCATATTTGTTATCCCAAAAAAATTTATTATTTTATGGCCACCATGTCTAAGATAACCTGATTGCGTAATTTGAGACATTTCATGTTCAGAAAGTCCAGGCTCAAGGTTATTGACTAGATTATTGATACCCTCATCAGTTAGTGCGGCTGCAATTTTCATCCACGAAACTTCTTCTGCACTTTTGATTGATCGCATCTTATTATAATGAGAAAAAATATCTATCACTTGAATATTTTTTTCATTCAGTTGCTCAACATAACTATATGGTAATCTTCCAATAACACCTATTCTACTATTGCTAGTTAAATTCTGAATCATACTCGGAAAGATCTTTTGAGATAGTTTTCTTTCTCCCCAAATCAGGTTTGTTTGGTTGTTAATTAATTTTTCTGCCATTGGCAGATGGTTGTAATGTTCTACATATAAATTTATTTTCTCCCCTGATACAATATCAACTAGGGCTTCCTGGGTTGTGTGCCATCCTGTGAAATATTGTACAGCACTTCCAGATCCTATAGCTTCATAGATAACAACCTTATCAAGATTAAGATTTGAAATGGTGTCTGACAGAAGAGCAATTCTTCTTTTATATTCATTTTCTGTAAAAACAGGATATTTAGTTCCGAGAATTTTTTTGCTATCTGGATCTAGACTATTAATAAAATGTCCATTCTGCATCATTAAATTTCCTCTTAGATTTTTTTATTATGATAATCCATATAGCACTTTACCAGCTACTGGCATTTCAGCTCTCATGATTCTTCCATTCATCGAGTCTGTGATATAAAGTGTTTTTCTCTCAGGACCACCGAAAGCAATATTTGTCATCAAACTGTGCTCATCCGTATACACAAGATGGGTTGGAAGGCAATTGTTATCAAATCTCCAAACACCAACTCCAAGGTGACATACAATTATTCCATCTTCTGAGTCCATTTCAATTCCATCTGGCCCCGCATGGCCTCCAGATAGTTGGATTGCAACACCACTTTTACTTATACTTTTATCCTTCATTAGAGGGAGACGCCAAATTTGTTGAGATCTTGTTACTGCAACATAGATTTGATTTTCTGCATTATTTAGAGTAATTCCATTAGGACTAGGTGCGTTTGTAACCAATCTTTGAAGTTCACCATCCTTTGAGTATTTGAATACCCTTCCACTCCAATCGATGATACCCGTTTGACCTTGATCGGTGAAAAACAAATCTCCATCACTATTAAAGTGAAGATCATTTAAGCCCTTGAAGCCTTCTGAATACATTGTTTCAATAACAGGTTCAATTTTTCCTGTATTCACATCTAAGACCATTAAGCCTTGTTTATAACATGCGATAAAAGCTCTTCCGTCTTTGTGAAATTTTAGACCGTTTGGCCATCCATCATATTCGCATACCAGATCCCAATTACCAGATGGATCAATTTTAAATATTCTGCCGTATGGGATATCTGTGACATATAGGTTACCGTTTCTATCAAAAGAGGGTCCTTCTAAGAACTGCTCGACTTTTGCGCCCTGTCTGTTTGGATTTGACCAATCTGTTGTTCCTAGATTTCTATATTTTTCAGGCAATGAAGCAAAAACTTCTGCTTTAATTAAGGATGGTTGACTGAAGGGGTTAAACATTTATGACCTCATAATTTAAGTATTTTATAACATAAACACATTACAAAAATTTTTTGAGAATACATAGATTTTTTTTTATTCATATATAGAATAGTCTTATTAATTTTTAAAACTCTTCGATAATTTTTTGAAAAATTATAATTAATATGGAATAAAATATGAATATTGATCACATCGCACATGCAGTCCCAAACATTGATGAAGCTATAGTGGCATACAAAAAATCCTTCAATGTTCCAATATCTGAAGTAATGATAGTTGAAAAACAAAATATAAAAATGGCAATAATCTCATTTGAAAACTTAAAAATTGAACTTATGGAGCCATTAAACGATAAATCTCCAATCAGTAAGTTTTTAGAAAAAAATCCAAAAGGTGGTCTTCATCATTACTGTATATCCGTTAACGATATAAAAAGAGAATACGATGAGCATAAAAAAAGTGGTTTAAATGTCATAGCGGAACCAACAACAGGTTATCATGGCAGAAATTTATATTTTCTTCACCCAAATGAACTATCAGGAGCCCTTATTGAGGTTGAAGAAAATGAAAAATAATGATAGTTTCAAACCGAAAAAAATTAACAAATAGAGGTAAAGTATGTCAAAAGCTGGCGGTGATTATAAAGAAATATTATTTGAAATAAAAAATAAAGTAGCATGGATCTCAATAAATAGACCTGAAGTTAGGAATGCATTCAGAGAACAAACACTAGATGAACTAACCGATGCTGTTCTATCTACAAGAAATGATCCATCAATAGTATGTATTGTTATTAATGGAGTTGGTGATAAAGCTTTCTCAGCTGGTGGGGACTTTCATGCAATGATGAGACTAGATTGGGAAAATGCAGCGCATTGGAACGATAGAATGCTTGCTCTTGCAATGGCAATTAGAGGCGTCCCTATTCCTGTAATCGCTTCAGTTCATGGATATTGTATGGGTGGTGGTCATGAATTGGCATTGTGGTGCGATTTGGTTATTGCTGCAGACGATGCTGTATTTGGACAAAGTGGTGCTGTAGTTGGTGCATGTCCAACAGTTGGCGCAACCCAATATTTACCACAACTAATTGGTTCAAGACTTGCTAAAGAAATGATTTTTATGGCCAGAAGATTTACAGCAGAGGAAGCTGTAAGTATCGGTTTGATTAACAGAGTTGTTCCAAAAGCCAAATTAGAAGAAGAAACACAAAAGTGGGCTGAAGGATTAATAGAACGAAGTGGGCAAACAATTAGACAAACCAAGAAATCACTCAACCATGACTCCGATACACTATATGCAAGTTGGCAGCATGGAATGGAACTTCTAGCGCACGTTTGGGGATCAGAAGAGTCACTTGAAGGAATGAATGCATTTCTTGAAAAGAGAAAACCAAACTTCCAGCAGTTCCGTGAAAGAAGAAGAGAAAATGTTGAAGCATATCTTGATGGTCTTGCTAATGATGAAAATGAAAGATCAAAATAAAAAGACGGTCAATTAATATGAGTGAAAATAAAAATGGACCACTAAGTGGTATCAGAGTCCTTGATTTAAGTAGAATTTTAGCTGGTCCATTTTGCACCATGAATCTTGGGGACATGGGCGCGGAAATTATTAAAATTGAACAGCCTGGAAAAGGAGATGACACAAGATCTTGGGGTCCTCCATTTGCTGGAAGTGAGGCAGCATATTTTCTCGGAATTAACAGAAATAAAAAAAGTGTCACTCTTAATTTAAAATCAGAAGAAGGCATAAAAATACTCAAAAAACTATTAAAAAACTCTGATGTATTGATTGAGAATTTCAAATTTGGAACAATGGACAACTACGGTATCACAGATGAGTGGCGTGAAAAAGAGGCTCCTCAGCTAGTTCATTGTCAAATTACTGGTTACGGGGGGAGAGGTCCACGTGGGAAAAGACCTGGTTATGATTTTCTTCTTCAAGCAGAGAGTGGATTAATGAGTATCACTGGAGAAGAAAATGGTGATCCAATGAAAGTTGGTGTCGCATTAGTTGATGTCTGCACTGGTATGAATGCTACAATAGCTATTCTCGGAGCACTGAACTCAAGGAACATATCTGGTAAGGGACAGAAAGTTGAGACAAGTCTCTATACCACAAGCATTTCAATGCTTGTAAATGTTGCTGCAAATCATCTTGTTAGCGGAAAGCCAGCCCGAAGATTTGGGAATGGGCATCCAAATATTGTGCCATATAGAACATTTGATGCCATCGATGGTAGTATCGCAATTGCTGTAGGTAATGATATGCAATTTGCTAAATTTGCATCCTGTCTTGGAAGGGATGATTGGGCAAAAGACAAAAGATTTATAAAAAATGCTGACCGTGTTATAAATCGAAGCCTCATTGATAAAGAAATACAAGATGTAATTGGTACAAAAAAAGTCGATGAATGGTTAGAGAAATTATTAAACTCTAACATTCCTGCAAGTGCTGTTAACTCCGTTGAGAGCGCTCTCTCCGACGAACAGACAATAGCAAATGATATGGTCGTAAGTGTAAATCACTCAGAAGCTGGAGTTTTAAAAATGTTGGGTGTTCCATATAGATTTTCTGATACACCAGCAACAATCAATAAAGCTCCACCGCTACTTGGCGAGGATAACAGAGAAATTCTTCAATCAATAGGTTATGATAATGATCAAATTGACTCACTCATAAAATCAGAAGTAATTTAGCAAATAAATAATGATTGAAAAGGTATCAAACTTACAAGATGCGATTAAAAATAATGTTTCATCTGATGATTTAATATTTATTGGTGGATTTGGTCACTTAATACCATTTTATTTAACGCATGAACTTATAAGGCAAAATATTAAAAATTTGTCAATTTGTAGGTCTGGGGCTGATATTTTATTCGATCAATTGATTGCCTCAGGTATTATAAAAAAAGTTATTTTTGGTTACATTGGAAATCCAACAGTTGGATTAGCTCATTCTTTTAATAGAGCCTACAAATCTAACTCGATTGAAATTGAAGAATGGACAAATCAGTCAATAATAATGAGGTTACACGCCGCTCGAATGGGTGTTGATTTTGTTCCCTCAAAAATTCTACAAATTGGTGATTTACCTGAAAATATTAAATACCTTAAAAAGGTTATATCCCCTTACACGGGTCAAGAATATTCAGCAATACCCTCATTAAAACCAGATGTGGCATTAATACATGCACAGCAGGCCGATAAATACGGAAATGTTCAGATGTGGGGGATTGACGGTGATACTGTTGAGGGAGCATTAGCATCGGATCGGATAATAGTTAGTGTTGAAAGAATTATAAATAATGAAGAAATAAAAGAGTCACCTGGAAAAACAATTATTCCATCTCATAGGGTCACAAGTATCGTTGAGCTTCCATGGGGTGCATATCCATCGTACGTATCAGGTTTTTACTCAAGAGATGACGAGCATTATATTTCGTATGACTCTGTCTCAAGGGACGAGTCAGAACTAGGGAATTATCTTAAGGAATGGGTAATTAACGTTAATAATATCGAATTGTATATGGAAAAGATAGGTAAAGAAAATAGATTATCCCTACAAATGGGTTTATGCGGGGCATTAGATGAAAGTTAATTACAGAGAAATTACCCCAGATAAACGGATTGCTATGATTGCGGCAATGGAATTAAAAGGTTACGGTTCATGTTTTGTGGGTATAGGAATTCCCTCAGATACTGCATGTCTTGCCAAGGATACAATTGAACCCAATATAAATTTAATCTATGAGTCTGGAGCTATTGGCGCAATGCCAAAAACAAAATCTTATTCGACAGGTAGCCCATCAATAGCACATGGATCAGATATGATAACAGATAGTTTCTCTGTTTTTTCTGACCTACAAGCGGGCAGAATTGATGTTGGACTTCTCTCAGCTGCTCAAATAGACATATATGGTAACTTAAATTCAACAGTTATAGGAGACTATCGAACTCCTAAGGTAAGAATGGTTGGCTCAGGCGGGGCGCATGATATTGCATGTTTAATTCCTAATTTAATTATTCTCATGCCTCATGATTCTAGAAGATTTGTTGAAAAAGTTGATTTTATAACAAGTCCAGGCTCTGGATCGGCATTTGATAAATTGAGGAAAAAATATCATTTAGGAAGAGGCCCATCAATTTTAATAACGGATAAAGCTAAATTTGTTATGTCTCCAAGCGGTTGGAAATTTGATAGCGTTCTTAATGATTTTACCTATGAAGAAGCTGTCGAAGGGATCCCTTGGAAATTAGCTGAAAATAATAATAAAATAAAGATTGATCAAAATATCTTGAACAAAGTTGATAGTATTAGTGGTTTATGACCTCATTAATACTCTTTGATGTATTATCAATAATTGTATCAGCATCATTTTTGGATAAACAAAAAGCAGGAGCAAATCCGATAGTGTCCCCGGATGGCATTGCTCTTGCAAGAATACCATTAACTGCCATTTTAGAAACTATCTCTTGAGCCAAAGCTCCTTGATTATTGAAGAATAGTCTATTCTTTTTATCTTTCACCAGCTCAATAGCTGATAGGAGTCCCTCATATCTAATATCACCCACGTTTGGATGATCAATAAATGTCTCCTTCAGTTTTTGATTAAAATACTTTGCAATTTCTGCGCCTTTCTTAATCAGATTATTTTTATCAATATAATTTAGGTTTGCTACTGCAGCTGCACAAGAAATTGGGTGAGCTGAGTATGTGGATCCATGAGTGAATACACCATTTTTATCTGTTCCATCTCTTATGACATCATAAATTTCATTTGATATAATAGAGCCAGACAAAGGAGCATAGGCAGATGTGATTCCCTTTGCAACAGTTATTAAATCTGCTTTTATATCATAATAATTACAACCAAACATTTCACCTAATCTTCCAAAACCTGTAATCACCTCATCTGCAATGAATGAAATATTATATTTTTTAAGCACCTTATCTATATTATTCCAATAACCCTTAGGTGGTGGAACAAGTCCACCATTACCCATTACTGGTTCTGCTATGAATCCTGCAATTGTTTCTGGTCCCTCAATTAGTATTATTTCTTCTAATTTTTCAGAGCAATAGGTTGAGAATTCTGTTTCAGTTTGGTCTAAATTATTTCTGTGGAAGTAGTTAGCTTCTTCTGTATGTAAGAAATTATTCAATGGAAGCCCAAAGTTTTTATGGTAGTTTTTAAGGCCTGTCAAACTTCCAGTAATTATACCTGATCCATGGTAAGATCCGTTCCTAGAAATAATTTTTTTCTTCTCAGGTTTTCCAATCAGATTGTTGTAATGCCAAAGTAATTTAATATTTGTTTCGTTTGAGTCTGAACCCGTCAATCCAAAATATATCTTATTCATATTTTTCGGGGCTAAATTTATAACCATATTAGATAATTCAATAGATGCTTCAGTACCATTCCCATAATATGCATGATAGTAAGCTAAATTTTCAGCCTGTTTTTTTATTGCATCAATAATTTCAGTACAACCATATCCAACATTTACACAGTATAAACCAGAAAAGGCATCTATGTATTCTTGACCATCAGAGTCTTTTATCCTTACACCATTCGCAGACTTCATAATCCTGGACGGTATCTCACCTCTTTCAAACTTAGCTAGGTGAGTTAAGGGGTGGATAAAATTTTCTTTATCTAACGTGGGCAATTTATTTTTATACATCTTTAAATTTGAAATTTCACATTATTGAAACATCATATGGTATAATGTTTCTGAAAATCAACGATAATTATTAAAGGATAGCAAGAATGAATATTTTTCCAGAACTAAAAGAAGCCACGGCTAACAGGGATTTTGATAAATTTAGTAGTTATATTCACGATGAATATACATTTGTAAGACACCAATCTGGTACAACAATGAATAGAGAGGAAACTCTTAGTATGATCAAAGGTTTTTTAGCGAGTGACAGTTTTACTATTGAACAGCACAGATGTGTATATGAAAATGAGGATATATTAGTTGAGCATATGGTTGTTGCTTTTCCAGATAATACAAAAGAGGCAGTTCTTGCAGCTTACACAAAAAAAGATAATAAGCTGTATAAGTGCGAGACAGGTGCAACTAAGATAGGATAATTTAGTGTGGGCAAGTGGTATCAACCTTAGGGATTAATAGGGATATGTTGAAATTTATATGTAAGATGAAGTTTCGACTTACAATCATCTTACCCACACAATTACATAACGCGACTATTTAAAAGAGGGATCACTTTTTTTTAAATATTTTCTCCTTCACCGTGAACATGTTTCTCAATATGTCTGGATGGTTTCTTTCCATTAATATCAGTACCAATTGGTGACCATGTACAAACATTTGTTGTTTGGGTCCAGATTGTTTTAGCTTCACCGGGGATGAAAAACTCTACAAATTCACAATTACTATTTTTTGTATAAAACCAATGGTTTTCATTCTCAAAATTATACAAGACATCGTATTTTGATAACTCATATTCTTTCCCATCAAGTACAGCAATGACATTACCCTCTGTAAGAAATTGATAATGTTCTGCGCCCACATGATAGTGCTCTGGGCAAGAAGTGTTTTTAGGGTAGATTATTAATTCTCCTTTAACACTGTCCGTATTAGCAAGCGTTTCAGAGAGTAAATAAACTCTTTTTCTATCATCATGTTCTGATTTTAAGATAGGCTCATTTCCCCAGTTAATGATATTTATGTCCTGTTCAAAATTATCAGTAGGGGTCTTTTCGTGAACTTTATAATTTAGGATCTTTGTAATAACCAAATTTGAGGCTTCTATTGCATCACAGTCTATATTTTTGTTTCCTTTGATGAAGATTATCTTATTATCATCAACAATATTACCTTCAATGTTAATTGATCCTGATAATATTTGGATCCACAAAACGTCATTTTCGCTATTTTTTATAGAAAAGTTTTTTTGAGCCGATAATTCAAAGTAATCTATCGTGATTCTTGAGTCTACTAAGTCTTCTCTAGTGATCAGATTTTTAAATTTAATTCCATCATCTTCAAATTTAAATTTTATGTCATTAAATTTCTTTATTATGGGCATATTCCACTCCTATTTGCACAAAGTTACTAAAGAGGATATAATTTTTCTTGTATTAAGTAAACCCACAGAGATTTAATTACGTAAATTTGTTAGATAATGACTACAGAACTCAAATATACATTGATATTTTATGGTATCTTCCTCATTTCGGGGTATCTTTTCAGAAAAATAAAAGCAAATGATGAGGTTGTTATTGATGACTCTCTTCCATCAAACAGGATGGCTCATTACTTAGGCATAATCATAATAATATCCTTTGCATGTGCAATTACTATGTCAGTCATTACGATTATGAAATTTTTTAATTAGGAGTTTGAATGTCATTTAGACCAGTTACAACTAAATCAAATCCAAAATCTGTTCTTGAAGGAGCGGGTGTCTCACTTGACAGAGTATTTGGTTTTGCAGATCCAGAAAAATTTGATCCTTTTTTATTATTGGATGATTTTAGAAACGAAGACCCGGAAAAATACAAAGCAGGATTTCCATGGCATCCACATCGAGGTATTGAAACAATTACATATGTGCTTGAGGGAACAGTTGAACATAAAGATAGTCTTGGTAATACCGGACTTCTGGCAGGTGGTGATGTACAATGGATGACAGCTGGTTCAGGAATCATGCACCAAGAGATGCCTCAAGGGAATGAAATTGGACAGATGCATGGATTTCAATTATGGGCTAATTTACCATCTAATAAAAAAATGACTTCACCTAGGTATCAAGACATAGATACCACAGGGATTCCAATAGTGGAAGACGATGATGGGTCAAAAATTAAAGTTGTTGTTGGTGATTATAGGGGAATATTAGGTCCTGTTGATGGTATTGCAGCTGAGCCTCAATTTTTAGATGTCTATGTGCCACCGAATACAAATAAATTACTGAAAATTGACACTTATAAAAGCACGTTTGCATATGTGTTTAGTGGTTCAGCTCATTTTCAATATGCTTCAGATCCTATAGGTATCAAAGTAGAAAAAGAATTTAATGGAGAAGAATTCAATATTAGGGACTCATCAGGGAATAAGACTCTAATTTATTTTGACCCAGGAGAAAATGTTGTATTACATACTTTTGATGAAGGTATAAGATTCTTGCTTGTTTCTGGTAAACCAATTAGAGAACCCATTGCATGGCATGGACCGATTGTAATGAATACAAGAGAAGAACTTATCCAAGCTATGCAAGATTTAAATACAGGAAACTTTATTAAATAGAAGAGAGAATTAAATGAATAAGAATAAATTATTTGTGAAAGCAGGATGTCCATTTTCCTACAAGTTTATTGTATACCTCAATGAAATAAATAAATTAGATGATTTTGAATTACATGTTGCACATGCTGATGAAGAGTCATATGAGGAAATAACAATGTATATTCTCGAAAAGTCAGGGCAAAAAGCAAGCTTCCCAACTGTTGAGTCATCAGATGGTATATTTCTTGCAGGCTCTGATGAATTAATTGAGCACTTTTCTGGTGTTTATAGCATCACAAGAGACAATATTGAGATGTTAAAATATTGGGAAAATAATATGATGCCAAGAATGAGAAATATTATGAAGCAACTCAGAGAAGCAAAAGAAAAAATCACAGAATTAAGTGTATAGTTAATTAGTGTCTTCCATAAATCTTAATACAAGCATAGATATTTACTGTGAAAGGGTGTCCTCAGACTTTTTTGCAGAACCAATAAACTTTCTATCCAATATTGCTTTTATTATCGCTTTTTATATTCTTCTTAGGAGATTAAAAGATTTATCCTTCAGTGATAACTCTCACAAAAGATATACAACTATATTAACTTATTTAATTTTATTAATTGGTTTGGGTAGCTTCTTATTTCATGCATTTGGTAAATTATGGTCTGCTATTGCAGATACATTGCCCATAATGATGTTTATACTGATCTATCTTTACATCGCAGTTCGATTTTATCTCAAACAAAATAATTTTGTTGCAGCTGCTGCCCTTATTATTTTTTTGAGCTTAAATGTTTTTCTCGGATATGCCGGTATAGAAGAAATATCGTCCTATTTAACAGCGCTGTTCGCTATGCTTATCATATCAGCTTTATCACTCATGAGGAAAGAAATCGCAATATCAAGAGGACTGTTTAATGCATCACTTATCTTCATGATATCTATAACATTTAGACAACTCGATGCTTTTACCTGCTACTATATACCGTTTGGGACACACTTGATCTGGCACATATTAAATGCAATATTATTATATAGTTTGGTTTTGTTATTCATTAAGAGGTATAAGAAGTGAAATTTCTTCTAATTTACACCACATGTTCATCAGTGAATGAGGCGAAACGTATATCTGATATTTTGCTTAAACAAAATCTAATTGCCTGTTCGAATATATACCCTGCAATGATTTCTCTCTATAAATGGAACAATAAGATTGCCAAAGATGATGAATGTACAGTGATTATGAAAGCAATTGAAAAGAATTTTTCTAAAATAAAAACACAAATAAAAAAGTTTCATTCATACGAGATACCATGCATTTTTGGTTTGCCAATTACTCAAATTGACGATGATTATGAAAATTGGCTTTTGCAATCAACAACTACAGATACATGAACAGAAACTTATTTAAAAATATCAAAGATCATAGAATTTTTCAGGCTATTGTTGTATTTGCCATCATACTATCTGCGCTTTTAGTTGGTGCATCTACATATAATATACCACCAAGTGTTCTATTTATTCTTCATGCCGTTGATGTGTTAATTACACTTTTTTTTGTGGTAGAGATTTCGATACGATTTTTTGCAGAAAAAAGAAAATTACATTTCTTTAAAGATGGATGGAATCTATTTGATACGATAATAGTCATAGCCTCAATAATTCCTGCAGGACCAAACTCTTCAATACTAGTTCTGAGGTTATTAAGAATTTTTCGAGTCTTAAGACTTATTTCTGCCATACCTGAATTGAAGGAACTTATTGAGTCCTTACTAAAATCACTAAAAAGAGTCTTTTATGTTTCTCTTTTATTGTTTATCATAATTTATGTATATGCATCAATTGGTAGTATTTTATTCGCTACATCAGACCCAAATCGGTGGGGTGATTTAGGAGTTGCGATGATAACGCTCTTCCAAGTTCTTACTCTTTCAAGCTGGGAAACTGTTATGCTACCAATGCAAGAGCTATTTTGGTGGGCTTGGATTTATTTTATAGTTTTGTTGCAATTGGTTCAATAACAATACTAAATTTTAAATTGATGTGATCTAATAATTGATATAATTGGCCTTACGTTATTATCTTTTTCAAATAATTTAACAAATAATATTAGGGAGAAATAAATGACAACAGGACAACTAAATCCAAATGATCTCGTTGGGGTCAGTTTTTGGATAATCTCAGCTGCAATGGTTGCCGCAACTTTCTTTTTCTATGTTGAAAGAGATCGTGCCGTAGGTAAATGGAAAACTTCATTATCTGTTGCTGCTATGGTGACTGGTATTGCAGCAATCCATTATTTCTATATGCGAGGTGTATGGGTTACAACCGGTGAATCACCAGTTGTATTCAGATATGTCGATTGGCTTTTAACAGTTCCATTACAAATAGTAGAATTTTATCTAATTCTTGCAGCAATTGCTGTTGTATCTGCATCTTTATTTTGGAGATTGCTAGGTGCTTCAGTTGTAATGTTAATTGCTGGATACTTAGGTGAAATTGGATCAATGAATGTGTGGTTCGCATTCATTATTGGAATGGCGGCATGGATTTATATCATCTATGAAATCTTTGCAGGTGAAGCAAGTAAGATAAGTGCAAGTGAGGGAACTCCTGCATCTCAGAAAGCTTTTAATGCACTAAGAATCATCGTTACAGTTGGTTGGGCAATCTACCCTATTGGGTATGTATTAGGTTATGTTGGAGCAGGCAGTGCTGACAACCTTAACCTTATTTATAACTTAGCTGATTTTGTTAACAAAATTGCATTTGGTGTTGTGATTTGGGCCGCAGCAACATCTGAATCAAAATAATCTAACATGCTAGTGGAACAATAAATGTTCCACTAGCAATCTTTTTTCTATTTATGAGTAAAAATAAAATTAGTGTAATCTATAATGAATCCTGTTCTATTTGTAGAATGGAAATCAATCATTACAAAAAACAAACTTCAAAGAACCTAGAGTTCATTGATTTAAATGATAGAAATTTACCAGAGAATATAAAATTAAAAAATAAGGCAGATATCTTACGAAGATTGCATGTGTTTGATGGCAATCAATTTCATATTGGAGTTGATGCATTTGCTCTAATTTGGGGGAATTTAGATAAATATAAGTTCCTTAAAAAATTACTTGAGTACAAAATAGTATACTTCATAGCTTTTTATATATATGAAGTTTTATCATTTCTACTTTATCTAAAAAATAGAAAGCAGCTAAATGAATAAGGAACTGCCCCAAAAAATTTGTCTGATTTGTAACCGACCATTTGCCTGGCGTAAAAAATGGAAATTAAATTGGGCGGAAGTGAAGTACTGTTCAAAACGATGCAGACAGCAGAGAAAATAGATAGTTGTTAATGATACAGATCATCTAGTTCTTTTTTATATTTTTCAATAACTTTGAACCTTCTAACCTTCATTGATGGTGTCATCATCTCATTCTCAATTGTGAATTCTTCATCAATTAGCACATAATTTTTTATTTTTTCAATTGCTGAGAGACTTCGATTAACCTTTTCAATTGAGTTATTGATAATTGTCTTAGTTTTTTCCTTATTTTCATTTATATCCATATCAGTGACAATAATCGCAACAAGATATTTTTCACCATCACCAAAAACCATTGCTTGTGAAATTCCCTCTTCCATAATTAATAATGATTCAATCTTTGTGGGAGAAATATTATCACCGCCAGAGTTGACGATAATATCTTTCATACGATCCGTAATAACCAAGTAGTTATCCTTGTCAAACTCTCCGATATCACCTGTTTTTAACCATTTTCCATCAAAAGCAGCTTTTGTTGCATTTTCATCTCTGAAATATCCATTCATTACATTCTCACCTATCACAAGGATCTCACCATCATCAGATATTTTTACTTCTGTGTTCGGAAGTAAGGGTCCTACGGTATTAATTTTATTTTGACCTGGGTAGTTTACTGAAATCACGGGCCCGCTTTCTGTCTGCCCATAACCTTGATAAATTGGGATACCCAGCGAGTAGAGTGAAATACCTACATCATAGTTTAGAGCAGCTCCCCCCGAAATTAATCCGACGAGACGGCCACCAAATCTATTTCCAGTTTTTTTTCTGACAAGTTTGGATAGTATCTTGTTGTAGATAGATTTGAATATGGGTAGTTTTCCTTTTTCGTAATGTTCTTTACCAAGAGCTATAGTGTCATAAAAAAGTCTTTGTTTAATTTTACTTTCTTTATTTATTTGTGTAGAAATTCTCTGAAGTAAGTTTTCATAAAATCTTGGTACTGCAGACATTAGGTGTGGTTTTACTTCAGCTAAATTTTGGAGAAGTTTATCAATTCCTTCGGCATAGTATATTTGGTTTCCTGAATATAAATTATAAAATTGAAGTGTATGCTCATATGAATGCGATAATGGAAGCCAAGATAGGAATAATACATCTTCTATATGTTCTAATGCTGGTCTCAATATTTTATAGGCACCCTCACAATTATGTAATATAGAACCATGACTTAACATAACACCTTTTGGGAAACCTGATGTACCTGATGTATATATAATACAAGAGAGATCCGTTCTAACTTTTCTATTTGACTCTATTTCTATTAAATCAATTGCATTTTCACCAGCTTCCTTTTGAATATCAACCCAATTATGTAATTTTATATAATCAGATGTTTCGGTAACGAAATCATCTATAAGAATTACATGAATTGTTTTCTTTAATTTGTTTATTGCATTGGCAACTTTTTCAAACAAGGATTGGTTAGAAACAATTATAACCATAGACTCAGAATGGTTTATTATATATTCATAATCTTGAGATGTTATAGTTGTATATGCTGGAACAGTTACACCATCTGCCGCCATTATAGCAATATCGCTTATCTGCCATTCGGGTCTATTTTCAGAGACAAGCATGACCCTTGCATCATTTTTAATACCAATTGATTTAAGATAGTTGGCGAGGTTATTTATTGCCTTGTAAGTTTGTGCCCAGCTAAAAGGATACATAATCAGAATTTTGTTTTGACCATAGATAAGGTTTATCTGAATTTACTGACGATTTTTCTCTGAATACAGATAATAGGTTGTCATACTTTTTAACTTGTTCAAAACTCATTCAAAAAGTATGACATATTTTTTCTTGACTGAAAAGTAGAGAGCTACTTATCTTTCTTTTTTGCTTCTTTGGCTGCTTTCTTTTCAGCTTTCTTTGCTTTATCTGAAGCTTTCTTTTCAGCTTTCTTAGCTGTATCTGAAGCTTTCTTTTCAGCTTTCTTAGCTGTATCTGAAGCTTTCTTTTCAGCTTTCTTAGCTGTATCTGAAGCTTTCTTTTCTTTTTTGATCTCTTCTTTTTCAATTCTTTCTAAAAATTTAGATTTTTGCTTATCTGCATTATCGAAGGCCTTTTGTGCTAACTCAAGAAACTTATCATTATTCTTTTCTTCAGCCTTTAGAAGAAGATCATATCCTTTAGAAATAAATTTCTCCTCTATTTCGTATGCTTTCGTCAGATCATTAATCTGTTTTTTGTTGTAATCATTTTCTATGATTAAAGAGAGATCATCGGAACTTATCAGCAGAACTCTGTCTTCCTTATCATAAACATTCTTTAAGGATCTATTCAGAGCATCCAGCTGATCTTCATTTAGTTCGAGAAGTTGATTAGTTACAGCAGTTAGCTCTGAATTATATAAAACATCAGTTTGGTTTATCTGATCTAGTAGAGAATTTAATTCACTACCAGCTAATTCAAATAACTCTAGAGCGCTTGATAAATTAGCTGAGGATATTTCAATGTCCCCAGTAAGTATATTGAGAGCATTTTCAATCTCAATTTGTGATAAAGATGTTGTTTCTAAATTTTGTAGATTTGCATCTATCAATAATTGTGTTTCATCTACAGAAGTTGATAAATCTGCAATATCTGATTCTGCTAAATTAATCCTATTCTGAAACTCAGAATATTCTGGATCCTCTGGAGAGAGAACAGAAAATATTTGGAGATAACTCTCTAGTTCAGTTTCCTTTGCAAGAAGGTTTAGATTCAAGTCGTTGTAATTATTTTCAAGTAAATCTTGCTCTTGGATTAAACTATCAATTGTTGTTTCTAATGCTATTAATTCTGTTTCAATTTGTATCTGTTCATCAATGAGAAGATTATAATCATCATTGATTGAATTATAACTTAATTCACTCTCATTATACGCTATCTGTAAAGGGTTAAGTTGTGATTCAAGTGCTGACATCGTCTCATCATATAATATTTGATCATCAGCAAGGAAAACACTCTGCAAATCATCGTATATGTCAGCCTTTGCAACACTAATAATAGTCAGTGGTAAGGCTAATATTATAGTTAAAGTAAGAAATAATCTTTTCATAATTATTCTCCTCACACATTAATTTATAATAGAATTTAAAGTAAAAGATATTTTAGGCTTTTTTGTGTCATCAGTCAAATAAATGCCTAAAATTTAGGCATTTGGTGGAGCCAGGGGGGCTCGAACCCCCGACCTCTTCGCTGCCAGCGAAGCGCTCTCCCAGCTGAGCTATGGCCCCATATTCTAGGAACATATCATATCATAATTTAAAATGTCTAATTTATTTATTACAATAATTTGGTAAAGGTAAATTTCTTGATTTATCTGTCTCGAATTTCGCGTATCTTCCATCAGAGTATCTTTCACAATCTCTAGCGCAGCCACTTTCTACGATCTTTTCTTGCAAATCATAAATAATATTATTGTTTATTAATTTACATATTCCAACAAAACGATCATATGTTTTTTCTCCAGTCAATTCGCAGGAAATTTCATCTGATTTATGGATTATTTTTTTTGTGATAATTTTACAAGAATCATAAGTTATGTGGCCTCTTTCTGCTGCTGATATTCCATTTAGTCTTATTTTTAGATCACAAAATTTTAGTGTATCTGCGTCAATTACAGTGACTTTATCAATAGAACAATGTATTTCTTTACTAAATGTATTTTGGGTTGAAACTAAGAAAATAAAATAAAATATCAAAATCCTAAACATTTCATATATCCTTTATTGGACTAGAAAAGTGATTATAATAACTAAATCCAATAACTGTAAGTTAAAATACAAATGATTAAAGCCGAGCGTGTAAAAAATATCATACTTATACTAGATAGAATTTACCCCAATCCACCCATACCACTTGATCATAGGAATATATTTGAACTTTTGATATCAGTATTGCTTAGTGCACAATGCACGGACCTCAGAGTGAACCAAGTAACACCGCATTTATTTAGATTAGCAGATAATCCCATTGATATGAATAAATTAGACATAGATACGATCTATGAAATAATAAAGCCTTGCGGACTTGCACCCCAAAAATCGTCCGCAATAAAGGAACTCTCAAAGATATTAATTGATGAATATAATTGTAATGTACCATGCACATTTGAGGAGTTAGAGAGATTACCAGGTGTTGGACATAAAACAGCATCTGTTGTTATGTCTCAAGGACATGGCTTTCCCGCATTTCCAGTCGATACCCACATACACAGATGCGCTCAGCGTTGGGGTTTAACTGCTGGAAAGAATGTAATTCAAACAGAACGTGATTTGAAAAAATTATTCCCTGAGAGTCTATGGAATAAGTTACATCTTCAAATAATTTTTTATGCCAGAGAATTTTGTCAGGCAAGGTCATGCTTTGGTGTTGTGTGTGAAATTTGCAGAACTTGTTATCCAGATAGAAAATATCCTATTAAAGTAAATAAACCATGAGGTTGCATTATTATAATCTTATTACATAGGTTATACGTTTCTCTAATATTGGAAAAAAGAGGTACTAATGAATAAATTTTTTATGTTTTCGCTATCTGCAATTATTTTTTTAGCATTGAATAGTAATGTACAGTCAGCCCAGTTAGATATTGATATGCTAAACAAAAGAAGTGATGGAGAAAAAATGGTCTACTCACAAGATGTCGTATACATCAACTCAAATGATACAATCAACTGGTTACCAACATCACCTGGGCATAACGTGGAATTCATCGCACATCCAGCTGAAGCCGATGTACCCAAAAAGCCATCAAAAGTTGGGAAAGAGTTTAGCTTTACATTCACTGAACCTGGCATATATTTATATCAATGCTCACCACATAAAAGTATGGGCATGATTGCTATAGTTGTTGTGGATGATGATAAAAGCAACTTAGCTGAAGTAGCTTCTACTAAGGTTGTTGGGAAAAGTAAGAAGAAGTTAGAACAACTTATCTCAGGCTTGTAATTCATCATTATTAATAAATAAATTATATCATGGTCAAGATTGCAATCATTGGTGCGGGTATTTCTGGTTTAGCTCTTGCTAATACGATAAAAAATAATGCAGAAATTGAGCTTTTTGAAAAATCACGTGGTTTTGGTGGTCGCGTTGCAACAAGAAGAGCTAACGATTTTAATTTTGATCATGGGGCACAATTCTTTAAAGTAAAAACTCTAGAATTTCATAATTATATTCAACCAATGCTTGATCAGAATATTATTAAACTGTGGGAAGCACGCTTTATAGAAATTATCGACGGCAAAATAACCAATAAGCGAACCTGGGGTAATGATCCAGCGAATTATGTTGGGACTCCGTCGATGAATTCTATTGGTAAATACATGGCCGAAGGTTTGAATGTTCAGTTATCTAAAAAAGTTGAAAAAATTTCTAAAGAAGATAAGTGGGTTGTTTACGATGAAAATAATGAAGCTTTGGGAGAATATGATTGGGTTATCTCTTCAATACCTCCACTGCAGGCACAACAAATGATTCCAGATCTCAACGTGATATTTCCTAATATTAAAGAATATGAAATGCTCGCTTGTTTTTCACTAATGCTTGGCTATGAACAGCCATTAGAATTAGACTTTGATGCAGCATTAGTTAAAGGATTTGATATTAGCTGGATTTCTGTAAATTCATCAAAACCATCAAGAGATAACAACTATACTTTATTAGTTCACTCCACAAATAAATGGGCACAGGAAAATATTGAAAAAGACCGTGATTGGGTGAAAGATTATCTATGCGACGAATTAAAGAAAATAATTCCTATAAAAACGGAAAAGGCTGAATATATTGGATTACAGGGTTGGAGATATGCGAACATTATGAAACAAAAAAAAGGATTCGAATATTTTTTAAATAATGAAAACCAGATTGGTTTATGTGGTGACTGGTTTATTCAAGGACGTATTGAGGCCGCCTACCTAAGTGGTACGCATTTAGGTAAAGAATTATTGTCATATATTGGGTAGTTATACTTTATTCCAGTACTCTAAAATTTTTGAATAAGCTTTTTCCCCATTTTCCGCTCTTTGCCCAGCTGTCTTATCACCCCAATCATAAATTGCCCTTTTGTAAGCTGGTCTTGATTTTATTCTATCATACCAATCATCAAGATATTTCATATTCTTCCAGAGGGGTCTCATCATAAAAGAATCCAGTCTATGGAGATAAACAACAAAAGAAATATCTGCTAGTGAATATGTATCACCCGCTAGCCAATCGTGGGTAGATAGATAGGAATTCATTTCTGTAAAAAGTAATTTAAATTCTATCATTGCCTCTTCAAGAAGAGGAGACTCTATTCCCAACTCAATATTTATTTGATCATTTTTCTTGCGTACTTTATCTTTCATTTCTGAGTAATATTTTTCTATCTTTTTTGGATCCTTTTTTTTGTATATATGTCTGTTTACAAGACAAACTCCAATTGTCCGGCTTGCGACATGAATGCCTTCATCAATTTTTCTCATCCATAATCGCATTTGTGCAAGATCTCGAGAATTTTCAGGTCTAAGTGTTGGTGTTCCTCCAAATGTATCTTCGAGGTATTCTATTATTACTTGTGACTCTGGTATTGCGATATCATCATGTATTATGACTGGAACAAGACCCTTGGGGTTTAACTTATGGAAATTTTCTGGTAATTGATCAACATCGCCCAATGCAGTATCAACAATGACACTTTCCCAAGGTAACCCCTTTTCTTCAAGATAAAGTCTTACTCTTTGCGCGGCACTAGTCCTATCATAGTGGAATAATGTCAGCATTATTAAAGCTCTTTAGGTGGTGTATTTAAGTTAATGCTGATATTTTTTCTTTGGGTAAAACTGTCCAGCATTCCTTCTAACGAAAATTCTCTTCCAAGACCTGATTGTTTATAACCACCATAGGAATGTCCGGGTACTTGACCTAAACCTTGATTTACCTGCACCCAACCAGACTCTATTGCGTGTGCAGCATTAATACCTCTTGTTATATCTCTTGTCCAAACATAGGCTGCTAGACCATAGTGACTTTCATTTGCCATTTTGATGACTTCATTTTCATCCTCCCAAGGGATGGCGACAAGGACTGGCCCAAATATTTCTTCTTTTGCCAAACGCCATTCATTAGACTTATTACGAAATATGGTTGGTATTGTGAAATATCCTTCACTCAAAGGTCCATCTTTTGGAGGTAGTCCTCCGCATATTACTTCTGTTTCTTTATTATCTAGTCCATCTTTAATATAATCACAAACTTTAGTATACTGTTTGTTATTTATAATTGTTCCCATATCAGTCTTGTCATCTAAAGGATCACCAATTATTAAATTATCTAATTTATTTGCTAATTGCTCAATAAAGCTATCGAATATTCTTTTATGCAAGAACAGTCTTGATCCTGCTGTACAAGATTGGCTTTGTCTTGTGAAACGCATTGCACCGATTATTCCATCAACTGTCCAATCTTCGTTTACATCAGGATACACGATTGATGGACTTTTTCCGCCAAGTTCAAGTGATACAGGCAATACTCTCTCAGCGGCCGCTCTCATAATCAAC
The DNA here is from genome assembly GCA_038131735.1 of Hyphomicrobiales bacterium. Classification (GTDB taxonomy): domain Bacteria; phylum Pseudomonadota; class Alphaproteobacteria; order Rhizobiales; family TMED25; genus TMED25. The sequence continues at coordinate 1,276,219 of JAYPPX010000001.1, read as the reverse complement.
TTTCCAACAGCAGTGGAACCAGTAAATGAAAGTTTACTTATATCAGGATGATACGCTAGCGGTTCACCACACTCAGGACCAGTTCCAGTTATTAAATTAAATACACCTGGTGGAATATGTTTCTGACAAATTTCTGCAACTTTTAAAACTGCTAGTGGTGCATCTTCAGCAGCTTTCATCACTAATGTATTACCCGTGCATAGTGCAGGGGCAATTTTACAAGCAGCAAGCATTACTGGGGCATTCCAAGGAATAATAGCCCCAACAACTCCCAAGGGTTCTCTCCTTGTGTAACTTAGCACGTGTTCACCAAGTGGAATTGTTTCTCCCTTGAGTTCAGATGATAAACCACCGAAATATCTGAAAATATCAACAACAAGATTAATTTCGGGTCTAGCTTGGGTTCTTATAGCATTACCAGTTTCTTTTGCGATTATCTTTGCTATTTCTTCTTTTTGATCATCTATATCATCAGCTATATTTAGAAGTATCTTACCTCGCTCTTTTGGATTAACCTTAGACCAAGATTGAAATGCAATTAATGATGATTTTACAGCTATATCAACATCCTCTTTTATTCCTCGAGGAACAGTTGCAAAAATTTGTTTGTTAGCTGGGCATTCTATTTCTATTTTTTGTTTGCTAACACTATCAACAAAATCACCATTAATAATCATTTTATGATCTGTAACTTTTTCACTCATCTTGACCTCTGAATTTCATATTTATTGATTTACCATCTTACACAAACACTTTATTTGTAGTCAATATCTGGCTTTATGTGCTCACATTTATTATCGATACAGTTTAAAGTATATGCGATCTGGTTTTGTGAATTATAGACTTTCCTTAAACCATTCATTTTACCCGCGCTATAATTTGTTTCAGATTTCTTGGTAGAATTTTTATTATAAAATATCCATAACCCTTCTTTTAACCCGTCTTGATATTTACCTTTATACCATGTGACATTTGCTGTATCCCAAATACACAAACTTTTACCAGTAAAGGGTTTTGTTGACCCCTTTAAATATAAAATACCATTTTGCGTCACACCATCAACATCATCACAAATTGTTTTTGTATGAAATATGAAATATGAGATAGATATTAAAATTATGAATATCATTAATTGGGGTATTTTTTTTTTAATATTCAATATTCTACCAGCTCGTCATCAATCATTTGCCATAGGTACCATGTTGCAACAGTTCTGTATGGCCTCCATTTATCGGAGATATTTAATATACTTTCGTATTCTGTTTTTTTATCTAAATTAACAAGATTATAAGCTTTTTTGATTGCATTTATAAGACCAATATCTTTAAAAGGCATTATGTCAGGTAATGTCATATAGAATATAAAAAACATTTCGATAGTCCACTCTCCAACCCCTTTTATTTTAATCAGATTATTATAAATTTCATCTTTTGATGATGACAAAAAATATGAATTGGAGGTATTTTTTGGGTTGCTTATAAAGTGGTCTGAAATATTATTTATATATTCAATTTTTTGTCTAGATAAACCAATTCGTCTCAAATCTTCTTTATTTATTTTAGTTATTTTTGAAGGAATAACATCATCTTCCAGTAGCTCTAAGAGCCTACCATAGATACTTTGGGCTGCTTTAACAGATATTTGTTGCCCAATAATTGATTTTATCAATGTATTAAAGGGATTATTTTTAGAGATTAATATTTGATGTTGGTTCTTTTTAATTATTTCACAAAGTATAGAGTCAACTTTGGATAAATGACTTATTGCATCACTCCAATAGTCGGGTTTCATGAAATAATTTTTGAGAGTGGATTATTCATCATCCGATTTTGGCTTAATAATTAAATCAGACTCATCTACATCATCATCTTCTACTAGGAAGTCATTATCATCATCATCAATTAAGTCTTCATTTTCTATATCAGGAATATCTATATCATTATCGTTTATTAACCCATCTTCTGATTCATCATCAAGGATATCTTCATCATCCATTATTATTGGGTTATCATCGTCAATTATTCCTTCTTCTAGATTTTCATCTAATGAGCTTATATTTTCATTTTCTTCTTCTGATTCATTAATCTTTTTAGATGCCTTGGATACTTTTGATATTATCAAGTCACTGTCTTGTGTAGTATTATGAATTATGACTAAAGCATCACACTCTGGGCATGCGGGTTCTTCTTTATTAAGATCATAAAATTTAACTCCACATTCTTTACAGGTATGTTTTTTACCTAATTCAACTCGTACCACTGTTTAAGCCCTTTTCTTTTTTTTATAATATAATAAATATTGTAGAATAAAATATAGTATAATTTAATCTATTCCTATATATACATGATCATGCAATTAAACAACAAAAATAATGCTGTAATTGTTCATCAATCAAATTCTCTTCGTGGTACCGTCAGAACACCTAGTGACAAATCTATTTCACATAGGGGACTAATTCTTGGGGCATTATGCTTAGGTGAAACAACAATACAAAACCTCTTACTATCAGAAGACGTTATAAATACAGCAGAGGCTCTTAGGCAATTCGGTGCCAACATAACCATAAATGAAGATGCAGAATGTCAAATTACTGGGATTGGAATTGGTGGTCTTTTACAACCAAAAAAGAATATTTATTTAGGAAATTCCGGAACTTCAGCAAGGCTGTTGATAGGCTTAATGTCTAGTTGTGAAATTGAAGTAAAATTTGAAGGAGATGAGTCTCTCTCAAAACGCCCTATGGATAGAGTATTATCTCCACTACAAAAGGTTGGTCTAGAAATTTTAGAAGACAATGATCGGAAGTTACCTCTAACACTAAGAGGCGCAGAAATGCCGGTACCTATTTATCATCATCTTACCGTTGCATCAGCCCAGGTTAAAACTGCATTAATTCTATCTGCACTTAATATATCTGGTACATCAACGATAATTGAGTCAATTAAAACTCGTGATCATACAGAAAACCTTCTTAGATTATTTGGTGCTGATATAAAAATAACTAGAAATACGGATGGACATGATGTCATAAAAATAAATGGTCAAGTGAAATTATCACCGCAGTCTATAGATATCCCCGGCGATCCCAGCTCTGCTGCTTTTTTAGTTGTTGCTGGATTAATCAAGCCAAATTCAGAACTTGAGATTACTAATGTAATGACAAACCCAACCAGAGCTCATTTCATTAATGTTTTAAAGAGAATGGGTGCAAACATTAAGATTACTAGAACATACTCTAAATGTGGAGAAGATGTTTGTGATATGACGGTAACATCAAGTCAGCTTAAGGGTACTATTATAACTAAAGAGGAAGTTCCTTCCCTTATAGATGAATTTCTGATTCTCTCTGTCGCCGCAGCCTATGCAAGAGGTACAAGCAAATTTTGTGGGTTATCTGAATTAAGAGTAAAAGAAAGTAATAGATTTGATGCTATAATCAATATGCTATCATCATCAGGTGTTTCATGCAGGAGTGTTGGAGATGATATAGTGATTGATGGTAAAGGTGAAGTCACTGGTGGAAGTGAAATCAAAACAAATCTTGATCATCGTACTGCTATGGCCAGCTTTATTTTAGGTCTTAACGCTCATCACAAAATAAGAATCGATGATATATCTCCAATTAGCACAAGTTTTCCGGGTTTTACTCAATTATATACTCAGATTGGGGGTATCTATAAAAGTGAATGAGTGATTTAGGTAATATAATAATAGCAATTGATGGTCCAGCAGCTAGTGGGAAGGGAACAATTGCAAAGAAATTGTCAGAATATTTCGGGCTTCCTTACTTAGACTCAGGGTTATTATATAGAATTGTTGCATCAGAGGTTATTAGTCAAAATATTGATCCCTTAGAAAAAAGATTAGTAATTGATCTTGTAAAAAAAATAAACTTTGGGAAAAGTAATCTAACTAATTTAAGAAATGATAATGTATCTCATGTTGCCTCAATTACAGCACAATATCAAGAGGTCAGAGATATCTTATTAAGTTATCAAAGAAGCTTTGCTTCAAATGGTGTTGTAATGGATGGAAGAGATATTGGGACTGTTGTTTTTCCAAATGCAGATTATAAATTTTACATTACTGCCACACTGGAGGAACGAACTAATAGAAGATTTTTGGAGCTATTCGAACAAAATAGCGAATTAGATAGAAATATTGTTAAAAATGATATAAATAATAGAGATCAAAGAGACATGTTGAGAGAAATTGCTCCACTAGCTAAAGCAGATGACGCAATTGAAGTAGATACTACTTTCATGAAAATTGATGATGTAATTGACTTTATTGTAAAATACATACATAAAGATAAAAAATCTTAAGAATTGGAGAATAAGAATATATGACTAATAACAACCCTGATAAGCTAAATCCTACTATTGATGATTTTGCTGCCCTTCTTGATGAAAGTATGAGTAAGATAAATTTATCTGAAGGTACTATTATAAAAGGTGTAGTGACAGCGCTAGAGAATGACTTTGTTATTGTCGATGTTGGTTTAAAGACAGAAGGTAGAATTCCGCTAAGAGAATTCAAATCTTCAGCTGGTCAAATAACTCCGCAAGTCGGAGAAGACGTAGATGTTTATTTGGATCGTATTGAAAATTCAAATGGGGAAGCAGTACTCAGCAGGGAGAAAGCACGTCGTCAAGAAAGTTGGAATAAACTAGAAAAACTTCATGCTGACGGTGTCAGAGTTGAAGGCGTTATATTTGGTAGAGTTAAAGGCGGTTTTACAGTTGATTTAGATGGGGCTATTGCATTTTTGCCGGGAAGCCAGGTTGATATTAAACCAGTCAGAGATGTCGGTGGGATGCTTAATGTTGCACAACCATTCCAGATTCTTAAAATGGATAGAAAAAGAGGAAACATCGTCGTTTCTAGAAGGGCAATTATTGAAGAAACCAAAGGTGAAGTTAACCAGGAGTTAGCAAGTTCACTCGAGGAAGGTCAAACACTTGACGGTATTGTGAAGAATATCACTGATTATGGTGCATTTATAGATCTTGGCGGAATGGATGGACTATTACATGTAACTGATATTTCATGGAAAAGAGTTAATCATCCAAGCGATTTATTAAAGATTGGTCAATCTGTAAAGGTCCAGATTATTAAAATTAATCCTGAAACGAAGAGAGTCAGCCTGGGCATGAAACAATTAGCCAATGACCCATGGGAAGGTATTGCTGAAAAATACCCAATAAACACAAAACTAAAGGGTAATGTTACAAATATTACAGATTATGGAGCTTTTGTAGAAATTGAACCTGGTATTGAAGGACTTACTCACGTTTCTGAAATGAGTTGGACTAAAAAGAATGTTCATCCTGGAAAAATTGTATCCAGTTCACAAGAGGTTGAGGTGGTAATATTAGAAATCGATTTTGAGAAGAGAAGGATTTCTCTTGGAATGAAACAATGTGTTGAAAATCCATGGGCAAACTTCGCTGAAAATCACCCAATTGGATCCGTTGTTTCTGGTGAGGTAAAAAATTCAACTGAGTTTGGTTTGTTCGTAGGACTTGAAGATGAATTAGACGGAATGATTCATTTATCTGATTTAGATTGGAATGAAAAACCAGAAGTTTCACTTGAGAAATATAAAAAAGGTGAAACGATTGAAGTAAAAGTTCTTGATATTGATGTAGAAAAAGAGCGTATAAGTCTTGGGGTAAAGCAGCTATCAGGAGATCCATACGCGGGGCTAAAACAAATCAAGAAAGGCGATGTTGTTACATGTTATATTACAAATATCCGTGATGGAGGTTTGGATGTGACAATTGGACAAGAAGGAATACCCTGCTCAATTAAAAGAGCTGATTTGTCCGTAGATAAATCTGAACAAAGGCCGGATAGGTTTGATGTTGGTGAAATGGTGGACGCGAAAGTTACTCAAATAGACTCAAAAAACAATAAGATAACACTGTCTATAAAAAGTCTCCAAATTGATCAAGAAAAAGAGGCTGTTGAACAGTATGGCTCCGCTGACTCTGGTGCATCTCTTGGAGATATTTTGGGAGAAGCTCTAAATATCAGCAATGAAAAGCAAGATGATAGTGATAAACAAGCTACAAAGAAAACTAAAGAAGCTGAAGATGACTCAGATTCAAGTGAGTAAGAATAAATTTAGCATTCCTGTTGTATAAATCTTTTTTGCGTTTCAATAACCATAAAGGTCTTTAATTCTATGGTTTTCATAAATAATTCTGAAACGAAAGGCTACAGAAGACGACTGTTTTTTTGGAGGACAATTTCTTTTATTACTGTTGCAATAATTGTTTATTTGTCATTTGAAAATCAAGAGAAAAGTTCAAGTAATGACTATATTGCAAATTATAACATTTCTGGATTACTGATAAGTGCCGATGAAATTATAGAAGACTTAGAAGAATTAAAGTCAAATAATGAAGTTAACTCAATAATTATTTCGGTTGATAGCCCTGGTGGAACAACAGTTAGTGCAGAAGAAATTTATCTAAAATTAAAAGAAGTTTCATTGGTTAAACCTACAGCAATAGTGATGAGGAACATTGCTACGTCTGGTGCATATCTGCTCTCTCTTGGAGGGGATGTCATCTTTTCAAGAGAGAATACGATTACAGGTTCGATTGGGGTTTTATTACAATGGGCAAGAGTTGATGAGGCGCTATCCAAATTAGGGATTGAAGTCAATGAGGTAAAAAGTGGGAAGCTCAAGGCTGAACCAGATTTTTTTGGAGAAATAGATGAAGAGGCACAGCAAGTAACAAAAGAGATAATTGATGAAACCTTTGAGTGGTTTATAAGAATTGTTAAAGTTGAACGTGATCTGAACCCAAGCGAGATTTATACAATTTCGGACGGAAGAATTTTCACTGGCAGACAAGCGATTGAATTAAATTTAGTTGATGAAATCGGTGATAAGAATGATGCTAAAATTTGGCTTGTTGAGAATAAGGAAATTGATTCAAATTCACCAATCATTGATTATGGAAAATCAAAAAAGCCGAGTTTTATTGAACTAAGTCTTGCAAATATTATGGATTATTTTAATATTAGCACACCATATACAGGGCGTATACGTTCCAACTTATCTTTGGTAAATAATGGTGGTTTACAATCTGTTTGGGAACAGTAAATAAATTAATTCTAGGAAAACAATGAAGAGATCTGAGTTAGTCGATGAATTAGCAAAAGAATATCCTCACCTTTACCACAGAGATATTGAAAAAGTTGTAGATGTATTTTATAGCTCTATTGCTGATGCACTAGCTAACGGACAAAGAGTTGAATTAAGAGGTTTTGGAGCCTTCTCAATAAAAGAACGTGGCCCACGTATCGCAAGAAATCCTAAAAATGGTGATAGAGTTGCTGTATCTAGTAAAAAAACTGTTTATTATAAACCGGGAAAAGAACTCAAAGAGCGGATCAACAAATAAAATCAAGAAGTATTAGAGGGGAGCAAGTCTTTTTTGAATCAATTAATTAAAAACGCTCTATTCTGTGCCATTGATATGAAAGATACTGATCAAGCAGTAGCTCTAATCAAAGAAATAAAAGAACACATAGATGGTATCAAGATTGGTATGGAGGCATTTTATGCCATGGGTGCTAATGGCTATTTAAGATTACATGACTTAGGTTTACCAATTTTTCTTGATTTAAAACTTCATGATATACCAAATACTGTCAGTTCAGCAATTAAATCATTATTGCCTTTAAATCCATCTATAATAAATATTCATACTACTGGTGGTAGCGCAATGATGAAAGCAGCTGTTGAGGCAATAAGTGATATTGGAATCAATAAGCCTAAACTTATAGGAGTAACAATACTTACAAGCATGAACGAAGAAAGTTTTAGTGAACAAGGAATATCACTAAAAGTTGAACAGCAGGTAATAAACTTATCAACTTTAGCGAAAGAATGCGGTTTGGATGGAGTCGTATGCAGCCCATTAGAAGCAAAAAATGTTAAAATTAAATGTGGGCAGGATTTTCTTACAATAGTTCCTGGAATTAGACCCAACAATTCCATAGAGGATGATCAAAAAAGAGTATTAACGCCAAAAGAAGCTATCAGAAATGGAGCAGACATACTCGTAGTAGGTCGACCGATAACTCAAGCGGATGATCCAAATCAAGCAGCAAGATTAATTAAAGAAAGCATGATCCCATATGACTGTTAAGATCAAGATATGTGGGTTAAGAAAACAAGAAAACATAGAGTGTTGTATTAAAAATAAAGTTGATATGATAGGGTTTGTCTTCCATCAAAATAGCCCCAGAAATATTTCAATAAAAAATGCATCAAATTTAGTTAAGTTATTTAAAAATCAAATAGAAATTGTTGGCTTAGTTGTAAATCCATCGGATGATTTATTAGATCAAATAATTGATGTAGTAGGAATTCGTAAAATTCAATTTCATGGAGATGAGACACCTGAAAGAATCTTTAATTTGAAAGAGCGTTACAATATTTCTTCTATTAAGGCAATCCCTGTATCTAAAAGTATAACTGCCTCTGACATTGATCAATTTGATAAAGTAAGCGATTATATATTGTTTGACGCCCCACCTATGAGTTCAACAAATAGGCCTGGGGGTAATGGAATAGCTTTTGATTGGGATTTGGTAAAGAAATTTAATATTATTAAACCTTGGATTTTATCAGGGGGACTTAAAATTGATAATATAACTGAAGCAATTTCGATCACAAAAGCAAACTTTGTTGATGTATCATCAGGGGTTGAGGACTCTTTAGGAGTAAAGAATAACGATTTGATAACAAAATTTGTATATAATGCAAGAAACGCTGATTAAGGTAAATTTTAAATGGATAATATAAACTCATACAAGCTTGGTCCAGATCAGAATGGAAAATTTGGAATATTTGGGGGTAGATTTGTAGCAGAAACTTTGATGCCATTAATTCTAGATCTTGAAAAGGCCTACAATGAAGCAAAATCAGATAAAAAATTTCTTTCAGAGCTGCTTTACCTAAATAAATTTTATACTGGAAGACCAAGCCCATTATACTTTGCTGAAGGTCTTACTAATTATCTAGGATCTGGAAAAATATACTTTAAGAGAGATGAGTTAAATCATACTGGTAGCCACAAAATAAATAATTGCTTAGGACAAATTCTATTAGCCAAGAGAATGAAAAAAACCAGAATTATTGCAGAGACTGGAGCTGGTCAACATGGAGTCGCAGTTGCAACTGTGGCAGCAAGATTCGGATTACCTTGTGTTATTTACATGGGGGCAAAAGATGTTGAAAGACAGAAGCCAAATGTTTTTAGAATGAAGTTATTAGGTGCAGAAGTTATAGCAGTAAAATCAGGTAATTCAACACTAAAAGATGCAATGAATGAAGCACTTCGTGATTGGGTGGCAAATGTCAGAGATACATTTTATATTATTGGTACTGTGGCAGGACCACATCCATACCCAGCTATGGTTAGGGATTTTCAATCAGTTATCGGGAAAGAAGCAAGAGAACAAATATTAGAAGCTGAGGGACGATTGCCACATCAATTGATTGCATGTATAGGAGGTGGTTCAAATGCTATGGGTTTGTTTTACCCTTTCTTAGATGATCCTGATGTTAAAATTACAGGAGTTGAAGCGGGAGGTATGGGTTTAGACGGCGATAAGCATTGTGCGAGCTTGTCTGCTGGGAGACCTGGTGTCTTGCATGGTAATAGGACGTATTTATTACAAGATGATGAAGGGCAGATAGTTGAGGGTCACTCAATATCAGCAGGTTTAGATTATCCTGGAATTGGACCAGAGCATTCATGGTTAAAAGAATCAGGCAGAGTTAATTATGTGGCTATAACCGATAAAGAAGCAGTAGAAGCTTTTAAAATTTGTACAAAAACTGAAGGAATTATACCTGCATTAGAACCTTCGCATGCATTAGCACATCTTATAAATATAAGTGGTGATCTGACAAAAGATGAAATAGTTATTATGAATCTCTGTGGAAGAGGAGACAAGGACATATTTTCAATTGCAGAGTATTTAGATATGGAGATTTAGAAGTTGAATAACAGAATCAAAGATTGCTTCAATAAATTATCAAAAAAAAATAAAAAAGCACTCATTACATTTTTAACAGCTGGAGATCCAAATTTTAATCTATCATTAGAATTAATTAAAAAACTACCCGGTGCTGGTGCTGATATAATTGAAATTGGTATGCCTTTTAGTGATCCAATGGCTGATGGATCAGCAATACAAGCGTCTTCATTAAGATCAATAAGGGCCGGGCACACAATGCAAAATACATTTGAGATTATTTCAGGTTTTCGTGAGGAGGATAACACCACGCCCATCATCCTAATGGGTTATTTTAATCCAATATATAATTATGGGACAGAGAAATTCATAAACAAAATTTTATCCCTGGGTGTGGATGGAATAATTATTGTTGATCTACCCCCAGAAGAAGACGTAGAATTTTGTGATATGGCTATTGAGAAGGGCTTATCTTTTATTCGGCTAGCTACACCAACAACAGACTCAGTTAGACTGAGTAAAATTATGCAAAAAACAGATGGATTTTTGTATTATGTATCGATAACTGGCGTTACAGGTTCAATGAAACCAGATATAGTTAAAGTAAAGGAAGCTATATCTGATATAAAAGAGCAAATTCAGATACCTGTATGTGTTGGGTTTGGTATTAAAACAAAAGAAGATGTAGAGAATATAAGTAGCTTTGCTGATGGGGTTATTGTAGGTTCTGCATTGGTAAATATTATTGAAAATAATAAATCCGAGGCAAGTATTAGGGATGGGATTCTTCAAAAGATAGAAGATCTTGCCAGTGTTTTATAATCTTAATCGATGGTAATTGGAAATGAATTGGATCAATAACATAGTAACCCCAAAAATTAAGGAAATACTTACGAAAAAAGATGTTCCTGACAATCTATGGATTAAATGCCCCGAAAGTGGGCAAATGGTATTTCACAAAGATTTGGAGTCAAATCAATGGGTAATTCCTGGATCAAACTATCATATGAAGATTCCAGCAAAAAAGAGATTAGATCTTTTATATGATAGTGGATATGAAATAATCGAAGTAGATACAAGCGTTTCTGATCCTCTAAAATTTAAGGATGAAAAAAAGTATATTGACCGTTTAAAAGACGCGCGTAAAAAAACTGGTATGGATGATGCAGTTGTTATTTCAAAGGGAAATATTGGAAATATTCCTGTTATATGCATTGTACAAGATTTTGCTTTTATGGGAGGCTCACTTGGTATTGCAGCTGGAGAGGCTATTATTAAAGCAATGGATGAGGCCCTTCACACATCATCACCTGTAATATTATTTTCTGCAGCAGGTGGTGCACGGATGCAAGAGGGCATTCTGTCATTGATGCAAATGCCAAGAACCACTATTGCAGTTCAAAAATTAAATGAGGCAAAAATTCCATATATTGTAGTTTTAACAAACCCTACAACAGGTGGCGTGACTGCATCATACGCAATGCTTGGAGATGTTCATATTGCTGAACCAGGTGCATTGATTGGTTTTGCTGGGCCACGTGTTATAGAGCAAACAATTAAAGAAAAATTACCTGAAGGATTCCAAAGGTCTGAGTACTTGCTAGAGCATGGTATGATTGATATGGTTGTGCATAGGCATGAACTCAGGAATAAATTAATTACTATCTGTAAACTTCTTTTAAATAAATAGATATATCCCCAAACATATGAGATCTAATCAATTTAACTTAATATTGGATCGTGTTGCACAATTGTATCCAAAATCAATGGACTTGTCTTTGGGGAGAATAAATTATTTACTCGATAAGCTTGGTAACCCACAAAATAAAATTAAAAACATCATACACATAGCAGGAACAAATGGGAAAGGGTCAACATTATCATATATAGTTTCTATTCTAGCGCAGGCAGGGTTTAAGGTAGACTCATATATATCACCTCATTTAGTTGACTTTAATGAAAGGTTTAGGATTGGTAATATTGGTGGTTTTGAATACATAGATGATGAATCACTAATAGAATTACTTAATTACTCTGAGAGAGTTAACGGAAAATCGCCAATAACAATTTTTGAATTAATAACCGCTGCTGCATTTTTAAAATTCTCAACTACAGGTTCAGATTTTTTGATTCTTGAAACGGGGTTAGGGGGCAGACTTGATGCTACGAATGTAATTGAGAAACCATTAGTATCTGTTATCACACCTATTGGACTTGATCATCAACAGTTTTTGGGCAATACATTAGAAGATATTGCAAAAGAAAAGGCAGGTATCATTAAGAATGGAAGTTCTACTGTAATATCAAAACAGAATTATGATTTGATAGGATTATTTAAAAAATTTATTAAATTAAAAAATAATAAATCAAAAATATATGGAGAAGATTATTCTATTAAAATTAATCCAAATGGTTTTAACTACGAAGATGAGAAATATAATATTAATCTTCCAAATCCAAGCTTGGTAGGTAGCCATCAAAAATTTAATGCTGCCAATGCTATTGCAGCGATATCTTCCATAGAAGATTTAAAACTAGACACAGATACTTTTGCAAAGGGAATAGAAGAAACTATTTGGCCAGCAAGACTTGAGCATATAAAGAGTGGTAAGTTAAATCAATATCTTGGTAATACTAATGAAATCTGGTTAGATGGAGGACATAACGCCCACGCTGCTCTAGCACTAGCAGAGGCTTTGAATGAGCTAGAAGCTAAAAAATTAATTATGATAATCGGGATGTTATCTACAAAGGATTCTAATGATTTCCTGGTTCCATTTAAGGGTAAAATATTTAAACTATTCTCAATAAAGATCCCTAATCAAGATAACTCTCAAGATCCTCAAAATATTAGTAAAAATGCAAAAAAAATAGGTATAGACTCAACAGCCGCAAAAGATATTTTTGACGCATTCGATAAAATTAAATTACTTCCAGAAGACTCATATAGGATTATTATATGTGGATCCTTATATCTTGCAGGTGAAATAATTAAACTTAACAATTAATGCTAAATATTTTCTTCTATCCAGTCTACTAGTGTTGATTTAGGGAAAGCACCAACTTTTGTTGATACTAATTCTGAGTTTTTAAAAAGAAGTAATGTAGGTATTCCTCTAATTCCATAATTGGTAGGTGTTACAGGATTTTCATCAATATTCACTTTAATTATTGATAAACGACCATCATATTCTGATGATATTTCTTCAAGTACTGGACCTATCTGTTTGCAAGGACCACACCATTCAGCCCAGAAATCTACTATAACTGGCACATTAGAATTATTTATTTCATTTTGAAAATTATCATCTGTTATTTGTTTTGTTGCCATCTTACATCTCCTTTATAAATAGCCTATCAGTTATGATTAAGAAGTCAATAATCCGCTGCTATGAGATTGATATAAATTTTCAAGATATGTATTAAATTCATCTATAAATTTTAAAATATCAGCATCTTCCCCATGCTTATCTCTTAGATTATCAATTTGATTGAATGCTTCTGGTATAGTTAGCCATTTCTCACTGTTATTACTCATTAACCTATTTGCAGTCGCCTTTTGTAATATGTTTCTATCATTTATCTCTAGCAGGTCTATATTATGATTGTAAATAATTTGTTTTCCAAAGTATGTATATCTCTTATCTTTAAATTCTTCGCAAATTTTTACTCTATCTTCCCATGTAGAGCTATGAAATTTTTTCATTGTTAATTTATCAGATGAACTGGGGAATCCTCCTAAATATATACTCTCTTCTTCATATACATCTATTTGAGACTCAGTAGAATGACCCTCTGACATTTCGTGATGAATTTCAAGTATTCTCCGTTTAAAGTCTTGATCATTTTGAATAATATTTACTCTAGACTCTAGTTCATCAAAACCAATTTTTTCATAATTTGTAAAGCTTGTGGCATAAGCCTTTGGCATTATTATGGGGTGTTTATTATTTCTAATGTATCTAAATAGTTTTTCTGATTTATATAATTCTTTTAGCTGCGCTTTATCTAAATCTATGTATTCTTTTGGATCCTTTTTTAAATCAAATAATATATTTATTTCAGAATTATTTCTGTTATTGAAGGTTCCAACATGAGTCGTAACGAAAGGGTATACACTGCCATAATATGCTTCTTGATGGCAATACATTGTATCTTTTTCAAATATTTCAGAAACACCTCTTTTTGTACATGACTGGAGTGATTGATCCCAAAATTCTCCATCATTTTTTTTTATGAGTTTGCAAAGTTCAATTGTTGCAATTACATCAGCTAATGCGTCATGCGCATTTTCATGTTCAATGTTATTTAAAGGTGCCAATAGATCTAATTTAAATTTGTTTTTGGTGTCTGGTATTTTTATGGCAGTAGGTGTGAATATTGATGATGCTTGAACTATATTTAAGGCATCCGCCCGGCCATTGTTATTAATCTGAGTCAGATAAGCATTTTCATGTAAATTTTGAAATAAAGCGTTACGGAGAAATTCTTCGTCAAAATTGATGGAATTATACCCAATGAAAATAGCGGGGCTCCAATCTTCAAATTTTTCTTTCATTTGATAAACAAGATCATAGTATGATAGTTGATGTGTTGCTATTTCACTCATTGATAAACCATTCACTAAAAGTGCTTGTGGTGCAGGAATGATAGACTTGTTTAATTTGCATTTTATATTAAATTGATCGAGTTCATTTAAGTTTTCATCACATAATATTGCTCCAACTTGTATTATTTGATCCCAGTATTTGTCTCTACCAGTTGTCTCGAAATCATAAAAAATTAATTTCATTTGTTCTCAATTAAATATTTTTCAAAGTTGTTTAATGATATTAAATCACCAGTATGATACCAATTTGACTCATGAATTATTCCAGAGCACTTTTCTTCAAGTATTAAATTATTCCATATGATATTGAGCGAAAAAATCTTATCACTTACTTTATCCAGAGTTTTAGTATTTAAAATTGAAATGCCCATAAAAACAAATTTTTCAAAACTATCTGAATTTTCTTTGGAGATATTATTATTTATATCAAGAAAAAAATCACCATCCCCATTATACCCAATTGCTTTTTCTTTTTTGGATAAAGCCAAAACAGCATCAGCGTCATCATAAATATATTTTTCGCTCAATCTAGATAATAAATCTTTGTAATTATTCAAAAGCATCGTATCTGAGTTAATAATATATATTGATTGATCATAGTCAGCGGGGATACCATATTTTAATGCTCCCCCGGTATCCAAAAGTTCCTTCTCTTTTGAAATAATAATATTGGAATAATTGTTTTGTATGTATTCCTCTAATTGATCAGACAAATAAAAGGCATTGATATAAATATTTTCAATATTTGCTGATTGAAGGGCATCAATTATATAACCAATCATGGGTTTGCCTGCAATTTCTACTAGCGGCTTTGGGTGCTTTTCAGTGAGAGGGAGCAAACGTGTGCCGTAGCCAGCAGCTAGAATAAATGCGTCGGTAGGTTTTTTTTTAAAATTATTTTGGCTACTCTTTTTGATATTCATCTTTTGAGAGTTCAATTTTTGATAGATTTTTTCCAGAAAGTGTAGACTCGAAAGCTTGCAATCTTTTAAATATAGAAATAAGTTCAATAATCGTTGGCCATGCATTTACGATATACTGAAATGAATTCGAGACTTGACCAAAAGCTGTAAGTATTTGCTGTAAAATCCCGAACGTTATTTTTCCAGCAACTATTGTAGGGATCAAGATAAGGTATGAAAATATGTTATCTGCTTGTAAATAAAAACTTCTTGCAACATTAAAATATAGATAGTGAAAATAAAGGCGGAAATAATTTTTTCTTACATTATTAAATAGTTCACCAATCGATTGTGGAGTTGCTCTACTGGCATCATCTTCACCATATACCAATTCTTTCCGAAGGGAGGCTTCAACTCTTTGATTCCTGAACTCTAAGCCAGGTAATTTAATTCCCACTACAGCTAAAAAGATTGTTCCAAATATAGACCAAAAAATTGCTGCATTAACTAAGGGGGCAGGTATTTCTCCCACTAGAGGAAGGATGGTAACATACTCAGATAATGATAATAATACCGGCAGAAAGGCTATCAAAGTCATCACTGAGTCGATTATTGAAACACCGAGTCCTTCCATTATAGCAGCAAACCTCATGGTATCTTCTTGGACTCTTTGAGCTGCACCTTCAATATTTCTTAATTTTTGCCATTGATCAGTATAATAGAAATTCATTGCTGTACGCCATCTGAAGATATAATGACTAACAAAAAATCTTGTTAATACAAAAACAGCTAATGATACAAATGCAATTTGTGCAAAAACCAACATTAAGTAATATAAATCCGATGAAAGTACCTGCGTTTCACCCCCAAGCGCCTCCTGGATCGAGTCAAAGAAGGGCCTTCTCCAGTTATTAATTGCTACCATAACCTGGACACCAAAATAGGTAGAAAATATTATTAGTGAAGAGCCTAATATGGACCAGTATTGCCATGGATGTGGTGCAAATCTAAACCAAAATAGTGCAAAAATTAAGGTTGATAAGATATAATATATATAAAACCAAACAAATTTTTTCGTTATGAAAAATCCAAGTCCAATGATTGGCTCCTCGGCTTCTTCACTTGCTAAGCCAAAAAGAGAAGCAATATCATTACCAATCCAGAACCAAATAATTGTTACAAATATTATCCATACTAATGCGGCTGGAAAAAAAATTTTTGGCATAGGGAAGAAGGATCTAAACATCAAATATATCCTTAAAATTAATTTTGAGCCAGTGGGTTAGATTATGTAATAAGCTACAATCCATCGAGCGTCTGATATAATCAACAACCCTCGGCATGTGTATTATATAGTTATTTTTACCCTCCAACAAATAAAGTCTTGCGAAAATGCCCAATATTTTTAGGGACCTTTGTATTGCTAATATTTTGTATTGTTCATTGAACGATGACTTACTGAGTTGGAAATCATTAAAAAGAAATTTGTCTTCAAAGGTGTCTACAATATATCTTTCTTGGTCTTCACTAATAGTAAACCTGGCATCTTGAGCCAGAGATACTAAATCGTATAGTGGATGTCCCAAGAGGGCGTCCTGAAAATCTATTAAAGCGCACTTCCTATGACCTTTTTCATTTTGCAGATAATGGAGATTTGGTGAGTGGTAATCTCTTAGTACTAGTGTCTTATCAGTAGATAGATCTGAATATATTTTTTCTATAATGGACAAAAATTCATACTTTTCCTCTTCCGGACAGATAGAATTTTTGACATAAGGCCAATAATAATCAATAAATATTTTACTTTCATTAATGAATACCTTTTCATCAAAATTTTGTGGCTCAAAGGCTCTACCATCTAGGTCATTTATATTTTTATAATTGGAATGTACTAATATTAGCAGTGACTCAATAGCTGGATTAATAAGATCTTGAAAGCTAAGTTTCGAATATAACTCATCGTATGTTGTTAGCCCAAGATCTTCCTCCAATATAAGGTGCTTTTGAATATCAAATTCATAAATTTTAGGTACTCTCAAACCAATATTTTCAAGGTACTGCCCGAAAACAACAAAGTCAGTTATGGTCTTTGATGTTGTTGTTTCTTTTATACTATCTTCCGATGCATCCATGAGGACAAAATTCTCTTTACCATCATTCACTCTGTAGTACTTTCTCTTGGAAGCATCTCCTTTCATATTTGTAATTTTTTTAACATTAAAATTTGAATTTGATAGAAAACTCAACCTATTTTTATGAGCCGCAATCTTTTTTGCATATTCTCCATGAAATAATATTTTGTACTCTCTTTGATGGGATTTATTGCTTATTTGAATTTCAATATGATCTTTTGGCAAAATTGAAGAAAATTTATTTGCCCACTCAATAATTGTGAAATTATTTTTAATTGAATCATTGATATCCAATTCTTCAATTTCTTGGAGGTAATCAAGTCTATAAAAGTCGTAATGGGATATTATAAGATCTTCTTTTGAGTAAGTTTGGCATAAATTAAATGTAGGGCTATTAATTTCATCAATCCTGGTAGCGGTAAGATAATTAATCAAGTGTTTTGTTAATGTGGTTTTGCCAGAACCAATTTCTCCATTTAATGCTAATAAATCCCCTTTCTCGAAAATCGGGGCTATATATTTTACAAAAGCATCTAACTCATTAAGAGTATTTATATTATGTATTTCAGCTTTCATCACTAACTATTGGGATTTTTATTTTGAATTCATTAAATTCCGATGATAAATCTATCTGGTATCCCAGAATTTGAGAATATTTTTCTAATATAGTTTTCTCTATGCTTCCAGGAGAGTATACATCCGATGTGAGTGGATAAGAATGTGAGTCTTCGGGATTAATTGGTTCCTTGTTGGATACATTGAATATATAATGATCATAATCATGTTCTGTTTTCTTTGACATTATTATCTGGTGTTCAAATTCACTGTGCCCTACAAGATTTTTATCAATTATTTTTATTAGTTGGTTGAATACTCTAACAAAACCAATGTTTATGCTGCATTTTTCAGATGACTCATATTTGTTGTCCTTACACACCTTGATTATAAATTTTTTATCTAAAAAATTTAATTTATTGAGTTCAGTTTGGAGTAATACTAGGAGTTTATCTGTGCTGTATTCAATCTGATCATATTTTAGATTATTTGACTCAAGATCTGTTAATTCAAGAATTTGGTTAATTTGATGATGTAATTCTCTACCAGATTTTTTTATATCATTTAAATAGTCAATAATATTCTGATCTTTAATAATATTGGATAATCTTATTTCAAGGATATCAGAAAATCCAATTATATTTTGGAGCGGAGCCCTAAGTTCATAAGATATATTATTCAAAAAATTGGTCTTGATTTTATCAGCCTCTGTAAGAGCTTTATTTTTTTCAATTAACGCATTCTCTATATTTTGACTAGCTGTAATATCAGTGAATGTGTAGAGAATAGATCTATCCGGTAATATAGATGATTGATAGTGGAGGATATTTTTTTTAAATACCAAAGTATTACTGTGATCTTTTCTATTAACCCCGGAAGAGACTACATTAACTAGGATTTCTTTGAATATTGACGAGGTATCTTGATCCTCAATTACCTCGAGCAATTTTTCAATATGTATGTTCTGGATATTTTCAAGTATATTAAACATCTTATTGAATTGATGATTGTGTAATTTAACTTTTCCATTCACTCCAAATAATATAATACCCTCTGAAAGACTATTTATTGTTTGTTCTTGAATAGATGCTAAAAGGGTACTTTCATTCTCTAATGCTAATTTATCAGTATAATTTTCATAGATATGAGTAACCCCTCCCATCGGGTTTGCCTGGGATATGACTCTTAGTGTCCTGCCATCTTGCAGATACCACCATTGTTCTCTATTTTCCAATGTATGATAGATATTTAGTTGTTGTTTTTTCCATTCTTTGAAGTTTGCCTGATATGGTAGAAGGTTTTTTTGCCTTAATATTTCTAAGATTTCTGACTCATTTGGTTTTTTACTCAAGGTATCCTCATCTATTGAGAAAAAACTTTGGAAAGATGAATTGAAAAATATAGGGGATTTATTCTGATCGTATATCACAATTGGATTGGTAAGTTGGTTCATGAGTTGCAGATTTGTCTCATTCTGCATAATAAATAATTGTTCTTTATCATTTGTGGAAGTTATATTTTTTGCACTAAATATGACGTAATTTTCTTTTTTTGTTTTAATTATTTCAAAATGAACTTGTTTACCTTTTATGATTTTCTTTAATTGAGTTGGGTTTTCATTTAGCAAAGCTTCCTCTTCTGGAGAGATAAAAGTTGTATTACTAGTAATTATTTCTTCATAAGTATGATCCCTAAAAATCTTCACATAATTCAAATTTGCATCAACTAGCTTGTTGCCTAATTTAACCCATATAATTTCAGAGAAAGAGTAAATCTCATCATCACTTAAAACTCTAGATTGATCTTTTTTTTCACTTTTAGAATATTTGAATAATAGTGAATTCATATTTAGATCTCTAAGTTTAATGATATAATTTTTAAGAGGACCAATCTCACGACTTATTAGTATTATTGACGCCGTTAAGAATGATATTAAAATTAAGAAATATATATTGATTGGTGTACTAAAGTATTTTAGAAGAGCTTCCATAAATAGAAGTCTATCAAAATTTTTAAATAAAAATAATATTTAATCAGTTTGAAATAAAATTATTTTAATATCAGTGGATTGTATTAATATCTATAATGATCTGGTTTGAATGGACCTGAGCTAGACACACCAATATAACCGCTCTGGTCTTCATTTAGAACTGTAAGATGTACGTTAAGTTTTTCCAGATGAAGTTTCGCGACTTTTTCATCAAGTTTTTTTGGAAGCATATATACTTTATTGCTATAATTATCGTTATTATTAAATAATTCTATTTGCGCTAATACTTGGTTTGTGAATGACGCACTCATGATAAAACTAGGGTGCCCGGTAGCGCAACCAAGATTTACAAGCCTTCCTTCAGCTAATAAAATAATTTTTTTTCCATCAGGAAACTCTATTTCATCAACTTGAGGTTTAATGTTTTCCCATTTTAGATTTTTAAGTTTTGAAACCTGTATTTCTGCATCAAAATGACCAATATTACATACAATTGCCATATTTTTCATTTTTCTCATATGTTCCAGAGTAATGATATCTTTATTACCAGTAGCGGTAACAAAAATATCAGCTTCAGATGAAATTTCATCCATAGTCCTAACTTCATAGCCCTCTAAAGCTGCTTGAAGTGCGCAAATTGGATCAATTTCTGTAATTATAACTCGTGCTCCTGAGGCTTTCAGGGACGAAGCGCATCCTTTACCCACATCACCATAACCAGCAACAACAGCTATTTTCCCTGCTATCATCAGGTCAGTCGCACGTCTTATCCCATCTATGAGACTTTCTCTGCATCCATATAAATTATCAAATTTTGATTTTGTTACTGAATTATTTACATTAATAGCTGGAAATGGAAGAGTGGTATCATTTTCCATCATTACTAATCTGTTAACTCCAGTAGTAGTTTCCTCTGTAACACCCATAATTTTACTTTGTATATTTGTGAACCAATTAGGGCTTAATTTTGCTCTTTTTATAATTTGCTTAAATAGAACTTCTTCTTCTTCATTTTGTGGATTATTAAGAACAGATTTATCAGCCTCATATTTTGCGCCCAATATAATATATATTGTTGCGTCACCGCCATCGTCTAATATCATATTTGGATTATTATCAGGCCACTGAAAAATTCTATCTACAAACTCCCAATAATCTTCCAAGCTTTCATTTTTAAAAGCAAAAATAGGGATATTTTTTTTTGCTATTGCAGCAGCGGCATGGTCTTGTGTGGAGAATATATTACATGAAGCCCATCTAACTTGTGCTCCTAGTTCAACAAGCGTTTCGATTAAAACTGCTGTTTGAATTGTCATATGCAGACAACCAACTATTCTTGCTCCCTTAAGTGGTTTTTGATCTTTATACTCTTTTCTTAATGCCATTAATCCTGGCATTTCTACCCTTGCTAACTCCATTTCTTTATTCCCGAAATCAGCAAGCTTTATGTCTTTTACTAGAAAATCATCAAACATTTTTATATCGTTGACCAATTATTGAGTTTATAAATACTTTTTACCTAATCTAATTTGATACACTAAATTATCAGTATACAAAAGTATAAATATATTTTTATTCAAACCTCGGGATTTGAATTCTAAATCGTGCGCCTTTAATTTCTTTTTTTACATAGTTTTCAACTGAAATTACTCCTTCATGGGATTCAATAATTTGTTTGGCGATTGAGAGCCCGAGACCAGTATGTTTGTTTGGTGTTTTATCTGATCTATCGCTATAGAATCTGTCAAAGACTCTATCAATATTTGTTCCATGAATACCTCCGCCTTGATCTTCAACATCAATTATTACATATTTGTTGTCATTACTAATGTTTACTATAATTTCGCTATTATCATTTAAAATGGATCTTGCGTTATCAAATAAGTTTATAAAAACTTGATTAAATTTATTCTTATTAATTCTTGAATAAAATTTTACACCATTTTGTAAACAACTTAATTTGATTTGATTTGATTTATGTCTGTAATTTTCCTGCTGAATTAATGCGGTTAAACATTCATAAATATCTACTATATCTCTTTGTTCAATTGTAAGTGCTGTATCAAGTTTAGATATTTCAGAAATATCTGCAATTAACCTATCAATCCTATCTATATCTTCTTGAATTATATTGATTAATTTTGACCGATCATTTTTTCTTTTAGTAACAGAGAATGCTTCAATAGCGCTTCTCAATGATGTTAGTGGATTTCTTAATTCATGCGCAATATCAGCTGAAAATCTCTCAATATTGTCTATTCTCTCAAATAAACTTGAAGTCATATTTCTTAGAGCGTTAGACAAATCTCCAATCTCATCTTTTCTTTTACTAAAATCAGGAATATTTTCCCTTGCTTGCAGATTATTAGTAACATTATCGGCTGCAAGAGAGAGTTCTCTCATTGGTTTTGCTATTGTATTAGATAATATGATAGACAATATAATAGTGATTAGAGAAGCAATGAGGAAGACCTTTAGGATAGACATTCTTTCTTCAAACACGATCATATCAATGGCGTTATTTTGTGTTGATAAAACAAGGTAACCAATAATTGCTTTGTATTTTATAATCGGCATCGAGACATGTACCAATGATTGGCCAACTTCATTTTTATTTACAACAATATTTTTTGATCCCTTTAACGCTCTCGACAAGGTTTTATAATCAGTTTCGTAATTCAGATCGTAGATACTATCAAATCCAATATCTTTTATAAATTCTGAATAAAATGCTTTAAAATAACTTTTCTCAATTGGATTTAGAGCATCTTTGTTAATGTTTTTTCCGTAAAAATAATAATTGGAGTCATGGATAATGTTGTTGTTAGAGTCATAAATTTTTGCGTTAAGTATTTCAGGATTTATTAACTGCCCAATGATATTTTCGAGTAATTTTTTATTTATAGTATAGTTCCTATATTGAATTACCCTTTGATCGTAGGCTTCTGTTCCATCTATATTCTTATCAAAAACAAATAGGTTTGCTCCTTTACTTGACGTTGCACTTGCTGAGATTGTTGCTGATATTATTTCACTTTGTACAGCTAATGACTCAATTTTTGATTCAATTAAACCTTCTCTAAACTGTGTCAGATATAAAATACCAATTAATAGTAATACCAACGCAAGAAGATTAAATATCAAAATTTTTGCGGATAAATGTAGATGGAAAATATTAAATTTAAATTTTCTCATTAGTACTAACACTATTTACTTTTATTGTATTTTATAGCCGATACCATAGATTGTTTTTATCAAATCAAAGTTTGGGTCCATTGAAATAAATTTTTGCCTAATTCTTTTTATATGGCTATCAATTACTCTATCTTCTTTTGAGAATCCCTCTTTGAATGCGTCATTTATTAGATCATCTCGCGTTCTAATAGATCCAGGTCTTTTAATCAGTGACTCTAATATTAAAAATTCAGTTGAAGTTAGGTTTATAATCTTATCCTTCCATTTACAAATAAATGTTTCCCTATTCAGTTCAAGATACTTTAAGTTTGTGACATCTTTATGTTCTTTTTTATTCTCATCACTCTTCGATCTCCTAAGCACGGATTTTATTCGTTCAACAAGAAGTTTCTGTGAGAATGGTTTACGAATATAATCATCAGCTCCAAGTCTCAATCCAATGAGTTCGTCTACCTCACTATCTTTTGATGTTAAAAAAATTATTGGTATATTTGAAAATTTTCTTACTGAGTTAAAAACCTCAAGGCCATCTATTCTTGGCATTTTAATGTCTAATATCAAAATATCACTGTTATTATTATTCAAATATTCTAACATATCGAACCCATCAGAAAACGTGCTCACATCGTAACCATGAGATTTTAACATCACACTTACTGAGAAGAGTATATTTTCATCATCATCTAATAAAATTATTTTTTGCATTTTTATTTAACTTGATTGACTGACCATAAATAAGCTTTATATTATTCTAAATTATATAATTATTTTTCATAAAATTAAAATAAATGGGAGAAAACCTTGGGTACATTAGATTACAAAAGCTATCTAAAGGAAGCAAAAAATGTTCATGTAAATAATACTGCTGCTGAGCTCATACAGTTGGCTTCGAGTTTGAATGAAGGGTTACTCACTGTAGATGGTTCTTTCTCAGTAGATACAGGAAAACATACAGGAAGATCACCTAAAGATAAGCATGTAATTGCTGATCAAGATACAGAAGATAATGTCTGGTGGGAAAATAATGCAAGGATTGAGAGAAGCAAATTTGACCTTTTAGAAAAAGATATGCTCGAACATATGAAGGGAAAAAATCTTTTTATCCAAGACCTACATGCAGGAACAGATCCAGATGAAAGAATAAAAGTCAGAATTATTACAGAATTTGCTTGGCAAGCTCTCTTTATCCAGCACCTGCTAATCTTACCGCAAAGGTCTCAGCAAATAGATTTTTCTGAGGATTTGTTGATAATTGATCTTCCATCTTTTAAAACTGATCCCGACAGATATGGCGTAAGGACCGATACTACAATAGCGTGCGATTTTACTAACAATAAGATATTAATTGCTGGCACATACTACGCAGGTGAAATTAAAAAATCAGTATTTACTTATTTTAACTATACATTGCCGCCAAAAGGAATCTTTCCAATGCATTGTTCTGCGAATAGTGATAACAAAGGTCGAAACACGGCAATCTTCTTTGGTTTGTCAGGTACAGGAAAAACGACATTATCTGCTGATCCTGAGAGATTATTAATTGGAGATGATGAGCATGGTTGGACAGATAAAGGTGTATTTAACTTTGAAGATGGTTCATATGCCAAAGCAATTAACCTATCTAAAGAAGCAGAGCCACAAATTTACGATGCCGTTCGTCGTTTTACAACAGTTCTTGAAAATGTAATCGTTGACTCTGATACAAGAGAACTAAATTTCAACGATGGTAGCTTAACTGAAAATACCAGGGCAGCTTTCCCAATGGCTTTTGTTGGTGATAATGTATCAAAGGACGGAATGGCAGATATTCCATCAACTATTATTATGTTGACTTGCGACGCCTTTGGAGTAATGCCCCCAATATCAAAATTAGACTCTAACCAGGCGGTATATCATTTCTTATCAGGTTATACAGCAAAAGTTGCAGGGACTGAAAGAGGTGTAGTAGATCCATCTGCAACATTCTCTACGTGTTTTGCTGCTCCATTTTTACCTCGACACCCGATCGTTTATGGGAGGCTATTAAAAGAGAAGATGGAAAAACATAATGTACAAACTTGGTTGATAAACACAGGTTGGAGTGGTGGTCCCGCAGGAGTTGGACAAAGAATGCCTATTCAATTAACAAGAAATCTACTAACTGCAGCTATCAATGGTGATCTTGATAATGTTGATATGAGAAAAGATGAGTATTTTAATTTGATGGTTCCTGTTTCAATAAATGGTGACTCTAGTTATTTAAACCCAATAGACACTTGGTCAAATAAAGATGATTTTGATGCACAAGCAAAAAAATTAGTAAGCATGTTTATTGAAAATTTTAAAAGGTTTGAAAATGATGTTGACCTTGAAATAATCGAATCGGGACCAGTTCTCTAGTACTTTCAAACCTGATCCCAGCTATTAGATATGCTCATATCAATTTTTAATGGTACACTAAAGTTTATTAACGGTCTCGTGGCATTTTCCATGTTTTCAGTTACTAGCGATTTCATTATTTCAACTTCATCATTTGGAACTTCAAATACCAATTCATCATGTATCTGGAGTATCATCTTAGATCTTAACTTTTGTAATTCTATTGCGTCATAAATTTTGATCATAGCCCTTTTAATTATGTCTGCTGCAGATCCTTGTATTGGGGCATTAATAGCTGCTCTTTCATTAAATGATCTTATGGCGTGGTTACGCGAGTTAATATCTGGGAAATAACATCGTCTTCCAAATATAGTATTTGTGAATTCATTTGTTTTTACCATATCTATGGTTCTTTCCATATATTGTTGTATGCCTGGGAATCTTGAGAGATAATCATCTATGAATTTTTTTGCATCATGTCGGGGGATCTTTAATTGCTTTGCAAGTCCAAATGCAGAAATTCCGTAAATAATCCCAAAATTTATTGATTTTGCCTGATATCGCATTTCTTCAGTTACATCTTCTATTCCAACATTAAGTATTGATGCAGCTGTCATCTTATGTATGTCAAGATCTTCCAAGAAGGCATTTCTCAGCTGTTCAATTTCAGCAACATGAGCTAATACACGTAGCTCAATTTGGCTATAATCCGCAGATAAAAAAACATGATCATCAACTGATACAAATGCTGAACGGATTTGTTTCCCCTCATAAGTTCTAATTGGTATATTTTGTAAGTTAGGGCTTGAAGATGATAATCTGCCAGTCGAGGTCAAGGATTGGGAAAATTGGGTATGAACTCTCTGAGTGTCCTTATTAATAAAATTTGGAATACTATCAGTATAAGTAGTCTTTAATTTACTCAGTTGGCGCCATTCAATTATGTTATCAGCTATCTCATAACCGAGTAGTGATAAGTCTTCTAAGATATCAATGCCCGTTGCCCAAGCACCACTTTTATTCTTTTTTCCACCCTTTAGAGCTAACTTATCGAATAGAATTTCACCGAGCTGTTTAGGACTTGCAACATTAAATTCTTCCCCTGCTAAAATATGAATATTTTTTTCTAATTGGTTAATTTTTGTGCCAAATTTCAGGGATAATTTATCTAAAACTGATTTATCGGCTTTTATTCCTTTACTCTCCATATCATAGAGTACTTTTATCAGCGGTTTTTCAATCAATTCATAAACTTGAATAGATCCGCCTGACAGTGTTCTTGTTATTAGATGATTCCAGATTTTATGAATTAAAGAGACTTTTTCATGACTTGTTAGTTTAACTTTACCTATAATTTTTTGTTCAAGTCCTTCTAAAATTGATATTTCATCTTTATAGAATAGAGCTAATGCAGTTAATTCATTTTTTACTTTCCCATTATTGATAATATAAGCGAGTAAGGATAGATCCTCAGAAGCATTGATGGAAACATCATATTTTTCTAATAAGTATAGGACTGCTTTGTAATCAAAAAATATCTTTTTGATACTGGGGTCTTCCATGATAAATTTAAGTTTCAAAAAGATACTGTTTTTTTGGATTTCACCATCTGATTTCTCTGTATCCAGAAAAATTGTGTAAATCATATCTCCTTCTGTAGTTAATGAAATTCCATTAGAAATATCGCTGGATATATCAATAAATATTTCTCTACTCTGGATAAGCCTGCTGAATACATTGTCAAATTCCTGAGGATCTCGAATTTCAATGTGCTGAGTTGATGGTGAAATGTTTGAAGCATTTTTTTTCTCAATCTGAGAAGAAGGCATATCAAAGTTAGTATTTTTATTTTCTTTTGAGAACCAACCTTCAACTCTCTTTTCCAGATTAGAGAATTCCATTTCTTTCAAGAATGATAATATTTTTTCATAATCTAATTGTTGGTTTGATAAATCATCAAGTTTTATATCGAGAGGTGTTGAAGAGTCAAGAAGTGCAAGTTGATAAGAAATTTTTGCATCATTGCTAAAGCTAATCAGATTTTCTCTTCTTTTATTTTGTTTTATACTCTCTGCATTATCCAGCAAATTTTCGAGTGTTTCATATTCATTGATTAACTCTGCTGCAATTTTCAGACCTATTCCAGGAACACCTGGAATATTATCTGTGGAGTCTCCTGCTAGGGATTGAACATCAACTACCCTATTAGGTGTGACACCAAATTTTTCACGAACGCCTTCTATATCTATAAATCTCTCTCTACCTGGCATTGGATCATACATAGTCACATTATCATTCACTAACTGCATTAAGTCTTTATCGCCGGATATTATTATTGTCTTCGCACCTGCTTCGTTTGCTTGTTTTGAATATGTAGCAATAATGTCATCTGCTTCGAATCCTGCTTTTGAAATTGATCTTATATTGAAAGCTTCCACCGCTCTATGAATAAGAGGAAATTGAGGGATTAAGTCTTCAGGAGGAGCATCTCTATTTGCTTTATAAGAGGGGTAGATATCACTCCTGAAGGTTTTTTCTTTTGTATCAAAAATAACTGCAATATGACTTGGATGGATAGTGTCTATTCCATTTGTGATTATTTTCCACATCATATTACAAAATGCCATAACAGCACCCGTTGGAAGACCATCTGATCTGCTGAAACCGCTACCCCGACTTTGGGATGCTTTGTACATCGCAAAATATGCCCTAAAAATAAAGGTTGATCCATCTATCAAGAATAATGTTGAATTTGAATTAATTTTTGACATTTGTAAAAGTTGATAATCCAAGATAATTAGTTTATTTAATATAGAGATTACTACGGTAAGTCTGAAATTAAAATTAAAATAGTACTGCTAGGTTTTGCACATGACGGAATTAGCCATTGAAACTAATCTTCTCAACAAGATATACAAAAGTAGGAATGGAAGTTCTCAGAAGCATGCGCTCATTGATTTTTCAATTCAAATAAAAAAAGGTCAAATATTTGGTTTACTTGGTCCAAATGGGGCTGGAAAATCAACATTTATCAATATCTTAGCAAATCTAGTTGTAAAATCATCTGGCACAGCAAAAATCAATGGCTTTGACATTGAAAAACAAAAGAGAAAAGCTAGATCTGCTATTGGGATCGTGCCACAGGAGTTAAATCTTGATCCATTTTTTAAGCCTATTGAAGTTTTAGAAACACAAGCTGGTCTGTATGGTGTTTCTAAAAGGGACAGGGATTCAATGGGCTTATTGTCAAGGCTAGGATTATCAGATAAAGCTTATTCATATTCGAGAACATTATCAGGAGGAATGAGAAGAAGATTGTTAATTGCAAAGGCATTAACACACCAACCGAGTGTTTTAGTACTTGATGAACCTACGGCTGGGGTAGATATTGAGTTACGCCATCAGTTGTGGGATTTTGTCAGGGAGCTTAATCAACAAGGAACAACCATTCTACTAACAACTCATTATCTCGAGGAGGCACAAGAACTCTGTGATCAAATCGGTATTATTAACAAAGGTAAATTAGTGGCAAATGCACCGACCCAAGAATTATTAAAAAGTTTAGATAGAAAAGAAATATTGATTAAGGCTGATATCAAGAATCCAAAGTCTGAAATAAAAATCAATGGAATTAATAGCATTAAAGCTAATCAAGACGGCTATTTACAGATTATTTATCGCCCTAGCACAATTAATTTTTTAGATATATTACAACAGTTAGAGAGTCAGAAAGTATCAATTATAGATATAATATCAAAGGAAACGGATTTAGAGGATATTTTTCTTGAGTTTGTTAGAGGTCAAAAAAATAGGGACTAATAATAACATATTAGTCCCCATTTCTTATTTTATGAAATTAACTATTTTAATTGGTCAACAACAATCAATGCTGCGATAACACCAATTAGACCAGCACCTGAGAATTGATTTATTAGATCAATCAGGTTTCCTGCTACGTCAGCGTTAATAAATGCTAGTGCATCTGGGAATAGGATTTGTAGTACAACTCCTAGTCCAACTAGAACCAACGCAACGTCAATGCCACTTCTGAGCATGCCAGTTAATGATGAAAACATGTTATTTCTCCCATTTTGTTATAAAAAAGTTTAAACAAAAAATTTACAGTGTAAGATTTTTAAAGTCTTTGCACTATAAATGCCTTTATTATAGTGCTTGAGCTATCTTCGGCTAATTAGATATGCAACAAGACCCGCGGCTATAAGACCAACCAGTCCTTCGCTACCAAATTGTGCCATAAGTGCGCCAATATTACCTAATACATCAATTCCAAATAGTAATACAAAACTATCACCAAATAGAACTTGTAATAGAGTAAGTAGTGCAACGGCCCAAAGCGCTATTTCGAGAGCACTCCTAAGGATTCCTCTCAATCTGTCTAATAAAGCTGTCATAACCTCTCCATTCTTTATTATCTATCTTTTCAGCCTGTAAGACTTACAGATAGAATCACTATAAAAATTCTAAATCTGCTAAAAAAATAGTCAAGTGATTAAACTATAACCACTTGACGATAAATATAACTTACAAATAGTTGATAAAACATTAATTCTCATTTAATTCAATTAATGTTAAAAATATGAATATTTTTATTTTTATTTTTTCTCATAAATAAATTTTCTAGAATCTAGAGGTTTAATTGTAACAAATATAAATTGTAGATAATGATGAATAATTCAAAAAAAAGTATACTTGTGACTGGGTCTTCAAGTGGTATAGGGCTATGTGTAGCAAGGGATTTGCACGAATTAGGCTGGAATGTTATTGCAACTTGCCGGGATATAAAAGACTGTGAAATTTTGACTAATCAATATGGACTCTCTAGTACTGTAATTGATTATTCTGATGAAGAAACAATTACTTCTGGATTCAATTACGCACTTGAAAAAACTAATGGAAAAATTGATGTTTTGTTCAATAATGGCGCTTACGGTCTCCCATCTCTTGTCGAAGATATTCCTGTGGATTCTTTACGAAATATTTTTGAAACAAATTTTTTTGGTTGGCACTCCTTAACAAATAAAGTGATTCCTTTTATGAAAGCACAAGGATCAGGTAGAATCATTCAGAACTCATCTATTTTAGGTTTTATGGCGCTGAAATATAGGGGTGCATACACAGCCACAAAATATGCAGTTGAGGGTTTATCTGATACTTTAAGGATGGAAACTGAGAAGCATAATATCAAGGTTATTCTTATTCAACCTGGTCCAATAACAACAAAATTTCGAGAAAATAGTTACAACCAGTTTAAAAAATCAATTAGGTGGGAGAAGTCGGATAATAAAGAAATTTATTCAAAAATAATAATTCCAAGACTTGAGGATAAGAATCCAAAAAAAATAGCATTTGAGCTTTTGCCAGATGCTGTCAGTAAAGCAGTAATACATGCATGCACTTCTAAAAAACCAAAAATAAGGTACCGTGTTACCTGGGCAACAATCATAATGATGTATTTAAAGAGGATCCTAACGGATAAACTCTTTGATAGAATTTCTTCGCGTCTTTAAATATTTTAATATAATAATATTGGTAAATATAAATACGCACCCGTAGCTCAGCTGGATAGAGTAGGTGGCTTCGAACCACTTGGTCGGGAGTTCGAATCTCTCCGGGTGCGCCATTTCCGTTTCTATGAAAATCTCTTAATGATTTGCTGAACTAATAGACATGAAAAAATCATCATTGCTAAAGTTATGTTGATGTTTACGTAAAGGGTATAAAATGTATTTGTTTCATTCCATAATGAATATACCCAATAAATATTTGATAGTATTGGTAAGCTTGCACTTAAGACTCCAATTACCAAACCTTTTGTTGTAAAAGCAATACCAACTGTAAAGATATATGCGATAATTCCTACTATGATAGTACCTGGATATATTAATTTTAGTCTGTTCATTTTAGTGCTTGATAAAATTTAGTTCCGTATTAAATTATATTATATCTTAGCTATATTTAGTAAAATCTACCAGATATATTTTATTAAGAAATTGCCTTAAATATTCTATTACAATATTAAATTCAGATATTTGGGTTTATTGGCTTCGAGATATTGAGTGGTTCGGTTCTCATTAAATTATTTATCTAATGGTTAATTATAATGAAATTCTCTGATAGTACGCTGTACAATGCCAATCTATTAAAATTTATTTGCCTTGGTTGGTTTAGTTCTTTTGCGTTAAAGATTATTAGCCTCACTGTAGGATGGCAAATATATACCAAAACTGGAAGTCCTCTTGCATTAGGGCTGATTGGGCTAATTCAATTTGCACCACAATTCTTCTTGATACTTCCTGCCGGTGTCTTGGCTGATAAATATAATAGAAAATATTTATTGATTATATGTAACTTAATCCAAGTTTTTGTGTCAGCATTTTTACTTTATTATTCAATTTACTACATAGATACCGGTTCAATAATTCCGATTTATTTAATTCTAATTTTACATGGTATAGCAATGTCTCTTGAAGGTCCAAGCTCGTTTGCAGTTTTACCAAATTTAGTAGATAAAAAGATCTTTCCTCGAGCCGTTAGTTATGTAAACTTTTTTGATGAATTTGGGGCATTATTTGGGCCAATTATAGCCGGATTATTAATTGCATATATAGATAAATGGGTTTATGCAGTTGCTCTAATAAGCTTTATGATTTCAACTCTGAGTGCAATATCACTTCCAAATTTAAAAAATGAATTTAAAGAAATTGAGAGAGTAACATTAAAAGTGTTACTTAGTGGGTTTGTATATGTTTGGAAATCGAAGATAGTACTTGGAACTATGGCTATAGATATAGTGGCAATGTTATTTAGTAGTATAATGGGTATGCTACCAATATTTGCGCTTGATATATTAAATATAGGACCTGAAGGCCTTGGGGTTTTACGTGCAATGCCTTCGATAGGAGCTTTATTTGCTGCTATGATGTTATCACAGTTACCTCCAATCCGTTATCCTGGAAGAGTTCTAATTTATTCGATAATTATCTTTGGTTTTGCAACAATTGTTTTTTCATTATCTACGTCATTATGGATATCACTTGCCGCACTATTTATCTATGGGGCTTCTGATATGGTGAGTATGAATATCAGGCAAATCATCGTTCAGCTAGTTACACCTGATAATATGCGTGGTAGGGTAATGTCAGTTCACTCAGTTATAACCCAGGGTTCAAATGAACTAGGAGATTTTAGAGCAGGCTTCTCAGCCAGTTTGATAGGGACGGTCCCAGCAATTATGTTTGGTGGTGCTTTGACTATCTCTCTATCAGTTATTTGGTGGTTTTTATTTCCTGGGTTAAAAGAAGTAAAGGATATCAAAGATCTCAGTAATTGAGTTTTTTTAGAAAGAGTATAGATGCATTGGTTATATCTTTTTTTGGCAATAGTTGCAGAGACGCTTGGGACAAGTTTCTTGAAAATGTCTAATGGGTTTTCTCAACTTTTACCTTCTATACTTGCTGTATCATGCTTTTTTGTTGCCCTTTTCTTATCATCAATAGTTCTAAAATTTCTACCTGTTGGGATTGTTTATGCAATTTGGTCGGGTATGGGCATTGTGCTGGTCACGATTGTTGGATATTTATTTTTTAAACAAAATTTGGATTTGCCTGCTCTTATAGGTATTGCATTTATATTATTGGGAGTTGTTATTATTTTTATGCTGTCAAATACACGGACAGGATGACGGATAATCATCAATTATCTTATCGCTAACCATAGCTTTATAATATTGATTACTTTTAAAAGGGCTATCTTTTTTTGATGGGGATCTTTGATTCTTATTTTTTCTTCAAATGATTTTGCCAAGAGGTCACCTTTTTCTATATTTTCTCTGATGTAGGTTGATATTTCTTGGAGCTCTCTATCTTTCAATTCTCCTGTCATAGATTGTTGGTAGGCCCTTCGTAATTTACCGAGAAAAACCTCTCTTTCATAATCAGCCAATGTTTTCTCAGACCAATCTCCTCCAAAAGCGACATTTTTTAATTGTTTTTTTTTATCCATGGTATAGAACAAAATAAGAACAAAATAATAATAAATAAAGAAAAAAATTATAAATGACGAATTTTAAGACCTTATATATTGATATGGATAGTTTTTTCGCGAGTATTGAGCAGCAGCTAGATCCTAGTATAAGGAATAAGCCTGTTGCCATTACTGCTATAAATAATGATGCAGGGTGTGTGGTAGCCGCCAGTTATGAAGCTAAAGCTTATGGTGTAAGAACTGGGACGAGAGTTTATGATGCTAAGATTTTATGCCCTGGTATTAATTTTAGGCAAAGCAGACATAAGCTTTATGCAAAATATAATAGGTATATTTCATATTTAATAGATGGTATTGCCGAACTCGAGAGTGTCAGGTCTATTGATGAATTCCAAGTATATTTAGGAGGCAATAATACCAGTTTACACAATGCAATAGATTTATCGACAAAGATAAAACTACTCATTAAGCAAAACGTTGGTAGTCAAATAAGATTATCGATAGGGATTGGTCCCAATCCACTGCTAGCCAAGATAGCAAGTAAAATACAAAAACCGGACGGTTTGCAATGGCTATATAAAGAGAATATGCCAGAGAGGATTAATCACTTATCATTAGATGATCTCCCAGGAATTTCTAGAGGAATTAAAAGGAAATTACTTAACTCTAAAATATATTCTATTAGTGATTTATATAATATGGATCCGCGTCACGCTAGACTGGTTTGGAGATCTATAGAAGGGGAACGATTTGTAAGAGCTTTAAGAGGTGAAGATATTCCCATTAATAATTCAACTCGAGGTAGTTATGGTAATTCTAAGGTGCTTTCTCCAGAGAATCGGTCTCCTTTTAGAGCTTATCTTGTAGGTAGGTGGTTAGTAGAAAAATCCTCTGAAAGAATAAGGAAACATAATTATTGTGCTAGTCGTCTGGATGTTTTTATAAGAATAAATAGCGTTGGTGTTTGGCAAGATTCGGTTACATTTGTATTTTCTCAAGACACATTTTTTTTCCTAAGAGAGTTTAAAAAATTATGGGATAAAATTGGTATAAACTTGTATCCCAATAGAATCGATTTTGTTGGCGTTAGATTAAGCGGTTTGATCAAACTAAAAGATAGATCAGGGGAATTTTTTCTTCAATTACAAGCGGGTGAGAAGAATTTAAGAGAGAGGTTATCATCATCAGTAGATAATTTGAATCTCAGATATGGGAAAAGAATTGTCAACTTTGGAGTTCACCGTGAGCACCCAGGATTTTTTGAAAGAGAGTAAATATTTAAGTTTTTAAATTAATTATCTCTAGCGTACCTTTTTAGGCTCGACAGTAATTTATTTTTCGTATCCAGCTTAATCTTTCTAAGAAAATCTTTTTCTTGCTCGTTAACTACTTTTTGTAACCTTCTCAAGACACTTCTGCCTTGAGATGAGATTTTTATTTCTTTATTTCTTTTATCATTTGAATCAGGATGACTATATATATAATTTTTATTTTCTAGCTTTTGTATAATATCGCTCACAGTGGATCGATCAATTTGAATATGAGCAACAATTTGGTTTTGATTTAAGCCAGGGAAGTAATCAATAGTTTGTAGTACTATGAATTGTCTTGGAGTAATGCTGTACTTAGAGAAAATATTTTTTTGATCAAGGTCCATCTTTTGCTGCACTTGGTGAAATATCAAGGATATAGAATTTTTTGGATTCTCAGAATTTGGTGGGTGTTTTTTCTTTAGTGTCATATCAATTATTATTCATCAAGTCCTACGATAAGTCTTGAGAAATCTTTTATATTGAAGTCATTTAAATCTTCTACTGACTCTCCAACCCCAATGAAATGAATTGGAATATTTAATTCTTGTGAGATTGAGACAATATATCCTGCCTTAGCTGAACCATCTAGTTTTGTAATTATCATACCGGTTACGTTCGCGATTTCTTTAAAAACTTTTGCTTGTTGAATTGCATTTTGACCTGCAGTCCCGTCTAATGTTAATAATATTGAATGTGGCGCATTAGAGTCTATTTTCTTAATAACTCTGATAATTTTTGCAAGCTCATCCATAAGCTCTGTTCTATTCTGAAGCCTACCTGCTGTATCAATTATAGCAAAATCTTTATTTGTTTCTTTTGCTTTCTTTACTGTTTCAAAGGCTACACTTGCTGCATCATTTGAACTAGGAATAGTAATGATTTCTATGTCTAATCTTTTAGCCCACATTTGTAATTGTTCGGACGCTGCAGCTCTAAAGGTATCTGCAGCACCGAAAACAACACTCAGACCTCTTTTTTTTATCAGGTTGCCAAGCTTTGCTATTGTTGTAGTTTTCCCAGACCCATTGACGCCTACAACTAAAATTATTTGAGGAGTCGTTTCTTTTTCTATTTTTAATGGAACGTAAGAATTAGCTAGTTTAGATTCTATTTGTGAGGCAATAAATTCTCTAACCTCATCAATCTCAACATCTTTATTGAACTTTTCTTTTTTTAAGTTTTCAATGATTGATATAGATGAGTCAACACCTATATCGGCGCTGATTAGCAGATCTTCAAGATCTTGGAGTGTCTGTTCGTCAAGCTTTTTAGAACTAACAATCTTCACAATTCCTTCCGAAATCGCTGAAGAAGATTTGGAAAGACTATTTTTTAATTTTTGAAACCAAGTATTTTTCATTTCTCTTGAGTTCTTAACTTAATTCAGCGAGAAGCTGATTTTTGCTGACGCCAATTATCTTTTTTGAGATAATTTCACCTTGAACCGTATTTTTTGGTAATAAGACCATTGAATATTGTTCTGTTCTTCCGAATCCAGGCTTTTCAATGAGAATCTCTTTTTGCTTACCGATCTCACTTGTAAGATAAGAATTCAATTTTATTGAACCTAAATCTCTTAGATCTTTTGCACGTCTTCGAATGGTATTCTTATCTACTTGCGGCATTCTTGCAGCTGGGGTTCCAATTTTTGCAGAAAATGGGAAAATATGTAAGTATTTTATATCACATTCATCTATGTGTTTTATGGTTGTTTGATGCATTTCTTCTGTTTCAGTCGGAAAGCCAGCAATAATATCTGCACCAAATACTGTATCAGGTCGTATTTTTCTAACTTTTTCACAAAAATTGACAGCATCTTCTGTTTGGTGACGCCTTAACATTCTTTTAAGGACCATATTATTACCTGATTGTAATGATAGATGTAGATGGGGCATAATGGTATTTTCAATAGAAAAAATTTCGAGAAAATCTTCATCAATTTCGATTGAGTCTATAGATGAAATTCTTAATCTTTTTAGACCATCTGTATTTTTTATTATATATTTTAGCAGTTTCCCGAGAGTAATATTTTTATCGAGATCTTTCCCATAGGAAGTGATATCCACTCCAGTCAATATTATTTCATGATAACCATTATCTATTAATTTTTGTATTTGTTTGACTATGATCTCTCCAGGAAGTGAGGTAGCATTTCCTCTCGCGAAGGGTATTATACAAAATGTACATCTATGATCACATCCATTTTGAATTTGAACAAACGCTCTTGTCCTATCTTCAAAACCATTTATAA
This sequence comes from Hyphomicrobiales bacterium, assembly GCA_038131735.1. Lineage (GTDB taxonomy): Bacteria > Pseudomonadota > Alphaproteobacteria > Rhizobiales > TMED25 > TMED25. The sequence goes on along the minus strand of JAYPPX010000001.1, from coordinate 1,238,902 downwards.
ATGGATGGTCATCATGTCCGTATTCATTCTCTTTTATTTCTTGATTATTTATACCAGAAAGATTTAAGAAAGTGTTGGTCTTTGTTTTTTCATTGTTACCTATAACAAAATCAACTTCTGGCATGTTAATAAAGTCTTGAGGATATAATTCCGCCGCGCATCCAGTTACAACTAATTTGTTATTGGGATGATTTTTCTTTTCTTTTCTAATTGCTTGTCGCACTTGTTTTACAGCTTCATTTGTGACTGCACAACTATTTATGAAGCTAAAGTTCTTCAAATGAGAGCTTTCAGCTTTTTCTCTCATAATTTGGGTTTCGTATGTATTTAATTTACATCCAAACGTAAGAAAATTTAAGTTATTTACCATTGGCCTCTTCATATATGAATTCATCAATATATTCAAGTTCTGCTGGTCCTGACTTAAAAATATTATCTTTTACATCTATGTTAATTTGCAGTTTCCCTCCTGGGAGATTGATATTAACATTTGTATCAGAAAGAGATAATTTGTTTGCAGCAAATGTAACTGCTGCTGCTGCTGTTCCACACGCTTTTGTTATTCCAGCACCTCTTTCCCACACTATTAAATCGATATTATTTTTATCAATTATTTTCGCAAAGCTAACATTGATCCTTTCCGGAAAAATCTCATGATTTTCTATTTTTGGACCAATTTCAGTTATGTTTAAGTTATTTAAATTATTAACAAAGAAAATTATATGAGGATTACCAATATTCACTAAACAAACATCTTGGACATTTTTAATAGGAGTTATTTGAAAGTCGTAATTAAAGTGAAGGGTGTCATCAATATTATGGGTGGTTGGTATTTTGTTCCATTGAGTTTGTGCTTTCCCCATGTTAACTCTCACATCCCCGTAGTCTGTTTGATTACAGATATGTTTTAGGGAATCCATATTTAAGTTAATTTCATTAATTTGGTTTTTTTCAAAGATAATTTTAGCCACACACCTGGAGGCATTTCCGCAAGCTTCTGCAGTACTACCATCCTTGTTCCAAATTTTTATATCAACGTTATTGTCATTAATTTTCTCAATAGAAATGAACTGATCACAACCAGGGCCAGTATTTTTATTTGACATTTTCTCAATTAAACTCTTTGTAATCGTATATTCTTTCCTTGAGTTATCTACGATCACAAACTCATTTCCAGCACCGTTCATTTTATAAAAATTTACTTTCAATGGGTTAACCTTTTATTTTTTTAAAAATTCTTTAACTTTTGAAGTAATCGTAAGGACTTGTTCTTCACTCATGTATGGGTGCAATGGTAGACTTAATACTTCAGTACACAGCATTTCGCTATTTGGTAGAGCACTGCTGTCATGGTAATTCTGATAAGCAATCTGTTTGTGCATAGGTTTTGGGTAGTATATCATTGTCGGGATTTCATTTTCCGATAAAAATGCTCTCATCGCATTTCTTTTTTTTGTACGAATTGTGTAGTGTGCCCATGCTGATTTCGTTCCAGCTTGTATTGTAGGCAAAAGGGCAAATTCTTCTAGTTCTTGATTATAAATTGATGCAATCTTTCGACGTTGTATTAGTTCTTCGTCAAAAATATTTAACTTATTAATAATTACAGCAGCTTGAATTGCATCAAATCTTGCATTTGTTCCAATTCTTACATTCTCATAGGGATCATTACTGATTCCGTGTGACCTTATTGATTTAATTTTTTCAGCAATATCATTATTATCGGTAAATATTGCTCCGCCATCACCGTAACATGATAATGGCTTAGTTGGATAAAAACTAGTCGTAGTAATAGGGGCTAATTTCCCAACTTTAGTATTATCTATTGTACCACCAAATGATTGAGCTGCGTCCGAAATAAGATGAAGATCATATGCATCGGTAATTTTTTTTAATCTTTTGTAATCAGCTGGTTGCCCAAATAAATCAACAGCAATAACTGCTGAATTTTCGAGCTCAGATTTCTTATAACTATTTATTTTTAGGTCAAGATCACTTGGAGAGATATTATACGTTGAGTCATCCACATCGACAAATACTGGTGTAGCTTTTAGCAATGCAATTACCTCAGCAGTTGCTGTGTATGTAAATGCAGGCAAGAAGACTTTTGAGCCAGGTCCAATATTAAGAGCAAGTAGAGAGACAAATAGAGCATCTGTTCCACTTGATACTGTAATTGTGTTTTTTGCCTGAGTATATTTTGATAATAAAAGTTCGGCTTTCTCAACAATTGGCCCAAGAATGAATTGGCTACTCTCAAGAACGTTTGATATAGAATTTTTTATATCTTTTTCTATTATTGAATATTGTGTCTTTAGATCGATAAAGGAAATTTTATTCATTATATTAACTTTGGAAGCATATCTCACAATTGTAAAGTAATGTATATTTGCAATATAGTTATTTTTTTTATTTTATGATAGTAATAGTTAGATTATTTGAGATATTTTAAATATTATCAGAGCAACGTTATCTGACAAAAAATAGATTAGGGGTATAAGAGACTTTATATGTTTGAAACATTATCAGATAGATTATCTAACGTCTTTTCAAAGATTACAGGAAGAGGGCTTCTCACTGAATCGAATGTTGATGAAGCACTTAGGGAGGTTAGAAGAGCCCTTTTAGAAGCCGACGTTGCTTTGGAGGTTGTAAAAGATTTTCTAGAAAAAGTTAGAGAAAAAGCGATTGGTGAAGAAGTTATAAAATCTGTTTCACCAGGACAGACTGTAATTAAAATTGTTAATGATGAACTCACAAAACTTCTTGGTTCAGAAAATGTCGAGTTAAACTTAAAAGTAAATCCACCTGCAGTAATTATGATGGTAGGTTTGCAGGGTTCAGGAAAGACAACTACTTCTGCTAAAATTGCTCATTTCATCAGAAATAAATATAAAAATAAAGTAATGATGGCATCATTAGATGTAAACCGACCAGCTGCGCAGGAGCAACTAGAAATCCTTGGTGTTGAAAACTCTATTGTGACACTGCCAATAATTAAAAACCAAAAGCCTACAGAAATCACCAAAAGAGCTTTTCAAGAAGCTAAATTAGGCGGTTTTGATGTATTGATTTTGGATACAGCCGGTAGATTGCATGTAGACGAAGATCTCATGAATGAATTAGATAGTATTAATCAAATTGCAAACTCTCAGGAGATAATACTGGTTGCAGATGCTTTAACTGGTCAAGATGCTGTAAATGTTGCAAAATCTTTTTCACAAAAATTACCACTAACGGGTGTAATTCTAACAAGGTTAGACGGTGACTCTCGTGGTGGGGCTGCTCTGTCAATGAGTCACATTACTGGTAAACCAATAAAGTTTGCTGGGACAGGGGAGAAGATAGAAAATCTAGAAGAATTTTATCCTGATCGTATTTCAAATAGGATTCTTGGGATGGGAGATATTGTATCCCTTGTTGAGAAAGCCAAAGAAACAATCGATACTGAGAATGCTAACAAGATAGCTAAAAAAATATCAAAAGGTTTATTTGATCTGGATGATATGGCACAGCAACTTAAGCAGATGTCCAAGATGGGGGGTATTTCAGGAATACTTGGAATGTTGCCTGGCATCAGTAAGGTCAAAAAACAAATGGCTGAGTCAAATATGAATGATAAAATTATTCACCGACAAATTGCAATTATATCATCAATGACTCCAAAAGAGAGAAGAAACCCAAAAATATTGAATGCCTCAAGAAAAAGAAGAATAGCAAGTGGTTCAGGAACAGAGGTGTCAGAAATAAATAAGCTCATAAAGTTATACCGGCAAACATCAGACATGATGAAAAAATTCGGGAAGAAGGGTATGTTGGATCAAAATTTTGATATGCCAGAGCTAAATAATAATGAAATTAATAAATTAAATGATAGCAATATTTCAGAAAAAATGTTATCTCAATTGCAGAGTAACTCCGCTGGTGGTAAACTGCCTGGATTGCCCGGATTGCCAAATTCTCAAAATAAATTATCAAATTTGTTAAATTTGACTGGACGAAAAAAGTGAATGTGGCTATTTATAAGTGGAATTTTAATTAAAAGGAATTGGAATGGCATTAAAAATTAGGTTGGCTAGAGGCGGTTCAAAGAAACGTCCGTATTACAGAATAGTTGTAACAGATGTTAGAAACCCAAGAGACGGTAGATTTATTGAGAAACTTGGAACTTATAATCCATTGCTTCCTAAAGATCACAAGGAAAGAGTCACCCTTCAAAACGAGAGAATATCATATTGGATGGGCGTAGGTGCAAAGCCAACAGATAGAGTTCTTCGTTTTCTTGATGCAGAGGGGTTAGCAAAACGTGAACCAAGAAATAATCCTAAGAAAGCAATTCCAAAAAAAGAAGTTGAAGAAGCCCCAGCAGAGGAAGCTGTAGCCACAGAAGATGCTCCAGTAGAAGAAGCACCTGCTGCAGAAGAAGCTCCAGCAGAAGAAGCTCCAGCAGAAGAAGCTCCAGCAGAAGAAGCTCCAGCAGAAGAAGCTCCAGCAGAAGAAGCTCCAGCAGAAGAAGCTCCAGCAGAAGAAGCTCCAGCAGAAGAAGCGCCTGCTGCAGAAGAAGCTCCAGCAGAAGAAGCTCCAGCAGAAGAAGCTCCAGCAGAAGAAGCTCCAGTAGAAGAATCGGGTGATGAAGAAACTAAATAAGTTTTTTCTCTCAAGATGCCTCAAGCGAATAAGCCTAAAGAAAATAAATATAATAAGCTGATTTGTGTAGGAAAACTTATAAAGTTTTTGGATAAATCAACAGTACAGATCAAATCTTATACTGAAGACCCAACTAATATTAAAACTTACAAGAATTTATATTTGAGTGGAAAATTTAGTATTAGGTTAACTGACCAATTAAAGGGTAATAAAAGGGCTCATTTTCTCGCTGAATTCACTTCAATAACTGATATAGATCCTAGCATCCTAAAAGACGATTATATTTATACAAGAAGGTCAGATTTTGGTGTACTTGAAGATGATGAGTATTTCATAAATGATTTAATTGGTCTATCAGTAAAGGATAATGATAATCTAGATATAGGGATTATTAACATGGTGTATAATTTTGGAGCAGGTGATATTATTGAAATAAAGAAGCAAGACAATGAACTTAAAATGGTTCCATTCACACAAGAAAACTTCCCGGAAGTGTCTTTAAATGAGAAAAAAGTTATAATTTCAAATAAATTATTAGTTAGTTAATTAAGAAAATCCAAAATGTGGAAAGTTACAGTTATAACATCAACCCCTGAAATATTTCCTGGACCGCTTGGTTATAGCATTACAGGGAAGGCTCTTGATGATGGATTGTGGTCAATCGATTTCATAAAAATTGAGAAACAGAAAGATAAGAAAAAAATAAAAATAGATGGACCTCCAGCGGGTGGTGGTCCGGGTATGGTTTTGAGAGCAGATATAATAATTCCTATCATTCAGCAACTGAGACAATCGGGTGACACAAGGCCATTAATTATTCCTGCAGCTAGAGGTAAAAAATATCAACAAAATATGGCTAAGGAATTTGTGGCTGGTGAAGGTATTATAATATTATGTGGTAGATTTGAGGGGATTGATCAGAGGATTGTGCAGGCAACTAATGGTATAGAAATTTCAATTGGTGATTTTGTTCTTAGCAATGGAGATATTGCAGCAATAAATATTATTGATTCATGCGTAAGACTAATCGATGGTGTAATGAATAAAAAAGAGTCCAAACTCTCAGAAAGTTTTGAAGATGGGCTATTGGAGCACCCTCAATTCACTCTTCCAAGAGAATATGATGGATATCAAATACCAGATATTTTATTATCAGGAAATCATAAAAAGATTTCTGAATGGCGGTTGGCTCAGTCTATAGAAACAACAAAACAAAATAGACCAGATTTATATCAAATTCACCAAGATAAATCGAAAAAATAAAATTAGTTGCAAGTTTTTTATTCAATTGAAATATCAATATTTTTTAGTAGAATAAAATTTTAGTAAAGGGGTATGTAATGGCACATGATAAAAAATTAGGGCTTGCTGTTGTTGGCTGTGGTGTTGTTGGAAGAATGAGGTCCACGCTAGCAAAAGAATATCCAGGTATTGGGTGGATTGGATTAGCAGACATAAATGAAGATCTTGGTAAAAAATTAAAAAATGATATCAAGGCAGATTTTTTTACAACTGACTTTAGAGAGTTAATTGAAAGACCCGAAGTAGATGCTCTTATCGTTGCTACTTCTACATGGAGCCATGTTGACCCAATACTCGCTGGTGTTGAGCGTAAAATCCCGATGTTGATTGAAAAGCCACTCGCAACTGATGCTGTTCAATCATTGAAGGTTTTAAATGCAATAAAAGAATCAGGTGTTGACGCAGTAGTTGGTTATACACAAAGATTTAGAAGAAGATTTTTAGCCGTTAAAGAGAGGATAAATAACGGACAAATAGGCGAAGCAACCGCTGTAGTTGTAAGAGCTTTCATGAATAAAATGGCGCCAACAGGTGAAGTAAGGCTTACTCAAGACAGAAGACATTTAACGCCTATGGTTGTCTCTGGGACTCATAGCTTGGACATGGCATTATGGTTGTTAGGGCAGCAAGCAAAACCCGTATCGATTTTTGCAAGATCTACTGAAAAAATAATGGCTGAACTTGGAACAAAAGACGCAACTTTTGGTGTTTTCACTATGGAAGATGGTACTATCTTTAGTATGAATATATGTTGGGCATTACCAAAAGTTTGGCCGGGGGCAGTTTATGGTCTTGAAATTGGTGTTGTAGGCACGAAAGGTGTTATTGATATTGAAGATACTCATAGAGATGTAATATTAGCAACAGAGTATAATCAAGGTCCAGCATACAGACCTGAAGGTCTTCAACTAGAAGCAACAAGAAATGTAGATTTTTTAACTAGTTTTCCTCCGGGTGACATCTATAACGGAGATTTATGGGGGCCATTAAGGGAAGAGACAAATTCGTGGTTCACAAGAATATATCTTGGCAAGGATACACCTCACGCGACAGCTGAAGAGGGTCACCGAAATCTTATATTAACCATGGCTATGGATTTATCGTCCAAGACTGGTAAAGAATTACAATTGCCAATTGACCCAGAAGAACTAATGAAAGGTCTCTGAAATAGTCTATAGACGATGAGGTTTGATCATGAGAAATATATTACTACCATTTGAATATATCGAGACAATACCGCACTTAATCGATTGCGCTGTCTCGCTTGCGAAGAAATATAATTCTAGTGTAAATGGTGTCGCTATACATCAACGAATAGATAGTTTTATTGCTCAAGAGGGGTCAATTATATTTGACTCGTTGCATCATGATGAGAATATAGGTGAAGCTGAAAAATTTAAGCAAAAATTTACTCATCATATAGGTGAGTTGGTAAATTCTGATCCTGAATTAAAAGATCTTAAGTATAAGTGGCTATCTGATGAGTTACAAAATCAAAAATATCTAGGTGATTTATCTAGGGTTTATAATGTTGTAATCATATCTAGACCTTATCAGGAATTACAGAGTGCTAGCTTGAGCTCCATTCAAACAATCCTTTTCGATGGTGGAAGACCTGTAATGCTTATCCCAATGAATAAACAAATTGATATAGGGAAAGAAGTTGTTGTCTCATGGAATTGTACAACGGAAAGTTCAAGAGCGGTCTTTGCATCGTTACCAATACTAAAAAAAGCAGATAACGTAACAATTCTTACTGTTGAAAAAGTAATATCTGACGGTCCAACTGGCGAACAAGTAGTGGAATTATTATCATCGCATGGCATCAAATCAAAAGCTATAACTTTATCGGGTGATGAGAAGAAAATAGGTGAGATAATTCTTGATTATAGCCAATCTGTTAATGCAGACCTTATTGTAAAGGGAGCTTACACCCAGAGTAGATTAAGAGAGATTATTTTTGGTGGTGCTACAAGGCATTTAATGCTTCATTCCGAAATACCAATCTATTTAGTCAATTAGATTTGTATGTTTGATCCCAAGATAATCGGTGTAGGACAATCAGAATACACCAGACACCCATCTGAAAGTCAAACTATTCAAAACTTGATGAGGGATGCAACTAACAACGCGCTTAATGATGCAAATCTATTATTAAAAGATATTGATGGGCTTGCAATAGCATCTTTCTCTATTACGCCAGACTCAGCAATAGATATTGCCTGGAGATTTGGCTTAAGTCTCAATTGGCTACTACAAGACACTAATGGTGGATCTTCTGCCATGAATATGCTTGGTCACGCAATGAGGGCAATTCAAACTGGGGCTGCAAAAAATATTTTAATATTAGCAGGGGATGCAACGGGTCTTGCAGGCTACGCAAAGATAGCAAATGCCTATAATAGTGCTACTAGAGATCATTTATCCCCATTAGGTCATGGTGGACCTAATGGTGTTTATTCGTTAGTAACTACAAGACAAATGAAAAAATTCAATTTAAAAAAAGAAGATTATGCCAATTTACTTATTTCACAGAGAAATTGGGCATCAATGAATCCCCATGCAGTCTACAAAAGCCCTCTATCCAGGGAAGAATATATAAATGCTCCAATAGTTGCTGGACCTTTATGCAGGTTTGATTGCGTTCCGGTTATTGCAGGATCCTATGCCTTGATATTATCCCGAAATGAAAATAAGAACTTGAAAAAGCAAGTTCGCGTCAGAGCATTTCAGCAAAGTTTCAATTATGATAATCAAGAAGGTGATGGAACAGAGACAGGAATCATTACCTTTAAAGATAATTTATATGACTCTGCAAACTTAGCACCCAAGGATATTGATGTATACAGTATATATGATGACTATCCCGCAATAGTTTTGGCACAGCTGAATGATTTGGGTTTGGTTAAGAATTCTAATATCAAAGGTTATTTACAAAATATGTCCAACCTAGACACTCCTCTAAATACATGGGGTGGTATGCTATCTGCGGGACAGCCTGGTGGTATGGCAGGTGGATTAAATGGAATTGGGGAAGTAGCACTGCAACTTCAAAATAGAGCCAATGATCGCCAAATTAATACTGCAAAATATGGGATAGTAACTGGTTATGGGATGACTCTATATAGACATGGTGGTACAGTTTCTGCCGCAATCTTAGAGGGTTTTTAATATGGCAAAAATGGAAATTTATAAGTGTAATACATGCTCAAAATATACTTTTCCAAAGAAATATTTTTGTTCAAATTGTGGTGGTATCGATTATGATCTTGTAGAAGCTCAATCAGGAACAGTTAAGGAAATATCATTAATTAACCATATGCTTGGACAAAAAGATTGGAAACCAAGAAATATTGCAAATGTTGAAACAAATTTAGGTATTTGTATAACTGTTGGGATAGAAGATAATATAAAAGTTGGTGATCTTGTCACATTATCCTCAGATAATGGGGTCCCAATAGGAAAAAAAAGTAGGTGAAAATGCAGACATGTCAGTACATAGCAAAATATTTGAAAAAAAGGGGTGTAAAACAAGTTTTTGGAACCCCAGGAAGCGATACTATTAATTTAATTAATGCTTTCTCAAACGAAGGTATAAGTTATGTTTTAACCCATCATGAAAATACAGCAGCATACATGGCGTCAACATATGGGGAATTGACTGGTATTCCCGGTGTTGTAATTGTAACAAAGGGTCCAGGAGTAACGAATCTTGCATCCGGTATAGCCTCAGCTTTTCTAGATAGGCGCCCAATCATCGTATTCTCAGCTATATTGGATCCAGAATTACTAGCTCGAAATCCACACCAAGAAGTTTCTCTAGTTGAATTTGGTGGATTAATAGCAAAGTTATCTGAAGAAGTAACTTCTGAGAATGTCATAGAACTAATTGACAGAGCTTATAATCAAGCAATTGGACCAAGACCAGGTGCAGTATATCTGCCAATTTCGCCAGTGCAATCTGTCAAAGAAATAAATACTGCAAAGAAAGAAATAGACATTTTAATTACAGAGAATGACGCCAATAAAAATATCCCAAGCAATGAATTAGATAATGCAATAGAACTTATAAATAATTCAAAGAGGCCTATGGTCGTTGCTGGAGTGGGGGTGGTTGGCTCTAGGGCGTCTAGTGAGTTACTGACTTTTATAAATAAAATAAAGTCTCCAATTTGTGTAACACTTCAGGCTGTTGGCGTCGTTCCTTGTGACGATGAATTGTACATAGGTATGTATGGATGGTTTGGCACGCCCATAGATAATATGTTAAAGAAATCAGATCTCATCATTACAGTTGGTCTTGATGGCTGGGATATAATTCGACCATTTAAATCAGAAGTACCAATTATAAGTGTCGACTCATTTGATGCTAATGACAGAACTTTTCAGCCAGTTACAATTGGAGTTGAGGCTGATATTTCATATGCACTTGAGGTTTTAACAAATAAGATTGAGGGTAGCACAACAGATCATAACTGGTTAATAGAAGCCAAAGAATGTTTTGAGAAGATACAAAATTACGAATTAGGCATAAGTAAGGAGTATAATGAAGCGAACGGTATAGCTCCTCAAGCAGTATATAAAGAAATAAGAAAAATTGTGCCTAAAAACACAATTATTACAGCTGATGCTGGAGCACATAAGTCGCTTGCTTCCCAGGCTTGGTTAACAAATCTTCCATTGACTTATTTTGTATCTAATGGACTTTCTCCTATGGGCTTTTCTCTTGGTGCAGCGATGGGCGCGAAGTTTGCGTCTCCAGAAAGCCCTGTTATTTCTTTTGTTGGGGATGGTGGATTTCTTATGTATGCAGGTGAGTTAGCGACATGGAAACGGCTCGATCTCTCAATGATACAGATTATAATGGTGGACAACGGTCTAACCCAAGTTAAGTCAAAACAAGTAAAGAGTGGTTATAATACTGAGTCAACAAGCTTTGATCAGGTAGATTATAAAAACATTGTTCAGAGCTTTGGCATTGAAGCATTTGAAGTAAACAATATTAAACAATTGAAAGATTCAATAACTAGTGCATTGCAATTGAATAAACCTGTCTCTATAATCATCAATTTAGATGGCTCCGAATATTTGAGGATGCCAAGTGCAGTTTAATTAATAATTGGAGTGATAATGAAAAGTCAACTTGATAAAAATTTAAATGGAAATACAGTCGTACCACTATTGAAAGACGAGGAGTTTAGTGGAGAGTTTATGACTTTAATCAAAGAATTAAAAGAAGCCAAAGGGAGCCAAAGAATTAATAACAGCGCAAGAGCGATGGCTCATTCTGATGATTTTGGTATGGCATCTCGTAATTATTGGCAGTCAACATGGGAACTTGGCGAATTATCAAAGCCATTTAAAGCATTGATCCGTTACAAAGTGGCAACAAGAAATACATGTTTTTATTGTTCAACACATCAAATTGAACACTTAAGAAGGCTCGGTGTTGATGAAATTAAAATTAAAAATGTACAAAATTCAGATAACCATGATGCTTTTTCTGAAGCAGAAAAGGCAGCGCTAAAGTTTGTTGATCATATGATGATTGACGCATCCAATATACCTGATGATGTAGCAAATAATTTCAAAAAACATTACACACCAAAGCAAATGGTAGAGATTGCTCTTACCGCAACAGTAATGGTTTCATTGAATCTATTTAACGACGCTTTCAGGGTTCCAATTGAGGATGAAGTTGTCGGAATTGGACTTGATGTCCCAGAACTCTAATTTCTATGATCTAGCAATGGTTATTTAGACTATTATTATAGTTTAAATAACCTTGTTGAGTTTCCATTCAATATTTTAATTTTGTCTTCCTTTGATATAGATAGGTTTTCAAACCAATCGGCACCTAACTTGTTATCAATGAAAGGCCAATCAATTGCAAATAGTATTCTGTCTACACCAAGTTCTTGCATACAACAAAGTAATGCAGGATCTGAGAAATTTCCACTTGTAGTAACATAAAAATTATTACAAAAAACTTCTCTAAATTCAATAGGAGCATTTCCTGGTCTCTTTAAATTATGATTAACTCTCCATAGCAAGAACGGGAGAGTTTCACCTAAATGCCCGAGGATAATTTTTAAATTTGGTAATTTTTCAAATATTCTAGAAAGAACTAGTCTTATTGCCATTGTGGCAGTTTCAACAGTGTAACCCCATGCAGCTTGTGGGAATAATGCAAATTCTTCGGTATAATCTTGATAGTAAATCTTTCTGACTTCTTGATGTGGCATACCAGGGTGAAGATAAATAGGGACATCAAGTTTTGCCGCAGTTTCATATACTGCCCATGATGCTTTTCCATCATCAAATTGTGAATTTGTGAGTCCATGTATCATCCCACCAACAAAGTTTAACTCTTTAACAGATCTCTCTAATTCTCTTGCGGCAGCATCCGGATCTTGCATTGGTAGTGCTGCAAACCCTCTAAATCTCTCTGGATTTTCTGACATTTTCTTTGCCAGATAATCATTTGCTAATTTAGCAGCATCCACTGCTACATCTTTTGGAAGGTTATGCACCCCAGGAGGCGCTATTGATAAGATTTGTACATCAATACCTGCTGCGTCCATCTCCTCAATTCTTTCCCCACCAAAGTCTTCCATTCGAGCAACCATTTTAGGGTTTCTAATCCTTGTATTCTTAGTATTTTCTTCTTGTAGTTTTGTGATGTTTGGATCTATGTAATGTTCTTCAATTGCTATAACTTTTGTGGACTCGAATATTGACATTTTAATTTCCTATGTTGTTTTTTTAATTACTATATCAAAAAATTATTTATAGAAAAGGATTACTTTTCAAGAATAATTAGATCATTTATATCAAATGATGCACGTAATGTTTTCCCTATTTTTAACTCTTGGAGGGTATTTCTGTGAATATTTTGGACATGTATATAAATCTTTTTTTTATTATCAAGTTCAATTGTAATGTAGCTCATATCTCCATAATATGTCCAATCGATAACTGTGCCTTTTGTTTTAATGCGGTTATCAAGATTCTTAGAGGACCTATCAATAATAATTTTCTCAGGTCTAATGCCAAGTACAGCATCTTGTGGAATATGTAGATCATTCTCTAAATTAATTTCTCCAAAAATTTCACTCTTGAATATTTTCTGATCACCAATGTTAGTGACATATCCATCTATGATATTAATTCTTCCAAGAAATTCTGCGCTATATTTCTTTGAGGGATATTCATACATATTAGTTGCTGTATTTGTTTCAATAACTTTACCGCTCTCCATAATTGCTATTTTTGATGAGATAGATAGAGCCTCATCCTGGTCATGTGTTACAAGCATAAAAGTCATTTCGAGATTACGTTGGATATTGACAAGCTCTCGTTGCATTTCTATGCGTAAATTTGCATCCAATGCCGATAGAGGTTCATCTAGAAGAACAATTTTTGGATTATTCACGATAGCTCTGGCTAATGCCACTCTTTGTCTTTGTCCGCCTGATAATTCTGATGGATATTTATTAATGTAACTTCTCATCTTTATCAAATCTAGAATCTCATCGACTCTTTTTTTGATTTCTTTCTCATCGATCTTTTTAATTTTTAAACCAAATTCGATATTATCTTTGATATTGAGATGGGGGAATAATGCGTATGATTGAAACACCATATTTACAGGCCTTTCATTGGCAGGCATTTTACTGCAATCAATTCCGTTGATAATTATTTCACCCTGATCTTGAACCTCAAGTCCTGCTATTAACCTTAGGACAGTTGATTTTCCACATCCTGATGGACCCAAAATTGTAAAAAATTCATTTTCTTCAACATTAAATGAGACATCATCAACCGCTACAGTATTTTCGAATCTTTTAGTCAAATTTTTTAATTCTATACAAAACTTTTTGTCAGTCATCCAATATTTCCCTGTTGTTTTTAGATAAATACCTTATCACAAAAAATGTACAAAATATTAGTATCAATATAAGGAGAGTTGATACAGCATTAATTTCTGGAGTAATTCCAAATCTTACCATCGAGTATATTTTTACGGGTAATGTTACACTATTAGGTCCTGATGTAAAAAAGGTCACAACAAAATCGTCTAAAGAGAGCGTAAATGCTAATAAGAATGATGCAATTATTGCCGGCTTGATAAAGGGTACGATGATTAATCTGATTATTTGAATATTATTTGCCCCCAGATCCAGACCTGCCTCAAGAGTGTCAGTATTTAAAATTGCTAGCCTTGATCTGATAATTATTGCAATGAATGGGAATGTAAAAGATACGTGAGCTATAATAATGTTTGACAGAGACAGGGGCCAAATTTCAAAGGCAGGCCAATTAATAAAGTTAAAAAATACAAGCATTGAAATTCCCATACAAATTTCAGGTATGATTATTGGGAATAGGAGTGCAAGATCATAATATTTTTTCAGATAAAAGTTAAATTTCCAGAGTACAATAGCAGTTGTTAAACCAAGTATTGTTGAGATTATTGTTGATAAAGTTGCAATTGTAAGGGAGTTTAGAAAAGCGCTGAAAAGTACATCATTTTCAAATACTTTATTGTAGTATTTAGTGGTAAAACCACGCCACACAATATTTCTTTTTGAGTCATTAAAACTAAAAATAATCAAATTTAGTATGGGTAAATAAAGGGTCAATAAAAAAATAATTGTAATGTACTTTAAGTACTTATTTCGTGCATAATCAATTGGACTGTAAAAAAGAGATTTTTTCATTGTAGATTTCCTCTTAGATGCAGTTTTGAATATAATTTTGAATACACGTGCCTTACTGAGATTATAACAAGGGTTATATATATAAGAATGAATGATAACGCTGAGCCAAAAGGCCAATCGTTCGCAGATTTAAATTGTCTCTCAATGATGTTGCCTATCATCTGTGAGTCAGCTCCACCGAGTAAGTCAGGTATTATGAATGAGCCCAAACAAGGAATGAATACTAGTATGATTCCTGATGTAATACCGGGACTAATATTGGGAATGATAACTTTAAAAAAAGTTTTAATGTGGTTTGCGCCAAGATCATAGCTTGCTTCCAATAAGTTTCTATCAAATTTTTCAAGTACCAGATAAATTGGTATAATCATAAATGGAACATAAATATAGAATAAACCTAATATAATTGAGTAGTTATTATACATTAGATTCAGTGGGACAAAGCTCTCCCCCATAATTTCATAATTAGCAAGGTTAAAGAAGTTTAATAGATTATGTGTACTCTCCCAGATATATTCTAGAGAACTATTTATATGACCTTTTGTTCTCAGAATAGCAATTAGAGAATAAGTCCTAATTAGGAGGTTTGTCCATAGTGGGAGCATAATTGAAACTAGTAAGATAGACTTCATTCTGATTGATGAAAAACTTATATAAAATGCTACAGGAATGGCAATTAATAAACAGACTATTGTTGTAACAGCGCTGATTATAATAGATTTAAATAGTGTTATTATATAAACACCATCAAAGGCTCTAATATAATTTTTTAAACTCCATGTGTAATCAATGTCTATTATATTAATCTTGTCGCCATAGCTCATAGAAAAGACAATAATTAATGGGACAATAAAAAATAAGATCAGCCATGATAATCCAGGCAATAGAAGCAAAATGAAAAGTTTGCTCCTCACCCCCCAACTAGTCAATGTAGGATCTTTCTTTAGTATACATTTAACAAGCTTACGCTATGATGCAAGTATACGTGTCCAGGTGTCTTGGATCATCTGACCAACATCTTCTCCAAGATATATTTGGTTTTCACATAATTTCACAGTTTCATCACTTGGGAAAATAGCTGGATTAGAAGTGTACTCTTCATCCATCAAATCCTTTGCAGCTTTATTAGGAGTTGCATATTGAATATAGTCTGCAAGTTCTGCTCCGATATCCGCACGAAGAATAAAATCAATAAATTTATGCGCATTTTCAATATTTGGAGCGTCTTTTGGAATGCAAAGACAATCTTCCCAGATGAGGCTTCCCTCCTTGGGAACTAGATAGCTAATATTATCATCTTCAAGCATAACCTGAGCTATATCACCATTAAATTCTTGTGCAAGTATGACATCACCGGATGCAAGTAGGTCCTGCCCGTTATCCTCAGCAAAAACTTTTATATGTTTCTTTTGATTTATGAGAAGTTCTTCAACCTGCTTATATTCTTTTGGATTAGTTGAGTTAGCAGAATAACCTAAATATTTAAGTCCTATTGCCATAACTGATGTGGCTTCGGATAATAGTGAAATATTACCTGAATATTTATTTGACTCGTAAAGATATGACCATGAATCAGGGGTGAGGCCTGTTCTTTTTTTGTCATATCCAATACCAATGCTTCCCCACATATATGGAATAGAGTGTTGTCTTTTTGGATCAAATACGGGATCTAAAAAGTTAGTATCTATATTATTCATGTTAGAAATCTTACCATGATCGATTCTTTCTAGCATGTTTGCTTTGACCATTTTTTCTACATAAATGTCAGATGGGACGATAATATCATATCCAGGATTACCCTCTCTAAGCTTAGAGAACAATTCATCATTATCTGCAAAAAAATCTAGTTTAGTTTTAATACCCGTATTATCCGCAAAATCAGATAGAGTATTTTCGCCAATATAATCATCCCAATTATAAAAATTAAGTTCATTATTACTGTTTGCGCTAAGTGGCGAGAAAGTTATGCCAACTGCAGCCAATGCTGAAGAGCCCATTAAAAAGCTTCTTCTTGATATGTGATATTTACTATTCATTTCAACACCTCCATAAAAGAATTATAAATTTTTGGAAAGATAAACCCTAATTCCACACAATATAATTTTTTTTTCTTAAGTCAATTCGATTTTTAGTTTGTTTTACATAATCTAATTTAATATATATAACGTATTATGACATATAAATTAAACGACGAAATAATTAAGGAAAATCACCATGCATGATATGTTTATAGAAACTGAAGAACAAAGGGCAATAATAGACTCAGTAAAGAAATTTGTTGATGATGTAGTTAAACCTAAATCTGCAGAGCTTGACGCAATGGATACTCCAGACAAGAGGTATTGTGGCGAAATTGTAAAAGCAGCAAATGATTTGGGCTTAAGAACAATGACACTTTCAGAAAAATATGGTGGTTTAAGTGCTGACTCGCATACCACAGCAATGGTTGTTGAAGAACTAGCTGTTGGCGATGTTGGTGTATCAGTTGTAATGGCACAAACAATGAAGCTAGCTACAATTATGGAAAAGGCTTTAAATGAAGATCAAGCTGAGAGAGCGCTTGTACCATTTTCAAAAGATCCTGAAGCTGTATTAGCAATCGGAATTACCGAACCGGATAACGCATCAAATTATTTCTTGCCTTATCCAACACCATTTAGAACAACTGCTGAGAAAGTAGATGGTGGTTACGTTATTAATGGGATGAAGCATTTTATTTCAAATGGTAACCGTGCAAGCTTTTATTTATTATTTGTTCAAACTGAAAAAGGTAAGCCTATGCTTGAAGGGACAACTTGTTTTCTTCTAGAGCGTGGCAGAGAAGGTTTTTCAATTGGGCGTGTTCACGATAAGTTAGGTGAGAGTCTGGCAAATAACGCAGAGTTGATTTTTCAAGATTGTTTTATACCTAATGAAAATATTGTTGGGGAAGTTGGTAAGGGTTTCCAACTACTTCAAAAATTCTTCCCATCCAGTAACTCATTTGCAGCAGCCAGTTGTTTAGGTGTTGGAGTAGCATTATTCGAAAAAGCTGAGCAATGGGCAAAGATAAGAGTGCAAGGTGGACGTCCTTTGATTGAGCATGATGGAATAAGAGCTCAACTTGCAGAAATGAGAATGTTATTAGATGCTGCTAGGGCTTACACGCACAAAGCATGTTACCTAGCTGACAACCAAGATCAAGGTTGGGATTGGACGCTGGGAGCCTTACCAAAGGCTATGGCAAGTCAGGCTGTTTGGAAAATTGCAACTTGGACAATGGAAATTCATGGTGGACATGGTTACATGAAAGAATTCGGGGTTGCAAAATTACTTAGAGATGCTGCAGGGTGGCTTCACTCAGATGGTGTAAATAGGACATTATTCCTAAAAGCAGCAAACATTATGTACGGTTTAGATTTATATAACAAATAAGCTATGAGTTTAGGTAAATTTAAAATTTATAATGCATTACAGTCTACTTGTAGTCAGCGAGTCAGATACACTTTGCATCATAAAAACATAGATTTTAGTATGGAAATACTAGATTTATTTTCAGGAGACCAGCTGAAACCAGAGTATTTAGCTATAAATCCAAATGGAGTAGTCCCAGCTCTCGATCACGATGGTAAAATTATAATAGATAGTTCTGTTATCATTGAGTACCTAGAGGATATTGATGTTAATTTAAGCCCACTTCGTCCAAAAGAACCTGAAAAATGCGCAAATATGAGGGCAATGATTAGGTATTTTGATGAGGTCGCAGGGCCCTCAGTTCGGATCCCCTCATATAATATGGCATTTTTACCCCATTTTCAGAATATGACCGAGAAGGAATTTATAGCCTTAGCTGAGTCCAAACCATTACGAAAAGAATTTTTATTAAAAATGGGTAGGACAGGTTTTACAGATAAAGACATGAATGAGTCAACATCAAAAATAAAGGCAACCGCTGACAGAATGAATAAATGGATTGAAGTCAGTGGAGGTCCTTACCTACTTGGGGAAGAGGCAACCTATGCCGATATTTGTATCATGCCAGTAATTGTTCGAATGGATGATCTTGGAATGCCAGAATTATGGAGTCATCATAAGAATGTTTGTGAGTGGTATGAAAACATCAAGTCTTCAGATGTTTTCAATAAGACATATTGTAAAGGCTCATTGTTATCTGAAGTATATCCCCATTTATCAAAAAATTAGTATTATATAGGAAGTCTATCTTTATAAGACGTCCTTATTTATAACATACTCTTCTTTCAAGGATCCATTGAGGGCATCGATTATATTTTGTGCCGAATTTATAGCCATCCTGGATGCACATTCATTATTAAGACCTGCGATGTGAGGAGAAAATATAATATTATTCAGTTGAAAAATTTTTTCTACATCAGTTTCTGGAGGCTCATTAGGAAAAACATCCAAACCAGCTGCACGAATCTTATTTTTTGATAGTGCGTCCGATAAAGCACTGAGATCTATATGAGATCCGCGTGATGTATTCACGATTATACAGTCACTTTGTAGTAAATTTAGTTCCTTTTCACCAATTATTGGTTTTTCCGTTCCGGGTGCATGTAAACTAATAATGTTTGCGTTAGATAGAGCCTCATCAAGAGTATCATAGAATTTATAATCATAGTCTGGCTCGGCAGAATTTTTGTAATAAGGATCATAAATACTTATATTCGCTCCGAAAGCAGAAGCAAGAGCGGCCACTTTCTGACCAATTCTTCCGAAGCCAACAATCAATAATTGTCTTCCAGCAAAGTCGTTTGAAATTAATTGATCCCTATCCTGCCATTTATTATTTCGAACCATATCATCATGAACACTGGCATTTTTCAGTAGATTGAGAATAAACATAATTGTATGTTCGGCAACACTTGAAGAGTTTACATCACCAACAATCGTAAGAGGGATACTTCTTCTAGTTAGTTCGGGTATATCAATTCGATCAAAGCCAACACCATTTCTTGAAAGAATCTTTAAATTGGGACAATTTTCAATCATTTTCTTATCAAAGGATTGTAATCTGAGAAGAATAGCATCAGCTTCTGATAAGTTTTGCTCCAGGGTTCCTTGAGTTGCGTCAGGCAATACAAAAACATCAAAGTTATCAACTTCTTTTAGAAGATTTATACCATGACTATGAATTTTACCCGCAACTATGATTTTATACATTTTTTCCCATTGTTCTTTATTTTAATATACTATAAAAATTTATAATGTTTTTTAAAATATTTAATACACATAACTGGGATTTTTCAAATGGAAAGTAAAGATAGCAAACTACAAACTGCAGTTTCACATTGGTCATATAGATTTGTGTCAAATGGGGTGCCATTAGCAGATTTTAATGATGTTTCTGCACAAATTAATAAATGGGATGAATGGTGTGAAGCATGGGAAAATAAAGGTCATATCCATGCATTACTTGGTGACAACGCAAGTGCTGAAGGATTTAATTTAAGCGCTTCAGAACATTATAATACTGCTGCTGTGTGTTGTCATTTTGGCAAGTTTTTGTTTGTACATAAACCTGACATAATGAAAAAAACACATAACTTTGCTGTTGAATACCATAAAAAATCTATGTCACTAGCCGATCCACTAGGTGAGAGAGTTGGTATAAGTTGGAATAATATACTTATGCAGGGTAACCTGAGAAAACCAAATAATGTTGAAAATCCTCCAGTTTTAATAATGTGTATGGGATTAGACTCTGCAAAAGAGGAGATGGAAACAAATGAGAAGGTCTTTCTTGAGAGAGGAATTGCAACACTAACATTTGATGGACCAGGACAAGGAGAAGCAGAGTATGATGCAGCTATTTGCCCAGAATATGAGGGACCCGTCTCGGCTGTCATTGATTACTTAGAGACAAGAAATGATATTGATTCAAAAAAAATTGCTGTATGGGGTGTGAGTTTAGGTGGGTACTATGCTCCAAGAGCAGCTTCATTTGATGATCGTCTCCAAGCTTGTATCTCGCTTACAGGACCTTTCAATTGGAATAATATTTTCGATAGAATTCCCAGCCTAACAAAAGAAGCATTTATTCATAGAAGCAAATGCTCCTCTGAAGAGGAGGCAAGAGAGTTTGCAAGTAGAATGGATTTATCTGGTTGCGCACAAAATATTAAATGTCCACTATATATTGTTGGTGGTGCATTGGATAGAGTTGTTCCACCAGAAGAATCAAAATTACTTGCAGATGCAGTTAAGGGTGATGTTGTTTTTAATATGATTGAAGATGGTACGCATGTTGCAAATAATAGAATCTATAAATATAGAACTCAAAGCGCAGATTGGTTATCATCAATACTTAAGGGTTAAATGTACATAGGGAGGAAATATGTCTGAAAAAAAAGTTACCAGAGCTGATATTGCTGAAGCAGCTGAGAAGTATAAGAATTGGGGGAAATGGGGACCTAATGACGAGATAGGGACACTAAATTATGTCGATGCTAGTGATATTATTAACGCAGCACAGCTCGTTAAGAAGGGAAAGGTAATATCACTTGCACTTAATTTTGACTATAAAGGTCCACAAGGCGCAAAAACAAAATATCCAGCAATGGGACGAACTAATCCTATACATTCGATGTTGAGGACAGGGACAGATGCCTACTCGGGAGTGCTTGATAAAAGGGGTATAAGAGCGGCTGATGATACAGTATTTTTGCCAACTCATGGGTGTACTCATTGGGATGGACTGGGACATGTATTCTATGAAGATAAAATGTGGAACGGATATGATTGTAGAGAAGTAACGTCAGCAGGTGCACAAAAATGTGGTATTGAAAAAACGAGAGACAAGATGGTTGGCAGGGGTGTTCTTTTAGATGTAGCAAGAGCGCTTGGTAAAGAGCGATTAGAAGATGGCTACGCCATTACTTGTGAAGATCTTGATCTAACTGCAAGAAAACAAGGTGTTGAGATAAAGAAGGGAGACTTTGTCATTGTAAGAACAGGTCAGATGGAGGATTGTCTTAACAGAGAATCCTGGGATGGATTCCCAGGTGGGGATGCGCCAGGTATGGGTTTTGATACTATTGATTGGGTTCAAAGAACCGAGCTAGCTGCATTAGCCAGCGATACTTGGGGCTGTGAAGTGAGACCAAATCAAAGTGAAGATGGAATAAACCAGCCATGGCATTGGATAACTATTCCTATTCAAGGAATGACAATGGGTGAGATGTTTTATTTAAAGGATCTCGCAGAGGATTGTCTCCATGATAATACATATGAGTTTTTATTGGTTGCTGCATCTATCCCAATAACTGGCGCAGTTGGCACACCAATAAATCCGCTTGCAATTAAATAAATAGAATAGGAAATACAAATGAGTAATGAATTAACTGGTGCTAAGGTATTAGCAAAGATGTTGGTTGATTATGGTGTCACAGATATCTTTCATGTTCCTGCTGTTCTAAGGACTACAATGGCAGAATTAGAAGTAATTTCCAATGTGCGAAGAATACATGCACATGGGGAAGCCTCAGCTGCATACATGGCTGATGGATATGCTCGTGCATCTGGTAAACCTGGGGTCTGTGCTGCACAAATTATTGGAGCACTAAATCTTGCTGCTGGATTACGTGATGCATGGCTTGCAAAATCTCCTGTTGTTGCTTTAACTGGTGGAAGGGATCAGGCAACTAAATTTAGAAAAGCTTACCAAGAGGTAGATGATCTGCCAGCTTTTGAGCCTGTAACAAAGTTTAACGCAACGGTTGATAGCGCAAACAGGTTTCCTGATATGTTAAACCAAGCATTTAGAGTTTCAGTTTCAGGTTGCCCGGGTCCAGTTCACCTTCAATTCAAGGGTAATGAAGGTCAGGTAGACCAAGAAAAATTTGATGAGCAAATACCTCGAGATATTCATCAGAATGCAATAAGTGTTCCACCATACCGTCCTTCACCAGATTTGAGTTCAATAAAAAAAGCAATGGATATTATCAACAATTCAAATAAACCAATATTTGTTGTAGGAGGTGGTGTGAGATGGTCACAAGCAGGTTCACTAATTGATGAGATTTCAAAGAAATTAAAAATACCTGTAGCAACATCGCTAAATGGTAAAGATGTTATTGACGCAAATAACCCTCTAAATGTTGGTGTAGTTGGCACTTATTCACGTGGTTCTGCCAATAAATCTGTGCTTGCTGCAGATTTAGTAATTTTTATTGGAACAGATTTAGGTGGCATGATTACCAATTTTTGGACTATTCCTAAAATTGGTACGAAAGCAATTCACATTGATATAGATCCTGAAGTGCTCGGTAGAAATTATCCTTTAGAAGTAGGGATTCAATCAGATGCTAAAAACGCTCTTCTTGAAATGTTGAAATTTGCTGATGATAATTCTGCTGAAAAGCGATTAGCTTGGGTAAAAGAGATTCAAAGTTACTGTCAAGAGTGGTATGACGAATTTCGTCCATTATTAACATCTGATGCGGTCCCAATCAGACCAGAAAGAATTTGTCATGATCTATCACTAAATTTACCAGATGATGCATTTGTTGTTGTAGACACAGGGCATGGTGGCATGTGGATGGGAGGAATGTTTGATTTAAAATCATCAAATCAAAATTATATACGCTCTGCTGGGCATCTTGGCTGGGCATTCCCTGCATCATTAGGTGTAAAATGTGCAGTACCTGATAGACCAGTTGTTTGTTTTACGGGTGATGCTGGTTTTTGGTATCATATTGCCGAAATTGAAACTGCAGTAAGATGGAATATTAATTCTGTTATCGTTGTAAATAACAATGGAGCTGGCAATCAGTCTAAAAGAGGTTTTGATCGTGTTTATGGTGGATCACAAACTCAAAAGGCAAGGGAGATGTGGACATTCAATAATGTCAATTTTGCAGAAATTGCTAAGCACATGGGTGCCGTTGGAATTAGAGTTGAAGATCCAAAAGATTTTAAACCCGCTCTTGAAAAAGCAATTTCACTCGATAAATGTGTTATCTTGGATGTTGTCACTGATGTTGACGCATTAGCACCATTGGCATATACAGGATAATTTTCGGAAAAAACTATGAGAGGTATGTTATTTTATTGATATGAGTTCAATTCCATACTAAATATAGTTTAAATTTAAGACAGGAAAGTAAAAAAATGACAGACTTAAACGTGTTTTCGCCAAGAATATTAAGACCAGAAGATGCAAACCAAAACTGGCAATGGGATCGTGCACTTGCATCTCCAGGATTTAAACAAGTTGACTTTGAAACAAGAGTTGATTTTCAAAGACTTAGAAAATATAGATTATCAAGGGCCAAAAATGCTTTAAAAAATTCAGGTTTGGGAGCATTGATCTTATTTGATGTAAATAACATTAGATATATCACTGGAACTAAAATTGGAGAATGGGAAAGAGATAAGCTTTGTAGATTTGCTCTCTTGGCAGGTGATGAAGAACCTTTTGTCTGGGATTTTGGTTCAGCAGCTGTACATCATCAATTAAATTGTGATTGGCTTGATCCAAATAGATGTCTTGCAGGAATGACAGGTATGAGGGGTACGGTTCCTCCATCAGTTGGTCTAATGAAAAATCATGCTGAAGAAATTATGAGTTATTTAAAGGCTGCCGGTGTAGCGGATATGCCTATCGGTTTGGATATTGCTGAAACTGCAATGTTTTTTGAACTACAAAAGGCGGGAATGAATATTGTTGATGGTCAACAAGTTATGCTGGATGCAAGAGAAATTAAGAATATTGATGAAATAACATTGCTTAATCAAGCTGCAACCATGGTGGATGGTGTATACCATATGATCTATGAAGAGTTAAAACCAGGGGTAAGAGAGAACGATATTGTAGCCTTAGCAAATCAAATGCTCTATGAAATGGGCTCAGATGACGTCGAAGCTATTAATGCTATTTCTGGAGAAAGATGTAGCCCACACCCACATAATTTTACTGATAGGATGTTCAGACCTGGGGATCAGGCTTTCTTTGACATACTCCAGTCATATCAAGGATACAGAACTTGTTACTATAGAACATTCAATGTTGGTACAGCTACATCAGAACAAAATGATGCTTATATAAAATGTCGTGAGTGGTTAGATAAAGGCCATTGAACTCATCAAACCAGGTGTGTCAACAGATACTGTTGCAAAAGCATGGCCAAAAGCTGAAGAATTTGGTTTTGAGAGTGAAATGCAAGCATTTGGATTGCAATTCGGGCATGGATTGGGTCTAGCGCTTCATGAAAGACCAATTATTTCACGCTTAGTATCGCTAGAAAATCCAATGGAAATCAAAACAGGCATGGTTTTCGCTCTAGAAACTTATTGCCCTGCAAAAGATGGTGTATCAGCTGCAAGAATTGAGGAAGAGGTCGTTGTTACCGATAAAGGATGTAAGGTAATTTCTCTTTTCCCTGCTGAAGATCTACCTATTGCCAACAAATATTAAATTGTGTGAATAATTCAATGGCAAAGAAACAGACCTTAAAAAATGATGATATCAATGAAAAAAAGAGACTTGAGTTATATAATACTCAATACTTGATCAGAGTTGCTGAGCAAAGAGCGTACGATCTTTTTCTTGAAAATCTAGTAAAAGGAACAAGTCATTTGTCTCTTGGGCAAGAGGCAATTGCCTCTGGGTTTGCAAATGCAATGCAAGAAAATGACAAGAGTTTCTGCACTTACCGGGGGCATGCTCATACTTTGGCGAGGGGAGCTTCTGTTGTTGGCGTATTAGGTGAACTTATGCAAAGAGACTGTGGTTTAATGAGAGGGAAAGGTGGATCTATGCACCTAACCGATACTAGCAAGGGAGTCATGGGGTCATATGCAATCATTGGTGCACATTTACCAATGGCAGTAGGATCAGCATGGAGAGCACAATATTTAGGACATGATGATGTAGCTACAGTGTTTTTTGGCGATGGCACAACAAATATTGGGGCCTTTCATGAAGCGCTAAATTATGCTGTGGTGTATAAACTTCCCGTCGTTTTTGTATGTGAAAACAATAACTACATGGAATACACTCCTATTGAGTCTATTACAGCTGTAAAAAATCCTGCCGCTGATAGAGCTTCTGCATATGGGCTAGAAAGCATTATTATTGATGGAAATGATGCTGATGAAGTATATAGAACTGCACAAAAAGCCTACGCAAAAGCAAGGTCAGGTGAAGGCCCATCATTAATTGAATGTAAAACATACAGACAATCAGGGCATAGTAGAGCAGACCCTGGGGCATACAGACCAAAAGGAGAGCTTGAGCATTGGAAGAAAAACAACGATCCAATAACTAGATATCGCGAACGTCTGATTGAGTTTGGTATAAAACAAAATGTAATCGATGACATTGAAAATAACGTTAAAGAGCTGGTTGATCAAGCAACAGAAGAAGCTAAAAACTCACCAGTGCCACCGGAGGATATATTAACAACGAATGTATATGCTAATGGAGGATGGGCATGGCGCAACTAACATATAGAGAAGCTGTAGCAGCTGCAATTGCTCAAGAAATGGAGAGGGATGAAACAGTAGCGTTTATTGGTGAAGATGTTGCTAGAGCCGGAGGAGTATTTAAAGCAACTGTTGGATTATTTGATAAATTCGGTCCAAAAAGAGTCATTGATACCCCAATATCAGAGCAAGCAATTTTAGGTGCTGCTATGGGTGCTGCCATGACTGGAATGAGACCAATTGCAGAAATAATGTTTTCAGATTTTCTAGCAGTATGCTGGGATTTTGTTGCAAATGAAATGTCTAAATCAAGATATATGTCTGATGGACAACTAAAATGTCCACTTGTCGTCAGAACTGGTAATGGAGGCGGTTCACGTTTTGGAGCTCAACATTCACAATCAATCGAAAATTGGGCAATGGCAATTCCAGGTATAAAAGTAGTAGCTCCATCAACACCTGCTGATGTTAAGGGTCTTTTAGCAGCATCAATAAGGGACAATGATCCTGTGATATTTTTTGAGCATAAATCATTATATGCCATTAAAGGTGAAGTTCCAGAGGGTGAGCATGTCGATACTCTTGGAACTGCTAAAGTTGTACGTGAAGGTAAAGATGCAACAATTATTGCACTCGCTCTGATGGTACCACGTGCTGTTGCAGCAGCAGATAAATTGATGCAGGAACACGGTATTGATATTGAAGTGGTTGATCTACGAACACTAGTACCATTAGATATGAAAACTATTTCTAAATCTGTATCAAAAACAGGGCGTTTATTCACAGTAGAAGAAAATCCACGATTATGTGGCTGGGGTGCAGAAATTGTTTCTATAGTTGTTGATGAATTATTCTGGGATTTAGATGGTCCTGCTGTAAGAATTACAACACCGCATATACCTCTTCCTGCAGCAGACAACCTCGAAGATATTGCTATCCCATCTGTTGATCGGATTTATAATAAAATTTTAGATGTCTTAAAGTAGGTAGGGAAGTTATGAATATATTAATGCCACAATTAGGTGAAACAGTTGCTGAAGGTACTGTATCCAAGTGGCACAAGAACATAGGGGATGATATCAAATCTGGAGAAATCCTATTTGAAATTGAAACAGATAAAACCTCTATGGAAATTCCAGCTACAACTGATGGTAAATTAACGAAGATTTTAGTTAATGAGGGAGAAACTTCATCAGTTGGTAGTATCGTTGCAGTGATTAGTGGTGAAGGAGAACAGCCACAAGAAGATGATATAAAAGAAGATACAACCTCAGAAAATATCAATAAGAGTGTAGAGGCTTCTCAATCAGATTTACCTATCAAAAAAGAAGAGTCATTTACTTCTAAAAAAACTAGTAATGTAGAAATTGTAATAGATACAGATGCACCAGAATGGTTTTCTTTTTTAAACGAAGTACAAACACCCGATGATAATTACGAGGCTTTTTCTAGTAAAAATATTGATATTAAATTTACACCATTAGCAAAGAGGTTAGCTAATAATGAAAGGGTAGATTTAATAAAGCTTGCTGATTATTTTAAAAAAAATAATGCCCGAAAAGTTAATCGTAAACTATTGGAAGATTATATTTCCTCATTGTCTGTGACAAAAACACGATCGAATATATCTGGTAAGATAGATCACGATTTATATCCAGAAAAAGTGGCTCTTAATCGTATAAGAAGAACTACAGGTCAACGTCTATCGGAAAGCTGGCCACAGGTTCCTCAGGCTTTCCAGGCAGTTGAGGTTAACTTTAGTAATCTGGATAAGACAAGAAACGAACTTAAACAAAAATATTCAGACAGGGAACTGAAAGTTTCTTATCTCTCTTTTGTTGCCAGAGCGATATCCTTAGCTATAAAGGAATATCCATTAGTGAATAGCTGTTTTAGTGAAAAAGAATTACACATTGCTTCTGCAGTAAATTTAGCAATTGCAGTCGATTTAAATTATAATGGACTAATTGTTCCTGTATTAAAAAATGCTGATAAGATGAGGCTTGTTGATTTGAATGAAAACTTAAATGATCTCGTCCAGAGAGCTCAAAATAATCAACTTAAACAAGAGGAATACTTCGGGGGGACATATACGATATCGAATAATGGTAGTATGGGTACTTACATGACTGCGCCTATTGTGAATCCGCCTCAAGTTGCGATTATGTCTTTTGATGGCATACAAAAAAAGCCAGTTATTGTTGAAGATAATACTGGAGACACAATTGGTATTAGAAAAATTGGTGTGCTTGGTCAGAGTTTTGACCATAGGGCATTTGATGGTGCTTACGCTGCAAGCTTTTTAAAAGAAGTAAAAAATATTATAGAAGAATTTAACTGGAATAGTGAAATATAAAGGAGAATATCATGTCACATAAAATTGGTTGGGTTGGAACAGGAAGAATGGGTTATCCAATGGCTGGTCGTCTAGCAAAAGATGGGCAAGACATAAGTGTATGGAATAGAACTAAATCAAAAGCTGATCCATTATCAGAATATGGTGCAAAAGTAGTCACCAATATGGATGAATTACATGATGTCGATGTCTTGTTCACTATGGTTTCAACAGGTAAAGATCTCAAACAAGTATATTTTGGTGATGAAGGTGTTCTATCAAAAGGTACAAAGAAAAATCAAATATTTGTTGACTGTTCATCAATTTCATCAGAGGACTCAAATGAAATCAGGGACAGGTTAAAAGAACTAGGAATTGCGTATATGTCATGCCCAGTCAGTGGTAATGGTAAGGCTGTGAAGGCTGGAGTTTTATCGATAGTTGCATCTGGGCCTGAGGATATCTTCAACCAAATAAAACCATATTTAGAAACTATTGCTCCACGAGGTGTTGCATATGTTGGAGAAGGGGATTTAGCAAGATTCTGTAAAATAGCTCATAATGTAATGTTAGGTGTTGTAATCCAAAATCTTGCAGAGATTACAGTTCTTGCACAAAAAGCAGGTGTTCCGAGACATGCTTTTTTAAACTTTATGAATAACTCTGTTATGGGTTCTATTTTTACAAAATACAAATCAAACGCATTTGCGAATTTAGATTGGACAACTACTTTTACTACACCACTTTTATTAAAGGATTTAGATTTAGGTTTGCAATCAGGTAAGGAATTAGGCGTGCCAATGCCGGTAACAGCTGCAACAAGGCAAGCGGTGCAACAACATTCTGGGAGAATTGAAAGAATATCAAAAGAAAATCTAGAAAAAGACTTTGGTATGCTTTTAGAAACAGTTGCTGATGGTGCTGGGATTTCTCTTGAGCCTGAGAATGTTCCAATACCAACAGGCCTTGAAACAGAAGAATAAGATTTTTTTTTTGTTTCTTGACCTTTTAGAATACATAGTGTTATCTAAATTACTAACTTATCGCGGGGTGGAGCAGCCCGGTAGCTCGTCAGGCTCATAACCTGAAGGTCGCAGGTTCAAATCCTGCCCCCGCAACCAATACTTATTTACTTTGATATAGAATTAATAATTACCCTAGGGATAGGGTCCAAATATAGAAACATAAATGTTTTCAGTTCTATCAAATAAAAGCTTCAGAAATCTCTTTTTGGCTCAAAATTTTTCCTTGTTAGGTACAGGTTTGGCAACTGTGGCCTTAAGTTTGTTGGCATTTGATTTAACTGGGAAAAATGCTGCATTATTATTATCAAGTTTGTTTACCATAAAGATGGTAATATATGTTTTTTTTTCTCCTATTGCTGGAGCATTTGCTAATAAGTTTAATAGAAGGCTCTATCTAGTTTTTTTAGATATTGTTCGTGCAATTGCAGCAATTGGGTTGTTTTTTGTAGAAGAAATATGGCATGTATACTTTATTATTTCTGTAATTTATATCTCTTCTGCCGCCTTCACACCAATATACCAATCTACAATACCTCAACTTTTCAATGAGGATGAAGATTACACAAAAGCTCTATCACTATCACGTTTGGCCATAGATCTAGAGAATATACTGGGGTATTCCATAGCTGCATTAATTCTTGTTTTTTATAATTATAAGAGCTTATTTATTGGAACTTCGGTTGGTTTTATTGCCTCAGCACTATTAATATTATCAATATTTCTTCCTATGGTTACTGAGAGTGATGAAACGAAAGATACCAGATTTATTCAGAAAATAACTTATGGTGTAAAGAAATTTGTTATTTTGCCCGAGTTAAAGGGATTGATGTTTATGAATCTTGCTGTATCTGCTGGTGGGGCTATGATATTGGTTAATACAGTTATATTGGTAAGATCATTGCTGGGTATGGATGAAGAAGCACTTCCAGTTGCCATGTTTTTCTTTGGAATTGGCTCTGTTTTGGGCGCAACCCAAGTACCTAGAATATTAAAAAAATATTCCATATGGAAGTTAATGCACTTAGGAGCATATATTATATCAATTGTATTTATCGTATTTTCTATCCTTATTGAACTAAGCATTTTTAATTTTATGCTATTATTAATATTCTGGTTTATATCTGGTTTCGGCTATTCTCTTGTGTTGACCCCAATGGGAAGAATAATTAGAGGATCTGCGAAGGAAAATGAATTATCTCAATTATTTGCAGCACAATTTTCATTAAGTCACTTATGTTGGCTTTTTATGTATCCATTGTCCGGTTATTTAATGACAAGTTTTGATGCTACCATTACTCTCTCCACACTTGCAGTAATAATAATATTAGCTACATTCATGCAGTATCTATGATCGTGCTCAAGATCTTTCTTGATATCTTCATGATCACCAACCACGATATGATGCTTGCTTTTTGTGATAATAATATTAGCTACATTCATCTCTTCAAGTTATACAAAAAATAAGAATACCGACTGAAGCCTAAAGCTTTTTATTATAGGTAATATTTTATTGACACAACTCTGTTTAAATAATTTACTGTAAAATAAATAATGTAGATGAATTTTAATTCTTGATACTAAGCATTCTTCGATACTTTTTAACAACAATTTTTTTCCAAATACCAAAAGAATTACATTATAAAATATGTTTGACTCATTTTTAGATACCAATCTCTTATACTTTATTTTTCTGATTATTTTTTTAATTTCTGGGATGGTAAAGGGTGTTACTGGTATTGGATTGCCAATGACATCAATCACTTTATTAATTTTCTTTATAAATCCACTTCAAGCAATTGGTCTAAATATGGTACCAGTAATAGTTGCAAATATTACTCAATTCTTGTCTGCTCAAAGCCCACTGAAGACAGCAAAAAAATATTATTTATTCGGAATATTTATGGTTGCAGGGATATTAATTACATCTGTCCAGGCTGCAACTCTGGGCGATGATCTAATTAAATTACTCATTGGACTTATGGTAATGATTTTTGCATTAGATAATTTATTCAGGAGATCATGGTCCTTTGATTTAAAATATGATAAGCATTGGCAAATTGGGATGGGTTCCCTTGCAGGTGTTGTGGGAGGGCTTACTTCAATTTGGGGTATTCCAATAATAATTTATTTGATACTCAGGAAGGCGTCTAAAGAAGATTTTGTTGATACAACAGGTTTTTTATTCTTAATAGCAAGCGTTCCAGCCACCTATGGTTATTATAAAACAGACGTTTTTTCATTAGAAATGATTCCAATTGCAGCACTTTGTGCAGTTACTGCAATAATTGGTATGAGACTAGGAAGAATAGTTAGAAGACGAATTGATGCAGATACTTTTAAGAAGTACCTTTTACTTCTGTTCTTATTAATTGGTATAAGAATGATATGGTCTGCCATGGGTGGCATTTAAATCTGATGATAAGACTATCAATAGATGAATATATTTCATGGAGAATGCCAGTAAAAGATATATCTATAAGCCTTATATCCGGTGATATTGTAGTGTTAACAATATCACCAAATGGAATAGATGCTTATGCCCAATATCTTAATGTTGGTGAAAAAAAAGAACTAAAGGCTCATCAATGGTTTACAACTGAGACCATGGGCAATCAGTCAATGGTTCAAATTTTACCAAATAACGTTGAGTTTAAAATTGCTGACGTTAATTGGAAACCAACCCCATTAAATCCTAATCGTGTTTCCGATTAATCTTATACTCAAAATTTTGTGTTTCAGAATTAATACTAATAAGTTCTGCCCCATTCCTAATATGGTAATGTGTTGCCATAGGAGTAAGGGGAGAGAGAGTTACTATTTTCTCAATATTTGGCATATTTTTAATAGTATGATTTATAACTTTTTTCATTATTTCTTTTCCAGCCCCCCTTTTCCGAGACCAGACTGTGTATGGAATCATAATTGTTGAATTTTTTTCTAAATAAGAATTCTTACTCATCAGTTCCAATTCCTTCTCTGTGTGAGGAATCTCATCTGTCAAAGCGACACAAACTATACCTTCAATGTTGTCATCATAAGCCAATCCATAAATTTGACGCCCATAACTAGTTCTAAACTTTAAGTCTAAATGTGGGCGAACAGGATCCTCATTAACATCTATGTTATTAAGTAGAACAAGTTCGGTACCTTTAACCCACTTAAAAAAATTATCTACTCTATCTTTGAATGATTTGATTTCCATTTTTATCTCATTGGTTTGGCGCGCCGGGGAGGATTCGAACCCCCGACCTCCTGATTCGTAGTCAGATACTCTATCCAGCTGAGCTACCGGCGCAATATATTTAATATATATAAACACATATATAAAATATCACAAGATCTCTTGTTAACTTAAAATTCTGTATGAATAATTTCTAGTTTATGTTATCAAACCAATATGGAAAAGAAGTGTAGAAGAGTTGTTACGGGTTTTAATAAACAAGGTGATTCCGTTGTTATTTCTGAAAGTTTCGTGAATAACCAAATGGAAAAAAATTCACGTCCTGGAGTAAGCCTAAATAATATTTGGCATACAAAAGTTTTTCCAAATAATAACTCTGCTGATATTGATGAAGTAGATCAAGAGTTTACGATGTTTCCAAAATCCTTCGAGACAATTTGCCGTATATCTTCTTTTGAACCAGAAAAATCTCATGCGAAAGATAATTTTGATAGTGATGCATATTTTTCAGATTTAGATGCAAGTGATACATTAGTCAAAAGTAAAAGACATCCATTCATGCATAAATCAAAATCTTTAGATTACGCTATTATTCTGGAGGGTGAAATTACTCTCATACTCGATAATGAAGAAGTTCACCTCAGTCAGGGTGATATTGTTATACAACGTGGCACCAGCCATGCATGGGTGAACAATAGTGATAAACTTGCAAGAGTGTGTTTTATTTTGATGGGAGCTGAATGATTAAGAAAAAAAATAAAATACAATTTATTTTCAGCTTAACCTTATCTCTTTTTTCATTGTTCTGTATGACTATGAATTTAGACGCAGCAGAATACGAATTTAAATTCCATCATTTCTTACCAAAAACATCACCTGCACATATTTCTATGATAGAGCCATGGGTAAAGAAAGTAGAAGAGGATTCAGCTGGGAGAATCAAAATTGATATTTACCCATCGATGACGCTTGGAGGGCGGCCAGCAGATTTAGTAAGTCAAGCCAGAAATGGAGTCGTGGACTTGATATGGACATCTAATGGCTACACACCAGGTCAGTTCCCAAGGACAGAGTTATTCGAACTACCTCTAATTCACACTAATGATCCAGAAAAAACAGGCGCTGTTATGTATGAAATGTTTAGTGAATATTTAGAAGAAGATTATTCTGGTCTGAAGGTACTCTTTTTGCATGTTCATGCTGGAAATGTATTTCAATCTGTTCAGAAAGAAATATCGGACATAAATTCATTCAAAGGAATGAAAGTTCGAACACCATCTAGAACTGGTTCATGGACGCTTGATGAATTAGGTTCAGAGTCTATTTCAGTTCCAATGCCAGATGTTGTTCAAACCTTATCCAAAAATATGATAGATGCAGCTCTAATCCCCTATGAAATAATCCCAACATTTAAATTAAACGAATATACAAAATATCAAATTGAGGGTTTTGATGGATTT
Source organism: Hyphomicrobiales bacterium (assembly GCA_038131735.1). Classification (GTDB taxonomy): domain Bacteria; phylum Pseudomonadota; class Alphaproteobacteria; order Rhizobiales; family TMED25; genus TMED25. The sequence continues at coordinate 1,204,802 of JAYPPX010000001.1, read as the reverse complement.
CGCTTTGGCACATTAACATTCCAAGTATCTATGAATATAGATAAATGGAATACTCTTCCTGATGATATCAAGGAAATATTTCAAGCTAATTCAAACCTCTCACAATGGGAAAATGCAGGTAATATCTGGCAAATGAATGATAATTATGGTCTAGATTATGCTTTGAAAAATGGCAATATACATAAAATCCTAGGTTATAATGAAACTGAAGAAATCAAAAATAGATTAAAAGGAACACATAATATTTGGTTAAAGGAATTATCAAAAGAAAATATAGATGGAGCTCCAATACTAGAAAAAGCAATGCAACTCATGGGTGAGTAGTTCCCAGGATTTTTTAATCTATGAAATTCACCAATAATATAATTTATTTAAAAAATATCATCACTTACTGGGCACTAATTGGCGGTGGCTTATTGCTTTTTTTATTACTTATCAACGTGTTTGGGGTCGCCTTTGATAATATTGCCCAAAGTGCACCCTATATACCATATGAGTTTATTCAATTTCTTATGCCGGTGATTGTATTTAATTTTTTACCTTATTGTGAATTGAGATCAGCACATATAACCTTTGATTATTTTATGGAGAGGTTTGAAAAGAGGGTCATATTGCTATTAAATATAATAAAAAGTACGATTGTTATTCTCATTAGTACTTATATCCTTCATCAAATGATCTATGGAATGATAGATTATTATTCTTTTGGGTATGAGACAGTTATTATGAGTATCCCAATCTGGTTAAGTTATCCACCTATGTTAATTTCACTGTTTTTACTGATATTGGCAGCAATTATTAATATTAAGGAAGAGATTTCATAAGATGGAATGGAATTTTCTACAAATATTTCTAAGTATTATCTTTTTGGTAGCATTGGTAATTTTAAGAATACCAATTGCTTATGTGATGATTTTGCTTGGAATTGCTGGAGTTGGACTTGTGGATGGGATGGATATTTTACATTTCCAACTCAGAGATCTGGCTATTGCCCAGTTTTCAAATTATGATTTATCTGTAATTCCGATGTTCATTTTGGTAGGAATAATTGTTCAAAATATTGGATATGGGGAAAAGTTATTCAAGGCTTTTAACAAGATATTTAGAACTATTCCAGGTGGGTTAGCAATTGCAACCATATTTACAGCTGCAGGTTTTGGTTCAATCAGTGGTTCATCAGTTGCTACCACATCGACGCTGTCTGAAATTTCTATAAGAGAATTTCGTAAATTCAATTACCCCCCATCCCTTTATTCTGGGACAATTGCTGCTGGAGGGACCCTTGGTATATTAATTCCTCCTTCAATAGTATTAATTGTATATTCAATTATTGCTGAAGTTAATATTATTGCAATGTTCAAGGCGGCAATAATTCCATTTTTATTAGCAATAATTTTTTTCATAGGTGTAATAGTTATTTTTGCTATAAAAAACCCCATTCAACCAAGATTGATTGAAGAAGAAAATATATCAAATTTTGATGCTCTTAAATTACTCTTACCAATATTAACATTAATAACGATCATTATTTCAGGTTTAGTATTTGGCATATTTACGATTGTTCCAGCCGCATCACTATCTGCACTATTAGTTATAATTTATGGATTTTTTACAAAGAAATTAAATAATAAAAATATAGAGAGAATATTGCTGAACACCGCAAAATTATCTGGGATGATTTATTTGATTATATTTGGAGCAGAAGTTTTAAAAATATTCTATGCAAGAGTTGATTTGCCTCAATTCCTGTCAATTATTATCACGAGTAGTGCTTTAGATCCTCTTTTACTTATTTTTTTAATTCTTCTAATTTTTATTATTTTGGGATTCATACTGGATAGTATGTCCATAATCCTAATATTTGTCCCATTTATCTTACCTCCAATATTGAATCTTGATTTAAATATGGATCAAGAATCTATAAAGATCTGGTTTGGTATTCTAATGTTAATTGTTGTTGAGCTTGGGTTGATTACACCCCCTGTGGGTCTAAATATTAATACGATTGCAAAAATAGATCTTTCAATTAGTAAAAATATTACAAACCAAAGGAGTATTTACTGCGGTGTTTTGCCCTTCTTTTTTATTGAGCTTATTAGAATAATGTTAATATTATTTTTCCCATCCCTAGTCCTTATCACGTATCTGTAAAATAACAGGGTAGGAAAAAGTTCGAATTGAACTTATTTAACTACTAACTATAAATGTAGGTTACTGCCATCATAGTTAAAGAAATTTCCTGAATCTTTCATATTTAGATTCAAAATCAGCTTTATGAGGGCTTTCGCACTCTCTTCTGGTGATAAAGATGCGTAGCTTCCACCCATATCAGTTCTTACCCATCCTGGATGGAATGAAACAACGGGTATCTCATAATTCTGTAACTCTCTGGAGAATGTTACCATCAAATTATTTACAGCAGCTTTGGAAGCTCTATAAAAATAGGCATCACTGCTGCCGTGTTGCTGTGAACCCATGTGGGATGAAATGATAGCTATTTTTGGATTTTCACTTGTTTTTAACTTTTCTAGAAAAGCTCGAATTGTAAAGAATGGACCTGCTACGTTCGTCATCAAAATATTGAGAATTGTACTAGGAGTGTTTTGTTGGTCAAACATTCCACCTTTTGCTCCCATAATACCTGCGTTACAAATAATCACATCAATTTGATTTATATTAATAGAGATATCCTTTAATTTATCTTCATCTGTTACATCTGCCTTGAAAATTTCTAGTTTATCTTTGTATACATTTTTTAATTTCTCTAAATGGATTACATCGCTTGTCTCCCTACAGAGAGCTATTGCTTCGCAACCTTTATTCAATACCTCCCATGTGAGAGCGTAACCTATACCTTTGTTTGCACCAGTAATAAGAAATTTATAACTCATTTGATTGTCACTTATATTATTTGACTCTATAATTATTGAAATTCTATCATACTGAATGTGAAAATGAAGTTATTCAGGTGAAAAAGATTGATCTTTGGGGGACAAAATGAAAATTAAATATTTATTCTCAATTCTAACACTGTTTTTATTAATTTATCCGCAAAATGTAATTGCTCTTCCTGGCTGTAGTTATTCATCTAATTATTTTGATAACTGTTATGGAATGAGAGATTATGACAATGGAGATCAATATATCGGTGATTTTCAGAATGATAAAAAACATGGAAATGGTCTTTATAGCTTTGCCAATGGCGATCAGTATATTGGAGAGTTTTTTGAAGGTATAAGAACTGGGCATGGTCAATATTTTTATTCCAATGGAGATATATATGTTGGTGATCATTTAAATGATATGGCTCACGGATATGGTGTCTATACTTTTATTAGTGGTGATGTCTATACGGGAGAATTTTTAAGTGACATTAAGTCTGGTAGTGGAATTTATGAATTTAATAATGGAGATCTATACCTTGGTGAATTTGAGTATGATCAAAGAAGTGGTGAAGGCACATACTATTACTTGAATGGAGATATTTTTATGGGGGAATATTTAAATGATTTACCAAACGGTCAAGGCATCATGGACTACATTTCAGGCGATAAGTATATCGGTGAATTTGTTGATGAATATAAGAATGGTTATGGATCATATATATGGGTAAATGGTGATAGATATATTGGACAATTTTTAAATGATGTCAGATCTGGCTACGGTGAATATTATTACTCAAACGGAGATAAATATGTCGGCGATCATGCAAATGACACTGCAAATGGTATAGGTATTTATTATTTTGCTGATGGGGATACTTATGAGGGTGAAATGTTAAATGGACAATTCCATGGACGCGGTAAATATGTATATTCAGATGGTAGAGTCGATACAGGTTTTTGGGAGTATAATGTATATATAGTTTCTGATAATGATAAACCAAAAACAAATTCAACAATTAGTAGTATGAAATTGTGCGAAACACTTGGATTTTCAAAAGGAACAGCAGAATTTAGGAAATGTGTGCTCGAGGTGATGAAAAATTAGAGTAAATACATAAATGTAGTATAATATTTCTAAAATGTAACTTAATGAGGTTGAAATGAATATACCTAATGTTAAATCTTTTTTTGATGATGCAACAAACACAATTAGTTATGTAGTTATTGATGAAGGGACTTCCTCTTGCGCAGTCATAGACTCTGTTTTAGATTTTGACTACTCTTCGGGAGTTGTATCCTATGAGCAAGCGGATGAGGTGATAAATTATATAAAATCGAATAACCTCAATGTAGCATGGTTATTAGAAACACACGTTCATGCTGATCATTTATCAGCCGCTCCTTATATACAGGAACATGTAGGTGGTAAAATTGCAATATCAGCAGAAATTCAAAAAGTACAAGATATATTTGGCAAGGTCTTCAATGCTGGAACTGAATTTCAAAGAGATGGCAGTCAGTTTGATTTGCTATTAAAGGATGGTGATACTTATGAGATTGGTGAATTGAATGGTAAAGCAATTCTTACCCCTGGTCATACTCCTGCATGTATGGCTCATATCATTGGTGACGCTGTCTTCGTAGGGGATACCTTATTTATGCCAGATGGTGGAACAGCAAGAGCAGATTTTCCTGGAGGGGATGCAAGAACACTTTATCAATCAATTCAAAAGATTTTAACGTTGCCAGATGAAACAAGAATGTTTGTTTGTCATGATTACGGCCCAAATGGTCGGCCGTTTGCCTGGGAAACAACTGTAGGAGAGCAAAAGAAAAATAATATCCATATAGGTGGTGGAGTTACAGAAGATCAGTTTGTTGATGTTAGAACCACACGTGATAAAACACTTGGTATGCCAAAGTTAATAATACCATCTATTCAGGTTAATATGAGAGCTGGGAATATGCCACCTGCAGAAGATAATGGAGATATTTATTTTAAAGTTCCTGTTAAGGGTCTACGAAAGGAAAATGATGATAATTGATTTGATTAATTTTACTCCTGTTCAATCATTTATAGGAGGAGCACTCATTGGGTTTGCCGCTTTCATACTAATGCTGACAAAAGGAAGAATTATGGGTGCAAGTGGTATTCTGGGAGGATTGATAACAAAAGATTTTAGGAGTGATTGGCTTTGGAGAGTCTTTTTTATTATAGGATGTATGATTGGTCCTACTATATTAATAACTGCATTTAACTATGAAATAGCATACAAACCTGTAGCAACTGGAATAATTTTTTATATCGCAGCATTTTTGGTTGGTTTTGGCTCAGCTATGGGATCTGGTTGTACATCTGGACATGGTATATGTGGTCTATCGCTTCTATCTAAAAGATCACTCATATCTGTAATAACTTTTGTAATAGCAGGGGTAGTTGCTGTATACATAATCAAATTACTAGGAGGAATATAACATGAGATTTATATTTGCTTCTATATCAGGGCTAATATTTGGATTTGGATTAGCATTAGCAGGGATGTTAAATCCTTCAAAAGTTCAAGGATTTTTAAATATCTTTGGTGTTTGGGATCCGTCACTTGCGTTTGTTATGGGCGGGGGTATTATAGTAAATGCTATCGGTTATTACTTCGTTTTAAAGCGGGATAAGCCATTGTTTGCTGAGAAGTTTGCTATACCAACAACCAAAAATATTGATAAAAACCTTCTAATTGGTAGTGCAGTTTTTGGTATTGGTTGGGGCTTGGCAGGTTTGTGTCCAGGTCCGGTTATTAGTAATGTTTTATTACATCCACAAGACGCACTAATCTTTTTAATCATAATGATTTTTGGTCTATTCTTAGGAAGAAGAGTTAAAATCGATAACACAGATACTGAGTAACAAATAATAGGAGTGTCAAATGACAAAGCAAAGGATCAGTTATGTAAATCCAAATGAAATTGACGATATCAAAATGAAAGATGAATTTGAGAGGTGCCGAACAAGAGGTACCCCAAGACCTGAGAGTCAAGCTATAAGGGCACATGTACCAGCCACGTTTTGGTCATTTGCAAATACTTGGCAGACTGTTTTTCATGAAGGCGTAGCAGATCATACAATAAAAGAACTATGTAGAGTATTTGTGTCGCATTCCGTTAAGTGCGAATATTGTGGTAATCAAAGGTCAATTCAGTCACGAAATAAAGGGTTAGTTGAAGAGGATTATTTTGATTTGTTAAATTTTGAAAAATCTTCTAGGTATAATGCGAAGCAAAAAGCAGCCTTAAGATATACTGAAGCTATTGTTTGGGATCTTAAGAGCGACGATAATCTTTGGGACCAATTATATAAATATTTCAGTGAGGCAGAGATAGTTGAAATTGGTTATTTTGTTGCTATTACGATGGGTCAGCAACGCTGGTTAAAGACCCTCAATATAGATCATCATAAGGTACTAGCAGGAACCGATGCTTCAATGATGCCAGGCGCAGAAACGCCGGAGTCGTGGGTAGAACATCAGTCATCTGATAATTATTGGGCAAAAAATACTAAAACATCCATCAGCAATTAATATTTACCTTGGTGGTTATAAATGAGACTTATTCCTCTTTTATTAATGATTTGTCTTACATTAAATACAGAGAAATTATCTGCATACCCACTTAATAAAAGCCTTATATGTAAAAATATTAATTTCCAAGAAGACAACACAGAAGAATATTTGAGAACTATTGGCTTTACGTTTAATGGTGTTGGTGAAACGTATAGGCATTTTTTTGTAGAACGAGAGGCAATTGGTATTAAAAGTCATAAGATTAAGTATAAATTGATAGGTATAGGATACGGAAATTATATGATAGAAGGCAAGTATGGAGCCTCATATTTCTTCAATATTGATAGACCTGAGATGTCCATTAATGGGGATAATATCTATTATTGTAATATTCTCCCAATAGATAATTTTGAGACATTATGGGGCCAGTTATTAGAAAATCTACAAAATAAATAAATGTTACAAAACAAGAAGAAATTTACCTCTTTCCAGTTGCAAGTATTTGAAGAAATAAAAAAAATACCTAAGGGTCAAGTAATTACATATAAAGAGCTCGCAAAAAGAATTGGAAGACCAAACGCATATAGAGCAGTTGCAAATGCATGTGGTAAAAATAATGATCCAAAAAATATACCCTGCCACAGAGTAATAAGAAGTGATGGCAGATTAGGGGGGTATAGTCTTGATGGAGGAATTGAAATGAAAAAAAGGCTAATAAATAATGAGAAATAATTTAGTTATTTTTTTTATCATTTTATTTACATATTTCTCCCAAATGAGCAATTCGAAAGCAGACTGCCCAATTCATGAGGGTATTAATATAAAAGATAGTTTTGGTATACAAATTTGTTCAATGCCAGGTGTCGATAATAAATATTTATTACATGCCAAGAAGGTAATGGATAATCTATTGGATTATGATGATGATGAGTTCCCTGATAATCAACTTGTGATTGAGAATATTATGAGAACAGGAAGTGTTTTTGTTATATTTAATACTGAGAGAGAAATTAGGAATTTTGAAGAGATATTTTATATAGGTGTTGAGGAAATAATTGAAAGTGAATGCGAAGAACTTTCAGACAGGGAATGTGATAATATTATTGAAAATAAACATGGTATTTTTCTAGCTGTTTTTAAAGATGAAATGAATTTATCAAACAAAGGTTGGGATCCCACCAAAGAGGAAGCATTACACCTAATTACCCATGCAGGCTACTCAAAGGTTTATCCTGAAGATTTTGGACAAAGTGAGGGATCAAAAATTGCAAAATTTATGGATATTGCGAGGGGTGGAAAATATATTAAGGTTCCAAGAAAATATCCTGTAAATGCATATTATACGTATTATGACAGAAGTTGTGACTATGCTTGTCAAGTTACAGAATTTACTTTTTGGGTAATAAGTTCACTAAGAGGTGAACAAATAGGTAGAGAAAAGGATATTAAAAATGAGTGGAAACCAAACACACCAAACAAGATGAGAGAGACTGATCCAGATTTGGTAAATTTCTTATCTAGAGATGAGTTTGGGATCCTTTTTTAATTAATTTTTATTCGCTAAGTTTGATATTTACAGCAGAAATTTTTCCTTTTTCTTCTGCCACATCGTATGAAACTTCTTGATCTTCAAATAGATTTCTTATTCCAGAATTTTGTAGAGCAGAAATGTGAACGAATATGTCTTTATCCCCCTCGTCAGGTTGAATAAAACCATATCCTTTTTTAAGATTGAACCACTTAACTTTTCCGTTTGCCATATTACGAGTACTCCTTTGATAGCAATTAACATTTTATGGGCACAAGCCCGAAGTTTTTCTCTTAATCAGATGTTAAATTGCCGTAGTAACATGGCTATTAGCTGCATATTAATACTTTGAACTTTCACAATATGAAATAGAGCTCAAAACATATCCATTAATATCATTTAATCGAATAAATAGATATAGATATTTTTCTATTGGTTACAAATTTACGCTACTTATCAACTTGCTCGTACTAATCTAATAGACTATTATAAAACTGCTTTTTGGATATTTATAGGAGATGTAGTTGTCTAAAATTGGTTTTATTGGCTTGGGTGATATGGGACAAGTTATTGTTCCAAGATTACTTGAAGCTGGACACACAGTAGCTGGATGGAACAGATCACCAGGAAAATCGGAAAACTTAGAAAAAGCAGGAATGAAATTAGCAAGTTCACCTGCCGAAGCAGCAAAAGATGCAGATATTGTCTTATCTATTGTTACCGATGGAAATGCAGTTAAAGATGTTTCTTTAGGTGAAAATGGAATAATTACTGCACTTAACAAGGAAGCAGTGTATCTCGATATGAGTACCATATCACCAGAAGTTAGTCGCTTTGTTGCTCAGGAGTTTGACAAGAGGGGGCTTCAAATGATGGATGCACCACTCTCCGGGAGTCCAGTGACAGTTGTTCAAGGATCTGCATCGATTATGGTAGCTGGTAATAAAGAGTCTTATGAAAAAGTATATGATACCCTTCTCGCAATAGGGCCAAAAGTTTCATACATTGGGTCAAATGGTCTTGCTGTACAAACAAAACTCTCAATAAATTTGCTATTAATGGTGGAAGTGATTGCATTTGGTGAAGCTGTTGCAATGGCTGAAAAGGGTGGTGTTGATAGACAGGTTGTTGTTGATGCGATACTTAATTCCGTTGCTTCATCCCCAGTTTTATCTTATCGTGGTCCATTTATATTGGATGGTAAAATGCCTGAGAAACCCCTAGCTGATGTTGCGTTGCAGCAAAAAGATATGACACTTGTATTAGAGCAATCTAGATTGCTTGCCTCACCAGCACCTCTTGCATCGGCTGCCAATGATATGATGAATGCAAGCAGAGGAATGGGTTTGGGGCATCATGATTTTGTTGTAGCACACAGAGCCTATAAAAAAATGAATGGGGGAGAATGATGATAAAAGATCAATTTATGATGAACATTAGTGATGTTCCTAAAGTCGGAGGGCTCAAAGAAGAAGATGGTTGGGTTGATATGCAGGTTCAGTTTTTAATTGATAAGGCTTCAAATGGTTCTGAAGATTTCTTATTAGGGTGGACTGTTCTACCACCAGGGGCTATGCATGATAGACATCGTCATTTTCATGTTGATGAGTTTTGGATTGTCATATCAGGAGAAGGTGTTATGTATGAACACGATGGTGGTGAAAAAACAAGTAAAAAAGGTGACGTTGTATTTACACCACGTAATCAGTGGCATGGGTTTAAAAATACAAGTGATAAAGATGTTGTACTTGTATGGGGTTGGATAGGGAAAGGTTCTCTAGAAGACGCAGGATATGAGGTTCATCCTAATCATGGTTAATCAAGAACAATTAGATGCATTAAATACTGCAATTGAAAAAGAAATCAAACTTGGTCACACTCAAGTTGGATGGAAATTAGGTTTTGGATCTCCTGCAGGAATGAAAGCGCTTGGAATAACCAGACCTCTTGTTGGGGCTTTATTTGACTCTGGTGAAATTAAGTCAGAAGCTGAAATTGATCTAAAAATTTACAATGAACCAAGAGTTGAAGCAGAATTGGCTGCACACATTAATAATGACATACATGGTGATGCAACTTTTGATCAAATAAAAGATTCAGTATCAAGCTTTGTGCCCGGAATAGAGTTTGTTGACTTCCATAGTCCACCAATTAATCCAACATTTGTCCTATCTGAAAATATATATCAGCGGGGATGGATATTGGGAAAGGATACTAAAACTGGTTGGATTGAAGCTATAGATAAGGAAGAGTTATTAACTTCTATGGGACATGAAAAGTGGGATCCGTTTGATAATATAGAAGCAATAATTGGGACACTTGAAGATAACTTTGATGAATGTAATAAAGTCGCAAACCAAATAGGAAGAGGTATCAAGAAAGGTGATGTAATATTGCTTGGATCAGTATTCCCGCCACATCCTATTAATATGGAAGATTTTCATGTCTCTATGTTTGGACAAGATATTAGTTTGAGATTTAGGAATTAACCTAATTATTTCGGCAAATGCTCAAGATCAAGCTGTTCATCTCTTCTCTGAAGATAAAAAGCATATTTAGGATCAATAAAATCTTTTGAGTTGCCCAGCTTAAAATGTTTAGCGGCATGATAAACCCACTGAGTATTTGACATAAGTTCTCTTCCAAGCGCAACAAAATCAGCACAATTATCAGTAATTATATTATTTGCTTGTTCAAAACCTATTATCGCACCAACGGCCATTGTGTTCATTTTACAATGTTCTTTGATATTTTTTGCATAATTTACTTGAAAACCTGGCGTTATCTTCGCTTTTGATATTGCAGAAGTACCACTCAGCCCACCTGATGAACAATCTATTACATCGACACCGAGAGATTTTAGTATTTCTACGAGCTCTAATATTTCATTCCACGTCGTACCACCATCTAGTCCATCAATTGAAGATATTCTATAGAAAAAAGGTTTATTTTTTGGCCAAACTTTGTTGATAGAACTAACAACTTCCTTAATTATCCGAACTCTATTCTCAAAACCACCTCCATAACTATCAGTTCGTTTGTTAGATATTGGCGATAAAAATGTATGAAGTAGATAACCATGAGCACCATGTATTTCAATCATTTCAAATCCAGCTTTATTAGCTCTTTCAGCGGCTAAGGTGAAGTCACTAATTATTCTATGAATATCATCCTGAGATGCCGCACGTGGCTCAGGAGAGTTAGCACTCATTGGAATAGCTGATGGAGCTATTATTTCCCATGGCGCTTCTTTTGATTGAGATGTAAGTGGTTTGGCACCATCAATTGGTCTATCGCAGCTTGCTTTTCTACCAGCATGGGCTAATTGAATTCCAATATTTACATTATACTGCTTAAATATTTTTACTATATCTGAAAGATCCGGCATAAATTTATCATCCCAGATTCCTGTGCAGCCATGAGTAATTCTTCCTTCTGGTGATACAGCAGTGGCTTCTATAAAAGCACCACCAAGTCCAGATTGTGCAAAGCGCGGATAATGTTGCTTATGCCAGTTTGTCAGGTGCCCATCCTCAGCAGAATATTGACACATTGGTGACATTATAACTCTATTCTTGAAGCTGATTGATTTAATTTTTATCGGATTAAATAGTGGTACACCTGACATCTGACTGTATTCTGCTCTATAAAACTCTGATGAATTTATAAATGCTGTTATCTTTTTCGATGGCATCTGAGACTTCAGCTGAGCCTTCAATCATTTCCACTTCACAGATATCATTAAAACCTTCGGTTTCTACAGCGATGGGATTAAAATAACTATAAACTGGTACGACTGCTCCAAGTGTGAAGCCACAAACCAAACCAACTAATAAATTTTTATTGATCATAATCTATACCTCTATGTTAAATTAATAATAATAAATTGTAACATAAACTTGATGTGAATTGCTAGAGAAATGATTGAAGGCTCAGCTGAAGTCTCAGAATTAAATGAAGTTGAAAAACTTAAGCATCAGATAAAGGAAATCCTTGATAAAAGTTTTAACATTTCTCATTCAACATTAGAGTTTGAGCCTAACTTAAATTTAAAATAACTTTGCAATTCAAAATAGTACTAGTTAATTTTTTCTCTTGATATTTTTTTTCTGATATTAGGATCTAGAAATTTCTTACGAATCCTGATTGATTTTGGGGTTATCTCAATTAATTCATCATCAGAAATCCATGCAATTGCTTTCTCTAAATTCATATCCAGAGGAGGTGTAAGTTTTACTGCCTCATCTTTTGCGTGTGTTCTAATATTTGTTAATTTCTTGCCTTTAAGTACATTAACTTCAAGATCATTTGGTCTCGAATGAATACCTATTATCATTCCTTGATATACAGGGATACCTGAACCAATAATCATTTGCCCTCGTTCCTCGAGATTAAATAGTGCAAAAGCTACTGAAGCTCCTTGTCCATTTGAAATCAATACTCCATTTGTTCTACCTTTGATTTCACCTTTGTGATTTTCATAACGCGAAAACAGTCGATTAATAACTGCAGTACCACTTGTAGCAGTCATTAGTTCAGATTGATAACCAATTAATCCTCTTGTAGGTGCTTCAAAAATCAGTCTAGATCTACCTATACCAAATGGTTTCATCTCTAGCATGACTCCTCTTCGTAAATTAAGGTCTTGAACAACTTGCCCGGTATATTCATCATCAACATCGATTATAACTTCTTCTATTGGTTCAAGTAACTTGCCATGGTCGTCATTCTTCATTAATACTTGTGGCTTTGAAACACTCAATTCATAGCCCTCTCTTCTCATAGTTTCAATTAGGACTGATAATTGTAATTCTCCTCTTCCAGATACAAGGTAACCACTATCATTTTGTGATTTTTCGATTTGAAGAGTAATATTTCCTTCACCCTCTTTCATTAATCGATCTCCAATCATCCTCCCTGTAACTTTATCTCCTTCTGTACCAGCTAGAGGACTGTCATTTACACTAAATGCCATTTGTACTGTTGGTGGATCAATAGGTTGTGCATGTAAAACCGTGTTGTTCTCTAGTGCACAAAATGTATCTGCCACAGTTCCTTTTGTTAATCCCGCTATCGAGACGATATCTCCTGATGTGCCTTTTTCAATTCCCGCCCTTTCAGTACCCCTGAATGCTAGTATTTTTGTAATCCTACCGGTCTCAATTAAACTCCCATCCTGACTTAATACTTTTATTTGCTGGTTTGTGGATACTTCTCCAGAAAATACTTTTCCCGTAATCAATCTTCCTAAATAAGGATCGTTACCTAAAATTGTTCCGAGCATTTTAAACTCACCATTCTCAATCTTTGGAGGAGGGGTGTGTTTGATTATCAAATCAAACAATGGGGTTAAATTATCATTTTTAATTTCTAAATCATTTGTCACCCAGCCATCTCTTCCTGAACCATATAGGATTGGGAAATCAAGCTGGTACTCATTAGCATCTAATACAGCAAAAAGATCAAAAATCTCATTTACAACTTCGTCTGGTCGGGAATCACTTTTATCAACTTTGTTAATAACAACCATCGGTCTTAATCCTATCTGGAGAGCTTTTGCCAACACAAACTTTGTCTGTGGCATTGGGCCTTCAGCAGCATCAACAAGCAGGATAGCACTATCAACCATACTAAGAATTCTTTCAACTTCGCCACCAAAATCTGCATGACCAGGTGTATCAATAATATTTATTCTAACTTGATTCCATACAATAGAGGTACATTTTGCTAATATTGTGATTCCCCTCTCTTTCTCTAGGTCATTTGAGTCCATTACCCTTTCTGCAACCTTCTGATTTTCTCTGAAAGCTCCTGATTGGGAGAGTAGTTTATCTATAAGGGTTGTTTTACCATGATCAACATGTGCAATGATGGCTATATTTCTAAGATCCATTGTATGAAATTTCTAATTATTTACTCAAATTGAAGAGGATTTATTAATTATCTTACTAAGGTATTATTTATAAGATGTAAATTTAAATTATTATTATCGATAGTGTTTGAGTTAATCAATTTATTAATTAATTTTTTTGCAACAAATTTTTTTTCGTATTAGATTAATTAGATAGAAAATAATAGGGGTATGATAATGGACTTCCATTCGCCATCAACAATTGATGAATTATCTTCATTACTAAGTAATAACTCAGAAAAAAAACATCTGTTAGCAGGGGGTACAGACTTACTTGTTCAAATGCAATCACAGATTATAGAACCGACTTCAGTTATTGATTTAAAAAATATAAGTGAAATGATGGAAATAAAAGAAGACACTGATGGATTCTTTGTTGGAGCTGCGGTACCTGGTATGACTATCATTGAGCATCAAGGTTTTTCTAAGATGTGGCCAGGGGTAGTCGATGGTGTGAAGCTAATAGGTTCAATTCAAATAAAAGGAAGGGCCAGTATGGGTGGAAATTTATGTAATGCTTCGCCTGCTGCTGACAGTATTCCTGCAATGATAGCATCCGATGCAAAAGCCATTATTCTAGGCTCAAAAGGAAAAAGAGATGTGCTAGTTGAAGATTTCATATTAGGGCCTGGCAAAAACATTCTTAAATCTGATGAAGTTTTAGTTGGAATAAAATTTCCTAAGAAGAATAATAATTCAAGTGGCGCATACTTGAGGTTTACTCCACGTACAGAAATGGATATTGCTGTTGCAGGTGTTGGTATAAACATCTCGTTAGGGGATAAATCTCAAATTGAACATGCGAAAGTATCAATAGGCGCAGTTGCTGAAAAAGCGCTAGTTGCCGAAGCTGCAGCTAAGGCATTAATTGGTAAAAAAGTTGATGCTGAAATAATTGAAAAATTTATGAGTGAAGTAAGGGATTTGGCAAGACCAATTGATGATAAAAGAGGAACAGTAGAATTTAGAAAACAAGTAATTGGAGTTCTTGCAAAACGTGCATTACACATCGCATTGGAGAGAATAAATAATGGCTAGAAAACATGTTCAAACAACTATAAATGGGGATGAGTCTGATTTTCTTTGCGACTCAAATGAAACACTCTTATCTGTTATAAGAAATCAACTAAGACTTACTGGTACAAAAGAAGGATGTAGTACAGGAGATTGTGGTGCGTGTTCTGTTATGCTGGATGGTAGACTTGTTTGTTCATGTTTAACACTAGCTGTGGAAGCTGAAGGTAAGGTAATTGAAACTATTGAGGGTATGTCAGAAGACGGTAACCTCCATATTCTACAACGTAAATTTATTGAACATGCAGCGTTGCAATGTGGCATCTGTACACCAGGTTTTTTAATTGCAGCAAAAGCACTACTCGAGAGAAATCCAAATCCAACAGAAACAGAAGTTAGATATTGGTTGGCAGGGAACCTGTGCAGATGCACAGGATATCATAAAATTGTAGAGGCAGTTATGGATGCCGCTGCAGAAATGAGGGGTTGATATGTCAGATTTGGTCGCATATGAAGAGAAAAATTTAAAAACTATTGGAACACGACCACTCAGACCAGACGGAGTTGATAAGGTAACGGGTCGGGCACGATATGGCGCGGATATTAACTTACCGGGTCAGCTATATGGGTGTGTTCTTAGAAGCCCTCATGCACATGCGAGGATCAAGTCTATTGATATTTCACAGGCAAAAGCACTCACAGGAGTGAAAGCAGTTATCACAAGTAAAGATTTTGAAGATATGCCATCCCAGGTAATTCCTGTTGGTGAATTGGTTGCAAATTTTAGAGATGTGACTCGTAATGTTATGGCAAGAGAAAAAGTTTTATATGATGGTCACGCAGTTGCTGCTGTTGCTGCTACATCTGAATCAATTGCTAAAAAAGCTATAAATCTTATAAAGGTCGAATATGAGATATTACCTCATGTAATAGATGTTGCAGATGCAATGAAAGATGATGCACCATTGTTGGACGAAGATCAGTTCACTCAAGGTGAGGTCAGAGTGCTTGGCGGGGATACAACCAAAGAATCAGTCCCCGATAAACCATCAAATATTGCCAAGAGACTAACTTTTGTTAGGGGAGATATAGACTCTGCATTCAATGAAGCACATTTAGTTATAGAAAGATCGTTCACCACAAAACCCGTGCATCAGGGCTATATTGAACCGCATGCAGCAGTTGCCTCTTATACAGAAGATGGTCAAGTTGAATTATACTCATGCACACAAGGGCATTTCACTATAAGGGCTCAGTGTGCAAAATTATTAAGTATGGAGGTCTCTAAAATCAAGGTTATTCCAACAGAGTTGGGGGGTGGATTTGGTGGTAAAAATAATGTCTATTTAGAACCTCTAGCAATAACTTTATCCAAAATAGCAAGAAGACCTGTAAAGATGGTTATGTCTCGAAATGAGGTTTTCAGAGCTAGCGGCCCAAGCCCAGCTGGTCGTACATATGTAAAATTAGGATTGAATAAAGAAGGAAAAATAATCGCAGCAGATGCACAGATAGATATGCAATCGGGTGCGTTCCCAGGGACTCCACTAGGTCAAGCAACAATCACATGTTTTACAAGATACGATATTGAAAACGTACGAGTTATTGGTCATGATGTGATTTCTAACAGACCAAAGGTTGCGGCATACAGAGCACCGGGTGCACCTGTAGCAGCTTTTGGTGTTGAGAGTGTAATTGATGAAGCAGCAAAAAAGCTATCTATTGATCCAATAGATATTAGAATACTTAACGCTGCAAAAGAAGGAACACAAACTTATTACGGTGTTAAGTTTCCACGAATTGGATTTGAAGAAACACTTCACAAAGCAAAACAGCATAAAAATTACCAAATTCCATTAAAAGAAAATCAGGGTAGAGGAGTTGCTACAGGTTTTTGGATGAATATTGGCATGGATACAACTGCCTCATTAAATGTTAATGATGATGGGACTATTGCTGTTTCTGTTGGTACAATAGATGTAGCTGGTGGATCACGTGCATCCCTTGCCATGATGGTGGCAGAAGAATTTGGAATTGACTCTGATAAAGTAAGAGTTACAACCGGCGACACCTCTCAACTTGGTTTTAATTTTGTCACTGCAGGCAGTAGAGGAACATTTGCAGGAGGTATTGTTTCTGTTTTGGCTGCAAGAGATGCTATAGAAGAGTGTAAATTAAGAGCGGCAAAAACATGGAATGTAAAAGTTGAAGAAGTTGTTTGGGAGAATGGATTTGCAAGACCTGCAAGCACAAATGTAGGACCATTTGAACCGCTATCTTTATCTGACATTGCTAGAAATGCGACTAGAACAGGGGGGCCAATTGCTGGTCATTGTGAAAAAAATGTTCAAGGTGCTGGACCTAGTTTTGGGACTCAAATTGTTGATGTTGAAGTCGATAAAGAAACAGGAAGCGTGAAAATACTTCGTCATACAATTGTGCAGGATGCAGGGAAAGCTATCCACCCGGCTTATGTAGAAGGGCAATATCAGGGCGGTGCAGTTCAGGGTATTGGATGGGCATTGAATGAGGAATATATTTATGGAGAAGATGGTAGACTTCAAAATCCTGGATTTCTTGATTACAGGGTACCGGTCGCGTCAGATGTTCCATTTATCGATGTTGAGATAGTTGAGGTTCCCAATCCATATCATCCATATGGTGTAAGAGGTATTGGTGAAGTCCCAATCATACCTCCAACAGCTGCAATTGCAAATGCTATCAATGATGCCATAGGTGTGAGGTTTGAAACACTTCCTCTATCGCCTCCAAAGGTATTAGCTGCAATAATTGGAAGTTAACCACCATTTACTAGAATATAGGATACATTCTTTCTAGAATAGTTGTTCTTAAAAAGGGTTGTTTTGCATTATGAAATATATTGATTTTTGGTTCTCAATTGGAAGTACCTATACATATTTAACTGTAAGCAGAATAAATGAACTCTCAAAACAAGAGGGACTTCTATTTAATTGGCACCCATTCAGTGTTCGGAAAATAATGATGGATATGGATAATATTCCTTTTACTCCACCTTCCAAGAAAATTAAATCCGACTATATGTGGAGAGATATTGAAAGGAGAGCTGCTTTTTATGGTTTCAATCCCAAAATACCCGCTCCTTATCCACTTACCCAATTTGATTTAGCCAATAAAATAGCCGTTCTTGGTATGAATGAGGGATGGGGTATAGATTATGTCATATCAACATACAAAAGGTGGTTTGAACAAGGAAAAGAGCCAGCGACAGAACCAAATCTCTCTGAGATTTTACATGAATTAAAATTAAATAAAGATGAGGTTATAGCTCAAGCGCAATCTACAGAGATAGAAAACAAATACCTAGAAAATACAGAAAAGGCATATAGTTTGGGTGTTTTTGGAAGTCCTACTTTTATTTTTGAAGGAGAAGTTTTCTGGGGAGATGATCGTCTAGAAGATTGCATAAAGTGGGTAAAATCAAGCTCATAACTTTCTATAATGGTGAGGACGACAGGATTTGAACCTGTGACCCCCAGATTAGGAATCTGGTGCTCTATCCTACTGAGCTACGCCCCCATGATCTGTAGTTATTTCATAATAAAACATTTATTTTTATAATCAAAAAAAATATACTTATTACATTATGAGGATTTAAACATGGACTCAATATCAGGATCTGTAATTGCGGTATGCTCCAGAGATGCTCATCTGTTTTCAAAGGAGAATAGAGTAGAAATTGAGCTAATAAAAAATTTTGGTATAAATGGAGATGCTCATGCCGGTATGTACGTTAAGCATCGTTCAAGAGTAAAAAAAAATCCTAAGCAGTTAAATTTAAGACAAGTTCATCTAATACCAATCGAGTTATTGAATGAAATGAAACAGCATAGTTATGATCTCCACCCAGGAGATCTTGGTGAAAACATTACAACCTCGGGCATAGATCTCATCAATCTCCCATTAAACTCACAAATTAATATTGGCGAGGAGGTTATACTGGAAGTTAAGGGACTTCGTGATCCTTGTAAGCAAATTGAAGATTTTAAATCTGGTTTGTTAAAAAAAATGATCACTAAAGATCAAGAAGGAAATTTAATTAGAAAGACGGGTATAATGACAACAGTTTTGGAGGGAGGTATCGTAAAACCAAATGATAAGATAGAGGTTGTCTTACCTAAAAAGCCATATCATAAGTTAGAGGTTGTTTAAGCTCTAATTACGACTCTCGCCAGTTTTGAGAGCCTTCAATAAATAATTCTTCAATATTAGGTTTTTGTTTTATTAGCTTTTGTTCAAATAAATAATCAACCAGTTTACTAACATTTTTATGATTTGCTTCTACTAATCCATGAGGATGTGGATCATTATTGAAAACTTCCATTGTATTTGCCCACAGTTTATCGGACCACGGTAATAATGTGGAGCCTAACTTACGCTTTAGTGCCTTTTTTTTGCTTTCGCTATAAGCTAAAAATAATGGATAGGCTATATTGGGATATTTATTATATGTGTCTTTGTGGATCATGACACAATGGTTTATTGGGTAGATGCCTGTTTTTTTAAAATAGTCTCTCTCAACCTCAATAAAATTAGTGATTAGAGGTTTTAATTCTCTTTGATCTGGTGTTTTTTGCATATCCATTGGTTTTGGTGCAATATAAACATCCAGCTCACCGTTAATTACCATCTTTTCAGGATCATCATCAACTAGTGTGAGATTTGCCTCCTTTGGTGCATCAAATCTTTGATTTGTATTTGCATACCAGTCTATATCACTCCAATGGATCTTGTATTCTTCGTAGAGTATTCCCCTTAACCAAACAGCCGCTGTTTGCGAGTAATCTTTAATTCCTACTTTGAGGCTTTTTAACTGTTCTATTGAGTCTATCTTGCTATCTTTTCTTACCCAAATTATGCTGTGTCTAAAACCCCGATTAACAAATACTGGAATTGCATACATGTCTGCAATATTTCTATCAAGCATCATGGTATAATTAGATAATGAAAATTCGGATACAACAAAGGGTTGATGATTTAGTATCTTTTTATATATATCAGGTAAGTTTGAAGGTATGTAGTTAAATTGGAATTCATCTCTAATTCCAGATACTTCGAGTGTGAATTCATAGTCACCACCCAAAATATCAATATTAATTAAATCACTCATTTAGATCTGAAATTAATTTATAATATTAATTTAGCTTGCCGCAGAGATAGCAGCTGCATTTCTGCTATTCTTTGCTAGTTGATTTTCAATATTTGTGACTGCTTCAACTTCCTTAATTCCTTTTGAACGAGATACTTCTTTTGCTAGCCTATCAAGAGCTTGTTCATAAAGTTGTCTTTCAGAATAGGATTGTTCAGACTGACTAGGGTTTCTGTGAAGGTCCCTTACTACTTCAGAAAGAGCAATGATGTCACCAGAATTAATTTTTGTTTCATACTCTTGCGCTCTTCGACTCCACATTGTTTTTTTTGTTTTTGCATTACTCTTTAAAATTGTGAATGCTTCATCGATTAAATTTGTATCAGATATTGCTCTCATGCCAGTTGACTCTACCTTATCAATTGGGACTCTGAGGGTCATTTTCTCTTCTTCAAAATATATGACATATAGTTCAAGTTTCATACCAGCAAATTCTTGTTCCAATATGTCTGTAATTTTCCCCACTCCATGAGATGGGTATACTACGTATTCGTTTATTTTGTATTTTTTATTATTTTTTGTGTTTGCCATTATTAAATTTTCCCTTTTATCAATCCCCTTCACCAGGTTTTTCTGAAAAGTAATTTTTTAACTTATCTTGTTTTTCTTGATATAACTCTGCATCTGCCGGTGGATCTTTTTTAATTGTAATATTCGGCCATATTGATGAGTATTTCCTATTTAACTCAAGAAATTCTTCAGCACCTGGATCTGTATCTGGTTGTATAGCTTCGATAGGACACTCAGGCTCACAGACGCCACAGTCAATACATTCGTCTGGATGAATGACTAACATATTTTCACCCTCATAAAAACAATCAACAGGACATACTTCAACACAGTCTGTAAATTTACATTTAATGCAAGCTTGATTTACTACATATGTCATTATTAGCCTTTTTTTTGAAATTGCTTATTTTTGTTCTTGAGGTGTATACTTATAACAGAAAAATTTACAAATTTGAAGCATTCTTAAAATTCTTTAATATTGAGAAGGGATTATTATCATTTTTTGAATTATTATTGACAATATGGTCGTTCTTTTTCCTTCTAATCCAATATTTTTTATCTATATTTTTTTTATCTTTGATACGTACATAACCGAGTTCAGTTAATATTTTATCAATCAGTGTTTTAGGTAATTTAGTTTTTTCTATAAATTCAGGAGTTATTTCTGAATTCTGGAAAGTACCGTTTCTTCTTTTTTTCCTAATAAGTTCTAATAAATTTTCGATTAAATCTGGTCTGACATACTTTTGACTTACATAGAAATAACCCAGCTCAGAATAGATGGGATGGTTTTTATTCTTTTTTGTAATATTAACACTTGAATAGGTGTTTAAATCTCTCAAATCATTATTTTTTATTTTCAACAATGAGACTCTGAGCGAATGTACATTTTCATCAAAGATATTCTTTAAGTAGATATATTCCTGTCCAACAAATAAACCGTAGGATCGAATTTCTTTTTTGTCATCTCTCGTTAGTTGATCATAATCTAGACCTAACTCATCTCTCTTCACAACTCCCATACCCTCAAGTAGAGAGAATTGAATTGCTGAAAGTGGTGGTTTTAATTTCTTATTGTTCAATTTAATTAGTCCAGGCACTGTCTTTTTTAAATAATATGCAATCCAGTTGTTAAGCTTATTATACAATCTCTTTTTATTGGTAATTGAGAGATTATCATCACTTATGAGAAATATATTTGGAATAATTGAGTCTGAATTGTTTCGTAATTCTGCAATAGGGTTATCATTCCAAAGAACTTTATTATCATGAGATATCTGGAATGATTTCAGATCTGCAGCCAATATATCTCTGCTGACCTGATCAAGTTTAGATATAATTATTTTGTTAAGTTTATTTTTTGCCGATTTGTTGAGGTTTGCTGTGGATTGGTGCTTGAATTTTAACCCAATAATTGTCCCGATTTGGAGACTTCCGATATTTATTTTATTTTTTTCATCCATCTCTATGTTTTTAATATCGGTATGATTAATTAGAATGTTATTTCTTTTATCGATAAATCTCTGCATAAGTCTTTCATGTAATTTGTCTGATAATTTATCTTCAATATTTCTCGTTTTTTTTTGCCACTGATTTGCGTCTTTAATCCAATCTTTTTTATTAGCAATAAAATTACATGTTCTTATAAAGGATATTTTATTGGATAAGCCATCAATATCACCTTGAAATTTTGCACACCCGTTTACTTCATTATCAAACCATTCAGGATCGATATAGCCATTAGATTCTGTTATATCTCTAAATATTTTGAGTACAATTTTGGTATGGTTTTCAATACCAGTTTGCCTATAATCTGGAATTTGACACAAATCCCAAAGCAGTCTTAATTCATCGATAGATAGCGAACGATATTGTAGTAATTGGTTGTCATAAATAAATTCGAGAGTTTGTTGATCTTCTCCAGGTTTTGCTAATTTTAGGAATGGTAGTTTTGGTTTGATGGATAAACTATCTAAAATTGACTTTATAGAACTAAAATCTAAATTACTATTCCTCCATTTAATATTTTCTATTTCTAAAAATTTATGATTTTCAATGGCTGAAACTAAGTTGGCATCTAATTCTTCATTTGGGTATGTCATACAGAAAGTTCCATTGTTCATATACCTACCCGCTCGTCCTGCAATTTGACCAATTTCGTGTGGGTATAGGTATCGGTATTTGTTCCCATCAAACTTTTTAATAGAGTCAAAAGCGATATGATCAATGTCCATATTAAGTCCCATTCCTATAGCGTCTGTAGCAACTAAATAGTCAGCCTGTCCTGATTGATATAATTCTACTTGAGCATTCCTAGTTCTCGGGGATAGCGCCCCCAAAACAACAGCGGCACCGCCGTTTTGTTGTCTGACAAAATCTGCAATTTCGTAAACTCTATTGATAGAAAAAGCAATAATTGCAGTTTTTTTTCTTAAACGAGAAATTTTTTTTGAAGTTTCATAAGATAATGATGAGAATCTACTTTGTTTGATCACATCAATTTCTGGAATAATCTTCTTTAATATCTTTTCAATAGTATCTGATCCAAGAAATAATGTCTCAACTCTTCCTCTGGATTCAAATATTCTCTTTGTAAATATATGCCCCCTCTCAATATCATTTGCTAGTTGAACTTCATCTATAATTACAATATCAACTGGGATATCTGTTGGCATTGCTTCAACAGTACAAATATAGTATTTGGGATACTTTGGTATATATTTTTCTTCACCAGTGATAAGAGCTACAGACTGTTTTCCAATTCTACTTGATATTTTATCATATATCTCACGTGCTAATAGCCTTAGTGGTACACCAACCATGCCTGAGTTGTGTTTCAACATAATCTCTATTGCTTTATGAGTTTTGCCGGTATTAGTGGGGCCTAGAATTGCACTAATTTTTTGTTTTAAATCTAAAGACATGACTAATCGTTAATGCATTATTTAAAAAAAGAGAACACTAATAGAACAAAACGTGCCCGAATCAGTAATAATAGTAAATTCATTTTTTGTTCTATACTAGATTTAGTATATTATTTTTTTTAAGTACATACTAATTTAGTTTAAATTCACGAATTCACCATTAATTTTAAGGGATGTTAGATCCACAGAACCTGATGCTCCTTCAGTAATTGATATACTTGTAGGTATTAAAAATACATACTTATTCTTTAGAGTAATTTTAACAAAGTTTATTAGAAATGGAGGTGTAGGTTTATCTCTATATTTCTCCATTTCTCTATCAGTGAAACCTACAAGAGGTTTATAGGTTGCATAGCATAGAGTACTATCATCAATATCAACTTTGTTTAATTCCACTGAAAATATTCTTCTGCCATCAGTTATTTCCCAATAGCCCGTGCAAACATCGTCTGGGTGGTACATTGATATTTCTAATAATGTTGAAATTGGGTCTATAACTTCATTATCAATATTATCCATTAGTGCCTTATATTTTTCTTCAGTCAGAACAGGTCTAGTTAGGATGTTTTGCTTATCATTTTTGTATACAATACTGACATGACCAACCCCTTTTTTTGTTTCAATGTGATTATTATAAAATTTTGGTTGAATATCATTACTTTTCAATACTCCTCTTGCTGAAAATGACCAAACAGAACTAGAGAAGAAGTCTCCTATTCCTTGAGTTTCAATTACTACATTAGAAAAGTATTGTGCTTGATTAAAATTAATTTCAAAATCTAGCTTTGCAATTTTAAGGCCAAGTGACTTTACGTCATAACTCAGATTTAACTGTTCATCAATGAAATATCTGTCATTAATGTCATAACCAATTTGGTTATTCTGCGATGAGGCGGATGCCTTGTATATTATTAGATTAATGACAAGGATACTTACAATTGTAAGAAAAAATAAATTTCGTAACTTATAGATTTGTTTTATCATTGAAATGTATGTTATCTCAAAATAGTAAAATAAATATGACTATAAGGATTATTTACTATTAATTTTATATTTTTCGAATTTAATTCATATTGAAGTTGACTGTTTGTTAGCAAGGGGGTATATACTCATATTTGAATATTGGAGTACTCATATGTCAAGAAAGTGTGAATTAACAGGCAAGGCAGTGATGTCTGGAAATAATGTTAGCCATGCAAATAATAAAAACCGCAGAAAGTTTCTACCTAATTTACATCAGGTGACACTTCACAGTAATTTATTAGACGAAAAAATTTATCTTAAAATATCTTCCAAAGCACTCAGAACAGTTGAGCACCGAGGTGGTATAGATGAATATCTGATAAAAGAATCTTCTACAAATTTATCTCCAAAAGCACAAGTAATAAAAAAGCGTATAACTAAGGCTATCAATACTTCAGTTGAGTGATCTATATGCAGGATCGTAATTTGATGTACCTAGCAACTGCTATGGTTGTAGTTGTTTTAATTTCTAATATATTAGTGCAATATCCAGTTCAATTATTTGGACTGCAAGATTTATTAACTTGGGCTGCATTTACATATCCAATTGCATTCTTTGTCACCGATTTAACTAATCGATATTGTGGTCTCCAAACAGCCAAGAAAGTGGTTTATGTTGGATTTACCATTGCAGTTGTTTTATCTATATTATTTGCAACACCGAGAATTGCAATAGCATCTGGTACAGCATTCTTAGCTTCACAAATTCTGGATATATACATATTCAGAAGATATATAAACCATACTTGGTGGAAAGCTCCAATAATTTCATCTTCACTTGGTTCACTGTTAGATACAACTATATTTTTTAGTATTGCTTTTTCCCTGAATTTCTCATTCCTTGGATATGGTGACTCTTTTGCAACTGAAAAGATACCAGCTTTCTTGATACAAATGGAAGCTCCCAGATGGGTAATGTGGGCTATTGGTGATTTAATTATAAAATTATTAGTAGCAATTGTTCTATTGATACCATTTAGAATATTTTATGTTAGCAATTATAAATCAGTTTAATTTTTATTTATTTTCATTTTCATCAAATAATTCGGCAAGCTTTTCTGTCATTACCCCGCCCAATTCTTCAACATCAATAATAGTCACAGCTCGTTTGTAGTATCTTGTAACATCGTGGCCAATACCGATAGCAATTAATTCGATATCTTTATTGGTTTCTATTTTATTTATTACTTTTTTTAGGTGTAGTTCAAGGTAGTTTCCAGAATTAACAGATAAAGACGAGTCATCAACTGGTGCACCATCAGATATAACCATCATAATCTTTCTTTGTTCTTGTCTTTTCTGAATTCTCTCATAAGCCCATTCAAGAGCTTCACCATCTATATTTTCTTTCAGGATACCCTCTTTCATCATAAGACCTAGATTTCGTTTTGATCTTCTCCATGGTGCGTCTGCTGATTTATATATAATATGTCTTAAATCATTTAGTCTTCCTGGTCTCATTGGTTTGCCAGAATTGGTCCATAATTCTCTTGATTGACCACCTTTCCATGCTTTAGTGGTAAAGCCTAAGACTTCTGCTTTAACACCACATCTTTCAAGAGTTCTTGTAAGTATGTCAGCACATGTTGCCGCCACCATTATTGGCCTTCCTCTCATTGAGCCAGAATTATCTATTAATAACGTAACAACAGTGTCTCTGAAATCTGTATCTCTTTCCATTTTGAATGATAGTGGGTGCATTGGATCAGTAACAACTCTGACGAGTCTTGCTGTATCTAATATTCCTTCCTCAAGATCAAAATCCCATGATCTGTTTTGCTGAGCCATTAATTTTCTTTGTAATTTATTCGCAAGTCTTGCAACAACGCCCTGCAAATTTGATATCTGTTTATCAAGGTAATTTCTTAACCTATCTAATTCATCTATATCAGCAATTTCTTCGGCAGATATGATTTCATCGAACTCAGTTGTATAAACTTTGTATGTTGGTTGCCTTGTATTTTGTTTTGTTTCTTCAATTTCACCACGATTATCAGGAGCCGAGCTATCTTCACCTTCATCTTCTACACCTTCTAAATCATCTAGATCAATAAGGTCATCAGTAATTTCTTCGTCTAACATTTCAGTTTCATCAGGATCAAATTCATCACTTAACTCTGTATTTTCCTGCTCTGAACCTTCAACGTCACTTTCACCCTCCTCATTTTTTGAGGATGATGGATCACCTTCACCCAAAGTACTTGCAATATCAAATACATCAAGAAGTTCTGGGATTTTACTGGCGAAGGCATCTTGATCAAAAATGGATTCTTTCAGTTTATCAAGCTCATCCAGTGCTTTATCATTGATATGAGGACGCCATAGGTCAACAAATTTACGAGTATTGTGGGGTGGAGCAAATCCTGTAAGTTTTTCTCGTATAATTAGGCTAATTGCTTCAGCAATTGGTGCTTCATCTTTTTGAGTAATATTATTTAAAGTAGAATTCCTATAGCTTGCAATATTTCTAGCATTTAAATTACTCGCGCATCCAGGCATATCAATTGCACCTACTGCTTCTATCCGTGCTTCCTCTATTGCATCATATAATTTTTTAGCTTGTGGAGTAGAAGGTAAATATTTTTTATGGATCAATTGATCATGATTTTTTATCTTGAGAGCAAGAAGATCTGCTTGCCCCCTAAGAATAGTTAAATCTTCTTTATTTATAGAATTTCCAGGCTCTCGAAGCCTAATTTTTTTACCTGTAAGAGAGGGTGGTTCATCTCCAAACAAAACTTCAAGTTCTGGCTCTTCTGCAATAGACCTTGTTGCTTCTGTAATTGTCTTTTTTATAATATCAGAAAAATTATTTTCTTTTATTTCTACCAAGGCACTACTCTTCGGATTGTTTAATTAGTGTTACACCTTCTAGTTCTGCATCAAAGCATCTTTGGTAGAACTCAGCAACTACAGGTCGCTCAAGTTCATCACATTTATTTAGGAAAGTTAGCTTGAAAGCAAAACCGACATCGTCAAATATTAGACTATTTTCTGCCCAGGTTAAGACCGTTCTAGGACTCATGACCGTAGATAAATCACCATTTATGAATGCATTTCTTGATAATTCTGCAACTTTGACCATCTTATCGATAGTTTCCTGCCCATCTTTATTATCATAGTCTTTTGCTTTGGATATTATTATTGATTTTTCTACATCATGTGGAAGGTAGTTTAGCGTAGATACTATTGACCAACGGTCCATTTGCCCCTGGTTTATTTGCTGTGTACCATGATATAAACCAGTTGTATCACCTAATCCAACTGTGTTGGTTGTAGCAAACATTCTAAAATATGGATGCGGTCTAATAACTTTACTTTGGTCTAGTAATGTCAATTTCCCAGCAACTTCAAGAACACGCTGAATAACAAACATGACGTCAGGTCTGCCAGCATCATATTCATCAAAAACTAATGCGATATTTGACTGCAGAGCCCATGGAAGGATACCTTCTTTAAACTCAGTTACTTGTTTTCCATCTTCTAAAACAATGGCATCTTTACCAACTAGATCTATTCTACTTACGTGACTGTCAAGATTTATTCGAACACAAGGCCAGTTTAATCTTGCTGCTACTTGTTCTATATGAGTAGATTTACCAGTTCCATGATAACCTTGGACCATCACTCTTCTGTTATGAGAAAATCCAGCCAGGATAGCTAGTGTTGTTTGTGGGTCAAAAATATAAGACTCATCAACTTCCGGAACATACTCATTTCGTGTTGAATATGCTGGCACTTTCAACTTTGATTTAAAACCAAATACTTTTTCAACTGAAATTTCTGTATCTGGCGCTAGATTTTTTTCTCCAATGTTATTATTCATTTCACTCCTCTACTATATTTTAATTCACTAATCCAATAGACTTGAGATATCTATAAGATTTGATTATCTCAATTAACTTTTCATCTGTAGTTTCTTTTCCACCCTGTAGATCTGGATGATGCCTTTTAACCAATAATTTATATCTATTTTTAATCTCATCGCTAGAAGAATTATTTTCTAATCCTAGTACATATAAAGCTTTTTTTGCTGCATTTCCAATCTTTTGTCTTCTAGGATTGTTTTGTTCTAAACTTTCTTTATCCGAATAATCATTTATACGGTTATTTTTTATTCTTTTAAGTATATCTTCAGCTGAAAAGTTTCCAAGTTGGTCTTTATTATCAACGCCAAGTTTCCATGTTGGCCTGTTTCCAAGCATCGCATTTTTTTGATATTTCGAGAGATCTGATTGGCTCATTCCTTCAAAGTAGTTGTAACTTTTATTATATTCTCTTACGTGTTTGAGACAGAAATTATAATATGATCCTTCTTGACCTCGACCCTTAGGTGCTTTGTGAACTGCAATCTCATCACAACTATCCCATTGGCACTGGTTTGTTTTTTTTCTATCTTCCTTTTTTTTTGTAATTCTTATATCATCGAAAAATTTAGAATTAACATTTGCCATTTAATTTTCTCTCTGCTTAATTGAGATTATATAAATATTTTTTGGAGGTATTGTAAATTAATATTATAAATAAAATGCGTGTAAAGTTGGAGCCTCTTCATCCTATTGAATTGGAAATTAAGGATGTTTCTGATGACCATAAGGGGCATGCTGGTTGGAGAGAGGGTGGTGAAACACATTTTCATATCTATATCGTGTCTAATGCTTTTATCAATAAATCAAAACTCGAGTGTCATAAAATAATAAACGAATTACTCTCAGAGGAAATTAAAAATATTCATTCCTTGTCCATATCAACAAAAAGATAGTTTGAAACTAGCAATAAAAGAGATGTTATGAGGATAATTTAGATACTATCAGAGATATAATTCAAGAACTTCTTTTATTAGACCTTCATCAATACCATTGAAGATATCTACAGAGCCAATGGCTTTAGGTAGTATAAAATTAATTGATCCACTTCTAACTTTTTTATCATTCTTCATAAGCTCAATTAAATTTTTTGATGTCAGGTCATTATTGGGTAGTCCAGAAAAATTAGTTTTTAGACCAATACTATCAAAATGTTTTTTTACCGCTTCGGTTTGTGATGGATCACATAAAGAAATTTTTTCGGCTAGAGAAAAAGCCATCATTATGCCAATTGAAATAGCCTCACCATGAAGCAGAGTCCCATCATATCTATATAGCGCTTCTATTGCATGACCAAAAGTGTGTCCTAGATTTAAATGTGCTCTAACATTCTTTTCGAGAACATCTTGCATTACTATTTCTGCTTTTACTAATGAGCTCCTATAGATTGCTTCTTGGAGGACTTTATTGTCTTTGAAGATTTTCGATAAATTAATATCCAAATAATTAAAGAGATTGACGTCTTTTATAAG
Source organism: Hyphomicrobiales bacterium (assembly GCA_038131735.1). Lineage (GTDB taxonomy): Bacteria > Pseudomonadota > Alphaproteobacteria > Rhizobiales > TMED25 > TMED25. The sequence goes on along the minus strand of JAYPPX010000001.1, from coordinate 1,174,927 downwards.
TGCGTGCTTAACAAGCTCAGCATAACCAGCCAATAATTCTCTTTGAGGCAAAGTAGATAAAACTTCGGTGTCACATATAACAATTTCGGGTTGCTTAAAGCTACCAATGAGATTTTTGCCATATTTTGTATTTACCCCAGTTTTTCCTCCGATTGATGAGTCAACCTGTGAAAGCAAGGTAGTTGGAATATTTATGAAGCTTACGCCTCTGTGTATTATTGCCGCAACAAAACCAGCTAAATCACCAATGACGCCACCCCCCAATGCAATAATCGTGTCTGATCTCTCAAATTTTTTTGATAAAAGATCATCAATTACATTAGATGCTATTTTAAGGTCTTTATTTTTTTCTCCGGGTGATAAGATAATTTTAATTACATTTTGATTGATATCAAGAAGGTCTTTTTCTAGTTTACTTAGATAATGTTGAGCTGAATTAGTATCTGCAATAATTGCCGTAGTTTTGCCATTCATAAAATCTGACTTGATATAATCTATGCTTTCAGATAGACGGGCATACAAAATATTATATTGATCATTTTTTAATTCTATTTCAATTTTTTTCATCGTATATTCATTCAATTAATGAGAGAATTTCAGTAACGCAAGTATTTATGGACTTATTATTACAATTAAAGTGTATTTTAGCCATTGAATAATATTTCTCTCTCTCAATATATATATTTTCTATTTCTTCTTCACTTTTCCCTGACAAAAGTGGTCTCTTATCATTTAATTTAACTCTTTTAATAATTTCCGAAATTTCTAATTTAAGCCAAATTGTATCTGCGTCATCCATGATATTTCTGATGCTAGGATTAATAAATGCACCGCCACCAAGTGATATAATCGATGGTGTATGTGTATTTATTATTTCTCTAGTCTTTTCGTATTCTATTTTCCTGAAGTATTCTTCACCGTTTATTTTAAATATTTCAGCTATAGTTTTATTTTCTGATTTCTCAATCAAATTATCAATATCATAAAAAAAAGTACCGAGTGCCTCCGACATATTTTTTCCAATTGTTGACTTACCTGATGCCATCATACCAATTAGAACTATGTGTCTATCTATTTTTCTTATCATAATAACCTTATTTTAAATATTGCAAATTAAGATTAATAAAAAATGTATATCAAGCAATAAGTATTTAACATGAAACAGTATATTGAAAACTTTATTGAAATGATGGCTGTTGAAAGAGCATCTTCATATAATACTCAGTATGCATACAGGAAAGATCTTCAAAATTTTTGTAACTATATTGAAGGTAGGAAAATAGATTTCATGAGAATTGATCAAGAGACTATTAGAGAATACCTGAAATACATAAATAAATATGATATCAAAAATAATACTTCTGCAAGAAAATTGAGTTCACTTAGACAATTTTATAAATTTCTATTTCAAGAAAATATTTTATCTCATAATCCAATGAACGGTATTGAAAGCCCAAAACTGAGTAAAAACTTACCAAAGATCATCAGTGTAAACTATATAATGCAGCTAATAGAATATATTAAAAGTCAAATTAATCGAAATTCATCTGACTTAACTAATCAATTTCGCCTTCAACGTTTCTTATCTCAAATCGAAATATTATATTCAACTGGAATAAGAGTTAGTGAGCTTTTATCTATTAAGTTGTCACATTTTAATGCGTCATCTAGTTTTTTGATAGTTAATGGAAAAGGCAATAAAGAGAGAATGGTTCCGCTTACAGAAAATGCTATAAGAGAAATTAATGAATACATATCTTCATTGGAGAATGTTTATGATCTTGATGATATAGTTTTTTTATATCCAGGATTGGGTGGGAAGAACTCTATGACAAGACAATATTTTGCTAAACAGTTAAAGTTTTATTCAAGAGCAGCTGGTTTGGATGATAATCAAATTTCTCCGCATGTTATAAGACATGCATTTGCCAGCCATATGCTATCAAATGGAGCGGATTTGAGGGCAGTACAACAAATGTTAGGACATTCAGATATTTCTACAACACAAATATATACTCATATTTTAGATGAAAAATTAAAGTCTACTATAAAAGAAAAGCATCCCTTATCAAAAATTATGTGATATGATAAATTATAATTTCATTAAGTATTATGTAATAATTTAGCCTAAAAAAAGGTATAAACATGCAGTATTTAGACTTTGAAAAAAGTGTTGCCGAATTAGAAAGTAAAGTTAACGAACTTAGACAGATTACCCCTTCTGATGATGGAATATCAATTGATGATAATATTAAGCAATTGGAAGATAAGGCAAACAAGGCTCTAGAAAAATTATATTCATCATTAAGCCCATGGCAGAAGACAAAAGTTGCTAGGCATCCTGAACGTCCTCATTTTCGAGACTATTTATATGAACTATTTGATGATTTTACAGAATTATCTGGTGACAGAAAATATTCCAACGATAATGCTATTATTGGAGGATTAGCAAGGTTTGGTGAGACTAATGTAATGGTTATTGGTCACGAAAAAGGATCTAATACTGAAGAACGAATTAAACATAATTTTGGTATGGCTGGACCAGAAGGTTATAGAAAAGCTGATAGATTAATGCAATTAGCTGATCGATTTGATATTCCAATAATAACATTTGTAGATACAGCTGGAGCTTATCCTGGAATTGGAGCAGAAGAAAGGGGACAATCGGAGGCGATTGCCAGATCAATTCAAACCTGTCTCAAAGTTGGTGTCCCTTTGATATCAATTATAATTGGTGAAGGAGGTTCCGGTGGTGCTGTTGCAATTGCCACGGCAAACAGAGTAATTATGCTGGAACATTCAATATATACTGTTGCATCACCAGAGGCATCTGCATCTATATTATGGAGAGACTCATCGAAAGCAAGTGATGCTGCTAATAGCATGAGGATAACTGCTCAGGATTTAATTGATATGAAGGTAATAGATGAAATAGTTCCTGAACCAATAGGAGGAGCCCATCGCAATCATCAAAAGGCAATAAGAGACGTAGAGATTGTAATAGCAAAGTATTTAGAAGAGTTAAAAAAACTTGATCGTCAGATTTTAGTTCAAAACAGGCGTAATAAATTCCTCTCAATCAGCAGGGATTTTTAATTAATTTGCTTTACCGTGGCAATGCTTGAATTTTTTGCCACTTCCGCATGGGCAAAGTTCATTTCTTCCAACTTTTTTAACAGTACCCATACTACCAGTAGCTTTTGAATTCTGGGGGATTTCGGTTTTCTTTTTATTATCTAAATTTTCATCTGAGTTAGTTTCAGCTTTTTGTTCTTTTTGTAAAATTTCTACTCTAATTAAATGAGCAGTTACCTGTTCTCTTAACTTACTTAAAAGTCCTTGAAATAGATCAAAACTCTCTGTTTTATATTCGTGCAGGGGATCGCGTTGAGCATAACCTCTCAATGATACAGATGTTCTGAGATGTTCAAGTCTTGATAGATGCTCTCTCCACAAGATATCTAAAACTTGCAATAGCACAGTTTTTTCAACTTTTTTGAGAACTTCTGCTCCGTATTTTTTTTCTTTTAAACTCATTATTTCATCTACGACACCTTTTAGGCGTGTAATGATTTCTTCTTCAGCTATACCTTCTTCATTGGCCCAGTCATCAACAGGAACATCAATTAATAATGAATTTTTGATCTTATTTCTTAGTCCTTCAGTATTCCACTGTTCGGGATATGTGTTTTCAGGAATAAATTCTTGTACTATTTCTTCTATAAATTCATATCTCATATCTTTTATTGTTTCAGATGCTTCGGTATCATCCATTAAATCTCTTCGTTGTTCAAAAATAACTCTTCTTTGATCATTCATTACATCATCAAACTGAAGAATACTTTTTCTAATATCAAAATTACGTGATTCAATTTTTACTTGAGCTTTTTCGAGCGCTTTATTAATCCAAGGGTGTACAATTGGCTCGCCATCACTAAGACCTAATTTTTTTAGCATTGACTCCATATTTTCTGAACCAAAAATTCTCATTAAGTCATCTTGTAAACTTAGGTAAAATTTTGATCTTCCTGGATCACCCTGTCTTCCGGAACGACCTCTGAGTTGATTATCAATTCTTCTGCTTTCATGTCGTTCAGTTCCAATCACGTACAACCCACCGGCATTAATTACCTCAGATTTTTCATTTTTTATTCTAGTCTTAATATTTTCGATGGTTTTTTCTTTATTTTTATCTGAAGATTCTTGCACATGTTTTATCTCAGCCTCAAGATTTCCACCAAGTTGAATGTCTGTACCTCTTCCTGCCATATTAGTCGCAATTGTTATAGCGCCAAGACGGCCTGCTTGTTCAATGATTTTCGCTTCTTGCTCATGGTATTTAGCATTTAACACAGAGAAAGTTTTATCCTTTATTTCAAAACTATTTTCTTCTCCATATTCAATTCTTTCAAAACCTAATTTTTCCAAAGAACTTGCAATATATTCAGATTTTTCAATTGATGTTGTTCCCACAAGAATTGGCTGTTTTCTGTCATTACACTCTTTGATTTGATTCAGTATAGCTTGATACTTCTCATCAATAGTCATATAAATTTCATCATTTTCATCAGTTCTATTGATTGGTTTGTTAGTAGGAATCTCGATTACTGGGAGATTATAAATATCCATGAACTCTTCCGCTTCAGTGGAGGCAGTTCCAGTCATGCCACCAAGTTTTTTATAAAGCCTAAAATAATTTTGGAATGTAATAGATGCTAGGGTTTGATTTTCAGCTTGAATTTGACAGTTTTCTTTTGCCTCGATCGCTTGATGTAATCCATCTGAGTATCTTCTTCCTTCCATCATTCTTCCGGTAAACTCATCAATTATTATCACTTTGTTATTCTTAACTATATAATCCTTATTCTTCACAAAAAGTTTGTGAGCTTTTGCGCCTTGGTTAATGTGATGAATTATTGATATATTCTCTAAATCGAATAATGACTGCCCCGACAAAACACCATTTGCTTTTAATAATTCTTCTGCATGCTCGATGCCTTTATCTGATAAATTTATTGATTTTGTTTTTTCATCAATATCAAAGTCATCATCTTTTAGTAATGGTATAAGTTTGTTAATTGTCACATACAAGTCTGATTTTACTTCTGACGGCCCAGATATTATTAATGGAGTTCTTGCTTCATCAATAAGAATTGAATCTACTTCGTCTACAACGGCAAAGTTGTGGCCTCTCTGGACCATACTTTCAAGACTGTGTTTCATATTATCTCTCAGATAATCAAAGCCGAACTCATTATTTGTACCATACGTTATGTCGCATGAATAAGCTGATTTTCTCTCTTCATCATTCATCTGGTTTTGAATACATCCAACTGTTAATCCCAGGAATTCATAAATACTCCCCATCCATTCAGAGTCTCGCTGAGCAAGATAATCATTCACAGTGATCACGTGGACACCGTCACCAGAAAGCGCGTTCAAAAAAATTGGCAAAGTTGAGACAAGTGTTTTGCCTTCACCTGTTTTCATCTCACTAATACCACCATCATTGAGAACCATTCCGCCAATAAGTTGAACATCATAATGTCTCTGCGCAAGAGTTCTTTTGGAAGCTTCTCTTACAAGGGCAAAGGACTCAACAACAAGTTTTTCCAAAGCAACGCCATTTGTTACTTTTTGCTTTAATTCCTGGGTTTTGTCTTTTAATTCTTTATCAGAAAGTTTAGCAAACTGATCTTCGAGTGAGTTGATATTCTTGACTTGCTCCTCATAGAATTTGTATTGCTTCTTGATTGGCTTACTGAATAAAGTATTTGTAATTTTTTTTAAATCAAACATTGGGAACTTCTAAAATACAATATATTATATATATATAATTTTTATGATTAACAAATACTAATAACATTAAACTTATGGATTGATTACTAGAAATCTTTTAAAATTTGGTTGATATTTAAAAAACACAACATTTTTTACTGGGTAATTTAAAAATAATTTTTTCATAAAAGCATAAGATTCAAAAGGATTTATAACATGGTAGAATTATCATATAGAGATTTAAACGGTGTTAATATCTATACCTTTGAGACTAATGCACGTTATAAAAATCGAAAAGATCTTCTTTTAATTGTATTTGATGATTATGTAAGTCAAGCATCATTATATACAAAATCCACTTGTCCATCTATTCCAGTTGACTGGTGCAGTAAAAATCTTAACAAAAAGATTAAAGCGATAATTGTGAATGCCGGTAATGCAAACGCATTTACAGGTGATATAGGATTAGGGGATCTTCTGGCTATTTCTACAGAAATAGCCAATAAAATTGGGTGTAGAATTGAAGATATTGGTGTTGCATCAACTGGTGTTATAGGTGAATACATGAATATTGAACCAATTATTCAGTCAATAAAAACTATAGATTTGAATAAAAGGTGCACATGGATAGATGCTGCAGAGTCAATAATGACAACTGATACTTATTCCAAATTGGCAAAAAAAGAATTTAAAATTGACGGGCAGAATATTGAAATAATTGGAATAGCAAAAGGCTCAGGTATGATTGAACCAAATATGGGAACTATGTTATCTTTCATATTTACTAACGCCTGCATAGATGAAAAGCTTCTTAAACCGATTTTGACAGAAGTTACCACAAATAGTTTTAATTCAATAACGGTAGATGGGGACACCTCTACCAGTGACACGGTCATGTTAATTAGTACAAACAAAGCAGGCAATAAACCGCTAATAAATATTGAAGATACGTCCTCAAAAGAATTTATTGATCAGTTGCAAGAACTTACAATTGATCTGGCAAAAAAAATCGTCTTAGATGGTGAAGGCGCAACAAAATTGGTCGAAATTAACATAACGTCAGCAGTTTCAAAGATTTCAGCAATTAAGATTGCTAAATCGATTGCCAACTCGCCCTTGGTAAAAACTGCAATTTATGGACAAGATCCAAATTGGGGAAGAATAATAGCTGCAATTGGCAAATCTTATGAGGATATAGATTTAAAAAAGCTTAAAATATCAATCGGTGACCAACTGATAACTCTTAATTCAATGGTAAGTCCCGACTATGATGAAGTACTTACAAAGAAGTACATGGAAGGGGATGTGATAGAAATTATTGTTGATCTCGGGGTTGGAAATTACTCACATAAGGTTTGGACCTGTGATCTCTCACATAAATATATTGATATAAACACTGATTACAGGTCATGAGTTAGATTAATGATAAAACTTGTTGTAGCTTGTGCACTAATAAATGAATATGGAAAAGTTCTAATAAATGAAAGACCTGTGGGAAAAGATTATGCTGGTTACTGGGAATTTCCAGGGGGGAAAGTTGATGAGGGTGAAACACCAGAAGAGGCAATTATAAGAGAACTGAAAGAAGAAATTAATATAGATGTCACAGGTTCCTGTCTTGCCCCATTATCATTTACAGAGAAGCAATATGATAATTACTATGTTGTTGTTTTATTGTACGTATGTCGAAGATGGAATGGACATATTATGCCAATGGAGGAGCAGGAATTAGCCTGGGTTAATCCTAAAGAAATTGATAATTTTAATTTATTGCCTGCTGATAAGTCATTCTTTGCAAGCTTAAGAGAGTTGATCTAGCTTACTTATTTAAAACACTACTCAAGCTTATTTTTGCTGAACCTGGTTTTAATGGTTCTGGTTGATTATGATGATATTTCCAACCAGTCAATGTAATAATATTGAAAGTTGATCTAAGTTTCTTGTCCGAAGAAAATTTTTTAATGTATAAATCTGTAATTAATTTCCATGTTGACCTATCGATATTTGGCGCCTTTAGATTAAGATAATTATTTTCACCCATTGATCTGATTATATATATAAGCTCATTCAAATTACTATGACTTAATTGAATATTATCACTATCTGCAACACACAATTTAAAACCAATATTATAAAGAATATCACCTGCAGTCCTAACATCTATGAATGGATTCACGCGAGGATATATAGTGCCTGTTAGTTGTTCTTCTGCTGTTATTAAACAGTTTTTTAATTCATAAAGTGTGTCACTCCCAAACATTGTTGAAACTAATAAACCATCTGGGTTAAGTAAACTATGAAGATTAGTGAGAGAGTGGTTTAGATTATTTGAAGTATGTAATAATAAATCCGATATTATGAGATCAAACTTTAATTCTTTTAAATCGAGGTTTTCCTCATCATCTAATGGTGCTTTCATTGATTCAATTATTCCAGCAGGACCAACGATTATTGGTTCATTCTTTATTTTTTGCAGTAATTTTTCTTTTAATACTGTCTCAAAGTTTTTGTTTTTTGTTAAAACAAGCGTTGATTGGAAATCTCTATTTATTTCATCAATTCTTTCACAAATATTCATAGATGTTTGGTCATAAATATCATTCTTGATGTTAAATGACTTTGACCTATTCCTGGACTGCAAAAGTTTTTTTCTATCAAATAATAGTTTTTTTTGTTTTTCTTGAATTCTTGAAATTTCCATATGGTGTTGACTATTTTCTAGAAGATAACATATTTATAATGTTAATGTATACCAAACTACAATTAAAAAATGACACAAAAGATCGAAATATATACAACCTCTAGTTGCTTCTATTGCAAAATGGCAAAGAGATTACTTAATGAGAAAGAAATATCTTTCATTGAATTTGATGTCACAAACAATGATGATTTACGCAAAGAAATGCTGAGCAAATCCAATGGAAGTAGAACGGTTCCACAAATATTCATAAATGATAAGCATATTGGTGGCTGCGATGAACTATATGCCCTTGAGAATGATGGCATATTAGATGATTTACTTATCAATAAATAAGAATGAGTAATAAAAAGAATAAATTCAAAGCTGCTTGCCTGCAAATGACAACTGGGTGTGATTTAGATGAAAGTATAAGTTTTCTCAGAGAGAAACTTACCCTTGCAAAAGAAATGGGAGCTGATGTTGTTGTAACTCCCGAGCAAACTCTATTAATGGAAAAGAATAGTAAGACACTTTTTTCGAAAATTTCCTATCCAGATGACGATAATGGATTAAAAAAATTACAATCATTAATCAGAGAACTTGAGCTTATCGTGATTGTAGGTTCTATCTCTATTAAGTATTCAGATAATTTGGCATATAATAGAACTTATGCGTTTGACGCAAATGGTGAAATAATTGGAACTTATGATAAAATTCATATGTTTGATGTCGAATTGAGCACTAAAGAGAGATATTTTGAGTCAAATACATTTAAACCAGGTGACAAACTCTCAATCATTGATTTACCCTGGTGTAAGTTTGGATTGAGTATTTGTTATGATCTAAGGTTCCCTTCTTTATATAGGAATTTAGCACAAAAAGGAGCATCTGTTATAATTGTTCCGTCAGCATTTACTGTAAAAACAGGTCGGGCGCATTGGGAAACGCTTTTGAAAGCTCGAGCAATCGAAACAGGTTGTTTCATTATCGCACCTGCGCAAGTTGGAAAACATCAAAACGGTAGAGAAACTTATGGAAACTCAATGATTATTTCACCGTGGGGAGAAATTTTATCCCACGTACAAGATGATAATTATATTGGTATCGCGGAAATTAACTTACAAGAAGTTGAGTCATACAGGAAAATGATACCATCTATTAACCAAAATTATGATTATAATTAATTAAAAATAAGGTTTAGCTTTGATAAGATACAATCTCATATGTAATAACGATCATAATTTTGAGTCTTGGTTTAGAGACTCAACTTCTTGTGATGATCAAATTAGATCAAAGAAAGTGGTCTGTCCTGAATGTAATTCAAATGTGGTGACAAAGGCGCTTATGTCTCCAAGAATTCCAAAAAAAGGAAGCAGCAATAATCAAGAAAATACCTTTCTTAGCAATGGCAGAAATAATAATTTGAATGACGCAATCAGGAAAATAAGGGACGAGATTAAAAAAAATTCAGAATACGTTGGCAAAGAATTTCCTGAAGAAGCAAGAAAGATTCATTACCACGAGTCAGAAGAGAGATCAATCTATGGTGAAGCAACTGCAAAAGATATCAAAGAATTACATGAAGAAGGTATAGATATTATTCATATACCAAATTTGCCAGATGATAAGAATTAAATAGATTTCTTCTTAAATGCATTAATATAATTAACAGAAGTATCCTCTCCAATTTTCCAAGCGTACGTCATAGGATTAAAGATGATACCCTTGGACGATATCAGTTCGAATGAATTTTTAAGCATCATTTTTTCTAAATCTAATGGGTTTATAAATTTATTCCAGTCATGAGTTCCTCTTGGCACCCAATTTAGGACATATTCTGCAATATACTTCGCCAGCAGAAGAGATTTAATATTTTTGTTAATTGATGATATAAAAACTAATCCATTTTTTTTTGAAAGAGATGCAATTTTTGATAAAAAATCATCAGGGTAGTCTACATGTTCTAGGATCTCAAGAGCAAAAATTACATCAAATTTTCTTGAATTATCTTCAATCAGTATATCCAAGTTTTCATTACTATATCTTATTTTAAGATCCTCTTTTCTTGCATGCTCTTTTGCAATTTTTATTGAGTCTATATCGGCATCTATCCCTTCAATTTGAGCTCCAAGTTTAGCCATAGGTTCAGTAATTAAACCACCCCCGCAGCCAATATCTAGGATTTTTATTTTTTTCAACGATTGATCTTTAAGTGGGTTGAGTCCAAAATTTTCAAAGACTATATCTAAAATAAACCTTATTCTTATTGGGTTAATTGAATGCAACGCCGAAAATTTACCATTCGGATTCCACCAATCATATGACATACTTGAGAATTTCTGTATTTCCTGTTCATTTATATTTTTTATCATCTTAACTAAATATACTTCAATTATAGCTTTAATTATATTATATAAATAAAATCATATATGAAAGAACTCAACTGGATGATTGAAAAAAATTATAAAAAAATTGTTATGAAATTTGGCGGCACTTCAATGGGTGATATTGAAAAAATATCAAAAGTTGCTGATCATATTCAACGTGAGAGAAATAATGGCATTCAAACCGCGGTGGTTGTCTCAGCCATGGCAGGAGAAACAGATAGGTTAATTAACCTAGTAAATGAGGCTAATGTAGTTACAAATAAAGCTGAAAAAGATGTTATCATATCAACAGGCGAACAAGTTAGTTCAGCCTTACTCTCTTTGATTTTAAACTCAAGAGGTATCAAAGCAGAATCTGTTCAGGGTTGGCAAATACCCCTAGAGACAACTGATATGCATGGGTCAGCCAGAATAAAAAACATAAACCCTCAAAAATTACAAAGTCTTCTAGATAATGATATAATTCCTATTATTGCAGGCTTTCAGGGTGTTTCTCTGGAGAATAAAATAACTACTTTGGGAAGAGGCGGTTCTGATACAACAGCAGTTGCAATTGCTTGCGCTTTAAACGCAGATTTGTGTGATATTTATACAGATGTTGATGGCGTATTTACCTCTGACCCAAGGATTATTAAAAAAGCACAAAAAATAGATAAGATTTCATTTGAAGAGATGTTGGAGATGGCTTCACAAGGTGCAAAAGTCCTACAAACAAGGTCCGTTGAATTAGCGATGTCATATAATATGCCGATTAGAGTAAGGTCAACATTTATTGAAAATGATTTTGAAAAAAATGATAAAAGTCATAAGATAGGAACATTGGTTACTAATGAGGAAAATATTGTGGAAGATAAAGTTGTAAGTGGCATTGCCTATTCACGTGGTGAGGCAAAAATAACCATCCAAAATCTCGAAGATAAACCAGGGGTTGCTGCACAAATTTTTGGTGATCTTGCCGACCAGGGTGTTAATGTTGATATGATCGTACAAAATATATCAGCTGATGGAAAACATACAGATTTAACTTTTACTGTCCAGGAAACAGATCTTGATTCTTCTATAGAAATCATCGAGGGATTAGGGTGATAAAATAAAATATTCAAAGTGTATCCAATCAAAAGATATCGCTAAGGTATCAGTTATTGGGGTAGGTATGAGAAGTCATGCAGGGGTTGCTGCGCAAATGTTTGCAACTTTGGCAGAAAAAGGGATAAATATACAGGCCATTACTACTTCTGAAATAAAAGTTAGCGTCTTGATAGAACTTCAATACATCGAATTAGCGATGAGAGCTCTTCATTCAGTATATGGTTTGGACGACAAACTTTAGTCTAAATATTAAATTTTAATTTCATGAAAACGAATGCCATAATTTCAATTGGTGGGATACTTATCAAATGGAGATTAAAAAAAAATAAGACAATATACGATTGTGCATCTGCACTCAACATTCCTGTTGAGTATCTGGACGCAGTTGAAAGGGGAGACTTCAAACTTCTACCGAGTCAAGACTACCTTAGTAAGGTAATAGATAAATATAAAAATTTCCTAAATATCACTGGAGATGATAATGATGTAATAACCGAAATTATTGCTAACTTTAATCAGCAAAATACCCAAAAAAAATTTCAATTATTACATAAAATTAAGCTAATAAAATTTTTCAAAAATTTTTCAATATTAATTCTCATGCTAATTGCCGTCACAATAGTGACAGATGGAAACCTATTGGATAATCATTTTTTATCGTTCTTAAGTAAGGAAAATACTGACCGCCAACCAGATTTAAATAATTCTAATTTAAATTATGAGTCAAATTATGATTTTGGCCAAATTTCAAACGATATACCTCAAAATAATATTATTCAAATTACAGCAACGGGTGATGTTTGGTTGGAGATCTATAATGAGAGGGGCGATGTTTATTTATCAAAAAATATGAAAAAGAATGAAAGATATTCTTTCCTTGCGAATGGCGATGAAATTATCTCAACAAACTCACCATCTAATTTAATAATTAGGAATGGAGAAATGGTGATAAATCACAAAGATAAACAAGATAATGATTTGTATGAATTCAAATTAAATGATTTATTATAGGCATAAATATAGGCAAGCAGATGTTTGATAATAAGAAACTTGATAAAATTATTGAGAACTATACTCAATTACAAGAAAAAATGTTGAATGTAACGGGTGATAGGAATGAATATGCAAAATTGGCAATTGAGTTCTCAAATATAGAAGAATTAGCAAAGACAATCATAAATTATAGGCAATTGTTATCAGAAAAGACAGATCTTGAAGTTTTAGTTGATGAAGAACAAGAAGATCCTGAAATGATTGACTTTGCAAAAAAGGAGCTGCTTGATACTGAGAGAAAAATTGAAGAATCAGAGGACCTAATAAATGAGCTATTACTTCCTCAAGACGCAGATGATGGGAAGAGTGTAATAATAGAAATACGCGCTGGGACAGGTGGAGATGAAGCTGCATTATTTGCGGGTGACTTAGCAAGGATGTACTTAAGATTTGCAGATAGTAACAAATGGAAGGTTGAAGTTATGACTACCAGCGAAGGTGATTTTGGTGGTTATAAAGAATTTATAGCTAATATTTCAGGAAAAAATGTATATCAGAAACTAAAATTTGAGTCTGGTGTCCACCGGGTTCAAAGAGTGCCAAATACAGAATCAAGTGGTAGGATACACACATCAGCTGCGACAGTTGCTGTTCTGCCTGAAGCTGAAGAGGTTGATATTACAATTGAAGAAAAGGATATAAGGATTGATGTTTTTAGAGCTAGCGGACCTGGTGGACAATCTGTGAACACAACTGACAGTGCTGTTCGCATTACCCATTTACCAACAGGTGTTACTGTATCTCAACAAGACGAAAAATCACAACATCGTAATAGAGAAAAGGCCATGAAAGTGCTCAGAGCCAGGCTTTATGAAAAAGAAAAGTTAGAAAAAGATCAAGAAAGAGCGTCTAATAGAAAATCTCAAATTGGAAGTGGAGATAGATCTGAACGAATAAGAACATATAACTTTCCTCAGGGCAGAGTTACTGATCATAGAATTAATCTCACATTGCATAAATTATCTGCAGTAATTGAGTCGGAAGGTTTACAGGAGATAATCGACGCACTAGCAGCAGAGGACAAAGCACAGAAACTTGCAGGTGATAAATCATAATGCATCCAATCAGTAATGTATTGAAAGATGCCACTAATAGACTGAAAAATTATGGCGTGACAATGCCCGAGCTGGATAGCAGGATTCTACTCGCACATTACCTCAAGGTATCAAAGGAATATTTGATAATAAATCATGATCTAAAATTATCCTCTGAACAGCTAAAAGAATATTCAAAATATATTATTAGGAGGGGGCAGGGTGAACCAACTTCTAAGATTACTCAGACTAAGGAGTTTTATGGAAGAGAATTCAATGTAAATGATTTTGTACTGGATCCTCGTCCAGATAGTGAGTTAATAATTGATGTTGTAAAGGAAAACTTCTCAAAGGATGAGGATATTAAAATTTTAGATCTCGGCACTGGTTCTGGATGCTTAATAATAACACTCCTACTGGAATTGAGAAATTCAATAGGTATAGGTCTAGATATAAGTGAAAAGGCAATAAAAGTTGCGTCATTAAATGCTGGGAAATACTCTCTAGATAATAGACTATCTTTTGTTGTATCCGATTGGCTTGAGTCAATTAATATTAATTCATTTAATGTTATAATATCCAATCCACCATATATTCCAAATAATCAAATCTCAGAGCTTTCACCTGAAGTTAAGGATTTTGATCCCATCCTAGCATTAGACGGAGGAGATGATGGATTAAGTTGTTATGAGAACATACTGAGACAATTGAATGACAATGAGTTAAACCTACAAAGTATGATTATAATGGAAATATTCTCTGAGAATAAAAATAAGGTAATTGAAAGTTTCATCAAGTATGGTTTTGAAAAAGAAAAAATAGAAATACGAAAAGATTATAATAGTAAAGATAGGCTTATTTTTATTAAACAATAATTTTTTTATAAATTAGTTTGAAATATTTGAG
>JAYPPX010000001.1:0-1152500 GCA_038131735.1 Hyphomicrobiales bacterium | reverse complement strand
TCCTTCTCACAGTTTCTGCAAAAATCAGTGTCCCATTTTATCCAGTCCCAATGACTATGCAAACTTTAGTAGTACTATTTATTGGGCTTACTTTTGGAAGGTTTCTTGGGCCCCTTACTATATTTGCATATCTTGCTCAAGGTGCATTGGGTCTTCCTGTTTTCGCTAATGGAGGAGGGTTTTTGTACCTGATGGGTCCAACGGGTGGTTATCTCTTAGGTTTCTTTTTATCAGCTGTTATTTTAAGCTACATAGCCGATTTAGGTTGGAATAAAAGTTATCTTCTTACGTTTATGTCACTGCTGATAGGATCATTTGTAATATTTTTTATTGGATTGACTCAGTTGGGCTTTTTATTGGGGAAATCTATTTCTGAAACAATAAGTTTGGGTTTGCTGCCATTTATTTATGGTGAGTTATTCAAAATCAGTATATTAGCAATTTTTGTTCCATTAATTTCAAGGAAATAATTCAGCTAACCAAAATACAAAAATTTATGAATAAAATTAAAATCGCACCTTCAATTTTATCTGCAGACTTTTCAAATCTAGCCACTGATATTGAAAAGGTTGAAAAAGCTGGAGCTGATATTTTGCATATTGATGTCATGGATGGTCACTTTGTAAATAATATTACATTCGGACCAGCTCTAATTAAATCTATCAGAAACAAATCTTCTTTACCCTTTGACGTTCATTTGATGATTAACCCAGCAGATAAATATATTGATGATTTTATTGCAGCTGGAGCAGATACCATTACAGTTCATATTGAATTACAAGAGAATATTTCGAATACAATCAACCAAATTAAATCGAAGGGGAAAAGAGCTGGATTGGCAATAAATCCTGATACTGATATCAATAAAATATTACCATATAAAGAAATTATAGATCAGGTAATAATAATGTCTGTTTACCCAGGCTTTGCTGGACAGAGCTTCATAGAGGCAACATATGATAGGATCAAAACACTGAGGAGCATTTTAAATAATAGCAGAGTTGATATTGAGGTGGATGGAGGAGTCAATGCTGAAAACTCAACTGGCTGTGTTCAGGCAGGATGTAATATACTTGTCGCTGGGTCATCTGTTTTTAATTCTAGTGATTATAAGAAAAATATAGATGATATTAGAAAAAATATGTGATCAAGATATTTCTAATGAGTATTCTGTTGGTTTGATATTTCTTTCAATTCTTCCATTTTTAATTTGAATAAATCTGTCGACGTAACTAACCGCTTCAATAGGTGTATGTAAAACCATTATTATTGTCAGTTTTTTTTCATCCTTAATTTTCCTTATTAGATTTAACATTTCAATGCGAAGATTGGGGTCAAGTTGACTGAATGGTTCATCAAGTAATATTATTTTTTTATTTGATAAAACTATTCTACCAATTGCAACTCTCTGCCTCTCACCTCCCGAGAGGATCCCTATATCAGAATTATGCTTATCACTTAGATTTAAATAATCGAGTATATCTTGTACTTCTTTTTTTTCACTAGCATTTAATTTTAATCTAGGACTAATACCAATAGCAATATTTTCGTAAACGCTCAAATGAGGGAATAGATTGTTTTCTTGGAATAGGCATGATACAGGTCTTTCTGAGGGATGTGTCGTATTCATTTCAACAGAATTAATCCTTATTGATCCTGAATCTGCATATATAAAACCTGCAATGAGATTAAGTAATGTTGATTTTCCGGAACCACTTTGACCAATTATACCAATCCATTCACCATTATCCACATCTAGGGAATAGTTGGTTTTAAAATCGTCTAATTTTACAGAAATATTTTCAACTTTAATCATTTTTTTCACCAAATATCTGTTCTGCAATAAATATAATTGAGGTAGTTAATATTAATAGTAGTAATATTCCTTGTGCAGCATTATCCATTCTATATGAGCCAAGGCTTTGATAAATATACAGTGGTAATGTCCTAATATCAGTTGAACCGAATAATGAAATAACACCTAGATCACCCATAGACAATGTGATTGAAATTGCTAATAGATGTGGCTATTGAACTTCTCATCATGGGGATCTCATATTTCAATATTCTGGATATTCCTGTGATGTTATATGCATCGAAAAGTCGTGAATAGATAGAAGATATTCGCAGATAATCACTTCCTAAGATACGCATACTAAATGGTATCGTAGTTAAACAATTAATACCAATTATTACATATGGAGCAATTTGTTGTATATTGAATATATTCCTCAGAGATAAAAATATACCTGTTGCTAATAAAATTGGTGGAAGTATGAGGATTAAATTTCCAGATAATTCGATCATTACTGCAAGCCACTTAATTTTGTATTTTAAAATAAGTATCTTGAGAGACATAAGGAGCATCATCGACAGTAATACAGACAAAATTCCAGATGAAAACCCAAGGATTATTGTCCAATACAAAGAATTTAAAAGGCCTGTGTTACTGATCAATGAGTAAAAATTACCAACCTTTAAACATGATACGATCAGCGCCATAATTGGCAGAAGGAAAACTGCTATTCCGACTAAAATTATAAATATGTCATACGTAAGTATTTTGTAATTATTTTTTTGTAAGTTTGGTATTTTTAAATTTAATTTTGTATATGGTTCAATTCTATAATTTTTTGTAAAACTTATTATTAATAGCGCAAGAAAACTAGCAATTACGATTTGGATAATTCCAAGTGCTACTGCTCTGTCTATATTGAATTCAATTTTTAGAGCATAATAGATCGCAACCTCTATAATTGAATATTTGGGACCACCACCTAATATAAGTACAACTACGAAGCTAGTGAAGCATAAACAAAATATGATTGCAGATGTTATCAAGATATTATTCCTGATAGCCGGCCATTCTAGTATTTTAAATAATTGCCACCTATTTAAATTATTCTGAATTGCCACTCTCCATAGTTCATTAGGAATTGTATTTAATGAGCTCAAGATCATTCGAAGTGCAAAAGGTACATTGAAAAAGATATGTGCAATTAAAATACCATTAAGTCCATAGATATATTCAAGTTTTTCTCCTGTAATAAACAATGAAACATCTGATATCCAGCCTGAAATACCATGTAGCTTGATTATCGCGAAAACACCAATAATTACAGGTGAGATAAATGATAACCAAGCCAAAGAAAGAACAATTTTGACTAACCTATATTTCACATATTTTTGTATGGTCAGAGCTAGAGGTAATGCAATCAGAATGCTAAGAAAACATGAAATTAGAGACTGATAGATTGTAAAATAAATTATTGACTGGATGTAACGGTCGTTAATTATTTCCAAAATAAGTTTGATACTTGAGTATTTTAATATGCCAAATAGAGAGACAATTATAATTAGCAAAATAAGAAATGATGCTAACAAACCAGATATGAGCCAGTTATATTTTCTCATTTTAATATCAGAAATTTCAAATATTAATTACTCAAGCTAGTTTCCCATTCTCTAATCCATTTCTCATTATTCAAAAAAATTTGTTTTGGGTCAATTCGAAGAGGATTTTCAATTTTTATCAATTGATCATAACTTTCAGGCAAATCTGCTTCCAGCCTCACAGGATACATCCATTGAGTTGTTGGTAAAACATCTTGTGCCTCTTTAGAGATCAAAAATCTAAGAAATTCATCTGCGATTTTATTGTTTTTGGTATTTTTTAGTTTAGCGGCAACCTCAATTTGCTCATAATGACCCTCAATAAAATGCGCCGCTTTATATCTATAATCATTTTCATATGTAATATGGTACGCAGGAGAAGTTGTATAACTGAGAACCATATCAGCTTCTCCATCTAGGAATAATCCATATGCTTCACTCCATCCCGGTGTTACTGTGACGATCTTTTCACCGAGTTTTGCCCATACTTCTGCTGCTTTTGACCCATAGATGTCCTTGATCCATAAAAGCAGACCAAGTCCAGGAGTTGAAGTTCTTGGGTCCTGTATAATGATCCTTAAATTATTTGACCCCAAAAGATCTTCGAAGCTCTTTGGTGGTTCAATTACCTTTGTACTGTCATAAATAAAGGAAAAATATCCATAATCAAACGGAACAAAGATATCATCATCGTAGCGGTTACTAATTGCTAGATTAGTTATGTCTATGTTATGTTTATTGAAAAGGTTTGTGTCGCGAGCTCTTTGAAGTAAATTAGAGTCTAAACCTAAAACCACATCGGCATTGGTATTTTTGCCTTCATACATTATCCTAGTTAAAATTTCAACACCATCCGAAAGACCGATCAACTCTAGATCACAATTACATTCTTTTTCAAATTTCTCCTCCAATAATGGTCCAGGCCCCCACTCCGCAACAAATGAGTCGTATGTGTAAACTGTCAGTTTCTCATTTGAGTGAGATGCATTAATGCTTATTAGAATTAGCAGAAGGGTTTTTATATATAATTTCATTTTTTGCTCCTATCATAATAGGGCTTGAAATTACTTTTTATCTCAATCCCTACGCCGGTATTATCCGTATCAGGTTCATCGGGTTAGCATTTGAGCTTCTCAGTTTTAACACCCCGTTGAGTTAACAATAATTATAAAGACTATAATTTTATTGTCTATCCATTAATCATTATTTATGCTTTTATAAAAACAGTTTATTCCCACAGATAAGAAGCTATTATGGATTTATTCTTTGTTTTATGTTTTTTGGCAGGTTTTTTAAGTTTCCTGTCGCCATGCGTACTTCCAATTGTTCCATCCTATTTATGTTTCCTAACAGGCGCATCAATTAATGATTTAACCAGTGATAAATTTGAGTATCAAAAGAAGAAATTGATAACGCGCTCTATATTTTTTGTCATAGGATTTTCATTAATTTTTATCCTCATGGGTGCTTCTGCAAATATATTCAGACCAATTTTTAATTATAGTTTTAATTTCTTCGGTATTTCTGTAGGTCTTCAAATGCTGGCAGGTGTCGTAATCATGATATTCGGGTTACACCTAATAGGGTTTTTTAAATTTAATTTTTTATATAGGCAATTCAGTTTTAATCTAAAATTTAAAAATAGAACAAATATTGTGGCATTTATAGTAGGTTGCGCCTTTGCATTTGGTTGGACACCATGCATTGGTCCAATACTAGCTACAATATTAACCTTGGCGTCATCTGAACAAACAATTATTAGAGGAACATTATTATTATTTTTCTATTCAATGGGATTGGGTGTGCCTTTTATACTCAGTAGTTTTGCCATAAACAGTCTACTAAATATAATAAAAAAGTTTAATCACAGATATGTATATGTTGAGATTTCAATGGGAATTATAATGTTATTTACTGGATTAGCATTTATTATGGGATGGATAGAAGACGGTGCCTTTTATCTACTCGATAACTTTTTGATTTTATCAAGTTTTGGGATTTAATTTTCATAAAAAATGATTAAATAAAAGATAATGAAGAATAATGATTTAAACGTATTACCCAGCGATCACCCTGTTGTTAAGTATGGTAAGGTTGGTGTTCTTTTAATAAACCTTGGAACTCCTGATGCAACTGATTACTGGTCAATACGAAAATATCTGAAAGAATTTCTGAGTGATAGAAGGGTGATTGACATTAACCGTTACTTATGGTGGGTCATACTTAACGGTATAATACTGACGATACGTCCAAGTAAAACAGCAAAAGCTTATAAAGAAATTTGGAATTATGAAAAGAATGAGTCACCACTTAAAACATACACAAGATCTCAGTCAGATATTTTGAAGTTAAAATTTCCTAATATCGAAATTGATTGGTGTATGCGATATGGGAATCCATCAATTAATTCAAAACTTATTGAAATGAGAGAAAAAGGAGTTGATCGTTTACTGATTTGCCCTCTGTATCCTCAGTATTCTGCTGCAACCACTGCTACGGTTAATGATAAAGTTTTTGAAGTTTTGTCAAAAATGAGGTGGCAGCCATCAATTAGGACAATGCCCCCATTTTTTGATAATTCTGATTATATTTCTAAATTGAATATTTCATTAAATAATCATCTTGATCAGCTAAGTTGGGAACCTGAAGTTATTTTAACGTCCTATCATGGGCTTCCAAAAAGATACCTAAACCTTGGAGATCCATATCATTGTCACTGCCACAAGACAACAAGATTGTTGAAAGAAGAATCTACAAAATACCGAGATAAGTTAAAGATATCTTTTCAATCAAGATTCGGAAGAGAAGAATGGCTTCAACCATATACAGAGGAGACTGTTATTAATCTTGCGAAGGATGGTGTTAAGAATTTGGCGATTATATCCCCAGCGTTTTATTCAGATTGTGTTGAAACGCTAGAAGAACTTAATATTGGCATACAAGAGATCTTCCAAGAATATGGTGGAAAAAATTTTACATTAATTCCATGTCTCAATGATAGTAATGAGGGGATAAGTCTACTTGAGAGTCTCATTACAAATGAGTTATTGGGTTGGGTATAGTTATAATGCCGTTAACTTTATTAGATCATGTAAATGAACTATGCCTTGTGGTTTGTCATCTTGAGTGACAAATAAGCAAGTTATTTTCTTCGAGTTCATCAAACTAACTGCATCAGTTACAGACTTTGACTTTTCTATAGTAATGGGACCATGAGTCATTATATCACTTGCTGGCTTGTTTAGTATATTTTGATGGAGTGATCTTCTAAGATCACCATCTGTAATGATACCAGTTAGTGTTCCTTTTTCATCAGTCAATCCAATGCATCCAAGCCGTTTATTTGTCATTATGAGGATCACCTCATCTATGTTTGTGACCTGACTTGCCAGGGGAATATTTTCACCAACGTGCATCACATCTTCTATATTTAATAAGTTAGCCCCAATTTTTCCTGAGGGATGGAGTAATTTAAATTCTGACTCTGAAAATTCTTTAATATGCATTAATCCGATAGCGATTAAGTCACCAATGATTAGTTGTAATGTTGTTGATGTTGTGGGGACGAGATTTATTGGGCCAGCTTCATTGTATTCAGGTAAAACAATTGCAATATCTGAATTAGTGGAAATAAAACTATGTTGGTTTCCTGTAATAGATACAATGGGGATATTAATTTTTTTTGCATAATTGACTATATTGTTAAATTCAGCAGTCTCACCAGAGTTTGATAAAATCATCAAAACATCATTATTCTTTATTATTCCAATATCACCATGATTAGCCTCACTTGCATGTAAAAATATTGAGGGTGTACCAGTTGAGCTTAGTGTCGCAGAAATCTTATTACAAATATGACCACTCTTACCAAGCCCAGAAATTATCACATTACCCTTAATAGAGCCAATTAATTCAATAGCCTTTATTATTTCTTCGCCTAGTTTTTTTGTGATTTCCGTTGCTATTTTTTCAATAGAGTTAAGTTCGGTATTAATACTATTAAGAAGCAAAGTTTTAAGATTTTCTGTCATCTATTCTTAGTTATTAAAATGTTTCTACAATTTATATATTGAGTATCAATATATGATAGAAAATAGGGTTATAAAATAGTTTTTTAACTTTGATAAGTTATTGAATAATAATTTCTGAATGTTATTCTGAAGATATGTCAAAAATTAAATTAACACCACCTGCGCCTGATGTATCACTTTCCAGCAAGATTTCCGATGAGGTGAAAACAACTACATGTTACATGTGCGCATGTAGATGTGGTATTAAGGTACATTTGAGTGACGGGAAAATTAGGTATATCGAGGGTAATCCTGATCATCCAGTGAATGGAGGCGTATTATGTGCGAAGGGTTCTGCAGGAATTATGCATCAAAATTCACCTGGGAAATTAACAAAACCTCTGAAGCGTGTTGGCGAGAGAGGCAAAGGCGAGTTTGTAGAAATTGAATGGGATGAGGCTCTAGATATAGCAACTGATTGGTTGGGGACAGTAAAAAATTCCGATCCTAAAAAACTTGCTTTTTTTACTGGACGTGATCAAAGCCAGTCATTTACAGGTTGGTGGGCTGCCAAATTTGGCACACCAAATTATGCTGCTCATGGTGGCTTTTGCTCTGTAAATATGGCAGCTGCTGGTCTCTATTCAATTGGGGGAAGTTTCTGGGAATTTGGGGAACCTGATTTTGAAAATACAAAATTATTTATAATGTTTGGAGTCGCCGAGGATCACGACTCAAACCCAATAAAAATTGGACTTGGCAAGTTAAAGAATAGAGAAAATACTAAATTTATTTCTGTAAATCCAATCAGAACAGGTTACTCATCAATAGCAGATGAATGGATAGCAATTAAACCAGGAACAGATGGTTTATTTGTATCATCAATTATTAATTATATTTTGAAGGAAAATAAATTTGATTCAGAGTTTCTTATAAAAAACACAAACTCAGCATGGTTAGTTATTGATAACCCAGGTAAAGATGAAGATGGACTCTTCTTCCGAGACAAAGACGGCAACCCAGTATGTTTTGATGAAAATACTAATGGAGTAGTATCTGTAAAAGAAAAAAAAATAAAACCACAACTCGAAAAAGAATTGATTACTGAAAATGGACTTAAATTACGCACAGCATTTTGTAAATTTAAGGAGCGGTTCAACTCCTCAGATTTAAATCCTGAAAATGTTGCAAAAGAAATTGGGTTATCGGCAGAAACTATAACTAGAATTTCTGAAGAAATAATTGAAGCTGCATATAATACAGAAAGCAATATTAAACAAAAGTGGACTGATGTTGATGGAGTAGTTCACTCAGAGTTCAAGGGTAGAGCTGTATCATTTCATGCTATGAGAGGAATTTCTGCACATACAAATGGATTCCACACATGCAGAATTATACATACTCTTCAAATGTTAATTGGTGCTATAGATGTTCCAGGAGCGTGGCGTTATAAAGCGCCTTTTCCAAAACCAATGCCTGGTGGACCTGCCCCCGCAAATATCATAAAAAATGATGATGGTTCTTTGAAGGGTATGCCTCTTGGATTTCCTCAATCACCAGATGATTTATTGTTGGATGAAAATGATGATCCAATTAGGATTGATAAAGCATATACATGGGAATACCCTATAGCTGCTCATGGACTCATGCATTCAGTTCTCAGAAATGCATGGCTTGGCGATCCATATAAAATTGATGTCCTATTCATGTACATGGCAAATATGGCTTGGAATTCATCAATGGCCACAAATAACGTCCATTCTTATCTAACTGATAAAGATGAACAGGGTAATTATAAGATCCCAAAAATTATATATTCAGACGCTTTTTATTCAGAGACAGTTGCATATGCAGATCTAGTATTACCAGATACTACATATCTCGAAAGGTGGGATTGTGTCTCAATATTAGATAGACCAATAGGAAGCGCTGATGGACCTGCTGATGCAATTAGGCAGCCAATATTAGAACCGGACAGGGATGTAAGGCCCTTTCAAGATGTCCTGTTAAAATTAGGTGAGCGTCTCAAGTTACCCGGATTTACAGACCAAGATGGTAATCCCTCATATCCAGGTGGTTATTCAGATTACCTTGCAAATCATGAGAGGACCCCGGGTGTTGGACCTCTTGCAGGGTTTAGGGGTAAAGATGGGAGCCAAATTGGTATTGCTGAGTCAAATATTAAACAATTACAAAAATATATAGATAATGGATGCTTTTGGTCGGATGAGTTCTCAGAGAGTGCGAAATATAATAAATATGAGAATTCTGATTATTTGCAATATGCAAAAAAAATGGGTTGGGTTGGATCTGACGACACCCGTATTACTTTGCAATTTTACTCAGAAACTCTTCAAAAGTTTAGACTTGCAGCAGAAGGGTATGGAAAGAGACTGCCTCCACTCCAACTTCGAGATAGGATTAGAGATTTCTTTGATCCAATTCCTTTTTGGTATCCTCCATTTGAGGACAGCCTAAATAAGAATGGAGATTATCCTTTGCATGCCGTAACACAAAGACCTATGCATATGTATCATTCATGGGGTGGTCAGAATCAATGGTTGCGTCAAATTACCTCAGAAAATTTTTTATTCATACATCGTGATCTAGCAAAACAACATAATTTAAGGGATGGAGATTGGGCAATACTAAAAAGTGCCCACAATCAAATAAGGGTAAGAGTTAAATCGATGGATGGAGTAAATAAGAATACTGTCTGGACTTGGAATGCAATCGCAAAAAAGAAAAATACATGGGGATTAGATGATAACGCGAGAGAGTCTAAAGATAGTTTTTTATTAAATGACCTAATATCTGATTTATTACCAAAAAATTTATCGAAACACGATTATGCAAATTCAGACCCTGTAACAGGACAGGCAGCTTGGTATGATTTAAGAGTAAGTATTGAGAAATCTACAAAACAAGATGATATTAGTATTTTATCAAATACAACATCAGCTATTAAACCTATAAGTCAAATATTTTCAAAGTTAAGTAAGGCAATGGATATTCCAAAAGATAAGGTTAGTTCAATAGAGCCAGAAGAGTTTATAGAGAGAGTGCCTCATCAACCTCAATCAAGAAAAGAGTTTCAAAATGACTAGTTTACATAACAACAATAAAATTAAATTAGGATTAGTAATAGATCTAGATATTTGTGTTGGATGCCATGCATGTGCAGTAAATTGCAAGGAGTGGAACTCCGGTGGTCACAGTGCTCCTCTAATAGATCTAAACACATCCGGTGAAAACCCAGATGGGGTGTGGTTTAATAGAGTGCATACATTTGAAATCCTAGATGAGGAGTCTGATCATGGTTACACATTGAACTTTCCAAGATCGTGTTTGCATTGTGATGATGCTCCTTGCGTTACCGTGTGCCCAACGGGTGCATCCTATAAACGTGAAGAGGATGGCATTGTATTGGTGAAATCCAGATACATGTATTGGTTGTAAGTTGTGTTCTTGGGCATGTCCTTATGGTGCAAGAGAGTATGATCAAGTTGAGAAAGTCATGAAAAAATGTACGCTTTGCGTAGATAAAATTTACAACCCAAATTTACCCGAAGAATCAAGAGTACCTGCATGTGTTTCTGCTTGTCCTACAGGAGCAAGAAGCTTCGGAGATCTGGGCGATCCCAATTCAGAGGTATCAAAATTAGTGGATGAGAGGAATGGCGTTGATTTAATGCCTGAACAGGAAACAAAACCTGTAAATAAATATCTTTTACCAAAGACTAGGTCAGGAAATACAAGAAATGCACCTCGAATGAATAATTTTAATAATGTAGAGAATAAAAAGCTAAATATTCTTGAAAGATTTGTTGATAGGATTCTAAGTTAGGTAAAAAAATGCATCCTGCAAAGTCAATTATATTATTTACAACAATATCTGGAATGGGCTATGGATTAATAATTAGTCTTTTGATATTCCAAATATACGTTGGGCATACTCTATCCTTCATCTCTTATTTTCTAATAACCTTTGTATCAATGATACTCTTTAGTGGTGGACTGTTATCATCTACATTGCATTTAGGGCACCCTGAACGTGCTCATTTTGCACTAACACAATGGCGGTCATCTTGGTTATCACGTGAAGGGGTTTTTGCAATTTTACTTTATCCAGTAATATCTATTTATACTTTATTACTCTATCTTAACCCTAATTATATATCACTAGATGCAATAGCTATAATTACTATCTTCATTGCAATAGCAACAATATATAGTACTGGTAAAATTTATGGTTCGCTGAGAGCTATCTATTCCTGGAACACGACATTAACAACATTTAATTATCTAGCATTAGGTGGACTCACGGGGTTAATGTTATTTCAGACACTCCTATTACTATTGGGTTATAACGTGACTAATATTTATTATTTCCTGATCATTTTGATCATACTTTCATCAATTGGGAAGATTCTCTTTTGGGTCAGATTAGATTTGAATAATACAACTACGAGTAAAAGTACTGCACTCGGATTAAAATCTCAATTGCAAGTAAATCTTCTTGAGTCCCCCCATGATGCATCTAATTTCTTACTAAAAGAAATGGGTTACTCAATAGCAAGAAAGCACTCAAAGAAACTAAGAAAAATATCATTACTTTTTGCTTTCATCCTTCCTTTGGTAATAATATTTTTATCCATTGCTCTAAACTTTTACCATATAACAATTTTGGCTTTCCTATTTATGATTATGGGTGTATTCATAGAGCGCTGGTTATTTTTCGCTGAAGCAAAACATTCAGTAATGAACTATTATTAATACGGATAAATATTGAGGAATAAATGAGATTAGTCACATATGTAGATAATTCAGATAATGCTAAAACAGGACTTTTAAATAATAATACGGTTGTTCCCCTTGAACAGTTAGACATATCAAATGATATGAATGAAATTATAAAAGATTTTGAAAATGTAAAAAAAATAATTGGTGAAAACAAAATTGAAAGCCTCACATCATTAGATATATCAGATATTAAATTACTGGCTCCTATTCCAAGACCGCTCAGGAATATTATGTGTGTCGGAAAAAACTATCATGACCATGCACAAGAATTTTATGGGTCAGGATTTGACTCAAGTGGTAAAAAAGCTGTAGCGGATTTTCCTGTCATTTTTACGAAAGCTACAACATCTGTTATAGCAACAGATGAAAATATTATTTTGGCAAACGATTATACAAATACAACAGATTATGAAGGTGAGTTAGGGTTAATATTATCAAAAGGTGGCAAGAATATTAAACCAGAAGATGCTTATGATTACATATTTGGTTACACAATAATTAATGACGTATCTGCTAGGAATATTCAAAAGCAACACGAACAATGGTTCATAGGAAAAAGTCCTGATACTTATTGTCCAATGGGTCCTGCTATCGTTACTTCTGATGAAATCGGCGATGTGACAAAATTAAAATTAAAAACAACTGTTAATGGTGAAATTAGACAAGACTCAATAGTTGAAAGACTAATTTTTGATATTCCTACATTGCTATCCACAATATCAAAAACAATGACTTTAGAAGTATGTGATATTATTGCGACTGGAACTCCAGCTGGTGTTGGTATTGGATTTGAACCACCTGTTTATCTAAAATCCGGGGACCAAGTTGAAGTTAGCATAGACAAGCTTGGTGTATTAAGAAATACCATAAAATAGAACTCATTCAAAATTAGTAATATATTACAATAAGTTATATATTTTTAGTTTTCCATATTCTATCAATCGTATTTATTCTGTGATATTTATTTGGATAAATATTAGATACTATTTTATGTACAAGTTTTAGACATTCATCTCTATTTAGTGGTCTTTTGTGGATGAGAATCTTTTTAGAAAAACTAGACCTAGTATGATCTGATTTTATTGAACTACTTGCATTATTCCCTTGTTTTTTTGATTTGATCTTGGCTTCCCATATTTCAATTTTTTTATCTGATGAGTTATGTTCACCAAGAGAAATCATGAGATATTCAGAGTTTGTTTTTTTTGAATACCATATTTTATTGAATACATCAATTATACTTTGACGCTCTTTGAAATCATATTTCTCTTTACGTCCTGCTCCAATTCTAGATCCGCCTGATGCCATAATAAATTCCAGTTTTTAGAGAATTGACTACTTCAAGATATAATAATTCTGTTAAGTTAATATTAATCCAAAAAGAAATCTTGTTAGAAATAATAAACAGTCTTAATATATCAAAATGAGGGCGCGTAGCTCAGTGGGAGAGCACTACGTTGACATCGTAGGGGTCACAAGTTCAATCCTTGTCGCGCCCACCATAAAGTAAATATTGATATGAACGATAATGATATATTTGAATTTCTAGTATTTCTTGCTGATCAATCAGCGAAAATAACTATGAAAAATTTTCGTCAGAAATTAGTAACTACAAATAAAAATACATCCAATTACAAGATAGACCCTGTAACAGATGCTGACAAAAATGCAGAGAATCTGATCAGAAGATTGATTGAAGAAAAATATCCAGATCATAGTGTTGTTGGGGAAGAATTTAGTTCAAAAGACAGAGACCCAAGGTATCGATGGTATATCGATCCAATTGATGGGACAAAGTCGTTCATTTCAGGTATTCCTCTTTGGGGAACCCTCATCGGTCTCGAGATTGATGGCTCTCCTGCGTTTGGTATTATTGATAACCCATCTACTAAAGAACGATATATTGGCTCAACTTCAGTTTCTTATAAAATATTCGATGGTCATCAATCAATAATTCGAACTAGTGAGCAAAGTAATATCAATGATCTAAAATTTGGATACACAACTGAGGAGATGTTTGATGATGATTTTACAAAAAAGGTTTTGGCAAATGTTACTCAGGTGGTCGGAATGACTCGTACGGGGGGAGATTGTTATTTTTATGGACTATTAGCTTCAGGCTACTTGGATTTAATAATAGAGAATAATCTTAAGCCATTTGATATCATTCCAATAGTTCCAATAATAATAGGCGCAGGAGGCTTCATATCAGATTGGAATGGGCACCCAGAATACAAGAATGGTAATATAATCGTTTCAAATAATTCAAGAAATCACCAACAAATATTAGACATAATAGAGCAAGTGAGATGACATCATTAGAGGATAAAAAAGGTAAAAATATATTTACACATCAAATATTAAAAAAAACTGATACGGGACATATTAGGCATCTTATCTTAGTTGAAACTTTTGATGGTTTATATACTCCTATTGGGCTTGAATTGCCTGATGGAGATGGACCATTCCCGCTTGTCTTATTTGCCACAGGAAACGGTGGTGGAGGTATAGATTGGTTAATTGATAATATGGAAAATAGAAGATACACAATTGATAAATTTCTCGATAAAGGATATGCCTGTGGCTGGATTCGTTATAGAGCAGAGGTGGAGCTAGGATATAATGAAGGTGGGAAACTGGTTAAGGATATTCGTCAAGGTGGTATGATGTTTAATCGTGCACCACTTGAATATGAAGATGAAATAGCAATTATTGAATACCTCAAAACTTTTCATGAAATAGATGCTAATAGGATTGGATTACTTGGAATGAGTCATGCAGGAGAAATGATCTTAAAAATTACAAGTGAATATAAAGGAGTTTGTGCAGCTGTCGCTAGCGAGCCTGCTTCCCATGAATTTTTGGCTTTGACGCCAGACGAGAGTGTAAGGATTAATGAAGAAACACAGTTACGTGATATTGAGTCAATGCAGATGCAATCTGTTCAAAAGGTTAGAAATAGGATTGATATCGATATAGCAAATCAGAGAATTTCAACAATTAATACGCCTATATTTGTAATGGGTCGAGATGAGGATGAACTCCAAGGTATATTTAAGCTGTCTTATGATCTTCTAAAAGAGAATAAAAAAGAAGCTCTCTGGAAGAGTTATGATCATGCTCTTCATGGTTTTATATTCCCAATCAAAAAAAATAATACATATGATGTTGACCCCATTCAAGACGAGGCAATCGAAGATGTATTATCATTCTTTGAAAAATATTTCTCAAAACAAGACTAAGCAAAATAGCGTTATTATTTAGAGAAATAAGCTATATCTTCTTCACTAGCACTCCAAGCAGAATTGGTAGGCCAATTTTTGGTCATCGATTTCATGGAATCACCATATCGAACCCTAAATAAGATTGTTCTTTCTGAACCATTTGTATATTCATGAAGTTCGCCACGTGGATGTACTACAAAGCTGCCTTTTTTAACTTCGACTTCGTCATTCTCAGTGCGCATTACACCTCCACCTTCATAGCAAAAATAAATTTCAGTAGCATCAGGATGACAATGGTTTGGGCTGACTTGACCAGGTTCCCAACAAGCTATTGAAACATCTCCTTCGCCATAAAAACCGAGTTTTCTCTCTACATGTTTAATTGGATCAAATTTTTGCTCTACAGAAAAATCAAATGTATCCATAATGACCTCCAAATATTTTAAATATACTGTGAATCCTATCAGATAATTTTGTAAATCCTATCAGATAATTTTTTTTCAAACAGACTTGAAACTATGAGGATTGTTATTACATTAAATTTTGCAGATGCCTTTTGGGTCTGCTTTTATCAACATGTTGCTCAAAGGAGGATATGAAATGACAATGCACACATTTGATTTAACACCATTATATAGAACCTCAATAGGATTTGATCGTCTAGCTCAAATGTTAGATACGATTAATGTGGATGTACCAACGGGCTATCCACCTTACAATATTGAGAAATTAACAGATAACAAGTACTGTATTACGATGGCAGTGTCAGGGTTTGACGAGAGCGATCTTAATATAGACGTAAAAGAAAATATTTTATCTGTTACTGGAGATAGTTCAAAAGATGATAATAGGGAATACTTATACAAAGGTATTTCTTCAAGAAATTTTGAACGTAGATTTAGACTCGCCGATTATGTTGAAGTTGAATCTGCAAATCTCTCAAATGGTTTGCTCAATATAATACTTGTGAGAGAATTGCCAGAAGCAATGAAGCCAAGAAAGATTGAGATTTCAACCAGTAAAGTTATTGAAGGATAACAAAAATCAGATGTGGTAGGGCGACTAGTTGCTCTACCACTTATCTAAAAATTCTCTATCATCTCAACAACTTTGTGTATATCATTCTCATCAGTGTTGAATGAGGTTACCAGTCTCAAAAAACTGTAATTATCTTTATGGTATTGCTCATCTAGTGAAATTTTTGTCCAATTATGACAAGATACTTCATGATTTTTTAAATAATCTTCCAGCTCCTTTGGAACAATAATAAAAACCTCATTTATTTCTGTTTGCCATGGTAAATGTATAAAATCAAATTTATTAAGATTTTGGGATAATAAATTTGCTTTTTTATTTGCAGATCTTGCTAATTCTATCCATAAATCATTTTTTAAATATCCAATGATTTGTGAAGATATGAATCTCATTTTTGATAAAAGATGACCGGATCTCTTCATATAAAGATTTGTCTGATTTGATAGATTTGTATTAAAAAAAATTACTGCTTCTGCAGACATTGTTCCATTTTTTGTTGTTCCAAATGACATTACGTCAACACCCACTTCCCAAGTTAGTTCTTGTGGTTTTTTATCCATGGCCGCCACGACATTTGCAAATCTTGCACCATCCATATGAATTTTTAGTTTCTTTGAGTCTGCTATATTTTTTAAGTTTTTTATTTCGTCTTGTTTATAAATAGTACCAGCTTCGGTTGCTTGGGAGATACTCAAGCTTGACGCAACCATATCAAATTCATCACTAGGGTGAAATAAAAGAGCTTTTTCCAGTTCGCCATATATGATTTTTCCATCTTTAGTTTTTACAGGGTATAATTTTGCACTATTTGAAAAAAACTCCGGCGCATTACACTCTTCAAGGTAAATATGGCTATCAGAACCACAAAAAATTGTCCCATATTCAGGAGTTATGGATGCAAGAGATAATGAATTGGCGGCGGTGCCAGTTGATACGAAGAAACTATCAATTTCTGTATTGAATACTTCTGATAGCATTTCTTTTGCATTTTTTGTTAGTTCATCGCCACCATAAGAAGCAACTGTATTTTTATTAGCTTCGATCATTTCTTTTAGAACTGGGTCTGCAATTGTGTGCACATTATCGCTTCGGAAATCTATCATTTTTTATCCTAATTTTGATGTTATATGTCGAATGAAAAATTTTTCTTCTAATGCTCTAGATTTACTTATATTTTCTTGATTTTTAAAACCATGGCCTTCATCTTCATAGAGAAAAAATTCAGTATCAATACCCAATGATTTTATTTTTTTGTGTATCTCCTCTGTTTGATTTGGTGTGACAACTCTATCTTGTTGTCCTTGAAAAAAAATAATTGGTGTTTTCATTTTATCGGTTTTATTGATTGGCGATCTTGCCAAATATTTATTGTTTTCAATGTTTTTAACTCCTAAAAGGCTCGAAGTGTAACCTGACTCAAACTTATGCGTATCGATAAGCAATATCTTAAGATCGCTTACTGCATAATAACAGGATGCGCATGCAATTTCCACATCTTCGCATATCGTATTTAATACTGTAAAACCGCCAGCACTTGAACCCTTGAGAATAATTTTTTTCTTTTTTAAAGAATTATCATTTTTAATAAATTCTATTGCCTCCAAACAATCTTCTGTGTCATATATGCCCCAATTCCCATTTAATTTTTTCCTGAACTTTATTCCATAATTTGTAGAGCCTCTGTAATCTAGTTCTATGATATCAAAACTTCTATTTGTCCAATATTCTCTTTCTTCTGAATATCCGAAATGTGAGGATGATGTGGGACCACTGTGAACTTTGAGAATTATTGCATTACTATGATTATTTTTGGATGGGTAGTAGTTTAAAAAACAATTTTTCAGTTCAATAATTTTTCTTTGGTTGTTAACTTTTATTGTTGAACTTTTTGAATTATTTAGGAATTTAATTGGTACAGATAGGATCTCATCAGAGTGTTCATCAGTAGAGCCCGCTAAAATAAGTAATTTGTTATTTGAGCACATTTGCTCGGAGTATATTTCAAGGTTTATTTTTCTGGCAGAATTCCTGGATCTGTCGATAATAAATTGGCCCATTTCTCCTTTTTGATATCCAGATGCAAAAATAAAATTTTTGTTTAATATTTTATAGCTCGAGACACCTAATTGCCATAATGGTCTGAGCAAATCTATGGGTAACTCATGGAGTTGCCGAGACTCTCCATCTAGATATTGATAAATTTTCCCTCTATTACCATCTTCCTTTATGTAAATTAACTTTTTATCATCCCAATCTGGTTGGAAAATAGACCTTCCTAGACCACCGTCAATTAGCGATATCTCTGATATTTTATTATATTTATCAATTCTCCCAAGATATAATTCTGATGACTCCCATGGCATACTGGGTAGGTTCCATTGCAACCAAGACAGAAATTTACTATCAGGCGATAAGGAAATATTAGAATAGAAGGATGCACCATGGACCACCTTTGTAATTTCTTTTGGGTTAGATAAGTTTATATGTGCAATATAATTTTGGGGATAGGGTTCTATGACTGAGTGATCTTCGACAATAAAATATAGATCATTTTCATCAGTAATTATTTCACCAATTCTAATATCATTCAAATTTGTTAATTGGCTAATTTTATTGTTATCAATGTGATAAATATTTTGATCATCACTATTAACAAAAAAGACTTGATTACCCGAAACTGCATATGCAATTCCGCCATATTCATGGATTTTGCTTCTTACATTATATTTACCTGATGTCAGATTGGTATATTGACCATCAATTAGAGAGTATCTTATAATTGATGTTATCCCACCCAAACTTGGATCTGTTTCCATCCAATATACATAACTATCGTCCGCCCATGGGAAGGATCTCTTTTTTTTCGATGAAATTTTTGTAATTGGAGTAATATGTAAGTAAGAACTAAAAGTATTTTTTTTTATATTGGTAAGTTCACTCATAGGATTAATTAGTATAATTTGATAAGTAAAATTATCTTTCTAGTATTTTCAAACAAAAATATAAATATACACTAGCATTTTTAGCTTTAAATCTTTATATATATTATGTATTTATATTAATTCAATTATATAAATTCTCATAAGTTATATGGAGAACAGATGTTTAAACACTACGAAAATAATGTAAAAAAAGCTATCCAAAATGGTGTTTATAATCCCAGCAATGAGCACGATGCATGCGGCATTGGTTTCGTCGCTAATATAAAAAATAATGCGTCCCATCAAATAGTAAAAGATGGTTTGGCAATACTTGAGAATTTAACTCATCGTGGTGCAGTTGGCGCGGATCCAAAAGCAGGAGATGGTTGTGGCATTCTCACTCAAATCCCTGACGAATTTTTAAGAAAAATATCCAAAGAATTAGACTTTGATCTGCCAAAATTAGGTGAATACGGTGTAGGAAATATGTTCTTACCAAAAAACGATAAGAAAAGAGCAGATTATATAGAAAAAATTAAAAATCTAATCTCTGAAGAAAATTTAGAAATCATCTCTATGAGAGATATACCAGTTAATAACCAAGGTTTAGGTTATTCAGTAAAACCTACGGAACCACTTCATATACAGCTTTTCATTAAATCGGGCGTCGCCTTACCGGATCAAGACTCGTTTGAAAGGAAACTATTTGTTCTAAGAAAGAGAATATACAGCACTTTCATGGGTGAAACCGACAAACCTATTGAAGACTTTTATATGTGTTCTCTCTCATCCAGAACTTTATTATATAAAGGAATGCTGCTAGCAGACCAGTTGTCAGAATATTTCCTAGATTTAAATGATAAGGCATTTAAATCTTCTCTAGCATTAGTCCATCAGAGATTCTCAACCAATACCTTTCCAACATGGAGTCTGGCTCAACCATTTAGAATGATATGTCATAATGGAGAGATTAATACACTTAGAGGGAATGTAAATTGGTTAAAGGCAAGACTGGCTACTCTAAAATCAGACTTGCTGGGCGATGATATAAAAAAAATATGGCCAATTGTTGTAGATGGGGCATCAGACTCAGCGTGTTTTGATAATGTATTAGAACTTCTTGTAAACAGTGGCTATTCCATATCACATGCTATGATGACGATGATACCTGAAGCTTGGACCGGTAATAATATCATGCCACCTAACAGAAAAGCTTTTTATGAGCATCAAGCTTCAATGATGGAGCCATGGGATGGTCCAGCCGCTATAGCTTTTACAGATGGAAAACAAATTGGTGCTACTTTAGACCGAAATGGATTGAGACCAGCTAGATACTTTATTACTGACGATGACAGAGTAGTATTGTCTTCAGAAATGGGTGTGCTTCCAGTAAAAGAAGAAAATATTATAGAAAAATGGAGACTACAACCAGGCAAGATGTTGTTAATCGATTTGGAAAAGGGACAGATAATAGCAGATGATGTGATAAAAGAAGAAATGGCTAATGCTCACCCATATGAAGAGTGGCTTTCAAACAGTCAAATTATACTTGAAGACTTACCTCCTGCAAATCAAGGCACTCAATACGTAAATAAAGACCTATTGAGTTTGCAAAAGACTTTTGGTTATACTCAGGAAGATCTTAAATTCTTATTATCCCCGATGGCTGCAACAGGACAAGAGGGTATCGGCTCAATGGGAAATGACACGCCAATATCATCTCTCTCTGATAAATCAAAATCACTTTTTACTTATTTTAAACAATTATTTGCCCAAGTTACAAATCCGCCAATTGATCCGATAAGAGAAGAATTGGTTATGTCACTCGTCTCATTTATTGGTCCAAGGCCGAACCTGCTTGACCCACATAAAAATTCAACACTTAAACGACTTGAAGTAAGACAACCAATTTTAACAAATGAGGACCTCGAAAAAATTCGCTACGTAAGCGAACTTTCCGAAAATTATTTCAGGGCAAGAACTTTAGATATAACTTTTGCTAATGATCCATCGGGAGTTGATTTAGAAGATGTTCTATTGAAATTATGTGAAAAAGCGGAGGCAAAAGTTAAAGACGGTAATAACATAATTATCTTATCTGACAGATATACATCTGATAATAGGGTACCAATACCATCTCTTCTAGCCACTTCTGCAGTTCATCACTACCTAATAAAAAAAGGCTTGAGGACTTCCGTAGGCATCGTTGTTGAAACAGGGGAAGCAAGGGAAGTTCACCATTTTTGTACATTGGCAGGCTATGGGGCGGAAGCAATCAATCCATACTTGGCATTTGAAACAATTGAACAAATCAGAACTTCTCTTGATGAAAACATCTCAAAAGAGGAGTCTCAAAAAAGATTCATTAAGGCAATTGACAAAGGCATACTTAAAGTCATGTCAAAGATGGGTATATCAACTTATCAATCATACTGTGGTGCGCAGATATTTGATGCAATTGGGTTAGATCAGTCCGTTATCGACAAATATTTTACAGGTACTCACTCAAAGATTGGTGGGGTGAATATAGACGATATAGCTAAAGAGAGTGTAGCCAGGCATGAAAGTGCATATAACAGCCCTGATATCTTAAAAATTACTCTAGATATAGGCGGGGAATATGCCCAAAGGAATCGCGGCGAGGATCACGCCTGGAATTATAATACTATTAGCGCATTACAACATGCAGTTAGAGGTAACGCTCAGGATGAATATAATCGTTATGCTAATGAAATAAATGAACAAGATAAAAGATTGCTAACGATCCGTGGCTTAATGAAAATCAAAAAAGCTGAAGAAGACAATCGTAAGTCCTTAACTATAGACGAGGTCGAACCTGCTAAAGAAATTGTAAAAAGGTTTGCCACAGGCGCTATGTCCTTCGGTTCAATAAGTAGAGAGGCCCACACTAATTTGGCTATTGCTATGAATAGAATTGGTGGAAAATCAAATACTGGTGAAGGCGGAGAAGAGGTTGATAGATTTATACCTATGTCTAATGGGGACTCGATGAGATCTGCAATCAAGCAAGTGGCATCAGGAAGATTTGGTGTTACTGCTGAATATTTAACAAATTCTGACATGATCCAAATAAAAATGGCACAAGGAGCAAAGCCTGGTGAAGGGGGACAACTTCCAGGTCACAAAGTTGATGCAGTTATAGCTAAAGTTAGGTATTCAACTCCTGGAGTGGGTCTTATTTCACCTCCACCCCATCACGATATCTATTCAATAGAAGACCTCGCTCAGTTAATATATGACCTTAAAAATGCAAATCAAGAGGCACAAATCAGTGTAAAACTCGTATCTGAAGTTGGTGTTGGAACTGTAGCAGCTGGGGTAGCAAAAGCGAAATCTGATCATGTTACAATTTCTGGTTACGAAGGGGGTACTGGTGCAAGTCCATTAACTTCTATTAAACATGCGGGATCTCCATGGGAAATCGGGATTAGTGAAACTCACCAAACGTTAGTCCTCAATAAATTACGAAATAGAATATCAGTTCAGGTTGATGGAGGTTTAAGGACAGGTAGGGATGTTATAATCGGGGCTTTACTCGGCGCAGACGAGTTTGGTTTCTCCACCGCCCCACTAATTGCTTCGGGATGCGTAATGATGCGAAAGTGTCACCTAAACACTTGTCCTGTAGGAATTGCAACTCAAGATCCAGAGCTTAGAAAGAGGTTCACTGGAGCTCCAGAACATGTAGTTAATTATTTCTTTTTTGTGGCAGAAGAAGTTAGGAAGTATATGGCAGAAATGGGGTTCAAAACCTTTAATGAGATGATTGGTCAAAGTCAAATGCTAGACAAAAAAGATGTAATTTCACAGTGGAAAGCAAAAGGAATTGACCTCTCAAAGATACTCTATAAGCCAGAGACCGAAGTAAATGAGAAATTATATAATTGTGAAGTTCAAGACCATAACCTTAGCTCAGTGCTTGATGTTGATCTCATAAAAGAATCTAAAAATGCATTAGATAAACAAGAGCCAGTATTTATAGAAAAAATAATAACAAATGTTGATAGAACTACTGGTGCAATGCTGTCAAATCAGATAGCAAAAAAATATGGCCATAAGGGACTGTCTGAGGATACAATTCATATAAAATTCATGGGGACATCAGGTCAAAGTTTTGGTGCTTTTGTCTCACACGGTGTGACGATGGAACTTGTCGGAGAAGCAAATGACTATGTTGGTAAAGGACTATCAGGAGGTAAATTAATTATTTATCCAAATTCTAAATCTAAGATAAATCCTAATAATAGTATGATTGTTGGGAACACAGTACTCTATGGTGCAATTAGCGGAGAGTGCTATTTCCGAGGCATAGCAGGGGAACGTTTTGCCGTGAGAAATTCAGGCGCAATTGCAGTTATTGAAGGCACAGGAGATCATGGATGTGAATATATGACGGGAGGATGTGTTGTAGTTCTCGGTAAGACAGGAAGAAATTTTGCTGCTGGGATGTCAGGCGGTGTTGCTTATGTTCTTGATGAAGATGGTGAATTTAACAAGAGATGTAATTTATCGATGGTAGAGCTAGAGCCTATAGCTTCCGAAGATGATTTATTGGAAAGGCTTCATCATCATGGTGGTGATCTTGAAACAAAAGGTAAAGTTGATGTACTAAAATCTATGACAAAGTTCGATGATGAGAGAATATATAAGCTAGTATCAAATCACTTCAATTATACAAATTCAGAAAAAGCCAAACAAATTCTAGATAATTGGGAGAAATATCTGCCAAAATTTGTTAAAGTTATGCCTGTTGATTACAGACGAGCATTGCTTGAATTAGAAGGTAAAACACTCGAGACAGTAAAATAATTCAAGAAGGAAATTTAATGGGAAAAGTTACAGGATTTTTAGAAGTTGACAGAAGGGATCGGAAGTACAAACCTGCTGCTGATAGGGTAAGGAATTTTGCGGAATTTGTTATACCATTGGGTGATGCTGAAACACAAAATCAAGCATCCAGATGTATGGATTGTGGAATACCATTTTGTCATAATGGATGTCCAGTAAATAACCAAATACCCGATTGGAATGATCTTGTATATAATGGAGATTGGAAATCTGCAATAGATAACCTGCATTCCACAAATAATTTTCCTGAATTCACTGGAAGAATTTGTCCTGCTCCATGTGAAGCTTCGTGCACACTAAATATTACTGATGAACCAGTTACAATTAAGACGATTGAGTGCGCGATTGTAGATAAAGCATGGGAGATGGGATGGATAAATCCACAAATACCTCAAACAAAAACTGGAAAAAAAGTTGCAATAATTGGTGCTGGTCCGGCTGGGTTAGCAGCAGCACAGCAACTAGCAAGGCAGGGGCATGATGTGAGTTTATATGAAAAAAATTCAAAAGCAGGTGGTCTATTACGATATGGTATCCCAGATTTCAAAATGGAAAAACATCACATAGATAGAAGAATTGAACAGATGGAATTGGAAGGTGTAACTTTTCATTTTAATCAAAATATTGGAACGGACTCTGATATAAATGAAATAATTCAAAAATATGATGCAGTTATACTTACCGGTGGATCAGAAAAACCTCGTGATCTTCCTATTCAAGGTCGGGATTTAGATGGTATCCATTTTGCAATGGATTTTTTGCCCATGCAGAACAGAGCAAACTCACTAGAAATTAATGATAACGAGAAAACAATCAGCGCAAATGGGAAACATGTTATTGTGATTGGTGGTGGAGATACAGGATCTGATTGTATTGGAACTTCGTTCAGACAAGGTGCTTTATCGGTTACTCAACTAGAGATAATGCCAGAACCTCCAGAAAAAGAGAATAAGGCATTAACATGGCCTAATTGGCCTTTAAAAATGAGGACTTCTTCTAGCCAGGCGGAAGGTGCTTTGAGAGATTTTTCAGTAATGACTGAGAGTTTTATTGGAGTGGATGGCAGACTCACAGCGTTGAATTGCATAAGAGTAGATAATTCAATGAAAAAAATTGACAATTCAGATTTTGAAATAAAAGCAGACCTTGTTTTATTAGCAATGGGTTTTGTTCATCCTGTTCACGAAGGTTTGGTCAAAAACAGTGGTGTTGAATTGAATGATAGAGGCAATGTTAATGCTAATGATTTTGATTATCAAACAAATAAAGAAAAGGTCTTTGTTGCTGGTGATATGAGGAGAGGACAATCACTTGTTGTTTGGGCTATAAGAGAGGGCAGGCAAGCCGCACACTCCGTTGATAAATTTCTAATGGGAAGTACAAAATTACCAAGATAATTGATAAAAACATCTCTTGACTTTCCTTTAATTGGGAAATATTAGTAACTAGGATAGAAAAATGAAAGTAAAGAATTCACTCAAATCACTTAAAAATAGACACCGCGCGAATAGAGTAGTTCGTCGAAAAGGTCGTCTATATGTTATTAATAAGGTCAATAAGCGTTTCAAAGCAAGACAAGGTTGATAACATTTATCAATGATAAATGATCCGAAATCAACTTATAAGCCATACAACTTAAACAAAGTCGAAAATTCAAACATAATATTGCTTTGTGATCATGCATCTCAATATATACCATCAGAATACAAAGATTTGGGGATTTCAGAAAAACTTCTAAACGAACACATATCATATGATATTGGTGCTGCAAATTTAACAGCTAAAATTTCTGAAATAATAAGATCCAATTCTTTACTATCACACTTCTCAAGATTATTGATTGATCCAAACAGAGGTATAGATGATCCGACCCTAATTATGAAATTTGCTGACCAATTTATAATCCCAGGTAATATAAGTCTAACTTCCAATCAGATCGAACAAAGAATAGAAAGTTTTTACAAACCCTATCATAATCAAATAACAAGCATGATTAACAATCTGATAAGCAAAAATGAAGTGCCAATATTAATATCCATCCATTCATTTACACGTAATTTCAGGAGTGACATTAGACCTTGGGAAATATCTGTACTCTGGGATACTGACGATAGAATATCAACCCCAATGTTATCTATTTTGAGAAGAGATAATAAATATGTGATAGGTGATAATGAGCCTTATAAAGGTTATCTTAAAGGGGATACATTACATACACATGGTACATCCAGAGGGATACCTCATGTTCTTATTGAAGTAAGGAACGATTTGATTGCTAGTAATGATGGACAAAAAAACATTGCAAAATACCTTGCAGGTATTATTAAAGAGATTTTAAATGAATTTAGTAGTCAAATTAATACTATTCGGAACTTTGGAACCAAAACATTTTAATGGAGATATAAATGGAAAGTGAACATCAGATAAAATCACAGGTATTTGATCGTTTAGTGGCACACTTGAGGGCAAATACGGATTTACAAAATATAGACCTAATGAATTTAGCTGGCTTTTGTAGGAATTGTCTTGCGAAATGGTATACCGAGGAAGCTGAAAAACAGGGCATATCAATAGATTATGAAGAATCTAGAGAACTTATCTATGGAATGACTTATGCCGAATGGAAAGAGAAATATCAAAAATAAATTTTAATTCTAATCAAAATTGACAATAGCTACGTTACATCAATAGGAAAAAAATATGCTAGAAAACACCACGAAATTACCTGAATGGGATTTATCTGATTTATATGATAAGCCAAATAGTGCGGCTTTTGAAAAAGATTTTGAATTATTAAGAAGCTTGATTGAAGAATTTGAAAAAGAATATAAAGACAAAATTATAGATGATATAAATAATATAGATTTAGCTTCTGAAAAAATAAAAAAATCAATAATTGCATATGAGAAAATAATTAACTTAATAGGTAAATTATCAGCATTTGCAACATTGCATCATGTAACTGCAACTAATGACGCTCTTAGAACAAAATTTTATGGTGATACTCAAGCAAGGATCACAGATATTACGAATAAAATAATTTTTTATGAATTAGAACTTAATAAAATATCAGATCAAACATACAAGGATTTACAAAAGACAGAATTACTAGTTCCTTACAAAACATGGTTTGATAATGTAAGAAAATACAAACCACATCAATTAACGGATGAAATAGAACAGATATTTCAAGAAAAAAGTATTACTTCATTTTCTGCCTGGAATAGGTTATTTGATCAAACAATATCAAATATGAAGGTTAATTTAAATGGCGAAGAAAAAAGCCTTGAGGAAGCATTAAATAAACTACTTTCCTCGCTAGAAGAGGATAGAAAAACCGCTTTTTTGGCTGTAACAAAAAAGCTTGAAGAGAATGCATCGCTTTTTACACACATTATGAATACAATTTGCCAGGATAAGTCTATTTCTGATAAATGGAGAAAGTATGACTATTCTGAACAATCAAGGCATCTTGCAAATAATATTGAAGAAAATGTTGTTAATGCGTTAGTAAATGCAGTGGAAAATAGCTATGAAGAAACAAGCCATAGGTATTATAAATTAAAATCAAAGATTTTAGGAAAGGAATTTCTGGAGAGCTGGGATAGAAATGCTCCATTGCCAGACTCAAACGTAGAAGAAATCAATTGGAATGATGCAAAGGATATTGTAATTGGAGCATATGAAGAATTTTCGCCAGATATCGCAAATATAGTAAAAGATTTTTTCGATAAAAATTGGATTGATGCGAGGATTTCTGATGGAAAGGTTACTGGTGCTTTTGC
Organism: Hyphomicrobiales bacterium; assembly: GCA_038131735.1. Taxonomy (GTDB): domain Bacteria; phylum Pseudomonadota; class Alphaproteobacteria; order Rhizobiales; family TMED25; genus TMED25. The sequence goes on along the minus strand of JAYPPX010000001.1, from coordinate 1,124,460 downwards.
TCATCCTGTAACAACAGACACCCACCCATATATATTAATGAATTATCAAGGAAAACCGAGAGATGTTATGACCCTTGCCCATGAATTGGGGCATGGGGTGCATCAAGTACTGTCATCAAATCTTGGTCCACTATTGTCGGATACGCCCCTAACTCTGGCAGAAACAGCAAGTGTTTTTGGAGAAATGCTAACATATAAAAAGCTCATGAGTAATATTAGCAATGATTTCGATAAAAAAGTTTTATTAGCATCTAAAATTGAGGATATGATAAATACCGTTGTAAGACAGATATCTTTCTATAAATTCGAGCAGATAGTTCATAAAACCCGTAAACAGGGTGAGTTAACAACAGAAGATTTAAATTCGATTTGGATAGATACTCAATCAAAGAGCTTAGGGCCAGCAATAAGATTGCATGAAAATCACAAATTCCTATGGTCATATATTCCACATTTTATACATAGTCCATTTTATGTATACGCATACGCTTTCGGCGATTGTCTTGTAAATTCACTCTATGCAGTTTATGAAAATGATAAATCAGATTTTGTAACTAAATACATAAATCTACTGTCATCTGGTGGTTCCAAACATCATTCTGATCTATTAGTTCCATTTAACTTAGATGCCACAAATCCTGAATTTTGGAATACAGGGATTTCTCTCATTTCAGGTATGATTGATGAACTTGAAGAGATGAATTGATGCAAAATAATTATAATGAGACTAATAACTATTCAAAAAGACTATCCCGTTATACGAATGTAGGAAAAGAAGTTGGAAAATTTACAACAAAGTTTCTAGTAAATAGCATTATTTCAGACAATAAATCCGGAAAAAACGCAGTTGCTCTAAAGACAGCATTAGGTTCTTTAAAAGGCCCATTGATGAAAATTGCTCAACTTTTATCAACCATACCTGGCGCTCTGCCGCCAGAATATACTGAAGAATTATCTCAACTTCAAAATATGGCACCACCAATGGGTAAGGGGTTTGTCAGAAGAAGAATGAATACTGAACTTGGCTTAGATTGGGCTGATAATTTTATCAATTTTGAATACAATCCCTTTGCAGCAGCTTCTCTAGGGCAAGTGCATAAAGCAAAAACCAAAGATGAAAATGATGTTGTTTGTAAACTCCAGTATCCAAATATGATATCTGCAGTTGAAGCAGATTTAAAACAACTCGATCTGATATTTAAAATAAATAAGAACTTAGATCCAGCTATTGGTACAGATAAAATTAGAGAAGAAATTGCTGAGAGACTAAGAGAAGAGCTCGATTACAAAAGAGAGGCAAGCCATTTAAAACTCTTTTCTAGAATTTTAAAAGATCATAATGATATCAATATTCCAGATTTATTTGAAAATTTATCTACCGATAAGTTGTTAGTAATGTCCTTTTTGAATGGGAAGCCTTTGATGAATTATAAGCATTCTTCTCAAGAAATAAGGAATAGGATTGCTGAATGTTTATTTCGTGCCTGGTGGGTTCCATTTGGACAATTTGGTGTAATTCATGGAGATCCACATTTAGGTAATTACTCTGTGTGTGAAATAAAAAACGAAGTAAGTGGTATTAATCTTCTTGACTTCGGCTGTGTGAGAAGATTTCGTCCTCCTTTTGTAGAGGGGGTTATTAATCTATACAACGGACTCAAACACAATAATAGTGAACTCATAATCAGTTCATATGAATTGTGGGGATTCAAAAATCTTAACAAAGAGCTGATTGAGACCCTCAATATTTGGGCTAATTTTATTTATGGACCAATTTTAGATAATAGAAGTAGAACTGTGGCAGATGGCATAAAACCCGAGATGTATGGTAGAAAAGAAGCTTTTAATGTTTATCAATTATTAAAAAAAATCGGACCTGTAGAAATACCTAGAGAATTTGTTTTTATGGATAGGGCGGCTATTGGTTTAGGTTCTGTATTTCTTCATTTAAATGCAAATTTAAATCTTCATGATTTATTTGAAGAAGCAATTAGTGGTTTTAATGCTGGCAACCTCTTAGCTAAACAAACTGAAATTTTTGAAAAAACAGGTGTTGATTATGGTCACTGATCATCATTTAAACTTGAAAAATATACATATCTTGTATATCTATTTATTATCAGATGTTAAATTGTAACAACTATAAGTTAATAAAAGAGAGATATATCTACAAAATGGATTACGAGGAACATAATAAAACTTATAATGGATTTATAAAATTCACAAAATACACAACAGTATTTGTTATATTAATCCTTATTTTCCTGGCTGCATTTGTGTATTAGGATTTTACAATAAATAATGCAGATTTCAGTACTTACAGAAATAGATAAATCAGAAACCAGAGTTGCTCTATCACCAGATGTTGTCAAGAAGTTGGTAGCAAAGGGTGCAACTATAATTATTGAGTCTGGAAGTGGTGATAAATCAAACTATTCAGATAAACAATACGAAGAAGTTGGTGCAAAGATAACACGAACAATTAACGAGTCTGTATTAAATTCAGATATTTTAGTGACAGTAAAGAGACCTGATGAAAAAATTCTTCAGAAGTTGAATAAAAGTGCCATCATTATTGGGCAAATGGATCCCTACGTCTCTAAAGATCTTGAAGGCTTCGTAAAATATGGACATCAGTTTTTCTCAATGGAACTGATGCCCAGAATTACTCGGGCTCAATCAATGGATGTTTTATCATCTCAATCAAATTTATCCGGTTATAAAGCTGTAATTGACGCTACATCAGAATATAAAAAAGCAATTCCTATGATGATGACTGCTGCTGGAACTATTGCTCCTGCAAAGATTTTTATAATGGGGGTTGGTGTTGCAGGACTTCAAGCAATTGCGACTGCACGCAGATTAGGGGGTATTGTTACGGCGACTGATGTTAGGCCAGCAACAAAAGAGCAAGTTGAATCACTTGGAGCAAAGTTTATTGCTGTTGAAGATGATGAATTTAAAGCTGCTGAAACATCTGCTGGCTATGCAAAAGAAATGTCCAAAGAGTACCAAGAGAAACAAAGCCAACTAATTTCTGAACATATTAAGAATCAAGATATAGTGATAACAACTGCATTGATACCTGGACGTAAAGCTCCAATACTTGTCACAAAAAAAATGTTAGAAACTATGAAAGAAGGTTCAGTTATCGCGGATCTTGCGACTGAAAGAGGGGGTAATGTGGAACTCTCTCAGCCAGGTAAGAAAACAATAAACAATGGAATTACAATTTTAGGATATGAAAATTTTGCACGTTTACTGCCTACAGATGCATCAAATTTATATGCACAAAATATATTAAAATTTTTGGATGAGATTGTTGATTACGAAAATCTTCAATTATCTATAAATTATGAAGATGAAATAATTAAAGGAATTCTTATAGCAAGAAATGGTCAATTAGTTCATCCAATGTACCAATAAAGGAGAAAAAAATGGCTACTGATCAAAATATAGTTGGTGATGCTATTGATATAGCCCAAACGGTTGGGCTTATGGGTGCTGTAGATCCACTGATGTATAAGTTTGCTATTTTTATATTGGCTATTTTTATTGGTTATTATGTGATTTGGAGTGTTACACCTGCGTTACATACTCCACTTATGTCAGTAACTAACGCAATATCTTCAGTAATAATCGTTGGAGCGCTATTAGCCATAGGTACAGAATTTATTGATGGTCAAACAAATTTATCTAACTTTTATATCGCAAAAGGCCTCGGGTTTTTTGCACTAATTTTGGCCTCGATAAATATCTTTGGTGGTTTCTTTGTGACATATAGAATGTTATCAATGTACAAAAAGAAGGTAAAATAAGTGTCTGCTAATCTAATATCATTTTTGTATTTAATTTCTGGAATCTTTTTTATTCTAGCGTTAAGAGGATTATCAAATCCTGAATCTGCGAGAATGGGTAATTATTTTGGAATAATTGGAATGATTATTGCATCCGCTACCACTCTTTTCATAACACCTCCATCATCAACACTAGACATCCTATTATTATTAGGAGGGGTAACAATTGGTGGTTCAATAGGGTTAATTATCGCAAAAAAAATTGCAATGACTGCAATGCCTCAACTAGTTGCTGCATTTCACTCTCTCGTTGGATTAGCCGCAGTCCTTGTAGCTTCTGCTGCACTTTATGTGCCTTCATCAATGGGTATTGGTTCTGTTGGGAACATCCACCTAGCGAGTCTCATAGAAATGGGTCTTGGTGTCATTATTGGTGCCATTACATTTTCAGGATCTATAATTGCTTTCTTGAAATTACAAGGATTAATGTCAGGAGCCCCTATAGTTTTTCCAAAGCAACATCTTCTGAATTTACTTATAGCAATAGCTATTTTATCTCTCCTTGTTGTTTTTACAATGACTGAATCACATACCATTTATTGGACAATTGTTATTCTGTCACTGTTAATCGGATTTTTAATTATTATCCCGATTGGTGGAGCTGACATGCCAGTAGTAGTATCTATGTTGAACTCTTACTCTGGTTGGGCTGCTGCAGGTATTGGTTTTACTCTTGGGAACATCGCACTCATTATTACGGGTGCTTTGGTTGGTTCATCTGGTGCCATATTATCCTATATAATGTGTAAAGGTATGAATAGATCATTTTTTAATGTCATCTTAGGTGGTTTTGGAGGAGAAACTAATGTTTCAGGTGGTGCTGTAGCAGAAAACCGTCCGGTAAAACAAGGGTCAGCTGATGATGCAGCGTTCATTATGAAAAATGCTGGATCGGTTATTATCGTTCCAGGTTATGGGATGGCTGTTGCGCAGGCACAGCATGCTTTAAGAGAGATGGTTGATATTTTAAAAGAGTCTGGTGTTAAGGTGTCTTATGCAATCCACCCAGTTGCAGGAAGAATGCCTGGTCACATGAATGTACTTCTTGCTGAAGCGCAAGTACCGTATGATGAAGTTTTTGAACTTGAGGATATTAACTCTCAATTTAGTCAAACTGATGTAACATTTGTTATTGGTGCAAATGATGTTACAAATCCTGCAGCAAAGAGTGATAAAAACAGTCCTATTTATGGTATGCCTATTCTAGACGTTGAAAGATCTGGAACTATATTATTCCTCAAAAGATCTCTGGCATCGGGTTATGCTGGTGTTGAAAATGAACTCTTTTTCAGAGACAACACTATGATGCTTTTTGGAGATGCGAAAAAAATGGTAGAAGATATAGTTAAAGCATTTTAATTCTTTTTGTAACAATTAATTCTTTTTTTGCTCTTGTATTATTCTTTTCCTTCTCAAGGATAATCTCATAGTCTTTTATTGCACTATCCACTTTTCCTAAACTTCTAAATATATCTGCCCTAATAAAAAGTGCGTCGATTAGGTAAGGATTATTATCTAAGACTTGGTTCAAATCATCGAGTGCACTCTCAATTCTCCCAATTTCATAATAAGATAATGCCCTGTAGTAAAGGGAAGAAATATTTTTTGGTCTAAGAGATATTGAGTGATCAAAATCCTGAATTGCTTCAGTATGCATTCTATATTTTTGTAGCAATTTCCCCCTCATTTCGTAGGCGTAAAAATTTTTATCGTTATATTTAATTGCCTCATTTAACTCAAAAACTGCCAACTTAGTATCACCAAGAAAATTATGGTATCTAGCCATATTATAATGAGCCTTTGAATATGATGGATTTAATTGCAATGATCTCTTGAAATCAGAGATAGCACTATCAAAATCACCTAATAAATAATGTATTTCACCACGTAAATTTAGTGCAAGGAATGAGTCTGGATTTTCATTTAAAGCTATATCTAGATTATAAATAGCTTCTGAATAATTTTGATCTTTTACAAGCTCAGTTGCAAGTTTTAAATATAAATCAATAGAATTTCTATTTTTATGTAATGCAGATCTTATTGATAATATATTATTATCACTAGTTTCTTTTTTTAAAATTGTATTAGTTGGTTGTGTGTTAGGAACTGATACAAAATCATTGGTGGCGCAACCAGAAAGTACTACCACTATTAAATATATTGAGAAGATATTTTTATTATTAACGGATACAGTTCTTCTAATCAGTTCCATAAGGTACCTGTTTATTTAGTCTGTATATTTTATTATGGGTGTATTAATATCTGTTTAAAATATTCCTGAACCGTCACGCATTAATTTTTTTCTAGCTAATTTTCTACCGCGTCGGATGGCTTCAGCCTTTTCACGGGCTTTTTTTACAGATGGTTTTTCATAATGATTTCTGAGCTTCATTTCTCTGAAAATACCTTCACGTTGCATCTTTTTTTTAAGTGCTTTTAGAGCTTGATCAACGTTATTATCTCTTACAGTTACTTGCAATTTATTCTCCCATTTGTATTACTCAAGAGTTTTTCATACTTATATTATCATTAGAGATCTTTGTAAACATAAATACATATAATGCCAGGTTATTTTTTAGTTTGTTCATCATAAATAAAGTTTATATGACCCATCTTTCTTCCTTTTTTTACTTCATTTTTCCCATAAATATATATTTTTTGTGTATCATTACTATCATTTGTATCCCATTTATGTACGTCTTCACCTATTAGATTCAACATTTTCGTTCTGAATAAAAGTTCTGGTTCAACAATTCTCATCCCAGTAACTGCTCTTATGTGTTGTTCGAATTGAGATATGTTTGACCCATCAAGCGTCCAATGACCTGAGTTATGAACTCTGGGAGCGATTTCATTAACAAGTATTTCCTGGCTGTCCTTTTCTATGAAGAATTCAATCGATAATATTCCAATATAATTTAACTTTTCTAGAATATTGGCAGATGTTTGGTATAACTTTATTTCTAATTCATTTGAAATATTCGCAGGAACTTCCGTTACACCTAAGATATGATTTTTATGAACATTTTCGGAGGGTGGAAAAGTAAATATTGACCCAAATTTATCCCTTGCTGTAATTGTAGAAATTTCTTTTGAAAAATATACAAATTCTTCAATTATACATGGAAATTGGCCCATAGAATTAAATGCATCTACGGCTTCTTGATATGTATTGATGAGTGTTTGTCCTTTACCATCATAACCAAGCATTCGTGTTTTAAGGACACTTTTTTTTGAAAAATCCCATGACTCAAGGTCTTTTATTGACTCAATATTTTGAAATTGATTTGTTTTAATACCAAGCTTCTTACAGAAGTTTTTTTCTTTTATACGATCCTGGCTTATCTCGATTGCATTGATTGGTGGATAAACCTTAATTTTATTCGAGATAAACTGAATAGTGTCTATTGGGATATTTTCGAATTCAATTGTGGCATAGTCGATTTTGTTTACAAATTCATCTAATTTAGATATGTCATCATATTCAGCAACAATCTGATAATCTGAGTTCATAAATGCTGGAGAGTTTTCGTCTGGGCTATAGATACACGTCTTGAAACCAAGTGAAGCAGCTGCTTGTGAGAGCATTTGTCCCAATTGCCCCCCTCCAAAAATACCGATTGTTTTGACGCTATTTGTCATTTAGGCGAAGTTTTTACGGATTTCGTTTGTTTTTCTCTATACAAAGTCAGTGCTTGCGCAATTTCTTTATCATTTTGTGATAATATTGAAATAGCGAGTAATGCTGCATTAATTGCCCCAGATTTTCCAACTGCAAGAGTTCCAACAGGGATACCTTTTGGCATTTGAACGATAGAAAGTAAACTGTCCATGCCATTTAAAAAATTAGACTCAATTGGTACACCTAATACCGGAACTATGGTCAATGATGCCACCATACCTGGCAAATGAGCAGATCCTCCAGCACCAGCAATTATCACAGAATATTTTTCTGATGAATTTTTGGAAAATTCATAGAGCCTATCGGGTGTTCTATGAGCTGAAATAATAAGTTTATCATATTCGATATTAAATTCATTTAGTGTATGGGCTGCAAATTGCATGGTATCCCAATCAGATTGTGATCCCATAATTATTGCTATTTTTTTCATTAACATACACTCCTAGTAAATGATTTTAGTAAAGCCATCATAGATTAGTTTTATACTCACTAAAAATAACAGAATATAAATAATTTCATAGAATATTTTTGTGGGGAGTTTTTTTACAACCCAAATACCAATAAAAGTAAAAACCAGGGAAATTGGGAATAGGATTGCTGATGTAGTTAATGTTGATTTGTTCATCTGACCAAGCATCATAAATGGTACAATTTTTAATATATTATTCATCCAAAAGAAAATCATAAATGTCCCGGCATATTTTCTTTGATCAAGTCTAAGAGGTAATAAATACATCTGGTAAGGCGGAGCACCTGTTAGTGTAACGAAACTTGTAAAACCTGTTATACTTCCCCAGATTGTACCACGTAAGATGCTGTGATCTCTTGGTTTTGTCTCTTTTTTTGTCTTCCAATAAGATATAGTAAATGAAATTGCAATAAACCCAATTATGATTCTTACCCAATTAGGATTTACCTGAGCAACTAATATTGCTCCAATCACAATGCCAATGACAGATGCTGGAATTGTAATAGCCAATGTTATTTTGTCAAAAGTCTTTCTATAAGTCCATACTGCAACAAGATCTAATATTAGTAGTATTGGCATAAGTACTGCAGCTGCCTGTAATGGTGATGCAACAATTGCCATTAGGGGTACAGCTAGCGCGCCAATACCAGTCAAGCCTCCTTTTGATAAACCAATCAACACCACAGAAGGTATTGCCATAGCATAAAAAAGAGGATCAATTATCATTAAAATTCATTCTGAAATTTTTATAGAAAATCTAGGATTCTTTTATATGGATTAGATGTCGATTGACTGTAGGGTCTTCACTTCCTTGGATTGTTCTCTTTCTAGTCTTTTTGATGCTCTCAAAACTAGCTTATCTAGTTCAATTTGAGTGCATAATCCAAGCGCAACAGGATCCTGTGGTTGAATATTACCAATATTCCAATGGGTTCTATTTCTAATCGCTTCAATTGTAGTCTTTGTAGTTCCAACTAATTTGATAACTTCACTATCTTTTAATTCTGGATGGTTTCTTACAAGCCATGCAATTGCAGCAGGTCTATCTTGTCTTCTAGATAATGGAGTATATTTTTTTTGTTTTTTTGACTTTACTTCTGGTAAATCTACTGAGGTTTTATTTAATATTAGTTTGTGTGTATTATTTGCTTCTGCAGTCTCTAATTCTGCTCTTGATAATTCGCCTGACATGATCGGATCCATTCCCCTAATGCCTTGTGCTACATCTCCGTCTGCTATTCCTTTAACTTCTAGAGGATGTAGGTTACAAAATTCTGCGATTTGGTCAAAAGTTAGTGCAGTATTTTCAACTAACCAAACTGCTGTTGCTTTGGGCATTAAAGGTGTTTGAGCCATTTTTTGTCTCCATATAGTAGAAATTATTTAATTATTATACTAATATTACAAGTCTTTCTATACTTATATTTTTATTTTATTATTGTGTGAGAATAATTTTACCAAAGTGTTTGCCACTCTTCATTAAACTATGAGCCTCATCAGCATTTTTTAAATCAAAAGTACTGTGAATTATAGGTTTTATCTTGTCATTACTTATTTTTGGTAAGAGATATTTTTCAATATCAATAGCAATCGCAGTTTTGTAGGATAAGTTTTTTGGTCTCAAAACAGAACCTGTGTGAATAAGGCTTTTTCTCATTAATGGTGACAAATCAATATTTACGTTATTTCCTTTGATATATGCTATTTGGATTATTCTCGCGTACATTGCAGCTAGTTCATAATTTCTACTTGTATAATCACCTCCAACAATGTCTAGAATTACATTTACCTCGCTGTATTTTGAGGACTTAATTTCTTCAAGGAAATCATGAGTATTATAATTAATGACAAGGTCGGCTCCTAATTCATAGCATTTTTCTACTTTTTCTTTTTCGCTTGTTGTAGTAATTACATGAGCACCAAATTCTTTTGCAATCTGTATTGCCGTAGTGCCAATACCACTGGAACCCCCATGTATTAAGATTACCTCATTCTCTGTAAGAGTACCTATTTTAAATACATTATTCCAAACTGTAAAATATGTTTCAGGTATAGCTGCTGCCTCAATAAATGTTAAATTCTCTGGCATAGGTAATGTTAAATACTGATTTGAAATACAGTATTCAGCATATCCACCACCACCTAAAAGTGCTATTACATGATCACCTTTTTTGAACTTTTTTACATTCTTTCCAGAATCCACAATGACTCCAGCTACTTCCAGTCCTGGGTGGGATGGAGAACCGGGTGGGGGAGGGTGAAGACCGTATCTCTGTAAAATATCAGGTCTGTTTACACCGCTAGCTTTGATATCTATGAGTATGTCATCATCACCAGGTAATGGCACATCTTTTTCTGCATGAATAAGTTTATTATTCTTACCATGATCAAGTATATCTATTACAAACATTTTAATTAATTATTATTGAAAAATAGACATATTTAACAATATTATTTGCTGAGTAAACCCTCAAACTTCTTGTTAAATTTACTAACTCGTCCACCTCTGTCCAAAATTTGCTGTGAACCGCCAGTCCAAGCAGGATGACTGGAGGGATCAATATCTAAAGTTAGCGTGTCACCTTCAGAACCATATGTTGAATATGTTTGGTATTTTGTACCGTCTGTCATCAGTACATCTATTTTGTGATAGTCTGGATGTCCTTCTTTTTTCATTTTTTCCCCATACGTATGAATTAACTTTGGTATACAATAATATTAAGTTTATCTCAAGTCTTTAATTATATTAGCTTTCAGTAAGTTTAATTTCAATTCTTCTATTCTTTCTAAATGCATCCTCATTCTCATTTGGGTCGAGAGGCATATATTCACCTCTTCCGGTAGCAGCAAGTCTATTTGGCGGAATTCCTGTCTTCATCAAGAAATCTACAACTGATATAGCACGTGCTGCTGAAAGATCCCAATTCGACTGATATTTTGAGTTCCTAATTGGTATAATATCAGTGTGCCCATCTATTCTTAATATCCAGTTGATTTCTTCGGGGATCTCTTCTATGAGATCTTGGATTGCAACTGATAATTTAGCGAGCTGTCTTTGCCCATCAATACCTATAGTAGCTTCACCACTTCCAAACAAAACTTCTGATTGGAAAACAAATCGATCACCAATTATCTTGATATCATCTCTAGTGCCAATAATTTCTCTCAATTTACCAAAAAATTCTGATCTATATTCTGATAATTCTTTTACTCTTTGAGCAAGGGCAAGATTAAGTCTTTTCCCAAGGTCAGCAATTCTTGCTTGTTGTTCTATGTCTTTTTGTTCAGATGCATCTAGTAAAGCTTGAATAGCAGAAATTTGTTTTTTCAATTCTGATATCTGAATATTGAGTAATTCAATTTCTAGTGAAGCTTCTTTTGATTTCTTGCCAGTTGATACTAGTCCAGACTGTAGTCTATTAATTTTATTAAGATTTGAGTTATCTTTCTTCCTTAAATCAATGATTATTTGATCTTTCTCATTTATTTGACTCTCAAGATCTGTTGACGCAATATTCATGGAACTGATACTACTTTCATAATCAGTTAGAAGTGTATTATTTTTGTTCAAGCTCTCTCGAAGATCTATTATTATTTGCTCTTTCTCGCCAATAGTCTCTTCCAGATTTTTATTTAGAGTAGATAAATTTAATATATTATCTTCAATATTTTGGATCTTTAGGTCTTTATTATTTATTTCTAATTCTCTCATTTTAAGTAAAGAGCTAATCTGTTTGTTTTCAGATATAAGTTTGATTATTTGTTGGTTTCTTTCAGCAGATTGATCTCTTTCGAGATCATATAGAGCTATTTGCCTATCAATATTGTCTTGTAAAATTATTATTTGGCTTTGGTAATCTAAATTTAAATTGTTTATCTCATCCTGTAATATGACTATCTCATCATTAGATATAGCCAGTGAACTGCTTAATTGCTCATTTTTAGAGAAAAGTTCATCTAAGTCACTCTCAAGTAATTCAATTTTAGTGGCTAAATTTTGATTTTCATTCTGTTCTAATGATAAAAGCAAAGATAATTCTTGGAGTTGGCTTTGCAGATCAATCAAAGCCTCATCTTTTGAGGATATTTCTGTTGAAAGGAAGAATTGAGATAAGATGAATACAGTTAAAAGAAAAATTATAACAAGTAGAATTGTAGCCATTGCATCTACAAAGCCGGGCCAATAATTGGCGCTGTTGTTGTTGGCTCGTCTGTTAATTCTTGGCATTACAAAAGTTTATTTTTCATCAGATATTTTTTTTAATAATTTATTTTGTTCATTGAGTAATGAACCTATAACTTCTTGTTGTTCATGAATAGCCTTTAAAACATCATTTCCATTAACTAGTAAATTATTTCTGTCTTGATTAAAATTTTCTACAAAATTTGTCAGACTTGCATTCATTTCTTTAATATTTTTATTTAGATAAAAATGCATTTTACTATCTGACCTGTCATCATTTATCTCAGTTACTGTTGATAGCCACTCTTCAAGTTCATTATAAAATCTATTCTGTGCTTGATTATATATTAAATCAAAAAAGCCTAGAATCAGAGAACCTGACAAGCCAAAAAGAGATGATGAAAACGCTACCGCCATTCCTGAAAGGGGTGATTCCAATCCTGATTTCAATTCTTCAAACATTTCAGTTGCTTCACCTGTGCCAATATTTAGCGTCCCAATAGTTTGACCAATTGAGTCAACTGTTAGCAATAAACCCCAAAATGTTCCAAGTAATCCGAGAAAGATTAACAATCCTATCATATATCTGGAGTATTCTCTGGACTCATCAAATCTGAAGGAAATTGAGTCAAGAATTGATCTCATTGAGGATGCTGATAATGTTATCTCATATTTGTGGTCAAGCATCATTGTAGCCATTGGGGCCAGAAGTGATGGCGGTGATCCAATATCCGCATGACTGTCACCATTTTGGAAATTATTTACCCATCTTACCTCTCTGAATAAGTTAGTTGTAAGCCATAAAATGTAAAATATACCAAAAGCAAGTACAGAACTTATAATTGTGTTAATTATTGGATTGGCAAAGAAGGCCTTCAAGAGGTCATCCTGAATTATAAAAATAAAAAAAGATATTATTAAGATAAAAATAAACATTCTAAAAAGATATGTTCTAGGATGTGTGAAACTCTTTGAACTAGGAATATCAGTCATTACTCAAAATTCCTCTATATGTGTTAATTACGAATATAATAAATTGTCGTATATTTTTTGGTTGGACACAATAAAATAATTTTTACTATTTTGTTCTGAAGTAGATATTAAATTTTTTACACCTCCAGACTCTTTTAGCACAAGGAGTGCTGCAGATATAAGGTTTTCATTCTTTTCGTAGCCAATATATGCATTGATTATTCCATTAGCAATCATACATATCTCAAGCGATTGGCAGCCAATCTTTCTTATATCTTCTAATGATTTTAAATATTCAATTAGGACAGTGTTCTGGACCCTTTCGCTAATAAAAAAATCTTCTAAAATAACGATATTTTTTTCAGAAGCCAACTCCTCAGAAACTTTCATTTTGACATTATTATGTGTTGCAGCAATTCCTCTCTCTGCAATGAATATATCATCAGTTATAGGGTTGCATATTATACTATTTTGGATGATATTATTTTTTTTGTGAGCAATTGTAATTGCAAAGAATGGGATGGCCTTCATAAAGTTTGCTTCCCCATCCAGCACGTTTACAATGAAACAATTTTCTATTTCTGTGTCCCAAATTTTCTCAGATTTTATGTGATCATTTATGAATATAATCTTGTAGCCATTTTTCCCGTATTTATCTGACAAGTCTTCAAGAATAATGGACTCAATTCTTTTTTTAATTTTATCTGTAAAATCAGTAATGGACTTATTGGATTTTTGTAAATTCTGAATTTCACCAAAATCATGCCGATATATCTTCGAGATATTTCTAACCAGTGAATATAGGATATTTGAATTAGGTAAATAGCTCATTAAGTTATTCAGCTCTTTTAATATATGTAAGCTCGTTTGTATCAATAACTATCATCTCATCATTATTGACAAACGGAGGAACCATTACACGTAAATTATTCTCTAATATCGCAGGCTTTGAGGATGATGCTGCAGTTTGTCCTTTAATTGTTGGCTCAGTATCAATTACTTTTAGAATAATTGTTTCAGGTAATATTACACCTATTGGTTTACCGTCATATAGTTCGATATCTACTATCATTCCCTCTTTTAGCAATGATTTCTTCTCTTCTAGAATTTTTTCATCTAATGATAGTTGTTCGTATGTTTCGTTATTCATAAAAATTAGTTCATTTTCATCGGCATATAGAAATTGAAAGGTTTCTGAGTCAATTCTTATTTTTTCTACAATCTCGTCAGATCTAAATCTCTCATTTAATTTTGTATTGTCGATGATTGATTTCATTTCTACTTGATTAAATGCTCCTCCTTTACCAGGTTTTACAGCTTGAGTCTTTGTGACTATAAAAAGGGAGCCTTTGTACTCTAGTACATTACCTATTTTTATTTGATTGCCATTTATTTTCATTCCATCCTCCTGGATTTAATTTGGTTTGTTACAATGTATCTTTTAAAAGCATTAAATATTGAAGTATTTACAAAATCTTATTTCATAAACTGAGGTATTCGTAAATAGGTAATACTATAATCATTAGGTCTTGGTCTAAAATTTGCATAGTTTTGAATTGCAATTTCCTTTTTATCTGGAGAAACTACAGTCATATTCATATCCAGTTCGACATCAGATATTCCCAGCTGTTTTGCAAGTAGATAGTATTCGTATGCTTTCACATCATCTTTTTGCACACCAATTCCGTAAAAATACATACTGGATAGTTGTTGAAGAGCTGGTGGGTACGCTTTTTGTGCTGATTTTTCAAGCCATGCTATAGCAGTTTCTTCATTTCTTTTTAATCCGATTTCATTTAAAATCATCATTGCGTAATCATATTCGGCTTCTGTGTAGCCTATATCAGCAAATTGAAACATTAGTTTAGCAGCGGCTCTCTCATCTATTTTTGTTCCAATGCCATTTATCAAATAATCAACAATCATATATTTAGCAATTGTTAGTTCTTCGTTACTCGCTTCTTTTATATATTTGAAGGCTCTATCTTTATCCATGGTTACACCAATCCCATGTTTATAAAATATTGATAGATAATATTTTGAAGATGAAGATAAAAACTTATTTTCTGAATTGATGAGTTCATAGAATAGTTGATATGACTTCACTACATCAATTTTGTAATGAAGAAGCAGCTCTGCCAGCTGATAGTGTGCATTAGTATTGCCTTCATTTTTTGATTGTTCATACCATTTGAGTGCACTGTCAATATCGTTTAAACTCAGGTACTTTTGAGCTATCCAAAATGACCATTCACTATTATTTGTGTCGATCTGTAATTCTATTGCTCTATCAATATTATCATTAACCAAAAGGCTCCTGAATTCTTCATCATTTGTTTCAGCTAAAACAATAGATGATTGAATTGCTAGTATATAGAGAGATAAACAAATATATTTGAAGAAATATTTCATGACTTAATCTGTATTATTCAAGATCTTCTTGCCACTTACCCAATGAAGCAAGGCTGTTCATTTTTGCTCTATGTTTAAATGCTTGCTGAGCCTCCGGTATATTTTCTTCTTTTCCTTTCCATTTCAATAGGGCGCTTTGTTGGAGAGCTCTACCATATGAAAAACTAAGTTTCACATCATTAACTTTAAGTTCATTCATTAGAGATAAATGCCTGGTTGCTTCGATATCAGACTGTCCTCCAGATAAGAAGCAAATACCGGGCACATCTTTTGGAACATATTCTTCTAGACACTTTAATGTTTGTTTTGCCACATCTATAGGACCAACTTTTTCTGAACAATGGATTCCAGGGATGATCATATTTGGTTTAAGGATTATTCCATCTAGTGCAACATTGGCATTAATTAATTCATCAAAAACCATACTTAATGTTTTGGAAGTAATGTCAAAACATTGCTTTATAGTATGATGCGAGTCATGACTATCCATTAGAATTTCAGGTTCAACTATCGGTACGATTCCTACTTCTTGACATAGAGCTGCGTATCTTGATAGTGCATGAGCATTAGCTGCAAGCGAATAATTAGTTGGCGTACGTTCAGTAATTTTAATGACAGCTCGCCATTTTGCAAAAGTTGCACCTAAACTATGATACTCTATGAGTCTTTCCCTGAGTCCATCAAGACCTTCTGTTATTGTTTCATTATCAAATAGTGCAAGATTTTTAGCTCCCGTATCAACTTTGATTCCAATCAAAGTATCTGTTTCTCTCAATAAATCAGTTATCTTTCTCCCATCCCTACAATCCTGTCGGATTGTTTCATCAAATAAGATTACTCCAGAGATAAAATCATGCATAGCATCCATCGTGCTAAAAAGCATTTCTCTGTAATCTCGGCGACTATCATTTGTGCTTAGAACAGATATTTGATCAAATCTTTTTTTTATTGTTGCGGTACTCTCATCAGCAGCAAGAATTCCCTTCCCATCAGAAACAAGCTTTTGAGCTATTTGTCTTAAATTTTGTAACATATCAGCCTCCTTCTTTATTATCAATTACTGCGCGAACACCAGGTAATTCTTTTCCTTCTAACCATTCAAGAAAAGCACCACCGCCTGTTGAAACATGAGTGTAGGAATTATATGTGTCAGCAATATTAATTCCATATATTGTATCACCACCGCCAACAACCACAGACGTATTATTTTCTAAACATAATTTAGCCAATTTTTTTGCAACGTATACAGTTGCCTCTTCAAATGGTTTGAACTCAATTGCACCAAGAGGACCATTCCAAATTACTGTCTTTGCGTCAGCCAATAAATCACCTATAATTTTAGATGATTCAATACCAAGGTCAAGAATCATATCATCTTGATCAATTTGATCTAAATTTTTATTTATTGCATTTGGATCATCTTGAAGGGTTTTAGAAACTTTTGCATCTGTTGGGAATATCAAGTTAACATTATTTTGCTTGGCCAAATTTAAAATTTCATTTGCTATTTGTAAGCATGACTCCTCATACAATGATGCGCCAATTGAAATCCCTCTCACTTTGAGAAATGTGTTTGCCATTGCACCACCAATGATTATTGAGTCAACTTTCAAAATTAGATTTTTTAATAATTGTATTTTTGTAGATACCTTTGAACCACCAATAACTGCCATCACAGGGCGGTTTGGATTTTCAAAAATTGACTTTAAAGCTTCTATTTCTTTTGTCATACATATACCAAAGTAACTTGGAATAAATTTTGGAATACCGCTAAGTGATGCGTGAGCCCTATGCGATGCAGCAAATGCGTCATTTATATAAACATCACCAAGTTTAGATAATTTATGAGCAAAATCTTGATCATTTGCTTCTTCGTTTGGAAAAAATCTTAAATTCTCAAACAAGAATATTTTTTCATCATAGCTGTGAACATCTGCATCAAGGTTATTTATCAACCTGACAGGTGCCATGATTTTCTTCTCAAGTTCGCGTGCTACTGGTTCCATAGATAAAGAAATATCAATTTTACCCTTCGGTCTTCCTCTGTGTGTAAGAATTACAATCTTCGCTTCTTTTTCAAGCAGTGCTTTTATTGTTGGGATAGACTCATCAATCCTTGTCGTATCAAGAATAGCTTTCCCACTGGTTGGAACGTTATAGTCAGTCCTCAGTAATGCTATTTTATTTTTAAGATTTTCATTGTAAAAGCTTTTTACTGGTTCCATAAATAATTCCAGAATTAAGATAAGTTGCCAATATGTATTGCCATATCACACATTCTATGAGAAAAGCCCCATTCGTTATCATACCACGCCATTATCCTGCCAAATCTTTTGTTTATAAGTTTTGTTTGATCTAGGGCTAGAATAGCTGAATGTTCATCATGATTAATATCAATTGAAACAACTTGTTCGCTGGTTACACGGATAATTTTCTTAAAGTCATTTTCAGAGGCGTAAGAAAACATATTATTGATTTCTTCAATTGTTGTATCGCGGGAAGCAACAAAATTGAGATCAATAACTGAGACATTTGGCGTTGGAACGCGCATTGCCACACCATCAATTTTTCCATTTAAATCGGGTATAACCTCTCCAACAGCTTTAGCTGCACCAGTCGTTGTAGGGATAATTGATTGTGCTGCAGATCTTGCTCTGTAGAGGTCTTTATGATTCCGATCCAATGTAGGTTGATCACCGGTATATGCATGAATTGTGGTCATGAATGCTGAATCAATTCCAATTGTTTTATGAAGTACAGCTGCTAATGGTGCCAAAGCGTTTGTAGTGCATGAGGCGTTGGATATAATTATATGATCTTTATTAATTTGATTTTGATTCACACCATAAACTGATGTTATGTCAGCATTCTTTGCTGGAGCTGAAATTAAAACTTTTTTTGCACCAGATTGTATGTGTTTCATAGCATCTGCTTTATTATTGAATTTACCTGTACATTCCAAAACTATATCAACACCCAACTTACCCCATTCAAGCTCTTCTGGATTTCTATTTGAGAGTTTTTTTATCTTCATGCCATTAATCTCAAAGGTATCATCATTAATAATTTTGATATCAGAATTTAATCTGCCATGTACAGAGTCATATTTTAACAAGTGAACGTTTGTTTTTAATGGTCCTGAGTCATTAATGGCAACAACCTTAATTTCTTTTTCATGACTTTCAATAACAGCACGAAGTACATTCCTGCCTATTCTACCAAAACCATTGATTGCTATTTTAACTGTCATTTTCTATCACTCATTTATTTCTCTATTGTTCATGATTATATCAATGATACGATCTTTTGTGAGCCCAAAATATTGATAAAGTTCTTTATATGGACCACTTGCACCAAAAGATGACATTCCAACAAATAGACCATCATCACCCAGTATTTTTTCCCAACCTTGCGATATACCAGCTTCAATTACAATATTTTGTTTGGCATTTTTTATTATACTATTTTTGAAATTGTTATCTTGATCATTAAAGAGGTCGAGGCATGGTACAGAGTATATTGCTGCTTTCATTCCAGATTCAGTAAGTGAGTTATAGGCATCGATTGCTATTTCTACTTCTGAACCACTTGCAAAAAGTGCATAATCTGGATTATCTGAATTAGCTTTTATTAAATAAATACCTTTTTCGCAACTATTTACATTAAACTGGTCTGATATCTCTCTAAACTCTTGTAGATTTTGTCTTGATAATGCAATGAGACTTGGCCCATTCTTATTTTTTAAAATAAGTTCCCAACATTCAATTGTTTCAACAGCAGAAGCTGGTCTATATACATATACATTTGGTATTGCGCGTAAGCTTGATAGATGTTCTATAGGTTGATGAGTTGGACCATCTTCACCAAGTCCAATTGAGTCATGAGTAAGGACATAGATATTATGCTGTTCCATCAATGCTCCAAGCCTTATTGCGGGACGACAATAATCGGAGAATATTAAAAAGGTACCTCCATATGGAATAAATCCTTTGTGGAGAGATATACCATTCATTATCGCGCCCATTGCATGCTCACGGATACCATAGTGAATATATCTACCACTAAAATTATCTGCTACTATTTCATTAATATTATGGGTTTTTGTATTATTTGATCCTGTTAAATCTGCCGAGCCGCCAACTAAAATTTCTGTATTTTCATTTATGCATTGAAGAGCAATCTCAGATGCCTTTCTAGTTGCAATATGGCTCTTTGTGGTTAGATAATCATGTTTTAACTCTATGAGTGACTTGTAAAGATTTTGGTTTAGGGTTCCGCTGATTTGATTGTTGTATTTATCCAGGATTTCCGGCGGTAATTTTTGGAGCCTTTCTTCCCAATCTTTTCTTTGCTTGCATCCCTTCAATCCAATGTTTCTCCATTCTTCAAGTATTTCATTTGGAACAGCAAATTTATCATAATTAATACCAAGTTTATCTCGAGTAAGCAGGTACTCTTCATTTCCAAGTGGGGAGCCGTGGACACTTGATTTACCCTCTTTGTTAGGGGATCCATAGCCAATAATTGTTCTGCACTTGATCATGGATGGTTTTGCAGATTTTATGCTTCGATCAAGCGCATCGGCAATCTCATTTATATTATGTCCATCTATTTCAATTACTTCCCATCCTGACGCCTCAAATCTTTTAGTTTGATCAGTTGAGTCGGTTTTTGAAATTGGACCATCTATGGATATTCGGTTATCATCAAAGATCATAATTAGTTTATTCAAACCTAAATGACCTGCGAGTGTTATAGCCTCTTGAGAAATTCCTTCCATCAGATCGCCATCACCTGCCATGACATAGGTCATGTGATTAACAATGTTGCTACCGTATCTTGCTGATAGCATTTTTTCTGTTATTGCCATACCTACTGCATTCGCAACGCCCTGACCTAGCGGACCTGTCGTAGTTTCAATTCCTTTTAAATGTCCATATTCTGGATGGCCTGCGGTTTTAGATCCCAGCTGTCTGAATTTTTTTAAATCTTCAATTCTAATATCATCATAACCAAGCAAGTAAAGTAGTGAATAGAGAAGCATAGATCCATGTCCTCCAGATAATACAAACCTATCACGATCATGCCATTGTGGGTCACTTGCATCATATTTAAGATAGTCTGAGAATAGGACTGTAGCTACATCTGCCATGCCCAGAGGCAATCCGGGATGACCACTGTTTGCCTCTTCAATTGCATCAATGGAAAGAGCCCTTATTGCATTTGCCATTTGTTGATGTGCTATACTTTTTGACATTTTTCTCACAAAGATTACTTGATCTTTTTTTATAATCAATCAGATGTTTTATCAAACAATATTTGCATAATTACTTCTCTTTTCTGTATAAAATGAGTAGGAAAGGCATTGATTTTAATAGAAAACTTATTTTTTTTTTATTGCAATTTACTAATCATTAATATTAATATTTATTTGGAAGCCTTCATAATTCTATAATGAAAAGCTTTGTAATCAAATATATGAGATTGAGATGAACCAGCAAAACTTCAAAGTAGGGACTTATGTTGAGACAAAAAAACTCAATGATATCAGCCCGAAACTTGCAAAAGCTCTTGAAAATTTAAATCTGGCTGTTGACAAACTTGGTAATAAAAATTTTGCTCTCGAAAACTCAAACTCCGAGGAAATACAAAATCTAAATAAGAAAATTTCAAAATTAAATGATGAAAACGTTGACTTACTATTTAAGATTGATGATTTAAAACGTAAGAATTTGAAGCTTGAGGATGCAAATAAGTTAGTTGATGAAAAAATCACAGAAATGATCAAGAATTATAGAGATTTTCTGAATAAAGCATCCTAATTTTTATGATGAAATGCCAGGACTGAATCAATGGGCAAGGTCACAGTCAATATAAATAACAGAACTTTTCAAATAGCTTGTGAAGATGGTGAAGAATCACGCCTGAAAGAATTAGCATCCTTTTTTTCTCGTCATGTTGACCAGTTACAAGGGAGGTTCGGTCATATAGGCGATGCTAGAATTTATGTTATGGCAGGACTTTTGATTGCTGATAAACTATCAGATGCTCTTACACAGATTGAAGAAATACAAGAAGACATCAAAAGATTACAAAAGAAAAATGATTTGCATAAAGAGGATAGCCACAATCTAGAAGAACTTCTAATTAACGATATTGAAGTATTGACCCAAAAGTTAAACGAGATTAGTAAATCACTCACTTAATTGTTCAAAATAAGAATGAATTCTCCAAAAATAAATGATACACTCATAGTAGCTATGCGGTTCGTGAGATCATTATTCCTGGCGCCATAGCAATTCTAAAGGGAACTGACGCTGATTTGGATCGTGGTCCATATCATTTGGTGCCCACCTAAATATTAGGAGCCGAGGATTGCAGCATCCACGACCGTGTGGCCTGTTATAGGTATAAATTTTTGCATAAAGTATTATCCGAAAGAAAAAGTGAGCTGAGAAAATCTGCAATATCTGTTAGGCAACATATGGATGCCTCAATGCGGCATTTTTTTGAATATAAAATAATTGATGTATTCAAAAATATAATTACTTCCGGAGAGATTGTAGCTGGCTATTTTCCAATAAATAGTGAATTTAATATCTTACCTCTATTGCATTCTCTTAAAAAAAGAAAAAATACAATCGCTCTGCCTTGTATCACTGAGAACAAAGTACTAGATTTTTGTACTTGGGATTTAGATGAGAGTAATCTAATTAAAAACCAATTTTCAATATTTGAACCCAGGGGGCAGGATTACATAATTCCAGATATAGTGCTTGTTCCAGGATTACTATTTGATAGAAAATATAATAGGCTCGGTTTTGGTGGTGGCTATTATGACAAGACAATAGAACAATATAGAATAGAATATTCAACTAAATTCATAGGGATATGTTATCCAAGTCAAATTGTACCCGATCTGCCAATCGAGGAGTTCGATCAAAAAGTTGATTTTCTTATTGATTTAGAAGAAATATAAAGTATTTCTATAATTGAATTTATGATTGAGAATGTATGAGAGCTTTATTTATTGGGGACATAGTTGGCGAGTCTGGAAGAAGAGTTGTCATTGAAAATATTCAAAAACTTAGAGACAATTACAATCTTGACTTTGTAATTGCAAATGGTGAAAATTCTGCATCTGGATTTGGTATAACAGAGAAAATTCTTCATTCCCTTATAGATTCTGGGGTTGATGTGGTCACAACCGGGAATCACATATGGGATCAAAAAGAAACACTTGTATATATAGAAAGAAATAACTGTCTTCTTAGGCCAGCTAATTTTCCAAACGGAACACCTGGTAAAGGCTTTCTTTGTTTTTAATGCAAAAAATGGAGAAAAAATTCTTGTCATTAATTTAATGGGAAGAGTATTCATGAATCCACTGGACGACCCATTCAAAATTATAGACGAAATATTATCACAAACTAACTTACAAAATAGTGTTGATGCTATTTTTGTTGATTTTCATGCAGAGGCAACATCAGAGAAATTAGCAATGGGCTATTATCTCGATGGTAGAGTAAGCATGGTTGTTGGAACTCACACGCATGTTCCAACCGCAGACTCTAGGATACTATCAAACGGAACAGGATATATTTCAGATGTTGGTATGAGTGGAGATTATGACTCTATACTTGGGTTCAAGAAACAAAATCCACTAGAAAAATTTATTACCTCCATTCCAAGCGGCAGATTTATCCCTGCTTCAGGTGAGGCAACATTATCTGGTATTTTATTTGAAACTAATAATTCAGGATTACTAAACAAAATTAGACCAATAAGATTAGGAGGATTATTGGGAGAAGAACTTCCGGAATTCTAAAATCATTATCAATTTTTCACACTGAACTTTTAATTAACTAATTTTATCTTATTATAGGATGAGGAAAGAAATATGGCAGGACATTCAAAATTTAAAAATATCCAATATAGGAAGGGTGCTCAAGATAAGAAAAGAGCTAAGGTTTTTTCAAAGCTTGGAAAAGAAATTACAGTTGCTGCCAAATTAGGTTTGCCTGACCCAGCTATGAATCCAAGATTGAGATCTGCAATTCAAGCCGCACGCGCTCAAAACATGCCAAAGGATAATATTGAGAGAGCAATTAAAAAAAGTCAGGATGCTGGGGGAGCAAATTTCGATGAAGTTAGATATGAAGGCTTTGGACCTGGGGGTACGGGTTTTATTGTTGAGACACTAACAGACAACAAGAATAGAACTGCTGGAGATGTGAGAGCTATATTCACGAAATCAGGAGGAAATCTTGCAGAAAATGGTTCTGTCTCATTTTTATTTAGTAGAGTAGGAATAATTGAATTTGATAAATCTCAATCAAATGAAGAAGAAATAATAGAGGCTTCAATTGAAAAAGGCGCTGAGGATTGTGACATATCAGAAGAATCTTATGAAATCTATTGTGATCCTGCAAGTTTACATAGTCTTGGTGAGAGCCTAGAGGCGATGTTTGGAGAGTCAAAGTTAATGAAAATTATATGGAAGCCCGAGAATAATATAGAAATAGATCAGGAAACTTATACAAAACTCGAGAGACTTCTAGAGGCATTAGATGATAATGAAGATGTTCAAGATATATATTTTAATTTTGATATACCAGATGAGTTTTTGAATTAAGATAATAAAACGCATGCAAAAAATAATTTTAGGAATTGACCCAGGACTAATAAATACAGGGTGGGGTGTGATATCCTTAAGTGGGAACTCACTAAGTCACATTGATCATGGCCTAATAAAAGTTCCAACAGATATCGATTTAGCTGAGCGTCTATTATTGATTTCCCAAAACTTAACCGAAATTTTATCCAAGTATAATCCTGAGGAGTGTTCTATAGAAAAAACATTCGTAAATAATAACGCTCTGTCCAGTCTAAAACTTGGGCATGCAAGGGGTGCAATCCTTCTAACTGTAGCAAAATACAAGATTAGATGTTTTGAATATGCTCCAAATCAAATTAAAAAAAGTGTTGTTGGTAGAGGTCACGCTGATAAAACTCAGATTGCTCATATGGTTTCGATATTGCTATCAAAAAAAATTGAGGGCGTTAGTGATGTTTCTGATGCACTTGCAATTGCAATAACTCATGCATATCAAAATCACAATCGAATTATAGAGGCCACTCAATGATAAGTAAGTTAGAAGGAATAGTGGATACAATTAATGAAAATTCGGTGATAATTGATATCAATGGTGTTGGATATGAAGTTTCATATCCAGAGAGAGCAATTGATACTTTAGTCGAAGGTTCAAAAATTTCTGTATATATAAAGACAATATTTAGAGATGATACTATTTATCTATATGGTTTTTCGTCAATTGAAGATAGAACTTTTTTTAATATGCTTCAAACTGTCCAGGGTGTTGGAGCAAAACTAGCAATGACCATAATTGGTTTTTTTGAAACTGCGGAAATTGCAAAATATATTAGCTCTTCAGATGAAAAGTCAATAACTATGGCGCCTGGTGTCGGTGCGAAAGTTGCAAAAAGAATTATCACCGAATTAAAAGATAAATTTATAGATAGCTTCCAACAAAGCACAGATAATTATTCAACAAAAAGAAATAGTATTATATCCGCTTTATTAAATCTTGGTTATCCAAGAACTGAAGCTGTTAATATTGTTGAACAGTTAAATGTTGAAATAAATCAAGATCTAGAAATTGAAGAATTAATAAGGATGGCGCTGAGGAGAACTGTTTAATGGCGAATGATCATAGAATATATAGGCCACGTCTCTTAGAACAGTTTATTGGGCAAAACCCTATTCGAAAAAATCTTAAAGTATTCATTGAGTCAGCAAAGGAGCGTGAAAAAAGTTTGGATCACGTTCTTCTAGCTGGTCCTCCAGGTCTTGGAAAAACAACACTAGCAAACATTATTGCAAATGAACTCGGGGTTAATATTAAAGTTACATCCGGACCACTTATAACAAAAGCTGGAGATTTGGCGGCTATCATCAGTAATTTAGAAGAGAGAGATGTTTTATTCATCGATGAAATACATAGACTGAATAGTAGCGTTGAAGAGGTGCTTTATGCAGCAATGGAAGATTTTGTATTAGATATCTTAATTGGAGAGGGGCCTGCGGCAAAGTCTGTTCGAATTGAGTTAGCTCCATTCACATTAATTGGAGCAACTACCAGATTAGGGTTAATATCAAATCCACTAAGAGAAAGATTTGGCATCCCTGTAACTTTAGATTTTTATAATAATACTGATCTCAGTGAAGTTGTTAAAAATGCTTCAAGTGAGCTTGGAATAATAATTGATGATGAGTCTGCTAATGAAATAGCTTCAAGATCAAGAGGCACTCCAAGAATTGCGAATAGATTACTGAGAAGAGTTCATGATTATTCGGTATATAATAAAGTAGATATGATTAACATTAATTTAGCAAAGGACTCATTGAAAGAGTTAGAGGTGGATAACATTGGTTTAAATAGTCTGGACTATAGATATTTGGATTGTTTGATTGAAAATCATAATGGAGGTCCTGCAGGTATTGAGTCTATCGCAGCATCGATGGGAGAAGCACGTGACGTACTTGAAGATGTCATTGAGCCATACTTAATTCAAAAAGGATTTATAAATAGAACCCCAAGAGGAAGAGTTATATCACAGAAATCGATTGTTGAAATAAAAGATAGATTGAAAAAAGATGGTAAATGACAAATTATAGTCATATTTGCAAACTAAATTTGTTTCGTAAGATAAATATATATAATATTGTACATTGTTGAACTAATTTTAAGTTGAAAATAAAATGGAAGAAACACAAATCGTTACAGACTTGAGTCTAATAGGTCTTTTCTCTGAAGCAGATATAATAGTAAAAATAGTTATGATTGGTTTAATGATAGCGTCAATATTTTCATGGGCAATCATAATTGAAAAACTTGTTCTAATAAAATTAGTAAACAGGAATGCGATAAAATTTTACAGAGATTTTTGGAGCAGTAACATAAATGATATTGATGTAGCTTACAGAAACTCAAGAAATAATCCAATGGCAAAAATTTTCAATGCCGGGATTAAAGAGTGGAATACAACATTTAAAATTCACAAAAATATGTCAATAGATGGTGTAAAACAAAGAATTGAAAAAGCTATGAACGTTCAAATGAATATTGAACTTGATAAACTAGAAAAGAAATTACTATTCCTAGCATCAGTTGGTTCAACAGCCCCATTTATTGGTTTATTTGGGACGGTCTATGGTATTATGAATAGTTTTTCAGCAATAGCGGCATCGAAGAGTACAAATCTAGCGGTTGTAGCTCCTGGAATAGCAGAGGCACTGTTTGCAACAGCGATTGGACTGTTTGCAGCAATCCCAGCCGTTATGTTTTATAACAAAATATCAAGCGATATTTCTCGGGTTACATCAAATCTTGAAAATTTTAGCGATGAATTCATCAATTATTTTAGCAGGCAAATTGATGCACAAATGGTCGCAGATGATTTTGATGATAATTACGAAAGTCAAGATGAAGAGTATTAATATTTCCAAAGATGGCAGTAAGTTTAAAGACATTACCGAATAATCGAAGAAGGGTCAGAAAAAATAACCCTATATCAGATATTAATGTTACTCCACTTGTCGATGTGATGCTTGTATTATTGATTGTTTTTATGGTAACAGCCCCATTGTTAACTGTTGGTGTTCCAATTGAATTACCAAAAACAGATGCAAAGCAAATGAGTGAAGAGTCTGAGCCTCTTACAATTACTTTGGATAAGGAAGGGAATATTTATATCCAAGAATTAGAGATTCCTTTCGCGGAACTTGGTGAGAAATTAGAGGCAATTGGAATGGGTAATTATGATCAAAAAATTTACATAAACGGTGACAAAAATATAAATTATGAAATGCTCATGAAAGTCATGGCAAAGATAAATTCAGCGGGCTATACATCAATAGGTCTTGTTACGGATATAGAAACATAATATGTTATCAAGGCCTCTATCTATTTCATTATCGATCCATTTATTTTTTATATCCATTATTGTAATAGGGTTGCCATCTTTTGATAAATTTGATGAAGTGCCTACATCAGTTATTGAAATAGAGTTAATTGTAAATGAATTATCAAAGGAAATGCAAGAGCAAGATGACAATAATGAAGAGTCAACTCAAGATCTAAAAAAATATAGTGCAACACCAAATATCAAGCCGTCTGCCAGAAGTGACTCCACCAACAATATGAAGATTGATGAGCAAATTGAGACAGAGTCAACTATTTTATCTAATGAAGAACCAGAAGAAGATATATCAGAAGTTTTTGCTACCCCGAGCGCAAAACCTGAATTAAGTAAATTGAATGATAAATTATTAACTAATTTAGAATACGATGAAAAAAAAGAGGAAAGTAAAGAAGTTACCGCACTTCTTGATAAGTTTCCTGATGATAGGAATGTTGGAGAAGTTATAGAAAATGTGCCAGAAAAAAAGGAAATTGCTAAAAAAGCAGACACAATATCATCAGGAGATATTCTTAATATGAAAAGACAGATAGAAATGTGCTGGAATCCTCCAATAGGTGTAAGAGGGGCAGCAAATCAAAGAGTGCAGGTGCAGATTTCATTAGCCAAGGATGGAAGCATTTTGAATGTAGAGCCAATTACGAGATCAACAAATGATGTCAGTAAAATTGCAATTGAGGCCGCAGTTAGAGCTGTAAAGCAATGTGAGCCTTACAAGCTACCAATCGATAAATATGATTTATGGAAAGAAATTAAATTTACATTTGATCCAAGAAATATGATGGGTGGATGATATGAGAACTAAAATTAGATACATATTGACTGTAATAGCCATATTATTATTACAAATTAGATATCCGCAAGCAGCTCTAGAAATTAATGTTAATGATGGTAATTTAAAACCACTTCCAATTGCAATTCCATCAGTAATCGATAAACAGGGTTTAGAAAAAGATCTAGGATTTGATATATCTCGTGTAATTGCGAGTGACCTTGCTGGTTCGGGGTTATTTTACCCAATAAATCCCAAAGCATTTCTAGAAAATCTTAACTCAATAAGTCAAAAACCAAATTTTAATTCCTGGCGGGTGATTAACGCTGAAACTTTATTGTCTGCTGAATTATCATATAGGGAAAATGATATAGTGAGGATTGATTACAGACTTTGGGATGTTGTTGCTGAGAAGGCACTTGTTGAACAAACATTAACAACTTCAAGAAATAAATGGAGGAGCTTAGCTCATGTGATCGCAGACACAGTTTATACAAGGCTAACTGGCGAAAAGGGGTATTTTGATACAAAAGTTGCGTTTATTGCAGAAAGTGGTCCAAAGACAAATAGAATAAAGAGATTAGCTATTATGGATCAAGATGGTTTTAATCCCCGACTATTAACAACAGGCAATGACCTTGTATTAACACCAAGATTTAGTCCAAATTCGGAAGATCTTGTATATCTCTCATATAGAAATGGACAGCCACAGGTATATATCTATAACCTTGAGTCAAAGCAGACTTATGTAGTTGGTTCATTTCCTGGTATGACATTTGCTCCAAGATTTTCACCAGATGGCAAGAAGATTATTATGAGTCTTCAAGAAGGCGTTGGTTCTAATATTTTTGAGATGAATTTAAGTAATTTTGAAAGAAGAAGACTCACTAATACACCCGACATAAACACGGCACCAAGTTACTCTCCTGATGCAAAAAATATTGTATTTGAATCAGATAAATCTGGTACACAGCAATTATATGTGATGGATGCAAATGGAAATAATGTGAGAAGAATTAGTTATGGAACTGGAAGCTACTCTACGCCGGTATGGTCTCCTAGGGGCGACTACATAGCCTTTACGAAGATATCAAAGGGTAGATTTATGATTGGTGTAATGTTTGCTGATGGTAGTGGAGAAAGAATAATTACTGATGGATTCCATAATGAAGGCCCAACTTGGGCTCCCAATGGCAGGGTATTAATGTTTTTCAGAGAGTCACCAGGTGAAACAGGTGGTGCTATGATATATTCCGTTGATATAACCGGATATAATGAAAAATTAATAGAAACGCCTGGGTTTGCATCTGATCCTTCATGGTCCACTCTACTGAACTAATTATTACATTATTTGTTAACATTTAAGTGTTAAAGTTAAAATAGGTTCTATATTTAAAGGGGAATAAGCAATGATATATAAAAAAGCACTCAATCTTTCCGTGACTTTTTTATTAATTTTTATCCTAACAGGATGTGCATCAAGGCAAAAGATCGAGCAAGTCTTGTTTGGTGGTGGAAATGATAATGAAGCTGACATCGTATCCAATGCAATACCTGGATCATCGCAGGACTTCACAGTTAATGTTGGTGACAGAGTATTTTTTGCAACAAACTCGACTAGTTTAGATGATGATGCAATGGCAATACTTGAGAGACAAGCATCTTGGTTAGAATTGTACCCTGAAATTGATATTATTGTGGAAGGTCATGCTGATGAGAGAGGAACAAGAGAGTACAACCTAGCTCTAAGCGCAAAAAGAGCTGAAGTGGCTGTATCATATCTTGAGAGCCTTGGAATAGGTAGTGACAGAATTGAAACCATATCATACGGTAAGGAAAGACCGGTTGCAGCGTGTTCATCTGAAGCATGTTGGTCTCAAAATAGGAGAGCAGTATCTGTTGTAATTGCAGATAATTGATTTGAATTCCTACTAGATATTTGAAAAACATTCATATATTATTTTGCCATAAAAAATATGGAATGGTATGTATTGCCTAACTAATAAATATGGATTTTGAAGACAAATTACCCCTATCAGATCATCAAATTGATGACTTATTCTCTCCATTGGTAGACATTAGAAGAATCGCGCTAGCTGTTTCAGGTGGTAGAGATAGTCTAGCATTGATGTTTTTAATCAAAAAATGGCTAGAAAATAATAAGTTCGATAAGGACGTTGTTGTTTTAACTGTCAATCATCAGCTTAGGGAAGAGTCAAATGCAGAATGTGCTGAAGTCGCATTGATTGCTCAAGGGTATGGCTTTCAACATAAGATACTGATTTGGCATCATGAAAATATAAAAACTTCGATACAAGAGAAGGCGAGAAATGCCAGATACGACCTAATGATAAATTATTTAAAAGAAAATGGCATTGATACTCTAATCACAGGTCACACATTAGATGATAAAATTGAGACATTTTTGATGAGGCTATCAAAAGGAAGCGGATTAGAGGGTTTGAAATCGATACAGACAAGCCGTAACTTAGATGGAATAAACTTATTTAGACCATTATTAAAAATAACCAGAGATCAAACAACTAAAACTTTAGTTTCACAAAACATTGGATGGATTGATGATCCAACAAACACTGATGAAAAGTATGAAAGAATAAAAATTAGAAACAACATATCAACTCTTGAAAAACTTAATATAAGTAAAGAAATGCTTCAGTTGACATTAAACAGATTGGGGAGGGCTCATGAGGTAATAAGTAATATTACAGAAAAGGCTCTTCTTGAAGTATTACATTTTGACAGTCTAGGTTATGTGTCATTGGATTATAATATTTTGAAAGCATATCCTTATGAAATTATCATTAAGGTCTTTGAAAAGGCTTTAATTTATGTGAATGGTAAAAGGGTATCACTTCAATCATTAGAAAGAGTTTGTTCTGAAGTTATTCAAACAAGAAAGCCGAAGACAATAAATGGTTGTGTCATATATACAAAGAAAAATATTATACATATCACAAGAGAGAATAGAGACATTGAAAGTTTTAATCTGAAAGTTGGCGATCTTCACGTTTGGGATAACAGATTTAAAATTTGTTTGAAGTCGTTTAATGAAGATTTCATAACTATAAAAAATTTAGGTAGATCAAAAGAATTAAAATATCTGTGCGAAAATACTATTTATGCAGATATTCCTTCGTATGTCCTGAACACACTACCTGGTGGATTTATAAAAGATAAGCTTGTATTAATGCCTAACATACACAATATATATAATAGTGGATATTTAGATGTTAAATTCAAGCTAAATGAGAAGAATTAAATTAGCTTAGTCATTATATAAAGGATATTAAATTGGGTGGTTTAAAGAATATTATTATTTGGTTGGTCATCGGCTTACTCATGATGGCATTATACAATGTGTTTCAAACCTCAAGTGAAACAAGAGGTGTCACTGAAATAAGCTATACTACACTTATATCAGAAGTTTCTGGAGGAAATGTAAGAGATGTTGTCATAACCGGTGATGAGATACGTGGATCATTCAACGATGGATCTAGATTTCACTCATATACTCCTGATGACCCACAATTTATCGATAGACTTAATGACCAAGGTGTTATTATCAATGTACAACCAATTAAACAAAGTGCATTATTCTCAATTTTTGTTTCATGGTTTCCAATGCTACTTCTTATCGCTGTTTGGGTATTTTTTCTCAAACAAATGCAAGGTGGTGGACGTGGAGCAATGGGATTCGGAAAATCCAAAGCGAAATTGTTAAATGAAAAAAAAGGAAAAGTGACATTTTCTGATGTAGCCGGGATTGATGAGGCAAAAGAAGATTTAGAAGAAATAGTAGAGTTTCTGAAAGATCCAAGAAAATTTCAGTATTTAGGAGGAAAAATTCCGAAGGGGGCATTACTTGTTGGACCACCAGGAACTGGAAAAACACTATTAGCAAGAGCAATAGCTGGCGAAGCTGGTGTTCCATTTTTCACAATCTCTGGTTCAGATTTCGTTGAGATGTTTGTAGGGGTTGGTGCAAGCAGAGTCAGAGATATGTTTGAACAAGCTAAAAGAAGTGCTCCATGCATAATCTTCATAGATGAAATAGATGCAGTGGGTAGACATCGAGGAGCAGGGCTTGGTGGCGGAAATGACGAAAGAGAGCAAACCTTAAATCAATTGCTGGTTGAAATGGATGGTTTTGAAGAAAATGAAGGTATAATATTAATTGCAGCAACGAACAGACCGGATGTTCTTGACCCAGCTCTACTCAGACCAGGTAGATTTGATAGGCAAGTAGTTGTTCCAAATCCAGATATCATTGGGCGTGAAAAAATATTGAAGGTTCATGTAAGAAAAGTGAAATTATCAGAGGAAATAGATCTGAAAGTTATAGCTAGAGGCACGCCAGGATTTTCTGGTGCCGATCTTGCAAATCTTGTAAATGAAGCGGCACTTTTGGCAGCAAGAAGAGGCAAAAGAGTAATAACACAGACTGAATTCGAAGATGCAAAAGATAAAGTGATGATGGGATCAGAGAGAAGAACTCTGGTGATGTCAGATGATGAGAAAAAATTGACTGCATATCATGAAGCTGGTCATGCACTAGTAACTATTAAGCAAAAAGCATCAGATCCAATTCATAAAGCGACAATCATACCACGTGGTAGAGCTCTTGGTATGGTAATGAGGCTTCCCGAGCGTGATCAACTTTCTATGACCAGGGAAAAAATGAAAGCAGATCTTGCTGTTGCTATGGGAGGAAGAGCAGCTGAGGAATTAATCTTTGGCGATGAAAAAGTTACATCAGGTGCACAATCTGATATTAAAATGGCTACAAACTTAGCGAGAGCTATGGTAACTCAGTTTGGTATGAGTGACATTTTGGGACCTCTCGCCTATGGTAATAATGAAGACGAAGTATTTTTAGGTCATTCAGTTGCAAGAACCCAAAATTTATCCGAAGAAACCCAAAAGATCGTAGATTCAGAAATACATAAGCTGGTTGATCAAGGTCATAAGACAGCTGCA
Source organism: Hyphomicrobiales bacterium (assembly GCA_038131735.1). Taxonomy (GTDB): domain Bacteria; phylum Pseudomonadota; class Alphaproteobacteria; order Rhizobiales; family TMED25; genus TMED25. Next base: position 1,091,112 of record JAYPPX010000001.1, on the reverse strand, counting down.
GAAATTGTAATAGAATTTAAAGATCAGCTTGAGATTATCGCAGAAGGTCTACTTGAGTATGAAACTCTCAGTGGTGATGAAATTTTGGATCTACTGAATGGTAAAAATCCTGATAGGTCAGAAGATGCAGGGTCAGAGGAACCTCCAGCAGATGCGTCAGCAATACCATCTAAGAAAGCAAAAATTGAACCTGCAGATAAAGTCAAAAAGACAGGAAAGATGAAGCCACAAACTCAGCCTTGATCTTTTATAGAACAAGTTCAAATTAATAGGCTATCATGACAAAGAGAAAATATTTTGGCACAGATGGTATCAGAGGTATTGCAAACGTTCCTCCAATGACTGCTGATATAGCCCTAAAGATTGGTACAGCAACAGGATTATATGTTTCGTTAAATCACAAAGCTAAGAGGGTCGTGATTGCGAAAGACACAAGATTGTCTGGTTATATGCTAGAGTCAGCAATTACTTCAGGACTTACTTCTGTAGGTCTAGATGTTTTTTTACTTGGTCCGATGCCAACCCCATCAATATCTATGATGATGAAATCGATGAGAGCTGATCTAGGTATAATGATATCAGCATCTCACAATACCTATGAATATAATGGTATTAAAATTTTTGGGCCTGATGGTTATAAACTTAGTGATGAAAATGAATCAGAAATCGAAAAGATAATCCAAAATCTCGATAATTATGATTTGAGTAAAATTAAAATAGGTAAAGCCAAAAGAATTGATGATGCACAGGCGAGATACATTGAGTATATAAAAGGAACTCTCAGTAAAGAGCTAACTCTGGGCGGGATGGATATTGTAATTGATAGTGCAAATGGAGCTGGTTACAAGGTAGCTCCATTAACCCTTTGGGAATTAGGTGCGAATGTAATATCAATTGGGGATACCCCAAACGGACAAAATATAAATTTAGATCATGGCTCAACATCACTTGAAAATATTATTGATGCCGTTAGAAAAAATAAAGCTGATATTGGAATTGCGCTGGATGGTGATGCTGATAGAATCATAATCATAGATGAAAATGGTGAAATTGTTGATGGAGATACAATATTAGCAATTATTGCAAAAGAATGGCAGGAAACAAAGAAGCTAAAGAAAAACAGTGTTGTGGCAACTATATTATCAAATATTGGTTTGGAGAATTATTTGAGTAATCAAAGTATTACGCTGCATAGAACAATGGTTGGTGACAGATATGTATCACAGTATATGAGAGAAAATGGATATAATGTGGGTGGTGAAAAATCCGGACATATCATATTGAGTGACTATTCAACAACTGGTGATGGCATTCTTGCAGCACTGCATGTTCTTGCAATAATGAAAAAAAAGAAACAAAAGATTAGCGATCTTGCAAAACTAATTGATCCTTATCCTCAGATCCAGAAGAATTTTATTATTAAAGAGGATCATACTCCAGACATAATTCAATTAAGAGATTTAACAGAAAAACATCAACGAAAGATTGGAGATAAAGGTAGGGTTCTTATAAGATTATCTGGGACAGAACCTTTAATAAGGGTTATGGTTGAGTCTAAAGATAAAAAATTATTAGATGAAACTCTGATTGAAATAACGGAGAATATAAACGACTTACTGATCTAATTTTTTTTTAATCGTGATCCATAACGTGTCACAATAATTCCAAACAAAATAATAATCATCCCTGTTATTTGTGCAATTGTGATACTCTCATTCAGTAGCAAGGTTCCAAGCACAACAACATATACAGGTAATATATAATGTGTAAGGGATACAAATGTCGGTCCTGCAATTTTAGTCAAATTAAACATAACCATACTTGCCATAGCTGTTGAAAATATTCCCATGATTAAGACAGATATAAAGGATATATCAGTAATCACGATATTTGGTATTCCCTCACTTGATATTGCGACAATTAATGCAAAGAGTGAACCGATGAGAAAACTTCCTGAGGTTTTTTGCATCAATGAAATATTGGGCATTAAATTGACTGCAATATTCTGAATGGAATAACCAATTGCAGCAAGTAAAATAGCAATTTGCGGCAGAAGTGATGAGTATGACGATGATGAACTTGAATGTTCTATATCTTTGAATAACAGAACATAAAGCCCCAAAAAGCCGAATATGATTCCCAAGAATTTAATAAAATTTAATTTCTCGTTTGGAACAAGGAAATGAGCGGCTATTACAGTAAATAATGGTCCAATACCAAATAAAATACCACTGATGTTCGTCTCAAGATAGATTGTCCCCCAACAAATCAAATAAAATGGTAAAAATGCCGTCATACCTACCAAAATTAGCCATAACCAATTTATAAAACCACGTGGTAGGTATTCGCCTCTAATCCTTAGTATAGAATAGATAATTGAGAAACCTATGGTGAGTCTCATCGCTACAATCCATAATGGGCTGAATACATCTAATGCATATTTTGTAAGAGCAAAAGTTGATCCCCAAAAAATTACAAGTAATGATAGATAGAACCAATGGAGAAGGGTTGAATTTTTCATTTTTTTTAATTGTATAAATTTGTTTGTGCATTAATGCATAGGCGTCAATCATTCATAAGTCAATTTAATTTATTTTGTATTTGATCTATTTCTTTTTTTAAAGTATTACAGTGGTGGGTCAACTCTCCCCAACGAGAGTCGCCTATCTGGAAGGGGTAGAATAATGATACAGAAACCAACAATTAAGACTAATAGAGCTCTGTTCTCATCAGGGCCATGCGCAAAATATCCTGGTTGGGATATAAATAATCTTGAGACAACAATTCTTGGTAGGTCTCACAGAGCAAAGCAGCCAAAAAACTTCATAGAATATTCAATTAATCTCACTGCCGAATTACTCGAGTTGCCAAAAGATTATAAAGTAGCAATTGTACCTGCATCTGATACAGGTGCGTTTGAACTCGCAATGTGGAATTTATTAGGTCCAAGGACAATCGATGTATTCGCATGGGAGTCATTCGGTAAGGGTTGGGTAACGGATATTATAAATCAATTAAATTTGACAAATGTGAATAAAATTGAAGCAGAATATGGTTTTTTGCCTGATCTATCTAGAGCAAATCCAAAAAATGATATTGTTTTTACTCTTAATGGGACAACTTCAGGAGTGAAGGTTCCAGATTTAAACTGGATAGATAACAACAGAGAGGGACTAACTCTTTGTGACGCAACGTCTGGGCTGTTTGCTCAAAGTGTTGATTGGAGCAAATTAGATGTGACAACTTTTTCTTGGCAAAAAGTTCTTGGAGGGGAAGCTCAGCATGGCATGATAATTATGTCACCACGTGCAATAGAAAGAATAAATACTTATCATCCAGAATGGCCAATGCCAAAAATATTTAGAATAAAAAAATCAGGTAAAATTGATGAAAGTATATTTACTGGTTCTACTATCAACACACCATCTTTGATGTGTGTTGCTGATTATGTATCAGCACTTGAATGGGCAAAGAAAAGCGGTGGATTGAAAAAGTTAATAGAAATTGCCAATACTAATTTAGATATCATAGGACAATGGGTTGAAAAAAATAATTGGATATCTTTTTTAGCACAAGACAAAGAAACAATTTCAAACACATCAGTGTGTCTTGAATTTGCATCAAAAAGCCCAGATGGTGATGATTTAGATACCGCAGCACTGTCAAAAGATATACAAAAAATTCTGGAAGAAGAGCAAATTGGATACGACATTGGTGCCTATAGAGACGCTCCCCCGGGATTGAGAATTTGGATTGGCGCAACAGTAGAACCTCAAGATGTATCAATATTACTTGAATGGATTGAGTGGGCTTATTTTTCAATAATTAAGAAATAATAATTAATTTATAAGGATTTTCATAATGCCAAAAGTACTTGTTTCAGACAAGCTCAGTGAAGAGTCTGTTAAGATTTTTAAAGATAGAGGGATTGAAGTCGATTATCTCCCTGATGTTGGTAAGGATAAAGAAAAATTATACGAGATAATTAAAAATTATGATGGCTTAGCCATAAGATCGGCAACGAAGGTAACAGAGAAAATTTTAAATAATGCTGAAAGACTCAAGGTTGTTGGCAGAGCTGGGATAGGTGTTGACAATGTTGACATAGAGACTGCGACTTCAAATGGTGTAATTGTTATGAATACACCTTTTGGTAATTCAGTGACAACAGCTGAGCATGCAATCACAATGATGATGTCACTTGCACGACAGATACCTGAAGCAGATAAATCAACAAAATCGAGTTTATGGGAAAAATCTCGGTTCATGGGAGTGGAATTAACTGGTAAGACTCTTGGGGTGATTGGTTGCGGAAATATAGGTACAATTGTAATAGATCGTGCAAAGGGTCTTAGAATGAAAGTATTGGGTTATGATCCATTTCTTACAGATGAGCGTGCAGAGTCAATGGGTATAGATAAAGTTGAATTAGATCAGCTATTCAAGAATTCAGATTTTATAACAATACATACACCTCTAACTGAGAAGACGAAGAATATTATAAATGATAAGAGTATAAGTCTTATGAAAGACTCAGTTAGAATTATAAATTGTGCTCGAGGTGGTTTGATTGACGAGTCAGCACTTTTAAAAGCTTTGGAAGATAAGAAAATTGCTGGAGCTGCAATTGATGTATATATGGAGGAACCTGCAAAGGATAATCCATTATTCAATTTTGAAAATGTTATATGTACACCACATCTTGGTGCATCTACCGTGGAGGCTCAGGAAAAGGTTGCAATACAAATTGCAGAACAAATGAGTGATTTTCTTCTGACTGGTGCTATTACTAACGCGATTAATTTTCCATCTGTATCAGCCGAAGATGCTGCATCAATGGAGCCTTATCTTGTTCTTGCAAACAGTCTTGGATCATTTGCTGGCCAGATAACGGAAACTGCCATAAAGAATGTTAAAATTGAATATGTTGGAACAATTTCTGAAATGAACATTGATACGCTCACTTCAACACTATTAGCGGGGTTATTGAAACCTCTATTAGAAGATATTAACATGGTCAATTCTATGTCTATTGCCAAACAACGAGGTTTGAATATTGAGCAAATAAAAAAAGAAAGTGGCGGTGTATATGGATCATACATCAGATTAATTATTGAATCTGAAAGGCAAGAGCGTTCTGTGGCAGGAGCTGTATTTTCAGATGGCAGTGCAAGACTTATACAAGTTAAAGGAATTGATATGGAAGCAAAATTTGCTAAAAATATGATCTATATAACAAACAATGATATTCCTGGGCTCGTTGGGAAGATTGGTCAATGTCTTGGCTCACAAGGTGTTAATATTGCTAATTTCAATTTAGGAAGAGATAAAATTGGTGGTAATGTTATAGAGCTGATTGAAGTTGACTCGCCGATAGATGACTCAGTTCTTGAAAGCCTAAATAATATTGATGATATTGTTCAAGTTAAAAAACTAAACTTTATATAAATAATATGACAAGTGTAGTAATTGTTGGCACTCAATGGGGTGACGAAGGGAAGGGAAAGATTGTTGACTCTCTCTCTGAAGAAGCTGATTTGATTGTCAGATTTCAGGGTGGACACAATGCTGGTCATACTCTGGTCATTGATGGACAAACCATAAAGTTATCACTACTTCCTTCGGGTATAGTTAGAAAGGATAAATTGACAATTATTGGAAATGGAGTTGTCCTTGACCCAAACGCGCTTCTATCAGAAATAGAATATCTATCAAAACTAGGAGTTCAAGTAACCCCTGACAATCTAAAAATTGCTGAAAATGTATCAATCATATTACCGCTGCATAAAGAACTAGATTTGGCTCGAGAAGAGAATGCTGGAAAATCAAAAATTGGTACAACCGGAAGGGGTATTGGTCCTGCTTATGAAGATAAGGTAGCAAGAAGGTCAATTAAACTAATTGATCTTGACGATTTTGAAAACATTAATGGTAAAATTGAGAGGGTTATAGAACATCATAATATACTCAGAAGGGCATATGGCCTTGGTGATGTGAAAATAGAGGATATTCATACATATCTCGATGGTATAAAAGAAGAGATTCTTCCATTTATGGCCAATACATGGCGAATTCTTAATCAAGCAAAAATAGATGATAAAAAAATATTATTTGAGGGTGCTCAAGGTCTGCTACTTGATGTTGATTTTGGCACATATCCATTTGTGACATCATCGAATACAATGCCAGGTCAGGCGTCCATAGGAAGCGGAGTTGGTCCAAAATATTTAGATCATATAATCGGTATAACTAAAGCATACACAACTAGGGTTGGAAGTGGTCCATTCCCAACAGAATTATTCGATGATATTGGTGAAAAATTGGGTGATATTGGGAAAGAATTTGGAACTGTTACGGGGCGAGAAAGACGGTGTGGTTGGTTTGATGGGGTTTTGGTGCGTCAAACTGTTCAAATATCAGGTATTGATAGCATTGCTCTCACAAAACTTGACGTCCTTGATAGTTTTGAAAAGATAAGTATTTGTATTGGATATGAGCTTAATGGAAAAAAAATTGATCACCTTCCATTATCTGAAACACTCCAAAAAAAAATTATACCTATTTATGAAGAACATGACGGTTGGCTTTGTGATACCTCAGGGGTAAATGACATAAATAATTTGCCCAAAAATGCTATAAAATATATAAAAAGAATAGAAGAAATTATAGGTATACCAATTGATATAATTTCAACAAGTATCCAAAAAGAGAAGATAAAAAGTATTTAATATTATTTTTTATTAAACTTAAAAAATATTTTAAAAGCTAATGAATAAATAAACCAGTCAAAAGAAAAGTTGAAAAACAATCCACCGGTAAAATCTTTTTTAGCAAAATTGTTTTAATATTGGAGAAAATTCAAAAATAGAAATTTTAAACAATTTCAAAATGGGGTTTTGTTCTTATGACCTAAATAAATGTTTGTATGGTATTTTGAAACATAAACAGGTCCAAGATATTGAACAACTTGAAGACAACTCATTATTAAGATTTGAATTAATTTTTGCACTTATTTTCATAGCATTGCTTATAATAAGATTTTTTTATATGAAAAAAACACAGCAAAGCTCTCTGCCTGAAGATACTTCAAAGATACAAAAAGTGGCTGCAAGAATAGTGCATAACTCAATGTATATTAGTCTATTTCTTGTGCCTATGACTGGAATCTTTGTAGGGGGATTTTATGCATTGGGATTAAAGGATGGTTTTTTAATTGATGCTTTTGTAGGACTTCACGAGTTTTCAATTCAAGCAATTTATTGGCTAATAGGCATTCATATTTCAGCAGCAATTTACCATAGAATACGAAGAGACGGTGTTTGGTCTTCTATGGTTCCATTCTTAAAAGAAAAATAAAGATGTTCGAGTTCATAAGAAGAAATCATAGCTATCTACAAGCTGGCTTTTTATTAACTTTTGCGGCTAGTATAGGGCAAACATTCTATTTTGCATTATATGCTGGAAGTATTAGAGGAGAGCTTGGTTTATCTCATGGTCTATATGGTGGTCTGTATACAATAGCTACCTTATTAAGCGCTCTGACAATGTTATACACGGGGAAGATGGTAGATTATATAAATATAAGAAGATTGGCATTTACTGTTTTAGTCTTATTAGGAGTATCATCTATATTATTCTCTTACATAAATTCTGCCTTTTTCTTACTATTTGCATTTTATTTTTTAAGAATCACGGGGCAAGGTATGTCAACTCATACGTCCTCAACATTTATTGCAAAAACCTACAGTATTATGCGAGGTAAAGCACTTGCCGTAACAATTCTTGGAAGGGCATTTGGTGAAATGTTTATGCCAATAACAGCATTGATATTGATTGCTACTTTTGGATGGCGAAATGCATGGTTGTTGACGGGAGTAATTATTTTAATTTTTATCGCGCCATATGTTGCCTATCTTTTAAAAGACAGAGAAGTTTATGAACCAGATCAGAATACAGAGAAGAAAAAAATCAAAGAGAGTATTATTGATTATAGAAGGTCGGAAGTTCTTAAGAGTGGATATTTCTATTTATTATTAGCTGCAGTACTTGCACCACCATTTGTTTTGACTGGTATCTTTTTTCATTCTTATCATCTAATGGATATTAAAGGATGGGCAACTGAAATATATGCACTCACGATGCCAATATTCTCGATATTACTAATTATATTTGTATTAATATCAGGTTGGGCGGTCGACAAGTGGAGTGCAAAAGATCTTATAAAATTCTTTTTATTACCACTTTCATTAGGCTCCTTTATTTTAGCTTATGGTCAGAATGAGATTTCTATGGTTTTGTTCATGATTGCCAGTGGTATTACTACTGGTTTTGCTACATCAATATCAGGATCACTATGGGCTGAATTATATGGAACCAAATATTTGGGTGAAATTAAGTCAGTTATAACTTCTGGTGTTGTGGCATCGACTGCAATATCACCAGGTTTAATGGGATATTTAATAGATCATAATATCAGCATTGAATCACAAATTATTACTTTTGGAGTATATATGATCTTGATAACTATATTAGTTGTTATCAAAAGAAGTAAAGAAGCTTAATTTGCACGATTAATAAAGCCTTTGATTTTGTCAAATGCTTTGCTTTCAATTTGCCTTACTCGTTCTCTGCTGATTCCAAACTCCTGACTGAGCTCTTCTAAAGTTTTAGAGTCTTCATCAATTCTTCTTGATATGAGGATAGATTTTTCTCTCTCATTGAGGCAGCTGAGCGCTTCATATAGCATCTGCTTTCTCTTATCCATCTCATCATTTATAACAAGGGATGTCTCCTGGTCTTGACTTTCATCTACAAGGAAATCCTGCCATTGCCCTTCACCTTCATCTGAAATATGTGTGTTTAATGATGAGTCTCCACCAAGACGTCTATTCATATCAACGACATCAGTTTCTGTTACACCTAGGTTTTCAGCAATATGAGCAATTTGTTCAGGTCTTAAATCACCGTCGTCAACTGCTTGGATATTATTTTTTATTTTTCTTAGATTAAAGAATAATTTCTTTTGATTTGCTGTAGTTCCCATTTTCACCAGGCTCCAAGAACGAAGCACGTACTCTTGAATTGCTGCTTTTATCCACCAAATAGCATATGTTGCAAGCCTAAATCCTTTGTCTGGATCAAATCTTTTTACAGCCTGCATCAACCCTATATTACCTTCTGCGATCACATCACTGAGAGGAAGTCCATAACCTTTATAGCCCATAGATATCTTAGCAACTAATCTTAAATGACTTGTTACAAGTTTATGGGCAGCTTCTGTGTTGCCTTCCTTGCTTAGTTGGTTTGCTAAGTCAATTTCTTCTTCATGTGATAGTAGTGGAAATTTCTTAATTTCCTTTAAGTATAGAGCTAGACTATCTTCACTAGCAATTACTGGTATATTACCGTACATTTGTAATTTAATTTCCTTTATTTAAGCTAAATGTAGAGAACATAATAAAATACACCTATATTAGATCCCTGACAATATGTTTTTTAATGTTACTAGATCAAGTGGCAGAGCAGCTTCGAATGTCATAGTTTCATTATTTGATGGATGTAGGAATGATATTTTTGATGAATGCAGAGCATGCCTATCTAAATTTAATAATTGTGTTCTACTATTCTCACTCATCATCTTTGTCTTTGTTATAAAGCCTTTTCCATATTTTTTGTCACAAACGACTGGGTTACCTATATGATCAAGATGAACCCTAATTTGATGTGTTCTACCTGTATATAATTTACAACGTACAAGAGAAGCTAATGGTTCATTGTTACTTGTATGGTATTTTTCAATAATTTGATAATCTGTGATAGCCTTCCTACCTTTTTCAGGGTTCATCGTAACAGATATTTTTGTTCTATCACTATCACTTCTAGATAGTTGTGTTTCAATTCTCCCTTTTTTTAATTTTGGTACACCCCATACAAAAGCTAGATAAATTCTCTCAAGTTTTCCTGTTCTACCATGATCTTGAAATTGCTGTGATAGATGCACGTGTGCCTTATCATTTTTTGCAATTAACATTAATCCGCTCGTATCTTTGTCAAGTCTATGCACAATGCCTGGTCGAAGATGTCCACCAATTCCGGATAGCCTATCACCACAATGATGCATAATAGCATTAACAAGTGTTCCTGAATTTACTCCTGCTCCAGGGTGAACAACAAGATTTGGTTGTTTGTCAATTACCAAAAGATCATCATCTTCATACATAATGTTAATTGGAATATTCTCAGCTTCCAATAGCTCTGTCTTTAATGGTGGGATTGTAATTTTTATATTTTCAAACTCACCGTTTAGCTTCTTATTTTTTTGAGTAACTATATTATTATTAAGTAAAATTGCCTTGTCAGAAATTAAGTCTGTAATTCTTTGTCTGCTCAGGTCAGTATTTTGACTGAGATACTGATCTATTCTTTTGCCGCAATCAGATTTATTTGTTATAAGATTGATTGTAATATTATTTTTTATCATCTTTTTAGAATATGAGCGAAATTGAAAATACAGAACAAAATATAAGATCTACACGTGGCCTTAAGATTGCAATATTTATCATGACTTTATTGCTCATTGTTGGATTTTGTGTCGTTTTTTTAACAATAGGTTATAGATTATCAAATAATTCATCAGTTACGCAAGATATTACATCCTCAAATTTAGCAATTGGTATTGAACAAAATGAAGAAATTTTTTCATTTAGTAGTGATCAAAAATATATTCACATCCTCACAGTTGATGATGAAAAAAAATATACTGTTTACAACATCGATAAAAGATCAAACCAACTTGTTTCTACAATTGAGTTGAACAGATAGCCTATCAAATAAATCCTAAACCACGAATAATTAACAGTATGGATGATATACTGCATATTGTCAGAATATATGGTTTAAGTATTTTATTAGAGTATTTTATTAAATATTTTGATGCATAAGAAGCTACAAAAAGGGATGGTAGCAGTAAGAATCCATAAATAACATTATACACTGTCATTACATCTGCAATAACTAATACAATGAACGAAGCGAAGCTACCAACAGCAAAAAAAGCGTTGTTGTTTGCTCTTACAATTATCGGATTCTCATTTTGATATATAATTCCCATTGGTGTTCCACCTACACCAACAACTGTTCCTAATATTCCGGATGTTGTGCCAGCTATAAAGTGATTACGAGGACTTTGCTTTACCGATTTGATAGTGAATACACTAATAAAGATAGATATTAACAAAACTATTCCAATTGTAATTTCGATCTTTCCAGATGAAACAACATAAGCAGCAATTCCACCCGCTAAAATTGAACCCAATACTCTGCCAATGATCGCTGGTTTGTATGTATACCAATAGATATCTTTGAAATACCTTATACTCGGAAGTAATGATGCAAAAAAACCCAAAAAAACAATAGTTGATGGAATGAGGGATGGATTAAGTAATGCTAGCAAAGGTGCCGCAATCATACCCCAGCCCATACCGAATACACTTTGTGCTGTTGATGCAATGTAAACGATAACAAAAGCTATTAGGATTTGGGAAATCCCAATATCGGATAGAAAACTTTCAACCATATAAAGAGTAATCTAAATTAAAATGGCAACCATTTTGGATTTTTTGAGAATTTAATATAACCGATGTTTGCACCCATTCTCAATCCAACACCTGTTTTTATAGATGCGATGGTTGTTCCACTTCGGTTATAAACACTACCCCCAAGTCCTCCGACCACATATGCAGTACCGTTTGTACCAGGGAAGCGTTTATGCACATCACTTATCTTATCCATATTGTAAACCAGGTACATTACTCTGGAGCCATCTCCGCCATAGTCAACTCCTATGCTAGGTCCTTGCCAATATATTTTTTCTTCACCCATGTTTTTGGTGGTAATTGTACCTTCACCATAGACTAATCCTGCAATAATAGCACCACCAGCTTCCTCGCCGATAATATATCCATCTGGCCTTCCAAATGCTGAGAATAGAGTTTCAAGTGTAACACCAAGACCTTCAGTTGCTGTGCCAAAGAAACTATGACCAGCTAATACAAGTTCATTAATTGAAAAACCATCAGGGTTATTTTCAATTGCTTCTGGTTCATCATACCACTCAGCTTGGGAATTATTTGTAGCTGTTAGTGTTATTGCGAGTCCTAAAATTAAAGTTAGGAAAAAAAGCTTTAAATTTTTTATGTGTATCATTTCAAAACCATATGAATAAAATTAATTTATATTTTTGATATTACATAATAACACAAAAAATGAAAATAAATAAATTTGAGGTAATGCTCTTTAATTATTTTGAGATAAGGCTTCCTTTAAGCGACCTTTTTGATGGTCATTTGCAAGCGCTATAAAACCTGATTGATTTAGAAAATTTGGCTTATTATATTCAAAATTTGTAAAGTTAATATTATAGAATGATCCGCCTGCAGCAGCCAGTATTGCTTGTCCTGCAGCTGTATCCCACTCATAGCAAGGATCATGTCTTATATAAAAATCAGCTTTACCCTCTGATAAAAGGCAAAATTTTAGTGCAGAACCACAATTTAAAACACTATTTATGGATAATTTTTGAAGAATTTCCTCCATTCTTTTTGACAATTTTGATCTGCTGTAAAGCATGGTTTCGGGCTCTTGTTTTCTTGTAAAAATCTGTTCTATCGATTTTTTTTTATCCATTCTATAAGCGGATTTTGTATTGAATGAATAATAGATTGTGTTTAGTGCAGGTACATTAATTATTCCCATTAGAGGTATATTATCTTTTACTAGAGCAATATTTATTGTGAATTCATCATTTTTTTTTATAAATTCACGCGTTCCATCCAATGGATCAATAAGAAAAAAATAATCGGATTTTACTTTATTTTCCTCCTCAAAATATTTTTCCTCCGATATAACATCAATATTTGGTTCAATTTTAGATATGCCCTCAAGTATAATGCTTTCAGATACTTTATCTGCAAGAGTTACTGGTGAATTATCATGTTTTATATCAATTTGGAAATCTGAATTATATATATTTATAATCTCATTTGCTGCGTGATTTGAGAGTCGAATTAGTTCCTTACCAAGTGTTTCAAGATGGTTTTCTTTTAAATAGTTCATACTCATTAACTTACATGTGTAAAAATACAATACAAATAAAATTAGTTTAGTTATATATTAATTGGGAATTAATAATTAAATTTCAAATTATATAATACAATCAAAATGTCTGAGTTAGATCTATTATCAAAACTATCAAGAAAAATATTTCATGATCTAATTAATCCGGCTTCTGCTGCATTGAATGGTTTTGAGTTGTTCAAGTTAACAATACCAGATGAAAAAAAATATATTATGGAGGATGAGGCATTTCAATTAATTGAAAAAAGTGTTAGCAAGATGCTATCACAGCTAAAAATCTATCGCACTGCATACGCAGATATTTCTAGTGACATATTCGATAACGTAATAGTTGAAGAATTTAGAAAAGCCACAGACGATTTCATAAATCACACAAAACTAAATGTTAATTTCAGTATAGAAAATAAACAAATCAGCAAATGGTCTGCAGTCATACTATCAAATATATATATACTCTCAATACAGCTTTTCCCGCGAGGTGCTGAGATATTTATCACGAGTATTGATGAAAAAGTATTATTGATAGAATTCGAGTCAGATATAATGAATTTTAATTCGGATCTATACGGACAATTAGATGATATTGAAGCAATTAGCGATAATATACAACTTGAATTTTATAAATTATTACTTGAACAGTATAGGCTTAAACAAAATCTTTCGAAGATTAATAATAAAGTATCTTTGGAATTAACTCTTGTTTAAGCTGACTCAAGCATTTCTGTTGGATCTCTGAGAACATACCCTCGACCCCAAACAGTTTCTATATAATTTTCATTATCAGAAGCTTGCATGAGTTTTTTTCTCAATTTACAAATGAAAACATCTATAATTTTAAGTTCAGGCTCATCCATCCCGCCGTAGAGGTGATTTAGGAACATTTCCTTGGTCAGTGTGGTACCTTTCCTAAGTGATAGTAGTTCAAGCATTTGATATTCTTTTCCAGTTAGATGAACCCTTTTACCGTTCACTTCAACTGTTTTTGAGTCTAAATTAACATCTAATCTTCCAGTTGAGATAATCGATTGGGCATGTCCTCTTGAACGGCGAATAATTGCGCTAATCCTTGCGATTAATTCTTCTTTATGGAAAGGTTTAGTAAGATAATCGTCAGCACCAAAACCAAATCCTTTTACTTTATTTTCAGTGGTGCTAAGCCCGGTTAGTATTAATACCGGGGTATCAATTTTTTGGGTGCGGAGATTTTTTAATACCTCGTAACCACTCATATCAGGCAGTTCAATATCAAGTAATATCAAATCATAGTCATATAATTTTCCAAGATCAATACCCTCCTCCCCAAGGTCAGTTGTATCGACTTTAAAATTATCTGATTTGAGCATTAATTCAATGCTATGTGATGTGGTTGGATCGTCTTCTATAAGTAATACTCTCATTTTTTATCTCACTCTAAATTTTTTTGCCGCCAAAAACGAATCACTTAAAAGTTATCTAATTAAATGTTAACTTTTATCCAAATGCTATCAAGAAGTTTGTTTATTTTTTCAATAAAACAATAAGATATAAACAAAAAATGGAGTATTTGGGGTCTATATATATGAAATAATAGAGGCATAAACATTCAATTTTTAATTATTGCATGATTTGTAATAATTATTATATATGTTAGGTGACTTAATTAATTGGGTAAAAAAAACATGCCAACATTCGATATAGTATCAAAGTTTGATTTCTCTGAAGTCGATAATTCAATCCAAAATCTCAAGCGTGAAATAACACAAAGGTATGACTTCAAAGCATCAAAATCGGAAATAGTCGTTGATGACAATAACATTATCATAACAACTGATGATGAATATAAACTAAATCAAATACACGAAATGCTGAAAGTCCAAGTTACAAAGAGAGGAATTGATGCAAAAGTATTAGACATGGGTAAGATTGAAAGCGCTGCAGGTCAATCAGTTAGGCAATCAATCGCTCTAAAACAAGGAATTGATAGGGATCTCTCAAAAGAAATTATAAAAATTGTCAAAGACAGCAAGATCAAGGTCCAAATTTCTATTCAGGGCGAAGAATTACGCGTCAATGGAAAAAAACGGGATGATTTGCAGGAAGTAATCGCTTTGCTCAAAGAAAAAGAATTTAATTTACCATTACAATTTGTGAATTTTCGAGATTAGTGAAATATTAAATCAAATGTCTCAAGTATCACAATTAAATATTTCAAAAACCAAAAGAGTTGTTGTAGCAATGTCTGGTGGTGTTGACTCATCCGTCGCGGCAGCTGTTTGTGCCAAGCAGGGTTATGATGTTGTTGGGATAACTTTGCAACTATACAGTTCACAGAATCCATCAAGGAAAAAAGGTGCCTGTTGTGCAGGGCAAGATATTTATGATGCAAAAAAGGTAGCTGATAAGGTTGGAATAAAACATTATGTACTAGATTATGAAGAACAATTTCGATCAGCAGTTATTGATGATTTTACTGACTCATACCAAAACGGATTAACACCCATACCTTGTGTAAGATGTAATGAAAAAATTAAATTTCGTGATCTCTACCAAACCGCAAAGGATCTTGGTGCATCAAGTCTTATAACTGGGCATTATGTATCAAATAAGTCAATCAATGGTAAAAGAGGTTTATTTAGGGCAAGAGATATAAATAAAGACCAGAGTTACTTCATGTTTACCCTAAAAAAGGATCAACTAGATTTCATCAAATTTCCACTTGGAGATCTCACAAAAGACCAAACAAGAGCAATTGCAACTGAACTGCAGCTAATTAATGCAGAAAAACCCGACAGCCAAGATATTTGCTTTGTACAGGATGGTAAATACATCAATCTAATTAATAAACTTAATCCAAATTCTGTAGCAAAGGGAAATATTTTAAGTGTGAGCGGAGAAGTATTAGGTCAACATGATGGAATTGCAAATTATACTATCGGACAAAGAAGGGGGTTAGGCTATGCAAGCGGGGAACCAAACTATGTAGTTGATATTGATCATGTAAAAAATGAGATAACAATTGGGTCAAAAGAATATCTCCAAACAAAAGATATTTATCTAAAAGATGTTAATTGGCTTGGTCCAAACGAGCTACCTGCTGATAAATTTGAGATTCCAATGTTTGTTAAAGTAAGATCAACTTCAAATCCAGTTCCTGCAATATTTAAAAGGCATGAGGGTGTAACAAGAATTGAATTTAACGATCCTGAATATGGAATATCACCAGGGCAAGCTTGCGTATTTTATGAGTCTGATAAAAGTTTATCAAGGGTATTAGGCGGTGGCTGGATCATAAAGGATAAAAATAATATCCTAAATTAATAAAATTATATACATTAACTGGGTAATGAAGTATTAGTTTATATAATTCCAAAAGTATTATGGCGGAGTAGCTCAGCTGGTTAGAGCAGAGGAATCATAATCCTTGTGTCGGGGGTTCAAGTCCCTCCTCCGCTACCAAATTTAAGTTTTGTCAAAAAATGTATCAGGTAATTCGAGATTTTCGTGAAATAAAGAATACAAAGCCATTAGGAATTGTTAGTTTAGGACACGGTATTACCCATTGGGTAAATGGGATTTTTCTTGTATTATTACCTTTCATAGTCCAAGACTTATCCTTAAGCTATACTACTGCAGGTAGTATGGTCTCAATTTTCTTTGTGGCGGCTGTTTCAATTACTGTCATAAGCGGTCCAATTATTGATATATCAAAAAAATATATATTAGCACAATTTCTCTGTTTGTTATCAGGTGTAATTGCGCTTTTAGTTATGGGAAATGCAAGCAATACCTTTACTTTGGCTATATCAGCAATTTTTATAGGAATTTGCGTAAGTGGTTGGCATACACCCTCAATTCCTTATTTATCAGCTATTTATAAAAAAAATAGAGGGCTGGCACTTTCAATGCACACAGTTGGAGCAAGCCTTGGTGACGGTATAGCGCCGCCAATAGCTGGTTTAATAATGGTTTATTTTACGTGGAATCAAACAGCGCTATTACTGTCAATCCCAGTTGGAATTATGGCATTTTATATAATAAAATTTTTGCCTCCGATCATAGATGATGAGAATCAAGACCCAAATAATATTGGGAAGTATAATTATTGGGAGGGACTAAAAGGGCTTCTTGCAAATAGAAATATGCTAAAATTATGCTTGCTTGCAGGACTTTGGTCTATGACCCAAAATGGTGTTACTGTTTTTTTACCTTTATATTTAGTGGGTGAAATGCAAGCTGGACCAGCACTAGTTGGTTTTTCATTATTCTCAATCCAGTTTGGAGCAATTTTTGGTGGACCAATAGTAGGCTCACTTTCTGATAAAGTTGGGAGAAGACCAATAGTCATATATGCATTAATAATATCGGCATTTTTATTAATTATCTTACCTTTCATAAATAATGTATATTTTTTCATAATGATTGTATCTCTGGCTGGATGCTCATTATACTCAATCAGACCGGTGATACATAGTTGGACAATGGATTTATCTGCAGGTAAAACATCAGGTAGTGCAATTAGTATGTTATTTACAGCGCAGGCTGCGATGACAGGCACGGTTCCGCTACTTGGAGGATTAACAGCTGATAGCTTTGGTTTAAAATTGGTATTTGTTCTTTTAACTTTTACGAGTATTTCTGCATTAATTTTATCATTGCTTATGCCAAAAAAATAGAGAGAGAAAATGCTTAATAATACAAAATATAAACTACAAAATGGTGAACTAACTCTTGGAGTAGGGCTTGTTCAATCTAGAACAGTAGAAGTGGCTCCTTTAATGAAAACAGCAGGATTTGATTGGTTATTTATTGATCTAGAACATGGTGCAATGAATACGGAAACAGTAGCTCAAATTTCAGCAATGGCTATAAAAACTGATATTACGCCAATTGTGAGAGTGCCTATAAATGGATACTCTATGATATCAAGGATTCTAGATAATGGGGCAATGGGAATTGTATTGCCACATGTAGAAACACCTGAGGAAGCTGAAAAATTGGTTGATATTGCAAAATTTACACCAGAAGGCTCCAGAGGTGTTGGTGGTGGGATAGTTCAATATGACTATAAAAATATTAATTTAAAAGAAGCAACCAAAGAACTTAACAATCAAACTTTGCTCGTGGCTATGGTCGAAACACCAAATGCAATTGATGCAATAGATGAAATTGCATCAGTAGATGGTATAGATGTAATTATGATTGGCACTAATGATTTGGCTATGGCAAGCGGTTGTCCTCAAGATTTCGGGAATAAAATCATAGTAGAACATTACAAGAAGGTCGCAAATGCCTGTAAAAAATATAATAAATTCTTAGGATCTGGTGGAGTTAAAGATGCTGAAGTTGCAAGGAAATATATTGATATGGGTGCAAACTTCTTTTTGGCTGGGCAAGATATAGGTTTCCTACTCTCAGCTTCAAAAGATAGAGTTGATTTACTCAAAGGCTGATGGAAGTAAAATGTTAAATATCACAAGTGTTTTTAGATCTCAACTACCTTCAATATTAGTTGCAGCAGGGCATGGTGGTACCCACTGGGTAAATGCTGCAATATATATTCTTCTTCCATATATAACATTAGATCTTGGTTTATCGTACACACAAGCTGGATTAGTTATGACTGTTTTCCATTTTTCAACTTTCGCTGCAAACGCCTTTAGTGGACCTTTAGTTGATTTAAAAGGAAATGGAAAATACTCCCGATTTCAAGCTTATTCACTTCTCATTGGAGGTATTGCAATGTTACTGATGAGTATTTCAAGTACAATCTATATGCTCTTTTTAAGTGTTGCATTAATAGGGGTTTGTATAAGTTTATGGCATCCAGCCGCACTGACATATTTATCACTGCAATACCCGGGTAGTAGAGGCTTTGTTCTGTCAGTCCATAGTATTGGAGCAAGTATTGGGGATGCTTTATCGCCTTTACTTGCTGCCTTCCTATTAACTTATGTCACAATAAATGGAGTTAATCTAACCTGGAATACCACTTCTGCTCTACTCTCTATTCCTTTATTTGTAACTATGCTGATAATTTTACTCTTTCTCAAAGATAAAGAAAAACCGAATGACAACACAAAAAAATCTAAGGATGATAATTATTTCTCAAATTTAAAATTATTATTAAAAAATATACAACTTATTCCGCTTTTCCTTGTGGCAGGGGTCAGAACCGTTACTCAGAATGGCGTACTTGTATTTATGCCGCTCTATATGGTCGCCAATCAAGGCGTTAGTGCTGCAGTAATTGGTTCATCATTATTTTCAATGCAAATGGGAGGATTAATATCTGGACCGATTGCAGGCTATATGTCTGATAAACACGGACGTAAAATTATTGCAGTTGGCGCTTTATTTATATCAGCAATATTAGTACCGCTCTACACATTGGTAGATAATGGTCTTATTCTAATCCTATTATCAGGTATAATTGGTTTCGCAATCTACGCAGGGAGACCAGTGGTACAAGGGTGGGCTCTCGATTTGGCACCAGCTGAAACTTCGGGGAGTGTAATTAGCTTATTGTTTATGGTTCAAGTTGGTTCTGCAGCTTTGTTTGCAATGATCGCTGGTATAATAGCTGATAAATATGGTTTAAGTATTATATTTATTATCTTATCAATTGTCTGTTTAATCACACTTACTATCGCCTCATTAATACCATCAGCAAAACCAACTCAAAAATAATCTTTTTTGCTAAATTTTACGCGTGTCAAGATCAACTATTTCAATTTTGTAACCATCTGGGTCTTCGATAAATGCTATGTGAGTTGTACCATGTTTTACCGGTCCTGGTTTTCTCGGAATGTTGACTCCATTTTTTTCTAATTCTTCACATATGTCATAAATTCCTCTTACTCCAAGGGCTATATGACCATAAGCAGTTCCATGATCATAATTATCTTTTTGATCCCAATTGTATGTTAATTCAAGAACAGCATGAGTATCTTCCGGTCCATAACCAACAAAAACATTGGTATATTTTGCTTCTGGAACCTCTCTTTTTCTTAGAAGTGTCATACCAAGTAACCTTGTATAAAAATCAATTGATTTATCCAAATCTCTTACTCTAACCATTGTATGTAACATTTGAAATTGTCCGTTGTTAGCCATATTAAATCTCCTAAGCATTAAAAATATTTTGATATATTACTATTAATATATTAGCATTGAAACCCAAATGATTTCATTTATCAACACCATGAAAGAGAGACAATATGGATAATGCAATTTGGGCTATTTGGTACGATCTAAAAGATGGTGAGGATTTGGACTATATTAATTGGATGCATAATGAATACCTTCCAATGATTCAATCTCAAACAGGTTGCCTGTGGGCTGCACATTACAAAGCAGGAGCATCAGAAGGAAGTGGGATGAAGTCAATAAGGGATAACCTGCCAAGAGCGAAAGAAGAAATTGGACAAGGGTCACAATATCTCCAATTAATTGGAGCTGCCTCAATTGCTACGCTTACAGGTAAAAATAAATTTATTAATGATCCAAACATTACAGGAGCCTCCGAACTTAAAAAACGACTTGAGACAAGGGAATGTATTTTTCAAGTAGTATCCAGAGTTGATGGTCCTGAGACTAAACAAAAAACACCAGCAACGACGCCTGGACCAGTCATACAAATGGGAAGCTTTAGAACAAAGACATTAGATGATGAGTTTGATGTTTGCTCATGGTACACTCAACATCGTTTACCCGCAATTGCTAGGCTCTCTGGATGTATAACAGCCAGGACAATGTTAAGTGCGGCTGGGTGGGCAAAATTTTCCGTGCTTTATGAATTTACATCTTTGGAGGCAAGGCAAAAAAACTTTGAAGAAAAGCACGAAGCCCTTGGATTGACTGATGATAAATGGACGCATAAGATTCATAACTATACTGTTCATGCGCCTGGTTCCCCCTCTGTTGCCGAGAGAATATGGCCATCAGTTGAATAGGAATTGGATTTCATAATGTATGACTTCATAATTATAGGAGGCGGTTCAGCAGGGTCAGTACTAGCCAACAGACTGTCTTCAAATTCTAAAAATAAGGTATTATTATGTGAAGCTGGACCTGATACT
Organism: Hyphomicrobiales bacterium; assembly: GCA_038131735.1. Classification (GTDB taxonomy): domain Bacteria; phylum Pseudomonadota; class Alphaproteobacteria; order Rhizobiales; family TMED25; genus TMED25. The sequence goes on along the minus strand of JAYPPX010000001.1, from coordinate 1,069,921 downwards.
CCTCCAGGCAATGTTCCAAATGAGATACTCGATACTTATCCCGGTTACGCATATTTAGATAGCAGATTTCACTGGGCTGATTTAAAGGTAACAACTGAAAATAAATCTCATAATACAAATAATGATGAGTCAATTCCATTACGAAAATATGAACAGGCCAGAGTTCTCGGCGGTGGGTCATCAATAAATGGATTAGTGGCAAATAGAGGTGCTCCTAATGATTATAGTATTTGGGAAGAGAGAGGGGCCAGTGGTTGGGATTGGGACGCGGTGTTGCCATATTTCAAAAAAGTAGAGCGTGATACAGATTTTCAAGGACAATATCATGGTAATGATGGGAATATACCTGTAAGTAGGATTTTTCCTCAGATATGGAATGGCCATGCCAAAGCATCTGCTGCTGCCTTCGAAGATGCTGGGTACAAATATTTAGAAGACCAAAACGGTAAATTTGAAGATGGCTATTTTCCTGTAACAGGTTCTTTTATATATGAAAGAAGAGTTTCCGCTGCGATGGGATATTTGGGCCAATCAGTTAGGAATAGATCCAACCTAACTATTCTTACAAATGCATTCGTCAAGGAAATAATTTTTGATGGAAAACAGTGCAAAGGAATTACAGTAAATCATGGATCTTCAGAAGAAAAGTTCTACGCAAAAGAAATTATATTGAGCTCGGGGGCAATTCATTCTCCTGCACAACTTATGAGAGCTGGTATTGGTCCAGCAATGAAGTTGAAAGATTTAGGAATTGATGTTTTGGTTAATCGAGAAGGTGTTGGACAAAGATTAATGGATCATCCATCAATAAATATTGCCTCCTTCATCAAACCAGAGGCTAGGATTAATGAATATACAAGAAGACATCTTTTATGTGGTTTACGTTATTCGTCAGGGTTTGAAGGTGTACCTCAAGGTGATATGTATGTTGCTGTTTGTTCAAAAACTGCATGGCACAGTATTGGAAATCAATTAGCTGCTTTTATTTTATTTGTTAATAGGACTTATTCTGAAACAGGACAGGTATATATAAAATCAAAAGACCCATATGAGGAGCCTGCAGTTGAATTTAATCTTCTGTCAGATAACCGTGATCTAGAAAGGTTAATGGATGGTTTTAGAAAAATGGTTCTAATACAGCAATCAGTTCCATTCAAAAAAATATCAAAAGAAGTATTTGCTGCTGTTTATGGCGATAAGGTAAGGCAGGTAGGGAAAGTAAATATCAAAAATAAAATTTTAACAAATATCTTTTCTAAATTACTTGATGGTCCAGATGCTCTAAGAAAATATCTAATAAATAGGTTTGTTATAGATGCCCCGGAATTATCAGTTTTGATGGAGGATGATGACGTGCTCGCAGATTTTATTAATCGGTCTACTGTTGGGGTATGGCATGCATCTTGCAGTTGTAGGATGGGTTCAAAAGATGACAAACTAGCTGTCACTGATAATCAAGGAAGGGTATATGGTGTTTCTGGATTGAGGATTGTAGATGCTTCAATTTTCCCTATTGTACCATGCGCAAATTTGAATTTTCCTACTCTTATGACAGCAGAAAAAATTGCAGATAAGATATTAGCGGCATCTTAAATAGAATATAATTTTTGAGCCAACCACTCAAATGATGCATTAGCCCAGTGTTCTTGGTATTTAAATGCACAATGTCCTGCATCAGGATAAATTCTTGCCTCTCTTCCATATGCTGGACCATTCTCAAGCATATAATATATATTCCCAATTGGTGCAAGATGATCTTTTTTACCATTGATCATTAGCATAGGTTGCGTGATATTATCCAATATACCAAGGCTTTTAAGAGACCATTTATCAAATAATTTTTTTTCTTTTTCTATAGTCCATGGAGGGAATGATGGTGGGTCACCAATCTTACCAAAAACATGTTGTGCTCGCTCATTTCGAGCCTTAACAAAATCTTCTAATTCTTTTTGTGTCATCTCATAACCAAATGGATGACCTGCATTTGCAACTATAGCTTTTACTTTTTCTGGATATGAACCTGCTAATTGTACAACTGAATAGCCGCCTCTACTTATTCCAAAAGCTCCTATTTTCTTACTATCAACTTCAGTCCTACTTGCTAAGTAATCTATCGCTGCCATCCAGGCTTTTACGGATTCTGGTTCCCAAGGAAAGGGATTCTCACCAGTACCTGGTCCATCCATAACAAGTGATGCTAAGCCATTGTCAATTGCATGTTGAGAAGCCCACCCTCTATCTTCTTTAAACATATCAGCGCCGCACATGATTAATACTGCTGGGATATTTTTTGCATTTGGTGGGCATCTGAAGTGACATACTATTTTCTTTCCTTCACATTCAACTTCTACAACCTCAACTTTAGGAGATAGAATTTCGCAAGCTTTTCTATACACACGTGCACATTCATTACTGATTTCTTTTTTCTTCGGTGTAATTTCACCAGGGTATCTCGCGATGGATAAAAAGGTCTTTGCAATCATGAATTCTTTATATGCTTCTTCTAAATTCCCTGAATTTAAGAATCTATCTCCCATATCTTCATGAACTTTTGCAACTTCGTTCCAAATTGGTATCCATGATTCTTCAGTGGTAGTATTTATTTTTTTAACAGTTTCAACCAGTTCATTTATATCTGATAGCATAGGCATCCATCTTCTATAAAAACCGCCATGTTCAACTAGGTAAGGATTTTCTCCAGCACTAAATTTTATTCCTTCAGCCATTTACAAAGTTCCTTCTATATATATAATCAATATATCTGTCTATTTTTAGTTTAAAAATAAACTTTCAAATACAGGGATGAGGTAAATTAATATGAGAGCAGCAGTAATTGGACTTGGTTGGTGGGGAAAACAAATAATCAAATGTCTTAATGATAGCAAAAAAATAGAAATTACCCATGCTTTCGATCCAATGATCGGAGAGTCTGACTCTATATTTAGTGAATATTCTGTAAATCCAAAACTTGACTTTCAGGGGATAATAGCTTCTGAGGATATTGATGCTGTCATTTTGGCCACTCCAAATCAATTTCATGAAGAACAAGTAATTGCTGCGGCTAATCATGGAAAACAAGTATTTTGTGAAAAACCTGTTGCATTAAAGTACGAGAGCATCAAAAGAATGGCTGATGCATGTAAGAATAATAACGTAATCCTAGGCGTCGGACATGAAAGAAGATGGGAACCTGCCATGGTCAGACTCCGAGAAATGCTTGATAACAATCTTCTAGGAAAAATCCTTCATATGGAAACTAATTTTAGTCACGATATTTTTATGAAATTAGATAGAAATAATTGGAGATTAGACCCAAAGTCTGCTCCAGCAGGCGGGATGACTGCTTTAGGAATTCATTTATCAGATTTTTTTGTTTCTTTTTTGGGTCCTGCTAGCAGAATATATGCAAAAACAGGTTCAATTGTGCTTAAGCATCCTCAAAAAGATACTTTATCAGTAAATTTAAGATTTAAAAATAACGTAACGGCATCACTAGCAGTTATGATATCAACCCCTTTTTATGGAAGATTTACTGTTTTTGGTGAAGAAGGCTGGGTTGAAATTAGAGAAATATCAAATGTAGATGTCGATGATCCTGCTGAATTCATTTATTGTAATAAAAATGGTGAAAGAATAGTTGAAGAATATAGTGTTGTTAATACAGTGAAAATGAATTTTGAAGAATGGGCAGATGCTGTTGAAGGTCGAGGTAATTACAGAATAACAATTGATGAAATTATCGCAAATGTCCAAATACTTGAGTCCATAATTAATTCATCAAATTCCAATCAGATCGTAGATCTAAGTTAGGGGATAGTTTTTATGGATGATAAAAAATATTCAAATAATTTATCTGAGGAAGATCTGAAACGTTTTCATCGGAAAATGTTGGTAATTAGAAAATGTGAAGAACACCTAGGAGAGGCAACAAAAAATGGTGCATTTCCTGGAGCTGTTCATCTATATATAGGGCAAGAAGCAATAGCAGTTCCGCTATGTGATCAACTGAATGACTCAGATTGGATATCAAGCACTCACAGAGGACATGGTCACTTTATTGCTAAAGGCGGAAACATTAAATCAATGATGGCTGAAATATATGGTAAATCAACAGGGATCTGCGGAGGTAAGGGTGGATCAATGCATGTTGCCGATTTTTCAAAAGGCATTATCGGTGCTAACGGTGTTGTTGCTGGTGGAATGGGTCTTGCTGTGGGTGCAGCACTAGCAGCTAAATTGGATAGAAAAGGCGTTGTATCGGTAATATTCTTTGGAGATGGTGCAGCTAACCAGGGCGTTTTGATGGAAGCTATGAATATTTCATCACTATGGAAGTTGCCAATGATTTTTGTATGTGAAAACAATCAATACTCTGAGTTTACCCACACATCTGAGGTTACATCTGGGAAGATTGCAGATAGAGCTAGACCATTTAATATACCTACTTATGAAGTTGATGGGAATAATGTTGTTGATGTCTGGCAAGCTGCATCAAATGCGATTAGGCGTGGAAGAAGTGGTGAGGGTCCTACATTTATTGAAGCACATACATACAGGCAGAGGGGTCATGTAGAATTTGAATATACATTTTTATCACGTACTTATAGAGATCAAAAAGAAGTTGATTTGTGGAAACAGGAAGACAAAGATCCAATATTGAGATTGGAAAAACAACTAATTAAAAATAAAAACTATACAGCTAATGAGGTGAATGAGATTCATAACGAAGTTAATTCCGAAGTCGAAGAAGCTGTGAGGTTTGCATTAGATAGTAATGATCCAGAAATAAGTAGTTCAATGGATCATATGATTGAGAGTTAAGATGGCAAAAAAAAGAATGATGCCTGCTATAAATATGGCACTAGATGAGGAAATGTCTCGTGATAAGAAAGTAATATTATATGGCGAAGATGCTGGCATATCCCTATTGGGACAAACTACTGGATTGCAAGAGAAGTATGGAAAAGAACGGGTTATGGATACACCGATATGCGAAAACGTTATGACAGGTATGGCAGTCGGTGCTGCAGCTGCGGGATATAGACCAATTTGTCATTTACTCTATGGTAATTTCATCTATACCGGTTTTGACTCAATCGCAAACCAAGCTGCAAAACTTAAATATATGACCGCTGGGCAAGTAAAATTACCAATTGTATACATGGCAGTTATTGGTGGTGGAAGATCTGCTGCAGCTCAGCATTCGGATATACCATATTCAGCGTTAATGAATTTAGGTGGTATAAAAATTGTGGTGCCATCAAGCGCGCGAACGGCTAAGGGGTTATTGAAATCAGCTATCCGCGATGATAATCCAGTATTTTATTTAACAGCTGCTGGAGGCGGACGCCCAGAAGAAGTTCCAGATGATGAAGATTTTTGTTTGCCTATCGGAAAAGCTGAAGTTTTAAGAACTGGAAGTGATTGTACTGTTATTTCCATTGGTGCTATGACAATTAAAGCACTATCCGCCGCAGATAAGGTGAAAGAGTCTAATGTAAATATTGATTTAATTGATTTGTTATCATTGTTACCGATAGACGAGTCATCAATTATAGAGTCAGTGAAAAAGACAGGAAGAGTGGTAATTGTTGATGAATCTAGGGATGTTTGTAGTGCTGCGAGTCATATATCCGCAATAATTTCAGATAAAGCATTTCAGTATTTAAAAGCCCCAATCAAACGTGTTACAGTCAAAGATGTTGCAATTCCATATGCACCAATTCTAGAAAATAATGTTATTCCAGACGTGCCGGATATCGTCGATTGTATATTTCAATTATTAAAATGAGGAATTGAATGACTTTAGTTTTAAAAATGCCAAGGATGGGGATGAATGTAGAGGATGGTACAATTGTTGAATGGCATAAAAAACCAGGCGAAAATTTTTCAAAGGGTGAGATTTTATATACAATTGAAACAGATAAAACCACTGCTGAGATTGAAGCTCCTTGTGATGGAAAATTAATTTCCATTCAAGCAAATGAAGGAGATGATGTAACAGTTGGTGACGATATTTGTACAATCTCAGATCAATAAAACTTCTTATATTTTTAAATATTAAATTAATTGAATGCTTAAAACTGAAAAAATTAAGAATCCGTACTTATTTAATTATCTGGATACAATCAGAATGGGTTTTCCCATTATAATTGCCAGAACTTCAATACTAATTATGGTTACTATTGATGCTATCATGACTGGCTGGGCTGGCGCAGAGCAACTAGCCTATTTAGGAATCGGACTTGCACCAGTCATTGCATTAATGGTTATATTTATTGGTGCACTTAATGCAACAGTGGTGCTAGCCTCTCAGGCAATCGGGGCTAAAGAAGAATATAACGTGGGTGGAATATGGTATTCAAGCATGGCTCACAGTATTATATTCTCTTTTATTTCAATTTTTCTTGCTTACTTTGTGGAAGATTTCTTTTTACTCACTGGACAAGATACAAATATAGCAACTGAGGGAGCAAGAGTTTCGCTTGTATTTGCATATGGTATTCCAGGAATGCTCTTTTTTGTTACAACGAATTTGATATTAGAGTCTATAGGTTATCAAAAAGCAGGCATGTATATTATGATATTTGTGAATATATTGAATGTTATATTCAATGGTATCTTTATATTATCCTGGGGTGGATTTTTTCCTGAAGGAGGCGCTTACGAGGCAATTGTTATCTCTTCAATACTAAGGTGGGTAGCATTTTTTATTGCATTAATTTATTTGTTTCTGATTTCAGATAGGAACGATGATTTATATAAAATACGAAAAAGTTACAATGAAATAAAAGAAAACTTATTTTCATTAAAGAACAAAATCTCACGGAAATTTAGGAAAGTTGCATTACCAATGTCACTGCTACAGGGAGTGGAGATAGTAGCATTTAGTATTGTTGTTTTTATTGCAGGCTGGTTTGGATCGAAGGCGCTTGCCGCTCATCATGCCACATATACCATAATGAATCTTATTTATATGAGTGCAATTGGAGTTGCAGGTGCAACATCAATTAGAGTAGGTAAAGCTGTTGGAAGGCAAAATATTATAGACACAAAATTAGCTGGTCTAATGGGGATTCTTGTTGCATTTTCTATAACATTACCAGTTTCATTATTTACAATACTCTATCCCGAATTAATAGCTGATATATTTTTTGATGATCCTGAAATGATATTATTAACAAAAGAAATAATGTTTTTTGTAGGGTTTTTATTTATATTTGACACTATGATGGCAGTATCACTTGGGGCTTTGAGAGGTACTGGTGATGTTTGGATTCCATTTATCATATTATCTCTATGTTTTTGGTTCTTTGGGATGCCAATATCATATATATTCTCAGTTTCACTAGGGTACGGTCTAGTCGGTCTTTGGATGGGTATTGGTTTTGGTATAATTAGTTCATTATTGCTTCTGGTACCGAGATTTTATATAATTTCATCCAGATCAATAAAGAAATTATAAAAAACAAATGAAAATACCTATCATAGACAGTCATCATCATGTTTGGGAACAGAAGGATCTTGATTGGTTGCAAGGCAGAATACAACCAAGAATATTTGGTGATTATACATCTATAAAAAAAGACTATTTAATTGACGATTACATTGATGACGTTGTCGATTTTGGAGTAGAAAAATCTGTATATATACAGTGTAACTGGCCACTAGACAAATATTTGGATGAGGCAAAATTTATTGATGATTGTTTTAATTCTTCCGGTTGGCCTAATGCGTTTATTGGATATTGTAATCTATTAGATAAAGATGCTCCTGAAATGCTCAACCGTTTATTTGATTACCCTCTCACAAGAGGAATCAGAATGCAGTTACATTGGCATGAAAAGGAATTATATTCATTTGCTCATTCCCCCAATATAATTGATGAGCCATTGTTCAATAAAAATTTTGAGCACTTAGCAAAACATAATTCAATTTTTGAACTACAGATGTTTCAAGGGCAGAAAGATCAAGCACTAAGATTGCTATCAAGGTATCCTGATGTAACATTTATCTTGCAGCACGCGGGGATGCCGCATGATCTATCTGATGACTCAATGAAAATGTGGTTTGAATTTATGACAGCTTTGTCAGAATTTGATAATTTGATTATAAAACTATCTGGTTTGGGTACTTTTATGAATAAAAATGATCCAATCTTTATAAAGGATATTGTTAACCAGGTTCTTAGAATATACAGCTCTGACAGATGTATGTTTGGTTCAAATTTTCCAATTGAAAAAATCTGGTGTGAGTACAAAGATATAATTGATGCATATAAGCAGGCTACTGATGATCTTGAGCAAAGTGCAAAAAAGAATATTTTTTATAACACAGCCAGCAGAATATATAGAATATAACTATCTACTTCCGAATAGAATAATTGCTTTATCTTTTATTGGATAATGTAATAATGCTGCAAATACTCCAAGAAACACTGAGAACCACCACATAATATCATAATTACCAGTGAAGTCATAAATCCTACCACCAAGCCAAGAGCTAAAAAATCCACCTAATTGATGTCCAAAAAATACGATACCATATAGCATTGACATATATTTAGGGCCAAAAAATGTTGCAACGAGACCGCTAGTTAGTGGAACTGTACCCAGCCATAAAAGACCCAAGGTGAAAGTAAAAATCATTGTTGAAGAAGCTGTAATTGGAGTAAGTATATAAATTGTAAAGACTATAGCTCTTAGGCTGTAAAGAACTACAAGTACATCACTCTTACTATATTTATCACCTAACCTACCTGCTATTGCAACTCCAAAAATATTTGCAAAGCCAACTAGAGCTAAAGCAGTAGTTGCAACATTGCCAGGCAAAGACATATCGCTTATGAATGCTGGTAAATGGGACACAATGAAGTTAACATGAAAACCACATATGAAGAATCCGCATACTAGCAGTACGAAGTGCTTTGAGTGAAATGCATGATTTAATACCTCTATTAGCGTTTCACCTTTATCCTCAAAGGCTACTTTTGTTTTTTTATCATTTGATGTTTTGCCATCAACAAGTCCGTAAACAAGAGGTAACATTACAAGCGATATAATTGCCAACCAGAAAAATGCAGCCGACCAACCAGTGGACTCAATTAGTGTCCCAGATACTGGAATACCAAGGAACATTCCTATTGAACCACCCATTGTTGTGAGACCAAGCGCAGTACCTCTCTTCTCTGGTGGAGCAAATTTACCGACTGCACCAAGTATTACAGTAAATCCTAAGCCTGATAGTCCCGCACCTACTATTAGTCCTCCAATTATAAGTTCATACCCATAGCTTGAATTTGAGAAAATATAAATACCCAATGAGTAGAGGATTGTACCAAATATAGCGACTTTTTTCAGACCAAATTTATCAGATAAAGCACCAGTGAATGGTGCAAGAGCTCCCCATAAAAGGTTAATGAGTCCTATTGATAATGCAAAAGTTTCACGTCCAATTTGGAGAGTTGTACTTACTGGATCAAGGAATAGTCCAAATGATTGTCTGATGCCAACAGCAATAGCAAGAATCAAACCACCGCAAATAATTTTTAATGTTAATGGTGATATTCTACTAATCATAAGAGACTTCCTTTAAAATCAAGCTTTCAAATATTTCGTCATTATAATTATATTCGCGACGATATACCTTTAAATTCCATTTGTCATTTATTTTATCTATTTGATATTCGAGGTATGAAAGCCCGCTATTTTTATCTTTCGAGCCAGATGGTGCTCCAATACATGGAACCGGAACCTCTTTTATTTGAATTGAATTATGGATCTCTCTGTGTAAATGACCATGGATGATTAGATGGATATTAAATTTTGAAATAGTTTCAATTAATTCTTCTTTGTTGAGTAACCCTTTTAGATTAAATGCTCCATAATGGTGTATTGGATGATGTAAGAATAATAATACAAAATTGTTTTCTTTTTCGATTGAAGAGAGAATTTCTTCAAGTTTCATTAATTGTTCATTTGAAACTCTACCCCAGCACATAAAGGGTGGTGAAGGGACTGCAGTTGATATACCAATTAATGCTATATTTTTAATTTTTTTTATATATGGAAATGGATGGGCTTGGTTCGTGGGATCACAATCATCGAGGTAATTTGCTAGGTGACAGAGAGAATTTTTATATTTTATATTCACATAAGCATCATGATTACCAGGAATAATTGATAGGTTGTTTTTGGTAAAGTATTTACCCAGAAATTCATTTGCGTTAATAAATTCTTCTTCGAGAGATAAGTTCACAATATCTCCTGATAAGATTGTATGTCCTGTTTTATTTTTTAGTTTTATGTCATTTAGTATAAGTTCGATATTTTCGAGTTTATGAACATTTTTTCTATTGGAGTAATGATTGATATACCCAATTACTCTTTTATTGAACAGGCTTGAAATACTTGGTTTGAAAGTTAGTGGCAGATGTATATCTGATGTATGTGAAATGATCATTTTTGTATCTATATTTTACGTGTTCAATAGATTGATTTTCCTATTACAGAGCGTTCCTAAATAAATATTTTTGATGATAGTCCTCAGCAGGGTAGTATTTTATCGTGTTATAAATGATGGTAGATATAGGATTTGAATATGTTTCTGAGTTATTCATATCTTCAATTGATTTTTTTATTATATCAAGGTATGGATCGAAGTTAGTAAAAATACATGATCTGTATTGCGTCCCAATATCAACGCCTTGTCTATTTATTTGTGTAGGGTCATGGATATTCCAGAAAATATCCAATAGTTCATCGAATTTTACGATTGAATCATCAAATTTAACTTTTACTATTTCTGCATGTCCAGTAAGACCAGAGCAAACTTGTTCGTATGTAGGATTGTGGCTGGACCCACCTGCATATCCTACTTCTGTTTCCAAGACACCATCGGTGTAGTGGTAAACTTTTTGTGGGTGCCAAAAACAACCTGCACCAAATAGAACAATATTTTTATCTTCAGTCATATATTTTTATATCCTATTATGAGGTGTATCGAATTCAAATTCTGGTCCATGGGCAATAACTCCGCTTGGATTGATAGTCTCATGACTCCCATAGTAATGTTCCTTACTATATTTGTCGTCGTAAGTGTTACTAATACCAGGGAATTGGTATAGTTCTTTTGCATAATTAAAGAGATTATCATACTCCTTTAATTTTCTTTTATTACACTTAAAATGTCCATGGTAAACACTATCAAATCTTAGTAGTGTTGGAAGAAGCCGCCAATCAGCTTCTGTTATAATGTTGCCTACGAGGTATCTCTGTTTTGATAAAATATTATCTAACTCATCTAATCCAAAAAATAAAGTTTCAATTGCTTCATCATAAGCATCCTGAGTTGTTGCAAATCCAGATCTATAGACACCATTATTTATATTTTGATAGATAAAATCATTCATATTATCTATTTTATCCCTCAAGCTATCAGGATAGTAATCACCTTCTTTTGCTCCTATATTATCAAATGCTGAGTTGAACATCCTAATAATATCAGCTGACTCATTATTCACTATTGTTGATGTTTTTTTATCCCATAACAATGGGACTGTAACACGTCCAGAATAGGTATTATCTTCTTTGAGGTAAACCTCGTATAAATATTTTGAATGGTTAATATTATCTGGAATTACGCCGTAGCCATCGTCAAATGTCCAGCCTTTGGAACGCATGATAGCATTAACTCCTGAGATAGATATCATATTCTCAAGACCTTTGATTGCCCTAAAAATAAGTGTTCTGTGCGCCCATGGACAAGCCCAGGATATATATAGATGATATCTATCTTTTTCCGCTAAATAACCACCTTTTCCAGTAGGGCCCGCTTCTCCATCAACCGTTATCCAATTACGAAAGATTGACGGTTTTCTGACATAACGTCCTTTTGTATCTTTTGTGTTATGCCATTGGTCAATCCAAACACCATTTTCTAGTCTACCCATAAACTCTCACCTTAAAATTAAATATTACTAGTATTTTGTTTTCTTTTAATTTAATAATTTCATGAACATATCATGTTCTTATAAAAAAATGTAACCAAAATGAAAAATAATTCTAAGGTAGAACCTGAAATAAGGCTTGAAAGATCAGATGATGCTACTGAAATTGACAATCTTCACTCTGTAACATTTGGTCCCGGTAGATATACAAAAAGTGCTTATAGATACAGAGAAAAGAGAGAGCATTTAATTGATATTTCATTTGTTTTGGTTGATCAAAATCAAATCATCGGTTCTGTGAGATATTGGGAAATTTTAGTAAATAATGCTCCTGCATTATTGCTAGGACCAATTGTCATTCATCCAGATTATAGGGGATGTGGATATGGTGCTAAATTAATAGATTATAGTGTCAATAAATGCAATGAAGCAAATCATAACATAATCATTCTTGTCGGCGATCTATCTTATTATTCTAAAATTGGTTTTAAAAGAATGTTAGGAAAAGAAATTACATTTGCAGGACCTGTCAATAATGATCGGGTATTGTATAGAGAAATCAAAACTAATATAATTGAAGATAGTTCAAAAATAATTATTAAACGTTACCCTGATTAATCTAAATTGAGTAAAACTAATAAAATCAATCAAGCTGAAACATCCCCAAAGTTCTTTATTGATAAAGAGTGCAAATGGTTTTTTGAGGGAACTGAAATTAAACGACATCCAATGGTCTGTCTTTTTTCGAGATATTTAAAGCTTAACGAGGTTGGCCAATATTTTATTATGACGCCATATGAAAAGGAGCAGGTTATTGTTGAAGACGTTCCATTTAAAATAACAAGTATATGGACCAAAGGTGAGAAAGATGACGCTGTTATATACCTACAAACTAATGTAGGTGATGAATTAATGTTAAGTTCAAATAAACAGATAAGATTTTTAAACAATAAGACAAATAATGGCATAATTCCCTATGTTACAGTTAGGGATAATATTGAAGCATATTTCACCAGATCGTGTGCTCTTGACCTCTTCGATCTATGCAATTATCATGAGATTGATAATATCAGTTGTTATGGTTTTTGGAGTGATAATGAGTTTTTCCCAATAGAGTCCATCAACGATAACTATAATTGAAAATTACATAATGAATTACTCTGAAAAATTAATAAAAGAAATTCCAACATACAAATCAAATATTTTTACAGACAGAAGTGATGATAAATTATATTCAATAATCAATGGTAAAAAATATAGAAACTCTGCCGTTTTGATCCCACTTCTTAGAATTGGTCAAGATATTCAAATAATACTTACCCAGAGGTCAAATAATTTACCATCTCATGCCGGTCAAATATCATTTCCTGGAGGAAAAGTTGATACAAAAGACCAGAGTCCTGTTGAAACTGCATACAGAGAAGCTAATGAGGAAATTGGACTTTCAAGAGAAGAAATAGAGCATTTGGGTTATCTGGATATAACAACTACGGGAACAAATTTCATGATACTGCCGGTTGTAGCTTCAATCAGCAATAACTTTGTTCCCAAATTAAATAATGATGAAGTTGAGAGTTTGATTCACCTACCATTAAATTATATTGCGGATGTAAACAACTTAAAGACAATGAATAAAGTGATCAATGGAGAAGATAGAACTTTTTTTGTCTATGAATATGATAACTATTTTATTTGGGGAGCAACTGCGCGCCTGCTGAAAGCGTTATCCGAAAGGTTATTTCAATAATGATCAAACTAATAATATTCCATCTATTTATGGTTTTGACCCCTTTTATTGTATTTTATCTGATTAATTTATTTGTACCCAAAAGGAAAAACACCAAAGATATTTTTATACAGAAGTTCTCAACTTTGTTAATTATCGGATTATCAATATCCATTATTCTTTTTTATATAAATCCAATATTTTCTAGTAAAAACATAGATAAGAGTTACTCACCACCATATATTAAAAATGGTGAGATTATATCTGGAACAATTCAAGAGTAAGCAAAGTATTTAATGGGAAAAGCCCAGAAAAATAAAATTAAAATTATAAAACAGATAGATCTTACTCATCATTTTAATGAAGACGTAATATATTTATTTAAAATATTTGAGAATATTGGTGCAAATTTATGGGTGGTTGGCGGTGCAGTACGAGACATTTTATTAGGTAAAGAATATATCGATGTTGATTTTGTTACTGATATAGACTCCGAAGAAATACAAAAGAAATTATCAAGTGATGAGAGATTTAGGCTAATTGATCATGCAAAAATGTATGGTTGCATAACCTTCAAAAGTAAAACCAATAGTTACCAAGTTACCTCTATGAGAGAGGATATAAAATCATATGGTCGAAATGCAGATACCAGATATACAAAAGATATTTTTGTTGATGCAAAAAGGAGAGATTTTACAATTAATTCTTTTTACATTGGAAGACAAGGTGAGGTTCTTGATCCACTAGGAGCATATGATGATATGCTTGAATCTAAAGTTTGCTTCATCGGTGATGTTAGGCAAAGGATTGAAGAGGATAATTTGAGGATATTGAGATTTCTCAGATTTGCAGTTATTTTTAATAATCGTAAAATTAATATGGATGAGTTACAGATTTGCATACAATCACGACATTTAATTTTAAATTTATCAAAAGATAGGGTTAGAGATGAAGTACTAAAAATTATATCATCAATTCAATCCTCCGAGATGATTAAATATTTATCAATAAATAAATTTTTTAGTATCTTAAATTTTCAAATAAATACTTATTCCTACCATCAGAAAATTAGTCAAATAAAAGAAGAAATAGATTTTGAATTAAATCCGATAATATATTTTGCTTTTGCCCTAGACCCAAATTCACAAAATGGTAATGTAATGGATGCTGTGGAGGAACTAAATTTTGCCAAAAAGGAATTTGATTTAATACGTAAAATTTATAATTTTAAAATTATTGAACTGCATCAATTTCGTGATTTAATGGATGTTTATCTCTATAAATATGGAAGATATTTAACAAAAATATTTCTTATAAAATGTCTAATTAATTCAAATATTGTTCCTGCTGATTGGATAAAATTATTTATTGATATAAGTAATAAACCCATACCAATCTTTCCAGTTAGTGCAAAAACTCTAAAAGAGGTTGGGTTTAAAGATGGTAAATTGATTGGCAAAACTCTCCGCGAACTTGAAGAGATATGGCTCAGTAAAAAATGTTTGATTGGCGATGAGGGTTTATTGAATTCTGTGGACTTACCAACTGACAATTGGAGGAAGTGATGATAATATGGAGTTTATGTTACCACCAGTTTTAAGACCGAAAATTGTTCCCTTGTCATACATTAGATTAAACTCAACGTATCTTCCTCTGTAATAAAGCTGTTGTTCTCTATCAGAATCAGTCCACTCTTTATTAATATTCATTTCAATAATTTCACAATAAGCTTTTATGAAATTATTGCCCACAGTCTCTAAAAAATCTAAATCGTCAAGAGAGTTTGGTGATCTATAATTATCAAAGAAGATTCCACCTGTTCCACGATTTTCATTTCTATGCTTTATTATGAAATAATCATCACAGTTTTTCTTAAATTCATCAAAATTAGCATTTAAATGATTATCACATGCTTGGCGCATATATTTGTGGAACAATTTTGTATCTGAATCTTCTTGAGTTCGTTTGTTTGTGAGCATCGGTGTCAGATCAGCACCACCTCCAAACCAATAGTCTTCACTAATTATCATTCTTAAATTCATGTGAGCAGATGGAATAAAAGGATTTTTGGGATGGATTATTACTGAAATACCGGATGCCCAGAATTGGCTCGATAATTTAGAATTAATGCTTTTTTCGAGCACTCCGGGGGGTAAATCACCATATACAGTGGAAGTATGTACTCCAGCTTTTTCAAAAATTATTCCCCTAAGAAGACTGGAAATTCCACCACCACCTCCTGTACGTGACCAGCTATCCTTTTCAAATTTCTTCGAATTAGATGTTAATTTAGTTTCGTATGTTTCCAAAGCGTTGCATAATTGATCTCTTAGTTTTACAAAAAGATCTGTCGCTTTAGTGCGTAATTCAGATGTTTCTTCTAATATTGCCTTATGATTTTTTTGTATCATTGTATTAACTATCAGATGTCTGCCTCAAAGCTTCACCCAATATTATAGCGCACGAGCTGGAGACATTAAAGGATCGCATACCGTTTTTCATCTTTATTTTTACCCGAGTGTCCGATTGGTTATGAACATCTTCAGGAACACCAGAACTCTCTCTACCAAATAACAGAATATCATTAACTTCATAATTGATATCCAAATAGGACTGATCTGTTTTTGTGGTTGCTAATATTATTCTATGTGAGTTTGATTTTGACCATCTAAAAAACTCAGTCCATGATGGATGTTTAATAATTTCCAAATGATTTATGTAATCCATCGCAACTCTGTTTAATCTTTTATCATCAATGATAAATCCTGCTGGCTCTATTATGTGTAAGGAAACTCCAAAACATGCAGTAAGGCGCATAATTGATCCGGTATTTTGTGGAATATCCGGCTGATATAAAGCTACGGAGACATTTTTTTTCTTGTTGTTTGCAGTCATTTTTAATAGAAAAATAATTTAAATTAATTATATAAAATTATGTATTTTTGTTATTTTAATTTATTTAGAAAAAATCAATTAATAACGTGTATAAAGGTATAGCATTTTTTTTTAAATCAGTATAAACATATATAGGAATTAAGAGGATAAATTGTCAAAGAAAGATACAAAAGAGCCATCCAGAAGAGATTTTATTTTTCTAGCAACAGGTGCTTTTGCTGCAGCGGGTGCTGTTAGTGTTGCATGGCCAATCGTGGATCAAATGAATCCTGATGCAACAGCACTAGCATTATCAAAAATAGAAGTAGATATAAGTCAAATTGAAAGAGGGCAGTCAATAACTGTTAAATGGAGAGGAAAGCCAGTCTTCATAAGAAGAAGAACGGATGAAGAAATTCAAATGGCATCCAGAGTAGATGTTAATTCTTTACCAGACGGTAATGCAAGAAATAATAATTTGACCGCTGACTCATCCGCCACTGATGAAAATAGAGCGCTAGATGACAATAAAGAATGGTTGGTAATGGTAGGTGTTTGTACCCATCTTGGTTGTGTTCCTAAGGGCCAATCTTTGGGAGATGCCAAAGGGGACTATGGCGGGTGGTATTGTCCATGTCATGGTTCTCATTATGACACTGCAGGCAGAATAAGGAAAGGTCCTGCTGCAAAAAATCTTGATATTCCTGTCGCTGAATTTGTAAATGATAATGTTATAAGAATAGGTTAAAAATTGAATGAGTAAAGAGTCTACTTATATTCCAAGAAATGGCTTCGCAAAGTGGTTTGATCAAAGATTGCCACTGCCAAGAATGTTACATGATAATATTAGCGCTTTCCCTACACCAAGGAACTTGAATTATTGGTATACTTTTGGGGGTATCCTTACATTTTGTCTTGTTACACAAATTGTAACCGGTATTGTGCTTGCTATGCATTATACTGCTGATGCTGGATTAGCCTTCGCATCCGTCGAGCATATTATGAGAAATGTAAACTATGGCTGGCTAATTAGGTATATCCATGCTGTGGGCGCATCAATGTTTTTTCTTGCTGTTTACGTACACATATTTAGAGGGCTATATTATGGTTCATATAAAGCACCAAGAGAGATACTCTGGATATTAGGAGTTATAATTTACCTTTTAATGGTAATCACAGCCTTTATGGGATACGTGTTGCCATGGGGACAAATGAGTTTTTGGGGTGCAACCGTTATTACAAATCTATTTTCTGTAATACCAGTAGTTGGTACAACCATTACAGAGTGGTTGTGGGGTGGTTTCGCAGTAGATAACGCAACCTTAAAAAGGTTCTTCAGTCTTCACTATCTGATGCCGTTCATGATATTTGGTGTTGTTATCCTGCACATATGGTCTCTGCATGTAACGGGCAATAATAATCCGGTTGGTGTAAGTGTTAAAGATAAACAAGATACTGTTCCATTTGCGCCATACTATACGGTTAAAGATGCACTTTCTTTAGTGTGCTTTTTAATATTATTTGCATGGTTCATATTCTTTAATCCAAATATCTTAGGACATACTGATAATTATATAATGGCAGATCCTCTTGTCACTCCTGCTCATATTGTTCCTGAATGGTACCTACTGCCATTTTATGCAATCCTCAGAGCAATTCCATCTAAACTTGGGGGTGTTTTGGTGATGGGGGCTGCAATCGCTGTTCTATTTATTGTTCCATGGTTAGATACATCAAAAGTGAGGTCAGCGACTTTCAGACCATTATACAAGCAGTTCTATTGGATTTTCCTTGTAAATTGTATTGCACTTGGGTATTTAGGGTCTCAAAATCCAGAGGGTTTGTTCCTTGTTGCATCTAGAATTTGTACTGCATATTATTTTATACATTTCTTGATAGTAATGCCAGTGCTTGGCTTAGTAGAAAAGCCCCGTCCAATTCCTGAAAGTATTACAAAAGCAGTACTTGAAAAATTAGAAATTAAAAATTCCAAAGAAGAAGCAAAGGCTTAGATATAGCTATGAAGAATTCTGCACATTTTAAAATCTTTTTCCTGGTCTTTACCTTCCTCTCATTTTTTTTGGTTACAACAGATACACATGCCGCTGGTGGTGAACAAAAACGCGTAGAAAAGCACGAATGGACTTTTTCTGGTATTTTTGGGCACTATGATAATGCACAACTTCAAAGAGGATTTCAGGTTTACAAAGAGGTTTGTTCGTCATGTCATTCCATGAATTATGTGTATTTCAGAAATTTAGCTGAAGAGGGTGGTCCAGGATTTACACCAGAAGAAGTTAAGGTTATTGCTTCAGAATATACCGTAATTGATGGTCCTGATGATTTTGGTGAGATGTTCGAAAGAGAAGGTAAGGCAAGTGATAACTTCCCATCTCCTTATTCAAATATCAACGAAGCACGTGCTTCTAATGGAGGAGCGTATCCTCCTGATTTTAGTGTACTCGCGAAAGCTCGAAGTACAGAGCGAGGTTTTCCATGGTGGTTTGTTGATCTATTCACAGGCTATCAGGAACAAGGTGTAGACTATATATATTCATTATTAAATGGGTACAAGGAAGTACCTGAAGATTTCAAGTTGCAAGATGGAATGCATTACAATGAATATTATCCCGGTAATCAAATTGCAATGGGACAACCGCTTTATGATGATTCAGTTGAGTATGCTGATGGTACCGAAGCGACAATTGCACAAATGGCTGAAGATGTATCTGCATTTATGATGTGGGCAGCTGAACCGAAGCTTGAAATAAGAAAAAAAATGGGTTTCAAGGTAGCAATATTCTTATTTGTCCTCGCTGGTTTGTTGTATTATTCCAAAAAGAAAATTTGGTCAAGAATAGAACACTAAATCTATAAGTGTGTTATTTTGAATAAAAATATAAATTTACTCAAAGAAGCAATACGATCTATAAACGATTACCCTAAACCTGGTATTATTTACCGTGACATTACTCCTCTACTGAAGAGTCCAGATTTATTTTCATTAGTTATTGATATCTGTGCTGAACTTATTGATAGCAATATAGATCTCATTGCAGCAATAGATGCAAGAGGTTTTATTTTTGGATCCGCTTTAGCCCAGAAACTTAGAAAGGGTTTTATACCAATTAGAAAAAGAAATAAGTTACCATATAAAGTTATAAGCCAAGAATATTCTCTTGAGTATGGGGTAGATCAATTAGAGTTACATATTGACGCAATTACTCCGAGCCAAAAAATACTTCTCATTGATGATGTACTGGCAACGGGTGGTACTGCAGAAGCTTCTGCAAAGCTGGTCAATCAACTTGGAGGGGAGATAGTCTCAATGATATTTATTATTGAGTTATTGGGTTTAAATGGACGTCAATGTCTTGAGGAATATTCGAATAATATTCAATCCTTGATTACCTATTAATTATTAAATCTAAAATGCATGACATCACCATCTTGCACTATATAATCTTTTCCTTCTAATCTCATCTTCCCAGCTTCTTTTGCACCATTTTCACCATTGTTTTTAATGAAATCATCAAATGAAATTGTTTCAGCTCTGATAAATCCTTTTTCAAAATCAGTGTGAATGACGGATGCTGCTTTTGGAGCCTGAGTATCTTTTCTAATAGTCCATGCTCTTGTTTCTTTTGGGCCACTTGTAAAATAAGTTACAAGATTAAGAATTTCATAACCGGTTTTTATCACCTTATTTAGACCAGTTTCTTTTAGACCGATAGATTTTAGGTATTCAACTTTTTCTTCATCGCTCAAAACAGATAATTCTGCCTCTGTAGAAGCTGATATGATAATAGATTTACAGTTAATTTCTTCAGCATATTTTTGTACTTTTTCTGAATATTTATTTCCTGATGCTGCATCATTCTCTTCTACATTACATATATAAAATATTGGTTTTGAAGTTAAGAGATTAAGTTCTTGGTATATTTTTCTATTTTTATCATCTATCAACATATCTCTCGCTGGCTTTCCTTCGTTAAGCGACTCAATGATTTCTTCAATTAGCTTATAAGTCAATTTTGAGATTTCATCATTTGACTTGATCTTTCTTTCCAACCCAGCTTTTCTGTTTTCTAAGTTTTGAATGTCGGCAAGAAGTAATTCTGTTTCTATTGTTTGGATATCAGAAATTGGATCTATCTTATTATTAACATGCGTAATATTCTCATTCTCAAAACATCGAACTACATGTGCTATAGCCTCAGTTTCTCGGATATTGGATAGGAATTTGTTACCAAGACCTTCTCCTTTAGATGCTCCTTCAACTAATCCTGCAATATCTACAAAATTCAATCTTGTTGGTATAACATTTATTGATTTTGAGATATCACCAAGTTTTATTAATCTAATATCAGGCACTCCAACTTCACCTATATTTGGTTCAATTGTACAAAATGGGTAATTGCTTGCTTCTGCATTTGCTGTTTGCGTAAGTGCATTAAAAAGTGTTGATTTTCCAACATTAGGTAAGCCGACAATTCCACATTTGAAACCCATTACATAACTCCTATTTAAAAATATTTAAAATTTTTGTTAGTGGACTATTTGTTTTAATCTCCCTATGAGAGGGTTTGTTTTTATGATTATCTATATCTTTATAATTAATTTGAAATTTCTCTTTTTCAGAAATTATATTAATGATGTTCGTTGATATATAATCAAATAGCGAGTTCAAGTTATCCATTTCAGAATTACTAAAATTTCCAAGTACATAATTGCTTACAAGTCTTCTATCTCCTGGGTGATCAATCCCTAGTCTAAGTCTTAAGAAGGTGTTGTCTAAATGACTGAGAATAGATTTTAGACCATTATGACCAGCAATACCACCGCCCACTTTGAGACGAATTGAGCCAAATGGAAGATCTAATTCGTCATGAAGAATTAAAATATTTTCTGTTTTGATTTTAAAATAATTTACAATTTGAATTATAGCATCCCCAGAATTATTCATATATGTTTCTGGCTTTGCAATAATTACTTTTTTGTTTTCTAATTGTAATTCATGGATAATGGAATTAAATTTTTTTTTTGGCTTGTCGGTACTACCGTATGAATTCAAAATTGCATCAACAGCCATAAATCCAATATTATGGCGAGTCTGCTCATACTTTTTTCCAGGATTTCCTAGACCAACAATAAGGTACATAAGAATTTTTACGTTATTATTCTTCGTTATTTGTATCTGTTGACTCAGTTGCTGTTTCGTCCGCAGATGTTTCTTCGTCGGATTCTTCTGTCATTCCTGCAGGTGCAGCTATAGTTGCAATCGTAAAGTCTCTGTCAGTTATTGTAGGAGTCACATCTTTTGGTAATGCAACTGCTGAGATATGAATTGAGTCTCCAGTATCTGCCTCTGAAAGGTCAACTTCGAGATTCTCGGGAATTGCATCGGCTGGACATGATACTTCTACATTATGCCTTACAATATTTAGAACCCCACCTTTTTTGAGACCCGGGCATGCGTCTTCATTTAAGAACAGCACAGGCACTTCAACTATTACTTGAGATTCTTTTGAAAGCACATAAAAGTCTACATGTAATGGTGTATCTTTAACAGGATGCAATTGAACATCTTTTGGAATAACTCTTGATTTTTTCCCATCGACATTTAATTCATAAAGAGTTGATAAAAAACGTCCTGATTGATAATGTTTGACCAGCACTTTAGTTTCAACTGATATGTGTGTTGGTTCAACACCAACGCCGTACAGTACACCTGGAGTATTACCAGCTCTTCTAATTGCACGAGAGCTTCCTGTTCCTTTAGTATCTCTGGTTGTAACAATAATTTCTTCAATTTCTGACATTTTTCACTCTTGTTTCTACTGTGTTATCTATAAATGCATTTATAAATTATATCTATAAATAATTTTTATATAAAAAGAAAGATCTTTTTGTTAAATAAAGAGGCTAGAGACTGACTCTTCATTTGAGGTTCTCAAAATTGCCTCACCTAGTAATTGTGCAACAGAGATTAATTTAATTTTTTTTGATCCATTTTGGATGCTTTCATTGTAAATAGTATCGCTAATAATAAGATTCTTTAAATCTGATGTTTCAATCTTATTTACAGCTTCACCAGATAGAACTCCATGAGTTATGTAGGCACTTACGTCATTAGCGCCTGACTCTAGTAATTTGCTTGCTGCATTACATAATGTTCCACCGGAGTCCACAATATCATCAACGAGTATACACGATCTTCCTTCCACATCTCCGATAATATTCATGACTTCAGATTGTCCAGGTTTATCTCTTCTTTTATCTACTATTGCAAGTGGTGCTCCACCAATCCTTTCTGCGATTAGTCTTGCTCTTACAACCCCGCCTACATCAGGCGATACCACAGTTACATTATTAACATCAAAGGAGTCTTTGATATTATTTACGATAACAGGCGCTGCAAATAGGTTGTCTGTTGGTATATCAAAAAACCCCTGTATTTGACCGGCATGTAAATCG
Organism: Hyphomicrobiales bacterium; assembly: GCA_038131735.1. GTDB lineage: Bacteria > Pseudomonadota > Alphaproteobacteria > Rhizobiales > TMED25 > TMED25. Next base: position 1,046,897 of record JAYPPX010000001.1, on the reverse strand, counting down.
ATAGTTAAAACACGATCGGCACCTGCATTTGTAATTAAATTTGCAACTAATTTTGCTGATATTGGTGTTCTACCAGATGACCTTCTATCTTGCCTTGCATAACCAAAATAAGGAACAACTGCCGTAATTCTCCTTGCTGAGGAGCGCTTTAATGCATCGATAAGGATTAGTAGTTCCATAAGATGATCATTTGCTGGATATGAGGTTGATTGAATAATAAAAACATCTTCTCCCCGAACATTCTCAAGTATTTCTACAAAGACTTCCATATCTGCAAATCTTTTTACATTACAGCTAGTGAGAGGAATTTTTAAATATGACGCAATAGCATTAGCTAACGGAAGATTAGAGTTTCCTGTTACAATTTTTATATTTTGTTCTTTTTTATTCATGGTAGACGTGATCTTTAATGCCACAATAGCATGTTTGGATGATATGTAAATATGCCACAATAATTATGACCTAAAAATTTAAATTAATTTACAATAAGTATCGCATTTGCTTGTCGTCCATAATCTATTTCATTTCTATGTTGTGATCTCCTGTAAGAGAAGAAATCCATCTCGTTTTTATATGTATCCATTTGAATAACATCATACTTTCTTATCCCAATTTGATAGATTTTATTTGAACAATAAGCCTGCAAATTAAAGTATTTTCCTCTATTAATTGTCTTAAAAAACTTTTTGTTTAAAGGATCTTGTTTGATGAATTCTTGATAAAATTCTATACCAACCTCATATGAGTCCTGTTGTATGCAGGGTCCTATTATTGCAGATATATTTTCAATCTTTCCACCAATATTTAAGATTTGTTCAACAGTACTTTCTATTATTCCTTTTTGCGCACCTTTCCATCCCGCGTGCACAGCTCCTATAATTTGCTCCTTGTTTTCGTATAACAGAATTGGCGCGCAGTCTGCAGTAAGGATTGATAGGATAATGTCATCACGTTTAGTAATTATTGAGTCTGCTATAAATTTATTAGGAAATTTACTATCAATAATCTTGCATATATTGGTGTGTTGTTGGGTTGGAATTACAATTGGTCTCACTGGGTTTGCTGAGGAGTAAAGCTTTTGTGAAATGGTTTCTCTATTTTTATCAATATTTTTATTGGAGTCATTTGATAAATAACTGCAATTTAAACTGTGGTATATTCCTGTTGACACACCACCCTGTCTCGTGAAGAAACCATATTTGCAATTACTAAATATTAGATTTTCTGATGTGATAAATTTAGGGTTCATGTAATTGATATTGGTACAGTTTTTGGATTATTTGAAAAGTACATCACTTTAAAAAGTTCTCCCATCTTATCTTTATCAATAAGTCTATGATATTGACGATATAACTTATCTAATTGACTATCATTGCTATTTTCTCTCAGTATTTGATATCTTTGATCAATCCCCAAACCAATCAAAAAATCTCTTTGTGTTATAGGACCATAACTTTGAATATTATTTTTTTTTGAAATATAGCTATAGCGGCTAAAATCTATATGTGATGTTAGATCACTCTCACCTGGTTTATGAAATATTGAAACTTTTTTATGTTTTGATAGAGCCTGAAGCGTGTCACCAGATGGACCATTTGTTTTTGCATAATCTATTACTAATAAGCCTCCGTTATTTTGGATCTTTGAAAATATTTTTTCTAGCATTGTATCTTGCATAGGAGATATCTCATATAATTGACCGTTTATTGGATACTCAATTTCTCTATTTGAAATACTGAGATGATCAGAAGTAACCTCGATTGATTCAAATGTTAAATTATTCTGTTGATCAATTGATACAACTCTTTCTCTAAATTTATTGTTATTAAATAAGTATTGTTTTATTGGTATCGCATCAAAAAATTCATTAGCAACTACAAAGTTAATTCCATTTGGTAAATCATCTAAAGATGAAAAGTGTTTAAAAGGATGGTTTATGTTTTCTCTTTGAATTTTGGAGAGGACATTACTTTGTTCATATAGCCATATTTTGATGGAAGAATAGAAGTCATTAAAATTTTTGGATACTCTGAGAATATCCTGCATCATGATCCCGTTACCCGGACCAAGTTCAATTATATTTATTTTTGGTTTATCAATCTTGAACCATAAATCAATGAGCCATACTGCAATCAATTCTCCAAACATCTGGCTTATTTCAGGAGAGGTTATGAAATCATCATTTTTACCAATGGGTTTTGAATTTATATAATAACCGAAATCTTTATCACTGAGACAAAGCTCCATATACTCATCAACACTGATAGGTCCATGACTTTTAATTTTCTGAACAATTTTTTCTTCAAGATTCTGGTATTTTTTATTCATTTTTTTTTATATTTTTATATAAAATCAAACCAACTAATATCATTGGAATAGACACTATCATTCCCATTGTTAGCTTATTAGCAAGAATATATCCTATATGTTGATCGGGTAATCTAAATAGCTCTAAGAAGATTCTAAAGGTTCCATAAAGGATAAGAAATATTGCGGAGGCCATTCCTTTATTGTGAAGGATTTTATTTTTCTTAGATAAATACGCTAATACTAAGAATATTATCAGTCCTTCAAGTAATGCTTCATATATTTGAGATGGATGGCGCGAAACACTATCGTTTGGATATATTACAGACCACGGTAGATCAGAGTAAGTTCCGATTAATTCTGTATTTATGAAATTTGATAATCTACCAAAGAATATTCCGATTGGAGCTGAGATGGCAATAAGGTCCATAAATGCAAGAAAGCTTTTATTATTCTTTTTGGCATAGAAGTAGATTGCAATAATTATACCAAGTAGCCCACCGTGAAATGACATACCACCATTCCACACTTTAAAAATTTCAATAGGATTTCCAATAAAATAAATAGGGTTATAAATCAATACATACCCGACTCTTCCACCCAGTAATATTCCAAATACAATCCATGGTATTAGGTCACTAAGAGATAATATTATAGATTTACTGTCTCCTATACATGAGGAAACAAACTTAGATTTTAGATATAGCCATCCAAGTAGAATCCCACACAAATAGGATAAACCATACCAATGAATATCAATGAAACCTATATTTAATGCTATTGGATCTATGTATGGCAGTATTATTGCAGTCGTGAACATTTATTATGTTTTACCATTGATTTTTAACATTAATATATCATAATCATGAAAAAAATAATTTAAACTTATCAGGAAAGTTTTATGAAAGATAATAGTTCAAAAATATTTAACAAACTAGCTGAGGTAATGTCAGAAACAGCAGGCCTCGCTAATGGTGTAAAAAAAGAGGTAGAAATTATTGCAAAATCTCAAGTTGAACGTATTTTAAATGATTTTGAGGTTGTGCAGCGAGATGAATTTGATGTGATGAAAGAAATGTTAGTTAATTCTTCAGATACAATCAACAAACTAGAAAAAAAAATCAAATCTCTTGAAAATCAAATTAAAAAACTAAAAACTACAAAATAGTGGATAAGTTAAACTTATAACTTAAAAACATCGAACTATATCGTCTGTAAATAAAAAATTAATTATTTACAATAAAGATGAAGAATATAGTTAAACATTTGTCTTTTGAGTTATGGAAAATATTCTTTATTTAGATCACAATGAACATCCACTAGATATCATTGAAAATTTAGCAGAAACAGAAAATTATTCTTTTAGTAGATCTTTAAAGGATGAATTGGATTTATGGATTTCCTCGAAAAATTCTAATTTCCGTATAAATTTTAACTGGAATGAGACACTTGAAGGAATTCATGTTGCCGTATTTTTTGATACAAAAATACCAGATCACAGGGTCAATGAAGTAACAAAGTTAACTATAAAAATTAATCAATTGATATGGTTAGGGCATTTTGATATTTGGACCAATGAGCAAATCCCAGTATTCAGATATAATTTACTTCTCGCTGGTGGGCTTTTGCCAACAAATAAACAATCTAATGCATTATTAAATCACATAGTAGAAGCTTGTGAAAAGTACTACCCATCATTTCAATACGTAATATGGGGTGGTAATGATGCAGATGAGGCTATAAAAAATGCAATTTTTACAACCGTTGGAGAATCATGAGTCTAGCATCTATAGAAAGTATAAACATCATTGGTTTCGGAAGGATGGGAAAATCAATGTTAAGCGGTTGGTTAAATAATCAACTAGATAAAGAAGTAGTTAAGATTATTGATCCTTTTATAGATGATACAGATCCATTCTTGATCAATCATAATCTAAAACTATATGATATGGATAAAATAAGATTAGACAATGGTATTGTTCTAATTGCTGTAAAACCACAGGTGGCCGGTGAGTTATTTAAAAAATTAAGAGAAATGATATCAGAAAACACTGTTATTATCTCAATAATCGCAGGATATTCTGTTGCTGATATGAAGAAATATCTAGGTCCAAAACCAATAATAATAAGAACCATGCCAAACACCCCTGCAGCTATAGGGAAAGGCATTACAGCATTATTTTCTGAAAACCAGCTATCTCAAGATCTAATTAATAAAGTCGAGAGTTTATTTGGATCTATGGGAAAGTTCTTTTGGGTTGAGGATGAAACAGATATGCATGCAATTACAGCAATTTCTGGAAGCGGGCCAGCGTATTATTATTTATTTACTGAGTGTTTATCTGCTATTGCTGTAAAACATGGTTTAAAAAGAGAACTTGCAGAAATACTATCAACTCAGACATTTATAGGATCATCTGCTTTAATGGAAAATTCCCCAAATGTAGGAGTTGTAGCACACAGAGAAAATGTAACATCACCTGGCGGAACAACTGAAGCAGCATTGAAAATATTCATGAATAATGATAAATTAGAATTATTGATAGATGAAGCTGTTAGTATGGCTATTGAGCGAAGCAGGACTCTATCAAAGTAATAATTATCTAACACTCTAATATTTAGAATGACTAAGACAAATAAAGAAAAAGCAGTTGATGCTCTTTTGAGCTTACTAGAAAAAGAGAACTATAATCTAATCACCATAGAGAAGGTTGCAAGAAGAGCAAAGCTCAAAAAAGAGAATATAAAAGCTGATTTTTTAGATTTAGACTCAATTGTTTATGAGTTTTTTAATAATATTGATCTAGAGGTAGGTGATCTAACTCGGGAAGATGCAAATATAAATGATCCAAAGGATATTATATTAAACATCATTTTAAATAAATTAGAACTTTATAGTAGGAGAAGAAATGCAATCATTAATCTGATTGGAAAGGAATCAAATTTCAGAAATAAATATTTCTTTCAGATGACAAATATTACAAGAATATTTGATGATATATATAAAAATGACAAGCAGAAAAACTTACATAAGTTATCACGTGATATAGGATTAATACATATATATAAACAGACTATAGATCAATGGATATTAGATGATGATATGTCAAAAATTATGTCATTTTTAGATCAGAAACTCATAAAATCAGGTGAAATTTTTGAACAAATCAGTAAACCAATAAAGTTTGTTGACAATTTGGTTTCAAAGTTCTCCAAATCAAGGTCCGCTTAGTCTAAAAAAATCATTATATTCATTACTTTTTTCTTCTAGAATAAATAACAATATTGTATATACTTCATATTGTTTATTTCAAGCAGCAGGGAATTAAATGGCAGCACATTTTGATAATCGGGATGGTTATATTTGGTTCAATGGAGAGTTAGTTGATTGGCCAGATGTAAAATTACATGTTTTAAGTCACGCGTTGCATTACGCTAGTTCTGTATTTGAGGGTGAAAGAGTTTACAATAAAAAAATCTTTAAATTAGAAGAACACACAGAGCGTTTATTTTATTCAGCAGAGAGAATGGATATGAAAATTCCATATACTCAAGATCAGGTAAATGAAGCTTGTAAAGAAATCGTCGAAAAAAATTCCATAATTGATGGTTATGTCAGGCCAATTGCCTGGAGAGGTGCTGAAATGATGGGAGTATCTGCGCAATCAACTAAAATTAATTTAGCAATTGCAGTTTGGGAGTGGCCATCTTATTTTGATCCTGAACAGAGATTGAAGGGCATCAGGCTAACACTCTCAAAATGGAAGCGACCATCACCTGAAACTATACCTTGTGATACAAAAGCAGCAGGATTGTACATGATATGTACATTATCAAAACATGATGCTGAAAGGCACGGTTACGCAGATTCACTTATGCTGGATTATGAAAATTATGTTGCTGAAGCAACTGGAGCTAATGTTTTCTTTATTAAAGATGGTGAAATACATACACCAAAACCAGATTGTTTTCTTGATGGCATAACAAGACGAACTGTCATTGATATTGCTAAAAAGAGAGGGATTAAGGTAATTGAAAGAAAAATTCTACCAGAAGAAATGTCAGATTTTTCAGAATGTTTCTTGACAGGAACAGCAGTAGAGGTGACTCCTGTGTCTGAGATTGCGGAATGCAAATTCACACCGGGTGAGATAACAAAAAATCTAATGGAAGACTATTTAAATTTAGTCAAACATTAGTCTTCCCAACGTTCCATTTTCTCAATATCATCTACTTTTTGTTCTACCCACATAGACTTATCCTTATAAATTTCTTTTTTCCAAAACGGGGCGCTATTCTTTAGATAATCCATGATATATTGGGTTGCTTCTTGGCAGTCGGTTCTGTGGTCTGAAGATGTAATTACAAACACGATATTTTCACCAGGTAATAATTCTCCAAATCTATGAATGACGGTTAAATTATTGATTTGCCATTTTTTTTTTAGCATTTTCAGCGATATTTAAAATCTCTTTTACCGCCATATCTGGATAACAATCAAGATTTAAGCTAATCAAGTTTTCTTCAGCTCTAACCTTACCAACAAATAATGATATTGCCGCATCCGTTTTTGAGGAATTTTCAAATCTTTCAAGCTCCTTATTTACATGAAAATCCTCTTCCCTAACATCTATATACATCTCATCCTCCTGTCATAGGTGGGAAAAATGCAACCTCATCATTATTAGTTATTTTAGCATTTGATCTGCTAAGTTTTTGATTAATCGCAAATTTTATTTGTTTTCTATTTGCAAATGCAGCTTCATAACTTTCATCCTTAGTACACAAAAAATTTATTAATGTGTTAACGTCGGTGACATGGTCTGGAACTTTTATTTCCTCTTCACGTTTATCAATAATTTCGGCAACCCAGGCAAAATATTTTATTTTCATATCAAGTTCTATCCTTAATCTTTTTTACAGAAGATTGAATATATAATACTAAAGTAATGATGGTTACTATCGCAGAAAACAAAATTAACCAATTTGTGACTTGGGTTATAATTAAATTTTCTCTTTTTTGTAAGGATGCAATGAATAGAAATATGAGTGATATAAATTGAATAGCAGTTTTAATTTTAGATAAGCCTATCACATCAATGCTTATGCTGTAATTAGCCATCACTTCTCTCAATGTCATAATAATAATTTCCCTAGCAGCAATGATGTAAATACAAATTAGTGATGTTAAATTTAAGAAAGATGAACCTAAAAATAGCATAAACATCAAAATGACAAGAAGTTTATCTGCGATCGGATCTAAGATCTTCCCTAACAGGGATGTTTGGTTTAATTTCCTTGCTAGATATCCATCAATAAAATCTGACAGTGATGCATACAAAAAAACAAAGAAAGATAAGAGTCGCAAAATATAAATATCAGATAAATATAGGCCGATTATGACAGGGATTGCAACTAACCTGCTCATAGTAATTAAATTTGGGATTGTATATATATTATTCATACTTTTATCAACTTTCATGAAATGATTGGTATATATCCATTGCTAATTTTTCACTAATGCCAGGGACTTTCATTATATCATCTACATTTGCGTCCTGTATAGACTTCATACTTCCAAAATATTTCATTAATTGATTTTTTCTTTTGGACCCAATACCTTCAAGGTCATCAAGTTTTGAATATTTTAGTGCTCTATTCCTGCGAATTCTGTGACTACCTATGGCGAACCTATGCGCTTCATCTCTCATTCGTTGTAAGAAGTAGAAGATAGGGTCGTTTGTATCAAGAATTATTATCCCATTTCCTGGAGTATGTATTTTTTCATTCCCATGCTTCCTCTTTTTATCTTTTGAGATACTTATCAATTGAACCTGGTTGAGATTAAATTCATTTAGAATATCCTTTGCTATATTTAATTGACCTGTCCCACCATCAATAATTATTAAGTCAGGAGAATTTTCATATGCGACCTTATTTTCTATTTTGGAAAATCTTCTGGTGAGGACCTCTTTCATCATACCATAATCGTCACCAGGTCTAATTTCTTCTGATCTAATATTAAATTTTCTATAACTTTTATTCTCGAATCCATCCTCTCCAACCACAACCATGGCCCCAACAGGATGGCTACCTTGAATGTGGCTGTTATCATAAATTTCAATTCTCTTTGGAATTTTATTTAATAAAAGTTTGTTTGCTAAACCATCCAATAGTACTTTGTGGTTATCTATTTGATTTAATTTTCTATTAAGAGCTTGTTCGCAATTTATAAGAGCTTTTTGGATGAGTTTATATTTTTCTCCCATCTTAGGGATTTGAATGTAAATCTTTTTTTTATTCTTTTCACATAAAGCGTATTCTAGTAACTTTTTACTAGAAATTTCATGGGAAATAATAATATCCTTTGGACAGGGATGTGTAGTGTAAAATTGAGCTAGAAATGAATCCAAAATCTCTTCATTACTATCTAGTTTATTATTGATAGGGAAATATTCTCTATTACCCCAATTTTGTCCTGCTCTAATAAAAAATACTTGCACACATACCAAATTATCTAACTTCATTATAGCAAAAATATCTGCATCATTAATACTTGTGTTATGTATATTTTGTTGTGATTGAATTTTATTAATTGTTTCAAGACGATCTCTTAACTTTGCTGCATTTTCATAATTTAATTTTGAAGACTCTTCCTGCATTGCAGAATATATTTTATCTTTTATGGTGCTTGCTTTACCCTTCATGAATAGATCTAAGTCATCAAGAAGAGAATTGTAATCTTTTTTTGAAATCTCATCAGTGCAGGGTGCAGAACATTTATTTATTTGATATAAAAGACAAGGGCGTGATCTATTCTCAAAAACACTATCTGAACATGTTCTTAGCAAAAAAGCTTTTTGTAAAATATCAATTGTCCTATTCACAGCACCCGCAGAAGCAAAGGGACCATAATATTGTCCATTAATTTTTTTTTCGCCTCTATATTTCATTAATCTAGGATAGGGATGTTGATTATTAATTAGGATATGGGCGAAAGATTTATCATCTCGCATTGCGATATTATATTTAGGTTTATTTTTTTTTATAAGATTTGCTTCTAACAGTAGAGCTTCAGCTTCAGACACAGTTATTATAAATTCCATAGCTTTTGTCTCTGAAATCATTTTTTTTATTCTATTTGAGTGATTATTTGGATTTGTGTAGCTTTTGACTCTATTCGATAAGTTTTTTGCTTTCCCAATGTAAAGAATCTTCTGATTTGCATCTAACATTCTATACACACCTGGTTTTTTAGGCAGAGTCTCTGTGTATTTTTTTATAATTTTTGCTCCATTTTGGAGATTTGTTAACTGTGAAACCATAAAAACTAATCAACTTTCACTTCGATATAATCGGGTGTTTTCCATGATAAATGTTGGCCAGAGTCAATTGCAATTATTTGTCCTGTAACTGATTTTGTTGAAAGTATAAATTTGATAGCATTGGATATATCTTTTATGTCAGGTTGTTTTTGTAGTGGTGTGTTATTAGCTTCTTCTGCAAAGTCATCTTCTGATTGGTCGTTGTTTGCTAGTATAGGTCCTGGTGCTACTGCATTGACTCTAATGAGGGGACTATATTCTTGAGCCATCATTTGAGTTGCGCCCCATAAAGCAAACTTACTAATAGAATAACTGAAATAAGATGGGTTCATTCTCAGAACTCTTTGATCAATTATATTTATGATATTTTTGTCAATCTCATTATTGCTGTCATTTGTTTGGGCAATATGCTTAGAGATCAACAGGGGAGCTAAAAGATTAATATTGATGTGATTAATAAACCTATCATTAGAAAAATCTCTTGCACTATCAAATTCAAATATAGACGCACAATTTATCAATGTATCAAGTTCTCCATTACAATCTTTATCAATCTGGTCCATCATTTTCATGATTTGATGTGAATTGGAGAGATCTGCTTGATATATTTGCGCGTTAACTCTCTTTTTAATTAGATCATCCCTGAGTTTTTGAGCTTCCTCAATTGAATTGTTAAAGTGGATTAGTATTCGGTTATTCTCTTCTGCTAAAGAATTGACTATTGATTTACCAATTCTTTTTGCACCACCTGTCACTAAAATAGTTCTCATTATTATCCTTTAATTCTATTTAACTAATTCATCAATTAGTAGGTTATTGTTATTAATTTTTTTGATTTCATCTCTAATTTTTGCTGCCTTTTCAAATTCTAAATCCGACGCAGCTTCTACCATTTCTTTTCTTAATCTATCTAATTTTTTCTCTAAACTTTCACTATCATTAACAATCTCAGAATTTATCGAAATATCATAGTAATCTTTTTCATATATAGAGTAATCAAGATCATTAATATTGCTTTTTATAGTTTCGGGTGTGATGTTGTTATCGTGATTATATATTTTTTGTTTTTCCCTTCTTCTTTCTGTTTCATTTAATGCTCGTGAAATCGAATTAGTAATTTTATCTGCGTATAGTATCACTCTGCCATTAACATTTCTAGCAGCACGACCAATTGTTTGTGTAAGGGATGTCTCAGATCTCAAAAACCCCTCTTTATCTGCATCGAGTATTGCAACTAATGAGCACTCAGGAATATCTAATCCCTCTCGCAATAGATTTATTCCAATTAGAACATCAAATACACCTTTTCTCAAATCACGTATTATCTCAATTCTCTCAATTGTATCAATATCCGAATGAAGATATCTAACCTTTATACCTTTTTCATGAATATATTCAGTAAGGTCTTCAGCCATTTTTTTTGTTAAAACTGTTATCAATACCCTCTGATTATTTTTGCTAACTGACTCAATTTCACCAATTACATCTTCAACTTGATTTTTAACTGGCCTAATTTCTGTTATTGGATCGATCAAACCTGTTGGGCGGATGATTTGTTCAATAAACTTTCCGTCTGTTTGACCAAGTTCCCATTTTCCTGGAGTTGCTGAAACATAAATTGTTTGAGAGCGCATAAAATTCCATTCATTAAAATTTAATGGTCTATTATCCTTACAAGAGGGTAGCCTGAAACCATATTCAGATAGATTTTCTTTTCTGCTCAAATCACCTTTGTACATAGCACCTAGTTGTGGAATTGTTACATGGCTTTCATCAATAAATACGATGGCATTTTCAGGCATATATTCAAATAAAGTTGGCGGTGGCTGACCCTCTTTTCTTCCAGATAGGTATCTCGAGTAATTTTCAATACCGGCGCATGTACCTGTTGTATTTATCATCTCAAGATCAAAAATAGTTCTTTGCTCTAGTCGTTGAGCCTCAAGTAACTTATTTTCACTATTGAAAAACTCAAGTCGGTTCTTTAGGTCAACTTTAATTTGTTTTATAGCTGTATCTAGAGTTGGTTTTGGTGTTATATAATGTGAATTTGCAAAGATAGTTATTTCTTCAATATCATTAAATACTTCACCAGTTAATGGATCAAATTCACTTATTGACTCAATTTCATTCCCAAAAAATGAAATTCTCCATGCTCGGTCATCAAAATGGGCAGGAAATATTTCAAGAATATCTCCTTTAACTCTAAATGTTCCTCTAAAAAAATTTAAATCATTTCTTTTATATTGAAGTTCTACGAGTCTACTAATAAATCCTCTCAGATCAATATTTTTATCTACTTGTATTTTTTCTGTCATTTCAGCATAAACATCAAGTGGACCAATACCATATATACAAGAAACAGATGCAACAATAATAATGTCATCTTTTTCAATAAGCGATCTAGTCGCAGAATGCCTCATTTTGTCAATTTGTTCATTGATGGAGGCATCTTTTTCTATGTATGTGTCTGTTCTTGCCACATAAGCTTCTGGTTGATAATAGTCGTAATATGAGACAAAATATTCAACTGAATTATCAGGGAAAAATGATTTAAATTCACCATATAACTGAGCTGCAAGAGTTTTATTTGGTGCTAGTATTATTGCTGGTCGTTGAGAGTTTTCGATGATTTTAGCCATCGTATATGTCTTTCCAGATCCAGTAACCCCCAATAAAACTTGATCTCGTTTACCTTCTTTCAAACCATCCACTAGTGAATTTATTGCATGAGGCTGATCACCTGATGGTTGAAATTTTGAATGAATTTGAAATTTATTTTTTATTGGACTGATGGGCATTAATTAAAACTCATAAGTATAATTTTATCATATTAACTATATCTCATATAAGTAGCATTGATGAATTATAAACTATATTTTTTTCTTACAAATAGTGAATATTTATGATAATTGAATGAATTGTTGGCAGTACGAAAAGGAGAATCATAAAAATGATTATTGTAATGGGAGAATTTCGTCTTAAACCGGAATACCTTGATAATCTCCGACCAGAAATAGAACAGATGGTAAAGATGAGCAATTCTGAAAGTGGTTGTATTTACTTTCAATTCTCTGAAGCTCTTGATGATCCAGGATTGATGCGTCTCTCTGAAAAATGGAAATCAATGGAAGATTTAGAAATTCATTTTCAGTCAGCGCACTTTAAGAGATGGAGGGAAACTATAAGTGAAAATGGCGGAGCAACAGACAGGGATGTTGCTGCATATGAGGTAACTTTAGAAAAGGATTTATCTTAAATGACAAAAAATTTTTTATCAAAGCAAGTTTTAGCAATTAAGCCATCTCCTACAATTGCCGTAACACAAAAAGCTCGTGAATTAAAGGCACAAGGCAGAGATGTAATTGGTTTAGGTGCAGGGGAACCAGATTTTGATACACCTGATAACATCAAAGAGGCTGCTATAGATGCGATTAATCGCGGAGAAACAAAATATACTGCTGTTGATGGGATTCCTGAATTAAAGCAAGCAATTGTTAATAAGTTTAAAAGAGAAAATAAATTAGATTATACAACTGATCAGGTATTTGTTGCACCAGGTGGCAAAGCAATAATCTACAATGCAATGATGGCAACATTGAATGATGGTGATGAAGTCATAATTCCAGCTCCATACTGGGTGTCTTACCCCGATATAACTCAGATGGCAGGCGGTGTTCCTGTAGTCATACAAGGTGATCCAAAAAACAATTATAAAATTAGGGCTTCTCAACTTGAGGCAGCGATCACTGATAAAACAAAATGGGTCATTTTCAACTCTCCATCTAATCCAAGTGGAGGTACATACACAAAGGATGAGCTTAAAGAAATAACTGATGTGCTGCTGAAATATGAACATATTTGGCTATTAACTGACGATATCTATGAGCATATGGTTTACGACAACTTTAAATTCTTTACTCCTTTGCAAGTTGAGCCAAAGTTGTCTAATAGAACTTTGACTTTGAATGGGGTATCAAAGGCTTATTCAATGACAGGGTGGCGTATAGGATATTGTGGTGCACCATTAGAACTAATTAAACCAATGCGCACAATTCAATCACAATCTACTACTAACCCTACTTCAATCAGCCAATGGGCATCAGTTGAAGCTCTTGAAGGAGATCAATCATTCATGAAAGGTTGGATTAAAGAGTTTAGGGAGAGAAGAAACTTAGTTGTTGAAATGCTCAATAAAGCAAATGGTATTGAATGTGGTCTTCCTGAGGGTGCATTTTATGTTTACCCTAACTGTTCTGGGTGTATTGGAAAACAAACACCAAACGGTAAATTAATTGAAAATGATGAAGATTTTGTCACTCAGCTTCTGGAAGAGGAAGGTGTAGCTGTTGTTCACGGTGCTGCATTCGGTACCAGTCCTTGTTTCAGAATTTCCTATGCAACATCTATTGATCTCTTAGAGGAAGCATGTACAAGGATCATCAGGTTTTGCGCAGGTTTGTCATAAAAAAACTGAACTCTTAAGAGCTCAGTTTTTTTATTTTGGGTATGTATGTGTATATGTAATTAGGGAGGTTCATATACGTTATGAATTTAGATGATACTAGATTCTGCTATGCATTTATATAGGTAATATTGCAAATCAGATATGCAATTTTTGCAATTCAGAAGAGTGCTAATATTTCCATTCCTTCCCTTTTTCTATAATAAACTCTCTGAATACTGCAATTCTTTTAGAATTTTTTCTTTCTTCAGCGTAGGTGAGGTAGGTATCTATTTCGGGTAATTTTTCATTGAAAACTATCTGTATTAGATTGTCATCATCACTTACTAGATAATCCGGAAGCAGCACAATTCCAATTCCTGCGGATGCTGCTCTTAAGAGCGCATTAATATTTGCAATTCTAACTATTGGTTTAATTTTGTATTCTTGAGTTATATTTTCCAGCCAATTAATTTCTTTTAGATATTCTGGTGCTTTGCCGTAAGTGATTATCTTATGCGTTTTTAAATCTTTTACATTGCTGGGAGTTCCATTTTCTTCCAAATATTTTGGCGATGCAAATAAATGAAAATGAACAGTAAATAATTTTCTTTGAATCAAATCTAATTGCTGAGGTTTATGAAATCTTATGGCGATATCGGCTTCTCTCATACCTATGTCTAATTCAGCATCTGTTAGTCTTAATTCCAGATTAATTTCTGGATATTGTGTTGTAAAATCACCAAGACGAGGTGATAACCAATTCGCTCCTAATCCAACAGTTGTTGTTACCGAGAGATCGCCTGATGGCCTATCTTTGCTATCCATTAACGCAAATTCTGCCTCTTTCACAATATTGACGATTGTTCTTGTTCTTTGATATAGTAATTCACCTTGTTCTGTTAAGATAAGCCCTCGTGGATGTCTATGAAATAGAGGTATACCTATTTCGTATTCAAGGTTTGAGATTTGTCTACTGATTGCCGATTGGCTTGTATTTAAATCCTCACTTGCATGTGAAAAACTACCTGCATCAGCAACAATATGAAAGATTCTTAGCCTGTCCCAGTCCATTATTTTTTATTTGCAAGATAGTGTTCTGCATCAAGTGCAGCCATGCATCCCATTCCCGCTGCTGTTACAGCTTGTCTATACTTATCATCCGTAACATCACCTGCAGCAAATACACCCTCGCGAGAGGTTTTTGTTGTACCCGGAGTTGTAATAATATAACCATTTTTCATTTCTAATGAGTTATTAAATAGCTCAGTAGATGGTTTATGTCCTATCGCAATAAAAACACCGTCAGTTTCAAGTTTTGTAATTTTGTTTGTTTTGACATTCAACAAGTTTACACCATTAACAGAATTAGGATTATCTGTTCCAGTGATTTCATCTATGACTGAGTCCCAAATTATTTCAATTTTAGGGTTCTGGATTAGTCGTTCTTCAAGAATTCTTTCACACCTTAATTCATTCCTTCTATGAACCAATGTTACTTTACTTGCAAAATTTGTTAGAAACAGAGCCTCTTCTACAGCTGTATTTCCTCCACCAACAACGATTACTGATTTATCTCTGTAAAAAAATCCATCACAAGTTGCGCATGCTGATACCCCAAAACCTTTATATTTTTCTTCTGAGTCAATCCCAAGCCATTTTGCCTGTGCGCCTGTACAAATTATTAGAGAGTCAGTTGAATATTCGGTTTTAGAGTCACCAATTAACTTATAAGGATATTCATCAAGGTTACACTGGTTTATGTGGTCACTGATTATTTCAACACCAGTACTCAGTGCCTGCGATTTCATTTGTTCCATTAACCATGGACCTTGAATAATTTCTGAAAAACCTGGGTAGTTTTCAACGTCGGTAGTGATTGTTAATTGTCCTCCTGGTTGTATTCCCTCAATCAAAATTGGTTGCAACATCGCTCGAGATGCATAAATTGCTGCGGTGTATCCTGCAGGACCAGATCCAATAATTAATACTTTTGTCTTTTTTTCATTCATAGGTTAATTCTTATAATATTTGTATAGTTATTTTGGGAAGGATATCTGTATAATTTCATAGCTTTTTCCCCCGCCAGGTGTAGCCACTTCCACACTATCACCGATTGATTTGCCAATTAATGCGCGTGCAATTGGTGAGCTGATTGAAATTAGTCCTTTTGTGATATCGGATTCGAATTCACCAACGATTTGGTATTGTGATTCTTTTTCTGTGTCTTCGTCAACAAGCGTTACATTTGCTCCAAATTTTACAATGCTGCCAGATAATTTTGATATATCGATTACATCAGCTCTCGATAACTTATCTTCAAGATCACTTATTTTTGCTTCATTCATTGCCTGTTGTTCTTTTGCAGCATGATATTCGGCATTCTCAGATAAGTCACCATGCTTTCTTGCTTCAGCTATAGCAGATATGATTGCAGGTCTTTCAATAGTCTTTAGTCTTTTAATTTCACTCTGAAGAGCCTCATATCCAATAATTGTCATTGGTATTTTTTCCATAGATACTCCCAAATGGTATACTTTTAATATATGTATATTTTCTAAATAATTATTTAAAGTATTCTTGCAATGATTTTACATCACCCAATCCGTTTATATACATTTCTATAGATTCAACAGCTGCAAGAGCTCCTGAAAGTGTTGTATAATATGGTATTCTATTCCTAAGAGCAGCCTGCCGCAAGGTTTTACTATCGGATAGTGCCTTGCTTCCCTCTGTTGTATTAATTACCAAGCTTATAGTATTGTTGTTCATTGAGTCAACAATATGCGGTCGTCCCTCAAGGACTTTCTTGACTCTACCCGCTTCTATACCTTGCTCATTTAGGTATTTTTGTGTTCCTCCTGTTGCCAGTATTTTGAATCCAAGTGTTTCCAGAGATTTTATAGCATTCAGGATACTCGGCTTATCTTTGTCTTTAACAGAAACGAAGACATTTCCGTCCTTTGGTAACGGCACATTTGTTCCTAATTGGCTTTTTGCAAATGCAATTCCAAAGTCATCACCAATACCCATTACTTCGCCAGTTGATTTCATTTCAGGACCAAGCAAGACATCAATTCCATCAAATTTATTGAATGGAAAAACAGCTTCTTTTACAGCAACATGTGTCATATTATTCAGCACTTCTTTTTCTTTATTTGTAATATGCTGTCCTAATTTACCGCCTGCTATTAATTTTGTAGCTATTTTTGCAATTGGGACTCCAGTTACTTTTGCGACAAAAGGAATTGTCCTACTAGCACGAGGATTAACTTCAATTATAAATATTTGATCATCCTTAATTGCATATTGAATATTAATACAACCAATAATATTGAGTGCATTGCTTATTGCAATTGTCTGTTTTCTAAGATTTTGAATAATATCTTGTTTAAGTGAATATGGAGGTATCGAGCAGGCACTATCACCGGAGTGGACTCCTGCTTCTTCAATATGTTGCATTATTCCACAGATGAAAACATTTTCTCCATCTGAAATAGCATCAACATCGACCTCAATTGCATCTGATAAAAAACTATCCAGAAGAAGTGGATTTGATTTTAGTAAGTTATTTATTTGTTTGTCTTTGTTTTGTGGAAATTTTATCTTTATTTCTTCTGGTATCAACTCCGGAAGAGTATTTTCAATGTAATCGTCATAATCATTTTCATCTCTTAAAATAACCATTGCCCTTCCACCTAGCACATAAGATGGTCTAAGAATAATGGGTAATCCAATATCTTCTATTGCCTTTCTTGCATCTTTAATTGAATTTGCGATTTTATTTTTTGGTTGTCTTAAGTTAAGTTTGTTAATTAATTTTAAAAAACGATCCCTGTCTTCTGCAAGATCTATTGTATCGGGTGTTGTTCCAAGAATATTGATTCCTCGCTGTTCAAGTTCATTACATAACTTTAACGGTGTTTGCCCTCCAAATTGAACAATAACACCCAACAAGTTTCCTTTACTTTGTTCAATCTTGATTATTTCGTATACATCTTCTGTGGTCAATGGTTCAAAGTATAATCTATCAGAAGTATCATAATCAGTTGAAACAGTCTCTGGATTACAATTTATCATAATTGTTTCGATATCTAATTCCTGTAATGCAAAGCACGCATGGCAGCAACAATAATCAAATTCAATACCTTGCCCAATTCTATTCGGACCACCTCCCAATAATAATAACTTTCTTTTTCAGACTTGGATCTACTTCCGTGTCAAAATCATCAAAGTCTAAATAGTTGTATGTTGAGTACATATAAGCTGTTGGAGTATGGAATTCTGCCGAGCAGGTATCAATTCTCTTATAGATTGGATGAATATCTAATTTTTCTCTATGTTTTCTAACAAAAGACTCATCTTTTTCAATGATATTGGCTAACCTAGCATCAGAAAACCCGTGAGATTTAAGAAGTTGAAAATTCTCTCGATCGTTTGGTAATCCGAAGTTTTTGACTTTATTCTCTAAATCAATTATTTCCTGAAGCCTTTGTATAAACCAAGGATCTATTTTACAAGATTGATAAATTTGATCATGCGATATACCTAATCTCAATGCTTGTGCAACTTTTAATATTCTATTTGGTGTTGGTTCACCTAATTCTGCTCTTACGACATTTTTTTCAGCATCTTTCCCTATATCGCTAAACTCAATTGGGTCAAGACCAGTCAGTCCAATCTCAAGTGATCTGAGAGCTTTTTGTAAACTTTCAGAAAATGTTCTTCCAAAAGCCATCGCTTCTCCAACAGATTTCATAGATGTGCTAAGTAAAGGTTTTGCATCGGGAAACTTTTCAAATGCGAATCTTGGTATTTTAGTTACTATATAATCAATTGTTGGTTCAAAAGAGGCAGGTGTTTGACCGCCAGTTATATCATTGGATAGTTCATCAAGAGTATAACCTAATGCAAGTTTCGCAGCTATTTTAGCAATTGGGAAGCCTGTTGCTTTTGATGCTAGTGCCGAGGATCTTGATACTCTAGGGTTCATTTCAATTACAACCATCTCTCCATTCTCTGGATTAATAGCAAATTGAACATTAGACCCCCCGGTTTCAACACCAATTTTTCTAAGGACTGCTATGGATGCATTTCGCATAATTTGGTATTCTTTATCCGTTAGTGTTAATGCAGGTGCAACAGTTATTGAGTCCCCTGTATGCACACCCATCGGATCAATATTCTCAATCGAGCAGATGATAATACAGTTATCATTCTTATCTCTAACAACTTCCATTTCATATTCTTTCCAACCAAGAACAGATTCTTCTATGAGAACTTCAGAGGTTGGTGATGCATCAATTCCATTTTCTACAATTTTTATAAATTCTTCTCTTGTATACGCAATTCCACCTCCTGTGCCACCAAGTGTAAATGATGGACGGATGATTACTGGCAAGCCGAGTATATCAAGCGCCTCAAGTCCTTGAGATAGATCATGTGCAAGTAATGATTTTGGTGTTTTTAATCCAATGTCTTTCATAGCTTCTCTGAAAAGTTCTCTATCCTCTGCCATATCAATTGCTTCTGATGATGCACCAATCATTTCAACATTATATTTATCTAAAATACCCAACTTTTTGAGAGACAGCGTTGTGTTAAGAGCAGTTTGGCCGCCCATTGTTGGAAGTATGGCGTCAGGGCGCTCTTTTTTAATGATTTTTTCAAGAAATTCAGGAGTAATTGGTTCAATATAGGTCGCATCAGCTAATTCAGGATCAGTCATTATTGTGGCAGGATTAGAATTTATTAATATTACACGATAACCTTCTTCTTTTATTGCTTTTAAAGCTTGTGTTCCAGAATAATCAAATTCGCAAGCTTGACCAATTACGATTGGTCCAGCTCCTACAACAAGTATTGATTTTAGATCAGTTCTTTTTGGCATCTTGGTTTCTTGCGTTTGATTTAATATTATCTAAAAAACTCTCAAAAATGTAATAACAATCTTGAGGTCCTGGTGAAGCTTCTGGATGAAATTGAACAGAAAAAATCGGTTTTTCTTTGACTCTTATACCACAATTTGAACCATCAAATAGTGATCTATGTGTTTCAACAACTTCATTAGGAAGAGATTGACTATCCACGGCAAAGCCATGATTCATAGAAGTTATTAGAACCTTTTTTGTATCCATATCTTGAACAGGATGATTTGCCCCATGATGACCGAATGACATTTTTATAGTTTTTGCCCCTAATGCCAAAGCTAATATTTGATGCCCTAAACAAATACCAAAAATAGGTATATTTTTTTGAATTAAATTTTTGATCAAAGGTACGCTGAAATTGATTGTTGCATGAGGATCTCCAGGGCCATTTGAAAGTAAAACGCCATCTGGATTGAAATCAAATATTTCATTGATTTTGACATCAGGAGGAAATACTTTTATTTCACATCCAAAGTGATTTAGCATGCGGATTATATTTGTCTTTATTCCATAGTCTATGAGAGCAATTTTAGTTTTACTATCTTTGTTCTCTTCATAACCAGAATCCCAATTCCAAGATTTTTGATAATTTTTGTATATAGTTTTTGTTGACGCATCTGTTGCTAAATCCATTCCTTCCATACTTTTTACGTTAGATAATATTTTTTGGAGTTTAGGGATATCAAAATTACCAGTCTCAGAATGTTCAATCACACAATTCATCATACCATTATCCCTAATATTCTTGGTAAGCTGCCTCGTGTCTATTCCAGAAATACCGATGATACCTACATGTTTCATCCAATCATTTAGCGATAACTTCGCCCTGTAATTTGATGGTGAATTAATGATAGCGTGAGTAATGATGCCTGAAATATGAATTTTTTGATCGGGGTTGGCTGTTTCTAGATCCTCAAAATTTGCACCTACATTACCTATGTGAGGGAAGGTGAAATTTACAATTTGATGAGAATAGGAAGGGTCCGAAATAATTTCTTGATACCCAGTAATGGAAGTATTGAAGCAAACCTCACCAGATGTCACTCCTGTTTTACCAATACCATAACCATATTTAATGGATCCATCTGAAAATAAAATAACACCTGTTTTTTTAATTGGTTGCCATCCAGTTATACCATTTCCAGAAATTTCTCTGGATTGTAGTTTGTTATTCATATTTTCAATTATTATAAGTTATTCCAATTATGTATATAACATTTGAATAAAATATGCTTGAAATTCATCATAAAGTTCACACTTTTCCATAGCAAATTTTATATCTATATAAAAAAAAATAGATATAATGTATTTAATTCAAACCAGTGAGACTAAAATTATGATTAAGGATGAAATAAATAATCAATTAAAGACAGCGATGCTGAATAAAGACAAGGATCAGACATCAACATTAAGATTAATTCTAGCTGCTATAAAAGACCGTGAAATAATTGAGAGAGCCAAGAATAAAACCGTTGAGGATGATGTAATAATTGATGTTTTATCTAAAATGGTGAAACAACGGATGGAATCAGCAGATATTTACAAAAAGAATGAGAGATTAGAATTAGCTAAAAAAGAAGAGTATGAGATTTCTGTCATAAGAAACTTTATGCCAAGTCAGCTTTCTGATGAGGAAGTAAAAACTATCATAGATAAAATAATTCAAGATAACAATGCATCGTCAATAAAGGATATGGGTGTTGTTATGGCAGAATTGAAAAAAAAATATTCTGGTCAATTAGATTTTGGTGCCGCAGGAAAGGTAATCAAAGAACTTCTATCAAACTAAATTTCAAACCCTTTAAATACTATAATGAGTATCCAAAATAATATAACAGAAGAAATAAAATCAAAAATTTTATTATCAGAGGTGATACAAAATTATGTAAATTGGGACTCAAAAAAGAGTAACATAAGTAAAGGCATTTATTGGGCTTGCTGCCCATTTCATAATGAAAAAACAGCATCTTTTACCGTAGATAATTCAAAGAATACATATCATTGTTTTGGTTGTAACGCCCATGGTGATGCATTTAAGTTTCTCATGGACCATCAGAATATCCAGTTCAGAGAGGCATTAACGATATTAGCTGGAATGAGCGGTGTAAAATTAAATCCAAGCAATAATTATAATCCAATTGAAGACCAAAAGAGGCAAATTTTACAAACGATAAATGAAGAGGCAAGTAATTTTTTTAGAGGCGAGCTGCTAAAACAAGAGAACAAGCAAGCACTAAATTACCTTGAAACACGAGGGCTTGGGGCAGAGGATATTAATAAATTTGCGCTTGGGTATGCAAGAGGAGATGGAAAGTTGATTCCCCATTTAAATTCGATAGGTTATAACAATAACCAGATCCAAGAGGCTGGTCTGATAATCGAAAACGATCAAGGAAATTTTTATGAAAGGTTTCGTAATAGGATAATGTTTCCAATTACAAATCCACAAAATAAGATTATTGCTTTCGGGGGCAGAGATCTTAGCGGAAATTCACAAGCAAAGTATATTAACTCACCAGAAACTAAAATTTTTCAGAAAAAAAATATTCTTTATAATTTTTATAATGCAAAAAATGTAAGAAATACTGATAGAAAGATATTAGCAGTGGAAGGTTATTTTGACTGTATTTCTCTATCAGTAAACGGTTTCCCAAATTCAGTCGCCACAATGGGCACAAGTATATCACAGGATCAAATCAAACTTCTATGGCAATTATCAAGTATTCCCTTGCTGTGCTATGACGGGGATGAAGCGGGGAGTAAAGCAGCCGAAAGAGTAGTGGAACTTATATTTCCAATATTGAAGCCAGGTTATTCTATGAATTTTGTTTTTTTACCAAAAGGTATGGATCCAGATGATGTAATTAAAGACTATGGTACTGAATATATAAATGAACTATCAAATAATTCTATCAGTCTGATTGATCTTTTTTGGAATTTACATATTAATGATCCAGATTACGGCACCCCTGAAGAAAGAGCCCATATTCAAAGCCACATGAATGCTATGATAAACAGAATTGAGAACATAGAGGTCAGGAAACAATATAGTTTGCACATAAACGATAAACTAAATGCATTTTGGAAGTCAAAAAGTTTTGAATCCAATAAGGTATTTTTCAAAAACAAAATTAAGAAACCTTCCAGTGACCTTATCAGGAAATTAAATGTCGGTAATAATAATTTGGTTTATAAGAAAGAGGAAATTTATCTCATTCAAGCTTTATTAAATTACCCAGAAATACTCAGTGATCATAGTGATGATTTAATTACAATAAAATTATCTGATGATAAGCTTGATAAGCTGAGAAGTGAAATTATTGATACAATATACAGCAAAAAAATTACCAACCAAAATGTATCACACTTGGGTAGTATTCTAGTTGAAAAGGGCTTTGAAGAGATTTTGAATTCTATTAATACGGAATACAAGGAATTTGGAATTAAACACCTAGCAAACAAAGAGCAACAAACGGAATTAAAATATTGGTTTAGAAATTTAATTTATGAGCTAAGAAAGCATGATCTAAATCGAAAGATTGAGACCACAAAACAAGAATATATAAGAAATAACTCAAAAGAAAATGAAGAAAAATTATTCAAACTAAAGGATGAACTAAGCAGTTTGAACGAACTGCATAAAAGTGACGTTCATGATATCGGTACAATTTCGAACTCTTTTGATGATTGGTATGAAAAAAACAAATCAAGGTTAAAAAAGAACAATTAATTTAAAAGTTAAAAAATAAAAAAATATAATAAATATTTATAGTAATTTATTGATTTATTTATTATATACAAAGAGTTAATAATTTTTACCTAGAAAAAGATGCCTGCAGCTAAAAAAGAAACACAAGTTACAACCGAAGATACTATAGAAGATAAGAAGGACGCGCCTCTAATTGATACCTCTGATCGTACTGTAAAAAGTTGGATCAGGTTAGGAAAAAAAAGAGGCTATATCACTTATGATGAGTTAAATGAAATTTTGCCATCAGATGAAGTATCTTCTGAACAAATTGAAGATATTATGGCCATGTTTTCAGACATGGGGATAAACGTAATAGAAAACGAAGAAGCTGACGAACAATTGGGTTCAGAGTCTGAAGGACAACTTCCAGTAAAAATCGATCAGACATCATCATCAGGTGCGGATAGATCTGATGATCCTGTAAGAATGTATCTAAAAGAAATGGGATCTGTTGAGTTACTCTCAAGAGATGGTGAAATAGCAATTGCTAAGCGGATTGAAGCTGGGAAAGAAGCAATGATGAGAGGACTATGTGAGAGTCCTTTGACATTTCAAGCGATTATTATTTGGAGAGACCAGCTTAATGATGGTGATATTTTATTAAGAGATATCATCGATCTTGAAGCAACTTATTCAGGTCCCGATGCACAGGAAATGCCAAAAGTAGAAATTGCAGAAGAAGAACCAAAAGAAACACAAACAGTCGAAGATGACAATCAAGATGAACCTCTGCAAGAAATTGAAGAAGATCAAGATGATGAAGATAATGAGAATAATCTATCACTAACCGCCATGGAAGCTGCACTGAGTGAACAAGTTTCAGCGAGGTTTAATATAATAGCGAAAGAGTATGCTAATCTTGAGAAATTTAAAAAATCTCTTGAAAAAAAGAATGCCAATACAAAAAACTTTACAGCAGCTGAAGAAAAAAAATACTCAAAAATTAGATCAGTTTTAATTGATGAAGTAAACGCATTATCCCTTAACGCAAACAGGATCGAAGCACTAGTTCATCAGCTTTACAATATCAACAAGAGGCTCATGTCTCTTGAGGGTAAATTAATGAGACTTGCCGAAAGCTATGGTGTCGATCGGGATGAATTTATAAAACAATATCACGATAATGAATTAGATACTAATTGGGTAAGGCGGGTTTCAAGATTATCAGCAAAAGGATGGAAAGAATTTGCATCTTCAGAAAAGAACGAAATAAAGATAATTAGGGATGAAATCACCTCATTAGCCACGGAAGCGGGTGTGGATATTGGAGAATTTAGAAATATTGTTCAAATGGTTCAAAAAGGTGAAAGAGAATCACATACTGCAAAAAGGGAGATGGTAGAGGCAAATCTTAGATTGGTCATATCTATTGCTAAAAAGTACACTAATCGTGGTCTTCAATTCCTTGATTTGATCCAAGAAGGAAATATTGGCTTGATGAAAGCTGTAGAAAAATTTGAATACCGTCGTGGTTATAAATTTTCAACCTATGCTACTTGGTGGATAAGGCAAGCGATAACACGTTCAATAGCTGATCAGGCAAGAACAATTAGAATACCAGTTCATATGATAGAAACAATAAATAAAATTGTTAGAACTTCACGACAGATCTTAAATGAAATTGGGCGCGAGCCAACACCAGAGGAGATATCAGAGAAGCTTGGTATGCCACTGGATAAAGTAAGAAAAGTAATGAAAATAGCTAAAGAGCCTATTTCTCTTGAGACGCCTGTTGGAGATGAAGATGATAGTCACCTAGGAGATTTTATTGAAGATAAAAACGTTATGTTGCCTATAGATGCAGCTATTCATTCTAATCTTAGGGATACAACAACAAGGGTTTTGGCAACACTAACTCCACGTGAAGAGAGAGTGTTAAGAATGAGATTTGGCATAGGCATGAATACCGATCATACCCTTGAAGAAGTAGGGCAACAATTTTCAGTTACAAGAGAGCGTATTCGTCAAATAGAAGCCAAAGCTCTAAGAAAATTGAAGCATCCATCAAGAAGCAGGAAATTAAGGAGCTTCTTAGACTCATAAGTATAGGATTGTAAAAATTAAAATATTAGTTTAATTGTAGCTTTACTTATGAAGATTCTGGTACTATAAAAAAAATTCCGGGCGATTAGCTCAGTTGGTTAGAGCCCTCCGCTCATAACGGAGTGGTCCCAGGTTCGAGTCCTGGATCGCCCACCACTTCCAAAATAACTAGTTTTATAAACTTCTGATTGTATTGTTTTTTTGATATTATCGATCAAATTTAGTTAATGTATCAATATTGATTCCATCACTTATTTTTTATCATGTTCTACAGCTGTATTTTTCGTGTATTTGATTGTTTTTTTGACAAATGAGATTGCATTCCAAACTAATTATGTGTTAAATAGAAAAACTATTAAACATAACATCAATAAGCTTGAATTATATGATGTCTAAGTAAGTTAAAGGGGAGTAAATATGAAACCAGTAGATCCTTCAAAGGGTTATCAGCTAGACACTAGCTTTATACAAGAGCAGCACCATACAAATCCAAGAAGATTGTATAGTCAAACTGGTGCAGATTGGCAATATCGTGTTGATCATGAAAGATTAAGACGTCAAAGATTAGAAAGAATAAGAGCAGAGATGGAAGCTGATGATCTTGGGGCACTTGTGGTTTTCCAAGGTGCTAACGTAAGATACATCACTGGATCTTATCAAGGTAACTGGAAATATAACATCAACATCAGATATGCTGTGCTTCCAAGAGATGGTGACCCAGTTCTTTTTGAAACTGCAGGTTCTGATATGAGAAATGCTTTCCTAGATCTACCTTGGTTAGGCGAAGAAAATATAAGACCAGCGATGACTTGGCAATGGGCTGAGGGTGCCGTTGGTGAAATGGCTGATAAGATGGTTGCAACTGTTAAGCAAGTTCTTGTCGATAACGGTGTCCAAAATGAAAAAATTGGTGTTGATCAGCTTGATATGCCTGCACTTCATGCGATGGAAAAAGCTGGTATCAAAATCGTTAATGGATGGCCTGCTATGTCAAGGGCTAGGGTTGTAAAAACTATTGACGAAATTGAACACCTTAAAATGTCATCATCTATCGGTGATGCTGCTATGTGGCACGTAAAGCACGAATGGTTAAAACCAGGAATTACAGAACGCCAAATTGAAGCTAAAGTACACGATTTTATGCTATCTCGTGGTTGTGAAATTATCTACGATATTATCGTGGCTTCCGGTGGTAACACAAGTCCATACAGAAGATGGGCAACTGATAAACTAATTCAACAAGGTGATTTGCTTATTGTTGATATTAACGCAGTAGGACCAGGTGGATATTTCATCGACTATGTGAGAACATTCAAATGTGGAGCAAAAATGTCACAACAAGAGATTGATCTTTACCGTGAAACATATGACTCTATGTACGCTGGACTTGAGAATCTTAAACCAGGAAAAACATCTGCAGATGTTGTATCAAAATTCCCTGAGTATGACGATGATAAGTTTGGAACAGTTACATTACAACAGTTTGCTCACTCAATTGGTATAACTCTTTATGAAGGTATGTGGATGAGTAGAGCTTACTCACTCAAATATCCAGCTGAGATTAAAGAAAATATGTATTTTGCTATTGAGACTTTTGCTGGACATGCTGGTCTACCTCAAACATGTAGACTTGAAGAGAACGTTCTTGTTACTAAAGACGGTCCATCTGTGTTTACCAAAATGGAACATATGGAAGAAGCTGTGGCTGGTTACAGACCAGGTGAATTCCATCATGCTGAAATTTTTGGTTACCCACAAAAATAATCTTAACATAAATACAAACCTCGAGGTTTTAATTGCCTCGAGGTTCTTATCTTCATAAGGCAAACTTTTGTGTATTATAAGTTTGAAAAAAATCGTTCAATGATTTTTAATCCATTAATTATTGTTGCATCTGAGTTAGGTATTAGAGATCTCTCAACAGAGCCTCCAAAGCCAAAAGAGCAAATAAAAGCTATGATAAAGGCTTTTAGAAATGTTAGTGACTCTGGTATTGGAAGTGTTATTGTAGATGGTGTATCTGATGAACAGGTTACGGAATTACAAAGTAATGGAGCTTATTCAGTAAAAACAGATATGTCCGAATTCGGAAAAGATCATAATTATAGATCAAAATCCGGTGCAGAAAGGATTGCTGCAACAGTTAATAAATTTGATAGATATTATACTCATGACATAGTTGTCGCTGTCCCTGATGATATGCCTGAGCTTAAACCATACTACATGCAAGCGCTAATGTATGCTTTATCTGACTCTGATGTTGGTATTGCCACCATGGTATCACCATTAGAGGAGCACGAGAAAAGTAATAACGATATAGTAAAAGCTCAAGTTGACTGGAATAACGACAGAATTGTATATCCACTTGAAGGATCAAAAGTTGGAACTTTAAAGGATATACGTAGAGATATTAATGACTTTGACTCTGATGATATTTATAAATTAGTACCAATCCACGCATGGAGAAGAGGACCTCTAGATAAATTAATTCAACTACCTCCATCCGATCGTGAATTTGAAGAAGGAACTGATCTTGTGAGAGCATTAGATGCTGGCATGAGGATTGATGTTACATTTGTAACTGATAATATGAAGGTATTAATTTCACCAGAAGAATTAGATGAAGCAGCATATGAAATTGAAGGATAATTTTTTGCTACAAATGAGGTTTTAAAATGAACAGACCATACTACAAACCAGATCCTGTTGGCGGTCCAGAACAATATGTTGGCGCTGAATACAAACTTAACGAGCCATGGGAAGAACAAGCACATAATGTAAAATTAGTTGGGCATTCAGATTTGAATGGTTGGGGGGATGCCTTCCAAATACAAGTATCAAATGGAATATGTTATGTAGCTGCATCGGGAATAAATGGTCATAATGGTATGACAATTCTTGATGTAAAGGATCCATCAAAGCCGAAAATTTTAAATCAAATATCAGACTCACCAGGTGCACGAACCCATAAGGTTCTCAGAATTAGTGATGATATACTGATCACAAATTCAGAGTTAAGGCCTAAACTAGTAGGTCAATATCCAGAGCTAAAAGGTGGATTAAGAGTTTTTGATATATCAGATCCCATAAATCCAAAATTTATTAGACACGTTGAAGTTGATGGTTTTGGTATACACAGGCCTATCTATGATAGAGATAGAAAATTGATGTATAGCTCTGGTTTTAAAGACGGTTATAATGGAAAAATACTTCTCATTCATGATATGAAAGATCCATCAAATCCTGAATTTATCGGTCATGGTTGGGTTGAAGGTCAAAAAGACGGTGAAGAGTATTCATGGGATAACTCTATAGTTAAAAACGAAGCTTGGTGCCATGAAGGTAATCCATGGGGTAACTATGTAACTGCTGGATGGTGGGATGGAGGAATTGTATTGTTTGATTGTACTGATCCATCAAAACCAGAATTTAAATGGAGACATAATCCACATGAAACCCATGGCTGGCCTGGAAACTATCATAGTTTTCTTGTGCCAAAAGGCTCTGAATTTGGAATTGTTACTCAAGAAACTATAACTGTTAATTGTGAGCATCCACCAGCATTCATTACATTCTATGATTTAAGAAACAAAGATGTTCCACTTCCAGTAAGCACATATATGCCATTTGATATAGATCCACATGAGATGAGACCATTAGATTCTAAATGGGGGCAGACAGGATCAAGGCATGGTGCGCATAATATATGGTTAGATATGGAAAAAAATGATCTTATTTATATTGCTTGGTTTAATGCTGGATTAAGGATCATTGATTGGAGTAATCCATTTAGCCCTAAAGAAGTTGGATCTTATATCCCAGCAGGAAATAAAGAACGATGTTGCCCACAAAGTAATGATGTATATGTAGATCGTGAAACTGGTCTTATATACATGTCTGACAGATGGGGTCTAGGTCTACATATTCTCGAATATACAGGTTAAATCATATGGCTAGACCTTTAGAAGGTATTAGAGTAATTGAGTTTGGTAACTTTATTGCTGGACCTTTCTGCGGAATGTTGCTTGCGGATATGGGAGCAGAAGTAATTAAAATTGAACCTCTGACTGGTGATTTGGCACGAGCTATACCACCAATAATTGATGGGAAAAGTGCTGCATTCATAACCTTAAATAGAAACAAAAAAAGTTTAGCATTAGATTTAAAGTCTGACCGTGGCAGGTCTCTTGCGCTTGAGATATTAAAAACAGCAAATGCAATAATTGAGAATAATAGACCAGGTGTGATGCAAAGACTGGGTTTGGGTGAAGAGGATGTAAAAAAAATAAATAATAAAATTGTTTATACATCTGTATCCGGTTTTGGACAAACAGGTGAATTAAAAAATAGAGCTGGTATAAATCTTATAATTGAAGCATTATCAGGAACATTATCCGTAATGGGTGAGAAAGGTGAAATTCCTCCAAGGCCTGGATTGCAAACCGCAGATATTCTTGGTGCAATGTTTGCAACCTACTCAACTTTAGCTGGATTAATTGGGCAGATTAAGCATAATCAAGGTATGAATGCAGATGTATCTTTGATCGAGGCATCTATTGCATCCGCTGTATGGGAGACAACAGAATACTTATCAAGTGGTATCGTTCCAGAACAATTAGGGCATTCACACCGAGCAAGTGCGCCATATCAATTATTTGAAACTAATGACAAAAGATACATTGCAATAGGTGCACCGAGTGATGCCCATTTCAAAAAATTGATGGACATACTAGATCTAAATGATTTAGTAGAAAATCCTAAATTTATTTCTTACTCCAGCAGAAAAGAAAATGAAAACGATCTTGTCCCAGTTGTTGCAAATAAAATAAAGGATTGGGACTCATCGAATTTAGAAATTAAATTGACAGAAGCTGGTATACCATGCGGTTGTGTAAGAAATTACAAAGAAGCTCTAAATAATTCTCATAGCATCGAAAGGCAACTGGTAACCGAAATAAGTGACGGTCAAGGAGCTAAAATTAAGACAATACGTAATCCAGTCTTAATTAATAATAAACCAATAAACATAGATAACTTTGCTCCAGAATTAGGAGAGCATAGTTTTGAAATTTTAAGTCAAGTTGGTGTGGATGAAAATGCATTTACCAAACTAGTGAGTAATGGTATTGCTATTTAGTTTTTATTTTCTCTAGTATTGCATTTGTCATATCAACAGTAGAGGCCTTTCCTCCAATATCTGCTGTTAAGTATTTTTTTTCTTTGATTACTTCTAATGCTGACTTCTCAATAATATTTGCAGCTATAATTAATTTTTCTTCATTATATTTAGAGCCCATCCATGATAAGAGCATTGATGTTGACATAATCATAGCATATGGGTTAGCAATATTTTTTCCTGCAATATCAGGCGCAGAACCATGTGTTGCTTGAGCCATTGCAACATTTTCTCCAATACAAAGACCTGGCGCCATACCAATTGAGCCAATTAAACCTGCTCCAATATCACTTAATATATCTCCAAATTGATTTGTTGTTACAACAACATCAAATGACTCTGGATTTGAAACTAGGTGCATTGCAGTTGTATCAATAAGTGTGTCTTCATAAGAGATTGAAGGATATTCTTTTGAAACTTTTACACATTCTTCAAGGAACATACCACAACTTAACCTGAATAGTGGTTCCTTATGTGCTGCTGTAACTTTGGATCTATTTTTACTTACAGCAATATCAAATGCAGCTTTAGCTACTCTATTTGATCCTTTTCTTGTAATAACTCTTGATGCTATAGTAATTTCATCATTTGGACGAAATTCAGGATATCCTCCAACAATTGTGTCTGAACTCTGCAGACCCTCAGTTAATTCTCTAACGAATATGATATCTATATTCTTTGATTGATCATATGATTTTGCAGGTCTTATGGCGGCATATAATTCAAATTGCTTTCTTATAGGAGGCATTTTCCAGGTTGAGTCATTTCGTGGATAATTATTATGCCCAATAGGTCCACAAATCATTCCATTGACTTCATTTAATTTGGAGATTGTGTATTCAGGAAAGGTATCACCATATTCACTATGAGCTAATTTTCCAATGGGTAATTCAACTAGTTCAATACTGTATCCAAGAGTGTTAAGCGTTTCACTTAATACTAACTTAGCCATTGGCACAATCTCATTACCAATGTCATCTCCATTCATTATAGCTATTTTTAGAGACATTTTAATTTAGTATATTAATCAAATTTCTTGGATAAATCTGCGATTAACATATCGATGGACTTATTTGATAGATAAGATGTAAATTCTTCTTTCTTTTGAAGTGTGAGTGATAATCCAGCTAGGGTTAGATCAACCACTTTGTATTCATTATCTTTGTTCAATATTAGCCACCAACGAATTGAAGCAAGTCTGGAGTCATTTTTCATAACATCACCATCTATGAGGAATTCTTTTCCTTTGGATCCTTTTTCACGACAAGTATCATTTGATATTGAATATATAACGTCGGGATCTTCATTAGTTTCAAGTCTATCATAGATAGTTTTGGATACCATCTTTTCTATAATTTCATAGTAAAGGAGCTCTTGTTCTTCATTAATCTTTCTTGCATATTTACCAAGCATAATTTTACCCATAGTGGTAAAATCTACATTTATGGTAAGTAAGTCAGAAATTTGTGTTTTCTTTTGATTGTTTGTTAATTCATTAGAATTTAAAATTTCGATGGTGTTATCAGTTAACTCATTAGCGAATAATAATGCATTGTCGCATAACTCATTTGCGAGCGAAGTATTAGGATTGATAAAGAAGGCTATTAAAGAAATCTTTAAAATAGTTTTAGTGAGTTTGAACATTTTTAACCTAGTTTGACTAAGTTAGAATACTAAGTTGAGATCTATACCTGTGTCAATTGAAAATTGAGAAGGGTCATCACCAAAAAGTCCATTGTTAATTTGGTTTTCTCTCATTTGTCTGTACATACTTCTAATTGAAACATAATAGTCTGTACTATCCATTTCAATATCATCCAATGCATCGAGTAAATCTTCCCTTGTTGAAACCACCCGAGTTGCTCCATACGTTAGACCAACAGTTGCATCTTGGTCACTAAAGTACCATGTTAGGGGATGTGTTAGAAAATCAACAACACGTCCAGTTGTGTGTCTTTCTGTTGTTGGGCCAAAGATTGGTGAATAGGAGTAAGGACCGGATTCAACACCATATACAGCTAATGTTTGAGCAAAATCTTCTGTGTGTCGTTCATATCCTAAATCAGTAGCTGGATCACCAAAACCAAGAAAGCCAACAGTTGAGTTTATAACGAACCTATTCACTGTAGTGCCAGCTCTTTCTTGTTCCCCTTGTAAAACATCATTCATGAGAACAGTTGGCGTTTCCAAATTATGCAAGAAGTTTTTGATTGCCTTTCTGCCCCCTTCTGGGACAACATCTCTGTATGCTTTAGCTAGAGGTTTGAAGAGATTTTTGTCTAATTTTTGATGGAATTCAAAAGCTTTCCTGTTTTCTTCTTCATTTGGATCATACAAGGAATAATCGAAGGCTTCTTCAGAAGCATCCTCTTCTACTATTTCAGTTACTGCATATGGAGAGTTGTATTGGTCTTCAATTGTTTGTTCAAATGATACAACAGCAACGGGCTCAGCAACTTCTTCAACTTCCTCAGTTGCTGCAGGCATATTGTATTGATCAGCTATTGTTTGTTCAAATGATACAACAGCAACGGGCTCAGCAACTTCTTCAACTTCCTCAGTTGCTGCAGGCATATTGTATTGATCAGCTATTGTTTGTTCAAATGATACAACAGCAACGGGCTCAGCAACTTCTTCAACTTCCTCAGTTGCTGCAGGCATGTTGTATTGATCAGCTATTGTTTGTTCAAAAGGAATAAATACATCTGCATTTGCATGAAAGGCACTGGCAAAT
The DNA here is from genome assembly GCA_038131735.1 of Hyphomicrobiales bacterium. Classification (GTDB taxonomy): domain Bacteria; phylum Pseudomonadota; class Alphaproteobacteria; order Rhizobiales; family TMED25; genus TMED25. The sequence goes on along the minus strand of JAYPPX010000001.1, from coordinate 1,013,187 downwards.
AAAAAAGGAATAGCAAGTATCGGGCCACAAATAATTGGTCTGATCTTATTGTGTATATTCATTTTTATTTTTTCTACCTAAATATTTTTGTAGAGCTGAAATACTAGTGAGATTAATGATTCTCGCTATATTATTTAATTTATATAAATATACTTAATTTTTATTTAAAATAAAACAATATATTTTTCTTGAATTATCAATGTTTTCAACAGTTTTGAGAGCTTTCTAAAAGTTAGAATTTTAAAAAATAATAATTATAATTTTCTTGCATATTGAAAGTGCTTTCTATATAAAGATATAAAGATATCTTTATATAGAAAAATGTTAGAACAAAAAATAAAAACTTTTGCGGCCCTTGCAGATGAAACGCGTCTCCGAATAATTAATCTATTAATTGATGGTGAGCTGAGCGTTCAAGATATTGTTCACTCCTTAGATCAGAGCCAACCCAGGGTTTCAAGACATCTTAGAATATTAGATGAGGCTGGTTTAATTACCCGAATTAAAGAGGGTGGATGGGTTTTTTGTAAATTAAATAATGATAAATCTAATAAGTATTTATTAGATTATTTACTAAAAGATAAAACTTACAAAAATCCAAAAGAAAGAGACATTCAAAGATTATATGATCTACAAAAATCAAGATTAAATGATGCAAATGATTTCTTTTTTAAACAATATAAAGAACAATATTATGTTGATCCGCTTAATCAATTTAGTAACGTTGCTCTAGATAATCAACTACGTGAAATTATTATCAAAAACATCCATACACCAATGAACAATCTTTTTGATATGGGAACTGGATCAGGAAAAATGCTATCACTTTTTTCATCATTATCAAAAACGTGTGTAGGTATTGATAATAATCACACAGTTATAAAAATGGCAAAGTCAAAGCTTACTCAAGATAATAGAAATAATTGTAAAATAATCTTTGGCGATATAACACAAACAGAGGCTATAGAATCATACGGCAAAGCAGATCTTGTTATCTATCATCAAGTACTTCATTATTTTGATAAACCTCAGGATTTAATCAGGGAAGCTAAGAAATTACTTAATAAGGAAGGTTTCATATTGATTGTTGATTACCTAAAACATCAAAATGAATTTTTAAGAACGAACTTTTCACATAGGAGGTTAGGTTTTGATGAAACTCAAATTAAAGATTATTTTCAAAAATCAAATATTGGTTTAGTTGATAAAACTAAAGCCGTCTCATTCAAACAACCAAATATCAACGAGCTAAAAGTAATGGCATGGCTGGGGAAAAACCATGAGTAATATTTTCCAAAAAAATATCAATTTTTCATATGAGGTTTTTCCACCTCAGGAAATTAGTAATAACGTTAAACTCGTTGAAAAAATAAACGCACTAATACATAAGCCGAGTTTCATATCAGTAACATATGGCGCAGGTGGTTCAAATCGAGATAAAACCATGGATTTAGTCAGAAGAATACACCAAGACACAGATATAGATGTTGCAGCTCATTTAACATGCGTTGACGCTTCCATAAGCGATACAATGAGCTTAGTTGAATATTATCTTAAAATTGGTGTAAATAAGATCCTTGCGTTACGAGGAGACTCTCCAAACAATATCTCAAAAAAATATAAGGCACATCCAGAAGGATTCCAAAAAACAGGTGAATTGATAAAAGCAATTAAAAAGCTGTCTGATATTCAAGTATATTGTGCAGGATATCCAGAAACACATCCTGACTCAGAAAATTTGAAAGCTGATATTGAAAATTTAAAAGATAAGGTCAATAGCGGATCAAATGATATAATAACTCAATATTTTTTTGATAATAATCTCTTTTATACTTTCAGTGAATTATTGGATAGAAGTAAAATTGGGGCAAATCTAATACCAGGAATAATACCAATTACCAATTTCCAAAAAATCCGAGAATTCTCAATTAAATGCGGAGCTAGCATACCAAAAAAATTCGAAGGAATTTTTAATCATCATTTTAATAATTTAAATAATGAACAGCAGTTAGATATTATTTTATCAATTATTGCTGATCAGGCTAGAGATCTTATTGAAAATGGGATAAATAATCTTCATATCTACAGCTTAAATCAGATATCTTTAATGGATCAAATTATTAACAAATTAAACATTGATAGTGTGAAATAAATGAATGAATTAGACAGAATAGCGAAAGAACGAATTCTCATTATTGATGGTGCAATGGGGACTGAAATTCAAAAATTTGAGCTTTCCGAAGATGATTTTCGAGGGCAGGAACTTTTGGACTCTAAATTCGATCAAAAAGGGAATAATGATATACTATCTATTACCCAACCTGACCTGATAAGGGATATTCACAAATCATACTGTGATGCTGGCGCTGATATAATTGAAACAAACACATTCTCATCAAACTCTATTTCTCAAGCAGATTATGGTAATGAGAAGCTTGTTTATGAGATGAATAGAAAATCTGCAATGATTGCTAAAAATGTTTCAAGAGAATACTTTGAAGAAAATGGTAAACAGATTTTTGTTGCTGGCGCGCTTGGACCTACCAACAAAACTGCATCCATGTCTCCAGATGTACAAAACCCATCATTTCGAGCAGTTACTTTTGATGATCTTGTAACTTCATATGCTGAAGCTGCAGAGGGATTGTTAGTTGGTGGTGCTGATATAATTTTGATTGAAACAATATTTGATACACTCAATGCAAAGGCAGCAATTTATGCTGTTCAAAAAACTTATCAAAAATTAAAAACTTATAAACCATTGATGCTGTCTGGAACCATAACAGATCTATCAGGAAGGACATTGTCTGGTCAAACAGTTGAAGCATTTTGGAATTCAATTAGATATGCCAAGCCATTTTCAGTGGGTTTAAATTGTGCATTAGGTGCCTCACAAATGAGATCACATTTACTAGAATTATCAAATCTTTCGGATACTTTGATTTCAGCCTACCCTAATGCAGGATTACCGAATGAGTTAGGTCAATATGATGAAATGCCACATGAAACAGCGCACATCATAGAAGAGTTTGCTAAAGATGGCATGCTCAATATAGTAGGTGGTTGCTGCGGTACTTCGCCTGAGCACATAGAACACATCGCTGATATTACAAGGGGAATAAAACCAAGAATACCATCTCAACAAAAGCCAATACTCAGGGTATCAGGGCTAGAAGCATTCAACAAAGAAAGCAATATTAACTTTATTAATATTGGTGAAAGAACGAATGTAACAGGTTCAGCAAAGTTCAAAAGATTAATACAAGAAAATAATTTTGATGAAGCAATAAAAGTAGCAAAAGAGCAGATTGATAATGGTGCCCAATTGATAGACATTAATATGGATGAAGGGTTATTAGAATCTGAAAAAGTCATGGTAGAATTTTTGAATTTATTAGCATCAGAACCTGATGTCGCAAAAGTTCCAATTGTAATTGACTCATCTAAATGGAGTGTAATTGAAGCGGGTTTAAAATGTATCCAGGGCAAATCAATTGTAAATTCAATCAGTCTGAAAGAAGGAGAAGATGAATTCATTGATGTAGCAACAAAAATCAAACTTTATGGTGCTGCTGTTGTTGTAATGGCTTTTGATGAAAATGGTCAAGCCGAGACAACTGAGCAAAAATTTGATATTCTAAAGAGAGCTTATGATATTCTTGTAAATGTTGTAGGGTTTGAACCACAAGATATAATTTTTGATCCCAATATATTTGCTGTTGCTACTGGCATTGAAGAACATAATGCATACGGGCAATCATTTATAGATGCTTGTAAGTTATTAAAGAAAAATATGCCTTTGTCGAGTATCTCAGGAGGCGTTTCGAATTTATCGTTTTCTTTTAGGGGTAATAATGTCGTAAGAGAAGCAATGCACTCAGTTTTTCTATATCATGCAATTCGTGCTGGTATGGATATGGGTATTGTTAATGCAGGGCAACTTGCTATATATGATGACATTGAACCAGAGCTCAGGGATTTATGTGAAAGTGTGATTTTAAACAAATCTGCCTCTGCCACTGAAGAGCTTCTTCAAAAATCAATTGAATTCCAAAATGAAACAACAGAAAAACAATCTAAGAAGATTGAATGGAGAAATACAAATATAGAGGACAGGTTATCTTATTCTCTAATAAATGGAATTAATGACTATATTGAAGAAGACGTCGAAGAAGCAAGATTGCAAATTGGAGAACCTCTGGCTGTGATTGAAGGTCCTCTGATGAAGGGTATGAATGTTGTTGGTGATCTCTTTGGCGAAGGAAAAATGTTTTTACCGCAAGTTGTAAAAAGTGCGAGAGTTATGAAACAAGCTGTTTCTTATTTATTACCTTACATGGAAGAAAATAGTGAGATTGCATCAAAAAAGACTGCGAAAATAGTATTGGCAACTGTTAAGGGTGATGTACACGATATCGGTAAAAATATTGTTGGTATCGTTTTACAATGTAATAACTTTGAAGTTCTTGACTTAGGGGTGATGGTCCCTGCTGAAAAAATTATCAAAACCGCAATTGATGAAAAAGCAGATGCAATTGGCTTATCTGGATTAATAACACCAAGTTTAGATGAAATGTGTCATGTTGCTAGTGAAATCAAAAAACATAATCTAGATATTCCTATACTTATTGGAGGCGCTACAACAAGTAAGGCACACACAGCTCTAAAAATTTCACCTAGTTATGATAATAAAAGTACTATTCATGTTTTAGATGCAAGCAAGGCAGCATCAATAATGTCTGATTTATCATCTGAAGATAGAAAAAAAATATTATTAAATAAATTAAATGATGAGTATGAAGAAATTAGAAAGCAATACTCATCTAATAATAAACAGAGGGGTCTTGATAAACTAACTGATGCCCGTTCTAACAAATTAAAAATAGATTGGGAAAAAATAAGTGTGAAAAAGCCCTCATATCTTGGTGTTAGAGATTATATAGGGACAAATTTAGTTGAATTACGTAACTACATAGATTGGACACCTTTTTTTCAGACTTGGGAGATAAGAGGAGTCTATCCTCGAATATTTGAAGATCCAAATATTGGTCCAACAGCAAAAAATCTTTTTGATGATGCAAATATCTTGATTGGAGAGATTATTAAGAAGAAGCTTATTGAATCAAAAGCTGTAATTGGTTTTTGGTCAGCGAAATCTTTTAATGAAGATATATATATTTACGATCCAAAATCGAATGAAAAAATTGATACATTGCACTCAATCCGGCAACAGATTGCAAGAAGAAATGATAGAGCAAATCTTTGTTTGGCTGATTTCATCGCACCACAAGAGTCAAAATGCGATGATTATATTGGTTTGTTTGCAGTATCAATTGATTTTAATGAAGAAGAAGTAAATAAAAAGCTTAATTTATTAGATGATGATTATAAATCGATCTTATTTAAATCCGTATGTGATAGGTTTGCTGAAGCCTCTGCGGAGTTTTTTCATGAAAAGGTTAGAAAGCAATTGTGGGGATATGATCCAAATGAAAATTTGAGTTACGATGATCTTATAAATGAGAAATATACAGGAATAAGACCTGCTCCAGGGTATCCAGCTCAACCCGATCATTCAGAAAAGATTACGATTCTTCGGTTATTAGATGCTGAAAATAAAATAAATATGAAATTAACGGAGTCATGCGCAATCATTCCAGCATCGTCAGTATGTGGAATATATTTTAGTAATCCTGAGTCACGCTATTTTGGGGTTGGTAAAATTACAAATGATCAAGCCATAGATTATGCACAAAGGAAGAATTGGACAGAAGATGAATTAAATCATTGGTTAAAAATAATAAGTCCTGATTAATTTAACTTTCCAAAACCTCCACCTGATGGTGTCTGAATTATTAATATATCATCCTTGTGAAGATCTATTTGACAATTACCTCCTAGATCTTCACTTTTATTATTCCTGATTAGAGTATTTTCCCCTTTTTTGCCATCATTACCGCCCTGTAATCCAAAAGGTGGGTAAATACGATTATTTGATAATATTGAACAGCTCATCTCTTGTTCAATTTTGAATATTTTTTTTATTCCATCACCTCCAGTATACTTCCCAATTCCTCCAGTATTTTTATTAATAGATAATTCTAAAATACTAATAGGATAGGTTTCTTCAAAAATTTCAGGATCTGTTAATCTTGAATTTGTCATATTTGTTTGAACTGCATCCTGTCCATCGTGATCACGATGTGCACCTTGTCCACCACAAATTGTCTCATAATATTGAAATTCACTATTACCCAATATTAAGTTATTCATAGTTGATTGGCATGATGCTTTATTCCCAATAGCTGCAAATATACAATTTGCGAGTGCTTGACTAATTTCAACATTGCCTGCTGATACAGCAGCATCGCTTGATGGGTTCAGGAATGAGTTATCATCAAAGACAATTTCCACTGATTGAAGCAAGCCAGAATTAAGAGGGATACTATCATTTATGAGGCACCTAATTACAAACATGATGACAGCCTTTGTAATTGGGATAGGGGCGTTATAATTGTTATTATTTTCAGCATTTGAACCCCTAAAATCAAATATGATTTTATTTTTTACTTCATCTATTTTAATTTTTAGCTGAATAATAAAATTATCGAGATTTAATATATATTCTGATGGTTCAAGTTTCTCAATTACCTCTAATGATGAAAGGTAAGCATTTCTCCTAATTTCTATCATTTGTTCATTAACGACAAGTTCACCATATTTATCTATCAATTTAAATATCTCAATCTCACCAACCTTATTTGCAGCAATTTGTGCAGTAAGATCTTGAATATTCATCTGAGGATTTCTTGCTGGGTATTTGCTATTATTTAGTGCGTCAATAATCTTTGATGGGTGATTAATATCACTAATTTTAATTTTGAGGTTATCAAAAATAATTCCTTCATCTTCCAATTTTTTTGCTTCAATGGACATTGATCCAGGGAATATGCCACCAACATCGGGATGATGACCTCTCGTAGCCAAAAAATAAATAATTTCTTCGTTTTCTTTTGAAAATATTGGAGAGACTACAGTAATATCCGGGAGATGTGTACCACCCGATCTTGGAGAATTGCTTATAAATATATCATTTTTTTTGATATTGCTTGTTGTTCTAATTAAATATTTTACGCAATCATCCATCGATCCCAAATGAACTGGAATATGAGGAGCATTTGCTACTAGTTCTCCATGCTTATCAAATAATGCACATGAATAATCAAGGCGTTCTTTTATATTAACTGATGAAGCGGTTCTTCTAAGTGTTTCACCCATTGTTTCCGCCACCGACATGAATAGGTTATTGAAAATTTCAAGTATTTCAGGTGATTTTGTATTTATTTTTTGTTTTTTAGTATATTCATCCTTTACTAGGATAATATTATTCACATCATCTTTCCTGGCAACCCACCCATCATTAATAATAATAGTTGAATTTTGATCAATGAGTATTTTGGGTCCACATATGTTTTGGTTATTTGGTATTGAATCCAAATGGATAATTTCTGCATTCACCCATTTTCCTTTGACGAAAAAGCTTGTTAAATCATGAGAAGTGGGATTCTTTTTGTTACTTTTTAAGATATTAGTTGGTGCTATTTTAGTTGAAGTTTCAACTTGTATTAAATCCACTATTACTGAAGTATTAGGAATAAATCCATATATTCTCTTGTAGGCTTTCTCGAATCTTTTTTTTATATTTTTAATATCAAATTTATCATCATCTATCCGTAAACTCACTGTTTGATCTGTCCCTAAATATTTGAGGTAGATAATTGACTTGTGAGAGATTTTTTGGGTTGAAAAATTCTTAATGTTCTCAATTTTCAAGGTTGAAATTATAGATTTAATTTTGGATATATTTTGGTCGGTAAATTCGCATAATATTGTTTTTTGATTGATGTATTTTTCATTTGAATTTGCGATACCATAAGCGGATAGAAAGCTTGATAATGGGTTGATTAATATTTTTTTGATGTTTAGGTTCTCTGCTATCAAACAGGCGTGTTGCCCGCCAGCTCCACCATAGCTAACAAGGGTGTAATCTTCCAAATTAACACCCTTTTTTGTTGAAACATTTTTTATTGCTCTGCACATCATTTCTACGGCAATGTTGATATAACCTTCCGCTATTTCTTCAATGCTTTTCTCTTTATCTATAAGATCTCTGATGTTACTGAATGCACTTACGACTAGAGATTTGTTTAATGGAGATGAATTATTTTTACCAAAAATCTTAGGAAAATGATCTTCCAGTATTTTTCCTAGGATGAGGTTTGCATCTGTAATTGTAAGTGGTCCACCTTTTCCATATGCCATTGGTCCAGGATAAGATCCTGCAGATTTTGGTCCTACTGTCATTCTTGAGTTTTTATATTCAAGTATTGATCCGCCTCCAGAAGCAATTGTGTCAATGTCTATCATTGGCACCTGGATATTTATTTGGTTTATATTTTTATCGTTGTTATATTCTATTTCATGATCGAAATGTGATATATCAGTTGACGTTCCGCCCATATCAAATGTTATGATATTATCTATTTTTGAAGCTTTTGCAGAGGAAACAGCCCCAACAATGCCTCCTGCGGGTCCGGATAATAAAGCATTTATTCCTCTAAAATTATTGTTATCTGAGAGCCCACCATTGGATTGCATAAATCTGAGATTTATTTTATTTTTTTCTGTTTGAAACTCTTCTTTAATTGCATTTATATCACTTTGGATAATTGGGTCGACATATGCATTTATTAAACCTGTGTTGGTTCGTTTTATGTACTTTATAGTCTCAGAAATCTCATGACCCAGTGTTATATTTTTATGTCCTAGATCATGTAGTAAATTTTTTAATCTAGTTTCATATTCAGGATACTTCCATCCATGAATGAGACTCACACAAATTGAAGTATATTCATTCGATTTGATAGATCTAAGTTGTGAATGAATTTTATCCCAATTTAATCTTTCTAGAGGTTTGCCATTGGGAAGTAACCTAATATCTACTTCAATTACTTTTGAATAGAGAGGGTGTGTTTTTCTGATATGTAAATCAAATAAATCATTTCTATTTTGATAACCAATTTGCAAAGAATCCATGAATCCTCTTGAGACTATTAGTAATGTTTTTTCGCCAGTTCGTTCTAAGAGTGAATTAGTTGCTGAAGTTGTTCCGATGCATATAGTGTCGATATTTTCAATCCGAGAGTCATATTTGTTAAGTATATTTTTTATCCCATGTGTGATGGAATTATCATATTCTTCGGATCTTGATAATATTTTTTCTAGATGAAGATTTTTTTGAGGTGAAAAAGCAATTATATCTGTAAATGTACCACCTTTATCAATCCAAAAGTTCCAATTATTTTTTTTCATAGTAAACTTTTCTTATACAAATGATTTGTAATTAAATTTAAATTCAATATTACATAATTTTTACATGATAAAGGATAACTATAAATCTCCAAACTACAACAATCGAATAGATGGATCAAAAATTGATTATATAATTATTCATTATACTGGTGTTAAAGCACCAAGCCAAAACATAATTAAGTGGTTCTTGAGTCCGGCATCAAAAGTTAGTTGTCATTATTTCATAAATAATAATGGAACAATATACTCGCTTGTTAATGACTCACTAAGAGCATGGCATGCTGGCAAGTCATATTGGAATGGTTGCAGGGATATTAACTCCCAATCAATAGGTATTGAATTGCATAATTCAGGTTTAGAAGATTTTTCTAGCAAACAAATAAATTCTTTGCTGAAATTATTGGAACTGCTCATATCAAAACATTCAATAGATCGGCATAATATTCTTGGACATTCAGATGTATCTGTAGGTAGAAAAATTGACCCAGGGATAAGATTTCCTTGGCAACTTTTAAATAAATCAGGAATAGGAATTTATTCGGAAATGGAGTCCATCAAAAACAATAATACTAATTCAGAGCTGGCTGACCAGATTAAACCCACAATAATGAGCTTTCAGAAAAAATTGATTGAAATTGGTTTTGAATTATCAATTTCAGGGTTAATTGATGAACAGACGGAAAAGGTTGTTGCAGCTTTTCAAAGGCATTGGAGACCAGAATTAGTTGATGGTATACTTGACCAGAATACCAGAAATATCATTGTTGAAATTCATAGAAAAATAATTGCCGCACGAAGTTTAAAATTGGAGAACTAGACAGTTTTAAGACTTTCCTGTAATAATCTACAAGCTAGATGGCTGGATGATCGCTATTGTATAGAGGAAAGTCCGGGCTCCACAGAGGATCAGTGCCGAGTAACTCTCGGCGGAGGCAACTCTAGGGAAAGTGCAACAGAAAATATACCGCCATAATTGTGGTAAGGGTGAAATGGTGTGGTAAGAGCGCACCGCATTAGTGGTAACATTAATGGCATTGCAAACCCCACTGGGAGCAAGACCAAATAGAGATAGTTTTGTTTGTCCTTTGAAATACTATCTGGGTAGGTCGCTAGATTTATAGGGTAACCTATAAACAAGATGAATGATCATCATTTTACAGAACCCGGCTTATAAGCCATCTAGCATCTACAATTGGTTAATAATGTGTTAAAAAACCATTGACATCCATGATATACCATGATATCCCATAATTACCCATATTATGGAATTATTATGCAATTATTTTTATCAAAATTTCGAAATAAGGTAGATAGCAAAGGAAGGGTATCAATACCTGCACAATTTAGAAATGCATTATTGAAAGATAATTCTCAAAAAATATTTTGCTATCCATCTTTGGATGCTGAAGCCATTGATGCTGGTGGAGAAAATTTAGCAAGTAATATATATGAACTAATGGATAATTTAGACCCTTATTCTGACGAACGAGATATCTTATCTACTGCGCTATTTGGATTATCTGAGGAATTGAAAATTGATAATGACGGTCGTGTAATATTATCTAAACCTCTCATCGATCATGCGCATATTAATGATGAAGTTATATTTGTTGGATTGGGTGAAAAGTTTCAGATTTGGGAACCGAATAGGTTTGATGCATATTTAATTGAGGCACAAAAAAAAGTTAAAGAGCAAAGAAGCCTGTTAAGTAAAAGGAATGTTGGTAATTGATGTGATGATGAGTAGACAAAATTCTACTGGCGGACCATATCATCATATACCAGTTATGCTCAATGAGGTGCTTGAGACATTAACATTAAGAGGAGGAAATGTTTATGTTGATGGCACCTTCGGGGGCGGTGGGCATTCCAGAGCAATTCTTGAAAACTCTGATTGTACCTTAATTGCAACAGACAGAGATAAAAATTCAATCCAATATGCTGAGGATCTAAGAGACTCTCATGGTGATAGATTTAGTTTCTTTATTTCCAAATTTTCTAAGATACCGGATCTTTTAAGAGACTCATCTATAAATAGAGTAGATGGTATTCTCCTTGATTTGGGTGTTTCTTCATTTCAATTAGATGATCCAAAAAGAGGTTTCTCATTTCAGTCGGATGGACCTCTTGATATGCGCATGGGTGAAAACTCTCTAAGTGCTTATGATGTAGTTAATAAATTGAAGGAAATTCACTTGGCAGAGATTATTAAAGATTTTGGAGAGGAGCGTCATGCAAGATTGGTTGCAAGAAGGATTTGTGAATATAGAGAGTCAAAAAAAATTGAGACAACATTAGAACTTACTAAAATAATTGAAAATACAATAGGGAATTTTTATAAAAAACAACCTGGAAAATCTATCCATCCTGCCACTCGTACTTTTCAAGCTATAAGAATTCTCGTGAATAATGAAATGCAGGAGATTATTAATTTACTCTCAAATCTTACAAATTATTTAAATCAAGGAGGGAGAGTTGTTGTCATCACATTCCATTCAATTGAAGATAGAATTGTAAAAAATATATTTACTCATTTAACTGAAAGTGCAATTTCTAAGTCTAGATATGAGCCATCAAGAAAATCAATATTAGATAGTCCATTTATTTATCCTACTAAGAAATTTTTGATACCTCAAGAAACTGAAATTACTCTTAATCCCAGATCAAGATCAGCCAAGCTAAGATGTATAGAGAGGACTGATAGTTTGTTTAGAGAAAATTTAGATATTTATAGTATGAATAAATATGAAGAAATTATTAGAGTACTAGTATGATTAGATATTTATATGTTTTTTTATTGTTCTCATCCATAATATTCGCCCTCCTACTATATATTGTCAGTTATGATAGTAAGAATATTTCAAATCAGATATCAGAGATTAATAGGAATATTGTTAAAGAAAAAAATGAAATTCTCACTCTTCAAGCTGAGTTGAGTTTATTATCACAACCAGATAGAATTCAGAACTTATCTAATAATTTAGGTTTAAATCTTCAACCAGTCAGAGTAAGTCAAATTAGAGATATTGAGGACATACCAATTAAACCAGCAAACAAAATAATGGATGAGTTGGTAGAGCGCTCACTAGTTGGTTTTTCTGAAAATTAAAATCAATAATTGAAAATGCTAGAAAGAAATTTTAACAAAAATCAGACACGTATCCAGGTTAGGATTAAATTTCTAGCTTTTTGTTTTATGGTAGGCTTTTTAGTTCTGTCAGGAAAATTAATATATCTTGCAAACATATCCTCCTCAGTTAATGCTGAGACTCCAAAAATCAAAAACGAAACATTCGTGAGGCCAAACATTTATGATCGTGATGGTAATCTGGTGGCCTCAAATATTGATATGACTTCGGTTGCAATAAGACCATATTTATTGAGAAATAAGGAAGATATTATAGAGGATATTTTAGATGTAATTCCTAGTTTTGAGAGGGAAGATTTAGAATTTAAAATACTTAATGATAAGAAATTTGTATGGTTAAAGAGAGGTATAACACCTGTTGAGAAAGATAAGATACATAATTTGGGCATACCAGGTATACAATTCTTTGATGAGAAAAAGAGATTTTATAGTGCTGGGAACACACTGGCAAATGTCATCGGTTATGTTGATATAGATAATAATGGAAGGGTGGGAATTGAGGAATACATAGATAAACAAATTGAAAAAGGTATTTATGATGATATTTCCTTATCGCTTGATCTTGAAGTCACATTCGCAATGCGTGATGAATTACTTAAATCTATAAAAAAATATTCAGCAAAAGCCGGTTCTGCAATATTAATGAATGTTAATAATGGTGAGGTTATCGGCCTAGTATCTCTTCCTGATTATGATCCTCATTATCCCCTAGAGGCTCTAAAGCCAGAAAATGCAAATAAAGTAACTAATTCTCTTTATGAGATTGGTTCAACGTTTAAAACCTTTACAATTGCGATGGCTTTAGACAGTGGTTTAGTTGATTTGGATACAATCTATGATGCAAGAGAACCAATAAAAATTGGTGGGCACAGTATAGGTGATTATCACCCTGAAAATAGGGAGCTTTCTGTGGAAGAAATATTTATTTACTCTTCAAACATTGGCTCAGCAAAAATTGTATCTGATTTTGGAGTTGATTATCATAAATCATTTCTAAAAAAATTAGGTATTTTGGATGAAAAGATAACTGAAGTTGGGCATATACCTAAAAGCATAATACCAAGAGATTGGAAGGAAATAAATTCAATAACAATATCATATGGATATGGAGTATCAGTTACCCCACTTCATGCAGCACTAGCAGGTGCTTCTATGGTGAATGGAGGCAAATTAGTACAACCGACATTCATTAGATCAGACATTCTGAATGAAGATAAAGGACAACAATTTTTGGATATTACTACTAGTGAGAAGATACAAAAATTAATGTATTTGAATGTAATTCATGGATCAGCAAAGAAAGCTGCAGTTGATGGAATACTTGTAGGCGGAAAAACTGGATCTTCAGAAAAGATCGTAAATGGAAAATATGATCCAGAAGCTCGTATATCAACTTTTATGGGTGTATTCCCAATGGAAAAACCAGAATATGTTTTATTTTTGCTATTGGATGAACCGCAGCCTCTAAAAGAAACATATGGTTATGCAACTGCTGGATGGAATGCTGCTCCAACCTTTTCAAATATTGTTACAAGAATTGCTCCAATGCTTAATATTAAACCAACAAATAAAATAGATTTATATAAGTCTGATCAATTTGAGGTAGCGCTGAATTAAAATGAAAGCGGAACTTATCAATGTATATTTCTGAATCATTGGAATTTAAGAATAATAAGTTATTTATACAAAATCATGAAATCACGCAAATAAGTAATGATAGTCGTGATGTTATTAATGGAAGTTTATTTTTTCTCATTGAAGAAGATCCAGCCTTAGGCAAAAAGTATATTGAAGAAGCAGTTAATAAAGGTGCAGCAGCAATTGTTGTTTCAAATTCGAGTAATTTTATAAGCCAATTTCATAATTCAATCATTCTAAGTAGTAAATCTGTTAGGAAAGATCTAGCAAAAATATGCTCAAGATTTTATGAAAAATATCCAAAAAATATTATTGCTGTAACTGGTACCAATGGTAAAACATCTGTTGCTAAATTTACTGAACAAATCTGGAGCAAAAATGGAATACTCTCAGCCTCAATTGGAACATTAGGAAATTCAAAAATACAAAGCAATAATACTTTGACTACTCCAGATCCTATTTCTCTTCACAAACAATTATCAGATTTATCTAATGCTAATTATGATAATGTTATAATTGAAGCATCAAGTCATGGTTTAAATCAGAGTCGAATCGATGGCCTAAATATCTCGGGTGCTGCTTTCACCAACTTTTCAAGAGACCATCTCGATTACCATAAAAATATGATCAGTTATTTTAATGCAAAGAAGAGGTTATTCACCGAGTTACTCACTGATAATAGTACCGCAGTCATAAATAAATATATGATTCCAGATAAATATCATAATTTTATTGATGAAATAAGAAGCAAGAAAATTGTCACTATTGGGAATAAAAACTCAACAATTGTAATTAACAAAATTTATAGACGTGAAGACCAGATGGTCAATTTAGAGTGCATCATCAATAGTAAATTAGTAAACGTACAAACCTCTTTTATTGCATCATTTCAGGCAATAAATTCACTAATTGCCGCATGCTTATCGACAATTAATACAAATATTTCTTTGATGGATAGCATCAAGACTATTTCCAATTTGAATAATGTTATTGGTAGGTTAGAACGCGTCGCTTCTAAGGATGAAAATAATTATATATACGTAGATTATGCTCATACGCCTGATGCAATCAAATCAGCACTTATTGAACTTAGACAAGTTACATCAAATAGGTTGTTCATAGTCTTTGGTGCAGGTGGAGATAGAGATATTGGGAAAAGGGTGTTGATGAGCGAAGTTGCAGCTAAATATGCTGACTATGTTATCATAACAGATGATAATCCTAGATCAGAAGATCCATCAAAGATAAGAAATGAATTAATGCAAAACTCAGAAAAATTTATTGAGATAAGTGATAGGGCAGAAGCTATAGCACATGCTATTTCAAAATTGTCAATTAATGATAATCTTTTAATTTGTGGTAAGGGGCATGAAAGATATATTCAGTATGAGGATAAAAGAGTTTTTTTTTCTGATCACGACACAGTTTCTGATATTTTAAGTAATTAGATCAATGTCACAAGATTATAAGATAGAAACTAATATTACATTTTCCAGACTAGCAAAAATAATTAATGCAGAAATTAACTTTAATAACAATGGTTCAGCAAGAAGTATTTGCTTGGATAGTAGAAATATCGAAATTGGAGATATTTTCATTGCAATTTTAGGTGAAGAATCAGATGGTCATCAATTTGTTGATGACGCAATAAAAAATGGAGCAATAGCCTCCATCATTTCAGATAAGAAAAAGTTTAACGAAAATAAATCCCCATTTTTCCTAGTTGAAGATACATATGAAGCTCTTCGTGATATCTCAGATTATTTGACACAGCAAAATAATGCTCTTCGTATCGCAATTACAGGAAGCGTAGGTAAAACAACTACAAAAAATTATCTACATTCCGTATTGACAAGATATGGTAAGACTATTTCTTCTCCTCAATCATTTAATAATTATCTTGGTGTTATTTTATCAAGGTCAAAGGTAGAAAAAGATACTGATTATGCAATTTTTGAAGTTGGTATGAATAGGCAAAATGAAATTAGTAAATTATCGCATTTGATTAAACCAAATATAGCAATTATTACAAATATAGGTGAGGCGCATATTGGTAATTTAGGAAGTAAAGAAAATATAGCAATTGAAAAAACTAAGATAATTGATGGAATGGATAAAGAGGGCTTGGTTATCCTTCCTCGTGATAGTGAATTCCATGATCTTCTTATCAATTCTGTAAAACAAAAAAAGTTATCACATATAACTTTTGGAAAAAATATAAAAGCAGATATTAATATTATTAAAATTGAAAGAACTGCAAACATATCAAAAGTATATTTAAATATTCACGGTGAGAGATATACATTTGAAACAGTGTTACAAAACTTAAATTTAATTGAGAATTATCTACCTATCCTAGGTGTGGCATCTTACTATAATTTTAATTTAGATGAAGTACTAAAAGATCTCGGGAGTGTTGAACAGGGGGATGGCAGATGGAAAGAGATTGTCTTTAAAAAGCATGCTGGGGTGATTACACTACTAGATGACTCTTACAATGCTAGTCCAACATCCTTAATGGCTGCAATTGAGTCAATAGATAAATATTCTAATCCCTCAATCATGCGAAAAATAGTTGTTCTTGGAGATATGCTTGAACTAGGAGATCTAACAGATGAATATCATAGCCGATTAATTGAGTTTATTAACGCATCGAGTATTGACGATGTATACTTATGCGGTCCAATAATGAAAAGTCATTTTAATAATATTAAAATACAAAAGAAGAGAAAATGGTTTGATACTGTGGAGAGTATAAGCATAAATAATGACTTTGATATAAAAGCTGGAGACCTGATTTTTTTAAAGGGAGGGAATAAAATTAAAATAAGTAAGCTAGTAAAGGAATTTATTAATCATTTAAAAATATAATAATCCCGTGGAGGGATAAAGAATATGTTCGTTTGGTTAGTAAATATTTTATTGGATACTTTTCCCTTTCTTAATGCCTTTCAATATATATCTACAAGGGCAGGTGCAGCAATGTTTACCTCAGGGTTAATAGTCTTTATTTTTAGCCCTAGCATTATCAATACCTTCAAGAAAATTCAAAAGAATGGTCAGCCCATTCGTATAGATGGTCCAAAAAGACATATAATTGAAAAATCTGGAACACCAACCATGGGTGGAGTTATAATCCTTCTCGGAGTTGTTATATCATCGCTTTTATGGACTGACCTTAGTAATAGATATATATGGGTGGTTGGTTTTGTTGCTATAGTATTTGGGGCTATTGGATTTTATGATGATTATTTGAAAGTATCTCGAATATCATCCAATGGTTTACGTAGCTCATATAAAATAATACTCCAATCTATCGTTTCATTGGTTGCAGTATTATTTTTGATGTTGGCTGTAGAAAATTATGAGCCAGTAATTTTTATACCTTTCTTAAAGGATTTTTCCCTAAACCTTGGTATTTTTTACATAATATTCTCATGTTTAGTTGTAATTGGTTCGAGTAATTCCGTAAATTTGACAGATGGTTTGGATGGACTTGCGATAATGCCAGTTATGATTGCAATTGCAAGTTTTGCATTTATCACATATTTGACAGGAAATATCGTTTTTGCAGAATATCTCCATATTCAGTATATTCCAGGAACAGGTGAATTAGTTATAATATGTTCAGCGGTAATTGGAGCAGGTCTCGGTTTCTTGTGGTACAATGCTCCCCCAGCCATGATCTTTATGGGAGATACAGGTTCATTATCACTTGGTTCAATCATTGGTATTATAGCAGTCATTACAAAACATGAATTAGTACTATTAATAATTGGTGGATTATTTGTTTTAGAAGCAATATCTGTAATTGTTCAGGTTATTAGTTTTAGATTTACTGGAAAGCGGGTGTTTAGGATGGCCCCCTTACATCACCATTTTGAACAAAAAGGATGGAGTGAACCTACAGTAGTTATAAGATTTTGGATAATATCTTTGATACTTGCATTAGCAGGGCTTTTAACATTGAAGCTCAGGTAGGCTAAATCAAATGATACATCTCACTCACTGTTCTGGAAAAAGTTATTATGTAATCGGATTAGGTAAAACTGGAAAAAGCGTCCTACAGTCACTCTCTGCAGCTGGAGCAATGATTTCATTATGGGATGATAATATGGATATACTTAATAGTGTTGGTGGGAGTAATTTTTCTATAATAGATCCTCAATCTGTAAATGTTTCTGAGTTTGACTCCATTATTTTAAGCCCGGGCATTAATGAAAATGTAGAACCTTATAGCGATTTAATTGAATGTGCCAGGAAAAATGGTGTTCCAATTATTTGTGATGTCCAGCTTTTCATGGATGAATTAGATAGTAGAAATTTGGGTAATAAAGTCATAATGATTACTGGAACAAATGGTAAATCTACAACAACTATGTTGCTATGTCATCTAATGGAGTCACTTGGGTATGATGTGCAAATTGGAGGAAATTTAGGCAATAAATGCGTATTGGAATTTGATTTTCATAAAACTGATAGAATTTTTGTTATAGAAATGTCCTCTTTCCAGATTGCTCTCTGCCCTAATATCAAACCGAATATTGGAATTTTATTAAATATTACAGCAGACCACATTGATAGGCATAAAAGTTTTGAGAATTATAAAAATATAAAATTTAGCATGTTTGGCAAACAAGATACGAACGATTTTTCAATAATTGAAAAAAATACATTTCAAGATTTTGGCTCTCTAGATAGTAATTTAAGGGGGAAGATTGTTCTATTTGAACATTTAATATCAAAACCAAATGATATATTAGAAGTGATTGATAAGAGTAGAAGTGAGAGTCCAATTAAATATGAATTAAATGAAGGTATAGTTCTTAATTCAAAGACTAATTTGGCAAATTTAGCTGCCTGTGTTGCATGTATGCAAATAATGGGACATAGCTGGAATGAATACTCTCCAGCCTTAAATACTTTTCGGGGGTTAGAACACAGGGTTGAACTCGTCACACGTTTAAATAAAGTTAGCTATATCAATGATAGCAAAGCAACAAATGCAGCTGCTTCCAAAGGCGCGCTCCAATCATTTACAAATATTTTTTGGATTTTAGGGGGTATAGAAAAGTATGGTGGATTATCAGATATTACAGAAAATTTAGGGAATGTTAAAAAGGCATATTTAATTGGAACAGCAGCGGAATCTTTCAGTGAAATATTATCAAATGTCAATATAAGCAATGAAGTTTGTAGAACTCTTCGCAATGCAATCAGTAATTCCACAAAGGATGCTCTAACCTTATCTGAGGAAGCAACTATTCTATTCTCGCCAGCTTGCTCATCATATGATCAATTTAGTAATTTTGTTGAAAGAGGGAATAAATTTAAAGAAATTGTAGGAGAAATAAAAGAAACGCATGCAAATTAATCGTTCAAATAAATCAAGACTGTCTGATTGGTGGTGGACTATTGATAAAGTCCTACTTGGTTCTATTATAATACTAATTGTTTTTGGAATAGTTTTAAATTTAGCAGCTAGTCCACCGATTGCTGAAAAGTTAAATTACACAGATCAATATGTTTTTGTAAAAAAACAATTTATTTTTATGACTTTAGGTATACTCATAACTCTATTTTTCTCTTTTCTGAATATGCAACATATAAGACGTTTGTCATTATTAATTTTTTTTGGTTCACTCTGTATTATGATTTTTATCAATCTATTTGGTACCCCAATAAAAGGGGCAACAAGATGGATAGATTTGGGTATAGTATCATTACAACCATCAGAACTTGCCAAGCCATCATTTATAGTACTTATCTCTTGGTTAATGGCTGAGTCATTTAAAAAAGAAGTTCCGGGTAAATTTATAGCCTTTATCATTTATTTAATTTTTGCAATAACACTCATTTTACAGCCAGATATCGGTCAGACGATTCTAATAACACTCTCAGCTTCCATTATTTATTTTATTACAGGAATGCCTCTATTCGTTGGTTTCATAATTTTTTTATTATCATTAACTGGAACTGCCCTTTCTTATTTATACTTAGATCATTTTTCACAACGACTTAATATATTCTTTAACCCTTCTTCTGGTGACACTTACCAAATAGATACAGCAAATAGTGCGATCAATAATGGAGGTTGGTTTGGAGTTGGTCCTGGTGATGGTGTAATTAAAAATATACTTCCTGATGCACATACAGATTTTATCTTTTCTGTCGCAGCAGAAGAATTTGGATTGATAACATGTTTTATAATTATTTTACTCTACGCATTCATTGTTTTTAGAGGTGTCTCTAGATCTCTATCTCAAGAGGATTTATTTGCTAAAATTGCATCAATTGGACTAATATCCCTTATTTGTATACAGGTTGGGATTAATATTGCCGTTAATCTTGGTATAATTCCTACTAAAGGTATGACTTTACCATTTATATCTTATGGTGGTTCATCAGCAATATCTATTGCTATAACATTCGGACTAATATTAGCATTCACAAGAGTAAGAAAAAATAGTTTTAAATACTCCACAAGAAGAATCCATTTTCAGAGTTAAAAAGTGATAGAGACAAATGTAAGAAATTTTTGTGTTTTGGTTGCCGGAGGCTCAGGAGGTCATGTAAATCCAGCATTGGCTCTACATGAGGAGTTAGAAGAATTTGAAAATACAAAAACTATATTTTTTACTGATATTAGAGGAATGGCATATTTGAATGGTATAGAAAAGACAGATATACATATAATAAAATCGTCCTCTCCATTCAAAAGTGGAACATATCATAAGATTTTTTTTATATTCTATATTTTGATCGGTTTTTTTCAATCAATATTCAAATTAATTAAATTGCGTCCTAAATTAATAATTTCTTTTGGTGGGTACACCTCAATACCCTCATGCCTTGCAGCCTATTTTTTAAGAATACCTGTAATTATTCATGAACAAAACTCAATAATGGGGAGGGCAAACAGATTATTATCATACTTCGCGTCTTCAATTTTAACTTCATTTGATAATACGAAACAGTTAAATACAAAACATAATCAAAAGGTAAATATTGTCGGTTTACCTATAAGAAAAAATATTAAGCATTTACGTTCAAAATATATTCCTACTAGGAATGAGAAAAAATTTAATATTTTAGTAATTGGGGGAAGTCAGGGGGCAAAAGTATTTAATGATCTAATTCCTGAAATAATTAGTACGTTACCAACTCATCTGAAGAAAAAAGTGGTTATAAAGCAAAATTGCCTAGCTGGATATGAACAAATTTTGCAGAGCAAATATGAACAGATTGGGAATAGAATGTGAAATTCAATCATATTTTAAAAATATTGGAAGTTTAATCAGCGATTCAGACTTAATAATATCACGTGCAGGTGCTACTACGGTATTTGAAATATGTGCAATAGGCAGGGCTTCAATTCTGATACCTATGGCACATGCTCTAGACGGCGATCAATTATACAACGCAGAATACTTGGCACAGCATGATGCCTGTATTTTATATGATGAAAAAAATATTAATAACTTAGAGTTCTCTTATCAATTACAAGAACTGATTCTTGATAAGAATAAATTGGTTTTAATGAGTAATTGTGCTTACCAGATAGGTGCTAATGATGCATCAATTAAGATTATGAATATTATTAAAAAAATAAGTCAATGATGGAAAAAATTTCAAAAAGCGAATTAATCCACTTTATTGGTATAGGCGGAATTGGTATTTCAGCAATTGCAAGACTATGTCTCAGTAAGGGGTCCCAAGTTCAAGGTAGTGACCAAATATTAAGTGTTAGCACAGATGAGCTAGAAGAAACAGGTGTGAGAATTTTTCATGGGCATGATATAAAAAATATTAGTGAGGACATAGATATAGTTGTTTATTCCTCGGCAATAAATCAAAATAATATTGAATTAGTTCAAGCAAGAAAACTTGGAATTAGAATCCTATCAAGAGCCGAGATGTTAACAATAATCATGTCCGAAAAAGATTGTATTTGTGTTTCAGGAACACATGGAAAAACTACATGCACGTCAATGATATCATGGTTATTGTCATATGATAAATTAAACTTACCTACATCACTAATTGGGGGTATTGACTATGGATTTATGTCAAATCTTCAAACTGGATCAAGTGATTTAATGATAGTTGAAGCAGATGAGTCGGATAAAACATTTTTATCTTTGCCATCTAAAATTTCAATCATAACAAACATAGACGATGATCATCTTGAAAAATTTGGCACAATTGAATCTCTTACAGAAGATTTTTTAAAATTTGCAAACAATGTAGGTCAAGACGGGAATTTAATAGTTTGTAAAAATGATCCTATTATTTCAAGTATACTGAGCAAATTTATATGTAAGAATACATTCTCATATGGAGAAGATGTTGAGTCTAATTTTTGGATAAATAATATAATTCCAAAACAAAATTCAATTGGATATTTTTTTAATTTGAAAGGTGCTTTCCAGGGGAGAGAACTTGACCTTGATTTTGAAATTGATAGACCTGGTAGGTTCAATATTTACAATGCTACTGCTTCAATTATTGTAGGACTAATTAGAGGAATTAAGATTGATATAATCAAAGAAAGAGTAAAATCATATAAAGGTGTGTATCGTAGATTTTCATATATCACTGAAAATAGAGGTATTACATATTTTGATGATTATGCACATCATCCAACTGAACTTGCTCAATTAATATCATCCGCTAAAGAGGTGTGTTCCGAAAATCTCATTTGCATATTTCAACCTCACAGATATTCCAGGGTAACTAACCTCTATGAAAGATTTTGTGAGGTATTCAAAGGTATCAAATTATTGTTACTTTTACCAATATATAGCGCAGGAGAAAATGTTTACGATGATTTTAACTATGATAATTTTGTAAGAGATATCAAGAGTCAGTCGGATATAGATGTAATCTACGTGAATGAAGATGAGATAAAAGATAATATATTAAAAAATGCGAACAACGGAGATATAGTCATATTTACTGGGGCAGGGGATATTAATGTTATCTCCAAACGGATATGTCAAGAACTATAGGTTGAATCAAAATGAAATTTTGGCCTAACGCAATAGAATTAGCTGAAGAACTAAAAAAAAATATAAAAGGAAAAATTTTACCAAATCATTCTCTAAAAAATCTGACTTGGTTTAAAGTTGGTGGTTTGGCTGAGATTTTATTTATTCCTGAGGATGTTGATGATCTAGTAACTCTCCTAAAAATAAAACCCAATGATACAAATATTACAATTATTGGAAATGCATCAAACCTTCTAGTTCGAGATGATGGAATTCCAGGAATAGTAATAACATTAGGTAGATCATTTAATTATATTGAAAAATCAAAAAATAATAAAATTATCTGTGGAGGTGCTCTTCAAAATAAGAAATTATCGAGCTATGCGCTAACAAACAATATTGGGGGGGTAGCCTTTTTATCTAACATACCAGGAACTATTGGTGGTTCCATAAAAATGAATTCTGGTGCTCACGGTTACCAGATTTCTGACATATTAATTAAAGCTAATATAATAAACTCAAAAGGTGATTTGATGGAAAGAAGTTTCACTGATCTATCATTTGGTTATAGAAAAAGTAACATTACTGACGACTCACTTTGTGTATCAGCAACTATTACGGGATATCCATCAACTCGAGAACAAATTCTTTCAGAAATAGAAACTTTCAAAACTCAAAGGTTATTAAGCCAACCGATTGCAGAAAAAACTGGTGGATCTACGTTCAAAAATCCAACTAATAAAAAGGCATGGGAATTAATACAAGAAGCTGGATGTGCTGATCTGTCAGTTGGAGATGCGTTCCTATCAAAACTACATTCAAATTTCATTATTAATAGGGGCAGTGCTACCGCCTACCAAATAGAACTCCTAGGAGAGCGTGTTAGAAAAACTGTTATGGAAGAAACTGGTGTTAATCTGGAATGGGAAATAAGAAGGCTGGGTCAAGGACCTAGTATAAATTTATGAGAAAAAAGAAAAAAATTTTGTTATTAATGGGAGGGATCTCGCCAGAAAGAGAAATAAGCATTCAAAGCGGTAATCAGTGTAAAAAAGCAATCCTTAATCTTGGATATAATCTTGAAGTTTTGGATCCAGATTATGATATAGCAACAAAATTGGTCTCTTTAGAATTTGATATTGTTTTTAATTGTTTGCATGGATCTTGGGGAGAGAACGGAAAAATCCAATCAATATTGGAGTTTTTAAATTTGAACTACACACATTCTGGAGTGGTTGCTTCATCACGTGCTATGAATAAAGTTATATCAAAAGAGTTCTTCAAAAATAATGGTATTCCAGTTGCAAAAGATATTCAATTTAGAAACCAAGAGGTAAATCTACATTTTCCCTTTATTATCAAACCAATAAATGGTGGATCAAGTCTAGATATTAAAATCATATCAAATCAAAATGAACTAGATAGATTTAGAAAAGATAATCACCCAAATGATGAAAATTTTTTTGCAGAAGAGTTTGTTAATGGATTGGACTTTACTTGTGGTGTTATTGGTCAAGAAGTTACTCATATTGCAGAAATACAAACAAAGAGTGATTATTTTGGTTATGAGGATAAGTATCTGAGTGACAATACGAAACATATAATACCCGCAAATCTTAAACCAAATATTTACGAAAAAATGAGAGAATACGCTTTAAAGGCACATAATTGTCTTGGTTGCAGAGGAGTAAGTAGAGTGGATTTTCGATATGGAATAGCAGACCAAGATGAAAAACTTGTCTGTTTAGAAGTAAACACACAGCCTGGAATGACAGAGAAATCATTATTGCCAGAATTAGCAGAATATTCTGGGATGTCATTTGATCAATTAGTGGATTGGATAATTTGTGATGCGTCTTCAAAAAGGTAACTAATTTTATAATTTGTGAGTTAATTTTAATGAATATAAAACTAAAATTTTTTGAGCCATTAAATAAATTCAATTTAAAATGGTTAGTTATTCCTTCTCTATTAATCCTATTTTTGTCAATTAGTTACAATGTATTTACTAATAATGGTAAAACCAAAATTTATAATTTAAGTAATTTGGTTTCCCATCTTGAAGTACAAAATGTAAAAATTAATGGTGCTGCACACACTAAAGGTTCTGAAGTAATTGAAATTATTGGTCTGAGCTCGAATGAGTCAATGTGGTCATTAGATATTACTGAAGTAGTGAATCGTATTAATGAACTTCCCTGGGTGAAGAAATCTGATATTAAGAAAATTTATCCCTCTACACTAGAAATAAATATTTATGAGCATAACCCCATTGCAATATGGTTTTTTGATGGGAAAAAGTATCTGGTTGATGGAGAGTCAAACATAATAGAAAAATTAAACCCAGCTGACTTTAACAATCTAAAAGTTGTTGCCGGTCACAACGCACTGACTGAAATCCCTGATATTATAAATACCCTTCAACAGTTTCCTTATTTCCATAAGAAAGTAAAATCGATCTTGAGAGTTGGTGATAGAAGATGGACTGTGAGATTGTATAATGGTATCACCATCCATTTGCCTGAGACTAAAATCGCTGAAGCAATTACTGATCTTGAACGTTTGGATAATGAGAAGCTGTTGTTGAGTCGTTACGTGGATGTAATTGATATGAGATTGAAAGATCGCATTGATATATTGCCTAGCAAAATAGGTGACAGAAGCAGCATCAATACAATATGAATATTTAAAATGCAATTAATGACCTTTGATAGAATGTCAGGTAAATTTCCTGTCACAAATAAACATAAACCAGTTAATGCAATTTTGGATATTGGTTCTGATAAAATCGTTTGTTTAATTTCTAGAAATACTCTCACACCAGATAATTATCTAAGCCATGAAATATTAGGGTATGGTCATCATAGATCGCAAGGATTTCAAAATGGGATGATTACAGATCCGACTTTATTAGAACTAGCGATTAGGTCTGCTATCGAGGATGCTGAAAAGATTGCATCAGTAACGGTAGACAAAATTGATGTCAATATTACATCTTATCAAGTTGAGTCAAATTTATATGAAATTTCTACTCCAATAAGGGAGGTGCAGGTAAGTAAGAAAGATTTATCTCATGCATATAATATAATTCAAGAGCAGAATATTGAAGGGAATATGTATACATTTGATACTATTCCGCTCAGTTTTTCAATGGATGGGCAAGATTTTATTGAAGACCCAATTGGCATGTATGGAGATTTGTTAAAGATCAATTTTAATCAATTAGTTTGTAATAGATCGATAATACAAAATCTAAATAATATTATTGAAAATGCACATTTGAAAATTGAAAGAGTTCTTTTTACCCCTATTGCAAGTGCCATTGCTACTTTATCGAGTGATGAGGCAAATATAGGTTCCATTTTGATTGATATAGGCTCAGGAACAACATCCTATTCAATATTTTCAGATAATGCTCTTTTATCTGCAGGAGTTATTCCACTTGGTGGTAACAATATTACAAAAGAAATTGCCAGAACATTAAGTACATCAGAGAAAGAGGCTGAAAAATTAAAAATACTATATGGTGGTGTGCTTATGGACTCATATGATAACGGTGATACAATTTCAGTTAAACAAATCGGTTACTCTGAGCATGATAATGTAATTAGGGAAATTTCAAAGGCAACAATCGCAGATATATCAAGATCTTACATGGTAGATATATTTGAAAAGGTGAAAGAAAAAATTGAGAAGATTAATCCACATCTTACAAAACAAAAAAGAATTGTATTGACTGGAGGAACTAGCCAATTGATTGGGATTGATGACCTTGCTGCAAATATCTTTAAATCTCAAGCAAGAAGAGCGGTTCCAAACTTGAAATCAAGTACATTTGATTTAACTAGTCCAATTTTTTCCTGTGCCATTGGTATGTTGGTTTATACACAGAATGAAACTTTTGTTAATAAAAAAATAACCACTAGAGCATTATCTTATAATCAGACCAACAGTTATTTTTTAAAATTGATTAGGTGGTTTAAAAGACAGTTTTTAAGTAAACAACGATAATAATAATGTTAAACACAGGAAGATCATCATGACAATAAATTTAAAAATTCCAGATGCAATGAGTGAATTAAAACCTAGAATTACTGTTTTCGGTGTTGGCGGTGCTGGCGGCAATGCAGTAAATAATATGATTCAAGAGGGTTTGGATGGAGTTGAATTTGTTGTTGCTAATACAGATGCACAGGCACTGGCTATGTCAAGTGCAGAAAGAAGAATACAAATGGGCACAAGTCTCACAGAAGGGCTTGGAGCTGGATCCCAACCAAAAATTGGTGCAGCAGCAGCACAAGAAGCACAAGCAGAGATTCTAGATTACTCTGCAGGATCTCACATGGTATTTATAACCGCAGGTATGGGTGGTGGTACAGGAACAGGTGCTGCTCCAGTTATAGCTCAGTTGTGTAAAGAGCAGGGGATATTAACAGTTGCTGTGGTAACAAAACCATTTCAATTTGAAGGCGTTAGAAGAATGCAGATAGCAGATGAGGGTATCGAAGAGTTAAGTAAATACGTTGATACACTCATTGTTATTCCTAATCAAAACTTATTTAGAATAGCAAATGAAAAAACTACATTTTCTGATGCTTTTGCGATGGCAGATCAAGTTCTGCTATCTGGTGTTTCAGGAATAACTGATCTTATGGTGAAAGAAGGATTGATTAACCTTGATTTTGCTGATGTAAAATCAATCATGCAAGGTATGGGCAAGGCTATGATGGGAACTGGAGAAGCTAGTGGTGAAAAAAGAGCAGTTGAAGCAGCAGAAGCAGCAATATCAAATCCTTTACTAGATGATGTGTCCATGAAAGGAGCACAGGGCCTTCTCATATCAATTACCGGCGGTGAAGATCTAACATTATTTGAAGTTGATGAAGTTGCAACTAGAATAAGGAATGAAGTTGATAATAATGCAAATATAATTCTGGGTGCAACCTTTGACTCAAATCTTGAGGGATCAATTAAAGTATCAGTCGTGGCTACAGGAATTCAAAGTAATGTCAAAAATATTGACTCAACAAGTTTTACCTTTAATAAAAATTATTCAATTCCAAGAATAAATCAAAATCAAAATAATATAAAAGAAACCTCAAAGGTAGAAGAAAAGTCAAATTCATTATCACAAATAAATAACTCAACGGAAAATAAAATAGAAAAATTGAAAATAACTCAGAAGTGTCAATTAAAAAAATTGACCAAAATCATAGTTTTTTCAAAATTAACTCAAATGAGAAGTCAAATCAAAAGCAAACGTTGATAAAAGATTTTAGTGATTTTGATCATGCTAATAATTCACAAACTACAGAGACAACAGATATACCAAGAGTCAGTGAATTTTTCTCCATAAAAGAAGATAATATATCCTTTGCAATGAATGAGAGTCTATTAGATAAGGATACAAAAAAAGCTAAAAATAGTTTGTTTAGTAAAATTGTGAATGTTGGTTTTAAGAAAAAAGAATTGAACAATGACCTTGTTAATACAAATGAACAATATTCACAGGTGGCAATGAATGCTGACTCAAAAATCCTTTCAGATAATGAAGTTTCAGATTTAAATAATGAAGTAGATAATCCATTTGATAATGAATTTTTATCAGATGATGAGGCTCAATTTGATGATTTCCAAACTAAAATTGAAAATGAGCTCAATGAGGATCAAATAAGTAACCCATTACAGAAAGATGAATACCAAAATCAATTTCAAGATGATCTTTTGAATGAAAATACCGATGAGGCAACAAACTCTGAACAAATAGAAGATGATATTGATAATGATATTGAAATTCCATCATTTTTAAAAAGACAAGCAAACTAGATATTTTTCCTGTATATTAAAGATTAAATTTGTTATAAGCCTAATATTATCTAGCTAGGGTGTTCTTTAATGCAAACAACAATTTCTGATGAGATTAGCTTTTCTGGCAAAGGTGTTCACACTAATAAAGTGAGCAATCTAACATTAGTTCCTGCTAAAGAAGACTCAGGAATAATATTTAGAAGATTAGATTCCTCAGAAAATAAATCTATCATAAATGCGACGTATGAAAATGTTAAATCAACCCATTATTGTACTGAATTATCTAATTCATTTGGCACATCAATTCTTACTGTTGAACATTTGCTTGCTGCCTTAAGTGGTTCAGGGATTGATAATGTTGAAATAAAAATTGATGGACCTGAAGTTCCAATACTCGATGGAAGTAGCAGAATTTTTATTGATGCAATAAACAAACATAAAAAAATTCTAAATAAACCAAAAAAAATAATTAGAATTAAAGAAAAAATAGAAATTTTTGAAGATCGTTCATATGCTTGTTTTGAGCCAGCAGACTCATTAGTAGTTGATGCAGAAATCAATTTTGATCATATTCTCATTGGCAAACAAAAAATGGAGATGTTAATTAATGCAAAGACTTTCTACGATGAACTATCACAGGCAAGGACATTTGGTTTTCTGAAACATGCTGAGAAATTGCATGCAAGAGGTTATGGTTTAGGTGTGAATTTATCAAATGCAATTGTTTTAACTGAAAAAACTATTATGAATATTGAAGGCTTAATATACGATAATGAGTTTATTAGACATAAAATTTTGGATATATGTGGTGATCTTAAATTAGCAGGTTATGATATTATTGGTAAATATACATCAGTATTTGGAGGGCATAACTTAAACTATTTTGCTTTGAAAAATTTGTTTGAGAATCCATATGCATGGGCATTAGAGGAATTAGATGAAAATATGGACTCGAGTTCACAATCAAACAATCTGCAGAAGATTGTTAATCATTAAATTTTCATTATAATTTATAATATAATACATTGTATTATATATAATATGAGAAACTTATTTTATCTTTTTTTTGTTATTATACTTTTGGGTTCATGTGCAAGCACCCCTGAGGTTGAACCATATTCACAGGAAAATCTAGATAAAATTTATAGTGATGCAGTTTTATATCTTGACCAGAAGCAATATGAGGAGGCTGCTGATAAATTTTTAAGTGTAGAGCGAGAGTACCCATATTCAAATTGGTCTGAGAAAGCTCTCTTAATGGCATCATATTCATATTTTGAAGCAAAAAAATTTGATTACGCTATCAATCAACTCACTAGATATATGCAGCTGTATCCAAATAGTAAGGATCTAGCCTATGCAAACTACTTAATTGGATTATCTTATTATCTTCAAATTGCTAATATCGGAAGAGATCAAATTAATGCAAAATTAGCATTACAAAGTTTTAATACAGTAATAGATAGATTCTCTGGATCAGAATATGCTAAAGATTCAAGACTCAAACGAGATTTGGTTATTGACCATATTGCCGGATCAGAGATGGAAATTGGAAGATATTATCAAAAAAGAAATCAACATTCGGCAGCAATTAATCGGTTTAAAAATGTAGTTTCTGAATATCAGACAACATCACATATTGAAGAAGCGCTTGCTAGATACTCTGAGTCATATATTTCACTTGGTATTTATACCGAAGCTCAATCTTCTGCTGCTATATTAGGTTATAACTATCCAAATAGTAAATGGTATGAATATATCTATACTCAGTTGGAGTCCGCAGGACTGAGTCCAAAAGAGGAAAAAGATAGCTGGATAAAGAGAATTTGGAAATAAATTTTTAGGTCACATACTTTTATGATTTTATCACTTTCAATCCATAATTTAGTTTTTATAGATAAATTAGAAATTGATTTCAAAAGTGGTCTCAACGTATTTACTGGTGAGACTGGTGCTGGTAAGTCGATAATAATGGCCTCGATATCACTTGCTCTGGGGGCAAAAAGCAATCCTGGTATAGTAAAAAATAATGAAGATAAAGCAACAATTACACTAGTAATATCAGCAAACAACCAAATTAAAAGTTTATGTGAGGAGTGTGATATAGACGTTGAAGATTGTATCTACTTAAAGAGAGTTCAATTTAAAGATGGCAGGACAAAATCATACATAGATGATAACCCTGTGAGCTTGTCTATTGTAAAAAAAATATCCTCATTTTTAGTTGAAACACATGGACAAAGTGAAGATCTCAGCTTTATTGATCAATCAAACCATATTGATATTATCGATGCGTTTGGAGATTATGCTGATGAGCTCTTGGAACTTAAATTATTGTCGTCAAAGATAAAATTACTTCAAAAAGAAATTCAAGAAAAAGAATTTAGATTGAATCAAGCCAATAATAAAATTGAAATTATTCAGGATATGTGTGATGAAATTTTGGCTATGGATATTTCCAATGGTGAAGAAGGGATTCTTAGCGAAAAACGTAAGCTTTTATTAGATAAGGTCAAGTTGATTTCGGCACTTGATAATATTAATATGTATATGAATAGTGAAAATGGTCTTGAGGAACTTCTAAATAAGCTTTATAGGGAAATCAGTGTTTTTCAATCAAATCATCATAATTATTATACATTATTTGCTGAGGAGTTAGATGGAGTTTCAAGTCTGTTAGATAATTTCAAATCCAAAGTTAGTAATATGAATTCTGAACTTAGTTTAGGGGATGATAATCTTGATCAAATTGAAAAAAGACTATTTGAAATTAAGGCAATGAGAAGAAAATATGATATTCAAACTGATAATATAAATGATTTTTATCATAGCTCGTTGCAAGAACTGAAACTACTTAAATCAGGAGAGTCTGACATAAAACAAATGACCATTGAATATAACTCTCTCGTTGAAGATTACAATGAAATTTCAAAGAAACTATCTATCGAAAGAAACCGTATCGCAACAGTATTTGATAAAAATCTACTATCCGAACTTCAAGACTTAAAATTTCCAAATGTAACCATCAAAACAAATGTTTTATCAAAATCACAAATTGATGACTTCGACCCAAAGGGAAAGGATACCGTAAATATCTGCATATCAACTAGTAAAGAAAAACAACCTGAAGTGATTAATAAGGTTGCATCTGGAGGAGAGGTGTCACGGATAATACTTGCGATTAAGTCCATTATGTCTCAAGAGCATCAAAATGATACACTGATTTTTGATGAAATTGACTCTGGAGTGAGTGGTGCAACCGCCATGGCAATTGGAAAAAAACTATTTAATTTATCACAAAAATTGCAAATATTTACAGTAACTCACTCACCACAAGTTGCATCTAAAGCAAACCATCATTTTTTGATTAAAAAAACTGATAATCACAAATCTGATTATTCAATTGAAATCAAACAATTAGATAAAGATGAAAGAATAGAAGAGGTAGCCAGGATGCTATCTGGAGAAAAGATTACTAATCAAGCACGGGAAGCTTCTAAAAGCCTAATTTATGAAGAGTATTATGGATCCAATTAAAAGTTTTCTAGAATGTGATATATCTGCATATTCAGATGAAGATAAAATATCTTATCTCAACAAGTTCGAGAACTTCCTCTCGCAACAAGATAAATACTACTATCAAGATAATTACTCAGCAATAAATGACTCTGATTATGATAAGTTGAAGAACTATCATGCACAAATACTGGAAAAATATCCATTTTTAAAAAAGGAATCAAAATACATCGAAAACATCGGTTTTATGCCGTCAGAAAAATTCTCAAAGGTAAAACATAAAATACCAATGTTATCATTATCAAATATTTTTGATGAGGTAGGGCTTGATGATTTTTATGAAAAAATAAGAAAATATTTAAATATAAGTTCCGACACCACACTAGAAATTGTTTCAGAACCAAAAATTGATGGTCTATCAGCATCGCTGCTTTATAAAAAGGGTGTATTAGAAGTTGGTGCAACAAGAGGTGATGGTTCTCTTGGGGAAGATGTTACAGAAAATATTAGGACAATATCAAATATTCCAAAGATAATTGACTCAAAGGATGTACCTGAAATATTGGAAGTTCGCGGTGAAATTTATATGAATAAATCAGATTTTATAAGTTTAAATGAAGAAATGCTGCAACAGGGGAAACAAACATATGTAAATCCAAGAAATACTGCATCAGGCTCCCTAAGACAAATTGATCCGAATATAACAAGATCAAGGAAATTGAATTTTTTTGCATATACATGGGGCCAGATTTCTAATAATAATTTTGATACTCACTTTGAGGTCATTTCTAAGTTCAAGGAGTGGGGCTTTGCAATTAATCCATACACAAAAATCAATCGATCAAAGAATGAGCTTATTGACTCTTACTCTGAATTAGACTCTGTCAGATCTAGTCTTGATTATGATATTGATGGTGTAGTATACAAAATCAACTCACTTAGTTTACAAGATCGTTTGGGGTTTGTGTCAAGGTCACCCCGATGGGCAGTTGCTCATAAATTCCAAGCTGAAAAAGCGAATACTAGGATTATAGACATCGATGTACAAGTTGGTAGGACAGGCGCATTAACTCCTGTTGCAAAATTGGAACCAATTAATATTGGTGGTGTGGTTGTTAGAAATGCCACCCTTCATAATGAAGATTTTATCTCTGGTATTAATAGCGATGGGAATCAAATCAGAAATGGTTCTGATATTCGAATAGGTGATACAGTAGAAGTTATAAGATCTGGTGATGTCATACCAAAGGTAGTTGGTGTTGATATCTCAAAACGACCTCATAACTCTCAAAAATACGAATTTCCTCAATTATGTCCAATTTGTAACAGTCCTGCGATAAGAGAGATAAATGCTTCAACAGGCAAGTCCTCTTCAGTCAGACGTTGCACGGGGGACTTTTATTGTGTTAGCCAAGAATTGGGTAGGCTGGAATTTTTTGTATCAAGAGATGCCATGAATATTGAAGGATTTGGGGGCAAAAGTATGCAACTCTTTTATGATAGGGGTTTTATAAAAAGACCAAATGATATATTCACTCTTCAGTCAAGGCAAGAGCAGGGTTTAATTGATATTCTATCCTTGGATGGTTGGGGAAACTTATCAATGTCTAATCTTTTTTCCAGTATTGATGAGAAACGTAAAATTACATTAGATAAATTTATTTACTCATTAGGAATAAGGCATATAGGGATTAATACATCAAAAATTATTTCACAAAACTTGAACAGTATAAATAATTTAATCAGTTTGATAGATAATATTCATTCAGATTATAATTCTTATCTAGAAGCTTTTCTGGATAATGATGGTATCGGCGAGGTGGTAATAAAATCTTTTTTAGATTTTCTATCCATCGATAATAATGCTGCAATAGTTAAGAATCTTAATGATCAATTAGATATTATGGATATCGTAATAGAGCAAAAACTCGACTCAAAAATTAGTGGTTTGAGTATTGTCTTTACAGGAAAATTTAGCACCATGTCTCGAGCAGAAGCAAAAGATAAAGCTGAAAGAATGGGAGCAAAGGTTTTGAGTTCTATTTCAAATAAAACTGATTTACTTGTTGCAGGAGAGGAATCTGGTTCAAAGTTAACTAAGGCAAGAGATTTAAATATAAAAGTTATTGATGAGAATGATTGGCTGGATTTATTAAATTAGATCGGGGCTGTCTCTTTACTTAGCCATTCCTTTGTCTCAATATCTAGACCCTTGTTGAGTTTTTCATAGACTGTTTCATGGTAGTTGTTAATCCAATCAACTTCATTCTCATCTAGGATATCTCTATCAATTAAATTTCTCTCAAATGGAGCAAATGAAATAGTTTCAAAATATAATTTATTTAAATTATCTGAAGCTGTATTTTTTCTTATAATCATTAAATTTTCTATTCTTATACCAAGTTCACCCTCAATGTAAATCCCTGGCTCATTAGAAAATAGCATATTTTCTGAAAATCCAGACCTACTCTCTCTAGGAGATATTGACAGAGGTCCTTCATGTACAGAGAGTAAATAACCGACTCCATGTCCTGTACCATGATTGTAATTATATCCATATGACTCAATAATTTTCTCGACGACTTATCCAATTCACTTCCGGTCGTATTGCTATCAAAAGTCCTACTTGCAAGTGCAATGTGCGCTTTCAATACTATAGTGTATAATCTACTATAGTCCTTATTTGTATCTCCAATTAGAAATGTCCTTGTCATATCTGTGGTTCCATATTTATATTGACCTCCTGAGTCAATGAGCAGCAAGCCCCCACCAGATATTTTTTTACAACTTTGATTTGTTGCCCTGTAATGGATTATTGCGCCATTTTCTTGAAAACCAACTATTGCTGGAAAACTTGGACCAAGATAATCCGTTGTCGATCTTGTTCTATATTTTTCAAGTTGATTGATGATAGTTATTTCATCAATCGCTTTCTTGTTATTAGTCTGCTTTAACCAATAGATAAAATTACAAATAGCTTGCCCATCGAAGATATGGCTTCTCATTATGTTTTTAAGCTCGGTTTCATTCTTTATAGATTTTTCTCTTTCAAACTCATCGAAAGAAATCAATTCATACCCTTTTTTAATAAACTTTTCGGTATAATAAATAGCAGTATTTTGTTTATCAATTTTTGCAATATTAGTTTCACTTAATTTTGAATTTATTAAAAATTCAAATTCATTCTCATCTAAAAACTCTACTTCTGAGTATTGTATATCGATTTTATCGGGTACAGTTACATTATTGGATAATAATAAATAACAATTTTTCTTTGTGATAATGCATGAGCCCAAAATTGATGGGGTATATGGTTTATTGTGCGTTCTCAGATTTGAAATCCAAGAGACAACATCATTATCTTGAGTGAATATAAGTTCGGTATTATTTTTAAGATATTTATTTCTCAAATAATTCAGTTTTTGTGAAACTGATAATCCACTATATTTTTTATCTATGATAAACAATTGATATGTTTTTACTCTAGATGAGGTATGGTCACTTATCAAATCGACTAAATTTTGGTCAATTGATACAAAACTAATAAAATTATTTTCTAACTTATTTGTGTAATTTTCTATCTCATTTATTGAATGTAATTTTGGATCGAAGCCAATTTTACTATCTTTTTCTAAATTCTTTGTAATCCACTCAATAGTTTTTTGAAAACTTAGTTCATTAATCTCAAAAATATTAGTATCTACTTGAAGCTTTGCCTGTAGGGTGTATCTACCGTCTACAAATAGCGAAATTTTACTCTGTGTAATGAAAATTAATCCTGCTGATCCATCGAATCCAGAAATATATTTTATTCTCATTTCGTTTTCTTCAAGATCACTATTAAGATGCTTATTTTTCATAGGAATAATATACATATGTATATTTTCCGCCTTCATTTGATCTCTTAGTTTTTTTATTTTACTGGAAATTGTCATAATTTATTTAAGATTTTTTAATATATATTTAATGCAATGATTTTAACTATATGTATGCAAAAAATGCATATCTAATATAAATTTTTTGTACTACTAACTTACTCACAGATAACTATATATAAGCATATATTGATAACAAAGCTAAACAAAATAGAAAATATAGAAAGGAAAAAAATGCAGTTTACTAATTATTCAATAAACCTCGCAAACGGTTTTTTTGGTATCAACTTCAATTCTAATAAGAAAAAGCAAGCTCAATTAAAAGCGGCACGTGACTTCGCCAAGGCAGAAGGACTACCAGTAGGTGACATTCTCGTTGCTATAAATAGAGCATCTTATTCAAAATTAAAGTAACTCGTGCATTAAAATAATATTATCAAAAAGGAAAATAATAATAAAATGGAATACATTCTAAATAACTCAGTCAACGCTGTTGAAACAATATTCTCAACTATAAACAAAACAGTAAGCGGTTTTTTTAAAAGTTGGGTTTTAGCAAGGCAATATCAAGCGAATTATTATGTTGCTCAAAAATTAGTAAATACAGCTGAATATAGAGGTTTATCTCTACAAGACATTGTAGTTAAACTTAATAAAGCAACAACTAAGTAGCTATATGCATCATTATGATTGTTAAAATCATCATTATGATTGTTAAAATCATATTATAAAATAATTTACTGCATCTATAAATAACGATTAAATTACTTTCTATGATGGTTACTCTTGCAATAAACTAGTGTAAGAGTAACCCACTTCTTCATATTGATATTCTTTTATTTTCACAAAACCAATACTCAAAAAATGCATTAGTATTGAATTCTTCTGCGAATAAGTGATTCCAGATAATATCAATGTACCATTCTTATCGATTAATTCTCTTAAATCAAAACGTATTTTATTGATAACATTAGCTAAGATATTAACAATTATTAGGTCATATTTATTGCTTTTTAAGTGATAACCATCCTTTATAATATCTAAGACTTTATATTTTACTGAAGGATTAACATTGTTCTTTCTGAAGTTTTTTTTTGTAATATCAATTGCTATTTTATCATTATCAACAGCAATCCCACTGCAATACCATAATTTATTTGTAATAATTGATAAAAGCCCGCTTCCAGTTCCAATATCTAGGAAGTAATTAATTTCTGTTTTTTTCTTCAAGTCTGATAAGGCCTTAATACAACCATATGTTGTTCCATGATGACCTGTGCCAAAAGCCATACTCTCATTAATACATAGATCTATATGTGCATATTTTGATCTTGGGTAATTATCATTGTGTATGATAATGTTCTTACTAATAATTGGCCTGAGGTTTTTTTGTGTCTCAAGCACCCAATTCTTTTTAGGAATTTGTTTTATTCTAAAGTCTGCGTATTTTCCAAATATACTATGAATAATTTTTAGAATATTAGCTTCATTTTCCGCATCAAAATGAAAACTAATGAATTGATCTTTTCCTATATTGGCTTGTGTTATTGATGTAATACCTTCGTCAAAAAAGTATTCATCATCTAATTCATTTATAGATAAATCAGATTTTATAATTGCTTCAACATATTCAGTCATTTTTAACAACCTCTAAATATGAAGATAAAACAATTTTTTTGCCGGCTTTATCGAAATCAACTTCAACCCTGTCATTTTCATTACCAATTACAATGCCATAACCAAATTTAGTATGAAAAACGCGCTGATTTTGAAACACAATTTCATTATTGTCATCTGAAATATCATCAAATACTTCTATTGAATTATCGAAATGTCCTGCGGCCTTTAGCCTCTCCATAGCTGATAACTTTTTCTTTTGATAATCGTATGGAGCTATATTCTGAAAAGTATTACCATAGGTATTGATAGTATTTATAGCAGCTGCATTTAGAGTTGCATCATCATCAATAAATTCTCTTGAAATCTCAGAAATGAAACGGGAAGGAATAGATTGCATCCAATTGCCATAAACTCTTCTGTTTTGTGAATTAATTAGATACAGATATTTTTTTGCTCTTGTCATCCCAACGTGAGCGAGTCTTCGTTCTTCTTCGAGTCCAATATTACCTTTTTCATCTAATGATCTTTGATTTGGGAAAATACCTTCTTCAAGTCCTGGCATAAAAACACAATCAAATTCGAGTCCTTTTGCAGAGTGCAAAGTCATCAGGCTAACTTTACTGGTACTCTGATCATTTTCAACTTCAAGTACCAAAGAAACATGATCAATAAATTCATGTAGTGAATTAAATTCAGCAATTTGTCCAACAAGTTCTTTAATATTTTCTATTCTAGTTAGGCTTGAGGGTGTTTTATCTTTTTCCCACATTTCTATATACCCCGAATCCTCTAAAATTAGTTCAGTGAGAGTAACGTGGTCTAACTCATCCAATTTTCTTTTCCAATTTTCAACCATCGCTATAAAGCTGCTTAGTTGAGTTCTTTGTTGAGGTTTTAATTCATCTGTTTGTATGAGTTTTTTTGATACATCAAAAAGTGATAAGTTATAAATCTTAGATGCATCATTTAGCATTCTGATAGTGGTTTCACCCAAGCCTCTTTTTGGAACATTTAAGATACGTTCAAATTTAAGATCATGATTTTGATTTAATAATAACTGTAAATACGCAATTACATCTCTTATTTCTTGTCTTTCATAGAATTTTGGGCCACCAATTACTCTATACGGGATGCTATTTAGTATTAATCTATCCTCAATTTCTCTCATCTGAAAACTTGCTCTAACAAGAATTGATATCTGATTTAAATCAGTTTTTGATATTAATTTTCTATCAATCTCGTCAGTTATAAATATTGCTTCGTCTTCTGCACTCCAGACAGATACAACTCTAACCTTATCTCCAACCTCATCTGAGCTTGATGATAATTCTTTTCCAAGTCTATCAATATTATTTGCAATAAGACTCCTTGCGGCGCCAAGAATATTTACCGTTGACCTGTAGTTTTTTTCAAGGCGAATAATTTTGGATCCTTCAAAGTCTTTTTCAAAGTTTAATATATTATTTACATCAGCTCCTCTCCAACCGTATATTGATTGGTCATCATCACCGACACATGCAATATTTTTATTTTTTTGTGATAAGATTCTAAGAAGTAGATACTGGACTGTATTTGTATCCTGATACTCATCGACCAGGATATATTTGAAGATTGATTGAAACTTATTAAGTATTGCTTCATTTTCCTTTAGGATATGTAGGGGTAACATCAATAAATCGCCGAAATCAGCAGAATTTAGTGTTTTTAGTCTTTGTTGATAATTTTTATATACTTCTATACTTTTTTCATGGATAGAATCTAGATCCATATGAGTTTTTACATTTTCTGGCGAAAGTCCTTTATTCTTGCATTGATCAATAAATGATAGAAATAATCTAGGAGGAAATTGTTTCTCATCAATATCTAAAAGTCGAATAACCTCTTTTATAACTTTTAATTGGTCATCGGTATCTAAGATTGTAAAGTCACTTTTTAAATTGACTAATTCTGCGTGCATTCTAAGTAATTTTGTTCCAATGGAATGAAATGTACCAAGCCAATTCATCCCTTCAACTGCATTACCGATGATATTTCCAATTCTAAATTGCATCTCTTTTGCAGCTTTATTTGTAAAAGTAACCGCTAAAATATTATTTGGAAATGCGAGTTTGTTATGAATAATATGGGCAAGTCTTGAAGTTAGGACACTTGTTTTACCAGTACCTGCACCTGCAAGGATTAATAAGGGGCCTTCAGTATGAAGGACTGCTTCTTTCTGTTGTTCGTTAAGGTAGGATAGATAGTCAGTGTTCATAATATATTATACTTACACTACAGTTAGGTATATTGAGTGAAATAAATTGAATTACCCAACTATTTTTTGTTTTTTGTCAAATAGTCTAAAACATATAATCTAATTGCAGATGCTAAATTATCACTTTTCTTTTGGTTTTCAATTAACTCAAGTAATTTAGGTATAGATAAGTCCATTTCAACGGATATTTTTTCAACTAAAATCCAAAATTCATCTTCTAAAGCAATACTTGTCCGATGACCTGCAATACTTATTGACCGTTTTTTCATTTATTCAAATCATTTTTCTTGGGTCAACTAATTCGTCAAAGCTTTTTTCATCTATATATCCAGATTTCATTGCTTCTTCTTTTAAAGTAGTGTTATTTTTATGCGCTTTTTTTGCAAGTTCTGCGGCTTTGTCATAGCCTATGCTCGGTGCTAAAGCTGTAACCAACATAAGAGACCTGTCAACGTTCGCTTTGATATTTTCCTCACGAGGTTCAAGACCATCTAAACAATTAATTTCAAAAGATTTAACTGCGTCCGACATTAATTTTACTGATTGGAGAAAGTTATATGCCATCATGGGATTATATACATTTAATTGGAAATGTCCTTGACTACCTGCCATCGAAATTCCGGTATTGTTTCCAAAAATATGGATACAAACCTGCGTGAGTGACTCACATTGTGTTGGGTTTACTTTTCCAGGCATTATGGATGAACCTGGTTCATTTTCTGGTAATGACAATTCTCCAAGTCCAGCTCGTGGACCACTTCCAAGAAATCTTATGTCATTAGCTATTTTGAATAGCGATGCAGCCACAGCATTAATAGCACCATGGGCCATTATCATCGCATCATGCGCCGATAATGCTTCAAATTTATTTGGTGCTGTAGTAAAATTTTTATTTGTTAACTTAGATATTTCTTTTGCTATTTTTTCACCAAAATCCTTTGGAGCATTCAATCCTGTTCCAACAGCTGTGCCACCCTGTGCAAGTTCCATCAGTCTTGGTAATGTGCTCTCAATTCTTTCAATTCCAAACTCAATTTGTTTTGCATAGCCTGAGAACTCTTGACCTAAGGTAAGTGGTGTTGCGTCTTGTGTATGTGTTCGACCTATTTTTATAATATCATTCCATTTTTTGGACTTTTCATCTAATTTTTTTAGGAATGATTTCAGTGCGGGGAGTAGTTGATCAATTATCTCTGTTGCACATGCAATATGCATAGCTGTTGGGTATGTATCATTTGATGACTGGGACATATTACAATGGTCATTT
This sequence comes from Hyphomicrobiales bacterium, assembly GCA_038131735.1. GTDB lineage: Bacteria > Pseudomonadota > Alphaproteobacteria > Rhizobiales > TMED25 > TMED25. The sequence goes on along the minus strand of JAYPPX010000001.1, from coordinate 971,699 downwards.
GGGTGGACAGGTGATTTTGATCCAATTTTCCCTCCCATAATTTCGATCGCTCTATTGGATATCACCTCATTTGCATTCATATTTGATTGAGTACCTGATCCAGTTTGCCAGACAACAAGTGGAAAGTGATCATTCAGTTTGCCATCAATCACTTCCTGAGCTGCTTTTATGATATTTTGACCTATATTTTTGTCTAATTTACCATAATCCATGTTTACTTTTGCAGCTGCAGCTTTTACTACACCCAGAGCTTTTATTATTGAACTTGGTTGCTTTTCCCAGCCAATTTTAAAGTTTTGGATGGACCTTTGTGATTGCGCTCCCCAATATCTATCATTATCAACTTCAATTTCACCAAAGGTATCTGTTTCTATTCTTTTATTCATGTTTTCCTCTAACTTATGTTATTTTTTAAATTCACTTAAAGAAACAACGTCTGCTGATTTTTTCTCTTCAAGTTTAATATTTTGTTGTTTAACTGATCTATCTCTATTATCTAAAATTATGTTCTCTTCCTCATCTTTAATTTTTGTATCTGTAATTGAGTCACTTTGTGCAAGAAAATCAATCCCAAAATTTACAGATGGATCAAAGAAGCTTGTAATTGCATCATATGGAATTGTAATTTTTTCAGGTATATTATCAAAATGAAGGGTTACTGAAAAATAGCTTTCTTTTATTTCGAGATCTTGAAATTGATGTTGTAAAACTATGGTCATTTTATCTGGAAATTTTTCTTTTAATTGTTTTGGTATAATCACAGCTTTATGTTTAGTAGCGAATGAAATATAAAGATGATGTTCTCCAGGAATATGATTGCTGTCTTTGATAAATGATAGCACATCAATGATAACGTTAATCATCGCTTTATTCATTAATTTGTTATACCCAATCAAATCAGAATTCATATACAACACCCATCAAATTTCTTTTAATTATTAAACAAAATTTCTTAAATTTAAATCATATATTTTTCTTAATCATAGAAAAGATTAATAAAATACTCTTGATTGATTATTACCTGAATAACTTAGAGGTGATGATTTGATGGAGATAAAAAAGGGGCGTTCTGTTGCCAGGTGCCCCCACACCCCGCCTTGGCTTGCTAGAGACAAGGGCTTAAGTTTCGGTGCTCAAGCTGACTATGCAGCTACTGCAACCGGAGCATAGTTGTCATTTGCAACTATAAGTTTAGCCCGATAACGGTGGTACTATACCGAGTAAAAGGTAGCCTTTTACGCTCTCGTCGATCCTATTTCGCCCCCTTCAAAAACACATTATTTGATTTGTTCTATTTTCTCTTGCCAAGTGTATATGGAAATTTCTTTTAGTTCCATTTCTTGCAGCATAAGAACACCTAGGAATGCCAAAATAACAATCACTTCTAATCCAATAGTGATTTTAATAATATCTTTTATTTTTTTCATTCTCTTACCTTTAATGTGTTTATGGTGGAGGCGCCGGGTACCGCCCCCGGGTCCGATAAGTTTATTTTGACGCCAATTTATTACCATAGCTCGAAAGCCCTACTATAATAATGCTAATTTATGTCTAAAGAAAGTTTATAATAAATTTAATTCTCACTTCATATACATCAATGAATCAGTCATAATTTACCTATGAATGAATATCTGGAACTTTTAGACCACATTTTACAAAACGGCGAGAGTAAAAACGACAGAACAGGCACTGGCACGTTATCCATATTTGGTTACCAAATGCGTTTTGATTTATCAAAAGGATTCCCATTGATAACAACGAAAAAACTACATATCAGGTCAATAGTCTATGAATTACTATGGTTTTTATCTGGAGATACTAATATCAGATACTTAAATGATAATGGTGTATCGATCTGGAACGAATGGGCAGACAATGATGGAGATTTAGGGCCTGTATACGGTAAACAATGGCGTTCATGGTCAACACCTAACAATGAGACTATTGATCAAATTTCAAATTTATTGGTAAACATTAGAAAAAATCCGGACTCAAGGCGTCATATTATATCTGCATGGAATGTTAGCGATGTAGAAAATATGGCACTTCCACCTTGTCATTGTTTATTTCAGTTCTATGTATCAAACAATAAGCTGAGTTGCCACTTATACCAGAGGTCAGCGGATGTATTCCTGGGTGTACCATTTAACATTGCGTCCTATGCACTTTTAACTCACATGATCGCACATGTATCCAATTTAAAGGTTGGTGATTTTGTTCATACTTTTGGTGATGCCCATATATACACAAACCATATTGAGCAAGTTAAAATGCAACTCCAAAGAAAACCGATGAATTTACCAAAGATAGAACTAAATAATAGTGTAAATAACTTATTTGATTTCCAATATGAAGATATTAAAATAATTGATTATGAGTCACATCCTCACATAAAAGCAAAAGTTGCTGTATAATGTTAATTTCGTTAATTGTTGCACATTCCTCAAATAGAGTTATTGGCATTGATGGTCAATTACCTTGGCATATCCCTGATGATCTCAAGTACTTTAAAGCAATAACTATTGGTAAACCTATTATCATGGGAAGAAAGACATTCGATTCAATCGGTAAACCATTACCAGGAAGATTGAATATAATCATTACAAAAAACACTGATCTATCAATCGAGGAGTGTGTGGTAGTAAATAATTTAGAGGCTGCAATTTCAGAAGCAAAAAATTTTTTCAAGACGCAGGATACTGAACAAGAAGAAATATTTATTATTGGTGGAGCTCAAATTTTTAAGCAATCGATGAAATTTGTTAATAAGATTTATATTACTGAGATTCATGCAGAATATGCAGGCGATGTTTTCTTTGAAGAACTGAGCAATAATGATTGGATAGAGGTTAGCAGAGATTTACATGATTCTGAAGATGACAATATTCCATTTTCATTTGTTACATATAAAAAAAAATAGAAATATTTATTTAGATCTATTTTTGTTGAAAGACTTTAAATTAATTTACAGCGTTACTATCTTATAATAGTGTGACTTATACTAATTTATGAGGGTATATATTAATGTCTTGGGACAACAACAATAATAATGGTCCATGGGGTAAAGGACCGAGCGGTGGTAATTTTGATAACAATGATTTAGATAAATTAATCACTAATCTAAAAAATAGCTTTGGAAGATTTTCCCCAAAATCACCAAACGGCAAAGTAAGCAAAAAGAACTGGGCCCTAATCGTACTAATTGCCTTGGCAATATGGGGTGCCACAGGTGTATACAGAGTTCAGCCAGATGAGCAAGGTATCGTGCTTCGTTTTGGTGAATATATTCGTTCAACACCAGATGGTCTTCATTATCATCTGCCTTTCCCAATTGAAACTGTTGTTAAACCAAAAGTTACTAGAGAAAATCAAGTAGAAGTTGGAATAAGAACTTCGAGTCAAGCATCAATCGGCCGTGGAGCAGTTGGCAGAGATGTGCCTGAAGAAAGTCTTATGCTAACAGGTGATGAAAATATTGTTGATGTGGACTTCTCAGTTCAATGGGTAATTAATGATGCAGCTGATTTTTTGTTCAACATCGAAAATCAAGAGTCTACTGTTAAGGCAGTAGCAGAAAGCGCTATGAGAGAAATAGTAGGTGGGGCAGATCTTGAACAGATACTCACACAAGGAAGAGAAAGAAATGAGGCAGCAGTTCGAGACTTGATGCAAAAAACACTTGACGAGTATGGCGCAGGTATCTTGATAAGACGTGTTCAACTTCAAAAGGTTGATCCACCTGCTGCAGTTATTGATGCATTCAGAGATGTTCAAGCTGCACGAGCTGATCAGGAGAGATTGAGAAATGAAGCTGAAGCATATTCAAATAGAATTATTCCGGCTGCAAGAGGGGAAGCTGCTCAGTTAATAGAAGCCGCAGAAGCTTACAAAAATTCAGTTATTGCCGATGCAGAAGGTCAAGCTTCAAGATTTAACTCAATATATGAAGAATATAAGAAAGCTCCCGAAGTCACAAGGGGACGTATGTATTTAGAAACAATCGAGAGAGTTTATGGTGGAATGGACAAGATAATTATTGATCAAAGTGGTGAAAGTTCAAATGTTGTTCCATATTTACCTTTAGATCAATTGCAAAAGAAACAAAATAATGAGGCAAATCAATGATTAAGAAAATTGGACTAACGGGACTTATAATTTTAGTCATCGCTTCTGCTTTTGTATTTCTTAGTGCTGCATTTACAGTCCATCAAACTCAGCAGGCACTAATACTCAGGTTTGGTGAAGCAATTAGAATCGTAACCGAGCCAGGTTTGCACTTCAAAATGCCAATTGCAGATGATGCAGTATATATAGATAAGAGAATTTTAGACTTGGACTCTGAATCACAAGAGGTAATCGCTTCTGATCAAAAAAGATTAGTCGTTGACGCATATTCTAGATACAAAATTACTGATGCATTAAAATATTATCAATCTGTACAGACATCAGCTAGAGCCAATGCAAGACTCTCCCAGATTCTAAATTCTGCTGTTCGTAGAGTACTTGGTGAATCAACATTTGAAGAAATTGTGAGAGATAAGCGTCCTGAGCTCATGAAAAGGATAACTGAACAGGTGAATAATGAAGCAGCTGCTCTGGGAATGTCAATAGTTGATGTGCGTATCAGACGTGCTGATTTGCCAGAGGCAAACAGTCAAGCCGTTTATATGCGTATGCAAACAGCTAGAACAAAAGAGGCAAATGATATAAGGGCAAGAGGTCAAGAACAAGCTAAGATTATCACATCAAGATCTGATAAAGAGGCGAAGATAATAATAGCAGAAGCAAATAAAGTATCTGAAATCAAACGTGGTGAAGGCGATGCAGGAAGAAATAAAATTTATGCTGAATCTTATGGTCAAGATCCAGAGTTTTTTAAATTTTATAGATCAATGGTTGCTTATGAAGAAAGTCTCAAATCTGGAGATACAAGGTTAGTTATATCACCTGATACAGACTTCTTTAATTATTTTAAAGATCCTCTTGGTTCAAATAAATAATGGATGTATTCATTCTGGCACTTGCCATTTTCTTATTGTTTGAAGGAGCAATGTACGCATTATTCCCTGAACAAACTAAGAAAATGTTATCTTCAGTAATGTCTATGGACACTAATAATCTCAGAATAATCGGTTTGATAATGGTATCTATTGGTGTTTTATTAATTTGGATAGTGTGAACATAATTTTGACAAAATCTTTTAATATTTGTTAGCTATAAAAATTTATCTGAAAGGATTAATTCTGTCATGTATAAAAAAAATAACTCATTTCTTTACATACTAATACTCACTTTTTTATTAATATTGCCAGTCGATGTTAAAGCTTATCCAGACTTCTCGGAGATAGCTAGTAAGTATGCTGATTCAGTTGTAAATATTTCAACAACACAAAAAATTGAAAACAATGAAATGTTTCAGGGATTAGATCCAAATGAAATCCCAGATGTATTTAAGGATTGGTATGAAAAAAACAAGAACTCTCAACAACAGCAAGTACCAAGTTCACTGGGCTCAGGCTTCGTTATTGATGAAGAAGGAATTATCCTAACAAATGCACATGTAATTTTAGATGCGGATGAAATAGATGTTATATTTTCAAATGGAATTGTATTATCAGCAGAGCTCTTAGGAAAAGATACTAAAACAGACCTTGCTGTGCTCAAAATTAATCCAGAACCAGAACAAGATTTATTGGCTTTAGAATTTGGTGACTCAGACAATTTGAAAGTAGGTGAATGGGTTATGGCTATAGGTAACCCTTTTGGATTAGGAGGAACTGTAACAGCAGGTATCGTATCAGCAAAAAATAGAGATATAAGATCTGGCCCATACGATAACTTTATCCAAACAGATGCAGCGATTAACAGGGGTAATAGTGGTGGTCCATTATTTAATGCTGATGGAGAAGTTGTCGGTATAAACTCTGCAATAATATCAACCACAGGAGGGTCAGTTGGAATAGGATTTGCAATACCTTCAAAAACAGCAATCTCTGTTATCGATCAACTTATTGAATATGGTGAAACAAGACGCGGATGGTTAGGGGTTAGGATTCAAGAGGTATCAGATGATATCGCAGAAAGCCTAGGACTAAACGAAACAATGGGTGCACTAGTTGTAGCGGTAGATGACAGTGGTCCAGCCAAACCTGCAGGCATTAAATCCGGTGATGTAATTCTAAATTTTGATAATCAACCTATTAATACAATGAGAGAATTACCTAGAATTGTTGCTGAAACAAAAATTGGTAAAAAGGTAAAAGTTGAAGTTTGGAGAAATAATAAGTCAGTAACAAAATATGTCGTCATTGATAGGCTCAATGAAGCTAACCTTGTTGCATCAATTGAAGATGAACCAGATATGGATACAGACAACTCAACCAGCTTAGATCTTGGATTCTCTCTAAGCACCCTATCAGATGATTTATCAGAAAAGTATGATTTGAACAATAAACAAAAAGGGCTTGTTGTAACAGTCATTGATGAACAATCAGATGCTTTTAAACGTGGTCTTCGTGAAGGGGATCTTATAAATGTTATAAATGAGCAAGACTTATATAGTGTTGATCAATTTGTCAGAATTATAGAAAAATATCGTAGAGCCAATAGGGATCTGATGCTTATAAAAGCGGTACGAGGTCAAAATATGATCAGAGTTTTCCCTATAAAAGTTACTAATGACTAATATATAATATCGGCCTCCCTGAGGCCGATAAAGTATAATATACTGGTCAGATTTGTATGATTAATCTGTGCATTGGCTTTGTTTCTTAATATATGCTTTCCACGGTATGATACACCTAATGCTGAATTACTAATCATTTCAACATCATTTGCGCCATCGCCAACCGAAACCACATCATGCCTGTTTAGTTGCATCTTTTTAGTAATTTGATCTAAGATATTTTTTTTTGCAATGCCATCTATAATTGGTGGTATAACCTTTCCAGTCATTTTTTTGTTCAGAATTTCAAGCCTATTTGCATAGTTTTCTTTAAACCCAAGTTTTTCTGATAATTTATCTGTAAAGTATGTAAAACCACCTGATACAAGAACTGTATAAATATTCTGCTTTGAAAGATTTTTTAAAAGCAAATCGGCTCCATCGTTTAGCTCAATATTTAAGTAAACTTCATCTAATGCATTAATATTCATTCCCTCTAATAGAGCAACTCTTTCTATGAAAGCTTCTGTGAAATTTATTTCACCTTTCATTGATTTTTCTGTAATTAAACTAACCTCATCGCGAACATCAGCGTAATGAGCTAGTTCATCGATGCACTCCTGTTTAATAATTGTTGAATCCATATCAGATAGAAAAAGTTTTTTATTTCTATTTAAATCTTCCTGAATTGCCCAATCGAATTGTTTTTGATCAAGATATTTGAATAGATTTTCATCTATTATTGCTGTTGTATCGTCAAAGTAAAGATCGCACGCTAACTCCTTTTTTAACCATGTATTTCTTGTCTTTATGTTCATCAAGTCTTGAATTGCTTCAAAACTATTATTTGATATTATATTATCTTCATTAGATACAATGGTGAGTACTTTTTTCATTTTTTTCTTTTGTTAAGAGAACAGGATAGATGCCAAATTATAACTCAATTCTTATATCAGGTCCAACAGCTTCTGGTAAATCAAAACTAGCACTGGATATTGCAGAAAAAGTCGGAGGAGTTGTTATTAATGCTGACTCTATGCAGATATATAACACAATTTCGTTAATTACAGCAAGACCATCAAATAAGGATATGGATACTATTCCGCATTTCCTTTACGGGTATATAGATCCAAAAATTCGATATTCAGTTGGTGAATGGGTTAGTGATGTTGAACCTCTTATAAATTTTTTAATTAAAATAAATAAGATACCTATAATTGTAGGTGGAACAGGATTATATTTTGCAGCTTTATTTGGTGAAATTTCTGAGATACCTGAGATAACTGCTAAAACTAGATTAAAATGGGAGGGAATGAGAGAACTAAAAGGCACTGAGGCATTATTTTTTAAACTCAAAGAGTTAGACCCAAAGTCTGCGGCCACAATTAATTCAACAGATACCACAAGAATTATACGTGCATTAGAAGTTTTTGATGACACTGGAAAATCAATTAGAGACTGGCAAACGTCACCGGGTAAACCGATTATAAATAAATCTACGTCAAAGATGATATATTTATGTCCACCAAGGAATGTGATAAATGACAATATAATAAATAGGACTTCAAGAATTATTGGGAATGATCAACTTTATGAAGAAATAAAGTTATTGAGCAGTAAAAAAATATCGGACTCAAACCCCGTCATGAAAGCAATAGGTGTCAAAGATACCATTGCTTACTTAGAAGATGATATTTCTCTTGAGATACTTAATGATAGAATTATCACAAATACAAAAAGATATGTAAAAAGACAATTGACTTGGGCTAGAAAAAAAATGATGGATTGGGAGTGGATTGATGAACCTAAATATTTTTTTTAAGCTGCAACAAAAAAATTGATTAATTTTTTTTTTGTAATATATTAATTATGTTTAATTTGGAGAAATAATGTTTTACTTAAATAATAAACTGCTGGTCGTCGTGTGTATCACCTGAGTTCACTCCGGACTCTTGATGGTGATACTTTGATAGGGGCAAACGCCCCTTTTTTATTTTTTAAGTAATGTTTATTCGAAGATGAGTAAAATATATAATTGGGTTTTTGTACAATGGGAAAAAATATTAGTGGAGCAGAAATAGTAATTCAAGCACTTGCAGATCAAGGTGTTGATGCTGTTTTTGGTTATCCGGGTGGTGCCGTTTTACCAATCTATGATGCAATATTTCAGCAGGAAGATGTAAAGCATATTCTTGTAAGGCATGAACAAGGAGCTGCTCATGCTGCAGAGGGTTATGCCCGTTCAACTGGAAAAGTTGGAGTTTTAATAGTAACATCGGGTCCTGGGGCCACAAATGCTGTGACTGGGCTAACAGATGCTCTATTAGACTCAATTCCAATAGTTTGTATTAGTGGACAAGTGCCAACGCATCTAATAGGAACTGATGCCTTTCAGGAAGCGGATACAGTAGGTATAACCAGGGCATGTACAAAGCATAATTGGCTGGTTAAAGATATTAAAGATCTTCCAAGGATTATGCATGAAGCATTCTATGTTGCAAGATCTGGTAGACCAGGTCCAGTGTTGATTGATATTCCAAAAGATATACAGTTTGCCGAAGGTGATTACGAAAATTTATCAAAAATTACTCATAAAACTTATACGCCACCTACCACCGTAGATCACAAAGCAGTCGGTAAGGTTATAGAGTTGATTCAAAGGTCAAAAAGACCAATCCTATATACTGGTGGTGGTGTAATCAATTCAGGACCAAATGCTTCAAAATTATTAAGTAAATTTGTTAAAACAACCAATGTCCCAATAACATCAACACTTATGGGATTGGGCGCATATCCAGGATCAGGAAAAAATTGGCTAGGTATGCTGGGAATGCATGGGACGTATGAAGCAAATATGGCTATGCATGACTGTGACTTAATGATTTGCTTGGGTGCAAGGTTTGACGATAGGATTACTGGTAAGATAGATGAATTTTCACCAAATTCTAAGAAAGTACATATTGATATTGATGCAACCTCAATAAATAAGAATGTTGATGTAGATCTTGCAATTCTCACAGATTGTGAAAAATTTCTAAACGAGGCTTTAAAAATTATAAAAGACCGTAAGATTGAAAATTTCCCAACTTATGATAAGTGGTGGGCTCAAATTGATCTATGGAAGAAAGTTAATTGCCTAAAATATAAAGCAAACTCTGATATTATTATGCCTCAATATGCAATTGAAAGATTATATGAGCTAACAAAGGATAGAGATACCTACATAACAACAGAAGTAGGACAGCACCAAATGTGGGCAGCTCAATTTTATAAATTTGATGAGCCTAATAGATGGCTAACATCTGGTGGTCTTGGAACAATGGGTTATGGTTTCCCCGCGGCAAATGGAGTACAAGTCGCTCATCCAGATTCCTTAGTTATAGATATTGCTGGTGATGCATCAATATTGATGAATATTCAAGAGTTATCTACAGCAGTTCAATATAAGCTGAATACTAAAATTTTTATTTTAAATAACAGCTATATGGGCATGGTAAGACAATGGCAGCAATTACTTCATGGAAATAGAATTTCAGAAAGTTATTCCGACTCTCTTCCTGATTTTGTAAAGCTTGCCGAAGCTTATGGTGCTGTTGGTATTCATGTAAAAAAACCACAAGACCTAGATGAGGCAATCATAAAAATGATAGAGACACCAGGTCCAGTAATTATGGATTGTCAGGTTGCAAATCTTGAAAATTGTTTTCCAATGATACCATCTGGTAAAGCTCATAATGATATGTTGCTTGGGGAAAATGTCACAGATGAACAAGTATCAAATGCTATCGATGATGCCGGAAAAATAATGGTATAAACTAAATAAGAGTGTGAATTATGAATGAAAAAAATCCTGCCTCCACTTATGATATTGTCAAAGTAAGTGAAAATGAAGAAAGGCATACATTATCAATAATCGTTGATGATGAACCAGGTGTTCTTGCAAGGGTCATCGGACTATTTGCGGCGCGCGGTTTTAATATTGACTCACTTACGGTTTCAGAAACAGAAAGTAAAAACCAATTGTCTCGTATAACACTTGTTACATCAGGTTCACCAAGTGTTATAGAAAAAATTAAGGTTCAAGTTGATAGATTAGTTCCTGTTCATCGAGTTAGTGATTTGACAGCTCAATACGGCCAATACGGAGCTTTAGAGAGAGAACTCGCTCTTATAAAAGTTAAAGGAACAGGCAATAAAAGACTTGAGGCATTACGCCTTGCGGAAGCATTTGATGCACAAACGGTAGACGCAAGCTTGGACAGCTTTATTTTTCAAATAACAGGGAGAACTCGTGAAATCGATCGCTTCATTAATCTAATGTCAAGCGTGGGTTTAACAGAGGTTTCAAGAACTGGTGTTGCTGCGCTAAAAAGAGGAGCGGATAATACTTAATTTATTTTCTTTTAGATAAAGATGCATTATAAGTCTTTAGAATAAGAGATTAATATTGAAGTTTTAATAATAAAAAATAGGGAAATTAATATGAGAGTTTATTACGATACTGACGCTGACTTAGGTCTAATAAAGAGTAAAAAGGTGGGTATTATTGGATTTGGTAGTCAAGGGCACGCTCATGCTCTAAACCTTAAAGACTCTGGAATAACTGAAATTGCTATTGGTCTAAGAGAGGGTTCATCTTCTGCAAAAAAAGCAAAAGATAATGGTTTAAAAGTAATGTCTGTATCAGAACTTGCTGCTTGGGCAGATATGATTATGATGTGTGCACCTGATGAAATACAGCCTGACATTTATAAAGATCACATTCGTGACCATATTAAGCCAGGAACAGCTATAGCATTCGCGCACGGTCTTACAATACATTTTGGTCTTATTGAACCATCAAAAGAATTAGATGTGATTATGGTCGCACCTAAAGGTCCTGGTCATACAGTACGTGGAGAGTTTCAAAAAGGTGGTGGAGTTCCATGTTTAATGGCAGTTCACCAAGACTCGTCAGGTAATGCACATGATATTGCATTGTCATATGCAAGCGGTATTGGTGGTGGTCGATCTGGTATAATTGAGACTACTTTCAAAGAAGAATGTGAAACCGATCTATTTGGTGAACAAGCTGTACTATGTGGTGGTCTTGTTGAACTTATTAGAGCCGGATTTGAAACACTAACCGAAGCAGGCTATGCACCTGAAATGGCTTATTTTGAATGTTTGCACGAAGTTAAATTGATTGTAGATCTCATCTATGAAGGTGGAATTGCAAATATGAACTATTCTATTTCAAATACTGCAGAGTATGGTGAATACCAATCTGGTCCAAGGTTGATAACTGATGAAACCAAAGCTGAAATGAAAAGAATATTGAATGATATTCAAACTGGTAAATTTGTTACAAATTGGATGAATGAGTGTAAAGCTGGTCAACCAACATTTAAAGCAATCCGTAAATTAAACGATGCACACCCTGTAGAAGAGGTGGGTGAAAAGTTACGTGACTTAATGCCATGGATTAAAGCTGGAAAGTTAGTTGATAAAGAAAAGAATTAATTAGCAAATGAGTGCAGACGGAAACCATATTAGAATTTTCGATACCACACTGCGTGATGGTGAGCAATCACCAGGTGCTACGATGACGCTTGATGAAAAGCTTCAAGTTGCAGAATTGCTAGATGAGATGGGTGTTGATATTATTGAAGCTGGTTTTCCTATTGCATCAAATGGTGATTTTGAGGCTGTATCAAAAATTGCTGAAAGATCAAAAAATTCTATCATTGCAGGTCTTGCAAGGGCTATTCCCGAAGATATTGACAGAGCTGGTGAAGCTGTGTCAAAAGCGAAAAGAGGTCGTATACATACATTTGTATCTACTTCGCCCATACATCTGCAGCATCAAATGAAGAAAAATGAAGAGGAAGTTCTTGAAATAATTCAAAAAACAGTCACTCAGGCAAGAAATCTTGTTGAAGATGTGGAGTGGTCTGGAATGGATGCGACACGAACTCCAGTTGATTTCTTATGTAAATGTGTTGAAGTTGCAATCAAGAATGGTGCCACTACAATTAATATACCTGATACAGTTGGGTATGCAATTCCAAGAGAATTTAATAACCTAATAAAGACTCTAATAGAGAAGGTGCCTGGTGCTGATAAAGTAATTTTCTCCACCCATTGCCATAATGATCTTGGTTTGGCTGTGGCTAATTCACTTGCTGGGGTTGAGGCTGGAGCCAGACAAATCGAATGCACTATAAATGGGCTTGGTGAGAGAGCTGGTAATGCAGCTCTTGAAGAAGTTGTAATGGCTATCAACACAAGATCAGACGCATTACCTTATTCTACAAATATAGATACCTCAAAGATCCTCAGAGCGTCCAAATTAGTTTCTGCAATCACCTCATTTCCTGTTCAATATAACAAAGCTATTGTTGGAAAGAATGCATTTGCACATGAATCTGGTATTCATCAAGATGGTATGCTCAAAAATAGCCAAACATATGAGATTATGAGTCCTGAAAGTATTGGTTTGAAAGAGTCTTCTCTTGTGATGGGCAAACATTCTGGCAGGCATGCGTTTAAAGAAAAGCTGGCTGATTTAGGTTATGTATTGGGAGATAATGCGTTTCAGGATGCTTTTGAACGTTTTAAAGCTCTGGCTGATAAGAAAAAAAATATTTATGATGAAGATATAATGGCTCTTGTAGATGATGAAATTTCAAGTACTAGTGACAGATTGAAGTTTAAGTCTCTTATAGTTCATGCTGGAACGCAGGGTCCACAAAGTGCAGAGCTTGAGATGGAAGTTGATGGTAAAATTATACATAATAAATCAACAGGTGATGGTCCTGTAGATGCAATTTTTAATTGTATAAAGGCCATCTTCCCACATAAAGCAACATTACCACTTTATCAAGTGCAAGCTGTTACAGAAGGCACAGATGCACAAGCGGAAGTAAGTGTTCGATTAGAAGATGGTGGGGTCTCATCAACTGGAAGAGGGGCAGATACTGATACACTAGTTGCTTCTGCACGAGCTTACATCAGCGCATTAAATCGACTTTTAATAGTAAAAGAGCGAAATAAATAATCTAGTTCAGGGCCCGTAGCTCAGTTGGTAGAGCAGTTGACTCTTAATCAATTGGTCGTAGGTTCGAGTCCTACCGGGCCCACCACTTTTAGATTTCTCATGATATGTATAAAGTAGTTAATCATAAAACTACTATAATCTATTGATATTTCATCAATTTTAATATTTAATAAAGCGTTAACTATTTTAAAGGGAGAATAAAATGTTAAGAATTTTTATGTCTGTACTTGCCCTTGTTACATTCGGTTTTGGCACAGCCCAAGCTGATGAAATAAAGGTCGGTATGATTATGAGTTTCACTGGTCCCCTTGAGTCACTCGTACCACCAATGGTGGATGGTGCTGAACTAGCTTTTAATGAAGTAAATGCATCAGGAGAGCTACTTGATGGATCAACTATTACTCTTGTAAAAGGTGATGCTACATGTATTGACTCAGCAGCGGCTGTTACAGCAGCTGAAGCAGCTGTAGCAGAGGGTGTTGTTGCTATATTTGGAGCTGACTGCTCAGGTGTTACAAAAGCTGTCACACAAAATGTTGGTATGCCAAATGGTATTCCAAATATATCACCTGCAGCTACTTCGCCATCTTTAACAACTGAACCTGACAATGGTTTATTCTACAGAACTGCTCCATCAGATGCCAGAGGCGGTGAAGTATTAGCAGCAATTACTGCTGATAAAGGTGTTAAAAGTATTGCCATAACTTATGTTAATACTGACTATGGTGTTGGTTTAGCAGATGTTTTTGAAGCAGCAGTTGAAGCAGCTGGAATCGAAGTAACAGCGAAAATAGCTCATGAAGGTGATAAAGCAGACTACAGTGCAGAGGTTGGTGTTCTATCAGCTGCAGGTGGTGATGCACTAGCAGTACTTGGTTATATTGATCAAGGTGGTAACCAAATTATTCGTGGTTCGCTGGACTCAGGTTCATTTGATCTGTTTGCTCTTGGTGATGGTATGATTGGAACTTCACTTGAAGAAGCTTTTGGTGATGAACTAAATGGTTCTTGGGGCTCCACTGCAGGATCTCTTGGTGAGTCATTCCAAAAATTCCAAGCATATGCATCAGATAATGGTGTAGACCCAAATGGTGTTTATGTTGGTGAGTCATACGATGCAGCAGCATTATTAATGCTTGCAATGCAAGCAGGAGACTGTGATATTAGTGGCTGTAAAGGATCACTTGACGGAAGAAGTATCGCTGATAACATTCAAAAAATTGCCAACGGATCAGGTCCTAAAATTTATGCAGGTGAGCTTGCTAAAGGACTGAGATTATTGCAAGCTGGTAATTCAATTAATTATCAGGGAGCAAGTGATGTTAACTTCACTGAAGTTGGTGAAGCATTTGGTCAATTCCTAGAAAAAGGCTATGTTGACGGTAAATTTGTTAATGTAGGTGCTAGATAGGCTATTTATTATCACCCCACATTATTGTGTGGGGTGATAATTTAATTTTTAATAATCTTTTCTGGTAACAAACCTTTTGGTCGATATCTCATTACAACTAATAAACCTAGACCCATCATTAAGTATCTAAAATAAGGGATGCTATCAATTAGATGCATTTTGAATAGGTTTGTATTATCAATCCCACTCATTAATGTATTAATCACAAATAGCGCAAATGGCGCTGACTCAATCCAAATAAACCATACAACAAATGCACCAATTATAGCCCCATAATTATTACCTGTTCCACCAAGTAAAACCATAACCCAAATTATGAAGGTATACCTTAATGGTTGGTAACTTGCTGGTGTGAAGAGTCCATCATAGGTAACTAACATTGCGCCTGAAAAACCTATTATGGCAGATCCGATCATAAATATGTGTAAATGCCTTTTTACTACATTTTTACCCATGGCTTTTGCAGCGTCTTCATTATCACGTATAGCTCTCATCATTCTACCCCAAGGTGATCTAAGCGCTTTTTCTGAGAACACTAGTAACGTAATTAATACTATAGAGAAAATTAGACTAAAACATAATTTTACAAAGATGCTTGATGAAGTCATCACTAACTCATTTAATAGTATAACTTTTTCATCTAAATCTGTTATTTCTGATAGTCTTCCATTAAATAAGTATGCAATTAAATTGATAAACCACTCTGAATTTTGTAGGTCCACTTCGAATGGAGCCGGCCTTTTTAGTCCAGTAACATTCTTAACACCCCTTGTAAGCCACTCTTCATGTTTCACAAAGGATACAACAATCCCTGATATTAACAGTGTAGAAATTGCAAGATAGTCTGATCTGAGTCCTAAGCAGACTTTACCTATAACAAATGCAATTATTGCAGCAAAAAAAGCTCCAACAAACCATGAGAGAATTATTGGTAGGTCAAAACCACCTAAAAAACCACTAGTCGCAGCATCAATAGACTCGATTGCAGAAATTGATGGTCCTGCAACTAATTTCATGATTGGTATGACTGAAATTACTAAAAAGAATAATAAATAGTTTTTGTATTTCGATTGGAATTTTTGATGAATGTAAAATATTCCAGCAATTAAAATAAACAAAATGAGGCCAGATAATATAATACCAAATCCACCTGCAGACCAAGCCTCAGTTACGGGTGGCATTGAAACAACTACAGTGGCAAGTCCGCCAATTGCCAAAAAACCCATAACCCCAAAATTAATTAGTCCAGAGTATCCCCATTGAATATTAACACCCATGGACATCACTGCAGAAATTAAGCAAAGATTGAGAATGGCTAGAGCAACACCCCAAGATTGCATAAAACCAACCATAACAAGCAGTAGTGCCATGCCTCCAAAAGCAAGTTTTATATCAAGATTATTTCTCAAATAACTTTTCCCTTAAATATTCCGTTTGGTCTGTATATAAGAACTACAACAAGTATCGCAAAAGATATCGCAAATTTATAGTCCGTTGATATGTATTGAACTAAGCTACTTGGTTCTAATTGCTCTGGCAATAGATATACTAAAAATTTCTTGTATGCATATGTCAGTCCAATCTCTGTGAAAGCAATAACAAAACCTCCATAGAATGCACCGAGTGGATTTCCTATGCCTCCTACAATAGTTGCTGCAAAAATGGGTAATAAATTATTCCAATAGGATAATGGTTTAAAGCTTTTATCTAAACCGTATAGAGTGCCAGCAATCGTAGCAAGTATTGAGACAATAACCCAAGTATATATTATTATTTTTGTTGGATCTATTCCTGATAATAGAGCTAGGTCTTCATTATTAGAATATGCCCTCATTGATTTACCGGTTTTAGTTTTATTAAGGAAATGAAATAATAATGAGCAAGTTATTATCGTGGTTATGATAGTAATAACTTGAGTAGATTTTAGGGCTATCCCCTCATTTAGCCCAGTCATTTTCTTGAACTCACCAGCCTTCATAATGAATCTTGCTCCATCCATAAAAATAACATCACCAGGACCAATTATAATCCTCACTATTGCATTTAAGATGAACATTACTCCAATACTGACAACAATAAGAATAACTGGTTCACTCTTCTTATCTCGGTAATATTTGAATACTGTCTTATCAAAAAATAAGCTCAATATGATTGTAGCAATTATTCCGATGGGCAGTGCCAGTAAGGCTGTAGGTAAGAAGCCAAGGGTAATTCCTAACGATTGTAAATACCAAGTTGTTAGTATAACAATCATTGTTGCAAAGGCCATTAAATCGCCATAAGCAAAATTAGCAAACCTAAGAACTCCATATATTAGCGTAACACCTATAGCCCCTAATGCAAGCTGAGAACCATATGTCAATGCTGGCACGATTATATAATTGGTTAAAAGTACAATTGCGTTTAAAAAATCCATTTAACCACCTAAAAATGACTTTCTAATTTCATTATCGTTAAGGAGATAATCTCCACTACCTTCGTAAGCATTTCTTCCAGTAACAAGGATATAACCACGGTCTGATATATCTAGAGCTTGTCTAGCATTTTGTTCAACCATCAGTACGGCTATATTTTGTTTTTTTATATTTAATATATGTTCAAATATCTCATCCATAACAACTGGTGATACACCAGCAGTTGGTTCATCTAACATCAAAACCTTAGGATTAGTCATTAGTGCTCTTGCAAGGGCAACTTGTTGACGTTGCCCCCCAGATAGTTCCCCTGCTAACTGATCTTGCTTTTCATTCATAATAGGGAATAAGTCATACATTTCTCTAATACGAGCACTAATATCACCATCAGATAAGAATGCCCCCATCTCAAGGTTTTCTTGTACAGTTAGTTCAGTAAAAATATTATTAGTTTGAGGAACAAATGAAATTCCTGATTTTATTCGATCTTGTGTTTTTAATTTTGTAATATTTTTTCCATCTAAAGTTACTTCTCCTGCTTTTAAATCTAAAATTCCCAGCATAGCTTTCATTGCTGTAGATTTACCTGCACCATTTGGTCCCAGGATTGATACAATCTCACCCTGGTTAACTTCAAAGCTACATTCTTCGATGATATTGACTCCACCATAACCACCAGTTAAATTTTTTGCAGAGAAATACATTATTTTTTCACACCTCTACCCAAATATGACTCAATAACCTCATCATTATTCCTTATTTCATTAGATGTTCCTTTGAATAGTACCGATCCTTCTGCTAATACAATTATAGGATCGCAGAGCTTACTAATTAATTCAAAGTCATGCTCAATCATACAGAAAGTATAGCCTTTTTCTTTGTTTAATCTCTGTATTGAGTCTGCGATATCATTTAATAATGTTTTATTGACACCTGCTCCGACCTCATCAAGAAAAACTATTTTTGCATCTACCATCATTGTTCTTGCTAGTTCTAGAAGTTTTTTTTGACCACCTGACAAGTTGCCTGCTAATTCGTTCTTTAAATGATCAATTTTTAGAAATTCAAGTACTTCAAAGGCTTTGTTCCTAATGATTTCGTCTTCTTCATTGATTTTTTTTCTATTTAATAATGAGTAGAGTAAGCTTTCACCATTTTGATTACCTGGCACAACCATCAAATTTTCTACTACAGTCATATTTGTGAATTCATGAGCAATTTGGAATGTTCTCAGCATTCCTAGTGAAAATAGTTCGTAAGACTCGAGACCGGTTATATCATTATTATTATAAAAAACTGAACCTTCTTCAGGTTTCAAATGACCAGTTATTACATTAAATAAGGTACTTTTACCTGATCCATTAGGTCCTATGATACCGGTTATAGAATTTTCTTCGATATCAATATTGCAATTATTTAATGCAACAAGTCCACCAAATCTCTTGGTCAGGTTTCTAACGCTTAATATCGTTTCCGTCATATTTACCTAAAAAATATTTCCTAATATTTTATCACAGTCTTTTTTTTATAGCTTGGATATGAAAGACATTTATACAAGTTTTTTCTTTATGAAGCTCATAATGGATAAGACCAAACCTATAATTATTAATAAGATAACTATTAAAGAAATAATCCATTTTATCATATTAGAGTAGGAAGAGAATTGTGAGTATAGTGGATGGATAGTTTCTGTTTTGAGATAATTATTGGAAACTAAAGCAAGATTAAAATTTTCTATCCAATCAAACAAAACTTGAGCGAATGGCAATAAATTAAAAATCCTGAACTTATTCTGGAATGGTCTATATAAGTACGATAGCCAGAGTGTATACATTGTTCCATATAAAACACCAAATAAACTATCCCAGATGAGGTTGAAATTGATGTATGACTGGATCATTTCATTTGTTCGTGCAGATAGATAACTGAGGATTTCTGTTTCTCCAAATCCAAAAGTTGTGCCCAGCGATTTCGGCATTTCACCGCTCACATCAAAAGGGACAGATTTGGCAACTAGAACGTAAAGGAGATAGGTGATAAATATTGCAGTAGATAGAATAGCAAGAATGAATGATGATTTATCATAAAAAAATTTAGATATTTTATTCATTTTGTTACTCCAAAGATATTTTATTAAAAAGTTATCATTTTGTATATCATAAGATAATAATCAACTTTGTTGAATATCTCTAGCGTTTGAATATTGAGAGATATTAAATACAAATAAATAAAGAAATTAAATAACGCACTGAAATCGACTAAGAAGTGTTTCAATTTAGTTTTGTGATTATAAAAATAATAATTAATAGTAGCAAGAATCAAGATTGTGGCAATTAAT
The DNA here is from genome assembly GCA_038131735.1 of Hyphomicrobiales bacterium. Classification (GTDB taxonomy): domain Bacteria; phylum Pseudomonadota; class Alphaproteobacteria; order Rhizobiales; family TMED25; genus TMED25. Next base: position 951,833 of record JAYPPX010000001.1, on the reverse strand, counting down.
GCCCACACACATCTCAATACGCAATAAATTAGGCAAACAGATATCAATACAATAATTAGATATCTGAATTGCTCATTATACGTGTTTATGAAAAAATTATTGATGGAATATATAAACAGGTAAATAATAATTGCATCACGAATACATGTAAAAATATGTCTTTTGCTAAAAGATGGCATCATTAATTTAGATACCCTTGCGCATTGGCATTGCGTCAATTATATAGAATAAATTATCAATTATATCAGTGCTTTGTGAGTATTTTTTAATAGATCCGTCTAGTCCAATTAAATAAAGTCCATACCCATTTTTATCGATTGTAAATGTTAAATTTCCTGCAATTTTACTATCATATATTTCTATATATTTAAGTTTTCTCTCTTCAATATCTATAGAATTTTTTTCAAAAAAATCATTTACATATTTCTGTATGTTTTGGTGTTGGTCAGAATTATCACGATAGTGAACGACAAGTCTTTTGTCCCATTTATATTTGTCAAACATGAGAAATTATAAGTTACAAAATTTGAATTTAACTGTTATAAATATAACAGAAAAGAAAGGATATTAACATGATTAATGCTGTAATGATTGGACTTGGATGGTGGGGCAAACATTCTATTGACTCTGTAAAAGGAAAAAGTGAGAAAATCAATATTATAGGTGCATGTGCCAGAAACACAGATCAACATGCTGAATATCTAAATAAAAATGAGTTAAAAAGCTATAATAATTATGATGATGTCGTGAAAGATGAAGCAGTTGACGCTGTAATACTTACAACACCTCATTCACTGCATACTGAACAAATTCTATTAGCTGCAAACCATAATAAACATGTTTTTGTTGAGAAACCAATGACACTGACAAAAGATGATGCAATAAAATGTGTGAATGCATTAAAAGAAAAAAACTTAAAACTTGGAGTAGGTTTTAGTAGAAGATTTCAACCAGCGTACATAGATCTCTTAAAAATGGTTAAAGCTGGTGACATTGGTGAAGTACTTCACATTGAGGGTGAACAATCAGGCCCAAGCGCCTATAAATTAAAAGAGGGTATGTGGAGAGCTCAAAAATCAGAGAGTCCAGGTGGTGCAATGGCAGCGAGGGGCATACACGTAATGGATGCAATGATCAGCATAGCAGGAGAAGTAGATAGAATCTCATGCATTAGTGAAAGAAGAGTATTGGATATTGATCTTGATGATACAACGTCAATGTTAGTTAAATTCAAAAGCGGTGTATCTGGGTATCTTGGAACCATATATGTAACAGCAGATATTTGGAGATTACACGTTTATGGATCAAAAGGTTATCTGCTTATGGATGGTGAAACTAGATTGATTAAAAAGTCTCTTGATAACACCGAAACGATTACAAATTATCCAAATGCTAACATTGTTGGACTCACATTAGAGGCATTTGCAGATGATATTGAAGGTAAGCAATCATTCCCAGTTACGTCGGAAGAAGCTGTGCAAGGAGTTGCTGCTTTTGAAGCAATGGTAAAGTCAGCGCAAAATGATTATGAATGGATCAAACTTGATTAATTCTTGGTTTTATTAAAAATATTGAGAGTTTTCTTTGTCGAAAATAAAATATAAGCCAACAAGAAGTTCATTGTCATAAATAATACGATTGTTGGAGCTGGTGAACTATCAATATAATAGGATGAATAGACTCCCAATACCGCAGCTGTGACTGTGGATAGAGTTGCAATAATCAACATTCTTTTGAAATCCTTTGATATTAAAAAACCTGTTGCACCGGGTATAATCAATAGTGCAATGGATAATATAATCCCAACAGCCTTCAAATTTGATACTATTATTAGCGATAATATAATTAGTAGTCCATAATGTAGGATAGTTATGTTTAGACCAAGTGATCGTGCATGGGTTATATCAAAGCAAAAGACTAATAGATCTTTCCATTTTAATAAAAGGATTATTAAAATAGATACAGTTATGACAGTTGAAAAGATCAGATCACTATTGTTTATACCAAGTAAATTACCAAATAGTATATGATCAAGATGCACATTAGTTTCAATCTTTGTATACATTACAATTCCAAGAGCAAACATTCCAGAAAATACCACCCCCATAACTGTATCTTCTTTTGCTCGAGAATTATTTTTCAGAAACCCTGTCGCTAGCGAACAAAATAAGCCAGCAAAAAATGCTCCAATGATGAGTGGCATATTTAAAATATATGCAATAACTATCCCTGGGAGAACAGCATGTGAAATGGCATCACCGATCAACGACCAACCTTTTAGAACGAGAAAGCATGATAAAATAGATGCAGGAATAGAAATCAAAATTGCGATAATTAGAGCATTTAGCATAAATCCGTATTGAAATGGAGAAATTAGAAAATCAAACATTTTTATCGCCTATTTCTTCTTTCGAAATGAATTTCCATAGGTAGCCGTACTTCGGAGAGAATAGAAATGCAAAAAGAAACAGTATTGTTTGTATAAGTATTATTACACCTCCAGTCGCTCCATCAACAAAGTAACTAATGTAAGTCCCAAAAGCGCATGAAAATATTCCAACTATTAAACTAATGATGATTAATTTCGAAAATTTATCTGTAATAAGAAATGCTGTAGCACCAGGTGTAACCACCATTGCTATTACTAAGAAAGCTCCAACAGTTTGCATGGCTGCGACTGTCGTTACGGATAATAGTATGAAGAAAACAAGCTTTAAAACTTTTACATTCAAACCAATGCTATGGGCATAATTTTCATCATAGAATAACAACATTAGATCTTTCCATTTAAGTGTAAGAATTAATAGAGTTATCGCTGAAATAATTATCAATTGTAATGTGTCCATAGGTGTAATGGATAGTATATTTCCTAAGATTATAGTTTGTATATTAATAGGGGTAGGCGATATTGAGATAATAAATAGTCCTATTGCAAAGAAGGACGTAAATATTATTCCTATAATTGCGTCTTCTTTTAGGTTTGTTTTCTCATTGAGATAAAGCATTGCACTTGCTGCTGCTGCTCCAGAAATAAATGCCCCAATTGTGAATGGGAGCCCCAGCATATACGCTCCAGCAACCCCAGGAACAATTGAATGACTTAATGCGTCACCAATCAGTGACCAGCCTCTCATAATTACATAACATGATAAAAAAGCACAAATTGCTCCAACTAGTGAACTGACTAATATAGCATTAATCATATAATTGTAGTTCAAAGGCTCGATTAGTAATTCAATCATTTTAACAATTAACCATTGTTCAAATTGTAATAATTTAGATGGTTGCCAAAAGTATTTACGAGATTTTCTTTAGTAAATACATCTTGAGTTAATCCTTGTACTTGTACTGTTTTGTTGATCAAGATTGTTCTGTCACAGATCTCTGGAACAATATTTAAATCATGAGTTGATATTAGGATAATTTTATCCTTTTCTCTTTCTTGTTTTATTAGCTCTAAAATTGTATTCTCAGTCTTTGAGTCTACGCCAGTAAATGGTTCATCAAGTAATAATATTTTACTTTCTTGTGCCAGTGCACGAGCAATAAAAACTCTCTTCTTCTGTCCACCAGATAATTCTCCAATTTGGCGATTATTCAAATCGTCCATACCTACTTTTTTTAGAGATTCTTCTACAATTTTGTAATCAACTGGATTTGGCTTTCTCATAAAGTTCATGTATGAGTATCTCCCCATCATGACTACATCTTTTACAAGGATAGGGAAATCCCAATCAATATCATCATACTGAGGGACATATGAGATAAGATTATTCTTGATAGCAATGTCTGGACTTTGACCATCAATAATAATTTTTCCTGAATTTATTTTTAATACACCCATAATTGAACGAAAAAGTGTTGTTTTTCCTGAACCATTCACACCCAGCAAAGCAGTAATAGAGCCATCAGGGATTTGGCAGGATGCATCATGAAGAGCTTCATGTCCATTTTTGTAGAAGACATTTATATTTTGGATTTCAATTGTCATTTATATTATTGTGCGGTTAGTCCTGAGATTACAGTTGAGTATGTTGTGTTAAGAAGATCTATGTATGTAGGAACAGGACCATTTTCATCAGTTAGAGAGTCGACATACAATACGCCACCATATCTAATATTTGTTTCTCTCGCTATTTGCTGAGCAGGCTTTGGTGAAATAGTACTTTCGCTGAATATAACTTTTATTCCATTTTCATTAATACTATCTATGACTTCCTTCACTTGTTTTGGTGATCCTTGTTGATCTGCATTTATAGGCCATATGTATAACTCATTTAATTTAAGATCTCTTGCAAGATAACTAAACGCACCTTCACTCGTTACAAGCCATCTTTCTTCTTCACTAACTTCATCTATTTTTTCTGTTAATGGAAGGAGGGTATTTTCAATTTTTGAAATATATATTTTAGCATTTTCTTCATATTCCTTACGATTTACTTGATCATAATGAGACAGCCCATCTGTAATATTTTTTACATAAGCACGAGCGGACTCAAGCGCCATCCAAGCATGTGGATTTGGTTTTCCATCATATGGTCCCATAGAAATCCCTATAGGTTTTATGTTTTTTGTTGCTAGGATACTTGGAACATCTTCTAAGTTGTCATAGAATTGTTCAAACCATAATTCTAAACCCATACCATTATGTATAATTATATCTGCATCTTGAGCTTTTATAATATCTCTGGGAGTTGGTTGATAATTATGAATTTCTGCTCCTGGTTTTGTTATAGACTCAACAATTGCTAGGTCGCCAGTTATATTTTTTGTTATATCTGCAATAATAGTAAAGGTGGAAACGACCTTTAATTTTTCTGCTCTTGATACATCAGATAGAAGTACAGTTAGAGATAAAAAAACAAAAAGACTAGCTAAAATAATTTTTGTGATAGCGCGATGTAATTTCTTCATAAACACTACTATAATGAAAATGAGAATGATTTGCAACTGCAACTATTAGCTATTGAAATAAATATTAGAAATATTTCTAGAATTAATTACTAATTTTTGTGATCATTTATAGATAATAAATATTATTGGTTTGTTTGTAATTGATATCAAATCTGGTTATTGCATACCCAATCTCTGATATTGTCTCCGAAGGCTTCGTATCCGTTTTCACGCACAATTACTGTATCTTCAAGTTTTACAAAACCTACACCATCATATTTTAGATCTGTTTCTATCGATAATACCATTCCCGCCTCAAGAGATTTTTCTTTATATGGAGCAGGATAGGGGATAACACCTTTATCGTATAGATGAGGAGCTTCATGTTGGATCATTCCCATACCATGAGCAACAAATTTAAAATCAAGAGAACTATCGCATTTACTCAATTCTTTATTAGCTGCTTCTAAGATATCATTTCCAGTTATACCAGCCCTGATGACTTTACGCGGTGCATCATTTATTGCACGAACTTGGGATAGAAGATCCTTCATTAACTCTGTTGGTTCTCCCATCACAGCCATTCTGCATAGATCTCCAAGGTAACCGTCGAGATTCGCACCGGAGTCAAGGGATAAGATATCGCCTTCATTCCAAAATAATTTTTCTGAAGGTGTTCTATTATAAGATGTTCCTGCTGCAATCAAACAATATTCAAAATTCATTCCGAGATAGGTTTCTTCTTCTTTTAAGGATTGTGCAATTGATTTGGTTGATGATCCTGGCATTGCACTTTTCATCACTTTCTCCATTGAGTTTGTGATATTATTTGATGCTGTTTTAAGCAGTTCTAATTCATGATCTGTTTTTATTACTCTTAGTTCTTGCATCAAAACTAAAACATCTACAAACTCTGCATTTGGAAGTAGTTTTTGCAACATTAAAAAAGTATCAGTAGGTGTATTACAAAATTCAATACCTATTCTTTTGTTTGAATAACCAAGTTTATTGATCAGTTTAGCTGCTTCTTCACCAGCCTGCTTCGTATTCCATTGGATGTTTTGGATATTATTTATCCAAAGCGGTTCTACTTCTTGTTGTTGTGGCTCGAGCATGTGCCCTATATAGAATGAATCTTCAGGTTTGCCTTTTGGGTATCCAATCGTTGGTAAATATCTGCTAATTCCAATTGAGTCCTTTTGAGCAAAGAAGAAAAATTTATAGCCACCAAGTAAATATTGAGCAGTATTTTTATCATTTATTAGTAAGAAATCTATTCCTTCATTATCCAATAACTTATCAAGTTTATTTTGATTGAATGGCAGTTCCATGTCCTTGTTCCTATAATGTTGGGCTTTGAAAATCATTTTTTAGCCTATTTTTACCCCATTGGCTAAATTGAAAATCCTGATTGAAATGAATATGACTGGAGCATGCTTGCACGTCCATAATTGCTTTTGTTATAGGATGTCTATTGTATATCCCATTGGCACCTGAAACTTGTTGAATAATTGATATTGCCTCCAACGTTATTTGAACAGCATATGCAGCATTTCTTTTATATTTTAATTTATTGTCTGTTGATATTTCACCATCTTTATTCATAAGTTTTTCAACTTCAATGCAGTCATTTCTCAATAATAATCTTGCAGAGTCAATTCTTGATGCAATTTCTCCTAAGCGATTATGGATTGTTGGTATATCAGACATTTTCATATTTGAAGTACTTGTTGATCTCTTCTCAATCCATTCTATTAGTAGATCAAGACAAAGTTGAGCGCCCCCAATGGCGCATCCAGCAAGACCATGTCCACCTATTGCGGGTGTTGGGATTTGGTACATTAAATTAGGATTAGAAGTAACCCCTTTAAATGTATGACCCTCTTTATTTACCGTGAAAGACTGAAGTTTATATTCAGGAACAAAGAGTTCATTAATTCTAACAGAACAACTACCAGTTTGCTTCATGCCATAGGTATCCCAATCATTCAACACCTCATACTCACTTTTGTGAAGCACACATTGATGCCAATCTTTTTGACCGTTGTCATCCAATATGAATGCAAATATACACCAGTCAGATATTTGAATGCCCGAGCAAAAGTTCCATAGTCCTGTTAGTATAATTCCATCATCGACTTTTTTTGCATGACCTTGTTGGTAAATATTTCCAGCAGCAATTAGTGCATCTGGATTTTCTGACCAGATTTCCTCCTGAATTTGAGGACTAAAGACAGCTAATGTTCGATGGTGTGACGCCATATTTGCAACTATCCAACCAGTACTACAATCACCTCTAGATATGATCTCAGGTATGTCTAACCATGACTCAAAGTTCAATTCTAATCCACCCCATTGCTTTGGTTGGACATACCTAAATAATTTTTCTTTATGAATTAAATTTAAGATATCATCTGATATATTTGTATTTGTATTATCTGTTTTTGAACGAATTTCTCTTATTTTTGGGACTAAAGATAAAGCCAAATTGTTTGCTTCATCATTTGAAATAGAATTTAATTGCTCAATATTTTTTCTTAGCATCAAATAAATTAAGATTTAACAAAAATACTTGAGTTCTATCTAAAATCATCCTCAGATAAATTTAGTAACCTCAATGCATTAAGTCCACAAATCTTCTCCCTTTCTTCTTCGGAAATACTTTCTATTTGGTAAACGTGTTCCACTGGATCATGTTCTGCCATATCAGCTGGGTAATCAGTTCCAATTGCAATATGATCAGCTCCATATTTTTTAATTAGAAATTCTAACTGATCAATAGAGAATACTAGAGTATCAAAATAGAATTTTTTGAGATAGGTTGTAGGTTTTTTAAATATCTTTTGACGGCAATCAATCCTTGCCCCATATGCATGATCCATTCTTGCTGCATAGCTTGCAGGGAAAGCTCCTCCATGCGACAGATAGAATTTAATATTTGGGTATCGTTCCATTACACCGTCAAAGATTAGATAGTGAATGGCAACTGTTGTGTCTAGTGGATTACCAATAACATTTAGCATATAGTGTTCACCAAATCTGTCACTGTAAAATGAAGATGGATGAATGAATATTAATATGTCTAACTCTTCACATCTTTTCCAAAACGGCTCAAGCCTTTCAGCTGATAACTCATCTTTTCCCACTCTAGCTCCAATTTGAATGCCTCTGAATCCTAATTCATTCACGCATCTATTTAGTTCTTTAATTGCTAGATCTGTATCTTGGAGAGGAACAGTCCCAAGTCCAGTAAGTCTTTTTGGATTTGTTTTTACTGTTGAAGCAATGTTATTGTTTATGATTTCGGAAGACTCCGCACAAAGATTTTTATCTACCATATAGTAAAATTGCTGTGGAGAGCACGATAGGGCTGAAACATCTAGTAAGGATTTATCCATTTGTTCTAATCGCACATTGATATCCGTAAATGGAACCTCTCTATCCTCAAATTGTTTTTTATTAACTTGTTTTGTTAATTCGCTTGCAACTCCAACTGAAGGATGGAAGTCCTTCGGTAAATGTGGCTTTACCAAATCATCAGATGCAGGCGTTCTGACATGATTATGTAGATCAACAGTTAATGTCTTAGGTCTTTGAGATATCCCACTTACGTGATCTCTACCAGCTGTTGGGCCATACGGCCTCATCTCAATATCATGCTTCGTCATGCGTTTTCTCCAATTTGTATATCAGTTTATGTTGCCCAGTCAAAATAAGTTTGGCTGGGCATTAAGTTTATTATTCCCACCAATGCAAGGCATCTTTATTTTCGCCTTGCTTAGCATTTGGTCCACTTCCGTTTGTTCTTAGGTACATTTTTTTATCATGACCAGCTTTTATTTTTCCATTGAAAACATCCACAAGCCAATCCATGCACATCATGTGACAATCATGTCGATCTTGTCCTGTGCCTTTAAACATTACTGCTTGGTGATATGTATCCTCATAAACCCACAATTCTTTTGGTGCAGTAACTTTATCATAGAAGTTATAGACCAATTCAACCGGACTTCTTGAGTCATATTCTCCAACTGTAAGAAGTATTGGACATTTAATATCTTTTTCTCTTCCTTCAACAGTCATTTGTGCAACGATTTTATCAAGTTCTTCTTCGCTTTGAGCGCCTGTAAGATAGCCAAATAATTGTTTATATCTTGGAGAAAAAGTATCCAAAATGTAATATTTATCTAGATAAGATGCCCATGGTCCGACAACACCTTTTATTCTAGGATCACCAGAAGCGGCAACTTCAAGACCCCAATGGGAACCCATTGATACAGCAAATATACCAATTTTATCTTTATCAACTTCTGGTCTTGTTTCTAACCAATCAACAATGCTCAATACCGCTCTTTCATAATTACCATGGGTGAGCTTTTGATTACGGATATTACTCATGCCTTGGCCAGGTCCATCGATAACAAGTAGATGCATCCCTCTTGCATGGGCTTCAACTACTTTTGGGTCAGGCCACATTTCTTTTGTCATATCACATCCAGGAATAAATATCATTGTCGGTGCGACATCTACGCCAGGGCATAAAAAGAAATTGCATTGCAGCTGCATATCTTCAAAAGGAATTTCAACTCTCTCAATTGTGTATGGTGCTAGTTCGATTACTTTTTCGAAATTGGCGATACATCTACCGTGTAGGTATCTTTTTTCATCATTTGTTTCTAAAACTGGATGCTGTGCAGCAGCAAATTTTGCAGAAGCCCTGTAATATAAATCAAAAGCAGTTGATTTATGACCTGCTGCCTCTTCTTCTTGAGCAACCTTTTCTAGTCTTTGACCTTGTCTGCCTAAATGTTTGGAAATTTGACCGTGACTTTTAACAGTGCCTGGTAATTCTCTTCCTTCTTCGTCCCAGTGAAAAACACGACCTGTTTCTTTAACAATCCAGTCGTATATCCACTGATGTCCGTCTCTATTTAATCTTGGTGTACGCATCAATAAATCTCCCTTTAGTGTTAGAGTTTTAAAACTCAAAAAAATTAATTTTACTAACTATAATTTATAGGATAAAAATCAATTATTTGGAACATAAAAATAAGAAATAATCTCGGTTAAGCCGCATAATATCCAAAGTTTAAGATCAAAAATTATGAATTTATCAATCAGTTTTCCATCTTTCCAAAGTAAGGAATTTCAAAAATATACAGCAGGTAATTTTTTTGCAATGAATGGGCTATGGATTAATAGAGTGATAATTGGATGGCTTGGCTGGGAATTGACAAATCTTGCTTCTTGGGTTGGCTTTTTATCTTTTCTGCTTTTTGCGCCAACTATTTTTGCGGGTCCTATATTTGGGGTTATAGTTGATCGTGTTGACATAAAAAAATTCGCAATCTATACACAGTCTATAATTTCAGCGACAGTCCTATTTTTGTGGGTATTATATTTTTTCAATCTATTGAATATAATTAATCTATGCATGATAGCACTTATCATTGGTATTTTTACAAGTGCAGATAGAATTACTCGCCATACTCTCGTTCCAAGAATAATTGATAAAAAAAATCTTGTTAATGCATTAGCAGTGCATGGTATTAATTTCAATACCGCTCGGCTACTTGGTCCTGCATTGGCTGGCTTATTAATTCAATTAACCACTTTTTCATTTACAATTTTTATAAATTTCTTGTGTCTATTAGCTATGCCTATTGCACTGATCACAATTAAAGTAGCTGAAAAGGACTCAGAAAAAAAAGAGAGAAAAAATATTTTCTCTGAGTTTCTTGATGGTGCAAAATTTGCTATCAGTCACAATGTCATTCTTGAAGCTTGCGCAATTACAGCACTTTTTTCTCTTTTTGCTCGTGGTGCAATCGAAATTCTTCCAGCAATAGCAGGGGGGATTTTTAATGCTGGTCCGGAAGGTCTTGGTCAGATGATGGCCACTGCAGGTGCTGGGGCACTTGTTGCAGCCATATTTATTGCTATGAGAAGGTCAAAAGATCAGGAAAGGGGTATTCCTTTTAGAGTTTATTTCTCATCGTTCTTGGGTTTATTAGCTGTTATAATTCTTGGTATATCTTCTAACTGGTATCTTGCACTCATCGCTATATTCATAATGGGTTTCTGTATGACTATTAATGGGATAGATCTTCAAGCTGTTGTTCAGCTAGAACTCAATGATACATATAGAGGTAGGGTGATGAGCTTATGGATTCTACTTGTCATCGGTCTTGCAGCGATTAGTTCTATTTTGATGGGCGCCTTTGGTGATATTCTTGGCATTGAAAATACCCTAGTATCATTTTCAATTTTAGGGATAATTTCGTTGATAACGCTATTATTGTCATTAAAGAAAAATTATTGATTGGTATACTGAAAAGTAAAGTATAGAAGGAGATTTCTCTATGAAAGCAGCTGTAATTGGTTTGGGTTGGTGGGGTAAGGTTATTGTAAAAAACCTCACAAACAGTAAAAAAATAAATGTTATTTGTGGTGTTGACCAAGACTTATCCAGCCTTTCTGATTTTGGGAAAGAACATAAAATTGAGCTAAGAGATTCATATGAATCTGTACTTGAAGATCAAGATATAGATGCAGTAATACTTGCAACACCTAACCGACTTCATCACATTCATATCATCCAAGCTGCAGAAGCTGGAAAACAAATTTTTTGTGAAAAACCACTGTCTTTGAGCTCAAAAGACGCCAAAGATGCAATAGAGGTATGTAATAAACGAGGAATTGTTCTTGGTTTGGGTCATGAGAGACGTTATGAGTCTGCAATGAAAAGTTTATTTCAACACGTACGAAATGGTGATATCGGAAATGTGCTTCATGTTGAAACTAACTTTAGCCATGATTTGTTTAAAACACTTGATAAAGATAATTGGAGATTTAGCCCTATTGATGCACCTGGTGGAGGATTTACCGCAAGAGGAATTCATTTGACTGACTTTATGGTACATATGTTTGGAAGAGCAAAGAAGGTCTATTCAACTATGTCTAGCATTGCATATGAAAAGCCAAGGATTGATACAATGTCTGCAAATATTGAGTTTTTGAATGGAATTACTGGCATTGTTTCGGTATCTATTGCCACTCCCTTTTATGGTAGGTATACCGTATTTGGTGATAAAGGTTGGATTGAGGCGAGAGAAATTAATAATTTTGAACATGATGATCCTGGTGAACTCGTCCTCTGTAAAGAGGGGGGAGATAGAATTGTAACTTCACATGCACACACAAATACTGTACTTGAAAATTTTGAGTGTTGGCATGATGCTGTAGTTAATGGTGAAAAATATCCAATTTCAACTGATGAGATGATTGCAAATATTGAGATATTTGAAGCGATTGTAAAATCAGGTGAAACAAGAGAAGTTGTAGAAATTATTTAGAAGCTATCTGAGCCCTTTTGTTTGCTTCGTCAAAGATTTTATGAGAGTGTTCAACTTTATATTCACTTTCGACCAATGTCTCTGGTTCCCATTCACTCTTGGGAGTATCAAAAAAGTCACCACCATATACATGTAAAGCACAAGTAAATTTATTTGTTGGATTAATTACAGAGTGAATAATATCACTCCCAAGCGGAACAGTATCAAATTTTTGGAGTGATTTTGCACCAGCTGCTTCAATTTTCCCGTGTTCCTTATTATCTAAGCGTCGCCAAAAAATATTATCCTCACGTCCTGAGTAAACTCCAATTGCAGCCCACATATTATGATTGTGTGGCATAATCGTCATGTTAGGCGTCCAAATTACGTTTAATATTGAGAACTTATCAGATTGGTATAATTTTTGAATGCCGCCTTTTGTTGGTTCACCAAGTCTATTGAAAATACCAACAGGATCTTCTACTGCTTTTGAGAGTATATCAATAACAGCTTTGTGGTTATTTTTTTTACCGATACGTGCATCACATTCTGTAATAAAATTTTCTAGATCAAACATATGTATATCTTGTATTTTTTTTCTTAAGTATTTACTATATCAGAAAATCGAATATTGTTAACTTTGAATATGCCCATTTAATCTAACTTTAATTTCATGACTAAAAAGCCAAGAATATTAAATAAAGTTTTTGCACTAGATGATCTAGAGTATTATGCGATGAGGCATTTGCCTAGGCCAGTTTTTGGTTATATTTCAGGAGGTTCTGAGAGAAATCAAACACTTGACATTAATCTTCATGATCTGCAAAAAATTAAATTTATACCAAATATCTTGAGAGATGTTTCAGAGCGATCAATCAGTACATCTTTGTTCGGTAATAAGTGGGATGCACCTTTTGGTATCTCACCGATGGGGGTAAGTGCGCTAGCCGCATATAGGGGTGATATAGTTCTAGCAGAAGCCGCAAGAAATATGAATGTACCAATGATCATCAGCGGATCATCCCTTATTCCAATGGAAGAAATTATAAAATTAGCACCTGAGACGTGGTTCCAAGCTTACTTACCGGGTGAACATGATAAAGTCGAGAAGTTAGTTCTTAGGGTTAAAAATGCAGGTTTTAAGACACTTATTCTAACAGTTGATGTATCAGTCTTAGCAGGTAGAGAAAATAATCTTAGAAATGGTTTCTCAACTCCTTTAAGACCTTCATTTAGATTAATGTATGATGGAATGATCAGACCCAAATGGACCGTAAATACATTTTTAAGAACTCTTTTAATTCATGGTATGCCTCATTTTGAGAATTTTCTTGCTGATAGAGGTGAGCCAGTTTTTTCTGCTTCCATAAATCGTGATTTTGGTAAAAGGTCTAATTTGAATTGGGAGCATCTAAAACAAATTAGAGATTTATGGGATGGTAATCTTATAGTAAAGGGGATATTAAATACTGATGATGCGATTAAAGCACAAAGTATGGGTGCAGATGCTATCATAATATCAAACCATGGTGGAAGACAGCTGGACTCAGCTATATCATCAATCAAAGCTCTGGAGAATATAAGGCCAGTAATTAAAGGTGACTGTAAAGTATTTGTTGATAGTGGTTTTAGAAGAGGTACGGATGTCATTAAAGCCTTGGCTATTGGAGCAGATTTTGTCTTTATCGGACGACCATTTTTATATGCAGCTTCTATAGCAGGTCAAGAGGGGGTTGAACACTCTATACAATTATTAATGGAAGAAATTGATAGGGACATTGCCCTATTAGGAGTTAATTCTATTAATGAATTGAATGGAAATCTATTATACAAAGATTAACTAATATCAAATAATCCTGTATTCTTTAGATCTTCTTTTAATTCCTGTTTTTTTTCATCACTTATTTCAATTACTGGTGGCCTTGTCCTTCCACCATTCATGCCAATTAGTTCTTGCCAATATTTCATTTCACTAATTGGCATTCTTCCACTATTCCAATATCCCATAATCCATTTTGCATGGAGTTCTCTGAGTGGTTGAATTGATTTAGCTATCTCAGTGGCTCTATTTATCTCACCATTTAATGCAGCATCTGTATAATCCTTTAACGGCAACCAACCTTTTGATTGGTATAGATGTGGGTTGTAATTTACAAGCCATTGCAGTCCAAGTTGAGTCATACTAGTTAGCCAAGGGGCTTCATCTGCTACAGATATCACTATATCTTTTCCTACAGAGTCTATTATTGAGTGAGTAGAAGCTGGCGATCCATCAGCTTGCTTATATCCGCAGATATTTGGAAGTTTTGATAGCCGTTTTGCTAAATTGGCATTTATTGGATGACAATTTTGAGGAACATTAAATAGTATTATACCAATGTCAACTCTTGAGCAGATGTATTCATAAAATTGATAGACGGTTTCGTCATCTCTGGCCGCAACATATGGCGTGAGTATAATTACAAAATCATAACCAATTTCTTGAGCATGTTTTGCTATTGCAACTACTTGCTTTACTGACTGATGGTGACAACCTGCAATCATAGGGATCCTATTTCGCGCTTGATCAAGCATTACTTCATGTGCGTGCATTCTTTCATTGTCAGGCATTGACCAGAATTCAGCAATATTACCTGAGCAATAGTGACCATCAACTTTTATGTTCTCGATTATATGATCCATATTTGATCTATTAGCAACATCATCAAAATTATCATCTTCATCCCAGCAATATGGCATGGCAGTCCATATTCCCTTCAATAACTCTCTAGCTGCTTCTTTAGCTTCTTTCTTTGAGTATTTCATAATAATTTTAACTATTTTGGAGTTTTTTTACCGAAAGGTACGTCATCTATTCCTTCACGTTCCTCAAGTCCAGCCATACCTCTGAGTATTTCATAAAATGATACAGTATCCTTTTCTGCATATCCTTTTTCATATGCGGCTTGATAGATCTGTGAAAGAACAGATGTCATTAATGTAGGTGACCCAAGTATCTGTCCTTGTTCAATCATCAGTCTATTGTCTTTAAGGGAAGTTTTTATTTGTCCTTGTTTTGAGTAGTCAGCATTTATCATTTTTGGACCTTTATCGATCATCGTCTTTGATGATGCTGCACTGTCCTTTAATACTTCCAATAAATTTTCTTGTTCAAGCCCGGCTTTGTGCCCTAAAACTAATCCTTCTGCAAGTGCCAACCTATTTCCAGCGAGTATAAGATTGATAACCAATTTAGTTCTCGCTCCTGATCCAACAGGACCCATATAGTATGCGGCTCTACTAAAGCCCTCAAAATATCCCTTGCATACATCGAAGTCTTCTTTGTTACCGCCCGCGATTACTATCAAATCACCAGCTCTTGCCATTGTACTTGTTCCACTGACAGCTGAGTCCAAAAATTTTATACCTTTTTCAGCAAGATCTTTTGACAGGGATATAGAGTCTTCTGGTCTTGAAGTGGTAGTATCACAAATATAAAGATTATCTGATGTTACCCCTTCAGCGATCCCGTTAGCCCCTATAGCTGCATCACGTGCAATTGCACTGTTTGGAAGTGACATTATTACACAATCAACATCCTTAGCTGCATCAGCTGGAGTATTGACAGGAGTTCCTCCTTGTTCTCTTAATTCATCCATTCTATTGGAATCAACATCAAATCCTTGAATAATAAACTGTGATTTTCTCATATTTAGAATAAAAGCTTGGCCCATCAAACCCATTCCTACAATACCAACTTTTTTAACCATTTCTCTCTCCGTTTCTATAGTGTTATTACAATTTTACCAATTTGACTATTACTCATCATGTATTCACGACCTTGATCTATCTCATCAAATTGGAATACCTTATCGATTATTGGCTTATTATTATCTTTATCTAAGTAAGGCAGTATATCTCTCTTAAAACCTTCAACTGTTTGAATAATGTCATCCTTTGTTACAAAAGCATTTGATATGCCATGAATACTATATCTTTGAGCATGAACTTTTCTAATATTTATTGGGACAGTATCTATGCCATCCATGTAGCCCACATTAACAATAATTCCCTTAAATGATAGAGCATTCATGGCATCATTAAAAATACTGCCGCCCAAACAATTAACGACAAGATTTATTCCACCATTTGAAAAATCTAGTAATTTTTTTGTTAGATTCTCTTCAGGTGTTATGATCCCAAAATCCATCCCATAGTCAGATAAAACTTCAAGTTTTCTTTTCGAGGTTGAGGTTCCAATAACCTTGGCGCCCAAAATTTTGGAAATGACAAGACCAGAAGCACCAATAGCCGATGAAATAGATGTAATGAGTGTAATTTGATCTTTCGACAAGTTGCCATATGTTACGATTGCATCATATGCTGCAAGGAAACTAACCGGAATTGCTGCTGCCTGTTCCCATGAGTATGAATCTGGTATCCTCATTGTTTGATATTCTTTTATCAATGCATATTCTGCAAATGATCCAGAGTCGGTGCCTAAAACTCTACCCATGATTTTGTCACCAATTTTGTAATTTTTAATATCTGAGCCTAAGTCAACTATTTCGCCTGCAGCTTCAGTTCCAGAAGGTTTATTGGGATTTCCATGCATTACCCCACCAACAATAAAACCACCTCTGTTTAAAGCTGTTGATTTAACTTTGAACAGAATCTCATCTTTTTGAGGTACTGGTATCTCAATGTCTCTAGGTAAAAGCTTACTTTGGTTATCAATCACCTCTGTAAAATATGCTTTCATTTGATTATCCCTAC
Source organism: Hyphomicrobiales bacterium (assembly GCA_038131735.1). GTDB lineage: Bacteria > Pseudomonadota > Alphaproteobacteria > Rhizobiales > TMED25 > TMED25. The sequence goes on along the minus strand of JAYPPX010000001.1, from coordinate 934,851 downwards.
TAAATATTTCTCTTTTATTATATAATTAAAATATTGAATTAGATAGGTGGAATATGACTATAAAAAATATAAACGGTGTAAATATAGATTATGAAATTATTGGTGAAGGTAAGCCAATTTTAGCTCTTATGCCAGGAGCAAGGAGGGGTTCAATTGAGATGAAATCACTTGCTGAAAAGATAGCAAAAAACAATATACGGGTATTACTTCATGATAGGAGAAATACTGGTAAATCAGGAATGTTTCTGGATGACGCTGAAACAGAAGAAATAACTTGGGCTAATGAGTTAAGAGAATTACTTAAAACACTGAATGAAAAATATATTTTCATATCAGGTTCCTCTTCTGGGGCAAGGACTTCACTTATGTATGCTTTACATTTTCCAGAAGATTTAATTGGTATGATAATAATGAGGGTTACTGGTGGAGAGTTTGCTGCAAATAGGCTCCCCAAAAATTATTACGAAGTATTTATTGATACAGCTAAAACAGGAGGTATGGAAGCTGTATCTAAAACAAATAGGTTTGCGGAATATATAAAAACCAACCCAGCAATTGAGCAGCAATTATTAGATATGGATGTGAATGAATTTATAAAAATTCAAACAAATTTATTGGGTAAATTTTTAGATGGTGCAAATTACCCAGTTATGGGTATTACAGAGAGCGAATTGGACTCAATTAAAGTTCCATCATTGGTAATCCCTGGAAATGATAACACTCATAACTCTGTTAGTGGTATTGATGCATATAATATGTTAGGAAATAGTGAGTTACACAAACTACCAATTGATGATGTGGATGTTGATTTGATTTCATGGGAAGATTGGGAGCCATACGAAGATGAAATAGCACTTGTTATGTCTAACTTTATAAATAAGGTAATGGATAATTAACCTTCTTAATTGATATTAGTCAACAATCCATAACCTTCGTTCTTGATCTGTTAATAGTTCATAACCAGATTTCTTAACAATTATTGTCTGCTCAATTTGTGTTCCACCCAGTCCAAATATTTGGCATGGATTTTCGATACATAAAACAGAATTCTCTGGAATAGGAATATCTGTTGTATCAGGCAAAAACTCGCTCTTAACATTACTTTTGTTACCAAGAACGTAGGGCAACTCCCTCATTTCTAAGCCAATTGCGTGTCCTGCAAAAGTCCCCGAATGATCAGGGAGACCACCATCTTTTGTTCCGTTTAACATTGCATTTTGTATTTCTGATGGTAAAACTCCCTCCTTAATAACTGACAATGCTGCTTTGTATCCATTTTCAGTAGCTTCCCATAATTTTAATTGTTCTTTACTCGGTTCACCCATGACGCCTCCCCATCCAGTATCAGCTTGATAATTGTTAAGAGAGAGACCAGCATCAAATTTCCACATATCTCCCGCCTGGATTTTTTTATTGGTGGGAGGGAATATTCCTACGGACCTTCTTCCTGATCCAAAATGGTACCAAAGCCATTTACCTAGACCATTTCCAACTTTTGATGCATAAACATTTGCAATTTCGTATTCTCTCACACCAATTTTTATTTCATTACAGGCAGCAATTGATGCAGACTCATTCAGATCAGCCGCATCCTTCATGGCCTTTATCTCATCTTCAGTTTTAACTTGTCTTATCAGTCTAAATAGGTCAGAACCATATAAGATTTCACAATTTGGAAGCAATTCTGCTAAAATTTTCATCTTTTTGTCATTGATTTTGTCTTCATCAACTGCAATTCTAATATTCTTGAGTTTATTACTCGTAATTGACTGAGCTAGCGCATCTATAGAATTTTTAGATCTCTTAAAATCATTATTTTGAAGTTGTAAATAATTCTGTTCTTCAAGTGATTGGGTCTTAACTTCATCTGGCTGCACGAGAGCACTCTTACCACCATAGGTATAATAATCTTTAATAGTTGATTTTGAACCTGATACATAAGTCATTTCCTGACTTGGAACAATAAGCGAGGCATCAATATTTGGATCACGATAATACGTTGCAAACATATCAACAGAATAAGAATACACCTTTGGTGCCCAACTGACAGTGTCACTGAGGTATGTCACATTCTCAGGCGTAGATGCAATAAGTAGATCAATATTAAATTGATCCATTAATTTGTCAGCCCTGTTTTTATTAAAAAACATATTTTAAATATTCAAAATTTTAAGAAGAAACCTATTTTGACCATGCTGTCGGAGCTAGTGCACTAACGTCACCTTCAATCTCAACTATAGCCGGTTTCTTGGATTTTTTAGCTTCTTTAACTGCGTCTTTGATATCATTTGGGTCAGTTACAGATATACCAAATGCTCCCATATTATTTGCAAGTTCTGCAAAGCTAACCTTATTAAAATACCACATTTCGGTCCATCTATTTGATGGTTTACCATCATATGCGTTCATGAATATATCGTGTTCTTGATTAAGAGCGTTATTGTTATTTACAATTGTTATCGTTGGAATATCGCATCTCACAGCAGTTTCTAATTCCGTGAAATGATACCAAAGCCCTCCATCTCCAGTAAGGCAATATACATCTTTATCTGGAAAAGCACACTTTGCGCCCATAGCAGCTGGGAATCCCCATCCTAATGACCCTGCACACCTAATAAAATTCCATTTCTTGTTTAGCCATAAGTTTTGCACGGTCCACATAGCAGTATGTCCTGTATCTGATACAACAACAGACCCTTCAGGTATAATTTCTGATAACTCTTTCATCATTCTTTCTGGTCTAACGGGAATATTGTTAGACTCCCTGAGAGGTTTAAGTGAATTTTTCCAATCACTGACCAAACTAATTGAGTGTGATCTCCAATCGTCAATATCTAGCCTTTTTAGATCCTCATTAAGAAGCATTTGAAGAGTACTTTTGGCATCACCAAGCAAACTAATGTCATTCGGATAGTTTCTACCCAGGTCTGATGGATCTATCCCAATTTGAATAACTCTAGTATCCTTGGATGGGATTTTCCAAAAATGTGTGACTTGTCCCCCCGTACTGGATCCGATAAAGATGAATAAATCTGCATCAGAGAGAATTTTATTGGTGCATTCACGTGAATATGATCCTGGTACACCAATATAAAGTTCGTAATCTTCGGGGATGAGATTGTAAGATGCTACAGAAGTAGCTATTGGAATCCCTGTCTTTTTTGAAAACTCTAGTGCTTCGTCACCTGCATCAGAAATTCTGGCACCACCACCGAGGACGATTACAGGTTTTTTTGCTGTATTAATTTTGGATATAGCCTCTCTTATTTCTTCAAGTGGGGGTGTAAATCTATGAGATGGTGCCTTACCGTATCTTTCTTCAACAAGAACTTCCAAATCTGCATAGTCATCTTCAATCTGACCATTATTCCCTGCTAGTTGTAGGTTTACTGGTCCAGGATTTCCTGTTGTGGCTTCTCTAAATGCCTGTCGCATTAAATCGGGTAATCTCTCTACTTGGTCAACTTGGAAATTTGCTTTTGTTAGAGCTTGAAACACAGGGAAGTCATCATTTTCTTGATAAGCACCTTTGTGCTTTTCCATCGATTTCCTGCCTCCTGATAATGCAATTACAGGACTATTACCCATCAGAGCATCTCTTAGTCCGGCAGCTAGATTAGCAGCACCTACTGCTTGAGCTGCACATATACCAGGTTTTCCAGAGGCTCTTGCATACCCATCTGCCATATAGGCAGCTGATTTTTCTGCATGGGCAAGAACTCTCTTAATTTTCATATTATCCATTTCTGCAAGTGGTCTGCTGAGGATTGTAGGCACATAAAAAACTGCATCAACCCCAGATTTTTCTAGAAACTCCGCTATAAATCGTCCACCTGTCATTTTTGGCATTTCATTTCCCCTGTTTTTAAGTTAATAATATTTAGTATTATTATAATATATCAACGTTTATATGCTAAATAATTTAGCATTAATAAACGTGCTATCAACATATTAAGTGATGAGCAATATTTCGACAACATCTGACGCCTTAACAGGACTGAAAGTACTTGAATGTGCTACAGTCATAGCTGCACCTCTTTGTGGACGATTATTAGCTGATTTTGGAGCTGAGGTCCTTCATATAGAAACACCTATAAAAGGAGACCATCTAAGAAATTTTGGTTTTGAAGTCGATGGTGTCAATCCATGGTGGAAAACATACGCAAGAAACAAGAAGTTGATTACACTTAATATATCAAAGGAGCAGGGAAGAAAAATATTATTTGATCTTCTTGATGACACCGACATTTTCATTGAAAATTTTAGACCCGGAAGACTCGAAGATTGGGGAATCAGCATAGAGGAGTTACAAAAAAAATTTCCAAGACTCATTATAGTTAGAGTTACTGGTTATGGTCAAACCGGTCCATACGCTAATCAGCCAGGCTTTGGTACTTTGATGGAAGCTATGAGTGGTTTTGCTGAAATGACAGGTGAGAAGGATGGGATGCCTACATTACCTCAATTTGCATTAGCGGACACATTTGCAGGATTTTATTCCGCTCTATCAGCTATGTTCGCGGTATACAATAGGGATGTTCAGAATACGAATAAAGGGCAAGTAATTGACGTAAGTATTTGGGAGAGTTTGTTTTCAGTATTGGGTCCAAATGCTATGGTATTTGACTTAACTGGAGAAGCCCCAAAGCGTATGGGTAATATTGCTCCAACTAGCGCTCCAAGAAATACCTATAAAACGAAAGATAATAAGTGGATCGCTCTTGCAGGAGCGACACAAACAACAGCAGAAAGATTATTTAAAGTAATTGGTAAGAGTGAGTTAATCAATGATCCAAAATTTTTAAATAACACTCAGCGTGTTTTAAATGTAGAAGAGTTAGATAAGCATATATCAGAGTGGATGATGGAGCACAATCTTGAAGAAGTTTCTAAAATATTGCATGAAGCATCTGTTCCGATGGGGCCAATTTATAACATTGAAGATATTATTAATAATGTTCATGCTCAAGCTAGAGAGATGATTACGAATATTATCGATAATGGTCGATCACTCAAGACTGAGAATGTATTTCCAAAGTTATCGAGAACACCTGGTAAGATAAAACACCTTGGAAAAGAAATGGGTTCAGATAATGATGAAATATTTAGGAAACGACTAGGGCTCAATGAAGATGAAATTGAGAGATTACAACAAGATGGAATAATATAAGTTAAGAGGAGACAATATGAATAAAAAACCACTCATTACACTTTATACACCAGGAAATAAACCTGAATTAATTGAAAAAGCATCACGATTTGAACCGGATGGGATCATCATCGACTTTGAAGATGCTGTACCGTTAAATATGAAAAGTGAAGTTAGAGAAAATATATCAAAAAATATAATACCAAATCTCAATATTACCGCGCTGGTAAGAGTAAATAGCGAAAAAGAATTCCTTGAGGATGATGTTAGAGCTGTAACACAGAAAAATATCTATGGTATTGCTCTTCCAATGGCAGAGTCAGTGAGTCAAGTGAAGTTCGTCGATGAAATAATCTCTGACGAAGAAGCCAAGAAAGGGCTTGAAAAAAATTCAATCAAACTACTTCTCCTGATTGAAACTGCTCTCGGCGTAATAAAATGTTTTGATATTTGCAGTGCTGCTGAACGTGTTGAGTCAATTGTATTTGGTAGTGCCCAAGATGGAGATTTGCAAAGAGATCTTCGATCAGATTGGTCTATAGATGGCTTTGAATTAAATTATTCCAGGTCAAGATCATTAGTTGAAGCAAGAGCAGCAAAAATGCCATATGTTCTTGATGGAGCTTATGGTGGAATAAATGATTTGGAAGGTCTGAGAGCCGAATGCGAACTCAGTAAAAGATTAGGTTATGATGGCAGAACTTTAATTCATCCTAGTCACATAAAAGTTGCCAGAGAGGCTTATGAACCAGACCCAAAAGAAATCGATTTATATACAAGAATGGTTGCAGCATTTGAAGAAGCAGAAAAGAAAGGTCAAGCTGCAATAACTTTTGAAAATAAGTTAGTTGACTATGCTATGTATAAAAAAGCAAAAGATTTTATAGATAGATAAAAAATATAACTAAGCAAAAAAAAACCCAGATTAATAATCTGGGTTTTTTTATAGATTAGAATTTAGTGATTAAGCTTTGCTCATATCACCCATTTCTTTCATCCATTGTCTTTTTCTTTTAGCTCCAACTTCTTCCATCCTGGAATGTCTTCTCCAATATAGAACTTTATAGTCCATATATTCCATGAGCGTAAATAAGCTTAGACCCATTAGAGACATAACAATTAGTGCAGCGAAACTACCATCCATGTTTAGACGGAATGCAAATCTTTGCATCAGGATACCAACACCCTCAGATGCTGAGAAGAATTGTGCAACAATTGTACCAATTAAAGCACCTGTCATTGCAAGCTTAAGACCAGCTATAATGATAGGTAGCGCACTTGGTATTTGACACTTTTGGAAATATTGTTTTTTTGTTGAGCCAAGAGATCTAAATAGTTCTGTAGCATCTTTGTCAATATTTAATAATCCTGTAAGTGTGTTGATAAATGGAGGGAAGAAGCATACCAGTGCAGCTAGGGCAATTTTAGAACTCCATCCAAAACCAAACCAAGCAATAATAAATGGTGTAACAGCAATACCTGGTGTTACGTTAAATACCACTGCATAAGGTGCCCAATATCTTCTAAAAACAGGACTTATTGCTGCAGTAATAGCCAGTCCCATACCAATACTAACTCCAATTATGAAGCCCATTGTTGCTTCATACATTGTGATTATATAATGCCAGTAAATTGAGCCTGTAACAAAAAACATTTCATAAAGCCTGTAGGCAATCGCTGTTGGTGCAGGCATAATCAACTCATTGACATACCCAGCACGCGCTCCGAATTCCCAACCTCCAAATAAGATTAGAAATACAAGACCATGTGCAAGTGTTTTTTGTACTGGTGTTAGCTCTTTTACGCCGGCTAATACGCCGTCTGATCCAATATCACTCATAGTCCTAACTCCTGTCTGTATTTAATTGCTCTTTTTGCACTTTTTTTAGCCATCAGATCATCATCCAACCAATAAAGTACTCGCCTATCTATAACTTCCATTGTTCTGAATAGTAGGAAACCATATAGGGTAATTGAAAGCAGCCCTGCGAAAGCTGATGGCATATTCAGAGACATTGTGTATCTTGCCATTAGAATGCCCATACCAGCCTGAGCAGATATGAACTCAGCAACAAGAGCACCACCGAATGCAGATCCAACAGCAAGTTTTAAACCTGCGTTCATTGTTGGTAATGCAGTTGGTATCATTAGTCTCCAAAAAACCTGCCTTCTAGACGCCCCAAGTGACCTAAACAGTTCGTAGGATTCTTCTTGAACGCCCAGCAAACCTGTAATTGTGTTAACGAATGGCGCAAAGAAACATACCAAAGCTGCTAATGCAACTTTAGAACTCATCCCAAATCCGAACCATGTAACGAAAATTGGACCAACAGCAATTCTTGGTGTTGCTTCAACGATAATAATATATGGTTTAAGGAATTGTCTAAATGTATCGCTCAATACAGCTGCAACAGCAAGTGCAATACCAATAACTGTACCGACCAAACAGCCGAGCATGGCTTCTTGGAAGGTAACCCATAAATGGTACCATACATTACCTTGTGTTACATATATTTTCCAGATTGATGCAACAATATCAGTGGGCCTTGGCAGAAGTAAAGGGTTACTAAAGCCAGTTCTATTAGCCATTTCCCATATAAACATGATTACGAAGAAGATTAGTGTGTGTCTTAAAACAGCACCACCTAAAGTCCCTGTATATTGGGAGTTTAGTTCAATATTACTAACGCTAGCTTCTTGATCATTACTCATAGCGGCTGTCCATCTAGATGACCAGCAAGAACGTCCCTAACTTCCTGAACGTACTTATTAAATTCTGGAGTAGTTAACATGTCAATGTTCCTAGGTGTAGGTAGATCAATTTTAATCTGAGCTGCAATTCTTCCTGGTCTTGGAGTCATCACAAATACTTGGTCTGCTAAGTATATTGCTTCCTGTATATTATGCGTCACAAATATTGTTGTTATATCTGGACCTTCAACAATTCTTAGTAGTTCGTCATTCAATCTTTCGCGTGTGAATTCATCAAGAGCACCAAATGGTTCATCTAGTAGCATGATATCAGCTCCTGTTTGTAGTAGACGAGCTAACGCAACACGTTGTTGCATACCACCTGATAATTGTCTTGGGAATGAAAATTCAAAATCTTTTAGTCCAACGAGTTGAAGATGATCCCATGCTCTTTTTTTCGCGTCTTGATCAACTGTACCTCTGATTTCATCCGGCAGAAGTACATTCTCAATTGAAGTACGCCAATCTAATAGAACTGCTTTTTGGAACATCATTCCAATATCGCTTCTTGGACCCTCAACTTCGGCATTTCTTACTAATAGGTCACCGCCTGATTTTTCAATTAGACCTGATATAAGTCTAAGTAATGTAGATTTTCCGCAACCACTTGGTCCTACTAGAGATATAAATGAACCGCGTGGGATAGTGAAATTAGCATCTTCAACAGCAATCACAGTTTCATTGAATTGCTTACCGAGCCCGCTACCACTAATGACTATGTCTTCAGCCATGTTTAATTTCCTCCCGTTAGATTTATGCAGAGATTGCATAAATTTTGATAATTGAACTATAGTACTACTTCTAGCTAAATCAGCTAGAGTTACTTTTTAACAACATTTTAATGAAAATTAAAGCAAAATCTAAACTTAATCAAAAAAAAATTTAATAACTCATTAACTATCAATAATGAACAGTAAATTCTTCTATCGCTGATAATTTTTTTTCGTATATATTAAAAGCTCATATATCCAATTAAAAAAAAGGATTATAAAGATGTGTTCATTCAGTGAGCACATCATAAGGATTGATCTTAATGAATTTTAATAAACTGTAAGGAGAGAATAATGAGACTTAAAAACTTAATTTATGACGAAATGAATGAGGATCAAAAAAAAATTCACGATGAAATTTCTTCAGGTCCTCGAGGTAGTGTAAGAGGTCCACTTGCAGTTTGGATGCATAGAGCTGGTTTGGCAGATAAAGCTCAGTCACTTGGTGCTTATTGTAGATATTACACATCACTAGAACCAAAATTATCTGAATTTGCTATTTGCTTGATAGCTCGTGTATGGGGTGCTGGCTATGAGTGGAAAGTTCACAGTAAGATCGCAATGGAAAAAGGTGTTTCAAAAGAAATTATAGATGCTATTGAAAAAGGTAAAAAACCATCAAACATGGATTCGGAACAGAGTGTAATTTATGATTTTACAATGCGTCTTCATAAGGACAAAAAGGTGAGTGATGAAGTTTATGAAAATACAATTAATACCCTTGGCAAAGATAGAACAGTCGATTTAGTTGGCATACTTGGTTATTACACACTTATATCAATGACGATAAATGTATTTGGTGTTCAGCACTCTGAATTATCCAGCCCATATATGGATGAATTGGAGGGGGATATTGAAATATAATCTTCTCGGACAGACAGGTATAAAAGTCTCTGAAGTAGGTTTGGGTGGCGCAGGAATTGGTCATGCTTGGGGTGTAACCACAGATGAAGAATGCAATTATCTCATTAACTATGCAATTGATAATGGAATAAATTTTTATGATACATCACCCGTTTACGGAAATGAAAAATCTGAGATAAACTTAGGAAATGTTTTTAAAAATTTATCCTCAACAAAAAGAGAAGGGTTGATAATTGCAACAAAAATTCGGTTTCATAATTTTGAACAACTTGAAAATATGGAAGATAGTATCAGGAGATCAATAGATCGGAGCTTATCAAACCTAAATCTTGATTATATAGATTTAATTCAAATTCACCATCAGGTAGGGCATTCCAGAGGGAAATATAAATTTCGTGATAATCCTCCAGAATTTGCTCCAATCATGACTTATTCTGATTGCATTAATTTCTCTGATATCATAAGTGGCATTAAAACTGAAGGGAAGATTCGTTTTACTGGATTAACAGGATGGAATGCCGATTTCTCAACGATATCTAGTCTTCTGAAGAGTAAGAATTTTGATACTATTCAGGTGCTGTTTAATGCTCTTAATCAATCAGCGGGAGGTCAACCTCCAATTCTCGGGGAAATTGACCAAGGCTCAGGCTTAAACGATAACTTAAAGCGAGGGGTCAATTTTTGATTTGTGTCAAAGGCATAACGTCGGTGTAGTTGGAATCCGTTCACATGCTGCTGGTGCTATTGTTAATATGCTTGATAGAACTGTTAATAAAGAGGACAGCCTATATAAGATGCATCAAAATGCATCAGAATTGGATAGTATTGCAAAAAAATATGGTCTCAGTCTTGCTGAGATGGCATTGATTTTTTGCATTAAAAATTCAAATATTACCACAACAGTTCCTGGTGTTAAGAATAGACAAGAATTAAATCAATCAATTAATTGTGCAAATACTTCAGTTGAAGATGAATTAGTAATTGAAGTTACAAAATGGTACAAAAAGAAATTAAAACAAGATTGAACAGGGCGAAATAATACTTTCAATTATCAAAATATATTATATAAGTTTATTACTGATTTTTTACTGAGGTTAAATTTTATGGCAAAAGAAGAGTTACTAGAATTAGATGGGGTTGTCACTGACGTTCTTCCTGATGCACGTTTTAGGGTTATGTTGGACAATGAACATGAAATTGTAGCTTACACTGCAGGAAAAATGAAGAAACACAGGATCAGAACTTTAATTGGTGACCGTGTTACAGTTGAAATGACACCATATGATCTCGATAAAGGGCGTATTATTTTTAGGCATAAAGATGAAAAAGCACCTGCTACAAGGGCACAGGCAAGAAAAAACTTCAGAAGACGATAACAGATTACAACCGTAGTTCTCTAATTTTCATAGTTTGCTAATATAACAGCGACAACAACGCAGAAAAATCCAATTAATATTTTTGAAGAAACTGGCTCGCTTAATATCAATGCGCCTAAAATCATTGCACTTAATGGATTAAAACCAACAGTCATTGTTATTCCAGTTGGCGTAGACATGTTTATTGAGGAAGTAAACATTGACTTCATCAAAGCAGCACCAGGAATAGCTAATATTAGCAATACAATCCATTGGGTTGAGTCAAATGATAGAGATCCACTGAGAGGGCTCCCAAAGAAAAGTGCTAAAACAAGCATAAGCGATGATCCAATAAACATTGGCCATGCAGTAAAAGTAAAACTTCCGTATTTTTGTATATACCGTCCAACGTTTAAAACATAAACAGAATTACAGAATGCGGCTATGAACATTAAAAAGTCACCCAAATGTACGTCAGGTGCAAGCGGTCCTATATCATCACTCAACGTTATTGTGATTCCTGTTATTGCTATCAAAATCGCTAATACCTTGAGCGGTGTTGGTCTCTCTTTCCCAAGTAGCACTCCTAAGACCAATGTTATTACAGGTTGTGATGTAAAGACAATAGATCCTCGGGCCGCAGTTGTATGTTCAAGTCCAGCAGCAAACGACAATGGGAAACCAATGTAAAAAACTATGGATAACAGGAGTATTGGTAACCAATCCACTCTCTCAAGAGGTTTGTTTTTTTTGAATAAAAATAGCAAGGACAACAATAACAAAGCCGCTATTCCATATCTTGTTCCAGGAAGTGTAAAGGGATCACTGTCTGGCATCAAGTATCTTGTGAGTACCACAGTTGTACCCCCAATAGTTGCTGACAGTGACGCGAGTAATGCGCCAATATATCTTTGTTTAACTATCATTTACTAAAAAATTTTACCTGGGTTTAGAATATTTTCTGGATCTAGTAGATTTTTAATTTCTTTCATAATTGCTAATTCAGCAGGATCTTTATATTTTATCATTTGGCTTTTCTTAATTATGCCTACTCCATGCTCCGCAGCAAAACTTCCACCATATGTAAAAGCATTCCCATAGACAATCTCTCGAACTTCGCTAGTCTTTTCCTTGAATGCCTCCAACGGATAACCAACAGGAGGGCATACATTGTAGTGAATATTACCGTCACCAATGTGCCCGTATGGTACAGGTCTTACTCCAGGTAGGTATTCAGCTAACTTATCTCCAGTTGTTTTAATAAAATCTGGAACTGATGAAATAGGGACCGATACATCATGTTTTATTTCTCCGCCCAACTTAGGTTGATGTTCAACAATGGCTTTACGTATTTTCCAAATATTTTGTGTTTTAGCAATTGAGTCTGATATGACAGCATCTTCTATAACTTTTTTTTCTAGTGCATGATGAAGCGCAGACTCCAGTGTATTTTTTGCATTTTCATTGTTCTTTGTATCAGATAATTCAATGATTACGTTCCATTGTGCAGCTTGAGCAAGAGGGTTTATTATATTATCACCAAATTGTGTCGCAATTGAAAGTCCAATATCCGGAATTAGTTCAAAGGAGGATAATAAATCTCCACTGAAATCTCTTAATATTTCAAGCAAACTCATGGAGGATTTGAGATCAGTAAGAGATACAAATGCTGTAACTTTATTTTCAATTTTAGGAAATAATCTTAAGCTAGCAGCAGTTATAATACCAAGGGTTCCTTCAGCACCCATAAATAGATGCTTTAGGGCATATCCTGTATTATCTTTCCTAAGTTTTTTTAGCATATTAACAATCTTACCATCTGCTAATACCACTTCGATACCCAGAACTAAATCCCGCATATTACCATATTTAAGTACTGATATTCCCCCAGCGTTTGTTGATATATTACCGCCAATTGTGCATGAACCTTCTGATCCTATGCTTAGAGGAAAGTGTCTAGAAACCTCAGATGCAGCAACCTGAATCTGATTTAATATGCACCCAGACTCAACTGTGATTGTGTAATCTCTTGGATTCAGTTCTATTATCTTATTCATTTTCTTTAAGCTGAGTATAACTTCGCCATTTGGTATTCCTGAGGCCACGGAACCAGTATTACCTCCTTGAGGGACAATTTTTATTTTTTTATCATTACATAGCTTCAAAATTTCTGAAACCTGTCCAGAAGTCCTTGGAGTTAACATTAGTGGTGAGTTACCATGAAAGTTTCCAACCCAGTCTTGCAGATGTGGGAAAATTGTTTCTTGATCAGTTATTATGTCTCTTCCATCCAAGATATGTTTCAATTGTGAGATGAAAGCTTCAAGTTGGTTATCTGGAAATGACATATTGTGTGCAATTTGAATTTATGGTGCCGGCTGAGAGATTTGAACTCCCGACCTACTGATTACAAATCAGCCGCTCTACCAACTGAGCTAAGCCGGCACGTTTGAAACAATTTACTATTAAATCAAAAAACATTTTTTTAAAAGAAAATTATTTGTTTAAATCAATTTTTAGTGTGGGAATTTATCTAATCGCAATTTTATCTAGTATGATGCCCACTGCCACTGACACATTGAAGCTTTTAATTTTACCAGGAGGATCAATTTTATAGATTTGATCACAATATTTTTTTGTTAAGTTTCTCATACCCCTTCCTTCATCTCCAAATATTGCAACAACTTTATCGCTTTCATTATAGCTGATTTTTTCAATTTTATTTTCTGCATCGCTATCAAAACCAATTAACCAAAAATTATCGTTTTTTAATTCCTCATAAAAATTTGCAAGATTATTAGCGATGATAATGTCAACGTATTCTAAACCACCAGATGCTGATTTTGCAATTAGACCTTCGTCCAGTAAATCGAATTTCTGAGTTGTAATTACCGTGTTAATCCCATAAGCAGCACATGTTCTTATGATTGCTCCGATGTTTCTGGGATCGGTGATATTATCAAGAAACACAATTCTGTTTCTATTTGTGATGTTGCTCTCTTTTAAAGAGAGAATTTTTTTTGGATCACAAAGTGAGACTATACCTTGATGCACCTGTCCATTTGGAAGAAGCTTATTTAATGTTTTTGTATCAACTATATTTATTTTAAATTTCGATAAGTTAATATTTGAAGATGAAGTAACCTTTGCCATCGCATTTTTGGTTAAATATATTTCAGATATATTCCTATTGATATTTGCAAGGGCGTGCATATTGGCATGGTAGCCATATATTTTTGTATAATTATTAATCATGGTATTATTAATATATAGATTTTTATATATCTTTGGTGTAAAGGTGTATACAAATAATTACTTACAATAAAATAAACGATTTTTTTGTTGTAAAATTATTTAATTATTGGGCAACATATGGAGGGGTGCCCGAGTGGTTAAAGGGGACGGGCTGTAAACCCGTTGGCTTAGCCTACGTTGGTTCAAATCCAACCCCCTCCACCATGTATTTAAATATATACATAGTGCGGGTGTAGCTCAAAGGTAGAGCAGCAGCCTTCCAAGCTGAGGACGAGGGTTCGATTCCCTTCACCCGCTCCATAAAATTTTAAGGAATATTTTATTATTTTTTTGTAGATTTTTTAAAATATTCAACTATATATGTTAAATATTCATTCATCGGTAACTCAAAAATCATAAAAAATTATGATTTAAAAACTATTAAGGTAGGAATAAACATGGCTAAAGAAAAGTTTGATCGTAGTAAACCGCATTGTAACATCGGAACAATTGGTCACGTAGATCACGGTAAAACAACATTAACTGCAGCAATTACAAAAGTACTCTCAGAAGCTGGTGGTGCTGAGTTTTCTGCATATGACGCAATAGACAAGGCTCCAGAAGAAAAAGCAAGAGGAATAACAATTTCAACTGCTCACGTGGAGTACTCAACAGATAACAGGCATTATGCTCACGTGGACTGTCCAGGTCACGCTGACTATGTTAAAAATATGATAACTGGTGCAGCACAAATGGATGGTGCTATTCTTGTGGTGAATGCTGCTGATGGTCCAATGCCACAAACAAGAGAGCACATTCTTCTAGCAAGACAAGTTGGTGTTCCTGCTCTTGTTGTGTATTTAAATAAAGTTGACCAAGTTGATGATGCAGAGCTTCTTGATTTAGTTGAGATGGAAGTTAGAGAACTTCTGAGTTCATATGAATTCCCAGGTGACGATATTCCTATAGTAAAAGGATCTGCACTAGCAGCACTTGAAGGAAGAGATGATGAAATTGGTAAAAATTCAATTATGGAACTAATGGCTGCTGTCGATTCATATATTCCTCAACCAGATAGACCAAAAGATCAACCATTCCTAATGCCAATTGAAGATGTATTCTCTATATCCGGTCGTGGTACTGTTGTGACTGGTAGGGTTGAAAGAGGTGTTATCAACGTCGGTGAAGAAATCGAAATTGTTGGTATCAAAGATACTGCAAAAACAACTTGTACTGGTGTTGAAATGTTCAGAAAACTTCTGGATCAGGGTGAAGCAGGGGATAACGTTGGTATACTTTTAAGAGGTACAAAGAGAGAAGAAGTTGAAAGAGGACAAGTTCTTTCAAAGCCTGGTTCAATCACACCTCACGCTAAGTTCAAAGCAAACGCTTACATCCTAACAAAAGATGAAGGTGGAAGACATACACCATTCTTCACAAACTATAGACCACAATTTTACTTCCGAACAACTGATGTGACTGGGATTGTTAAATTACCGCAAGGTACTGAAATGGTAATGCCAGGTGATAACATTGAAGTAGATGTTGAATTAATAACACCTATAGCAATGGAAGAAAACCTCAGATTTGCTATTCGTGAAGGTGGTAGAACTGTTGGTGCAGGCGTTGTATCAAAAATTTCTGAATAATTGATGGGCCATTTGATGGCCCATAATTATTTAATAGGAGTGTAGCTCAATTGGCAGAGCGTCGGTCTCCAAAACCGAAGGTTGGGGGTTCGACTCCCTCCACTCCTGCCATAAATGGGATTTAATATTATTAACATGATGAAATTTAGACCAGTACAATACGTTCAAGAAATTAAAAATGAAGTCAGAAAGGTTGTTTGGCCAACAAAACGCGAAACCACAGTCACTTCAATAATGGTTTTAATATTTGTTTTTGTTGCGGCAATATTCTTTTTGATCGCTGATGCGATATTAAGTTGGTTTGTTGGCTTAATTCTT
Organism: Hyphomicrobiales bacterium; assembly: GCA_038131735.1. Taxonomy (GTDB): domain Bacteria; phylum Pseudomonadota; class Alphaproteobacteria; order Rhizobiales; family TMED25; genus TMED25. The sequence goes on along the minus strand of JAYPPX010000001.1, from coordinate 918,761 downwards.
GGCATTGGAGGCTAATAATGGCACATAATTGGTATATCGTTCACGCATACTCTAACTTTGAAAAACAAGTTGCCAATGCAATAAGGGAACAATCTATTCAAAGAGGAATGGAAGATAAATTTAGTGAAATTTTGGTGCCAACAGAAGACGTGGTTCAGGTACGTAAAGGTCGAAAAGTTCAATCAGAAAGAAAGTTTTTCCCAGGGTACGTTTTAGTGAAAATGGAAATGACTGATGATGCCTACCACCTTGTAAAGAAAACTAACAAGGTAGCTGGATTTCTTGGCTCTCAAAATAAACCAATTCCTATTTCGGCAGAGGAAGTGGAAAGGATTATGACTCAAGTTCAGGAAGGTGTTGATGGTCCAGTATCATCTTTAACATTTGAAATCGGAGAGCAAGTGAGGGTTGCTGATGGTCCATTTGCATCATTTAGCGGTATGGTAGAAGAGGTGGATGTGGAACGCTCCAGACTAAAAGTAGCTGTCTCAATTTTTGGAAGGGCAACACCAGTTGAATTGGAGTATAATCAAGTAGAAAAGTTATAATTATTTTGATTTATTTTCCGAAATATGTAATGTGTATTTTATAAAAAACAGGATTTATCATGGCAAAAAAAATAGATGGATATCTTAAACTTCATGTTCCAGCCGGTAAGGCTGCTCCGGCTCCACCGATTGGTCCAGCTTTGGGGCAAAGAGGACTTAATATCATGGAATTTTGTAAGGCTTTTAATGCTCAAACACAAGATCTTGAGCCTGAAATGCCAATACCAACAACTATAACTATATATCAAGATAAATCTTTCACTTTTACAACAAAGACTCCACCGGCATCTTATTTGTTAAAAAAAGCCGCAAATTTGCCAAAGGGTGGTTCAACGCCTGGGCGTGAAACAGCCGGTACTGTAACTAAACAGCAAATAAATGAGATTGCTGAACAAAAAATGAATGATTTAAACGCAAATACTCTTGAGCAAGCGGCCAAGATCATAGAAGGTTCCGCAAGGTCTATGGGTTTCAAAGTAGCGGAATAGAGGAAAAGATGAGTAAATCTGGAAAAAGATATAATGAAATCGAACTAACTAGAGATAGTCAATCTACTTATGATGTTGATCAAGCTATTAAGCTAGTTAAAGCTAATGCAAAATCTAAATTCAATGAAACAATAGAGATATCACTAAATCTTGGTGTAGATCCAAAACAAGCTGATCAAATGGTGCGTGGTGTTGTGAGTCTTACCTGCTGGTACTGGGAAAGATGTTAAAGTCGCTGTATTCGCAAGGGATGCAAAAGCGAAAGAAGCTCAAGATGCAGGCGCTGATATAGTTGGTAGCGAAGATCTAGCTGAAAATGTTAAATCAGGAAAATTCGAATTTGATCGTGTAATATCAACACCTGATATGATGGCTCTCGTTGGTCAGCTAGGAAAAATATTAGGACCACGCGGTCTAATGCCAAACCCAAAGTTGGGTACAGTTACAGATAATGTTGCGGATGCTGTAAAATCCATTAAGGGAGGATCTGTCGAGTATAGGGTAGAAAAGGCAGGTATTATTCATGCTGGAATTGGTAAAGCAGATTTTACAGAAGAGGCGATCAAGAGTAATGTCAAAGCAATAGTTGAAGCCATACAAAATGCAAAACCAACTGGTGCAAAAGGAACTTACATAAAAAATATATCTCTAACATCAACAATGGGTGTTGGTGTGAGAATTGATCCAAATTCAATAATTAATTAATTTATAAAAAAATATAGAATTTGATCTTTACATTTAATAATAAAAAGCATAAATATACTTTAATTATGCTTGACCTGTCCAAGATTATAGGTGCTTTTGCTTAATTTCCTATATGAGACATCGATATTAATACCAAATATCGGCACAGTTAGTATTTATTGCTAAGGGCAGGTTCATTTGATTTTAAATCAGATGTGAACTTGAAGAGGAGACAACTGTGGATAGACAAAACAAAACAATCTTTGTAAATGAGTTAAAAGAAGTTTTTAATAATTCTTCAGTTGTAGTTGTCGCTCAAAATTCAGGACTGACAGTATCAGAAATGAATAAATTGAGAAGCGCCATGCGTGAAGCAGGTGGACATGTAAAAGTCATAAAAAATAAACTTACAAAAATTGCACTGGAGGGGACGCCGCTGTCAGCAATTGAGGAATATCTAAATGGGCCATCAATGATCGCTTATTCTGATGATCCAGTTACAGCACCAAAAATTACAGTGGAATTTGCAAAAGGAAATGAAAAGTTTGTTGTTTTAGGCGGTTCTCTTCCAGAAAAGAAAATTGATCTTGGAGAAGTAAAACAGCTTGCAAGCTTACCATCTTTAGATGAGCTTAGGGCAAAGATGCTTGGACTGCTAAATGCGCCAGCATCAAACATTGCAAGTTTAATCAACACACCAGGAACAAATATAGCTCAAGTTGTGAAAGCTTATTCTGATAAAGCTGAAGCAGCGTAATACTAACTTTTATAATTTAATCGAGGAAAAAATGGCAGATTTAGAAAAAATTGCAGAGAGTTTATCAAGTTTAACAATACTTGAAGCTTCAGAATTAACAAAAATTTTAGAAGAAAAATGGGGAGTTACAGCTGCTGCGCAAGTTGCTGTTGCTGCTGCACCAGCTGGTGGTGATGCAGGTGGATCTGCTGCATCAGCTGAAGAAAAATCTGACTTTGATGTAATCTTGGCAAGCATGGGCGATCAAAAAATTAACGTGATTAAGGAAGTGCGTGCTATCACAGGACTTGGTCTTAAAGAGGCTAAAGATCTTGTTGAAGCTGCCCCAAAACCAGTCAAAGAGGGTGTATCTAAAGATGAAGCTGATAAAATCAAAGCTCAATTGGAAGGAGCCGGTGCAACCGTTGAAGTTAAATAATTGATTATAGCACTCCAGCTATCATAACATCATAAATATTTAACTTTTATACGGGAACACAATATGTCTGAAACTTTCATTGGACGAAAAAGAATTAGAAAATCATTTGGTAAAATCCGCGAAGTAGCGGAAATGCCAAATTTAATTGAAGTGCAGAAGTCATCCTATGATTACTTTCTTCAAAATCAGGAGCCTGAGGGTGGTAGAGAGCCCAGTGGTCTGCAAGCGGTATTTACATCCGTTTTTCCAATAACCGACTTCAATGAGTCTTCAAGACTAGAGTTTGTCAGATATGACTTCGATTTGCCTAAATACGATGTTGAAGAATGTGTTCAACGTGGACTGACTTATGCCGCCCCACTAAGAGCCACACTTAGATTAATTGTGTTTGATGTTGATGAGAATACTGATAGCAAATCTATAAAAGACATCAAAGAACAAGAAGTGTACATGGGAGATATTCCATTAATGACAAATAATGGAACTTTTATTTTCAATGGTACGGAACGTGTTGTAGTCAGTCAAATGCACAGAAGTCCTGGTGTATTTTTTGATCATGATAAAGGAAAGTCACATTCAAGTGGTAAAATACTATATGCAGCAAGAATTATACCATATAGAGGGTCATGGCTTGATTTTGAATTCGACGCGAAGGATCTCGTATACGCTCGTATAGATAGAAAAAGAAAAATACCAGTTTCAACAATATTGTATGCACTGGGATATGACGCAGAAGAAATTCTATCACACTTCTATAATATACATACAATTGAAAAAAATAAGTCTGGTTGGGTATCAGAATTTAAGGAAGCTCAATATAAGGGCGTTAAAATCAATTCGGATTTGATAAACGCAGATACCGGTGAAGTAGCTGTTGAGTCTGGTACCAAGATAACTCCTCGCTTAATCAATAAATTACTCGATGGTGGATTAAAAAAAGTTCTATTCTCAGTTGATGATATAATTGGACAGTTTATTGCCGAAGACATTGTCAATATGAAAACTGGTTTGGTATATGCTGAAGCTGGTGATGAGATTACAACTGAATTAATTGAACTACTTGAAAAAAACAAGATAACAAAAATTCCTGTTTTAGAGATTGACCATGTCAACACTGGAGCATTCATAAGAGATACTCTAAAAGTTGATAAGAATGAAAATAAACAAGAAGCATTACTTGACATATATAGGTTAATGAGACCAGGTGAACCACCAACCGATGAAACTGCTGAAAGCCTATTTGAAGGATTATTCTTTGATCCCGATAGGTATGACCTATCAGCTGTTGGTAGGGTTAAAATGAATATGAGACTTGATCTCGATGCGCCAGATACTCTGTGTGTATTGAGAAAAGAAGATGTTCTGGCCGTTGTTAAGCATCTTGTTGAATTAAGGGATGGAAAAGGCGATGTAGATGATATTGACCATCTTGGAAACAGAAGAGTGAGATCAGTTGGTGAACTTGTTGAAAATCAATATAGAATTGGTTTGCTGAGAATGGAACGTTCTATAAGGGAAAAATTAAGTTCTGTAGATATAGATACTGTAATGCCAAATGATCTTATAAATGCAAAACCGATTACCGCATCACTTAGAGAATTTTTTGGTTCATCGCAATTATCTCAATTTATGGATCAAACAAATCCACTCTCTCTCATTACGCACATAAGACGTGTATCTGCATTGGGACCAGGTGGATTAACTAGAGAACGTGCTGGGTTTGAAGTTCGAGATGTGCATCCAACACACTATGGTCGAATTTGTCCAATAGAAACACCTGAAGGGCCAAATATTGGACTTATCAACTCCTTAGCAACATTCGCAAAAGTTAATAAGTACGGTTTTATAGAAAGTCCATACAGGAAAGTCGTCAATAATACTGTAACTGATGAAGTTGTATATTTGTCAGCAATAGAAGAGGGTAAATATAACATAGCGCAGGCAAATGCTCCTCTTGATAATAAATCTAAATTTGTTGATGAACTTATTAACTGCCGTGTTGCTGGTGATGTACAATTGATTCCAGCAGAAAAAGTAGATTTTATGGATGTTTCACCGAAACAATTGGTCTCAGCAGCAGCAGCATTAATTCCTTTCTTAGAGAATGATGATGCTAACAGAGCACTTATGGGTTCAAACATGCAAAGACAAGCTGTTCCGCTGATGAAAACTGAAGCGCCATTTGTGGGTACTGGCATGGAATCAGTTGTTGCAAGAGACTCAGGTGCGGCTGTCACTGCTCGTAGAACAGGAGTAGTTGATCAGGTGGACTCCAACAGGATAGTGATTCGAGCAACGGACGAGAAAGATGCATCAAAATCTGCCATTGATATATACAATTTAGCAAAATTCCAGAGATCAAATCAAAATACCTGTATCAACCAAAGACCATTGGTTAAAGTGGGGGAATATGTTGATCAAGGTGATATAATCGCAGATGGTCCATCTACTGATCTAGGAGATCTGGCACTTGGTAAAAATGTACTCGTCGCATATATGCCATGGAATGGTTATAATTATGAGGACTCAATTCTTATTTCTGAAAGAATTGTAAGAGAGGATACTTTTACTTCAATTCATATTGAAGAGTTTGAGGTTATGGCAAGGGATACTAAGCTTGGACCTGAAGATATAACAAGAGATATCCCTAATGTTGGTGAAGAGGCGCTTAAGAATCTTGATGAAGCGGGAATTGTATACATTGGTGCTGAAGTAAAATCAGGCGATATTTTAGTCGGTAAGATAACTCCAAAAGGTGAAAGTCCTATGACACCAGAAGAAAAGCTGCTTCGTGCAATTTTTGGTGAAAAAGCAACTGACGTAAGAGATTCATCCTTAAGACTTCCACCAGGGGTCAATGGAACTGTGGTTGAAGTTCGTGTGTTCAATAGGCATGGAATAGAAAAAGATGAAAGAGCTCTTGCCATTGAAAGAGAAGAAATTGTCAGGTTATCTAAAGATAGAGACGATGAGTTTAACATCCTAGATCGTAATGTCATGGCTAAACTGCATGATACACTTATCGGTTGTGAAATATCGAAAGCATCAGGAGGGCTCAAAAAAGGAACCAAGATAAATAAAGATAATCTTGAAAGTGCAGACAGGAAAGATTGGTGGAATTTTGTACTAACAAATGACAAAGTAATGTCTGAAATTGATGCAATGAAAACCCAATATGACCAATCAAGAGATGCTATCGAAAATAGGTTCATTGACAAGGTTGAAAAGCTTCAGCGCGGTGATGACATGTTGCCGGGTGTAATGAAGATGATTAAAGTCTTTGTTGCTGTAAAAAGGAAGCTCCAACCAGGCGATAAAATGGCGGGTAGGCATGGTAACAAAGGGGTTGTTTCAAGAATAATGCCTCAAGAAGATATGCCGTATCTCGAAGATGGAACACCTGTAGATGTTGTTCTTAACCCACTCGGTGTTCCAAGTAGAATGAATGTCGGTCAAATTCTTGAAACCCATTTGGGATGGGCTTGTAGAGGTCTTGGCAAGATAATTGAAGACTCAATTGATCTAATTAAAACAAAGGATCCAGATGCTAAGGCATTGAGAAAAACACTTAATGACGTTTACGGTAAGAACGAGACTATCGACTCTCTTGGAAAAGAAGATTTAGTAGAGTTGGCTCAAAACCTTAAAAAGGGTGTGCCAATAGCCACTCCTGTGTTCGATGGCGCAAGAGAAAATGATATCAACGAGCTGCTTGAAAAAGCTGGATTAGATAAATCTGGTCAAGTCAAATTGTATGATGGTAGAACCGGTGAACCATTTGATAGAAAGGTTACAGTTGGTTATAAATATATTCTTAAGCTTCACCATCTTGTTGATGATAAAATACATGCAAGGTCAATTGGTCCATACAGTCTTGTCACACAGCAACCACTTGGTGGTAAGGCTCAATTTGGTGGACAAAGATTTGGAGAAATGGAAGTGTGGGCTCTAGAGGCATACGGAGCAGCATATACACTCCAAGAAATGTTGACAGTAAAATCAGACGATGTAGCTGGAAGAACGAAAGTTTACGAAGCTATAGTTCGTGGAGATGATGCATTTGAAGCAGGAATTCCTGAGTCATTCAACGTACTTGTTAAAGAAATAAGATCACTTGGACTAAATGTTGAATTAAAATCTTCAGAATTATCTAACGAAGGGTCAGCCAATACGCTGTCCGATATGAGCAGTGAATAATAGGAAAATAATATGAATCAAGATCTAACAAATGTTTTTAATCCAAACTTTTCACAATCACAAATTTTTGATCAAATTAAGATTACAATTGCATCACCAGAAAAGATGCTTTCTTGGTCCTTTGGTGAAATTAAAAAGCCAGAAACAATAAATTATAGAACTTTTAAACCTGAGAGAGATGGACTATTTTGCTCTAGAATTTTTGGGCCAATAAAAGATTACGAATGTCTTTGTGGTAAATACAAACGTATGAAATACAGAGGTGTTATTTGCGAAAAATGTGGTGTTGAAGTTACTCTTTCTAAAGTTAGACGCGATCGTATGGGGCACATCGAATTGGCAGCTCCAGTTGCACATATTTGGTTCCTAAAATCATTACCATCTAGGATAGGACTATTGCTTGATATGAAGCTTAAGGATCTTGAGCGTGTTCTTTACTTTGAAAATTTTATTGTTATTGAACCAGGTTTAACTCCTTTAAAAGAACTTCAACTGCTTACAGAAGAGGAAGTGCTTAATTACAAGGACGAATATGGTGACGACTCATTCACTGTAGGAATTGGCGCTGAGGCTATTCGAGACCTACTAACCAACCTTGATTTAGAAAAACTAGCAGAACAGTTGCGGGTTGAAATCGATGAGTCAACATCTGAATTGAAACCAATAAAACTAGCTAAAAGATTAAAAGTAGTTGATGCATTTATAAGTTCAGGGAATAAACCAGAATGGATGATTATGACTATCGTCCCTGTAATACCACCTGAGCTCAGACCTCTAGTTCCATTAGATGGTGGTAGATTTGCTACATCTGATTTGAATGATTTATATAGACGAGTAATAAATAGGAACAACCGTCTTAAGAGATTAATCGAACTTAAAGCCCCAGAAATTATTATAAGAAATGAAAAAAGGATGCTTCAAGAATCCGTTGACGCACTATTTGATAATGGAAGGCGTGGACGTGTTATTACTGGTGCAAACAAACGACCGCTAAAATCGCTTGCAGATATGCTTAAAGGTAAGCAAGGTAGATTTAGACAAAATCTTCTTGGTAAAAGGGTGGATTATTCAGGTAGATCTGTCATTGTTACTGGGCCAACACTAAAATTACACCAATGTGGTTTACCAAAAAGAATGGCACTTGAATTATTTAAGCCCTTCATTTATTCACGTCTAGAAGCAAAAGGTCTATCAACAACAGTAAAACAAGCAAAAAGGCTTGTGGAGAAGGAAAGACCTGAAGTATGGGATATTCTAGATGAAGTTATTCGTGAACATCCTGTATTACTTAACAGGGCTCCGACTTTACACAGGCTAGGTATTCAAGCATTTGAACCAACATTGGTTGAAGGAAAAGCAATTCAACTGCATCCTTTAGTATGTTCTGCATTTAATGCTGACTTTGACGGCGATCAAATGGCTGTTCATGTACCTTTATCACTTGAGGCACAATTAGAAGCCAGGGTTCTAATGATGTCTACTAATAATATTTTACATCCTGCAGATGGATCACCTATCATTGTTCCAAGTCAAGACATGGTCCTCGGCTTATACTATCTATCACTTGTAAAAGAAAATGAGCCCGGCGAAGGCATGGTATTTGGTAACATGAATGAGGTTCATTACGCACTGCAAACGGGTACCATTTCTTTGCATTCAAAAGTTAAAGGAAGGTTTGTTACCAAAGATGCAGAAGGCAATATTGTGAAAGAAACTCATGAGACAACGCCAGGCAGACTATTAATAGGAGAATTATTACCAAAATATCATTCAATTAAATTTTCCTTGTGTAATAAGATTATGACTAAAAAAGATATCTCAAGAATGATTGATGAGGTCTATCGTCATTCTGGTCAGAAAGAAACGGTTATTTTCTGTGATAAAATTATGGCTTTAGGTTTCCATCACGGGTGCCGTGCTGGTATTTCCTTTGGTAAGGACGATATGGTGATACCTGAAACAAAGTCAAATTTTATAGATGAAACAAATATTCTTGTTAAAGAGTATGAAAGCCAATATAACGACGGCTTAATTACCCAAGGAGAAAAATATAATAAAGTAGTGGACGCGTGGGCAAAATGCACTGACAAAGTTGCAGATGAAATGATGGCAAAAATACAGGTTATTGAAATTGATGATGTATCCAAGAAACAAAAAGATCAGAATTCAGTTTATATGATGGCTCACTCAGGTGCACGTGGTTCACCAGCACAAATGAAACAGTTGGCAGGTATGAGGGGTCTTATGGCAAAGCCTTCTGGTGAAATAATTGAGACACCAATAACATCTAACTTTAAAGAAGGCTTGTCCGTGCTTGAGTATTTCAACTCAACTCATGGAGCAAGAAAAGGATTGGCTGATACAGCGCTCAAAACAGCTAACTCAGGCTATCTTACAAGAAGATTAGTTGATGTAGCCCAAGATTGTATAATACTGGAAAGAGATTGCGGTACTTCCAACGGTATCACTCTAAGGAGTGTTATGGATGGTGGTGACACAATCGTTCCAATTGGTGACAGGTTATTGGGAAGGTATCTAACAGATGATATTCTCGACCCAGTATCAAATGACGTAATATTTGACAAAGACCAAATGATCGATGAAGCTCTTGCAAAAGAAATTGATGAACGTGGTCTTGATGCTGTAAAGGTAAGATCTGTGCTCACTTGTGATGCAAAAGTTGGTGCTTGTGCTAAATGCTATGGACGTGACTTAGCACGCGGAACTTCTGTCAATGTAGGTGAAGCAGTTGGTGTTCTCGCTGCACAATCAATCGGTGAGCCTGGAACTCAGCTGACAATGAGAACCTTCCATATTGGGGGTACAGCTCAAGTTGTTGATCAATCTTTCATTGAAAGCTCACATGATGGTATAGTTTCTATACAAAATCCAATCTTAGCAAATGACTCTAATAATAAATTAGTTGTCACTGGTAGGAGTGTAGTCGTTGCTATCCTTGATGAAAATAATGTAGAGAGATCTCAAAATAAAGTTCCATATGGAGCACAATTATTTGTTAAAGATGGTGAAAAGATTGAGAGAGGTCAACGGATTGCTTCATGGGATCCTTACACAAGACCAATACTTGCTGATGTTGCAGGAAAAGTAGATTTTGAAGATCTAGTTGATGGTATTTCAATAGATGAGAAACTAGATGAGTCTACTGGAATTTCACAGAGAGTAGTTATTGATTGGAGAAGTTCTGCACGTGGGAATAATCTGCAACCATCAGTTGTTTTGGGCTCAACTTCAAAAAGCAAATCAAAGGCTGACACTCGTAAATTTGTGCTGCCAGTGAATGCTATTTTATCAGTTGAAAAGGATGCTGAAGTATCAGCTGGTGATGTTTTGGCAAGGGTTCCAACTGAAAGTGCAAAAACGAAAGATATTACAGGTGGATTACCAAGAGTTGCAGAGTTATTTGAAGCAAGAAGGCCAAAAGATCACGCAATTATTGCTGAGATCAGCGGCGTTATTGAATTTGGGAATGATTTTAAAAATAAAAGAAAAATTAGAATTATACCAAATGATGATAGTGAACAAATCTGTGAATATATGGTGCCTAAAAATATACATCTAGAAGTGCAAGATGGTGATAGGATTGAGAAGGGTGACTTCATTATGGATGGAAATCCTGCTCCACATGATATTCTCGCAATAAAAGGTGTTGAAGAACTCGCTGCTTATTTAGTTACAGAAATTCAAGATGTCTATAGATTGCAAGGTGTGACAATTAATGACAAACACATTGAAGTAATTGTAAGTCAAATGTTGAAGAAAGTAGAAATTTCTGATCCTGGCGACTCTAATCTGCTACATGGAGAACAGATTGACAAGATTGATCTATTAGAATTGAATGAAGAACTTGAAGCTGCTGGTAAAAAATTAATTTCTGCTAAACCTATTTTACTTGGAATAACCAAAGCTGCACTTCAAACTCGAAGCTTTATTTCTGCTGCGTCATTCCAAGAAACAACAAGAGTCTTAACAGAGGCATCAATGAATGGAAAATCTGACTTATTGCAAGGCTTAAAAGAAAATGTGATTGTTGGCAGATTAATTCCTGCAGGAACCGGAAGTGCAATAAGTAAATTAAGACAGGTATCAGTTCATAGAGATAATTTGATTCTTCAAGAAAAGCAAAAGGCAGACCAACTGTTATCACAAACATCTGATGAAGCATTAGTTTCAGATCTTATTAACGTTGCAGAAGCTGATGAGAGTGCAGAAAATTTGTCAGTTGAAGAGTAGTTTTCACTATTTTTGAAAAATTATCTTGAATGGTTTATTTTCGCTATAATTCTATGATAATAATGCTTGACCTTTTGTTTTTGAAGAAGTATTGTCCGAACATCTGTTTCAATAGGCTGTATGTCGTAACTTAAACGCTATTGAGAAACTAAAAAGAATAAAAATTTTGAAAGGAAATTGGTTAATATGCCAACTATTAATCAACTACTAAGGAAACCTCGTAAAGCCCAGGTAAAAAGGAATAAAGTTCCAGCTATGGAGGCTTGTCCACAAAAGCGCGGTGTATGCACACGTGTTTATACTACTACGCCAAAAAAGCCGAATTCAGCCTTAAGAAAAGTTGCTAGAGTTAGGTTATCAAATGGCTTTGAAGTAACAAGTTACATTCCAGGGGAAGGCCATAATTTACAAGAACACTCAGTTGTGCTTATTAGAGGTGGTAGAGTAAAAGATTTGCCGGGTGTCAGATATCACATTATTAGAGGTGTGTTAGATACTCAAGGAGTACAAGATCGAAAACAAAGACGCTCTAAATACGGCGCTAAGAAACCAAAATAAGGAATTTTAAATGTCAAGACGCAGACGCGCAGAGAAAAGAGAAGTTTTACCTGATCCTAAATTTGGTGATAAAGTGATCTCCAAATTTATGAGCAGTCTTATGCTATCAGGCAAGAAGTCTACATCAGAAAAAATAATCTATGGTGCTTTCGATAAAATTGAGAAAGAAAGCAAACAAGATCCTGTAAATGTATTTCATGAAGCACTTAAGAATGTAATGCCGGATGTGGAAGTAAGATCCAGAAGAGTAGGTGGTGCCACTTATCAAGTGCCTGTTGAGGTAAGAAACGACAGGAAACAAGCACTTGCAATAAGATGGCTAATTAGTTCAGCAAGGGCCAGAGGCGAAAATACAATGATTGATAGATTGTCCAATGAGCTTATGGACGCTTTTTCTAACAAGGGCAATGCAGTTAAAAAGAGAGAAGACACTCACAAGATGGCTGAGGCTAATAGAGCATTTTCTCATTATCGTTGGTAAAATTAAAAGAGTAAATAATGGCTAGATCAAATCCTATCGAAGATTACAGAAATATTGGCATCATGGCTCACATTGATGCTGGTAAAACCACTACAACCGAGAGAATACTATACTACACCGGAAAAAGTCATAAAATCGGTGAGGTGCACGATGGTGCAGCTACTATGGATTGGATGGAGCAAGAACAAGAAAGAGGAATTACAATTACCTCTGCTGCTACAACTACATACTGGAATGGCAAAAGAATAAATATAATCGATACCCCAGGGCACGTTGATTTCACAATTGAAGTTGAACGATCTCTTCGAGTTCTAGATGGTGCTGTCGCTCTCCTTGATGCTAACGCAGGGGTTGAACCTCAAACAGAAACTGTTTGGAGACAGGCAAACAAATACAATGTACCAAGAATGATCTTTGTTAACAAGATGGACAAGATTGGTGCTGATTTTGATAGATCAGTTGAAATGGTTAAAGAAAGATTAGGTGCTACACCACTTGTTTTACAACTTCCAATTGGTTCCGAGTCAAATCTAAAAGGCGTTGTTGACTTAATTGAGATGAGAGCAATTATCTGGGAAGATGAAAGCCTGGGTGCAAAATTCAATTATGAAGAAATTCCAGCAGATCTCCTTGAAAAATCAAACAAATATCGTGAACTTCTTGTGGAGACAGTTGTTGAATTAGATGAATCGGCGATGGAAAAATATCTTGAAGGTGAAGAAATTGATATTGCCACCATCAAGTCATTAATTAGAAAAGGTACATGCCACAATACATTTTACCCTGTGTTTTGTGGGTCAGCGTTCAAAAACAAGGGTGTACAACCTTTACTGGATGCTGTCATAGATTACCTACCTTCTCCATTGGATGTTGAGCAAATAAAGGGAATAGATCTAAAAACTGAAACGGATATACTTGTTAAGTCTTCAGACTCTGAAAGTGTTTCCTTACTGGCATTCAAGGTAATGAATGATCCATTTGTTGGGTCCCTAACATTCTGTAGGATATACTCAGGTAAGGTTGAAAGCGGTATGCAATTACTAAACTCAGTTAAAGATAAAAAAGAGAGAGTTGGTAGAATGCTGCTAATGCACTCAAATTCCAGAGAAGATATAAAAGAGGCTTATGCAGGTGATATTGTTGCATTAGCTGGGCTAAAGCTTACTACAACTGGTGATACATTGTGTGACCCATCACATCCAATAGTACTAGAAAGGATGGAGTTTCCTGAGCCTGTAATCGAAATAGCAGTTGAGCCAAAAACAAAAGGTGACCAAGAAAAAATGGGGGCTGCACTTGCAAGGCTAGCACAGGAGGACCCATCATTCAGGGTTTCATCAGATGATGAATCAGGGCAGACAATCATCAAAGGTATGGGAGAACTTCATCTTGATATTCTCGTTGATAGAATGAAGAGAGAATTCAAAGTTGATGCAAATATTGGTGCACCTCAAGTTGCCTATAGAGAAACAATTACTAAACCATCTGAAGTAGACTATACACATAAAAAACAATCAGGTGGTGCTGGGCAGTTTGCTCGTGTAAAAATGACAATTAGCCCAGGTGAAGCAGGAACTGGTTTCGTCTTTGAGAATAAAATTGTTGGCGGTGCTATTCCTAAAGAATATATCCCTGGAGTTGAGAAAGGGATTGCATCTGTGTTGGATAATGGGGTTCTAGCCGGTTTCCCACTTTTAGATATTCATGTGGTACTCCACGATGGTGCCTATCACGATGTTGACTCATCAGTGATGGCTTTTGAAATTGCTGGAAGAGCTGCATTTAGAGAAGCTGCACAATCTGCTGCACCGAAACTTTTAGAACCAATTATGGATGTTGAAGTAGTAACACCTGAAGAATATATGGGTGATGTGATTGGTGATTTAAATTCACGCAGAGGACAGATTGCTGGCACAGAAGCACGTTCAAATGCCACTGTAATAAAATCAAAAGTTCCATTGGCTAATATGTTTGGTTATGTCAGTCATCTCCGTTCAATGAGTCAGGGGCGCGCTCAATTCACAATGCAATTTGATCATTATGAGCAAGTGCCGCAGGCTGTATCAGACCAAGTTATTGCAAAATTTGCCTAAAAAGAAAGAATACAATATGCAAGGACAGAATATACGAATTAGACTAAAAGCTTATGATCATAGGCTACTGGACAACTCCACTACAGAAATAGTAAATACAGCTAAGAGAACTGGTGCTAACGTAAGAGGTCCAATACCATTACCAAGGCGAATTGAAAAATTTACTGTTCTACGTGGTCCTCATATTGATAAAAAAAGTAGAGAGCAATTTGAAATCAGAACTTATAAAAGACTTCTTGATATTGTTGATCCTACTCCCCAAACGGTTGACGCGCTAATGAAATTGGATCTATCTGCAGGGGTAGATGTTGAAATTAAACTATAGGATTTGTTACTAAAATGAGAGTTGGATTGATTGCAGAAAAATTAGGTATGATGAGAGTGTTTACTGACGCCGGTCGCCATATACCAGTCACAGTACTGTCAATAGCGGACTGTCAAGTAGTATCACATAAAACAAAAGAACAAGATGGTTACTGTGCTATGCAACTTGGCGCTGGTTCCCCAAAAACAAAGAATGTAACAAAACCTATGCGTGGGCATTTTGCAAAAAATAAGGTTGAGCCTAAGTCAAAGTTAGTGGAATTCAGAGTTGACGATGATAAATTTATCCAAATCGGCTTAAAAATGAAAGCTGATCACTTCGTTCCTGGTCAGAAAGTGGATGTAACTGGTACCAGTATCGGTAAAGGATTTGCTGGTGCAATGAAACGTCATAACTTTGCTGGTCTGAGAGCTTCTCACGGAGTATCAATAAGTCATAGAAGTCATGGCTCAACAGGTCAATGTCAAGATCCAGGCAAGGTTTTCAAAGGAAAAAAAATGGCCGGTCATTTAGGTGCTGCAAAAGTAACAGTTCAAAATTTATTAATTCATTCTGTTGACATAGAAAAAGGACTTATATTTGTACATGGTGCGGTGCCAGGGCATAGTGGTGGTTGGGTTACCATCAAGGACTCCGTAAAATTAATTCCATCAGTTGAGCTTCCACAACCAGGTAGTTTTATAGATCCAAATGCGCCAAAATCTGATGTTGTAGAAGATAAGGCAGTATTGGAATCTGATACTGAAATATCAAATGATGAAGTAAAAACTGAAACAGATATAGATGAATCAAATGATAGTGTTGTTCCAAGTCAAGAAATGGAAAATGTAGATGACAGTCAGGAAGAATCATCAATTAGCGATACTGAAGACGGTGAACAAAAATGAAAATGAATGTAATTGACATCTCATCTAAAGCGTCCGGCACTATCGACCTCAAAGATACAATATTTGGACTAGAACCTAGAAAAGACATTTTGCACAGGACCGTTGTTTATCAATTGGCAAAAAGAAGATCTGGTACACATAAAGTAAAAAATAGATCCGAAATTACTGCTACTACAAAAAAAATGTATAAACAAAAGGGTACTGGTAGTGCACGTCATGGTTCTAAAAAAGTACCTCAATTCCGTGGTGGAGGAAGAGCATTTGGTCCAACACCAAGAGATCATTCCATCAAGCTAACAAAAAAATTCAGAAAACTTGCACTAAGACACGCCTTATCTGCCAAGATGCAGGAAGGCAACGTAGTTATACTAAGTGAAGCAAAGCTTAAAAATCCAAAAACAGCAGATCTAGTTAAAAGTTTAGATAAAATGTCAGTAACCTCCGCTTTATTCCTTGAAGCTGTTGAATTTGATAAAAATTTTGAATTAGCATCGATGAATATTCCAAATGTGGACATACTACCGGTTCACGGTATGAATGTTTATGACATCTTAAAAAGAGACAAACTGTTTATTACCAAAAATGCTATCAAAGAAATCGAGGGTCGTTTAGATGAATGAGATAGATTTATATGACATTATAAGAAACCCTGTTATTACTGAGAAGGCTACTTTGGTTTCTGAGAACGGGCAAGTAATATTTGATGTTTCAAAATCAGCAACAAAAACACAAATTAAAGAAGCTATTGAAACACTATTTAAAGTAAAAGTTAAATCAGTAAACACTTTAATACGTAAGGGTAAGGTTAAACGTTTTAGAGGAAGAGTTGGTAAAAGATCTGATGTTAAGAAGGCAATTGTATCACTTGAAGATGGTCAGAACTTTGATTTCACAACAGGTATAAGCGGATAATAGTATGGCATTAAAATCATTTAAACCAAATACACCAGGACAAAGAGGGTTAGTACTAGTTTCTAGAGATAGTCTTTGGGGTGGTAAACCAGAGAAAACTCTTACGGTTGGACTAACAAAATCTGGTGGAAGAAATAATAAAGGTAGAGTAACCGCAAGGAGAAGAGGTGGTGGTCATAAGAGGTTGTATAGGATTATTGACTTCAAGAGAAATCACCATAATGTGCCTGCTACAGTTGAGAGGATTGAATATGATCCAAATAGATCTGCTTTCATAGCATTGCTTCAATATGAAGATGGAACAAAATCTTATATATTAGCACCGCAAAGGTTGTCAGTGGGTGATGTGGTTACTTCAGGAGAAAAAGCAGATATTAAGCCTGGTAATGCAATGCCTTTGGCAAACATACCAATTGGAACAATTATACATAATGTAGAACTTAAGCCAGGAAAGGGTGGGCAAATTGCTCGTTCAGCAGGGACTTATGTTCAGCTTGTCGGAAGAGATCAATCATATTCTATCTTAAGATTAAATTCCGGTGAGCAAAGAATGACTAGATCTGAATGCATGGCAACAATCGGCGCTGTGTCAAATCCTGATAACAAGAATATTAAACTAGCAAAAGCTGGAAGATCACGTTGGTTAGGTAAAAGGCCATCTGTTCGTGGTGTCGCTATGAACCCAGTTGACCATCCTCATGGTGGTGGGGAAGGTAAAACTTCAGGTGGTAGACATCCAGTAACACCATGGGGTAAGCCAACAAAAGGTAAAAAAACCAGAAGTAATAAGTCTACTGATAAATTGATACTTAGAAGTAGGCATTTGAAAAAGAAAAGGTAATATATAAATGGCTAGGTCAATTTGGAAAGGACCGTTTGTTGACGGTTATTTGTTGAAGAAAGCTGAAAATGCTAGGGCATCAGGTCGTAACGATGTCATAAAAATTTGGTCAAGAAGATCAACAATCCTTCCTCAATTTGTTGGGTTAACATTTGGTGTCCATAATGGGCAAAAACATATTCCTGTTTTGGTTACTGAAGAAATGGTTGGTAGAAAGTTTGGTGAGTTCTCTCCAACGAGGACATATTATGGCCATCTTGCTGACAAGAAAGCTAAAAGGAAATAATTATGGCTGCAAGAATACAAGAAGGTATGGCTCTAGCTACAACAAAAAACCTTAAAATTAGTACTCAAAAGTTAAATCTTGTTGCTGCTATGATTAGAGGAAAAAAAGTTGATAAAGCAATTAATGATCTGCAGTTTTCAAGAAAAAGAATTGCTCAAGATGTGCTAAAAACACTAAAGTCTGCGATAGCAAATGCTGAAAATAACCATAATTTAGACATTGATGAGTTATATGTAAATGAGGCATATGTTGGAAAGAATTTAGTTCTTAAAAGATGGAAACCTAGAGCAAGAGGTAGAGTTGGTAGAATTCAGAAACCATTTAGCCAACTAACTGTTGTTGTTAAACAACTTGACAATGAGGAAGCGAAGTAATGGGCCAAAAAGTATCACCAATAGCACTAAGACTTGGAATTAACAGAACGTGGGACTCACGTTGGTTTGCTGAGAAAAACGAATACCCAAAACTCCTAATGGAAGATAGAAAGATTAGAAGTCTTGTAAATGGTTTGAAAGCAACTGCGGCGATTTCTAAAATTGTTATAGAGCGTCCACATAAAAAATGTAATGTAACAATTTATTCTGCAAGACCAGGTATTTTAATTGGAAAAAAAGGTTCAGATATTGAGCTCATAAAAAATAAAATACAAAAAATAACTAATACAGATGTATCTATAAATATACTCGAAGTCAAAAAACCTGAAATAGACGCTACTCTTGTTGCTGAGTCTATTGCGCAGCAGTTAGAAAGAAGAGTTGCGTTCAGAAGAGCTATGAAAAGAGCAGTGCAAACTGCACTAAGAATGGGCGCCGGTGGTATCAGAATAAATTGTGGTGGAAGACTTGGGGGCGCTGAAATCGCAAGAACAGAATGGTATAGGGAAGGACGTGTTCCACTTCACACACTTAGAGCAAATGTTGATTATGGTGTTGCAACAGCCCAAACAACTTATGGTGCAATCGGCATTAAGGTATGGATCTTCAAGGGTGAAATACTTGAACACGACCCTATGGCTCAAGAAAGAAGTATAACTGGAAATCAGGACCAAACTCGCTCTGCAAAGGTAGAAATCTAAGGAAATAATCATGTTACAACCAAAGAGAACGAAATTTAGAAAAATGCACAAGGGAAGAATAAGTGGTAATGCTAAAGGTGGCTTTACGCTAAATTTTGGTTCATATGGTCTAAAATCCTTGGAACCATCCCGCGTAACAGCAAGGCAAATTGAAGCTGCCAGACGTGCTATGACCAGGCATATGAAAAGAGCTGGTCGAGTTTGGATAAGAATATTTCCAGATGTGCCTGTCTCAAAAAAACCTACAGAAGTCAGGATGGGTAAAGGTAAGGGATCAGTTGAATATTGGGCAGCAAAAGTTAAGCCTGGTAGAATGATGTTTGAGATTGATGGTGTACCAGTAGATGTTGCACGTGAAGCATTGTCACTTGCTGCCGCTAAATTACCAGTTAAATGTAAGTTTGTTTCAAGAATAAGTGATGTTAATTAGGTTCTAGAATTATGAAGATAAGCGAAATAAGAGAGTTGTCGAACGATCAAATTACTGATGAACTTGTAAAGTTTAAAAAAGAGCAATTAAATCTGCGTTTTCAAAAAACCAGTGGTCAATTAGATAATACTGCAAGAGTTAGATTTGTTAGAAGAACAATAGCAAAACTTAAAACAATACAAAATGAGAAAAATATAATAGAGGAGAAGAAATAATGCCAAAGAGAATACTCTCAGGTGTTGTAGAAAATAATAGTCTCGACAAAACAATAGTAGTGCGAGTTGAGAGAAGGTTTATCGACCCTCTTCTAAAGAAAACTGTTAGAAGGTCAAAAAAATATCATGCGCATGATGAGGAAAATAAATATAACATAGGCGATCAAGTGCGAATTCAAGAGTCAAGACCTTACTCAAAACTTAAAAGATGGATAGTGTTATAGGTTTATAAAAGGGATAATAGAAGATGATCCAAATGCAAACAAATCTCAGCGTAGCTGATAACTCTGGAGCCAAAAGAGTGCAGTGTATTAAGGTGCTTGGCGGTTCAAAAAGAATGACAGCTCACCTTGGTGATACCATAGTTGTTACCGTAAAAGAAGCTATCCCAAGAGGTAGAGTAAAAAAAGGCGATGTTCTAAAAGCTGTTATTGTCAGGACTGCTAAAGGGGTATTAAGGAATGATGGAACAGCCATAAGATTCGATGGAAACGCTGCTGTTTTAATTAATAACCAGGGAGAGCCTATTGGGACTAGAATTTTTGGTCCTATTACCAGAGAATTAAGGGCAAAAAATCATATGAAAATTATATCGCTAGCTCCGGAGGTACTCTAATGGCTGCTAAAATTAGAAAAGGGGACAATGTAATCGTTCTTGTAGGTAAAGACAAGGGTAGAACAGGTACCGTCCTTACAGTGTTTCCTTCAGAGAATAAGCTAATTGTTCAAGGTATAAGTATAAAGAAAAAGCATCAAAAGCAAACACAGACACAGCAAGGTGGAATTATTGAAAAAGAGGGTAAGATTCATGTGTCTAATGTTGCCTTAATCGATCCAAAAGACTCAAAAGCATCAAAAGTAGGATTTAAACTACAAAAAGATGGTCAGAAAGTCAGATTTTATAAGAAGTCCGGGGAGTTAATAGATGACAAATAATTATATACCTCGCATGAAATCACACTATGATGATGTCGTAGTAAAGGATTTAATGGATAAATTTAACTACACCAATACTATGCAGATACCTAAGCTTGATAAGATTGTCATCAATATGGGACTTGGTGATGCAGTATCGGAGTCTAAGAAAGCGGATGTGGCAATAGAAGCTCTTGGGCTTATCGCTGGACAAAAGCCAGTATTCACAAAAGCAAAAAAATCGATCGCCAATTTCAAATTAAGAGAAGGTATGGTAATTGGTACAAAAGTAACACTCAGAAAATCTAGGATGTATGATTTTGTTGATAGATTAATAACAATAGCATTGCCAAGGGTAAGAGATTTTCGGGGTATAAGTTCAAAAAGTTTTGACGGCAATGGTAATTATGCAATGGGAATTAAGGAGCATATTGTTTTTCCAGAAATTAACTATGACAAAGTAGATGTCATAAGGGGTATGGATATAATCATTTGCACAACAGCTCAAACAGATGAAGAGGCAAAAGTATTGTTATCAGGGTTAAATTTCCCTTTTAGGAATTAGTAATAGGAGCAAAAATGTCTAAGGTTAGTATTACAGAGAGAAATAATAAAAGATGGAATATGAGTAAGAAATACTCTGCAAAGAGAACTGCACTCAAAGAACTATCAAAAAATAAAACTGTATCAATGGAAGAACGTTTTCAAGCTGCTGTTAAACTTGCAAAGCTACCAAGAAATTCAGCTCCTACAAGATATAGAAATAGATGCGCAATTACCGGTAGGCCTCGAGGATATTACAGAAAACTTGGAGTATCCAGGATTGCAGTTAGAGACTTAACTGCAGAAAGCCAAATACCTGGTATGATTAAGTCAAGTTGGTGAGGACGTAAAGATGATGACAGATCCATTAGCAGATATGCTAACTAGAATAAGAAACGCACTTTTAAGAAAAAAATCAACTGTTCTAACACCTGCTTCAAAGCTTAGGGAAAATGTATTATTAGTCCTCCAGGATGAAGGTTATATAAGAGGATACACTAGAATTGAGGTTGAAGGACAATTTCCAATGTTTGAGATAGAACTAAAATATCATGAAGGTGACTCTGTGATAAAAAGTTTGGAAAGAGTATCTAAACCTGGGCGAAGAGTATATTCATCAGTATCTGAACTGCCTCGTGTATTTAATGGGTTGGGCGTCTCAATTTTATCCACTTCAAAAGGTGTTATGTCCGATGTTAACGCTAGAGAAGCTAATGTAGGTGGAGAAATACTGTGTAAAGTATTCTAAACGAGGAAAATATGTCAAGAATTGGAAAAAAAGCAATAGATATACCTGAAAATGTAAAGGCAAACATTGCTGATGGTATAATTACAGTATCAGGGCCTAAAGGAGAGTTGTCTGCATCACTCTTTGATGATGTTGACGTTCAAATTAATGATAACTCAATTAGCGTAGCACCAAAAAGTCTTAATAAAAAAGCTCGATCTTTTTGGGGGCTAACAAGAACCTTAATCAGTAACCTAGTTGCTGGTGTTTCAGAAGGGTTTATGAAAACACTAGAAATTCAGGGAGTTGGTTATAGAGCGCAAATTCAAGGTAATACACTTCAATTAGCACTCGGTTTTAGTCATGATGTTAAATATGAGGTTCCCGAAGGAATTGAAATAAAATGTGCTAAGCCTACCGAAATTACTATTGAAGGTATTGATAAGCAAAAAGTTGGACAAACTGCAGCAGAAATTCGTAGGTTTAGGCCGCCTGAGCCCTATAAAGGTAAAGGCATTAGATACAAGGATGAGTACGTATTCAGAAAAGAAGGTAAGAAAAAATAGAGTTTTAAAATGGTTTATTTGGATAGTAAAACAAAGAGAAAATTAAGAGTAAGAAGAGCTTTGAAGAAAAACAAAGATCAAAGACCAAGATTAAGTGTCTTTAGGTCTTCCAAAAATATATATGCTCAAATCATAGATGATGTAAACGGAAAAACTTTAGCATCAGCATCAACATTAGAAAAAGACCTTCGCAAGATGAATGGATCTGATGTTAAGGCAGCAGAAAATATTGGTAAATTAATAGCAGAAAGATCAATTAAGGCTGGAGTTGAAAAGGTTGTTTTTGATAGGAGTGGTTATCTGTATCACGGTCGCGTCAAAGCACTCGCTGACTCTGCTAGAGAAAATGGACTGCAATTTTAAGGAAGTATAAATCATGGCAAGATCACAAGTAAAAACTAAAGAAGAAAATAATGATCTGATTGATCGTCTCGTTCACATAAATAGAGTAGCAAAAGTCGTAAAAGGTGGACGTAGATTTGGTTTTGCAGCATTAGTTGTTGTGGGTGATCAGAAGGGAAAAGTTGGTTTTGGTCATGGTAAAGCAAAGGAAGTACCTGAAGCTATCAAAAAAGCAACTGATGACGCCAAGAGAGAGATGATTAAGGTTCCTCTAAGAGATGGTAGAACGCTTCATCATGACGTATATGGGCATCATGGCGCAGGAAAAGTTCTTTTGAGAACAGCACCTTCAGGAACAGGTATTATTGCTGGTGGGCCAATGAGAGCTATATTTGAAGCACTTGGGGTTCAAGATGTTGTTGCCAAATCACAAGGCACAGCAAATCCTTATAATATGGTTAGAGCAACATTTAATGCTCTTAAAAATGAACAAAGCCCAAGAATGATTGCCTCTAGGAGAGGGCTTAAAGTTAGTGATCTAATTACAAGAAGAAAAGAACAAAACGTTGAAGTTGATGGTTAGTAATATGTCAAATAAAGCAAAAACAATAACAGTAAAACAAATTGGTAGCTCGATAGGTAGAAAATTTGACCAAAAACAAACCCTTGTAGGTCTTGGTTTAAATAAGATAGGAAGAGTTAAGGGAATTAGAAGATACACCTGCTGTAAGAGGTATGGTTAGGAAAGTAAGACATCTTGTTGAAATAATTGAGTAATATGGGATCATTATCATGCGATTGAACGAACTATCTGATGTGAACGGTGCTAGAAAAGATCGAAAAAGAGTTGGTCGAGGTATCGGTTCAGGAACTGGAAAAACAGCTGGCAGAGGTGTAAAAGGACAAAAATCTAGATCTGGTGTTGCAATAAAGGGCTTCGAAGGTGGGCAAATGCCATTGCACCGAAGGCTACCAAAAAGAGGTTTTAATAACATTTTTGCGAAAGAATACAACGTTTTTAATTTGGACAGAATTCAATATTTTATTGATAATGGGAAATTAAATGACAAAGAAGTTGTTAATACAGAAAATTTACTGAAGGCTAAATTAATTAGTAAAGAAAAGAATGGTCTTAAAATATTAGGTAGAGGTAATCTTAAGTCTAAAGTGGCATTTGAAGTATCTGGTGCTTCAGAAAAAGCGATCAAATTAATAGAAAAAGCAGGCAGTAAGATTACGATTATTGGTTCTGCTGAAAAATAGGACAATATAGAAATAATCATTGTGGTAATTTATGGCATCTGCGGCTGAACAACTGGCATCAAACATTAATTTTTCAACTTTTGCTAAAGCAAAAGATCTCAAGCAGAGAATCTTATTCACTCTTGGTGCACTTCTTATATATAGGTTGGGTACATTTATTCCTTTACCTGGTATAAATACACGTGCTTTGAATGACTTATTCCAGCAGAACCAAAGTGGAATACTTGGTATGTTCGATATGTTTGCAGGTGGTGCTGTTGGAAGGATGGCAATATTTGCACTCAATATAATGCCGTATATATCTGCTGCTATTATCATGCAACTCTTAGTTGCAGTCTCTCCAACTCTTGGTCAAATGAGAAAAGAGGGGGAAAGAGGACGAAAACAAATAAACCAGTATACAAGATACGGGACAGTATTCCTTGCTGCTTTGCAGGCTTGGGGTATCTCAATAGGTTTGGAGGGAGCCGGTGATATAGTAATTGATCCTGGTCTTTATTTCCGTATGTCAGCAGTTATAACATTAGTTGGTGGGGTTGTTTTCCTCATGTGGATTGGTGAACAAGTTACTGCAAGAGGAATCGGAAATGGAATATCATTAATAATATTTGCTGGGATTGTTGCAGAGTTACCTTCTGCATTAGTAAATACTCTTGAATTGGGCAGACAGGGAGCATTATCAACATGGTTGATATTAGGTGTAATTATTCTAGCTATAGCAGTCATTGTTGTTATTGTTTATGTAGAAAGAGCACAACGCAGGTTAATTGTGCAATATCCACGAAGACAACAAGGCAATAAAATTTTTGAGGGCGATAGTTCTCACTTACCACTAAAAATAAATACAGCCGGAGTTATACCGCCGATTTTTGCATCATCCTTATTATTACTTCCAATGACGGTCGCAAATTTCTCAACTGGACAGGGACCGGAATGGTTAAATATAATAAGTTCTTATTTAGGGAGGGGAGCACCTTTATACATAACGTTCTATATATCTCTAATTGTTTTCTTTGCTTTCTTTTATACAGCAATCGTATTCAATCCATCAGATACTGCAGATAATTTAAAACGACAAGGTGGTTTTATTCCAGGTATTAGGCCTGGTGAAAAAACAGCAGAATATATAGATTATGTATTAACAAGAATAACGTGTGTTGGTGCAGCATATTTAGCAGCAATTTGTATTCTACCTGAAATACTAATGTCGTATGCAGCAATTCCTTTTTATTTTGGTGGAACATCTCTATTGATTGTAGTTAACGTTACAATGGATACAGTCTCCCAAGTACAAAGTCACTTATTAGCACATCAATATGAGGGTTTAATCAAGAAGGCTAATCTTCGAGGCAAAAAGAGATGAATTTAATTTTGCTAGGTCCACCAGGCTGTGGAAAGGGAACGCAGGCAACTTATATAGTTGAAAAATATGGCTTCGTTCAACTATCAACTGGAGATATGCTAAGAGAAGCAATAAAGAACAATACTCCAACTGGGCAGATCGTCAAAGACGTACTTGCAAGCGGTAAACTTGTAGATAATGAATTAATATTACAGATAATGAAAGATAAGATTGAGGAAACAACGTCATCTCCTGGTCGTATATTTGATGGGTTTCCAAGAACGCTTGCTCAAGCAGAGGGTTTAAATGAACTTCTCTCAAAAAATCATTTGAGTATCGATTTATTAATTGAATTAGTTGTAGATCAAGAGGAACTGTTTGAGCGTATTAAAAAAAGAGCATCTGAAAGTGACTCAGTTCGTGATGATGACAATGCAGATGTACTGAGTAAAAGACTAGATGTCTATAACGCAGAAACAAAACCAATAATCTCATATTATGAAAGAGATTTTTTCGTAAATAAAATAGATGGAATGCAAGGATATCAAGACCGTGAATATGCTTATTGATAACTTGATAGAAAGTAACACGAAACACTAGAATTTTTGAACCGAATATAATTGATAATGATATTAAATATTGATATAAAAGCATGATAATCACAGCTAAATGTTTTAAATCAAGTATTTATCTTTAAAAAAGGAGATGTAAATTGGCTAGGATAGCAGGAGTAAATATTCCAACAAACAAACGAGTTGAAATTGCTTTGACCTCAATACATGGTATTGGTCCTATGAAGGCAAAAGAAATATGTACTAAGGTAAATATTGAAAGAACTAAAAGAGTAAATGAATTAACTGATGCTGAAGTTATAGCAATCAGGGAAGCAATTGATAGTGATTATGTGGTTGAAGGTGATTTACGTCGTGAAGTCGCAATGAATATAAAAGGAATGATGGATCTTGGCTGCTACAGGGGGCTAAGACATAGAAGAGGTCTCCCAGTAAGAGGACAACGAACACACACAAATGCAAGGACAAGAAAAGGTCCAGCTAAACCAATTGCCGGCAAGAAGAAGTAGTGAGGATCCATGGCTAAAGATAAAACAAGAGTAAAAAGACGCGAAAAAAAGAATATTTCATCTGGTATTGCGTATGTAAATGCAACATACAATAATACCATGATTACAATTACAGACGCTCAGGGTAACGCAATCTCATGGTCATCTGCTGGTGGCATGGGTTTTAAGGGGTCAAGAAAATCAACACCTTACGCGGCTCAAGTAGCTGCAGAGGATGCTGCAAAGAAAGCTATGGAGCATGGCATGGCAACTATCGAGGTAATGGTCAAAGGGCCTGGAACGGGAAGGGAGTCTGCACTTCGTGCCCTACAATCTACAGGCTTCACAATCACATCAATAAAAGATGTTACTCCCATTCCTCATAATGGGTGCAGGCCTCCAAAAAAGCGTCGAGTATAAACAACATAAAGATTGTTAAATCTAAAACATTAAGGGGTAATACCGTGATAGAAAAAAATTGGCAAGAGTTAATTAAACCAAATAAAATTGAAATAAAAGAAGACAATTCTGAAAAGAATATATCAGTTCTAACTGTAGAACCTCTTGAGAAAGGTTTTGGACTAACAATTGGAAATACGCTTAGAAGAATTCTTCTCTCTTCTCTTCAAGGAAGCGCAATAACGTCTGTAAAAATCGATGGAGTTCTTCATGAGTTCTCAGCAATATCAGGTGTAAGAGAAGATGTTACAGACATTATCTTAAATATCAAAGATATAGCATTAAAAATGCATATAGACTCAGAAGTAAAGCTTATACTAAACAAGACTGGGCCGTGCACAGTAGTAGCCGGTGATATAGAGTCATCATCCGATGTTGAAATACTAAATCCAGAAACTGTTATTTGTACACTAGACGATAAAGTAAACATTAGAATGGAGTTTATTGCAAGAACAGGTAGAGGATATGTTCCAGCTGAAAAAAATAGATCAGAGGACGAACCAGTGGGTTTAATTCCAATTGATAGTTTGTTTTCTCCTGTAAAACGTGTTTCTTATGATATTGAAAACACAAGGGAAGGTCAGATATTAGATTATGATAAGCTGAATATGACTATTGAAACAGATGGTTCTGTGAGGCCTGAAGATGCAGTTGCGTTTGCTGCAAGAATTATGCAAGATCAATTAGATGTTTTCGTAAATTTTGAAGAACCTGTTGCTCCAGTTGTTGAAGATAAAGCTCCGGAATTAACATTTAATCCAGCATTGCTTAAAAAAGTTGATGAACTTGAATTATCAGTTAGATCAGCAAATTGTCTAAAAAATGACAATATTGTTTATATTGGCGATTTAATTTTAAAATCTGAGTCCGAGATGTTAAGGACACCTAACTTTGGTAGAAAATCACTTAATGAAATCAAAGAAGTACTAGCTCAGATGGGTTTACATCTTGGCATGAATATACCAAATTGGCCGCCAGAGAATATAGATGATCTAGCCAAACGATATGAAGATAGTTACTAAGAAGATAATAATTTAGGAGATTGGTTATGCGCCATAATAATTCAGGTAGAAAATTAAATAGAACTTCAAGCCACAGAAAAGCAATGTTCTCTAATATGGCAAATGCGCTTATCAAGCATGAGCAGATCGTCACCACATTACCGAAAGCAAAAGAATTGAGACCAATAGTTGAAAAATTAGTTACTTTATCAAGGACAAATAGTCTTCATAAGAGAAGGCAGGCAATATCTAAGCTAGGTGATCTATCTATGGTATCTAAACTTTTTGACGTTCTTGGGCCAAGATATGCCGAGAGAAGCGGAGGTTACACAAGAATTATAAAAGCTGGTTTTAGGTACGGTGATTCTGCACCAATGGCGGTAATAGAATTTGTTGATAGAGATATTGAAGCTAAAGGGAAAGACTCTGGCCCTGTAATAGTAGAAGAAGTTGAAGAAGAATTAGAGAATACTAATTCTATTGCATAAAGAATGCTTAATATCCTATATGTAGGCTTGGGCGGCTTTATAGGTTCAATACTCAGATATTTAGTTTTTTTATCATCAAATCATTTATTAGGATCAAATCTTCCTTACTCCACAATCATAGTAAATATAATTGGTAGTTTTTTTATTGGTTTTCTCTACCAGTTTTTTAATAATTATATTTTTATTTCTGAAAGTACCAAATTATTATTAACAGTTGGTTTTCTTGGAGGTTTTACAACTTTTTCAACCTTTTCAATTGATGCTTTTATATTATATCAGAATTATGGTAAATTTTTTGCCGTGAGTTACATAATTTTATCAGTGGTATTATCTCTTTTCGCACTTCTATTAGGTATGTTTGTTCTCAGATGAATGTAATGTTATGAATAAGTATGTTAAAAATGATGATGCAGGTATACGACTTGATCGTTGGTTAAAGGAGAATCTAACAGATGTATCCTTTACTGAAATTCAAAAGATTATAAGAACAGGGCAAGTAAGAGTAGGCGGTGGTCGTAAAAAATCTGATTATAGGGTAACATCGGGTGATGAAATTCGAATACCACCTAATTTTGAATTCAATGAAAAACACAAATCTTACAAAATTAAAAATAATTTTCTATTATCAGATATAACTGTTTATGAGGATCGGGATGCTATTGTTGTAAACAAACCTTATGGACTTCCTACCCAAGGTGGTGTGTCTGCCAAATATCATATTGACTCTATAATAAAATCCGAAGACCCTAGGTATAGACTTGTTCATAGACTTGATAAAAATACTACTGGCGCTCTTCTTATCGCCAAAAATAGAAAAGCCGCCCAATATTATACTGAAGCCTTTAACAAAAGAGTTATTAATAAAAAATACCTAGCTCTAACAAATAATTTACCAAAGAAAAATAATGGGATAATAGACTATCCATTAGAAATAAAGAATAAGAACATTGCAAATGATACAGATAAATCACAGGAAGCATTGACCTATTTTAAAATAAAATCATCAAATCCCGATGGTATATCTTTGGTTGAACTAACACCTCACACAGGCAGAAAACATCAAATAAGGAAACATTTATCAATGTTTCAATGTCCTATCATTGGTGATAAGCGATATGGTAATCAAGAATATCCTCTAAATATTGAGAAAAAGATATACTTGCATTCCTATGAAATAATTTTTCCTAATACCAAAAATACCAGAGATATTCGTGTTATTGTTGAAATGCCTCTCCATTTTAAAAATGCAGTTAGTAAACTAGGACTACTATTTGATGAATAAACTGACAGATTTCAATAAAAAAAAAATTGGATTACTTGAAGAAAATAACAAAATTTATTTAATATTCAATGACAATAAATCCAAAGACAAAAATAAGAAAAATATAATTATTCCAAATGCTTATATAAAAAAATTAATCCTGGATGAGTTATCAGAGAAAAATAATCACAATATAAAGATTAGTATGATAAATATCCTATTGAAATATAACGCAAACACAGAGGATACTAAACAATTTATAATACCAGAATTATTAAAATATCTTGAAACAGATCTATTGTTTTATCGAGTAAATTCTCCAGTATCTCTTGCAAATAAACAAAAAACAATTTGGGATAATGCGTTAAACGAATTTAATGATATTTTTAATATAATTTGGAAAACAACTTCAAATTTAAATCCAATAAAACAAAATCTAGAAAATATTAAAATCGTTGAAGACTATCTGGTTAGTCTAGATGATTTTATTTTATTTATAATGTTTGAGCTAATCAAAATTAGTGGCTCATGCATCTTAACAATTTTAGTGGTTCTCAATAAGATTGAATTAGAACAATTATGGCAAACGATTTATGTTGATGAGTTGTTTAATAATGAAATCTATCAAGACGTAAATAAAAAGAATGAATTAAAAATAAAAAAAGATGAAATTGCTTTTTTTATGCAACTTATTAATTCAATCCAGAATTAGGTTATTTATTTTCTTCATCTTCCCGAATTGTCTCTCAAAGTTTAGTATGAATTCTTCATCGAAGTTTTCGATAGATATATTTTTTTTTAGTTTTTTTATACTCGTAACATTATATTCGGATAACCCACAAGGAACAATTCCATCAAAATATTGAAGTTCTGGGCTTATGTTTATTGATATTCCATGTAAAGAAATCCATTTTTTTACTTTTAAGCCCATTGCACCTATTTTTTCTTCACCATTACCTGTTTTTATCCAAATACCAATCCTATCTCTTACAGGATATACATCCATATCAAATTTTTTAAACGTTTTAACTATTATATTTTCGAGTATCATGATGAATTTTCTAATGTCTTTATCACACCTTTCTAAGTTTATCATAAGGTATATTATTCTTTGACCTGGTCCGTGATAGGTATATTTTCCTCCTCTGGTTGTTTTGTATACTGGGATATCTTTTGTACCCAGTAATTCATCATCTTTAGCACTAGAGCCAGCAGTATAAACATTTGGGTGTTCTAGTAACCAAACAAGTTCATTTGCTTCTCCGTTATGAATTAGAGAAGATCTTTCTTCCATAAATTTTGATGCTACTTCATAATCAATAAGTGTATCACTTTTAAATAGTTCAACTTTTTTAAACATTATTTCTTTATCGATTAATTATAATTGCTAAATATTACCATTCTAATATATTAATGCATATATTAAAAATTTCTGCGATCGTGGCGGAATTGGTAGACGCGCAGCGTTGAGGTCGCTGTAGGGGAAACTCTGTGGAAGTTCGAATCTTCTCGATCGCACCAAATCAATAAATTAAATGATTATTATTCTTTCCACTCTCTTTATCGTATTAATAATAGTTCTGATAAAATTTAAATTACTTGCGGCATTGTTTTATTTGATGCCCTTTCTAATTAAGATTAAAGAAAAATTTAATTTAAAAACTTATCAGCACAAATCATCAAATGATATATCAAATTTAGATGAAGCATATGAAATACTTGGAATTGATAAAAGTGCAAGTGTTGAAGAAATAGAAACTGCTTATAAGGATCTAATAAGAAAAAATCATCCAGATAATGGAGGCAGTGAGTATTTGGCTAAGAAGATAAATCTTGCTAGAGAGTTTATATTAAAGGAAAAAAAAATCAGGGGAAAATAGACAAGATTTGATCAACTCTATTACTTAATCTATCAAACCTAGATGTATTATTTTTCGACTCATTGATTAGATATTTGCTATCTTCTCGTATTTGACTTTTATTAATGTTTAAATAGGGATTCATTTCTGGTAATTGAATTGTGATTGCTGGCATTTGGAATGATTTATCCAATACTTTTACCATATTACTATTTCTTGAATTTGAACTACTACCTCCCATTACAACAGATATTATTTTTTTACTATCGCGTTCAACATAAGAAATTAAGTTAAATCCTGACATACTTGTGTATCCAGTCTTCATTCCTTTTGTTCCTGAATAACTGAACAGTAATTTGTTATGACTGGTATATTTCTGCCCCTCAAAATTGAATTCCTTGAGGGCAAAAACTTTAGATTCTTCAGGGAAATCTTTTAACATCCTCAAAGCAAGAATTGCCATATCAAAAGCTGTAGTTTTTTGATAGTTATTATGTAAACCTGAGGCATTTTTAAATGTAGTGCTCATCATCCCGAGGTCTCTTGCCTTTTCTGTCATACGTAATGCAAATTTTTCTTCAGATCCTTCAAGATGCTCTGCAACAGCTGTGGCAACATCATTTGCTGACTTAACCGCCAGTGCTTTAATTGCATTACTAAAGCTTATGGTTTTTCCTTCAGCTATTCCTAATTTTGAAGCTGGTTTACGGGATGCATTTCTTGAAAATGTAATTAAGTCTGATTTCTGAATCTTTCTTTTCTCTAAATCCTCAAAGATTAAATATAGAGTCATAACTTTGGTTAATGATGCTGGATACCTCAACTGGTATCCTTTGTTACTATGGAGTGTTTTCCCAGTATTTGCATCAAGACTAAATGATGAATATTTAGGTGCAGCTTCAGCTTCATTGAAAGAAAAAGTAAAGCCAAGAATTAATATAAAATATATTAAATATTTTATAGAATTAGATTTCATGAAAAAAAAATAACACCTAAATATTATATTTTGATTAATTTGAATGGAAAATAAATTAAAAAAATGTTTTTTAAAATTGATTTTTATTTTTTTTTCACCAAATATTATAATAGTAGTAATTTTTATAAATTAAGCAAATGCCTGAAGATAACACATCTAATAATACCCAAACAATAATAGAGGATAAAGTCAAACGTCCTAGTATGTATGAGGTTATCCTTCTAAATGACGATTACACACCTATGGAATTTGTTGTGGATGTTCTTATTAGATATTTTAATAAAGATATTGAGCAAGCTAACCAAATCATGATGCACGTTCATCGAAATGGAAAAGGCTTGTGTGGAATTTATCCCTTTGACATAGCTGAAACAAAAGTTATGCAAGTAATGAACTATTCAATAAAGAACGGACATCCTCTTCAGTGTAAAATGGAGAAAAATAAGTAATATGCCAACTTTTTCAAAAGGATTGGAAGACTCTCTGCATAAAGCTCTGTCTATTGCAAGGGCGAAGAAACATGAATTCTCAACACTTGAACATCTTCTTCTCGCTATTATTGATGATGATGATGCTATTTCTATATTTAAACACTGCTCGATAGATTTAAATAAAATCAGAGATGACCTTCAGGGGTACATCGATAACGAATTACGTCACATCATTGTAAAGGATTTGGATGATGTAAAACCTACTACAAGTTTTCAAAGAGTTGTTCAGCGTGCAGTTATACATGTTCAAACATCAGGAAAGGATGAAGTTACAAGTGCTAACATTCTTGTATCAATCTTTTCAGAAAGGGAGAGTCACGCAGTTTATTTTTTAAATAAAGCAAATCTAAGCAGGTATGATGTCGTAAATTACTTGAGTCATGGTGCAAAACAAGATGACTCTAAGATAGAGTTCTCTGAACTGGATGATGATGAGAACAAATCGCAAGAAAGCCTAACACCAAACATAGATAACTATTGTATACATCTAAATAACAAGGCTAAAAAAGGACAGATTGATCCTGTAATTGCAAGAGAAAGTGAAATAACAAGAATAATACAGACCCTATGCAGAAGAAGAAAAAATAATCCATTATTAGTTGGTGATCCAGGTGTTGGTAAAACTGCAATCATAGAGGGACTTGCACTAAAAATAGTTAAGGAGGAAGTTCCAGAATTTTTAAAAGAAACAAGTATTATTCAATTAGATATGGGTTCTCTTATTGCTGGAACGAGGTATAGAGGGGATTTTGAGGAAAGATTAAAAGATGTATTAAAGGAAGTTGAAAAAATACCAAATTCTGTACTTTTTATTGATGAAATTCACACTATAATTGGCTCTGGTGCGACTTCTGGAGGAGCAATGGATGCTGCAAATCTTCTTAAACCAGCCCTTCAATCTGGACAGATCAAATGTATTGGATCAACAACTTACAGAGAGTTTTCGAGGTATTTTGAAAAAGACAGGGCATTGGTCCGTAGATTTCAAAAAATTGATGTAATTGAACCAAGCATTGAAGACTCCATAAGTATCATAAAAGGCTTACGTCCATATTTCGAAGATTTCTACAAAATAAAATTCGACGAAAGTAGCCTTATAACAGCTGTTGAGTTATCATCTCGGTATCTTCAAGATAGAAAATTACCTGACAAAGCAATAGATTTAATAGATGAAACAGGTGCATCTCAAATTATTTTGCCAATTGACCAACGAAAAAAGAAAATAACATCAAAAGAAATTGAAAAAACATTATCAATCATCGCAAAAATACCTGAAAAAACAGTTACTAAATCTGATAATTCAATATTAAAGAATCTTGATAAAAGTCTTAAAAACCAGGTCTTTGGTCAGGATCATGCGATCGATCTTCTTGCATCATCTATCAAGTCAGCAAGGGCTGGGCTCAGAGATCAAGAAAAGCCTGTTGGTTCATATTTGTTTTCAGGTCCAACTGGAGTTGGAAAAACTGAACTAGCGAAACAACTATCAAGTAATTTATCAATTGAATTAATCAGATTTGATATGTCAGAATATATGGAAAGACATTCAGTATCAAAACTTATTGGAGCTCCTCCTGGCTATGTAGGATATGATCAAGGAGGGTTATTAACAGACGCCATTGAAAAAACACCGCACTGTGTATTGCTGCTAGATGAAATAGAAAAAGCTCATTTTGAGATATATAATATACTCTTACAAGTTATGGATTATGGCTTTTTAAGTGATCATAATGGTAAAAAGATCGACTTCAGAAATGTTATTATAATTATGACAACAAATGCAGGCGCTCAGGATCTCGCAAAAGAATCGATAGGTTTCTCTGATAATAAAAATGATAAAAATTATAATGAAGAAATTAACAGGATATTTTCACCAGAGTTTAGAAATAGACTCGACTCAATCATACCATTCAATTCATTATCAAATGAAATCATGAAACAGGTTGTTGATAAATTTATTATCAAACTAGAGACACAGCTAGACGAAAAGAATGTGTTATTAACGTTATCTGAAGCTGCATATGATTGGTTGACCCTTAATGGAGCAGATGAAAAGTATGGGGCTAGACCGCTTCAGCGTGTAATTGATGAAAAAATCAAAAAGCCGCTTGCTGATGAATTACTATTTGGAGGTTTAAAAAAGGGCGGTGAGATAACTATTGATGTCGATAATGACACAGATGAACTCGCCATTCTGGTAAATAAGAAGAAAATAACGAACAAGAAAAATAAAACTAATAAAGATAAAATTTTATTACATTAAAGCTCTTTTGAGTGCTTCAGCTTGTTTTTCTAGAGTGTTTAGGCTTGTAGGCATAGCATCAGTATCATTAAAATAAGGTATAAGGTGTATATGAGTATGAAATACGACTTGTCCTGCGCTTGCCTCAGAGTTTTGAATCATCTTAACTCCCGATGAACCAAATGCTTTTTTTTGAGCAATCGCAACTTTTTGAGCTAGAATAATTGTTCCTTCAAGATCTTTAGTCTCAATATCAAAAATATTTCTAGACTCATTCTTTGGGATAATAAGCACATGTCCTGGCTTTTCCGGAAATGCATCCATTATCACTAAATAATTCTCTTCATCTAATATTTTTGTTGAAGGAATCTCATTATTTATAATTTTAGCGAATATATTATCTTTATTGTATGCTTCCATAATATTTACTCCGAGGTTTTGAATGGTTTGAATTTTGATAAATAATCGATCTCTTCATCTATATAATCACCTTCACGATCAACGTAATCAGATATTAATGAATGTATTTTTTCGTTTGCAAAATAGTGAGCTGAATAAGTGTAGGTAGGAGAATAGCCACGTGATATTTTATGAGATCCACCAGCACCAGCTTCAACAAAGTTTAACCTATTTTTGATAGCATATTCAATAGCTTGATAGTAACATAATTCATAATGCAAATATTTATAATAGTTGTTTGCACCCCAATACCTTCCATATAATACCTTATCGCTCTTTATATGCAGAGAAGCCGCTATAATTTCATTATTCTTCTTTGCAACAACTAATAGTATATTAGAAGGCATTCTCGTAATGATATTTTTGAAAAAATCAAAATTTAAATAAACATTTCCCCATTTTCTATAATTTGTATCTAAATAAAATTGATAAAATAACTCTATTAAATCGGAGGTGATCTCTTTGCCTTCGAGACATTCAACTGCGATGCCTTCTTCATTGATATATTGCCTTTCTTTTTTTATCATCTTTCTTTTCCTGGATGTTAGGCAATCTAAAAATTCATTAAAACTTGTAAAATTATTATTTTCCCATATAAATTGTTTACTTTTACGTTGAATAAAATTCTCTCCATTTAATATTTTGACATCATCACCTAAGATAAAATTTATGTGAGCACTAGAAATATTGTTTGATTCAAGAATTTTTTTTATATCTTTCACTATATTTATTTTCTTTGCAGTTCTCATTTTTTCTAACAAGAAATTTAGATGATCTGACAGGTGTAAATGGAATCCCCACTAATAACTTTGGGTAATATTGTACATTAATTTTATTGTAAAAATCTGCCCAAGCATGGTCAAAAACAAATTCACCAAATGAATTATATTTTAAATATGTTGGTGTAAATGTTTCCAGCTTACCTTCCTCATCTCGATGAATTATATGGTTTGTTATCCATCCAACATTTTCATTTACACAATCTGAATTTTCTAAAGACCATAAAAAATCATAACTCAAAAAAGGGTTGTCATTTTCCAATTTTAAAAATTGATCTTTTGGAATGTTGTTAATAGAATTGCAAACTTCTAGCATACGATTAAATTATTTCGAATATACCATCTACTTCAACCAAAGACCCCAATGGAAGGCTTTGTACACCAATTGTTGTGCGAGCATGTCCATCAGCCTCAGGAAAAAAATTATTTAGGATTTCGGATGATGTGTTTGCTAATGATGAATGATCTATGAAGTTATTTGGACATACTATGTATATGTTTATTCTTATACAAGATTTAATATTGTTTATTTCTGAATTTGCCGCAGAAACAGCTTGTGCGATAAGATTGAGTGTGGCTACTTCAAGTTGTTTTTCTGCAGAAAAGATAAAGTCATTGGTTTCTTTTATATCTGCTACGATTTTTCCATCAGAAATTGGTAGTTGACCAGAAATATAAACCTGATTGCTTACCTTCCTGAAGGGGGAATAAATTCCGAGTGGCTTGGGTAATTTA
Organism: Hyphomicrobiales bacterium; assembly: GCA_038131735.1. Taxonomy (GTDB): domain Bacteria; phylum Pseudomonadota; class Alphaproteobacteria; order Rhizobiales; family TMED25; genus TMED25. The sequence goes on along the minus strand of JAYPPX010000001.1, from coordinate 881,807 downwards.
GGAAGAGTATAAGGGTTATTATTCATGATGAAATTTTGTATTTAATTAATAAATTACATACTATTAAAATATAAATATTATTATATTCTAATTATAATAGATAATTTTTTTTACATTGGAATATAAAAAATGAGTACTCAAAATAGAAAGGTGCTAATTGTCGAAGACAATAAATTAAACATGAAACTCTTCAGAGATATTCTAATTTCAGAAAATTGTGAAGTAATAGAGTGTTTTGATCCGATGTTTGCTATGGACACTCTTGCGCGAGAAATGCCTAATTTGATATTAATGGATATACAACTTCCTCGTATATCAGGATATGATTTAATAAAATGGATTAAGGCAGATGCAAATTATAATCATATTCCGATCATTGCAATTACCGCATTTGCCATGGAAGATGATAAAGAAAAGATTTTATCATTGGGATGCGAAGGCTATATGTCTAAGCCAATATCAATGGATCCTTTTATAGAAAATGTAAATAAGTTTCTTGAAAATAAAAATTAAAAAAATATTTTAATTACCCATTTATTTGATATATATTATGATTTAGTCATAGAGTTTCCCTGCGGAGTTGCTCAGGTCCGCCGCATCTCCTGGGTCCGTAGGGTTTTAGGTCGTTTTGTTGGTCACTTACTTGGCCTCCTCCAAATAAGAGACTGACAACCGACCAACAAACCATGTGATCATTGATCAATTTAACTTTTATTCTTAGATTATAATATTGAGATGTTGAGTAGGCTAGTTTAGCTTGCTACTTGATCTTATTTTCTTTGAAATCAACGTGTTTCTTTGCAACAGGATCGTACTTTTTTATAACAAGTTTTTCTGTCATAGTTCGATTATTTTTTTTTGTTACATAAAAATAACCAGTACCAGCAGTACTCTCAAGTCTAATTTTAATATTTCCAGATTTTGCCATTTTATCGTCTTTTCTTTTTATATAAATATATGAATAGATTATTAAGTCAACTGATGTTTTATTTTTTTTTAGCCTTAGAACTTATTATTTGAATTGCATTATCTAGAGTAATATTCTCAATTGAATAATCTTTGCCAATAGAATAATTTTTTCTATCATATTTGATATAAGGACCATATCGACCACTAGTTAATATAATATCTTTCTCTGTATTTGGGTATTTGCCCAAATTTTTATTTGAAGAATTAGTGGATTTCTTTTTGGATTGTTCATTTATTAAAGATACAGCTCTGTTAAGTCCAATCGTGTATATGTCATCAAGCTCGATTTTATTAACGTATGTATTCTCATGTTTTAGATATGGACCATATCTACCAATTGCACCTATTATTTCTTCATTTGTGTCTGGGTGGTTGCCTATTATTCTTGGAAGAGATATTAATTGAATTGCAGTTTTTTCATTCAAATCATCTATATTGATATTTTTTGGTATTGATGCTCTCTTTGGTTTACCATCTATCTCTATATTTTCTAGTTCAAGATATGGTCCATATCTTCCACTTTGTAAGATAATGTTTTGTTTTGTTTTGGGATCAATCGCAATTATCTCTTTTTGAATGGATTTTGCGCTTTTAGCGGATAGATCTCTCTGGAATTTACACTCAGGATAATTGGAACAGCCAACAAATGAACCATCTTTAAATGAGAGAAGAGTTAAGGTCCCATCACCGCATTCAGGACACAATCTTGGATTTTCAAGATCTTGATCAAAGATGTATGGAGCCAAAGTCTCATTTATGACATTTATTATATCTTTTCTTTCAACATTGGTAATTTTTTGGGTAGACTCATCAAGGTTCTTCCAAAATTCCTCTAACAGAGATAGGCGGGTGAAATCACCGTTTGATATTTTATCTAACTTATTTTCTAAATCTGCGGTGAAATCATATTGAACATATTCTGGGTAATAATTTTCAAGAAATGCTGTCACTAACCTACCATTACTTGTTGGAGATATTCTTCTTTGATCTAACTGAGTATAATTTCTTTCAGATAGCTTACTTATGATACTGGCATATGTTGAGGGTCTTCCAATTCCGAGTTCTTCAAGCGTTTTGATAAGTGATGCTGCATTATATCTTGGAGGTGGTTCAGTATCATGTGCAATTTGGGAAACTTTATTACACAGAATGGCATCATCTTTATTTACATTTATGTTCTTGTCAATTTCTGGTGTTTCATCGTCAGTATCCGCTTCGGTTTTTTGATCATCATATATTGCTTGAAAACCTGAGAAAACTCTAGTTTGGAAGTTTGCTCTAAATATATTTTCGATATTATCACTATCTGTCGTAATCAAAGATATTGCAGTCCTCTCGAAAATAGCACTTTTCATTTGGCTTGCTAGTGTCCTTTTCCAGATTAAATCATATAGCTTAAATTGTTCATCAGATAAATAAGGTTTTAATTTTTCAGGATTATTATCAAAAGATGTCGGCCTTATTGCTTCGTGTGACTCTTGTGCATTCTTGGACTTTGTTTTGTATACAATTTTTGCATTTGGAATTTGGTTATCGCCATAGTCACTTTTTATTTTATCTCTAATATTCTCAATAATATTATCTTCAATTTGGACACCATCAGTTCTCATATATGTTATCAGCCCGCCTTCAATATGCGGATTGTCGATCCCTTCGTACAACCTTTGTGCAATCTGCATGGTTCGAGTTGGATCAAATCTGAGCCTTTTTGATGCTTCTTGCTGTAATGTAGATGTGGTAAATGGTGGATAAGGTTTTTTTTCAAAGTTGGACTTATTTATATCACTAATTTTATATTCGCAAGTTAGTAGGCTTTCATTAATCTTACTAGCTTCTTGCTCTGAGGAAATATCAAATTTTTCTAACCTCTTGCCATTTCTACTATATAAATATGCTGAAAATTCCTGATTATCTTTTGTTTTAAAATCACCATTTATCGTCCAATATCTCTGACTCTTAAATGTTTCTATTTCTGATTCTCTTTGACATATTATTTTTAATGCAACTGACTGGACACGTCCTGCTGATTTTGCACCAGGTAATTTTTTCCATAGAACAGGTGATATTGTAAATCCTATTAGATAGTCAAGAGATAGACGTGCTTTATATGCTTCAACTAAATCTATATCAATATTACGAGGCTCTTTTATTGCATTCAGTACTGTTTCTTTTGTTACTGCATTAAACACAACTCTTTCAAAATCTTTTTTGTCTTTGCCATTAAATAATTCATATAGATGCCATGAAATTGCTTCTCCTTCTCTATCAGGGTCAGTGGCTAATATAACCTTCTCAGCATTTTTTACTTCTTTTTTGAGTTCATTTATAGTTTTAGACCGTGTTGAATTAGTTTTCCAAATCATTTCAAAATTATTATTTGTTTGTATAGAACCTGATTTGGCAGGAAGGTCTCTTACATGGCCCATAGATGCTAGTACTTTATAGTTTGAGCCTAAATATTTATTAATTGTTTTAGCTTTTGCTGGAGATTCTACTATTACTAATATCATTTATCTTTAAATTTGGGCTCTTTGCCTGCGATTAATCTTTTTATATTTTCAATATGCCTATATATCAAAATTGAAGTCATGAAAAGTATAATCGTTAGATTTAAATTAAAAAGCTCTGTGTTATGGATTATTGAATATATATCCAGTTTCTCTCTAAATAGTTTTGTTTGGAAGGAAATATACATTACCGGCGTAAATATAACACTGCATATTGCTGATAGTGAAGAGTATCTATAAATAAAGAATATTAGTAGCCAAACAATAATAAATAAAATTGCCATTAGGGCTTGTTGCTATGAGAATACCAATATAAGTTGCAATACCTTTACCGCCTCTAAATTTTAGCCAAATTGGGAAAATATGACCAATTAATGCAAAAAATCCAATAATGAGGGGGTAATCCAAACCAAGCTTATTAGATATCAAGATTGGTATTAATCCTTTTGAGATATCCAGAATAAGTGTCAAAAAGGCTACTTTTTTATTACCTAACCTTAAGACGTTAGTTGCTCCTATATTGTTTGAACCGTGTTTTGTTACATCAATATTTAACAATTTTTTGGAAATTAACAAACCAAATGGAATACTTCCTAGTAAATATGCAAAACAAGCTAGTAAAATATAGAAATACATGGGAATAAATGTTGATTAAAATTAATTTATTTCACTATAAATAATATTCCCACCTACCATTGTAAGCAATACTTTTCCTTGCATTTTTTGATTTTCAAATGTGGTGTTTTTACATTTTGTTTTTAAATTGTCTGCATCTAGTACCCATGGGATATCTTTATCAAATAGAATAAGATCTGCTTTTTTACCAACTTCAAGACTTCCAATATTATCTAAGTTGAGTATTTTTGCTGGATTATAGGTTAATTTTTTAATTAATTTTGGCAATGAAATATGCCCTTCGTGATAGAGCGATAGAGAGGCTGATAGTAATGTCTCAATACCAACAGCTCCATATTCTGCTTCTTCAAATGGAAGACGCTTCGACTCTGTTCCTTGTGGGTCATGATTAGATGTAATTACATCTATTATATCATTAGAAATGTGTTCAAGTAAGAATGACCTATCAGCTTCGGAACGAAGAAGAGGGCGAACTTTAAAAAATGTTCTATAGGTTCCAATATCATTTTCATTGAGTTTTAGGTTATTTATCGATATTCCACATGTCACAGAGCTTAATAGATCCTTGTATCGTTTTATTATCTCGTATGACTCTCTAGTTGAGATGCAAATTGAATGGTATTTATTTGCTGCATATTCTGCGATCATTAGTTCTCGCTCTAATGCAATTGCTTCTGATATCTTTGGTACACCAGGCAACCCAAGCCGCATAGATAATTCACTCTCGTTTACTACACCGTATTTATCAAGGTCTGAGTTGCTGTTTTGGAGAATTAGGGCATCATAATTCGAAGCATATGTGAAGGCATTCTTTAAAACGTTTGTGTTATTGTTAAAATTATATGCGTCAGAAAAACCAAGCGCTCCAGCTTCAATTAGAGAGCCCATTTCAGTCATAGTTTCACCACCATGTTTTTTTGTCAATGCTGCAATTGGGTAGATGTTAACTTCAGATTTATCGATAGATTTCCTTTTTATGTATTCTACTAATTCTGCTTCATCAACTATTGGGTTAGTATCAGGACGGCAAGCAATTGAAGTAACCCCAGAAGCTTTTGCTGCATCACTAATATCTTCAATTGTCTCAATATGTTCATACCCGGGCTCTCCAACAAATACCCACATATCAATTAAACCAGGTGATAGGGTATTGTTATTACAGTCTATAATCTCACAATCAGATATGGAATAATTTGGATCAGGTGTATTAAAGATCTCACAAATATTTCCATCCCTGGTAAGAATTGATCCAATAAATTCTCTTTCATTTTTGGGATCAATTAAAAGAGCATTTTTAAATAATATAGGTTTATTCATTTTCTATCTCATTGATAATATCTCAAGTATTGCCATTCTCGCGGCAACCCCCATCTCAACTTGGTCTTTAATTACACTCTGTACATTATCTGCAACTGACGTATCTATCTCTACACCTCTATTCATAGGTCCAGGATGCATAACTATTGCATCACTTTTTGCAATTGATAATTTTTCTTCATCCAGTCCATAATATCTGAAGTATTCCCTTGCTGAAGGGATGTAAGAACTCAACATTCTCTCATTTTGTAGTCGAAGCATCATTATAACGTCTACATTTTTTATGCCCTCACGCATATCATTGTATATGTTAACTTTAAACTTATCTATGTTCCTTGGTAGGAGGGTTGTTGGTGCTACTAAATTGATATTAGCGCCAAGGAGTGATAGCATTAGTATATTCGATCTAGCAACTCTACTGTGGAGAATATCACCGCAAATTGCAATCTTTAATCCTTCAATCCTTTTTTTATGATGTAATATGGTAAGTGTATCTAAAATTGCTTGTGTCGGGTGTTCGTGGGACCCATCCCCAGCATTTACAACAGAGCAATCTACTTTTTGAGATAGCAGTTCGGCTGCACCCGCGGATTGATGACGAACAATTAATAAATCTGGCTTCATTGCATTTAATGTGACAGCAGTATCGATAAGTGTTTCACCTTTGGTAACAGAAGATTGTTTAAGTGACATATTGATTACATCGGCACCTAACCTTTTCCCAGCAAGCTCGAATGAACTTTGTGTCCTTGTTGATGGCTCAAAAAAAAGATTAATTTGTGTTTTTCCTCTCAATACATCAAATTTTTTTGGTATATTTTTATTTTTATCGAACCACTCCAAAGATTTGGAGATAATAAATTCTAAGTCTAATTGAGAAGTTTTTTCTATACCCAAGAGATGCTTGAGTTGTGGGGTGTAAGAAGAATCAAATTTAGTTATATTCATTAAAAATATATTTTATAACGAGGTTTGGGTTTTTCTGCAACATTATTTATTTATTTTTATTTTAAATTGAAATAAGTTTTATTTAAGTAAATCTTTATTTGGTGAAAATGACTATCAATATTGCACTTCTTGGAACAGGTAGAATAGCTGAGGTTGGATATATTCCTGCAATCCAACAAATTAGTGATACAAATATCATATCTGTTCTCTCGCGTAACGAGGCAAGAGGTAAGGCTTTTGCTCAAAAGCATCAAATAAAAAAATCATATGTAGACCTTGACGAATTACTTCGAGATAAAAGTTTAGATGCCGTAATAATATGCACACCAGATGCTATGCATGAAGAACAAGTCATAAAATCTTGCCGGGCAAACAAACACGTTTTATGTGAAAAACCAATGGCAACTGATTATAAAAGTTGCTTGAAAATGATTGAAGAAATCAAAAAGAGTAAAATAATCTTTGGTATGGCATATAACAATCGATTTAATGCAGGTCTAAGGTATATCAAGGAACAAATTGAGAAAGATCAAATCGGTAACATTTATTATGCTAGAGCTATGTTATCCACTCAACAAAACGACCCTGAGGGTTGGCGAGCTCTTGGGGACCAATCAAAATTTTGGGCAATGAGCGCTACGGGCACTCATATGATAGATATATTTAGATGGTATTTCGGTGAGCCTACTGACTCAAAGATGATATCACTCTCACCAAAATATAGAAGTCCTAATGATGAAATTTCAACACTTACAATGAATTTTAATAATAAAATATTGTGTGATGTGACAGCTTCGGCAATTTTGCCTCGTGTAAATAGAATAGAGGTTTATTCAGATACTGATGTAATTATTGGCGAAAATGTTTTTGGTATAAAGACTGATGAAGAGATATATCATAATAATAAAAAAATTTTGATTGAGCCTATTAGTTCATTTTTTGGAGAAGTACTAGATTTTACAAACTCAATAATTAAAAATAGATCTCCACGCTCAACATTTGAAGATGGCATTAAAAACCTAATGATTATGCAATCTTAGCACGGACAAACTCACTTTTTAATATTTGATATTCTGTCAAGTATCCCTTGTAGAATATATGTAGCAGCAAGTTTGTCGATAACATCTTTTCTTTTTTTCCTTGATAGGTCTGCTGAGATGAGAACCTTTTCAGCTGCAGATGTAGATAGCCTCTCATCCCAAAGTATAATTGGAATGTTAGTTCTTTGTTCAAGAAGTTTTGCAAAAGACATAGTTGATTGTGATCTTGGCCCTTCGGTATAATTCATATTTATTGGATAGCCAAGAACAATTCCACTTATCTTAAATTGATCACAAATCTCCAGAATACGCTCAATATCAATTTTTGTTTTTTTTCTTTTGATTGTTTCAAATGTAGAAGCAATAATTCTTGAAGAGTCTGACATAGAGACACCTATTGTTTTTGTACCAAGATCAAGTCCAATAAGCCTATTGCTGAAGGTTTCGTTATCTAATGCTTGATGTATTTCTTTGTAGATCATGATCAACAAGTATAAATGAAAATAATAAAATAAAAAAAAATATGTTAAATTTGTTTTTTTTTATATATATATCTTATAACTAAATTTTTATAAAAAAATGACTATCTCAAAAGACACAATTTTAAAAATAGCTAATCTAGCGAAAATATCAATCTCAGAAGATCAAATCGAAAAGTTAGAGGGTGAAATATCCTCAATATTAAATTGGGTGGAGACTTTAAATGAAGTAGACACTGAAAATATAGAACCAATGTCTAATAGCTTGACTAATTTTTTGCAAATGAGAGAGGACATTGTTAATGATGGAGAAAAGGGATCACAGATTTTAAGTAATTCACCAGCAGAGGATAAAAATTTCTTCGTGGTTCCAAAAGTTATTGAATAAGATGATTGACGTAAGAACATTAGATTTATCTTCGATTAGAGACTCATTAAAAAAGGGTAATTTTACATCAAAAGAATTAGTAAAAGCCTACATTGCACGAATTGAAGACTCATCGAAATTAAATACCTATAACACAACTACTTTTGAAAAAGCGCTTGATAGTGCTGAGAAAAGTGATGTTAAAATTAAAAAGAATGAATCAAGACCCCTTGAAGGAATTCCCATTGGTATCAAAGATCTATTTTGTACACAAGGAGTAAAGACAACTGCTTCTAGCAAAATTTTAGAAAATTTTATACCACCGTATGAGTCAACTGTTACGGAAAATTTATTTAAATCGGGTATGATAATGCTTGGTAAACTAAGCAATGATGAATTCGCCATGGGTTCATCCAACGAAACAAGTGCTAACGGATCAGTTGTAAATCCATGGAGATCAAAAAATTCTGAAAAAGAATTAGTTCCTGGAGGATCCTCTGGAGGCTCATCTGCTGCTGTTGCTGCATCATTATGTCCAGTAGCTACTGCAACCGATACAGGTGGTTCAATTAGGCAACCCGCAGCATTCACAGGGACAGTTGGTTTAAAACCTACCTATGGTAGATGTTCGCGTTGGGGCATAGTAGCTTTTGCGTCATCTCTTGATCAAGCAGGACCAATTACTAAAACAGTTAAAGACTCCGCGCTAACTCTTCAGGCAATGGCAGGTTATGATAATAAAGATAGTACCAGTGCAAACATTGAAGTTGAAAATTTTGAAGACTACATGGGCTCTAATCTCAATGGTATGAGTATAGGTATACCAAAAGAGTTTGAGGAGCTGGATCTTTCGCCGGATATAAGGCAGAATTGGGAAGAGGCTATTCAGTGGTATAAAGAAGCTGGTGTTAATATAAAATCTATAAATCTACCACATTGTAAATACGCACTTCCAGCATATTACATAATTGCTCCCGCTGAAGCATCCTCAAATCTTGCTAGGTATGATGGAGTCAAGTACGGAAAGAGAGTGTCTGGCGAAGACCTTGATAGTTTGTATAAAAAGACAAGAGGTGAGGGGTTTGGTGATGAGGTTAAAAGAAGGATATTAATGGGTACTTATGTCCTTTCTGCAGGCTATTATGATGCTTATTATCTAAAAGCACAGAAGGTAAGAAGGCTTATTCACGAAGATTTTGTTCAAGCTTTTAAAACAGTGGATGCAATATTAACACCGACCACTCCTACTACTGCATTTGGAATAGGGGAAAATATTTCAGACCCACTAAAAATGTATTCTAATGATATTCTAACAGTTCCTGTTAATTTAGCTGGTTTGCCAGCGATATCAATTCCAAGTGGGTTGGATAGTTCTGGGTTACCCATGGGGATTCAATTAATTACAAATCATTTTGATGAAAAATCACTTTTTAAACTTGGAAAGCTAATTGAAGACTCTAGGTCAAATATTGAAATTCCATCAGATTGGTGGATAAAAAAATAATAATGGATGCTAACAATGTCAGAAATTAATAACGTAAGTCCTCGCTTTATTATTGAAAGTCAAACAGGTGATTGGGAGGTTATTATTGGTTTAGAAATACATGCTCAGGTTACGTCCAATTCAAAATTATTTTCAGGATCTTCTGCTTCATACGGTGGCGAACCTATGTCTCATGTTAGTCTTGTAGATGCAGCCATGCCAGGAATGCTGCCGGTTATTAATAAACAATGTGTCAGACAAGCAGTTAAAACCGGTTTAGGACTAAAGGCTGAAATAAATAAATACTCAGTATTTGATAGAAAAAATTATTTCTATCCTGATTTACCTCAAGGTTATCAGATATCACAGTTTAAACATCCAATAGTTGGAGAGGGTATTGTAAAAGTTACACTTAAAGATGGATCGGATATATTTGTCCGTATTGAAAGACTCCATCTTGAACAAGATGCTGGAAAATCATTTCATGATATTGATCCACAATCTTCATATATTGATTTAAATAGGTCGGGTGTAGCTCTTATGGAAATTGTTACAAAACCTGATCTCAGGAGTGCAGATGAAGCTAAATTATTTGTAACAAAACTTCGTACAATTCTGAGATACCTTGAAACATGCGATGGAAATATGGAAGAGGGTTCACTTAGAGCTGATATCAATGTTTCAGTTAGGAAGCCTGGTGATGAATTGGGCACAAGATGTGAAATAAAAAATGTTAATTCGATTAAATTTATTGGCATGGCAATAGATTATGAGTCAAGAAGACAAATTGATGAAATTGAGAGTGGAAATGAGATTATCCAAGAGACAAGGTTGTTTGATGTTTCTTCTGGTAAAACACGATCTATGAGAAATAAAGAAGAAGCACATGATTATAGATATTTTCCTGATCCAGATTTATTACCTCTAAATCTCAATCAAGATTTTATTGATGAAATATTGAAAGAATTACCCGAGTTGCCAGATGATAAAAAAGATAGGCTTATGGAGCAGTATAAGCTTAATTCTTATGATGCAGATATTCTTGTTTCTGATAAAAAATATGCCGAATATTTCGAGGTTGTTGCAAAAGGAAGGGATCCAAAATTATCTGTTAATTGGATCTCAGGTGAATTATTTAGTGCATTAAATAGGCTTTCACTAGATATTGATCAATCACCAATAACGGCTGATAATCTTGGCGAGCTAATAGACCTCATTACAGATGGGACTCTCTCTGGAAGGCTTGCAAAAGATGTTTTTGAGATAATGCTGGAAACTCAAAAAAGTGCAAAGGTCATTGTGGAAGAAAAAGGAATGTCTCAAATAACTGATGAGTCGTCGATAGAAAAAATAGTAGATAAGATTATAAATGAAAACGCTGATAAAGTAGCTCAAGCAAAAGAAAAACCAAAAATGGTTGGATGGTTTGTAGGGCAGGTAATCAAAGAAAGTCAGGGGAAAGCCAACCCATCAAAAGTTAATGAATTGGTCTTAAAGAAAATTGGGTTATAGCCAATTATCGTTTAAAGAAATTTAACGCTCTACCATCAACTAATATCAGTCCAGTTAATATCAATATCAAGCCAATTGTTTGAGTGGTATTTATTGTCTCATTCAATATTATTATGGATAATAAAATCGCACTTACAGGCATTAAAAGTGTTACAAGCATCACATTTGAGCCAATATTTTCAATAAGCTTATAGAAAATTAAATAAGCTATGGATGTAGAGAATATTGCCAGTCCCATTATTGCGATCATACTTTGCTTGCTTACTTGAGGAAGCAACTCATTTCCAGAGAATAGAATTATAGGTAGTAAAATAACCGAGGAAATGGATAACATATATGTTGCAGATATTGCGGGATGAATTTTTTTTATTTCTTTGCCAATTAAAGCTGATATTGCATATGATATTGCAGCTAATAAGATTGCAGCCTGACCAATTATGGAATTATCAATATCATTAATACTCAATCCCATTAGCAGTATTACCCCACAAAAGCCAATAATAACTCCAAAAATTCTGTTTAAAGTTGCTTTTTCTCCATTAGGCCAATAATTTGCAATTATAACAGTGAATAGTGGGGTTGTTGCATTTAAAATCGAACCAACACTTGCTGTTATTTCCTGTTGTCCCCAAGCAATTAAATTAAAAGGAATTACATTATTTGTTAAGCTCATGAAAAATAGAAAAATAAATATTTTTTTTTCTATTTTAAATGTCAAAGACAATAATTTGCATATCAGTATTAGAAAAATACTAGATATTAAAACACGATAAAATACTATCATCATAGGATCAAGTTCTATTAATGCAAGTTCAATCCATGTATAAGATCCTCCCCAAAGAAGTGAAAGAATTATAAGCCTTGTCCAATCAAATAAATTCATTACTAAATGTTTATTATTATGCTATTTTTAGTATATCTTATATCAGTATTTTAATTTTAAGCGAGAATTTTAAATGAGCGACTTTAGTAATAATAAACCTATAGAATTATATTATTGGCCTACATCAAATGGTTTCAAGATAACAATTTTTCTAGAAGAAGCACAATACCCATATAATGTTAATTTTGTAAATATTGGAAAAGGGGAGCAGTTTGAGCCTTCATTTCTTAAAATTTCACCAAATAATCGTATGCCGGCAATCGTAGATCCAGATGGCCCAGATGGTAAAGAAATTTCAATATTTGAGTCTGGGGCAATATTACAGTATTTAGGAAGAAAAACAGGCTTATTTTATCCAAGTAATTATAGAAAGCAATTAGAGGTCGATCAGTGGCTCTTCTGGCAAGTTGGTGGCCTTGGCCCAATGGGAGGGCAAGCTCATCATTTCAGAAATTATTCTCAAAACAAACTTCAATACGCAATAGATAGATACACAAATGAAGTAAATAGGCTTTATGGTGTTTTGGATAAGAAATTATCTGACGGAAGAGATTATATTGCCGAAGATTATTCGATAGCGGATATGGCTTGTATAGGCTGGGTAAGAAATCCAGAAAAAAAAGGTCAAGATCTCAATGAGTTTCCACATTTAAAAGATTGGTTCAATAGGATGATGGATAGGCCAGCTGTTCAAAAAGGTGTTAGTATCGGTGAGGATATTCGTCATGATTTATCAAAAGATCTTGATGCTCAAAAAGTATTATTTGGTCAACGAGCACGTAAATAGGTAAGATTTATGGCTGAAGCATTTATTTGTGATGGTATCAGAACACCAATTGGTAAGTATGGTGGTTCACTCTCCTCAATAAGACCAGATGATCTTGCTGCGCTAGTGATTAACCATTTAATCAAAAAAAATCCAAAAATAGATCCGAGTGAAATAGACGAAGTTATATTTGGATGTGCAAACCAAGCCGGTGAAGATAATAGAAATGTAGCTCGAATGGCGACATTGCTATCAGGTCTTCCAGTTTCAATTCCAGCAACAACAATAAATAGGTTATGTGGATCTGGTTTAGATGCAGTTATTGTTGCCTGTCGTACCATTATGTCAGGAGAAATGGATTTAGTTATTGCTGGTGGAGTTGAGAGTATGTCTCGTGCACCATTTGTAATGCCGAAGGCTGATAGTGCTTTCTCAAGATATAATAAAGTTGAAGATACCACAATCGGATGGAGATTTATTAATAAGAAGATGTTTTCCATTTATGGTACAGACTCCATGCCAGAAACTGCAGAGAATGTTGCTGAGCATTATAATATCAATCGCGATGATCAAGATGTATTTGCATATAATAGTCAAAGAAAATATCAAAACTCTCTTGAGAACAATCGTTTTAGTGATGAGATAATTGGCATTGAAATCTCAAATAAAAGCAAAGAAAAAATAATATTTGACCAAGATGAACACCCACGTAAGACAACCATTGAAAAGTTAAATCTCTTGCCAACCCCCTTTAGAGAAAATGGAACTGTCACTGCAGGAAATGCTTCAGGAGTAAATGATGGAGCAGCATGTCTTATAATAGCTTCAGAAAAAATGGTTAAGAAATTTTCACTGAATCCATTAGCAAGATTTTGTGGTGGCGCTACTGCGGGTGTTGAACCAAAACACATGGGAATTGGTCCAGTTTTTTCAACTCAGAAATTATTAGATAAAACAGGTATGAGCCTAGATCAAATCGATGTGATAGAGCTTAATGAGGCCTTTGCATCACAATCACTTGCTTGTCTGAGAATGCTTGGTATAAATGATGATAGTGAAAAAGTTAATCCAAATGGTGGAGCAATAGCCCTGGGGCATCCGCTTGGTATGTCAGGTGCAAGATTAGCTCTTACAGCTTCAAAAGAAATTGTAAGAAATAATCACAGATATGCACTTTGTACAATGTGTGTTGGAGTTGGCCAAGGTATTTCGATGATAATAGAAAGAGCCTGATTAGTTCAGCTGACAAGTTCTTGAGAATTCATCGGTGATGGACTAATTAACTTTTTCTGTATTTTGTCAGTGATCTCACAAACTCTTTTATTATATTTACAGTCAATTCCATGTTTTTTACCTTCTTCCCATATGAGACCATTAATTAAATCAACTTCACTTAAACGACCTTTTAAATGATCTTGTAATACTGCATCCCTAGCGTGAGGTCCGACATCATTAATTATTTTGTCTAATAACAGTTCAAGTAATCTATTGGATTGTTCTATATCTTTTTGTTTTAATCCGAAAATCGGTTCGGGTCTAAACCCCATTTTTTGACCTATAAGAAGTGCTTCTTCACCAATCTTCAATGCTAATTCTCGCATACCATCAACATTCATTGCCTCTACTGCTCTTAGCCCTAGAATTGATCTTGGCCCCATTGTCATGGCATTAACAATCAGTTTCATCCATTTTGCTGATAATATATTTTCAGTATGTGCCACCTTCCCAGAATATTTTAGTAATTCTAAAATTTCTGGAATTCTATTATCCATATCAGCTGTTAAGCTTCCAACACCAAACCATGACCCCGAAGGAGGAGTATTTCTTTTAACTTGACCTGGTTTAAATATTTCAGATGAAAGTTCAACTACTGCTGCGAGATTTCTTTTAGCTCCAACAACCTCGTTGATGATTTCCGCAGTCATACAATTTTGAAGTCCTATCATTAGTCCATCTTCTTTAAGGTATGGCTCAATAAGGGTGGATACCCATTTTGTATCATAAGCCTTAACAACAATAAATATGACATCAAATTTTTCATTGAATGTGCAGACATCACATAAATGATATGCTTTAACTTTTGTATTAATGGTTTCTTCAGGCATAATTACTGTAAGCCCCGATTGCCTCATTGTTTCAACGTGCTCAGGCCACTGATCGATTAATGAAACATCTAATCCTGCTTGTATTAGGTCAGCTGCAATGCAGCTCCCATTTGCTCCTGTTCCAACTATTCCGATTTTCATTATTTGTTATTCCAGATTCAATCTATCCATAATGTAATCTTCAGAAATATCTAAGTCAATTTCCTTATTTAATTTTGCTGATAAGTCCATTGCTAATGTGTACATGAGATTTCTATGCGCTTCATGTGCACTGGTATGAGGTGTATTTGTGCCCATACAAATTCTTTGAAGCCATGAAAATGTCTCATCTTTCATGGGGCCCCAGAGATCATTTTTATATATATCGCCAGGGGGGTAGCTTGTCAAAAAATCAACGAATCTCTCATCTTCAACTTCACGTCCTTTTGGCCTATATATCTTACCTTGATCGTAATCGCTTACAATTATGACATCTCTGTGTGTATCTTCGATATCTATGACTCCCTTTGTTCCAACAAAACCCATTTGCAAGCCATAACTTGCACCAGGCCATTTTTTGGGGAGAGCCCAAGATATATTCATACTCCAAATCATATCATCAAATGTAAATACACCAAATGTTGCATCTTTTGTTCCCAGTTCTCCAAGTATCTTATTTGAAGATTTTGCATATACAGATTTAGGTGTATCATTGATTAGCCATAGAGACATATCCAGGCTATGTGTACCCGAAACCACCATTGGTGTTAGGAAACGTCTATCTTGTGTTAGTCTTAACTCATTCATTGGCCCCATTCTATTCATGAAAGTTCTAGTTACAGCACAGGATAATTCTCCAATTTGAGAGTTTTGTATTTTTTCTTTGACTGAAATAAATTTTCTTCTGAAACGTTGAGTGTAACCCACACAAACATCACTAGCATATTGGTCAATTTTGCTTAACAGAAATTTAGATTGGGTGGCATCCAATGTAAGAGGTTTTTCAATGAATAGTTTTCTTTTATTTTCAATTGTTATCAAGGCAGGTTCAAAGTGAGACCAAGTTGAAGTGGCAACTATTACTGCATCAACTTCATTTCTTTGAATTAACTCTGCATAATCAGTTGTAAAATAATCTGCATTTATATCCTTTTGCAACTGTTTGCCAATATCTTCATTCAAATCACATAGACCAATCCAAGATATTCCTGGAAATTCAGAGGCAATCTTACCTCTCATTCTGCCAACGCGCCCACAGCCAATTATTGCAATACCTAATTCACTCATTTTTTTATATAAAAAAAACCCGAAAGAGAAGACTCTTTCGGGCTTTATTAGACAAGTTCGAATGAAGAACTGTTATGGAACCATTTTGTCTGGGTTAGCAGCTGCCCATGCATCCATAAGTTCAACAACTTCGTATGTGTCCCAATCACTCGCACGATCGATAAATCTATGATCTACGAATGTTGCTGGATCGATGAAACCATCGATTTCACCTAGACCAATGTAAGGACCTTGGATTTGAGCCCAAATCCAGTTACGAGGTTCACCATATTTATTTGTACGACGTAGTTGATAAATATAAACTGAACCATTGATCAATGCAGAACCAGTAGCCATGTTTTCAAAAACTTCTGGTGTTGCAACAGCACATACGCTTATTACGAATTTAGTGTCAAGTACACCCATGTGTTGAGCCATAGCCCATGCACGTAGGAAACCTGCTGTAGCTTCATCTAGCTCATCCATACGTGAGTCCCACATAGCGAATGAGTTACCTGGGTTTGCTGACACAGCCATTGGTGTAATGTTTCTAATAGCAACACCACCAGCTTGGATGTTAGCACGGTCTGATGAACCACCAGCGAAACCGTCAATTCTTCCTGATGTTAGAGCGTCAACCATAACAGGTCCAGCGTCACCAACAACAACTGTTTCAATCACATCGCCTGATAGACCAATTGAGTCAAGAGCGATCAATGTTGTGATTTCATCACGGTCAGAAGCAAGACCAATAACAGAACCTGGTAGGTCTGCTAGGCCTTTGATTGGGCTGTCAGCTGGAACAACAATACCTTCTGATGCGAAGTTATATGCTTCATATATAACTGAACCAGGTTGTCCTGCGTTAGCCATTTGTAGTACTTGTGCAGAGTCAAGCATCACATACTCAGCATCACCTGTATCTAGGAATGCAACATATGGGATAGTTGTTTCTGAGTTTAGTAGGTTAACATCAACTCCGTTAACTTCATTTGCGCCAGTTAAACGTGAAACGTGCTGCGGATAAATTGAACATGATCCGTTGTTAGCTGTAATTACGTTTAAATCTGTTAACGCTAAAGCTGGAGATGTTGAAACCATTGATAGTGCTAGACCACCGAAAGCAGCGCCAAGCACAAGTTTTGTAGTGGATTTCATATCATATCCTCCCTATAGGTTAATAATAAAACACTTACACTAGTGTAAACAATTCGTACCTAGTACAAACGTCAATCTACATTTATAAATCATATAAATTTCAATTTCAAATAAATTTTAATATTTTGTTAATTTTTTTTTAGCTTGAGCTTATTGAAGATTGAAATTATGGAATTTTTTTTATATAAGATATAGACTTGTATACTATCTTTTACAGTGTTGTATAATTTAAATTTCTGAAGAGGTTTCCTTTGAATAAAAACTTACCATTATCAAAATATACTGTCCTGGATTTGACAATTGCAAGAGCAGGGCCAACAGCTGCGAGAGTTCTTGCAGATTGGGGGGCAAATGTTATTCAAGTCAATCCTCCAAATAAACCAGGGCAAAAAGGTGGCAGTGTTACAGGAAATCGTGATGGTTTTGATTTCCAAAACCTTCAGAGAAATAAAAGAAGCATTACAATTGATTTGAAAAACGATGAAGGACATGAACTTTTCCTCTCATTAGCACAAAAAAGTGATGTAATAATTGAGAATTTTAGGGCAGATGTTAAGCATCGTCTCAAAATTGATTATGACAATATTAAAAAAATAAATCCAAAGATAATATATGGCAGTATTTCTGGCTTCGGTCAAACAGGTCCATATAGAGAGAGACCTGGACTTGATCAGATCATACAAGGTATGTCTGGATTAATGTCAATTACAGGAATGGAAGAAAGTGGACCCACAAGAGTCGGAATTCCTATCAACGATCTATGTGCAGGGATGTTTCTTGCGCAAGGTATTATTATTGCTTTGCTCAATAGAGAGTCTACAGGAAAAGGGCAATGGGTTCATACATCATTATTAGAAGCGGGTATATTTATGCTCGACTTCCAAGCTTCGAGATGGCTTCAAAAAGGTCAAATTGCAAAGCAAGCAGGTAATAATCATCCAACGGGCATTCCACAGGGTTGCTACAAAACATCTGATAAGCTTATTAATGTAAGTGCTGTTGGCGATAGATTATTTGCAAGGTTCTGTCAGGCTGTTGGTTTAGATCAATTAATTGAAGACGAAAAATATTCTACTGATGAGATGAGGTTAGAAAACAGAGATGAACTAAATGGAATTATTTCCAAGGTCCTAAGTCAAAATAATTCTGAGTATTGGATTGAAAAGCTTAATAGGGTTGGGGTTCCATGTGGGCCAGTAAATAATATTGCTGAAATGTTCGGTGATGAGCAGGTAAAACATCTAAAAATGAATAGAAAAGTAAAACATCATCGACTTGGGGAATTGGATGTTGTAAGGCAGCCAATCAATTTCTCTGAATATGAACAACCAGACGAGCTCAAATATCCTGCTCCAGATTTGGGGCAGCATAACAAAGATGTGTTGATGGAATTTGGTTTTGAAGAAGATTATATAAGCAGCTTACTCGAAAAAGGGATAATTGGATAATAAAGATGGAGTATATTCATTACACCTAATTTTTAAGAGGTAATCAAAGGTAAACAAAATATGGAACTAAAAACAAATAAGATTATTGCAAAAAAAGAAAACAATATTGGATGGATGATAATTAATAATCCAGAGAGAAGAAATGCAATATCATTAGAAATGCGTGAGGCAATGACTCAAGTTTTTGTTGAGTTTGAAAAAGACCAAGATATAAGGGTGCTTATTATAAAAGGACATGGTGGTAAAGCATTTATCTCAGGGGCAGACATCTCTGAGTTCAAAGAAGTCAGAAACAATTATGAAGCTGAAAAATTATATGCTAAAGCAACCGATGTTATGACTTCTGCAATGAATGCTTTCAGTAAACCTATAATTGCAATGATTGAAGGATATTGTGTTGGTGGTGGAGTAGCAACAGCTATCGCAGCAGATATAAGAATTGCTGCTGACAATACCAAATATGCTATTCCTGCTGCTAAACTTGGTCTTGCGTATGGTTTTGACAATTTACGACAGCTTGTGGAGTTGGTAGGCCCTGCAAATGCAAAGAGAATATTATTTACCGCTGATATGCTGGATGCGAATACAGCTCACCAAATGGGTTTAATTAATGAGGTAGTTGAAGTTGATAAATTAGAGCAATATGTGATCGATATGGCAAATAGAATTTCAATAAATGCTCCACTAACCATAATGGCTTCAAAAGAAACAGTAAAACATATCCTAAGATCAGAGATTAGGGATCTGAAAAAACTCGATCAGCTTTCAGAACAATGCTTTAATAGTAATGACTTCAAAGAAGGACGCGAAGCATTTATGGAAAAGAGAAAACCAAATTTTACTGGAAAATAATATTAAGTAAGTATATGAGTATAAAGCATGACTGATCAAATTGTACTTGCAAACCTTCATAAGAGTTTTGGGGATCTCAAAGCCGTGAATAATGTATCTTTAAATGTAAAAGTAGGTCAGATATTAGGTTTTATTGGACCAAATGGTTCGGGAAAATCAACAACAATGAAAATGGCTACTGGCTATTTACAGCCTGACTCTGGTTCGTCAAATATATGCGGTATTGATATCGAAAAAAATCCAAAGGAAGCAAAAAAACTTATAGGCTACTTACCTGAAGGGGCGCCAGCGTATGGTGAAATGACAACTATTGGTTTTTTGAATTTTATCGCGGATATTAGAGGTTATTTTGGTAAACAAAGATCTATTCAAATAGACAAAGCAGTTGAGAGGGCTCGCATAAAGCATGTTCTTCATCAACAAATTGATACATTATCCAAGGGGTATAAGAGAAGAGTGGGTCTATCACAGGCAATTCTGCATGACCCAAAAATTTTAATTCTTGATGAACCAACTGATGGCTTGGACCCAAATCAAAAGCATCATGTGCGGGAGCTCATTACTGAGATCTCTAGGACAACCGCAATAATAGTCTCAACGCATATACTTGAAGAAGTAGACGCAGTTTGCTCGGGTGTTCTTTTAATCAACAAAGGAAATATTGTTCTTGATGGATCTGCATCACAATTAAGGTCAAAAGTAGAAAGCCACAATTCAGTTCAAATTAAGGTTAACCCAAACGATGTTGAAAATTTAAAAAGATTACTGTTGACTATCTCTGGTGTAAGTAAAATAGAAACTGTTAATGAAACTGAAAATAATGTTAATGTCCATATTTACCCAAAAGAAAATAGAATAATTCTAACAGAAATAGCAAAGATTATTGCCGATAATAAGTTTCCAATAAATGATATTCATCAAAACCATATTGCTCTTGATGAAGCTTTCAGGAAACTAACGGTTTAGGATAAATAATATGCTTGGAAATATATATATAATTCTAAAACGTGAGACTAAAGGATATTTTTCAACTCCACTTGCCTACATATTTATATCAATTTTTTGCGGACTCACTGCTGCATTCACATTTTATCTTGGGGCATTTTTAGAAAGAGGGCAAGCAGACCTATTCCCGTTTTTTGAAAGTCATCCCTGGCTATTGGTTTTGTTGGTGCCTTCAATTTCAATGAGATTGTGGGCTGAGGAAAGGAAAACTGGATCTATTGAGCTATTAATGACTTTGCCCATTACAACATTTGAAGCTGTATTAGGAAAATACTTAGCTGCATGGTTTATGATTGCGATAGCACTCTTCCTAACTTTCCCGATGTGGCTAACTGTAAATATACTTGGTAGTCCTGATAATGGTGTTGTGCTATCCAGTTATCTTGGAAGTTGGCTTTTAGCTGGACAGTTCCTAGCTATTGGTTCTGCACTCTCTGCTATGACAAAAAATCAAGTAATTGCATTCGTAATAAGCACAGCGGCATGTTTTCTATTTGTCATGAGTGGAGTTGAAGCAGTGACCAGAGCAATAGAAGGATTTGTACCTGAATACATCTTATCAATCTTTAGCTCAATGAGTTCACTTGATCACTTTTATGAGTTCGTAAAGGGAGTGATTGATCTTAGAAGCTTAATGTTTTACGGTTCATCAATCATCTTCTGGTTGTTTATAAACATAATCATAATCAATATTAAGAAAGCAGCATAGATATCTGAAATGATTAAGAAAAACTCACAAATATATACTTGGATAGGGATTTTTAGTGCAGTCATTCTCATGATTGGAACAAATACTTTGGTCAATAGTTATCTAAATTCACAACGTTTAGATTTAACAGAAGAAAAGATGTACACTATTTCAACCGGTACTATCGAAACACTCAAATCAATTGATGAGCCAATAACGTTAAAATTTTATTTTACTGATAGATTAGGTGAGAATTACCCGCCATTTAAACTTTTTGCAGATCGAATAAAAACTATGTTGAAAAGATATCAGGAAATATCAGATGGTAAAATAATTGTGTCATTATACAATCCTGAACCATTCACTGAAATCGAAGAGCAAGCTTTGGCGGATAATATAAGAGGTATCCCTCTTAATGAGTCAGGAGAATATGGTTATTTTGGTATTAGAGCTTACAATAGGGCGGATGATGTCGAGGTAATTCCATTCATGGATATTGAGAGAGAAGAGTTTCTTGAGTATGATCTAACTTCAAGAATTTTTTCATTAGCAAGAGAAAATAAACCAAAGATAGGTTTTATCACTGGTTTAGGAATTGATGGGGTACTAGACTCCCAAGGTGGAGCTGTACAGCCTTGGAAAGTAATGGGTCAAATTAATGAGTTTTTTGATGTTGTAACCTTATTAGACTATAATGAAGATCCAAATGGCTTGAAGAGTATTCCAAGTGATATTCAAGCGCTGTTTATTGTTCAACCGTTAAATTTTTCAGATCAGGCACTTTATACCATAGATCAATTTGTATTAAAGGGTGGGAGTGTTTTTATAGCTTTAGACCCAAATACTACAGTTGCGGCTGGTATACAATATGACAAAAGATTGGATTATCTTTTAGAAAAATGGGGCGTAAGGATAACACCAAATGTAGTTGCTGGGGATCTCAAACTTGCTAGACCCGCTCAAGTAGGAGATAGAGGTGATAGGGTATACAGTAATTATCTTGCTCTTTTAGGGGTTACAAAGGAGTATATAAACCAGAATGATCCAATCGTAAGCGGAGTTGATTTACTAAACATGACAACAGCAGGTATTATTGAGAAACTTCCTGATGGTAAAACTGATGTATCAAGTATTTTCACAACAAGTGAACAATCCATGACAATTAATAAGGAAGAAGTGAGAGATAACCCTGATCTGAAATAAACTATTACGAGATTTTGAAGCATCAAATAATAATTATAATCTCTCAGTAAGAATCAAAGGTGAAGTAGAGTCTGTTCTAAAGAACCTAGAAGTTGATAATTTATCAAGCTTCAACCTTGATGAACACATAGAGACTGGCAATGTTAACGCAATTGTTGTAGCTGATGTTGATTTTATGGAGGATCAGTTTTGGGTAAACGTCAAAGAGTATTTTGCAGAAGAACTTCTGACACCGTTTGCAAACAATGCTGCATTTGTCGTTAATTCTCTAGAAAACTTAAGTGATGCATCTACATTAGCTTCACTTCGAGCAAGAGGTGTCATGGACAGACCTTTTACTCTAATAAATAATCTAGAATTAGAATCAGAGAGAATCTTTAGAGAAAAAGAACGTTCATTAGCAAATGAAATGAGTGCTCTTCAGAATAGAATGAGAGAATTGGAACAAAAAGCTGGTGGTTCAGTAATGTTAGGGCAAGAAGATTTGGATGCTTTTAATGATTTTAGAGAGAAAGCACAAAATGTTCAAGTGGAGTTAAGGAATATTAAATTGGAACTTGCTCAAGAACTCGAAACTTTAAATAATACAATTAAGATAAGTAATATAGCGGGTATTCCTGCTATATTCGTAACTTTTGGGATATTATTTTGGCTGTTAAGAAAATATAAAATAACAAGGTCAAAAGTGAGAGGGGAATCCTAAATGTCTCGAAAAATATCTCTCTTACTATTACTTTTAGCAATAATTATCTCAGCATTTGTTGTCCTAACTGGCATAAACAACTCTAATTGGAATGATAAATCTTCATATGGTCAGTATTATTTTCCAGAACTTAATCAAAAAATAAATGATGTTGATAAAATCAAATTGTCTCAATCAGATAATGTTTTTGAAATTGTAAGAGAAGACGATATATGGCTGCTAAAAAACAAAGATGATTATCCGGCAGATAATAACAAAGTTAAAATCAATGTACTAGCTCTATCTAATGCAATAAAAATTGAGCCTAAGACAAAAAAAGAGTCCTTACTCAAGAAATTGCATTTAGAAGATCCTTTTGTTCCAGGATCTAAATCTTTCCTAATGGAATTGTATAATGATGATACTATTATCGCCTCAGCTATAATCGGGAAAAGAAAGCCTAATCTTCTAAAGAGAGGAGAATTTGGCGTATATTTAAGAGAAACTGATGGTTACGAAAGTTGGTTAGTGTCCGGTAATTTAAATGCGTCAGATGGAATTAAGAATTGGATAAGCACAAGACTACTTGAATTTATACCTGACGATATAAATTCTATGACAGTAACTCGCGGTAACAGAACAGTCTTAAAATTTGGACGTGATCCCCTAGATAATAATAAATTTATGATGGTCGACTTCCTTGAAGGAGTTGAGACTCGGACATCAATTGGATTAAGAAGCGTTATGAGAAGATTTCTAAAGGTTGATTTTAGAGATATGCGCGAGGCTCAGATATACAGTGATGAACCTGATACAGCAGTTGAAATTATAACGGTTGATGGCAACTTTATAAATATTGAGTTATATAATGACGTGAATACTCCAGGAGCTTGGGTTTCAATTATTGACACTGATCATCCTGAACAAATGAAGAATATTGGTTACGAGTTTTATTTGGATGAAAACTATAAAGAAGAATTTATAATTAAACTCGAAGATGTTCTGAAAATTGATTAATGCTATTACTCACCAGTGCTTCTTAAATCCTCCATCCTATTTACCTTCTTTAATTGAGGAAATAAAACTGACCATAACAAACTAATTGCAACAGTAATTGTACCACCTATAAATACTGATGGTACAATGCCTATAAAACCAGCAGTGACACCGGCACGGAAATCACCTATCTCATTAGAAGTATTAGTTGCAATAGAGTGGACAGAGCCAACTCTCCCTCTCATGTTATCTGGAGTAATGATAGGTATAATTGTCTGTCTTATATAAACACTTACCATATCGGCGGCTCCGTATATGAATAGCATAATTAGTGATAACCATAAAATATTTGATAGAGCAAATATGGCTGTAGAAAATCCAAATACAATTGTTGATATTATGAGATACTTTCCTGCATTTTTTACAGGCGGAATCTGGGTTAGAATGATGCCAGTTAAGACGCCTCCTACAGCCGGCATGGATCTCAATAAACCAAGTCCTTCAGGTCCAATTTTTAATATATCGATTGCAAACACAGGTAACATTCCCATAATCCCTCCAAAAAGAACTGCAAACAAATCAATAGTCATCGTTCCCAGAACTAATTTTGTTTTCCAAACGTAAACAAATCCACTAACAACAGAAGCAAAAGATATCGCTTTTAGATTATCTGGGTTCTTTGGGTTATTGAGGAAGAAGGTCGCAATAGTTGAAATCGAGAAGCAAAAAATTGCAAATAGGTATACCCAGATACTAAATAATGAAATAATTATGCCAGCGATCAGTGGTCCAATTAAATGCCCGAGCTTTGAAACAGATGAATTATAAGCAGTCGCATTGGGGAAGAGTTTTTTCTCAACTATATTTGGCAATATTGCTGATAAACTTGGTTGGTACATAGCTCTAGCTGTTCCATGAATTAGTAATACTAAAAGTATCGGCACAATACTTGTTGGACCAGAAAGTGAATAAAATAAAAGAAAAAAACATACAGCTAGATGGATTATATTACAAATTGCGATAACTATTTTTCTATCGAATTTGTCCGCTACAACCCCAGATGGTAAAATAAAAATAAAGATTGGTATAAATTGCGCTAATCCAATTAAACCTAAATCTAATGGGTTTCTAGTTAGTTCATAAATTTGCCAACCGACAGTTAGGGTAATTGTTTGAATGGCTAGTGTATTGAACCATCTTATGGTTAGATAAGACAAAAAGTTTTTACTTTTTAATAGTTCATTTTTGTTCATTTGATAACAGAATGTTTATTTAATATTGGCGGAGAGAGTGGGATTCGAACCCACGATACGATCTCTCGTATACTCCCTTAGCAGGGGAGCGCCTTCAGCCACTCGGCCACCTCTCCATAATGATAATCTTAATTAACAGTGCCCCTGTTTAGATCATAAAGGATATTAGAGTTAATATTATTTTCATACAACAATATTTTGTAATATTGTGCATTTCTTAAAACACTTTTTACGTAATTTCTGGTTTCTCTATATGGAATAAGTTCGATCCAATCAAGTATTTCTATTTCTCTATTTGACCTAATCCATGATCTTACTCTGGTAGGACCAGCATTATATGAGCTTATTGCGTAAACATATGATCCATCAAATTCATTAATTAGATCAGAAATATATCTACTTCCTAGAATGACATTATAGGATGAGTCTCGTGATAATCTATCTTCCTCAAATTCAATTTTCTCTAATCTTGATAACATTTTTGCTGTATTTGGCATGATTTGCATCATGCCCATCGCTCCAGAATAACTAATTGCTTCTGATGCAAACTCGCTTTCCTGGTGGATGATTGCATGAATTAGATTATTGATACTAAAGAGTTTATTCTTCTCATTTATATTAAGAGGAAAGTCATTAGTCGGATATAAATGTTCTAAATTTATTTTATTTATTCCAATTTTTTTTGATAATCTAATTGCTGTTTGAGTTAAGTGTGCGTTATTCGCTATATTTGATAATGTATTAGGATTTATCGTTTCTGGATAAAGGTCGTAGATATTATCAATGAATTTTGCAGCAAGGTATTTTCTATCCACTGCACCGAGAATATTAATAGCAACAATCAGATCTTTATTAATATCCTCATTCTCCTCATAAGAGAAATTAGTATTTTTTATATTGAATGTAGCGTTATCTCGAGTATAGGAGGCTGCTAGTAACCCATAAAAGCTATTTATGTGACTAGCTGATATTTGGAAAAAATTTTGGGCCAATTCAGTTTCCTCAGATTTAATATGGCTCATAGCAATCCAAAAATTTGCTTGCGCAATATTCTCGTCAAGATTTGTAAGCTTCAACTGATTATTAAAATGTTTTATAGCTCTATTTGGATCATTAAATTTTTTTAGAGAAAGCCAGCCTTTTAAAAATTCTAAATTTGCAAAAATCTCATTTTCGACTTCTACATTCAAAGTCATCGCCTCATATGCTTCTCTATATCTTTGTTCAGAGATCAATTTTCTTCCAAGATATTCTGATTGGACAGCCCAAAGGATAGGATTACTGATATTTAATGTATTTTTATACTTATTTAGATGATCATAAGCTTCATTGTAATATTTTTTTTCAATTAGCCATTTGATTCTTAAATAATGATATGATGAGTTGTTTTCTAGAATGTCTTCTATTTTATTAAAATCATTTCTTGCAATATGCTCATCTAATTTGATCTTATTAGCAATATTAGCTAGTTGTAGAAAATTTTCATCCAGCATTAATGCAACATCAAATAGTTCATCAAAGGCATCAAGATATAACATTCTATCAAATCTTATTTCTAAATCTTTTTTTGATATACATAAGCTGCAATATTGAATAAATTTATCCCTTGCTTCTTTACTAATCCTCATTTTGTGCCATGCAGTTTTGTAAGACTCTTTTGCACTATTGTATTTCCCGATTTTAAAGTCGTTAATTGATTTAGCAATGTATCCATCTCCGCTAATTGGAGGATGCATTTCAAAGTAACGCGCAACAAAATCTGTTTCTAAGTCATTCAAAATAAGATATTTTTCAATTTTTTTTTGGATTATATCAATGTCTGGCCAATCTTGATTTTTATTCATGAAATCATACATCTCAACAATATTTGGTGATGTGTAGGGGGATCGTAAAATATACCATTCAATAATTTTATGCGTAATTTTATTCTTATCGGTTACATATTTATTTTTTAAATTGAGCAAAAGTTCAGAGTCTTGGTTGTTATTATCAATTTCTTTGAAAAATTCATAAAAATGAATATATTCTTCCGTCTCAACTCCAAATGTTTCTAGTTTTTCATTTTTTTCATTCGGGGAATAAAATTTTTCTCCTATTAATTCTATCAAAGAAGGTTTTTTTATTGGTGTTACAGAGTGACTTTGAGCATATGTTTTGTTAATTGTTAATAATATAAATAAAGAAAAAATAATCAGTAGTATGCCTTGTGGCGTTAGTCTAGCATTATTAC
Source organism: Hyphomicrobiales bacterium (assembly GCA_038131735.1). Classification (GTDB taxonomy): domain Bacteria; phylum Pseudomonadota; class Alphaproteobacteria; order Rhizobiales; family TMED25; genus TMED25. The sequence continues at coordinate 854,035 of JAYPPX010000001.1, read as the reverse complement.
TCATTCTAAGTGCAAGAGATAATTTTGTTGTAACTGATATCATTGATTTATATTCATAAATTGTATAATAATATTATTATATAACTAACCAAAAATAATGGAAAAAAAATGTTTAGTGGATCAATTACAGCTTTAGTGACACCCTTCAATCAAGATGGTTCTTTAGATGAAGATAGCTTTGTTAAGCACATTAATTGGCAAATTGAAAATGGAACAAACGGTCTTGTTCCTGTTGGTACGACAGGTGAATCTCCAACATTATCGCATGATGAACACAAACGAGTTGTAGAATTATGCGTTGAAGTTGTAAAAAAAAGAGTGCCTGTAATCGCTGGTGCAGGATCAAACAATACAGAGGAGGCCATAGACTTTTTAGAACATGCTTCATCTGTTGGAGCTGATGCAGGTCTGATAGTTACTCCTTATTACAACAAACCAACCCAAGAAGGTATGTATCAACATTTTAAGGTCTTGAATGATGTTTCAAATATTCCATTACTAATTTACAACATTCCCGGTAGATGCATTGTAGATATGTCCATAGAAACAATGACAAGACTATCAAAGTTAAAAAATATAGTGGGAGTAAAAGATGCTACAGCAGATTTATCTCGGACAAGTCTTCAAAGGCATGCAATAGGCAAAGATTTCATTCAATTATCAGGTGAAGATATGACAGCTTTAGCATTGATGGCTCATGGGGGGCATGGATGCATTTCAGTTACATCAAATGTTGCGCCTAAATTATGCGCTGACTTTCAGAAAGCTTGTTTGATGAAAGACTATGATAATGCTCTTGAATTACAGGATAAATTAACACCTTTACATAAAGCACTTTTTATTGAAACTAGCCCTGGCCCTGTGAAATATGCCTTAAGTTTGTTAGGTTTTTGTAATGATGTTGTCAGGCTTCCTCTTGTGAATATATCATCTGATACAAAAAGGGCAGTTAAAGAGGCTATGGAATTTGCTGGATTAATCTAGTTATAACAAAATGTCTCAAAATGATAATACCAAAATAATATCCCAGAACAGAAGGGCTCGATTTAACTACGAAATAGTTGAAACGATGGAAGCAGGTATTGTTTTAGCTGGATCAGAAGTTAAATCATTGAGAACAAGCAAGGTTAACATTTCAGATACATACGCTGCTCCTGAAAATGATGAAATTAAAATTCATAACTTATTCATTACTGAATACAAAAATTCATCACAAAAAGATACAAATCCAAGACGAATTAGAAAACTCTTATTACACAAACGTGAGATAAAAAAAATACAGGGTTATATTGATCAGAAAGGTTTAACATTAATCCCTCTGAAGCTCTATTTTAACTCAAAAGGTGTTGCAAAAATGGAACTAGCAATAGCAAAAGGTAAAAAGCTCTATGATAAGAGAGAAGCTGAAAAAAAGAGAGACTGGGATAGAAGTAAACAAAGGCTATTAAAAAAAGATCAATAATAATTTTTACATTGATTATTATTAAAAATAGTTATAAACCTAACAAAAATAGGAGTTATCACAATGGCAAGAGTAACAGTAGAAGATTGTATTGATAAAGTTGCGAATAGGTTCGATTTAGTTTTAGTTGCGAGTCATCGTGCAAGAATGATTGCAGGCGGATCGCAAATAACTGTTGCCAGAGATAATGACAAAAACCCTGTTGTTGCTCTCAGGGAAATCGCAGATGATCAGGTTACTCCAGAGGATCTTCGTGAGGAATTAATTCATTCACTTCAGAAACACGTTGAAGTTGACGAGCCAGAAGAAGATGCCGCACCATCAGTTGAACCACTAGATACAAAAATATTTGGTGACAATGTTGACCAAATTGAAGAAGAAAGCGAAAGAATGTCCGAAGAAGAATTACTTCGAGGTATGGAAAAAGCAATCGCTGCAGATAGTGGTTATAAGCCACCTAGAATTTAAATTCTATCTCTATCAATTCTAATTACTGTATCCCTACTTTTATTGTAAATTATTTTTTTAGATGTATGCTGTTTATGTATACAAGCAATTTAAAATAATAAGGTTAAAGCAATGTCTCAAGAAAAATTAGGATATTTTACAGAAGAAAAATCAATTGAAGCTGTTATTGAGAGAATATCCTCTGATTGTGATCCAAGATTGAAAGAAGTCATGACCGTAATAATAAAAAAATTGCATGAAGCTGTTAAAGAAATAGAACCAACTCAAGATGAATGGATGAAAGCAATTATGTTTCTGACTGAAACAGGCCATAAAACTGATGATTGGCGACAGGAATATATTCTTTTATCTGATATTCTTGGCGTATCTATGCTAGTAGATGCCATAAATAGCAGAAGGCCTAATGGGGCATCAGAAAATACTGTCCTTGGACCCTTCCATATCGAGGGTGTCCCTGAAACAAAAATGGGAGCTAATATCAGCCTCGATGGGAAAGGTGAACCTATGTATGTTCATGGTAATATCCTTGATATCGATGGTAATCCAATATCAGGCGCTCAGATTGATATCTGGCAAGCAAATGAAGATGGTTTTTATGATGTCCAACAAAAAGGAATTCAACCTGACTTTAATCTCAGAGGTAAATTTTTTACAGAAGCTGATGGTAAGTATTTTTTTAAATCAGCAAAACCAAGATACTACCCTATACCAGACGACGGTCCTGTTGGTAAATTACTTGCATCAATGGGTAGGCATCCATTCCGTCCAGCACACTTCCACTATATAGTCCAAAAAGAAGGTTATCAAACCCTGACAACTCATTTGTTTGACCCAAATGATCAATATATTAATTCTGATGCTGTTTTTGGTGTTAAAGAGAGTTTGATGGCAAATTTTAAGTTAATAAAAGACATAAATAAAATTAAAGAACATGGATTTAATAAACCATACTATGATGTCGAATATGATTTTGTCCTAGCTAAGTTATAAATAATGATAAGTAATAAAGTTAGTGTTATTGGTGCTGGTATTGCAGGTGTCACAACAGCTTATTACTTAGCCAAAGCAGGAATTGAAGTCGAGATTATTGATGGAAAAGAATATCCAGCTATGGGAACATCATACGCAAATGGTGGTCAAATATCTGTATCCAATTCTGAAACATGGAATTCCTACAGAAATCTCTGGAAAGGAATTAAATGGTTAACAAATAAAAGTGCTCCACTGAGATTAAATCTCACTCCAAGTTGGGATAAGTATTCATGGTTAATTAAATTCTTAAGTGAGATTCCAAACGCTGATAAAAATACTATAAAAACTTGTTTAATGGCAATTGAGTCACGTGAATTATATAAAAAAATAGAACTTGAAGAAAATATTAACTACGACTCAGTAAAAAAAGGAATTTTACATTTTTATAAATCACAAAAAGAATTTGATCATGCTATAAAAGCAAACCAAATCTATAGTCAAGCAGGTTTGGAAAGAGAAGTCTTGACCACTGAAGAAATTTACAATCTAGAACCATCACTTGCTGCAAAAAATATTATAGGAGGTCTTTACACCAAAAGTGATTTTACTGGTGACATCCATAAATTTTGTCAGGAATTGGCAAATAAACTTAAAAAAGAATATCGAGTAAAAATATTTCGAGAGGAAATAACCAGCTTAAAGGATTTTGGAAATTCAATCGTAGTTTGTGCTGGAACTGGAAGTAAAAGACTTGCAAAGACTGTAGGTGATCATTTGCCAATATATCCAGTCAAAGGTTATAGTATCACAATACAAAATCCTCAAAATGCTCCATGGGTGAGCTTATTAGATGATGAAGCTAAGATCGTAGCTTCAAGATTAGGTCAAGATAGACTCAGAGTAGCTGGTACTGCAGAATTCAATGGTTATAATATGGATATTCCTGATGAAAGGATAAGACCGTTGATTCATTGGGTTCAAAATAACTTCCCAAGCACAGATACATCAGATTTTGAAACTTGGACAGGATTACGTCCGATGACACCAAATATGATGCCAATTGTGAGAAAAAGTAAAAAAAATAATTATATTTGGTATCACACAGGACACGGTCATCTTGGTTGGACACTTTCAGCTTACACTGCAAAAACTATTTCAGAAAAAATTATCAAAGATCTCGTTTGAAATTTAGAATTTTGACTCTTACAATTCTTGAGTAAAATTAAGTTTCTGTTCGAGTTATAATTCATTTTTTTATTTTAATTTGTGTTACACCAAATATAATATAGAAATTGGTACAAAAATGCTTAATGAAAATCATCTAATAGAGTGCATAACAAAGTACAATCCATCTACGAACAAAGAGCTTATTAATAGGGCTTTTGTTATTGCAGATATTGCTCATCAGAATCAAAAACGCAGATCTGGTGATCCATATATTTCTCATCCATTAGAAGTGGCCAAAATATTGACTGAATATAGGTTGGATGACTCAACAATCATTACAGCTCTACTTCATGATACGATTGAAGATACAAAGCTCACTTTGGGATCTATTAAAAAAGAATTTGGTGATGAAATAGCCAATCTTGTAGACGGACTAACTAAAATTGGGAAACTCGATTTATTTACAAAAGAAGCGGAGCAAGCAGAAAATTTTAGAAAATTGATTTTAGCAATGTCAAGTGATGTACGCGTTTTAATCGTAAAACTAGCTGACCGACTTCATAACATGAGAACAATCAATTTTCTTCCATCTGAAAAACAACAAATTATTGCCAAGGAAACTATTGAGGTTTATGCACCGTTATCTGGAAGATTGGGTATACATTCATTAAAAGAAGAGCTTGAAGAACTAGCATTTGATGTATTAAACCCGAAGGCTCGTAAAATTATATTGGAAAAACTAAAATCAATCAGCTCAGACTCGAATGAGTTAATAGATAGTATAAAAGGTATCCTAACAGAAGAATTGTCCAAACATAACATCAAATTTCTTGTCGATGGCAGGGAAAAGAGACCATTTTCCATTTGGCAAAAAATGAATAGAAAATCAATCTCTTTAGAACAATTATCAGATATATATGGATTTAGAATTATAGTGGATACAATAGATGATTGTTATAAAATTATCGGCATAGTTCATCAAAAATGGAGTGCTATCCCTGGTAGATTTAAAGATTATATATCAACTCCTAAAATTAATGACTATCAATCAATACATACAACTATCCTTGGTCCAAACAATAATAGAATAGAATTACAAATAAGAACTGAGAAGATGCATGATATTGCTGAACGTGGAGTTGCTGCCCACAGAGACTATAAGGATCAAAATATTCACGGAGAAAAACAAAAATATCCATGGTTAGACGATCTATTAGAAATGCTAAATCAAGGTGAAAGCTCTGAAGATTTTTTTGAAAGTACTAAGCTTGAATTATTTCAGGATCAGGTTTTTTGTTTTACTCCAAAGGGCAGAATAATTGCATTACCATTAGGAGCCACGCCAATTGATTTTGCCTTTGAAGTTCATACAGACATCGGAATGAAATGTATAGGTTGTAGGGTAAATGGTGTTAATTCACCTCTTTATACTGAGTTGGTGAATGGAGATGAAATTGAAATTATCACTGATGAAAAATCATTACCACCCATGGCGTGGGAAAAGATTGCTGTAACCGGTAAAGCAAAACTTGCGATAAGAAGAATTAACAAAGAAAAGATAAAGAATCAGTATGCTGAGCTTGGTAAACAGATACTAGATAAAATCTTAAAAAACTCAACAACAGCTGAAAAGATTCCTAACATGAAGGATTTTTGTAATAAATTTGGATTAAAGTCATCCGATGATCTTTATAGTAAAATAGGAAGAGGTGAAATTACTCCAGAACTTATAAGAAAAGCTTTTGTAAAAATGGATATTATTAGAAAGTCCGATAATAAAAGCTTTGAAGTTAACCCTACAGTTAATTCTATTAGCATCCCGGTGAGAGGTTTTGATAAAAATATACCATTTAAGTTTGCTGAAAATAGCAGGGTTGTTCCAGGAGATAAGATATTTGGAGTAAATGACGGAGACAATGGAATTACAATTTATTCAAAACAATCAAAAAACCTCAATAAATATTCAGAAGACATGGTTTCTTTCATAGATTTAACTTGGGATATTGATAATAACTTATCTGAACGATTTATTGCGAGGGTCATGATAGATTGTCAAAATGAAGTGGGCGCACTCGCTAAAATATCACGTGCTATTGGACTTTCTAATGCAAATATTGAAAACTTAAAATTAATATCAAGATCTAGAGATTTTTATAAATTAGATATCGATATTGGTGTTTTTCACCTTTCACATCTAAATTTAGTTATAAGTTCAATTAGAAAACTAAATGTTGTACACAGAGTTGTTAGAATTATGGATTAAATTGAGGATTAAATGAACGAGAAAGAAATATTTGATAAATTCATTGAAGCAAAGGCATTACTTGAAGGACATTTTGTTCTAAGTTCTGGACTTCATTCAGCAAAGTATATTCAATGTGCACGGGTAATGATGTTTCCTGAAATCGCAAGTCAGTTATGTGGTCAATTAGCAAAGATAATATCACAAAGATTTGAAACCATTGATATGATTGTATCACCTGCTATGGGAGGCGTTATTGTAGGATACGAAGTAGCAAGGCAATTAAAATGTCCTGCTGTTTTTTTTGAAAGAGTTGATGGTAATTTTACTCTCAGGAGAGGTTTTGAAATTGAAAAGGGTCAGAGATGTATAATGGTTGAAGATATTGTCACCACTGGTTTATCATCAAGAGAATGTATATCAGCAATAACCCAGAACGGAGGAGAAGTTATTGGAGCTGCGTGTCTGATAGATAGATCAGGAGGTATGGCGGATGTTGGGGTTGATCTTGTGTCGCTTGCAAAGATGCAAATTGAAACGTACGAAGAGTCAGAAATACCAGATTGGTTAAATGCTATGCCAATTACAAAACCAGGAAGCAGAAATCTGAAATGAACTCAGACGATCTCTACCTTAGATTAGGCGTAAATATAGACCACGTTGCAACTATTAGGAACGCAAGAGGTGGTTTACACCCTGACCCCCTCAAAGCAGCAAAGATTGCCTCTAAAGCTGGAGCAGATGGAATAACAGCGCATCTTAGAGAAGATAGAAGGCATATTAGTGATTTGGATATTTCGCGTTTAATGGATGAAATTAATCTTCCACTGAATTTGGAAATGGCTCCTACTTCTGAAATGTTAAAAATTGCAATTAAACATAAACCAAATGCCTGTTGTTTAGTCCCAGAGAAAAGAGAAGAGGTTACAACTGAAGGTGGTTTGGATTTATTTACCAACAATAGTCAAATTAAAGAGTGCGTTCACGCCCTGAAGAGTGAAGGTATAAGAGTCTCACTTTTTATCGATCCCAAAAAAGAAGATATTGAGGAGGCCCTAAATCTTAATTCTGATATTGTTGAAATTCATACTGGAAGTTTCTCAAATAAATTCTATTCAGCTCCAGAAACAATGCAAAATGAATTTCAAAGGATAAAAGAAATTGCTCTTTTGGCTAACAATATTGGACTAGAAGTACATGCAGGACATGGATTAAATTATGAAACAACAGAATTGATCTCAAAAATTAAGCCTCTAAAAGAATTAAATATTGGGCATTTTATTATTGGAGAGTCAGTGTTTGACGGTCTGGATTGTGTCATAAAAAGATTTAGAGCTATCATAAATAATCAAAGGAAAAATTTTATATGATTCTCGGAATAGGAACAGATATTATAGATATTAAACGAATTGAGAGTGTAATAGATCGTTATGGCAATAGATTCAAGAAAAGAGTTTTTACGACTAAAGAAATTGCAAAATGTGAGTCTCGAAGGTTAAGTATAAATTCATACGCAAAACGATATGCAGTTAAAGAAGCATGCTCCAAAGCTCTCGGTACTGGTTTTAGAAGAGGTGTCTATTGGAGAGATATTGAGATTATAAATAATAAATCAGGCAAGCCCGAATTATATCTGCATAATGGTGCACTAAAAATATTGAATAATTTAACCCCCCCAAATTGTATAGCTAAAATAGATGTGAGTATAACTGATGAATACCCTTACGCTCAGGCAATTGTGATAATTACCTATGAAAAATAAATAATGAATACTAAAAACAAAAACAGCATTTTTGAAAATATTAGGACTTTAATTTATGCAATATTAATAGCATTTTTTATTCGAACCTTTATTTTGCAACCTTTCACAATACCCTCTGGATCTATGCTTCCAAATTTATTAGTTGGTGACTATTTATTTGTATCAAAATATTCATATGGGTACTCGAGATATTCCCTCCCATTCTCTCCAAACATCATAAAAGACAGAATTTTTGCTAGATTGCCAGAAAGAGGCGATGTGGTTGTTTTCAGATTACCAAATGATACAGATGTAGATTACATTAAGAGAGTTATTGGTTTGCCAGGAGATAAAATACAAATAAAAAATGGTTTGATTTATATAAATGATGAAGAGGTTAGCATTACAAATTATAATGATAACTATAAATACTTTACACAATATAACAAAAACACATTAAAAAATGAGATTTTGGATGGTAAAAGTCATCTTGTCTTAGATTTAGAAACTGGGAGTTTGGGTGACAATACGGGTATATATAGAGTGCCCAACGATCATTATTTTATGATGGGTGATAACAGAGATAATTCACTTGACTCTAGATTCATTGATCAAGTGGGCTATGTACCATTTGAAAATTTTGTAGGTAGGGCAGAGTTTTTATTTTTCTCCTCAGATAAATCAGTGCCATTATGGAAGATATGGAATTGGCATAAAAAATTTAGATTTGATAGAATTGCTAAAAAGATAAACTAAATGAGTAATGTAAAAAAAATATCACAAATAATATCATACAATTTTCGTGATGAGACACTGCTTACTGAATCTCTTACTCATACTGGTAAAAATAGAAGAAAAAATTCAGTCTTTCAGAGATTAGAATTTTTGGGTGATAGAGTTCTTGGGCTATCCATTGCAAAAATATTGTTTGATAAATTTCCATCTGAATCAGAGGGTGATCTCACAAGGAGAATGCATAATTTAGTAAATGAAGATACACTTGCAGAGATTGCACGAATGTTATCTCTTAATGAGTATTTGATTTTAAGTTATAATGAAGAGAAAACAGGAGGAAGAAATAAAAGTACAATATTAGCAGACAGTCTTGAGTCTCTTATTGCAGCAATATACCTGGATGGTGGGTTTGAAAATGCTTTTAATTTTATAAAAAAAAATTGGGAAAACTATACATTAAATAATGAGAATCCTCCAATCGATCCAAAAACAATGTTACAAGAATGGTGCCAGTCTAGAGGATATGAACTTCCTAAATATATTGAAGTAGGTAGAAAAGGACCGGACCATAACCCTGAATTTACTATTAAAATAATTCTTGGAAGCGGTTCAGAATTTGAGGGTGTTGGTCAATCAAAAAAACAAGCTGAGAGAGCTGCAGCTACAAATGCATTAAGAAGCGATTATGTATCAAAAAATTGATGGTAAAAGGTTTTGTGGACGTGTGGCAATAATAGGGCCAACTAATGCAGGCAAATCAACTCTTCTAAACGCTTTTTTAGGGAAAAAATTATCTATAGTATCACATAAAGTTCAGACAACTAGAAAGCAGATAAATGCAATTCTAACAAAGGGTTTGGCACAAATTATCTTTATTGATACTCCAGGTCTATTTAAGCCAACTAATAATAGAGAAAGACCATTAATTAGAGAAGCCATCAACAGCTTACAACAAGCTGACGTTCTAATTTACATGATAGATCCAACAAAGACGCATGAAACCAACTACTTTTCGGTTTATAGTCAGATAAAAGATTATAATGGAACGATTATGGTAGTTATTAATAAGATAGACCTCGTTAAAAAAACATATCTCCTGAAACTTGTAAAAGAAATAAAAGAAGAAATGAATGTGGAAGATATTCATTTCATATCAGCATTAAAACTTGAAGGTGTTAGTGATTTTTTGAACAATCTTATAAATATTATTCCCAAAAAAGATTGGGAGTACCCAGAGCATTTAACAACCAATATTTCAGAAGTATTTATTGCAGAAGAATTCACAAGAGAAAAAATATTATATTACATCCATAAAGAAATACCCTATTCAATAAGGATAGATACAGAAAAATGGTCTGAAAAAAATGCAAACGAAATAGAGATCCATCAAAACATATACGTAGATAACGATAATCATAAAAAAATAATTCTAGGGAAAAAAGGTGAGAAAATAAAAAAAATATCTACTGAGTCAAGGATTGAAATCCAAAACTATTTAAATAAGAAAGTTCACTTATATCTATTTATAAAACAAAAAAAGAATAGTATTTCAATTGGTACAAATTAGAGATATATACACGATAATTTTACAAAGGGTATTGGCTATAAATGAACTTTGAAGATATTGGAATTGTTTTATCTGTCCGCAAGTATGGGGAGAGGGCTGGATTATTAGAATTACTCTCTAAAAACCATGGTCGACATGTTGGTCTAGCGCGCAATTATCAATCTAAAATTAATCAGCCAATTCTTCAGCCGGGAAATACAATCAGTTTTATTTGGAAAGCAAGATTATCAGAGCACCTTGGGACGTTAACTTTTGAATTGGATAGATCAAGATCAGGTAAGTTTATAAATAATAGAGTTAGTATCGTTGTACTTCAAACTTTATTATCACATCTAAGAATTTTACCAGAAAGAGAGTCATTTACTGAATTATTTAATAGAACAAGCTCAATCCTAGATTTTACTGGGGATTATAGTAATTTAATAAAAGGTCTGGTGCTTTGGGAATTGTTTTTTTTGGAACAATTAGGTTATGGCGTAGATATGTCCGAATGTGCTGTTACAATGTCAAATGTAGATTTAAAATATATTTCACCAAGGACAGGTAGAGCTGTAACAAAAGAAGTTGGTGAACCATATAAAAGTAAATTAATTGAAATACCAGAATTTATATTTGGTGGGAGTAACGTAAACGATCTGGAACTTAAGAAAGGGCTATTATTAACAGAATTTTTTCTGAAAAGAGACCTATACGATCCATTACAATTAAATCTATCTAAATTTCGTGATAGTTTGAATCAAATGCTTTCAAACTAAACAGGAAAGATCCTTGTCATCAGATCAAGAAATTACAATTAAATCAGATTTTATTGACTTATTAAAAGATAAATATCTGTCTTATGCTCTATCAACTATAACAGATAGAGCACTGCCTGATGTGCGAGATGGCTTAAAGCCTGTTCACAGAAGGCTGCTTTTTGCTATGTCTGAACTAAAACTTGGCTCTGAAAACTCATTTAAAAAGTGCGCTCGTGTTGTTGGCGATGTAATTGGTAAATATCATCCACACGGTGAACAAGCAGTCTATGATTCATTAGTAAAATTAGCCCAAAACTTCTCTCACAGATATCCATTAATTCAAGGTCAGGGGAACTTTGGTAATATCGATGGGGATAATGCGGCAGCAATGAGATACACTGAGTCAAGATTAACCCAGATATCAGAACTAATAATGGACCAGGTCCATGATGGTACTACTGAATTTGTAAGAAATTATGATGAAAGTGAGTTCGAGCCAAAGGTATTTCCATCAGCGTTTCCAAACCTGTTAGCCAATGGTTCTAGCGGAATCGCAGTCGGAATGGCTACAAACATTCCTCCGCATAATATTATAGAGCTATTGGATATGGCAATAAAACTTCAAAAGAATAGAGAAATTGCCGAGGATGAGCTAATGTCTGACTTTCTAGGCCCTGACTTTCCTACAGGGGGAGTTTTAATATCTTCAAAAAGTGAGATAATTGAAATATATAAGAAAGGCAGAGGTTCTCTTCGACTAAGATGCGAATGGACTGAAGAAAGATCAAAAAATGGTTATTTGATTAAAATAACTCAAATACCGTATGGTGTTCAAAAATCAAAACTTATTGAGAAATTAGCTGATTTAGTTATCTCAAAAACTATAAATGAAATTTCTGATATAAGAGATGAGTCTGATGAGTCAGTATGTATTATTATTAAACCAAAAAACTCATCTATCGAGCCTCAAAAAATTATGAATAAGCTATTTAGGCTATCTGATCTTGAAATAACAATCACCATTAATATGAATGTACTTCAAGATGGTGATAACAAAGTACCAAAAGTATTAGGCTTAAAAGAAGTTCTTGCCCAATGGCTTGACCACCGACAAAGTATACTAATAAAAAGTTATCAGCATTATCTTGAAAAGGCTGAAAAGAGGATACATACCTTGGAAGGGTACCTTATTGTATTTTTGAACATTGATAAGGTAATTTCAATAATCAGAACCAGCGATTATCCAAAAAAAGACCTGATATCTGAATTTTCCCTCAGTGATCAACAGGCAGAATCCATACTAGAGATGCGATTGAGATCACTCCGCAAACTCGAGGAGATAACAATTCAAAAAGAGCTAAAATCACTATTGAGTGATAGAAAAAATTATAGAGAAATATTGGGTTCTAAGAGTAGTCAAGTATCGAAAATTATAGAGCAATTAAACTCATTGATTAAGTTATTTAGGGATGATAGTTATCTTTCTGATTTGTCATCAAGAATTACTATTGTTGAAGATCAGGTTATAGAACTTGACACACAACTAGAGGATGTTATCCCATTAACATTTTTTATGACAGAAAAGGGGTGGTTGAGATTGAGAGATGGGCATGGAATTGAAGATAATAATAAGGATCTAAAAGATGGTGATAAGGTCTCTTTTCTTGAAGAATGCTATTCTAATACTGATTTACTCCTCTTTTCAAACAAAGGTAGAGTTTTTACTCTAAATATTTTCAAACTCCATAAAACTAGAGATTTTGAACCAATTAAAAAATATTTTAATCTTGATCCAGATGAAAAGATTATTCAATTGTTACGTGATGAGAATAATGAAACAGACTTGATGTTCATATCCAACAAATGCAAAGGTATGATATCTGCTCAAAACAAGATGAAATCCCAGACTAAGAATGGTAAAGTTGTGATGAGTCTTGCCAATACAAATCAACTGCTTAAAATTGTTAAACCAATTAATCATAAATATATCTGCATTCTTAATAATGCAGCAAGTGTCATATTGATAGATCAGACTAATATAAATAGAGTTTCAAAAGGTAGTGGTATAAGTTTCCAAAAAACTAAAGAAGCTGAATTGCTTGATGCTTTATCTGTTGATATCAATGATAAGCTTGCTATCAGGTCAGTGGCAAACAATAGGATTATCGCCAAATTAGACGATCTTCACAGCTATCTTGGTGAAAGAGGAAGAGTTGGAAAAAAATTGAAATTGAACATCAAGGGTGGTGTTTATCTATCCAGAATTTAGTATAGATATTTTATATTATGTTTCCTTTGATATATGAAGGGTTTGGGTAGGGTATGCAAACTCAATTTTTTCTTCTTCAAATTTTTTGAATATTTCGTAATTCACAGTTTGAATAATATCCATATATTCTTTGTAGTCATTGTCCGGAACGGATACATAAAATATCACTTCAAATAACAAAGATGAGTCGCCAAAACTTTTGAAGTTTGCTCTATCAAAGCGAGCATTTTCTGCCTTGATTATTATCTCTTCTATTAAATTTGGGATCTTAGTAAGAAGTTCGTATGGTGTCTGATATACTACACCCAAGTGAATTTCAGCTCTTCTTTCTGTCATTCTTCGGTAATTTCTTACTCTACTCCCGAGTAAATCCGCATTTGAACAAACTAATTCTTCACCTGAAAGAGCTCTTATCCTGGTAGTTTTAATACCGATTTGTTCAACTGTTCCAGATATGTCACCAACTACTATATAATCATCAATTTCAAAGGGTTTATCTAATACTATAGCTAGTGATGCAAAGAGATCTCCTAGAATATTTTGAGCCGCAAGTGCAATAGCAATACCACCAATACCAAGACCTGCAACTAGTGCGGTTATGTCTACGCCAATGTTATCAACACAGAGTAGTAAGGCAATTGACCAAATTGCGGATCTTGCGAAAAACTTGATTAATGAGATTGCATTTTTTACTGCGCTTTTTCTACCAGTCGATTTTAGTTTGTTGTTGCTTGATATCAGGTAGACGCTGACTCCATCAATTATATAAGCAAGTTGAATGAAGAATATTAACGATAAAAATATATTTATAGCCCCAATGAATGGGTAATTTTGGAATAAATTTTGTGAGATAAATAAGAATACTATTAGAAATATAATTACGTTATTTAAACGTTCCAAAACAATATTTATAATGTCAAATATTTGGCTTTTTTCTTGTATATTTGCAGTTATTCTGTTTTTTACCCAAATCAATACTAAGTATAGCAATACCGATAAGAAAATATTTAGTCCACCATACATAATGAAATCTAAGTAGCTATTTTGTATTATTTGAAAATTCATATTATTTGCCTAATAGTTTTTCTGCAACGTCAATTGCTGCATAAGTAAGTATACCATCGGCACCAGATCTTTTGAAGCATAATAAAGACTCCAAAATAATATCATTGTAATCCAGCCATCCATTTAATGATGCTGCCATGATAGAGGCATATTCACCAGAAACTTGATAAGCAAATGTTGGCATGCCAAACTCTTTTTTTATTCTATATATTATGTCTAAGTAAGGCATTCCTGGTTTGACCATAATCATATCCGCACCCTCATTTATGTCTAGCTGCGCTTCTCTTAATGCTTCATCACTATTTCCAAAATCCATTTGATAGGTTGATTTACTTCCAGTTAAATTATTCTTAGATTTTATCGCGTCTCTGAATGGGCCGTAGTAAGAAGATGCATATTTTGCAGCATATGACATAATAATCGTATCTTTAAAATTATTTTCCTCAAGTGCATTCCTTATCATTAAAATTCTTCCATCCATCATATCTGATGGTGCAATAATATCAGTTCCTGCTTGGCACTGGTTTAGTGCTTGTTTTATAAGTATTTCAATTGTTTCATCATTAAGAATTTTATCTTCTTTTAATATTCCATCGTGCCCATGAGAGGTGTAAGGATCTAATGCCACATCAGTCATAATGCCTATATTAGGGACTTTATCTTTTATTTCATTAATTGTTCTGCATATTAGATTGTCGCTTTTTAGTGCTTCTTCACCTTCCGTTGATTTGTATTTATTATCCACAACCGGGAATAATGCTAATAAGGGGATTTGAAGATCTTCAGCTTTTTTTGCAACATCGACTATTTTATCTATTGAATATCTATTAACACCCGGAAGTGAGTCAATCGGTTCAAGAATATTATTCCCTTCGCATACAAATAATGGGAGTATTAAATCATTTGTAGATAGAATGTTTTCAGAAATGAGCCTTCTTGACCAGTCTGCCTGTCTATTTCTTCTCATTCTTACGAGTGGATAACTGTTTGTTATTTTTTGCATTTTAATAAGAATTTAACACCATAGGTATGAATCATATATATTATAAAATAGTTATAATTCAACAGATTCTCAAAATATAATAAAACATGAAACTGTGTATTACAAAATATAAAAAATGCAAAATTATATACCTTCTGA
Source organism: Hyphomicrobiales bacterium (assembly GCA_038131735.1). Lineage (GTDB taxonomy): Bacteria > Pseudomonadota > Alphaproteobacteria > Rhizobiales > TMED25 > TMED25. Next base: position 838,469 of record JAYPPX010000001.1, on the reverse strand, counting down.
TTTTGCCAGTTTTTTTTCTCCTTTCCCCATTAGTATCATCAGCAAATCTGTTAGATCAAATTGACAGATACAAAAGTAATGATTTGTTCTTGTTTGATGATCCATTTTCTAACTCTATTGATGAGCAATACTCGTTGGATGATAATTTGATGCTGGTTTCAGAAAACTCAAAAAAAGGTTTTTTAAATTATCAAAATTATCTAGAAATTGAAAAAGCTATTAGGTTTTATCAAGATATTCTATATCAGGGAGGGTGGCCTTCCATAGATATAACGACGGAACTTGAAATAGGAGATGTTTCTGAAGAAATCATAAAACTGAGAGAGAGGTTGTTGATCACAAAAGATATTGATCAGGATAGGGGGATTAGTGATATTTTTGATGTTTTTGTTGCTGATGGACTTAAAAACTTCCAAAGCAGACATGGACTGGAACCAACTGGTAGGCTTGATAAAAATACAATTCAGCATCTAAATCATCCAGTGGAATATAAATTGAAGAAGTTAGGAATTAATAAAACTCGATTTCTAAATTATATTTCAGGTTTAGGCGAAAGATATATATTTGTAAATATACCTGGTGGTGATTTAGCTGCTGTTGATAATGGAATAGTAGATTATTACACAAAGGTTATAGTAGGAAAAAGTGATAGGCAAACTCCAATTTTAGATAGTGATATTTATGAAATAAATTTTTTCCCATACTGGCATGTACCTGAGAGTATTGTCAAAAAAGACATAATTAAAGCAATGAACATTGATCCAAGATATTTGGAAAAAAATAACATTTTTATTTATCAGGATTATTACTATCAAAAAATAATAAACCCACAATATATTGATTGGACAACGGAAGAAGCGACTTTATTTAAATTCCGTCAAAATCCTGGTTTCACTAATTCCCTTGGTGTAGCAAAAATAAATTTTCCAAATGAACATGCAGTGTTTCTTCATGATACCCCAAGAAAATCATTGTTTAATGAAGAAATACGTTATTTCAGTTCCGGGTGTGTTCGTGTTCAAAATATCGACGACTTAATTGATTGGCTACTTTCTGAAAGTGACAATTGGAATGAAGATTTACTTCATGAGATATTAAACAGTTCTGTAACGAAAACACTCAGACTTGATGCAGAAATTCCGATAAAAATTGGTTATTTAACGGCGTGGGTTGAAAATGGTCAAATCCAATTTAGAGATGATATTTACAAAAAGGACTCAACATATTAATAATAATAGCTCAGGGGCTCATTTTTTAACGAGAGTAGCTGTCTTGAAACTTTCAAATTCTCTTTAGGTCTCTAATAAAATTCATACTCATAAATCATTTGTATTTTAATCTCAAAAAGACTATTTATTAATAACAGGAAAAAGGTATGAAAAAGAGATATTCACAATATATTAAAGACTCAATAGATAGCGTCATTGCTGAAGGTAGGTATAGAACATTCGCGAATATTACAAGAATACGCGGTGATTATCCTCATGCAACCCTACACATGAAATCCGGAAACAAAAAAAAAATTACAGTTTGGTGTTCAAATGATTATCTTGGTATGGGGCAAAATCAATCTGTACTCACTGCAATTAAACAAACTATTGATACAATTGGTGGAGGATCAGGTGGTACTAGGAATATTTCAGGAACAACAAATCAGCATGTTTTATTAGAAGACACTCTCTCTAAATTACACAATAAAGAATCATCACTGCTTTTTACATCTGGATATGTGGCGAATGATGCCACGCTTTCAACTTTATCAAAAATAATACCTGATCTTGTTCTGTTATCAGATGAAAGCAACCATGCTTCGATGATTGAAGGTATTCGTCACGGAGGTGCTTCTAAAATAATTTTCAAGCACAATGATATGGTTGATTTAGAAGAGAAGCTCATAAGAGTGGGTTCACAAAAGAATAAAGTAATAGCTTTTGAATCTGTTTATTCTATGGATGGTGATATTGCCAAAATAAGAGAAATCTGTGACCTCGCAGATAAATATGATGCACTAACTTATATCGATGAAGTTCATGCTGTTGGTATGTATGGTAATACAGGAGCCGGTATGGCAGAGCATTTAAATCAAATGGAAAGAATTGATATAATAGAAGGAACATTGGCAAAAGCATTTGGTCTGGTTGGAGGATATATCTCTGGTGAAAAAACATTAATAGATGCTATTAGATCATATGCACCTGGATTTATCTTTACAACATCGCTGCCACCATCAATAGCTGCTGGTGCAAATGTGAGCATCAACCATCTTATGAACTCTTCTGTGGAGCGCGATCAGATGCATGCAAATGTGATTTTATTAAAATCAAAACTTACAGAAATCAATCTTCCTGTAATCACAAACGAAAGCCATATAATTCCTATTTTAGTTGGAGACCCAATATTAACAAAAAAAGTTACTGATCAATTATTAGAAGAGTTCAATATATATGTTCAACCAATCAACTATCCAACTGTTCCAAAAGGTACAGAAAGGTTAAGAATAACAGCAAGTCCATATCATAACATTGATGATATTGATCACCTTGTAAGTTCATTAGACAGCATTTGGAAAGAAATGAAAATCGCTCGTGCTGCATAGAAAATATAAAATTATCATGGAGATGAAATGACAAAAGATTTTTTTACTGCCCCATTATCACAGATAGATCCAGAGGTTTTTCAATCAATTGGAAGAGAGGTTGATAGACAGAAATATGGTATTGAATTAATTGCTTCTGAAAATATTGTATCAAAAGCAGTATTGGATGCCCAAGGTTCAATTCTTACAAATAAATATGCCGAAGGTTATCCAAATAAAAGATATTATGGTGGTTGCATGTTTGTTGATGAAACTGAGCAACTAGCAATCGAAAGAGCAAAAGAATTATTTAAATGTGATTTCGCCAATGTTCAGGCTCATTCTGGTTCACAGGCAAATCAGGCTGTAATGTTAGCTCTTCTAAAACCGGGTGATGCTTTTATGGGAATGACACTTGCAGCAGGTGGCCATCTGACTCATGGTGCAGCTCCAAACTTATCTGGTAAATGGTTTAATGCCATAGGTTATGGTGTTCGCAAACAGGACGCCTTAATTGACTATGATGAACTTTATCAAAAAGCTAGAGAGCATAAACCAAAACTTATTATTGCTGGTGGTTCTGCATATCCAAGAATAATAGATTTTAGTAAATTTAGAGAAATTTGTGATGAAATTGGCGCGTACTTACTTGTGGATATGGCTCATTTTTCAGGACTAGTTGCTGGAGGCGCCTATCCGAGCCCTTTCCCTTATGCAGACATCGTAACAAGTACAACTCACAAAGTATTAAGGGGGCCCCGAGGTGGCTTGGTTCTTACAAATAATGAAGAAATTGCAAAGAAAGTAAATTCTGCAATATTCCCTGGACTACAAGGTGGTCCTTTATGTCATATAATAGCAGCGAAAGCTGTCGCTTTCAAAGAAGCACTCTCAAACTCCTTTAAAGATTATGCAAGCCAAGTAGTTAAGAACTCAATTGTTCTGGCAGACACAATCCAAAAGAGAGGATTTGATATTGTTTCAGGTGGTACTGAAACGCACTTATCACTTATTGATTTGAGGCCAAAAGGGCTAACAGGAAAGCTTGCTGAAAAATCTCTCGAAAATGCAGGTATTACCTGTAATAAAAATGGAATACCTTTTGATCCTGAGTCACCATTCATAACTTCTGGTATAAGATTGGGAACGCCAGCGGCAACATCAAGAGGTTTTAAGGAAGATGAATTTGTTTTAGTTGGAAACCTAATAGGGGATGTTTTGGATAGTTTAGCTAATAATAAAGAAGATAATAGTAAAACAGAAAAAGAGGTTCATCAAAAGGTCATGGAAATTTGCAATAATTTTCCAATATACCCGCTATTATAGATTTAAAATGAGATGTCCATATTGTTCAAATAAAGAAACACAAGTCAGGGACTCTCGTCCTTCCGAAGATAATTCTACAATCAGAAGAAGGCGTGTTTGCCCAGGATGTGGAGGACGCTTTACTACTTTTGAAAGAATTCAACTCCGTGAATTATATGTGCTCAAAAGAACTGGTCAAAAGGTAATTTTTGATAGAGATAAGCTAATGAGATCGGTGCAAATTGCTACCAGAAAGAGGCCAGTAGAAGTTGATAAATTAGAGCAAATGGTATCCGGGATTGTCAGACAATTAGAAAATCGCGGTGATACATTTGTCTCAACTGAGTTAATAGGAAAATTAATAATGGAAGGCCTGCGTCAACTAGATGATGTATCATATGTTAGATTTGCTTCTGTTTACAAAGACTTCAGGGAAGCAAAGGACTTCGAAGAATTTTTAGAAGAAATTTCTGATAAGAAAAGTTAATTAAAAACCTACGTGTTATGACTATTAATGCCGACGATCAACGATATATGCACCTTGCACTGCAAATTGCAAAAAAAGAACAGGGAAAGACTTACCCAAATCCATCTATTGGCTGTGTGATTGTTAAAGATGGTAAAATTTTAGCTACAGGTCATACTAATGCAGGCGGCGTACCTCATGCTGAGATAATGGCTATGAAGAATTCATCTAACCTTGAAGGTGCATCTATGTATGTCACAATGGAACCTTGTTGCCACTATGGTAAGTCATCACCTTGCACTAAGGAAATAGTAAAAAATAAAATTAAACGTGTGGTTGTGGGTATGGTTGATCCTAATCCCTTAGTGTCGGGTAATGGAATAAAAGAATTAAGGAATAACAAAATAGACGTGAATATTGGTTGCTGTGAGTTGGAAGCAAGAGAACAAAATGCTGGTTTTGTGTCAAGAATTTCAAAGGGGGTACCTAAAGTAGTTGCTAAAGTAGCAATTACAAAAGATAATTTTATGGCAAAAAATAACAATGAAAGACTCAAGATTACAAATGCTGAAATTGATAGGTATATTCATGTATTAAGATCAAAATATGATGGTATTTTAATTGGCAATGGAACATATAAAAAAGATAACCCTCAATTAAACGTCAGGTTGGAGGGTTATGATAGTTTTTCTTCATCAAGGTTTGTGTTGTCAAGTCATGCAGATATTGGTGAGGGCTCAAATCTATACTTAACTAAAAACAACGGGAATCTCTATTTTATAGTTGGCAGTAAGTCATCAACTATTAATTCGAAAGAATCATCTCTTGATGGGGTAAGGTTAATTCGAGTCAAAAATAACGATGACGATAATTTTTTACAACTTGAGGATGTTCTTGAACAAATTGGTCAATGTGGAATAAATAATCTCCTGATTGAACCAGGAGTTACGCTGTTTGATAATATTATAAAAAAAACAATTCCTGATGAGCTTATTTTTTTTCAAAGCAAACACAGTATTGGTAAAGAAGGTTTGTTTGTTGAAGCATTAGATAAGATTATAAAAAATAAAAATAAATCATATGAATTTGTATCTAAAAAAGAAATGTGTGATACATATATTATAAAATACAGAATTAAGTGAAGTAAGAGATATGTTTACCGGAATTATAATTGATATTGGGGTAATTAAAAAAATTACAAAGAAAGATGAAGATATTTTACTCAGTATATATTCAAGTAACATAAAAGGATTTACAAATGGCATGTCCATTTCTTGTTCTGGAATATGTTTGACTGTCATCGATTTTAACAAAAATGAGACAGGGCATATCTTCAATGTTTATGTCTCTAAAGAAACGTTATCTAAAACAAATCTTGGAAATTTGATAGAGGGCGATCACATCAATTTAGAGAAAAGCCTGTCATTGGGAGATGAAATGAGTGGTCATATTGTGCAGGGTCACATAGATGGTGTTGTAAAAATCAAAAATATTGAGAGTATTGGAGACTCAAAAAAGTTTTGTTTTGTTGTCGACTCTAATCTAATGAAGTTTATAGCCCCAAAAGGTTCTGTGTCATTAGATGGTACATCTCTGACCGTTAACAATGTATATGACTCTGAATTCGAAATTAATTTTATTCCATACACACTAGAGCATACAACATGGAAATACCGCAATATTGGTGATTTGGTAAATATAGAAGTAGATATACTCGCAAGGTACGTATTAAAAGGTGGCAGTTAAAAATAAATGAAAAATATTAAAAATAAAATACTGATTATTGATGCTAATTATTATAAGGATATATCAAATAATCTAATGCTTGGAATTACTAATGTATTAGATAATTCAGATTTTTCTTATATTTATCATACTGTTTCAGGTGCACTTGAGATCCCTATTGCAATGAATCTTCTGTTTTCAAAAAGTGAGTTTATTGGAGCAATAGGAGTTGGATGCGTAATTCGTGGGCAAACTAGCCATTATGATATAGTAGCAAATGTATCCGCGCAGGGATTATTGGATGTTTCAATGAAATATAATATTCCTGTAACAAATGCTATTATTACAGTTGACTCAGTTGCTCAGGCAACTGAACGAGCTCAACCTGATATGAAAAATAGGGGTGGTCATGCTGCAGAAGCTCTTCTTGGTTTAATTAAATTAAAAAACTAATAATTCTCTATAAAATGCCAAGAACAAGGAATTCAAATAGCATAACAAGGTTAGTTTTGGTGCAATCATTATATCAAATGGAGATTGCAGGTACTGATGTGAATGAGATTATTGACTCACTAAATAACAGGATCATATTTGACTCTTCTGAGGATAAATTAATAAATGATATAAATAAAAGTCTTTTTTCAAATTTAATAAATGAGATAGTTGAAAAGCAAATAACAATTGATAATGAGATTAAAAAATTTTTAAGTGATGATTGGGATTTTAATCGTTTGGATAAAATCTTAATTGCAATCTTGAGATCAGCTTTCTATGAAATTATTTTTCAGAGCAATACACCATACAAAGTTATAATTGACGAGTATGTTGAAATTTCTCACTCTTTTTTTTCAGGAAAAGAGCCCAACTTTACTAATGCAATACTTGATAAATTATCTGAAGCTCATAGGAAATAATATGGATGAAAAATATATTATTCAGAAATATTTTGCACCTTTAGCAGAGAATGATGAGGCACTAAATTTAAATGATGATGTGTCACAAATTGATATTACATTACATAAAAATTTAATTACAAATCAAGATAGTTTGGTTATGGGGACTCACTTTTTCGCTGATGATGAGCCGGAATATATTGCTAAAAAAGCTATACGAGTCAACGTATCAGATATAATCTCAAAAGGTGTGAGTCCATATGGTTATTTCCTCTCATTTGGAATTAATTCTAGTGTAAATGAGGATTGGGTCAGATCATTTACAAATGGATTAGCTCAGGACCAAATGTATTATAATTTAAAACTCTTAGGAGGAGATACCATCTTCTCTTCAAATACAATATTTATTTCAATAAATATGATTTCTTTCAGCGATGATAAAATAATAGCTCGATCAACTGCTATGAAAGATGATGATTTATACGTTACAGGAACGATTGGTGAGAGTGCGATTGGGTTGTACATGCTAAAAGAAAAAAATACTAAAATTAAGATATCAGATTTTAACCGAAAAAGACTTATTAGCCGATATCATCTTCCAGAACCACATTTAAAGTATTCAGAACTAATCCAAAAATTTGCAAACAGCTCTATGGATACAACAGATGGTCTTATTAATGACTTAAAAAACTTGAGTGTTAAATCAGGAAAAGATTTTTGTATTGATCTTGACAAAATTCCATATTCAAACTCTGCAATAGAATTTCTAAAACAATTCAATGATTATGAAATTGTAAACTATGGGGGGGATGACTATGAATGTATTTTTTCAGCAAATAAAGATAATAGAAGCCGCATATTAGATTTCGCTCGCCAACAAAATATTCAAGTTACAAAAATTGGGAGAGTTTCCCGAGAATCAATGGCGCCAGTCATAAAGGATCATAACAATAATCTAATAGGTTCAAGTCATTTCACTTTTAAACATTTTTAAATGGGCTAATTTTCATTTTATATCTTAATTTCTTGCCATTAAAGGAAAACTACTTTAATAAGGAATTATTTTTCAAATAACAATTATTTATAAACAATCTATAGAGGAAACAATGACAACATTAATCTCAGTAATTATTCTGTGTGGCTTTCTCGGGGTCATATATGGTTTTTGGGCTAGTAAGTCTGTGATGAGTGCTGACGCAGGTAATGAAAGAATGCAAGAAATTGCAGGCGCAATACAAGAAGGAGCTGGAGCTTATTTAAAAAGACAGTATGCTACAATTTCAATTGTTGGAGTTATTATATTCGTTCTTGTAGCAATATTCTTGCAGTTAACAGTTGCTGTTGGGTTTGCTATTGGTGCTATTCTGTCTGGTATAGCGGGTTTTGTAGGAATGCTGATTTCTGTAAGAGCGAATGTTAGAACAGCTCAAGCCGCATCAGAAGATTTATCAAAAGGGCTCTCAGTTGCATTCAAAGCTGGATCTGTTACTGGTATGTTAGTTGCATCTCTTGCCTTGCTATCTGTCAGTATTTACTTCTATTTCTTAACAAATATCCTCGGATACACATTTGATGATAGAATAATCGTTGACTCATTAGTTGCTCTTGGATTCGGAGCTTCATTAATATCAATATTTGCTCGTTTAGGTGGAGGAATTTTCACAAAGGGCGCTGATGTTGGGGGTGACTTGGTAGGAAAAGTTGAGGCTGGTATTCCAGAAGATGATCCTAGGAATCCTGCAACAATAGCTGATAATGTTGGTGATAATGTTGGTGATTGTGCTGGTATGGCAGCAGATTTATTTGAAACATATGCTGTTACAATAGTTGCAACAATGGTTCTTGCATCAATTTATTTTGCAGGGAATGCGATATTTGAACAAATTATGTTATATCCACTTGCGATTGGAGCAGTTTGTATTTTGACTTCCATCATTGGAACTTTTTTTGTCAAACTTGGTAAAAGCAGGTCAATCATGGGAGCCCTTTACAAAGGGTTCTTTGTAACAGGATTACTCTCGCTTATTCTCTTATGGCCACTAACAAATGCGTTAATTGGCATGGATACCATAATCCAAACGTCATTTATTGAATTCTCTGGCATGGATATGTTTTTATGTGGTGTATCAGGTTTGGCGGTTACAACTCTTATCATAGTTATTACCGAATATTATACTGGTACAAATTATAGGCCTGTTAAATCAGTAGCTGCTGCATCTGTAACTGGCCACGGAACAAATGTTATCCAAGGGTTGGCAATGTCACTGGAAGCCACTGCTTTGCCGTCAATTGTTATTATAGCCGGTATTATTGTTACATACAGTCTAGCAGGTCTCTTTGGTATCGCAATAGCAGTAACTACAATGCTTGCCTTAGCAGGAGTTGTCGTGGCATTAGATGCTTTTGGACCTGTTACTGACAATGCTGGCGGGATAGCAGAAATGGCCGATCTACCTGAAGAGGTTAGAAATACAACAGATGCACTTGATGCTGTTGGTAATACAACAAAAGCTGTAACCAAAGGATATGCAATCGGTTCTGCTGGTTTAGGAGCACTTGTACTTTTTGCTGCATACACAGAAGATCTAAGTTATTTTGCCGCAAACTCAGATAAATATGCGTATTTTGAAGGTATTAACGTTGATTTTGCTCTATCAAATCCATATGTTGTTGTTGGCCTTCTACTTGGAGGACTAATGCCTTATCTATTTGGTGCCATGGGAATGACTGCTGTAGGAAGAGCTGCGTCATCAGTTGTTGAAGAAGTCAGAAGGCAATTCAAAGCAGACAAAAATATTCTCAAAGGTACATCAAAACCTGATTATGCAAGAGCTGTTGATATGCTAACAAAATCTGCAATAAAAGAGATGATTGTACCATCGCTTTTACCAGTGCTTACACCAATACTTTGTTTCTTCGTAATCAACGCGATTGATGGAAAATCTTCAGCATTCTCAGCACTAGGAGCAATGCTTCTTGGTACCATCATTACAGGCTTGTTCTTGGCAATTTCCATGACAGCTGGTGGAGGAGCATGGGATAATGCAAAAAAATTAATTGAAGATGGACAATTTGGAGGTAAGGGATCTGAAGCACACAAAGCTTCTGTAACCGGTGATACTGTAGGTGACCCTTACAAAGATACAGCTGGACCAGCTATAAATCCTATGATTAAGATTACTAATATAGTAGCATTACTGTTATTAGCCATTCTTGCTCATTAAATTTCTTAATTTGCGGGGTTAAAATATTGACCCCGCAATTGCTTCTTTGCTGGTGTACCTACCAGTATTATCAAATAAATCTTGTATTATTGTAACTTCTGTTCCTTTTGGAATAGTTTTATCAGTATTATAATTTATGATCCTACCATCCTTTAGGGTATATTCCTCAATATCCAGAACATTATCATTTTCATCAAAACTTATGACTTGAACTGTTCTTTCAATCTCTTGTGGGTTGAGGAATGCATATCTCAAAAATTTATTTGATATATAGTAATATTTTAGGCCTGTAGTTTCTGATATTGTTGAGGGTGTTCCCATTAATGATAGTATCTCGCTTCTATCCATTCCTTGCGATATTTTTTCTTGCGTTTCAGGATTAAAAATATAACCTCTATTTTCAACAACAGTAGAACACGATGTAAGATTTAATAGTAATATAATTAATAGTATTCTTTGCATAACAGACCTATTATAAATAAACTAATATTTTTAAATATAGATTAATTAAGTTATTGATAAATGATTTTTTTTAAAAAAAACTATGATAGACATTTTTATTTATTTGAAAAGATGTCACAGCAATCACGCCAGAAAGTTTTTTATGAAAAATTTCCATTGCTTGACTCAATTGACGGTAGATTTGAATTGCTTTTGATCCATGTAATTTTATTAATTCGAAGACTGAGAAAACAAAATGAGGTTAAATTATCTCAAGATGTTGTAGATTTGATGTTTAAATCCATTGACTTATCATTTCGTGAGGAGGGAGTTGGTGATTTATCTATCCCAAAGAAAATGAAAAAAGTTGGGATGGTCTTCTATGGTCGTATCGAAAATCTAGATCGTATATTAGCAATAGAAGAATTGCATACAAAACATCAAGAGTTATCTAATTATTTTTTAAGGAATGCTTTTCTGTCAAATTCTGATTATATGGATGCTTCTGAAGCTTTTGTTGTTTATACGCTGGGCTTCGAAGAATTGCTTGAAACGTTGAGTATTTCTGAGATTGAAGATTTAAGCTTCAATGCAAGCAAGTTCTTTACTTAAGCTGATTAATTTAATATTAATCAAATGGGTTTAACTAAAATCGGTAACTAGAGTACATTTGGTATGGCAAATTTAATTAAAATAGCTGTAGATTGTATGGGTGGAGATGATGATGCAACATTTGTTTTCCCTGGACTAAACAGAACTCTGAAAAATAATAATAATTTATCATTTTTATTGTTTGGGGATAGAGATATCATCGAAAAACGGCTATCAAACTATAAAGATTTAGCAAATTCATCAGAAATATTTCATACTGAATATCATGTAAAGATGGATGATAAGCCCAGCCATGCCATTAAAAATGGAAAAAGTGTATCTGGAATGTGGCAAGCTATTGAGTGTGTAAGAGATGGCCGTGCAGATTTTGTTATTTCAGCAGGTAATACAGGTGCACTTATGGCAATGTCTACACTTATACTAAAAACAATTTCTAAGATACAAAGGCCTGCAATTGCTGCATTATGGCCAACAGTAAATGGAGAGACCGTTGTTTTGGATATAGGAGCTACAATTGGTTTTGATAGAAGGCAGTTGATTGATTTCTCAATTTTAGGAGCCTCAATGGCGCAAACTATTTTTGATGTTGAGAGTCCAACTCTTTCTCTTCTTAATATTGGCGAAGAGGAAATTAAGGGACTGGATGAGATAAAAGCAGCTCATGAGATATTGAAGAATGGGGATAATTTTTTTAAATATAAAGGATTTGTTGAGGGTAATAAAATTGGATTTGGCTTTTCAGATGTTATTGTTACCGATGGTTTCACTGGTAACATCGCATTAAAGACTGCAGAAGGAACGGCTAAGCAAATTTCCCAATACCTAAAAGAAACCTTGAATGGATCAATTTTATCAAAAATTGGATACTTATTGGCTAAACAATCATTCCAAACCTTGAGAGAGAAAATGAATCCAAACACCCTTAATGGTGGTGTTTTCTTGGGATTAAATGGTATAGTAATAAAAAGTCATGGAAAAACTGATCATGTTGGGTTTTCATCAGCACTTGATCTTGGTATAGATATGCATAGATCTGGATTGATTGACAAAATTGTTAATAATATAGAATTAACAGAAAAGGAACTTTTAGGTGACTAATTCATTAATAGGTGGTGTTGGTATATATTTGCCAGAAAAGATTCTATCAAATGATGACATTTCAAAGTTTGTAGATACCAGTGATGAGTGGATTTTTGAAAGAACGGGTATTAAACAAAGACATGTTGCGGCTGACACACAATTGACATCAGATCTGGCTTTGGAGGCTTCACTTAGTGCAATAAGTCATGCTGGCATAAAATCCTCTGAAATTGATTTAATTATAGTGGCGACTTCAACGCCTGATCAAGTCTTTCCTTCAACAGCAGTAAAACTTCAAGACTTGCTTGGATTAAGATCAGGGGCTGGATTTGATATCCATGCGGTTTGTAGTGGCTTCATTTATGCTCTATCTACTGCTGATAGTTTTATAAAGTCAGGAAATTATAACAAAATATTGGTCGTTGGCTCTGAAACTTATTCAAGAATATTAGACTGGAATGACAGGACCACCTGTGTTTTGTTTGGGGATGCAGCAGGGGCATTTGTAATAGAGTCAAATAACAATTCTTCAGATCAAAGTGGGATCATAGACTCAATCATAAGATCTGATGGACAATTTAGAACCAAACTTTTTTGTGATGGTGGCCCTTCTATGATTGCGAAATCAAATCATTACATTAATATGGATGGGAAGGAGGTATATAAGCATGCCGTTGAAAAGCAAACGGCTGTTGTTGAAGAACTCCTTGCCAGAACTAAAACAGATATAAATGACATTGATTGGTTTGTTCCTCATCAAGCAAATCTTCGAATTCTAGATACCACAGCTAAAAAGCTCAATCTTGATAAGAATAAGATAATTATAACAGTTGATAAACACGCTAACACTTCATCGGCATCAATACCTGTAGCAATGGGAACGGCAATTCAAGATGGAAAAATAAAAAAGGGTGATTTAGTCTTGCTTGAGGCGTTTGGAGCAGGTTTTACGTGGGGAGCTGTTCTGCTTCGTTACTAAAAAAATGATTCTGAGTGTTGACTGTAGTTTCTATCTAGCTTAAAAATATTAAAGGGAGATATAAAATGTCAGATAATACATTAACCAGACTGGGTATTTGTGAACAAATATATCAACAAATAGGATTATCCAGAAAGGACTCTCTAGACATCGTACAGAATATTATTGAGAAGAAGTCTAATTCATTAGCCAATGGTAATGACGTTAAATTGTCATCATTTGGTAGTTTTATTTTAAAAAGAAAAAAAGCAAGAATGGGAAGAAATCCCAAAACAAAAGTTGAAGCTTTGATATCAGAACGTAATGTCATTGTCTTTAGACCAAGTATGCAACTAAAAAATAAGATTAACTTATCATAGTGACTTGAGGAAATATGAATATCAAAAAAGATGATGCGTTTAAAACAATAAGTGAAGTTGCAACAGAACTTAATATTCAACAACATGTTCTGCGTTTTTGGGAAAAGAAATTTAGTGTCATTAAACCAATGACAAGAGGTGGTGGTAGAAGATACTATCGTCCAGAAGATATTGTGCTGCTTAAGTCTATTCAAAATCTATTATATTCAGAAATGTATACAATATCAGGTGTACAAAGATTATTAAAAGAAAATGGAAAAGCCTATGTCTTAAATAAGTACACTGATGATATGGAAGATGATGCTTCTAAAGATACTATAAACAACCATGATATTACTGATTATAATACTAGTTATAGAAGAGATTTATTTGATGACCAAAATTTAATAAATGAAAACACGAAAGATTTAAATCAATTTATTTCAAATTCTATCCTTGAATTAGAAGCATTACAAAACATTCTAAGAGCACAATAATAAAATTTATTGTTAATTTTTCTTTCTCACAAAGAAAATAATTGGTATTGTCCAGAAAATCCCAACTAGAACAAAATAAAAAATTTCCAAGAAAAGTATATCTTGTTGGAGAATAAATACTCCAATCCTCATTGAAATTAGAATATATATAAATAAATATACTAATAATAATATTGTGAGGGATAATTTATGAATTCTCTTCATCACATAACTTTTTAAATTAAAAAATACATTACTAATGATAACACAATTCAGAAATATAAAACGAAATATTAATAAAGATTATGTTCTAACCTGGGAAGTATCTACAATTATAGTATTATTCGCTCTTATCGTGATTGGGGGTATTACACGTCTAACAGAGTCTGGTTTGTCAATTACTGAATGGTCACCTGTAACGGGGATTTTTTTTCCATTCTCAGAAAATTCTTGGAACAAGGAATTTGATAAATACAAGCTGATACCTGAGTTCATATTGATGAATCCTGACATGACCTTGCATCAATTCAAAGTTATTTATTTTTGGGAGTGGTTTCATAGATTTATTGCAAGGGTTTTAGGTTTGGTTTTTTTTGTTCCCTATATTTATTTCATCTACAAAAAGAAATTATCTCGAATAGAAAATAAATTCTTGCCAATCATATTACTAATGGGGGTTATTCAAGCCTTTGTTGGATGGTATATGGTGAAGAGTGGTTTATCAGAGAATGTGAACGTAAGCCAGTACAGGCTTGCCATGCATCTTTCCATTGCATTTTTAATACTCGGTGCACTATTTTTATTAGTGCAGCATAGGTGCCAAAAGTCTATAGAAATTGGTATTTCAATCCCAAGAAATTATAAAATATCATCCTATCTATTAGTTGGCTTCATCTTTCTTCAAATTATTTTTGGTGCTTTTATGTCGGGTATCAGGGCTGGCAAAAGCTATAACACATGGCCCTTGTTAGATGGTGAAATAGTTCCGGATGGACTTTTTGCTATGCCTACGTGGTATCTGAATTTTTTCGAGAATATATTAACAATTCATTTTGATCACAGAATGCTTGCCTATTTAATTATCCTTTTGATCTTTATTCAGCTTAAATGGATGAGACAAGTATCAAGTAATACTATCTATCAATCAACTATGTATTTGTTTACATTTATATGTATACAAATATTGATTGGTATTTTTGCTGTCTTATACCAAGTGCCTATATATATGGGGGTGATGCATCAAATTGGCGCAGTGCTGGTTTACCTCTCTGCATTACGCCAATTCTTTTTATTAAATTTATGCGATGTTAAACTTTATCAAGTGCCTGTGTAAGGTCAGAGATGATATCTGAAACATCTTCAATTCCAACAGACAGCCTCACAACATCTTTTGCTGCACCAGCGGCTTCAAGTTGTTCTTCAGTTAGTTGACTGTGAGTCGTTGAAGAAGGATGAATTATTAGACTCTTCGCATCTCCAATGTTTGCTAAATGACTAAATAATTTGACCTCATTTACAAGTTTTACTCCTGCATCATATCCGCCCTTAAGTCCAAATGTAAAGACAGCTCCAGAACCACTTGGGCAATATTTTTTTGCTAATTCATTATATTTGTTTGATTCTAAGCCAGCATAACTCACCCATGAAACTTTTGAGTGTGATTCAAGGAACTTAGCCACTTCTAATGCGTTTGATGAATGTTGTTTCATCCTTAGTGGAACTGTCTCTATACCATTTAAAATCAAGAATGCATTAAATGGTGAAATTGCTGGACCAAGGTCTCTTAAAGCAAGGAATCTGCAAACTACAGCATATGATATTCCCATTTCACCAAATGTTTCATGAAATTTATAACCATGGTAACTTGGATGAGGTTGGCTCAAATCAGGGTATTTATCATTCTTAGACCAATCAAAGTTTCCTCCATCAACAATAATCCCACCAATTGAATTACCTTGACCACCTAAAAATTTAGTTAATGAGTGAATTATGATATTTGCACCATGATTGAATGGTTTACATAGATATGGTGTAGCCATGGTATTATCAACAATTAGTGGTACACCAGCTTCCTCTGCAACTTTGGCAATGGGTTCTAAATCAGTAATTATGCCACCTGGATTTGCAATTGATTCAACGAAAATAGCTCGTGTTTTTTCATTTACCAGTCTTTTGTAGCTATCAATTTCATTTTCATTTGCCCATTGAACGTTCCAGCCAAACTTTTTGAAGGAATGATTGAATTGATTTATTGATCCACCATATAGTTTATTAGATGCAATGAATTCATTTCCAGGACTCATTAATGGATGAAATGCTAGGAATTGTGCTGCATGTCCAGAGGCAACTGCTAATGCTGCTGTTCCTCCCTCAAGTTCTGCTACTCGTTTTTCGAGCACATCCTGGGTTGGATTCATAATTCTTGTATATATATTACCAAAAGCTCTTCCAGCAAATAAATCTGCTGCATGATCGGTATTTTCAAACACATATGATGTTGTTTGATAAATTGGCGTTGTTCTAGCACCCGTTGTAGGATCCGGAGCGGCACCAGAGTGAATTGCTTTGGTGTTAAAACCTTTTGAGTCTGTCATATGAGTTCTCCCTATTTTATTTCATCTAATAAATTATCATATTTTTGATATTTTATGATTTTATCTTTTTTATATATTATGCAAATTTATACTATTTATTGCAATTTAAGTAGAATTATATTTCATTATGAGTTTGGCAAGTAATGCCGCTTCTTTTATAAAATATAAATGTAGAATTTGTATTTTTCAAATACTGGTAATATATTACCGTATATATAATTTATTGTTTTTATTAAATAAAAAGAAATTAATTGACATTATTGATGTTTGTTGTATTTATGCATTATTTATAAGAGGAAAATATGAAAACAATCAGTATAAAACCATCAGAAGTCAAAAAAAATTGGATACTAATTGACGCAGATGGAGTTGTTTTAGGACGTTTAGCATCACATGTTGCAAATGTTCTAAGGGGAAAAAACAAACCGCATTTTACCCCACATGTTGACTGTGGTGACAATGTGATAATTATCAATGCAGAAAAAGTACATCTTACAGGTCTCAAAAGAGACAACAAGACATACTACTGGCATACTGGTTATCCAGGTGGAATTAAAAGTCGTACTGCAGCTGATATATTAGACGGTAAATTTCCTGAACGAGTTATTGTAAAAGCAGTTCAGCGCATGCTGCCTGGAGGTCCACTGTCAAGAAAACAACTTAAGAATCTTAAAGTTTATGCTGGTAACGAACACCCTCATGAAGCACAACAACCGGAACTGGTGAATTTTGCTGAAAAGAACATAAAGAATTCGAGGAGAAACTAGAATGGTTGTAGAAATAAACGAAGAAATACTTGAAGTTACAAATCCTGAAACACAAGTTGAAGATATTGATATCGCTAGTGCTGTTATTTATGAGAAAAAAATCGATAATCTGGGTCGTGCATACGCTACAGGAAAAAGAAAGAATGCAGTAGCAAGAGTATGGATAAAGCCTGGAAATGGTCAGGTTTCCGTTAACGGGAAAAAATTTGAGGTATTCTTTGCCCGACCAGTATTGAGAATGATAGTTGAGCAGCCATTAAATGCCACTGATAATAAAGATAAATTTGATATTACATGTACGGTTTCAGGTGGTGGTTTATCTGGTCAGGCAGGCGCTATCAGACATGGAATTTCAAAAGCACTGTTAAATTATGATCCGCAAAATCGTACTGTATTAAAAGCAGGTGGCTTTCTCACCAGAGACTCACGTGTTGTTGAACGTAAGAAATATGGTAGGGCAAAAGCAAGAAGAAGCTTCCAATTCTCAAAAAGATAGGAATATTCTTATTCGACTTCAAACCGGTTTGTCCATATAATGGATTAAAAAGCATCCTCTTTTGTGGAACATAATAGGTATTAAATGACTGATCTAATAAAAATTGGTGTGATTGGCGCTTCTGGCTATACTGGTTCAGATTTAATCAGATTATTAATCAAACATCCGAATGTCAAACTTGAATTTGCAACAGCAAATAATCACGCCGGTCAAAACCTACAAGATATATTTCCTTATTTGACTGACAAAACAAATATTTGTCTTCAAAAATGGGAAGATGTAAATTGGAATAATGTTGATGTGAT
Source organism: Hyphomicrobiales bacterium (assembly GCA_038131735.1). Classification (GTDB taxonomy): domain Bacteria; phylum Pseudomonadota; class Alphaproteobacteria; order Rhizobiales; family TMED25; genus TMED25. The sequence continues at coordinate 820,193 of JAYPPX010000001.1, read as the reverse complement.
TTTTAGCTGCTTACCACATGGTATGTTCCATGAGATATTCATAGAACTACCCTCCAATAAAATAATTATAGATCTATCCGCCGATTTTAGACTTGATACAACAGATGATTATAGTAATTGGTATAATTTTAAACATGCCTCTGCTGATTACTTAAGAAAGTTTACTTATGGACTAACTGAATTAAATCGATCAGAAATAAAAAAATCAAAGTTAGTTGCTTGTCCAGGTTGTTATCCAACTGCAACTTTGCTTGGTTTATACCCGCTGTTAAAAGAAAATTTAATTGATTGTCTTGATATTAGCGTAGATGCCAAATCGGGTGTAACTGGCGCTGGTAGAAGTCCAAAAAGGGATCTACTTTTTTCAGAAATATCAGAATCATTGAGGCCATACAGCGCGACGGGGCACAGGCATATTCCAGAAATTGAACAGCAAATTAGTAAAATAACACAGACAGAATCAAAAATTAATTTTGTACCTCATCTTGTGCCAATGAATAGGGGAGAACTTATTACTTCACATCTAAAAACTAGAGAAGAGATTGGACACGAACAAATATTAGAAATTTACAGACAAACTTTCAAAGGTGAAAAGTTTATATCTATATTAGAAAATGGAGTTTTACCTAACACAATTAATGTGAGGGGTTCTAATAATTGCCATATATCAATTGTTCCGGGTAGGATTGAAGGTACCTTAATGGTCATATCAGCAATAGATAATCTTGTAAAAGGATCTAGTGGTCAGGCAATCCAAAATATGAATTTAATATTAGGATATCCAGAAGAACTTGGGATTGGTCATATTTCTCTATTTCCTTGATTTTTAACCAATTTATATTAATACTCGTAATGTAATAAAAAGATATGATTGTCCAATTATGAGTACTGAATTTCATAGAATAAAGCAACTACCACCCTATGTATTTGAGAGTGTTAACAAACTCAAAGCAAGCTGTAGAGCTGCGGGTGATGATATTATTGATCTTGGGATGGGAAACCCGGATATGCCAACACCTATCCACATAAGAGAGAAGCTTATTGAAACTATCAATAAACCAAAAACAAATAGGTATAGCGCTTCTAAAGGGATACCTGGCTTGCTCAGAGCGCAGGCAGCATATTATGAGAGAAGATTTGGGGTTAAATTAAATCCTTCAACAGAAATTGTTGCAACTCTTGGCTCCAAAGAAGGCTTTGCAAATATTGCCCAGGCTATAACTGCACCTGGTGATATTATTCTTGCACCAAATCCAACTTATCCCATTCATCAATTTGGTTTTATTATTTCTGGTGGTGTCATAAGGAATATGCCAGCCGCACCTGATGATAACTTTATGCGTGCTCTGGAGAATGAGGTTTTAAATTCATATCCAAAACCAAAAGTTTTAGTAGTTAATTATCCATCAAACCCAACAGCAATGAATGCATCATTAGATTTCTATAAGGATATTGTTAAATTTTGTAAGAAACATGATCTTATTATTCTTTCTGATTTAGCCTACTCAGAGATATATTTTGATGATAATCCTCCACCATCCATCCTTCAAATAAATGGAGCTAAGTCTATTTCAGTTGAGTTCACATCAATGTCAAAGACATATGCTATGCCTGGATGGAGAATTGGTTTTGCAGTTGGTAATGAAAGAATTATATCAGCTCTAATTAGAGTAAAATCATACCTTGACTATGGCGCATATACTCCAATTCAAGTTGCTGCATCAGCAGCGCTTAATGGACCGCAAGATTGCGTTGATGAAATTAGAAAGATTTATAAATCAAGAAGAGATGTATTAGTAAAATCTTTTTTGAACGCTGGATGGGAAATACCTGAACCTGCATCATCGATGTTTGCATGGGCGCCTATCCCAGACCAGTTTAAAGAATTGGGATCTGTAGAATTCTCGAAGCTTCTTCTTAAAAGAACTATGGTAGCAGTCTCACCGGGAGTCGGTTTTGGAACAGAAGGTGAGGGTTACGTGAGAATTGCACTTGTTGAAAATGAACATCGTATTAGACAAGCAGCAAGAAATATCAAGAAGCATCTCTTTAAATCAAACAAATAATAAAAATAGTTTAAATATATGAAAGAAATTAAAATTGGTATTGTTGGTCTTGGAAGTGTAGGGCAAGGCGTGCTCCAAATTTTAAATGAAAATTTAAATTCCATTGAAAGCAAGATAAATAAAAAGATTAAGATTACTGGTATTACTGCAAAAAATAAGAACAAAAAACGTGATATAAAAATTGATAATTATCCGTGGTTTGATAATCCAATTGAACTATCACTAAATCCTGAAGTTGATGTATTGATAGAATTAGTTGGTGGTGAAGATGGTATAGCCCTAAAGGTTGTTGAAACTGCCTTAAAAGAAAAAAAACATGTCATCACAGCTAATAAGGCATTAATTGCAAAACATGGGAATCATCTAATCAATCTAGCAGAAAAAAATAACGTAAAAATCTTATTTGAAGCTGCAGTAGCAGGTGCAATCCCAATAATTAAAACATTAAAAGAAAGCACTGCGTCAAATAGTATTTCTGCAATTTATGGAATTCTAAATGGTACATGCAACTATATCTTAACTTCAATGGAACGAGATGGTGTGAATTTCAATACTGCTTTAAAATCAGCACAGGACCTGGGGTTTGCTGAGTCAGATCCAACTTTTGACATTGAAGGGTATGATACTGCACACAAGCTTGCAATATTATCTAGTATTGCTTATTCAAAAGAAATAAATTTTATGGATATTGATGTGCAAGGAATTACTAAGATTGAATTAGATGATATTTTAGCAGCAAAGGATTATGGGTATAAAATAAAATTATTAGGGGTATCAAAAAAGCAAAATAATGGTGAGGTCATTCAGGTCGTCAGGCCGACGCTCCTTCCAATGGATTCAAACCTTGCAATGGTTGACATGGAAAAGAATGCAATATTTATTCGGGGCAATTTTTTTAGTGAGATAATGCTTGTGGGACCTGGCGCAGGCAGACTGCCGACTGCCTCATCTGTGATGAGTGACTTATTTGATTTGGCTAATGAAACAAATTATCCTGCTTTAGGAATCACTTCTAATAAACTTGAAGAAAATATAAAATCTGAGTCAATCAACTCAAATCGTTACTATCTAAGACTCTTTTTGCCTGATGTTTCGGGAACCATGGCTTCAATAACAAATACAATGGCAAGTTACAATATTTCAATTGACGATATCACGCAGCGTATATCTAAGAAAATGAAAGATAATAATTTAGTACCAATCACAATTATATCAAGTCTGACTGATATAAAATCAATAAACAAAGCTGTGGAAGAGATCAATAAGAATAACTACAGCCCACTCACTCCTAATATAATAGTTATCGAAGACTGAATTAGGAATAATTAATGGAAAGATCCTTTACCCTTGAAATTGTTAGGGTCACAGAAAGTGCTGCTATTGCTGCAGCAAAATTACGTGGTCGTGGTGATGAAAAATCTGCTGATCAAGCTGCCGTTGATGCCATGCGAACAGCATTAAATAGTATGACAATGGATGGTAAGGTAGTTATAGGTGAAGGGGAGAGGGACGAAGCTCCAATGCTTTACATTGGAGAGAAGGTAGGAACTGGAAATGGGCCTCAGGTTGATATAGCACTTGACCCACTTGAAGGCACAACATTATGTGCAAAAGCAATGCCAAATTCTCTTGCTGTACTCGCAATGTCAGAGGCAGGAGGTATGCTGAATGCACCTGATACATATATGAATAAAATTGCAATTGGTCCTGGCTATCCAGACGGAATAATCGATCTTGATGCATCACCATCTGAAAATATTATCTCAATAGCGAAAGCTAAGGGTGTTTCACCAGAAGAAATTACTGTCTGTATCTTGGATCGGGAAAGACATGCATCGCATATAGAATCAACAAGAAGCGTGGGCGCTTCTGTCTACTTAATTCCAGATGGTGATGTCGCTGGTATAATCGCAACAACCGACCCCAGTGAAACCAATATTGATATGTATGTCGGCGTAGGAGGTGCACCTGAAGGTGTTTTGGCAGCTGCTGCCTTAAAGTGTATTGGGGGGCAAATGCAAGCCAGATTAGTAATAAACAATAGTGATGAAGAGTCCAGAGCGAAAAAGATGGGAATAAATGATCTGAGTAAGAAATACAGTCTACATGAACTTGTTTCAAAAGACGCCATCTTTTCTGCTAGTGGTGTAACCGATGGTTCCATGCTGAGTGGAGTAAAATTTTATGAAAATAAAATTTATGTAGAAACGCTTGTGATGAGATCAAATTCGGGTACCATACGTCACATTAAGACAGAATATAATAATTTCAAATAAAATAGATTGATGCAATCAATCGATCCTCATAAGCAAGTCATTGAATTCAGTAATACTATTTCAGATAATATATGGTGTGCAAATGTATATGATGAAAACTACCTTGGCTCTCTTTCAAAAAAGTATGGTATAAATCATACACTTCTTAATATCTTATTGAATAGATCAGTAGATGAAAAAGAATTTAAAAATATTACCGACTTATCGATAAAAAACAATCTTCCTGATCCTCATACTTTGCAAGATATGGAACTCGCTTCAAGCAGAATTTGTAAAGCTATCCTTAACAAGGAGGTAATTGGTATAATTGGAGATTATGATGTGGATGGTATTACATCATCAAGTATTCTTTATGATTTCTTGTCAAATAATGGATTGCATATAATTGTTAAAATACCTGATCGTTTTGAAGATGGGTATGGTCCAAATAACAAACTAATTAATAATTTAAAACAGTCCGGGGTAAATTTAATCATTACAGTTGACTGTGGCTCAAACTCAAATGAGATTATCAAGAATTTTCCAGATATAGATTTTATAATCTTTGATCATCATCAAACAGATAATACGAATGAGATGGGGGCTATAAATGTTAACCCTAATAGAATTGATGACAATAGTAACCTTGGGTATTTATCTGCAGCTGGAGTAGTTTTTCTTGCTATAGTTTCAATAAACAGAATGCTTAAAATGATAGCTGTTAATCACAATGAAAGCCATAAAATTGATTTGCTTAAGTATTTGCCATTGACTGCACTAGCTACAGTAGCTGATATTGTTCCGATGCAAAAACTCAATAGGGCAATAATCAAACAGGGTCTATTTCTTCATAAAAAATATAAAAATCTTGGTTTAGAAACCATTATTAGCAAATTAAAATCTTCTGATGATATTACATCAACCGATCTTGGTTATTTAATTGGACCAAGAATAAATGCTGGCGGCAGAATGGGACAATCTGATCTTGGTTTTGAATTGTTAACATCCAACTCAAAAGAAATATGTGAAAATTTATCAAACCAACTTGAAGAACTAAATTCAAGTAGAATGAGCATTGAAAATATCAATACAGAAGAGGCAATAACTCAATATGAAGGTATGAAAAACAATAATAAAATTATTATATTATCTTCAGAAAGTTGGCATGTTGGAGTTATTGGTTTAATAGCATCAAGAATTTCATCGCGATATAATAAAACAACTTGTATTTTAACGCCTGTAAATAAAGACGACAATATAATGATCGGATCAGCTAGATCAGTGGGTGATGTCAATATTGGTAAAGCTATTGAAGATGCAGTATTAAATGGTGTTTTGATTTCAGGAGGAGGGCATGCTATGGCTGCTGGCTTCAAAATTATGAAAAATAAACTTAAGGAGTTTCATCATTATCTAACTGAAAACAACTTCACCACTGAAAACAAAATAAAGAGTGTCATGGTAGATGGCCTCCTTATGGCATCTGCGGTAAATGCTGATTATGTGAGGAGTGTGTTGGAGTATGGCCCCTATGGAAATGGTTTTGATGAACCAAAGTTTATTTTCCCAAGTCATAAAATAATTGGATTAACTGTGTTAAAAAATCAGCACCTTAAATTTAAGATTCAAGACGACAATGGGTATAATCTAGAAGCAATTTCTTTTAGAAGTTTTGATATGCCTTTAGGGAAATTTATCATCGAAAATTCATACCAAAGAATAGATTTCCTTGGGAAGTTGTCCATAAACCAATGGAAGAATAAAATCACCCCACAAATAATCATAGAAGATGCCGCATTAAATAAATAAAACGCTTGCTTGCAATTAACGAATATACTAATTATATATTCGTTAACGCTCCCTTCGTCTATCGGTTAGGACGCAAGGTTTTCAACCTTGAAAGAGGGGTTCGATTCCCCTAGGGAGCGCCATATTCATTTCTAATTAAATCCACAAAAATAAAACACTTTCAAAAATTATTTTTTGTATTTTGCTAAGAATCAATATTTTATATTAATGTGAAACACGGAGCTGTGGCGGACCTGTTTATTTTGTAATTTTTTTATTTCATAATATATACATTTGTTATATATATCAGGTAACGGGGCGTAGCGCAGCCTGGTAGCGCAACTGGTTTGGGACCAGTGGGTCGGGAGTTCGAATCTCTCCGCCCCGACCAATATTCTGATAATAATGTTTGATTTATAACATAATGAAAGCAAAAATTTATAAACCTTCAAAAACATCGATGCAGTCTGGCTTAGGTAGAACTAAGAAATGGATTCTCGAATTTCAAAAAGAGAAAAATAAATTCAAAGAATCCTTAATGGGATGGATAGGTTCTTCTGATACCTCTGAGCAGGTAAGACTCTATTTTGAGAGCGTTGAGGATGCAATTAATTTTGCTAATAAAAATAAAATCGAATATAACTTAGTTAGTGAAACAAAGAAGAAGTACTTTGCAAAATCTTATTCAGATAACTTTAAATTTGATAGAAAAGATAAGTGGACTCACTAACAACTAAAAATGGCCCCGTAGCTCAGTTGGATAGAGCAGTAGATTTCTAATCTGAAGGTCCGAGGTTCGAGTCCTCGCGGGGTCGCCACAAAATTACTTTATAAAACTTATAAACATATTGTTGGAAAAAAAATTAATCATTTACAATATATCCTGATACGTTAATAATATCATCAAACTTCATAATCTTAATGGGATGTAATTAGAGGTACTGCAATTGAGTAACAAAATAAATGTAGTAAAAGGATATTTGAACAGCCTGGATCTTTTCATAAGAAAAGTTACAGATTATCTTCAGATTATTGCTGCTTGTTGGCTTGTGTTCGTTGCGCTAACTATTGCAGCTGAAGTTGCTTTTAGAAATTTTGGCCTCTTTTTAGGTGCTGACCAGATTGTTCAAAACTCTGTTCCTGCTATAGTTTTCCTGCAAGTACCATTTGCTATTGTCGCCGGTACAATGCTCAGAACAACTATCCTATTTGGTTTTGTTAAGAAACGTTTCAGGATGAGTTTAAACTTTCTATCATATATAATTGGTTTTGCATTATTCTTGGGAATTGCTGTAGGTGGTTGGTCTGATATGATAAGAGGATGGGAAATAAAAGAGTATCAGGGTATTGGTGCTGTAGAGTTTCCAGTTTACATTATAAGAACTGTTATTGTCTTCGCATCACTTATTGTAACACTAATATATGTAAACCTTGCCAGTAGAGCTCTGCTGGGCACAGATAATACGCCACTTGCTCAAGATCCAAATGAACAAGTTGAGCCGCATTTATAGGATATTGATATGGATTTAGAACTCTTAATGATGGTTACATTGTTTGGTATGCTGGTTGCAATATTTGCCGGTATACATATTGCACTAGCACTTGGTGCAACTGCAATGATTGGGACTTATATCATTTTTGGGGACGTTTATCTTGCTGCCAGTTTGGTTGGAGGTGCTGCATATGAGTTAATACGAAATCATATCTTTATGACGATACCTCTATTTGTTCTCATGGGAGATTTTTTATCTAAAAGTGGGGCAGCGGCAGATTTGTATACACTAATTAACAAGGGTTTACGTGGCGTTCCGGGTAGATTAGGTGTTGCAACCGTAACAGGTAATGCAGCTTTTGCTGCTGTAACTGGTACGTCAATTGCATCTGCTGCAGCCTTTACAAGGATAGCATGGCCAGAGATGAAAAATGCAGGTTATAAACATTCATTCGCTCTTGGATCTATTGCAGGGAGTGCTTGTCTTGGTATGCTAATACCGCCAAGTGTTCTATTGATTGTGTGGGGGATTATCACAGAGGATTCAATTGGTAAGTTATTTGTAGCTGGTGTTATACCGGGTATAATTTTAGCAACATTATACGCTTCATATAATATGATTTCTGCTAAATTGAAGCCCTCTATCGCACCGGAACCAGAAGCTATGGGTGATGTAGAACCTTTGACTAAATCACAAGTTTATTCTGGTCTTTCAATAGTATTTTTAATTTTCATGGTTTTAGGCGGTATTTGGGGTGGTTTATTCACAGCAACTGAAGCAGCTGGAATGGGTGCATTATTTGCCATGATAATTGCATATTTTAAGGGGTTAAATTTTAGACAACTCGCAGAATGTACACTTGATGCAGGTAAGACATCAGCACCAATCATGATATTATTAATAGCCGCTGGCATGTATTCTAAGTTTTTATCACTTGCTGATATACATGGAATAATAGTTACTGCACTTCAATCAATAGGTCTTGAGGGACTTTGGATTTTAATCTTTATGGCGATAATATGGTTAGTCCTTGGTATGCTTCTTGACTCCATATCAATTATATTACTTACTGTTCCATTATTTATAACATTATCAAGTGGAATGGATCCTTATGCTTTTGCAATATTTGGTATCTTGGCTATTGAAGCTGGTTTGCTAACTCCACCTTTTGGTCTTATTGTTTATACAGTCAAAGGAGTTCTTGCAGGATCGGGCGATGATGTAGCTCTTAAGGAAATATTTGCTGGTTCTATTCCATATTGGATTATGATGTTATTTGTTATGATCCTGATTGTTATCTTCCCACAAATAGCAAGTTGGCTTACCAACTTTGTATAGATTTATACTTAGGTTGACAATTCTTCACTAAGATTGTTTAATAAAATTCGACTCCCCTGAGGAGTGTCTAAAGATGAAAACATAAGGGAGGTTTTTCATGAAAAAAACTATTTTAAGTTTGTTAAGTGCTGTAGCGGTATTTTCAACAGCATTTATCTCAACAGCCTCTGCAGATAATTTTACTCTTAGGATTGGTACAGGTCATCCATCTGCGCCAACACCATATGTTAGGAACCTAGAAAATGTATTTGTTCCAAACGTTGTAGCAAGAGTGGCTGCAGAAACAGATCATAATATTAAATTTATTGAAGCTTATGGCGGTACTATCGCTGGTGTGTTCGACACTCTTGAAGCTGTAGAAAAAGGTTTACTTGATGTTGGAGCATACTGTGTATGTTTTGAAACAGCTAAATTGCTGCCATTAAATTTTGATTATTTTGTTCCATTCACAACTGGTGATTTGCACAAAATACATAAAGTAAAGTCAGCTTTAATTGCTAAATATCCTGAATTAACTGCTGATCTTTCTGCAAAATATAATCAAGTTTATCTTCCAGGTTTGAGTGGGTTTGATGACTATGGAGTTGGAACAGTTGAACCATGGAAAAATGCAGTAGAATTAAAAGGTCGTAAGATCGTTGCTGCAGGTCCAAACTTACCATGGGTAGAGCTATTTGGTGCTATTCCTGTTACTTCTACATTACCTACAATGTACAATGATATGGCAACTGGTGTTGCTGAAGGTACCGTTATCTTCCCAACAGCTCATGGGGGAGGATATAAGTTCTTTGAAGTTGCTCCTTATTGGACAGTCACTGGTTTTGGCGCTATGAACCAAAATATTTTGACAATTAATGCAGATACTGCAGCAAAACTACCTGCTGATGTAATGAAAATTATTGAAGAGGAAGCTCTTGTATATGGAATTGCTGTGAATGAAGATGCATCAGTTAATTACTATAAAGGTTTAGCAAAACTTGTTGAAGAAGGTCAAAAAAGAGGTCTAAGTGATACTGTGTACTATTTACCAATAGAGCAGCAGGCAATTTGGGCTGAAGAACTTAAAGATTGGCCAAACCAAAGAGCTAACGATATTCTAAATGAATATGGTATCGATGCTATCAAAATTATGGATGAATATATGGACATGATGGAAGACGAAGGTCACGTTTGGCCTGTAAGGTACGAATTCAAGAAATTATAATCCATAAAACTTAATTAAATTAAACAGGTGGTATTCAATCAATATCACCTGTTTTTTTTCGGAAAAAAAGATATGAAACGTAATTTATTTACAATGTTATCAGTAACACTATTTTCAGCAATTTTAGTAACAATGTTCATTAGTGCCATAGTCACATTTCTTTCTATGAATGATAGATCAATTTTTTTCAATGTTTGGCCCAAAAATTGGTTGGTTGCATCAATTGTTGGTTTTTTTGCGATCTTAACAATGAGGCCTGTGGCAATTAGAATATCAAATTTACTTGCCAATTTAATATACGGAAAAAACAAAAGTTAGATTAATTCAGTGGAATAATACTAATAAAACTTCATATTACTCCTGCAAATATTAAAATAAATTTTATTATTTTTGTAATTTCATAAATTCTAATTTTTACAAAAATATTTTTTAACTGTCATAGGAGAAATATCAAAATGTTAAATAAACTATTTGGTTTAGATCAAAATAAAACATCTGTGAAAACAGAAATATTTGCTGGTCTTGCCACATTTTTAACAATGGCCTATATCACCGTAGTGAATCCAGCTATCTTGTCTACTGAAGGGTCTGGCATGGAGTTTGGTGCAGTTTTTACTGCAACAATCATAGCAGCGGTTGTGGGAACACTAATTATGGGCCTCTGGGCTAACTGGCCTGTTGCATTAGCACCTGGTATGGGGCTCAACGCTTTCTTTACATTCGGTGTGATATTTGGAATGGGGTACACTTATCAGCAAGCTCTAGCGGCAGTATTTGTTGCTGGTCTTGTGTTTATAGTTTTAAGTGTAACACCTGCAAGAAAATATCTTATTAATTCAATACCTAAAAGTATGAAACTAGGAGTTGGTGCAGGTATTGGACTTTTCCTTGCAATCATAGGTCTACAAGGATCTGGTATTGTAGTAGATAATCCGGCTACATTAATCGGTTTAGGAGATATGACATCCGCACCAGTTATTCTTACTGGAGTAGGTTTTGTTATCATGGCAATACTTGACAAAAGAGGAGTTCCTGGGGCTATTATCATAGGCATATTAGCTGTTAGTATTGTTGCTTGGGTTTTTGGAGTATCTGAAATTGCAGGTGTTGTTGGTTCAGTCCCAAGTCCTGCACACGCATTTTCTCTGGATTTTAGTTTATTAATGTCAGCTGGTTTTATTGGTACAGCTTTTGCATTTTTATTCGTAGACTTCTTTGATACTGCCGGAACATTAACTTCAGTGGCGAATCTAACTGGAAAAGTCAATGATGATGGTGATGTAGATGGAATTGAGAAAGCACTATTGGCAGACTCAGTTGCTACATCTGTCGGGGCACTAGTTGGTACTTCTAATACAACTTCATACATTGAGTCTGGTGCAGGGGTTAAAGAAGGAGGAAGAACCGGTTTAACAGCTGTTACTGTGGCAGTGCTATTTCTGTTATGTCTATTTTTCGCACCTTTAGCGCAAAGTATACCAGCATTTGCAACCGCGCCCGCTCTTATTTTTATTGCAACTTATTTCATGAGAAATATTAAAGATATTGATTGGGAGGATGTCACAGAATATACACCTGCTGTTTTGGCAGCAATCGTGATGCCATTTACCTATAGTATCGCATATGGAATTGCAATTGGGTTTATCACTTATGTTATTATTAAAGCACTAAGTGGTAAACAAGATGAACTAAATAGCGGAAGTCTTATCATTGCATTGATAAGTGTGATCTATTTTATAGTATAATGAAAGGGACTTCGGTCCCTTTTATTTTTTCTCTGATAATTATCAAACATTGTTATTTTCAAAAATATCCACATATATATATGTATGAGTATAAAAGATTTAGTTGAAGAAAAATTAAAGGCCATTGTTCTTAATGATAATGGAAAAACGATACCATTATCTGATTCAGAATTAGTTGACAACATCGTAATTGCTAATAGTAAGGTTTATTTATCTTTGAATGCAAATAAATCAGAAATTGACAAATTTAATCTTATCAAATCACAAATTGAAAGAGAACTTTCAACAATTGATGGTATCACAAGTGTCTCGGTATCACTAACTTCACACACAATCAATAATCAATCAACTTCTCAGGAGCCTTCATCTCAAAAAGGAGTCTCAAATATAAAAAATATTATTGCAGTTGCATCAGGGAAGGGAGGTGTTGGAAAATCAACAACATCAATAAATCTTGCCTTATCAATAAGTAAATTAGGTTATAAGGTTGGTCTGCTGGATGCGGATATATATGGACCATCAATACCCAAACTTGTCGGTGATAATCAAAAGCCAAAAATTTCTAAAGATGGAAATATAATGCCAATCAATAAATTTTCTTTATCACTTATGTCAATCGGTTTCTTAATTTCTGAAGATACTCCAATGATTTGGAGAGGTCCTATGGTTATTTCAGCAGTAAATCAAATGTTAAATGATGTTGAGTGGGGCAACCTCGATTACCTCATAATTGATATGCCTCCTGGTACTGGAGATGTTCAGTTAACTATTGCGCAGAGACTGCCTATGAGAGGGGCTATAATTGTATCTACACCTCAAGACCTTGCACTAATAGATGCTAAAAAAGGTGTTGAAATGTTTAAAAAGGTTAATGTGCCTATTTTAGGAATAATCGAAAATATGAGTACGTTTGTTTGTCCAAATTGTAGCCATGAAACACATATCTTTGGACATGACGGAGCAAGGTTTGAATCCTTAAATCAAAGCATCGATTTTTTGGGTGATATTCCGCTTGAAATTGAATTGAGAAAGTCATCAGATGTTGGTGTTCCAATAGTTTACTCAGATAGTGACTCAGATATTTCAAAAAAGTTCTTAAATATTGCAAATATGGTCACTGATAAAATTAATTCTTCGCCCAATAATAAAAAACCCAATATTGTAATAAACTAGATTTTGCAATATGACATTAATTCCTGAAAATATTATTTTATCAGTTGATAAAAAAAACCTTACACTTGAGTACCCAAATAAGTCATGTTTATTTACAGCTGAGTTTTTAAGAGTCCACAGTCCAAGTGCAGAGGTACAAGGGCATTCACCAGATCAAAAAGTTACAGTATCAGGAAAAAGTAATGTTGCGATTAGTAAAATCGAACTTGTTGGCAATTATGCCATAAGAATTTTATATACAGATGCTCATGATACAGGTATCTACACTTGGCAGTATTTACATGATTTATCTCTCAATAAAGATAAATTATGGGAAGATTATATCTCTGAATTGAGAAAAAAAGGCCTTAAACGAGTTTGATCTATCAGAATTTGTTTAATGAGTATTTCAGATCTTCTATTAGATCTTCAGGATCTTCAAGTCCAATATGTAATCTAACCATTGAGTTTTTGAATTGATCCCATTGATTGGTCGTTTGCCTGTTTGGAGATACTGGCATAATTAGACTTTCATAACCACCCCATGAAGCTCCAATTCCGAATAATTTTAATTCATCTATGAAAGCCATCCAAAACATCTAGATTGTTTTTGGTGTTCTTTAGGATTATTGTCATTAAACTCGCTCCACCATTTTTGAAATATTTTTTCCATAAATTATGGTCTCTGCTATGTTCAAAAGGTGGGTATAATATTTCTTCTATGTTTTTGTGTTTATGAAGAAACTCACATACTTTTATTGTGTTTTCAAACTGCTTTTCCATTCTAATTTTAATTGTTCTCAATCCTTTACTGGCTTGGTAGGCATCGTCTGCATTTGTGCTTAATCTCAGAAGATCAAAAGTTTCTTCCACTTTATTGCTGGCTCTTTGATTGAATGAAACTGCTCCAATAAATGTATCTGAATGCCCTACAATATATTTTGTTCCTGCATGAAGGGATATATCAATCCCATAATCAAAGGGTTTAAAGTATAATGGAGTTCCCCATGTATTATCAATTATCGAATATAGATTGTGTTTCTTGCATATATCAATTAATTGATCAATTTCAATTATTTCAAATGTTATAGATCCTGGAGATTCGAAGAAAATGGCTTTGGTATTCTTTTGGATCATTGAGTCTAATTTATCTATTTTTTTTGGGTTAAAATATGAAATTTTTACTCCCATTTTTATCAGAAATTTGTCAGCAATCTGCTTTGTTGGGTCATAAACGTTGTCTGAAATTAAAATATGATCATTATTTTCTAAAACACTCAGTAAAGATAATAAAATAGCAGTTCTACCTGAGCTTGTTATTTTGCAACCATAGGCGTTTTCAAGAGTTTGAATGGAGGCTGATAATCCATCAGTGTTTGGATTAGATTTGCTTCCATATGTATATTTAGAGGATTTTGTTCGAAACTCTTTTGATGACTTTGATAATATTGTTGATCCTCTATAGACGGGAGTATTAACAAATCCAAAATGCTCTTCTGGTTCTCTGCCAGAGTGCGCAATTATTGTATCACTTCGATAATTTTTTTTTTGTGTCATATCTAATTAATTACACAACTGATTAAACTCATCAATAAAATATATAAATATTATTTGACAATAGAACAAAAATAGAACATATTATGTACAAAAAAGGAATAAGTTATGTTTATAGTTAAAAAATTGTCGAATAACCTTCAAGATATTACTGGTTTATTATCAATTATTACATTCACATTTATGTTGTTTAGGCTGTTATCTATATTATAAAAGATCCAAGCTTATCCACATAATCAAATCAAATAATCACAGTCTCTAATTATGAAATGACATATATCTATTTTTTATTAATATTATAATCTAGATTAAACTTTGTTGGTCATAAATATATGTCAAATTTTATACACTTACGTGTTCGTTCATCTTATGCTTTACTTGAGTCATCGATACATGTTCATAAAATAAGAGACTTGTGTATAAAAAATCAAATGCCAGCAGTAGGTATTTCTGATCCAAATCTATTTGGTGCATTAGAATTTTCTGAAACAATGGCAAATTCAGGCATTCAACCAATCATTGGTACAACATTAAACTTATCTTTTAATCTAAACTCCAATAATAACAACACTTTAATCACGCCAATTAGTCTCTTATCATCTAATGAGAGTGGCTACAAAAATTTAATGAAATTATCAAGTTTGTCATTTCAGTCCAATAATAATCTTCCAAACATCACTATTAGTGATTTGCACAAATATAGTGATGGATTGATATGTTTAAGCGGTGGTCAAAAAAGTTTGATTTATGATTTTTTAAAACATAATCATAAAGATGCAGCACTTGATTATATTACGCAGATTAAAAGTATATTTTTAGATAGATTTTACATTGAGCTGCAGCGATACTCAAATACAGAGTTTGCAGCAGAAGATCAACTTATTGATATTGCATATGACCAAAATATTGGAGTTGTTGCAACAAATGATGTTTTTTTTGAAGAAAAAGAAGATTATGAAGCCAATGATGTACTGCAATGTATTACAAATTCTGATGTAATTTCTAATCCAAATAGAGTTCATGTCCCGAAAGACTGTTACTTTAAAAATCAAAATGAAATGATTGATCTTTTTAGTGATCTCCCAGAAGCGATCGAAAATACAATTGTTATCGCAAGAAAGTCTTTACATAGGCCTCAAATATTACCACCAATTCTTCCAAAATTTACTTCTGATAAGGAGGAAAAAAAAGACAGTAAAAGTGAAAATGATTTATTGATAAATCAAGCAAAAATTGGTCTTGAAGATAGGCTAGCTAAATTTGGACATGCTAGTGGCTTTGATCGTAAATTTTATGCAGACAGATTGGAAAGTGAGTTGTCTATAATAATTGATATGGACTACTCTGGATATTTTCTTATTGTTTCAGATATAATTAATTGGTCAAAAAATAATGGAATACCAGTGGGCCCAGGAAGAGGCTCAGGAGCTGGGTCTCTTGTGGCATGGAGTTTGGGTATCACAGATTTGGATCCAATTAAATTTAATCTTGTATTTGAAAGATTTCTTAATCCACATCGTGTTTCTTTACCAGATTTTGATATTGATTTTTGCCCAATAAGGCGTGAGGAGGTAATAGATTATATCAAGAAAAGGTATGGAAATGAGAAAGTAGCACAGATTATAACCTTTGGAAAGTTACAAGCTCGAGCAGTAATAAGAGATGTTGGAAGAGTTTTAGAACTACCGTATAGTCAGGTTGACTCTTTATGTAGGTTAATTCCTAATAATCCTGCCAACCCTATGACATTACATGATGCTGTTAATCAAATTAAAGAAATTAAAGAACTTAGGGAAAGTGATGAAACTATAGATAGATTGTTGGATCTGTCACTCTCTCTTGAGGGTCTATATCGTCACGCGTCCACCCATGCGGCAGGAGTTGTTATTTCAAAAGAAAATCTTAACGAGTATGTGCCTCTGTATATGGATCAAAAAACTAATTCACTAGTTACACAGTTTAATATGAAATGGGTAGAGCAAGCTGGCTTGGTTAAATTTGATATATTAGGTCTAAAAACACTTTCTGTTATTAGTGAATGTTGTAAACAACTAGAGAATATAGGAGTAAGTGTTGATATAAATGCCATAAGTCTGGAGGATCAGAATACTCTAAGATTATTCAAAGAAGGAGGAACGTCTGGTATTTTCCAATTTGAAAGTGCAGGAATGAAAGACCTTTTGATAAAAGCCCAACCTGATAATTTTGAAGACCTGATAGCCCTCATAGCTCTATTTAGACCTGGTCCAATGGAAAATATTCCACAATATTTAAATTCAAAGAAATCAAAAGATCAGATAGAAGATCTTCATGAGCTTATAAACCCAATTATAGCAGATACTTATGGAGTCATAATTTATCAGGAACAAGTGATCCAGATTGCACAAAAATTAGCAAATTATAGTCTTGGAGAAGCGGATCTCTTAAGAAGAGCTATGGGAAAGAAAATCAAATCTGAGATGGATGCGCAAAGAGATAAGTTCATAAGCGGTTCTTACTCGAATGGTGTATCAAAAGAAAGAGCCAATTATATTTTTGATTTAGTTGATAAATTTGCAGGTTATGGTTTCAATAAAGCACACTCCGCTGCATATGCCTTAATTGCATTCCAAACAGCATATCTTAAAGCAAATTATCCTCTGGCATTCATGTCAGCACTTCTTACCCTTGATGTCGGCAATATTGATAAAGTGTCGAATATTATATCAGAGGTGAAAAGGATGAAGATAAATTTATTACCTCCTTCAATAAATTTTTCCTATCATAATTTTTCTATTGAAGAGAGTTCAATAAGGTTTTCACTTGCATCTATTAAGAACGTTGGTGCACAAGCAGTTGAAAATATAATTAATGAGAGAAACAATAATGGAGCGTTCAAGAATATACAAGATTTTATCACAAGGATTGATAACCATTTTGTAAACAAAAGGGCATTGGAAGGTTTAATTTTATCTGGAGCTTTTGATGAGCTTGAGTCAAACAGAGCTCAATTACATCAAAATATTGATATTTTGTTATCAGAGTCAAGTCGATTGACCAAAAAAAGAAACGATGGGCAGTCTGATATTTTTGCAGGGATAGAAGATGAGCAAAATGATATTTTTCTTCCAAAAGTAGATGAATGGTCGCTAAACAAGAAAATCGCATACGAATTTGAATACACGGGATCATATTTATCTGGGCATCCTATGGAAGAATATTCATCAGATATAGAAAAATATAGCGTCATTACTTACGCTGATTTTTTAAATAACGTCAAAATCAAAAAACATAAACAAGCACGTTTAGCTGGTGTCATTCAAAATAGAATTAATAGAAGAGGTAAAACCGGTAGAATGTATTCATTCATTAAATTATCTGATCAAAGTCAAGAATTTGAAACGATGTTTTTTTCTGATTTAATTGATAGGTATAATGATGAATTATTTATTGGTAATGTAATTTTGATAAAAGTAGAGGCAGAAACGCAAGGTGATGCAATAAGATTGAAGGTGAATGATGTTGTAAAGCTGAATCCAGACTCAAAACATAAATTTGAAAATACAAACGATAACTATGATAAAGTGGAAGAGTTCTTGGAAGATAATTTGATAAATGATAAATGCAATAACTATACAATCAAAGTTCAGAATATCAATGTTATTGATAATATTGCGAGCAAATTACAATCTGGTAGTGGTACAGACTCTATAAATCTAATATTCTTTGATAAAAATTTAAAGAAAGATGTTAATCTGGCAATCGGAAACAGCTACTTGCTTGATATTGATACAAAAGAATATTTGAAAAATTTGCCTGGTGTTGAAATATTCAATAAAGAGTAATTCTTTTGTAAAATCACTTGATATTTCTCAAATAAAATCATATAAAAACCAAATAAATACGAACATGGGACATGACTCGGTGTTTCAAGCGTCCCATGGAGAATAACCGAATCAGGAGATATTAATATGTCATTACCCGACTTCTCATTAAGAGAATTACTTGAAGCTGGCGTACATTTTGGTCATAAGAAAGAACGCTGGAACCCTAAAATGGAACCTTTCATATATGGAAAAAGAAATGGTATCCATATAATAGATTTATCACAAACAGTACCTTTGTTACACCAAGCACTACTAGCTATTCGTGATGTAGCTGCATCAGGTGGTAGGGTTCTATTTGTTGGCACTAAAAGACAAGCATCTGACCATATTGCTGAGTCCGCAAAAAGATCAGCGCAATATTACATTAATTACACATGGATGGCTGGTATTCTAACAAATTGGAAAACTGTATCAAATTCAATTAATAGATTTAAAGAATTAGAAAAATTACTTTCAAGTGAAAGGGTTAATGCTCTTACTAAAAAAGAAGTTTTAAGACTCACAAGAGAATACAATAAGCTAGAGAGAGCTATTGGTGGAATAAAAGATATGGGAGGACTCCCTGATATTCTATTTGTTATCGACACTAACAAGGAAGCAATTGCAATTTTAGAAGCTAATAAATTAGGTATACCTGTTGTGGCAATTCTTGATACAAATTCAACTCCTGATAATATTGATCATCCTATTCCAGGAAATGATGATGCATCAAGAGCAATTGCTCTATATTGTTCGCTTGTTGAAAAAACAATTTTAGATGGTATGGAAGAGTCTCTTGCAAAAAGTCCTGTTGATTTAGGGGCTTCTGAGGACCCAACATCAACATCAGACTCAGATATTTTAACTGAACCAGAAAATGAGGTTTCAGATCTAACATCAATCACAGAAAATACTGAGGGTTCTAAACCTGCTGACGTTGCTGATGGGAGCAGTGACGTAATTGTAGAAAAGAAGAAGAGAGTTTCTAAGAAGAAAACTGAAGAAACTTCAAGCGAAGAGAAATCTTCAGAAGATAGTAATTAAAAATTAAAGGAAGATAGATGGTGGAAGTTACAGCCTCACTTGTAAAAGAATTAAGAGAAAAAAGTGGTGCAGGAATGATGGATTGCAAGACTGCACTTACAGAAAATAATGGTGATATTGAATTATCAATTGATTGGTTGAGAGCAAAAGGTATTACTAAAGCAGCAAAAAAATCAGATAGAATTGCTTCTGAGGGATTGATTGGTAATCTGGTCTCTGGTAATAAAGCGGCAATTATTGAACTTAATTCTGAAACAGATTTTGTTGCTAGGAATGAAGAATTTCAAAATCTATTAGATGGGTTATTGAGTATTGCTATTGATAATGATGAAATAGCTGATCTTCCTTACCAAGACACAGGAAGAAGCGTTGCAGAAGAAATTAATGAAAAAATTGCAACCATAGGAGAAAATATACAATTAAGAAGAATAGGCCATTTGACTGTAGATCAAGGGCATATATTTTCCTACACTCATAACTCAGTCAGAGACTCTTTAGGTAAAATTGGTGTATTAGTTTCAATCAAAACAAATCTTGATGAGGCTCAAATATCGGATCTTGGAAAAGGTTTGTGTATGCACATAGCGGCATCTAATCCTATTGCCCTTTCATCTGATCTGATACCATCTGATCTTATTGAAAAAGAAAAGCAAATTGCAATCGAGCAGGCAAAAGAGAGTGGTAAGCCAGAAGCCATTATAGAAAAAATGGTAGAAGGTAGAATTAAAAAATATACTGAAGAAAATGCGCTAATGTCTCAAGTGTATGTGCTCGATGGAGAAAATAAAGTCTCTAGTTTTATTGAAAACAAAGCTAAAGAGTTAGGGGCAGATATTACCATCAATAATTTCATAAGAATGCAACTTGGGGACGGGATTGAAAAAAAAGAAGATGATTTTGCAAGTGAAGTTGCTGCTGCTGTCAATAAAAGTTAGTTCCAAAAGAGATAATGCCATTTGATCTAAATAAGGTACTTCTCAAGATATCTGGTGAAATACTATCTGGTGATAAAGCTAATGCTTTTGACACAAATGTATTATTAAAAATTGCCCATGAAATAAAATCTATTCATGACATGGGTATAAAGGTCGCTATTGTAATTGGTGGTGGCAATATTATCAGAGGCATCAATCATAAAGATCTCAATCTATCGAAAAATGATGCTGATGCAATGGGAATGATCGCCACTGTGATTAATGGTCTGTATTTGAAGAACACTCTTCATAATATTGGTCTGAAAACAATATTATATTCTTCATTTTCAATTTCAGGAATCGTAGAAGAGTTTTTCTATGAAGATGCAGAGAAGAATTTAAATGATGGCAATATAGTAGTCCTTGTTGGGGGCACAGGGAATCCATACTTTACAACTGATACATCTGCAGTACTCAGGGCACTTGAATTAAATTGCGATGCAGTTTTAAAAGGTACTAAAGTAAATGGAATATATAATAAGGATCCAAAAAAATATATTGATGCTGAAAAGTTTCAAAATTTATCCTATAATTATATTATAAAAAATAATCTTAAAGTAATGGATATGGCGTCTATAGCTATTGCTGAGGAAAATAATTTACCAGTTATTGTCTTTTCGATAATGGAGAAAGACTCAATGCAAAAAATTATAAAAAATGAGGGTGAATTTACACTTGTCTGCAATCGTGAGGAAGGGATTTGATTATGGAGAATGGATTTAAGATAGAGGATTATTCTAAAAGAATGGATGGCGCTGTAACCTCCCTAAAGAATGAATTTTCAGGTTTAAGGACAGGGCGTGCCTCAGCTAGTCTTCTAGACCCAATAGTTGTTGATGTTTATGGATCTAAAATGCCAATTAATCAAGTTGGTACAATCAGTGTTCCTGATCCAAGAACAATATCAGTTCAAGTTTGGGACAAAGGGCAAGCAGAAGCTGTCGATAAGGCTATCAGGGAGTCAGGACTGGGATTAAATCCCAATCTGGATGGACAACTAATAAGAGTTCCCATTCCAGAGCTTAATGCTGAAAGACGTGAAGAATTATGTAAAGTAGCAAGTAAATACGCAGAGAATGCAAGAGTTGCTGTTCGTAATGTAAGGAGAGATGGTATGGATACTCTAAAAAAATTAGAAAAGCAAAGCGATCTTAGTCAAGATGATCAAAAGAATCTCAGTAATGAAGTACAAAAAATTACCGATACATCAATCAAAATGATTGATGATTTGCTTCAAAATAAAACTAAAGAGATAATGAGTATATAAATAAATAATACAATTATTTTTAATGAATCCTAACCAAACGCTTCCCAGACATGTTGCACTTATAATGGACGGTAACAGAAGGTGGGCTCGCAAAAACAATCTTAGTAATGAAACTGGGCACAGTATTGGAATTGATACTCTGGTTAATATTGCAAAAACAGCATCCGACATTGGAATAGAATATCTGACTTTCTACAGTTTTAGTAAAGAAAACTGGAATAGAGATAAAGATGAAATATCATATCTAATGAAGTTAATGGCAAGTTTTGAGAATCTGTATCTAGATAAAATTATCAAAAAGAATATAAAGATAAAAGTTATTGGTGACTCTGAAACACTATCAGATAAACATAAGAGAATTATCAAGAATGTGGAAAAAAAAACAGAACAAAATAATGGAATGAACTTAATTGTAGCTTTTAATTACAGTGGTCGTAATGAATTGGTTAGAGCAATTAAAAAGATTATTAGTGAAGTTAGCGAAGGCAATATATCAGACAATGAGATTAATGAGGATATAGTTACCAAATATCTTGATACTAGAGATTTTCCAGATCCAGATTTAATAATTAGATCTGGCGGTGAAAAGAGAATAAGTAATTTTTTGATATGGCAAAGTATATATGCAGAGTACGTTTTCATTGATGATTACTGGCCTGATTTTAATCCAGATATGTTAATTGATGCACTAAAACAGTATGCAAATAGAGAGCGTAGATTTGGAAGCGGGAATTAGAAAAGGTTATGAACTAATTATGGATATTAATAATCTGAAGTTAAGGATATATAGCTCAATTGTTTTGTTTCCAATTGTTTTTTTTCCAATATATCTTGGAGGTTGGTACTTCACACTTGCGTTAGTTTTTTTTGTAACAATCCTATTTTATGAATTGATAACAATATCGGGCCAGAAGAAAAAAAAATTACTATCAATTTTATATTTCTTTTCTCTCATATTAATAACCTTGTTATGGGATCTTATTTGGCCTGCAGTCATACTTTTACTTATTTCACTATCCATTAGCTCTCTTTGGAATTTATTTATAATGAAAAAAAATACCTTATGGACTCTATATTTTCTCAATTACACATTGATATTCTTCGTATTTTTTTACTCTTTAATGAATAACCAGAGTCAAGATGAATCAAAATATATTATTCTGTTTATTATTAGTATAGCAATATTATCAGACCTTGGAGGGTACATTGGTGGGAAACTTATTGGTAAGAAAAAAGCGTTCCCAAAAATTTCTCCAAATAAAACAATTGAAGGTACAATCTCTGCTATCTTGTTTCCTACAATTATAAATTATTCAATTTTATACTCAATGAATTACCAGATTGATAAAACAATACTTATCATTTTGCTTGTATTGCTATCAATCGGTGCAATTTTAGGTGATTTATTTGCTTCACTCATTAAAAGAAATTTCAATATAAAGAATGCAAGTAATTTATTGCCAGGACATGGAGGATTTCTAGATAGGTTTGATAGTGTCATTGGTGTTACAATAACATACATATTGATAGTATATTTCTATGAATTATACGCGATGATGCAATTATGAAAAAAGAATTAACAATTTTAGGATCAACGGGTTCAATTGGGACCACGACACTATCAATTGAACACATTAGTGAAAACTTTACACTTCACTCACTTGTTGCGGGGAGTAATTGTGAATTATTAATTGAACAATCACTTAAATTTAAACCCAAATATGCCGTGCTATTTGATGATAATTATTATAATGACCTAAAATCTAATCTTTTCGGGTCTGGAATAAAAATAAAGGCAGGACTAGATGGAATTTTAGATATCACATCTGAAACAGTAGATATTGTATTATCTGCTATATCTGGATCTTATGGTATATTGCCTACTTATAACTGTATTAATCATGCAGCCATCATTGCAATAGCAAATAAGGAGTCAATTGTTGCTGCAGGAAATTTATTTTTTGATAGAAACTTTAATAAATCGACAAAAATTCTCCCCGTTGACTCAGAGCATAGTGCATTAAACAAGCTTTTGAAGTCAGTTAAAAAAGATGATATCAGAAAATTAATAATAACAGCCTCTGGTGGACCTTTTATAGATAAAAAAAATGATGAACTTGAATTTGTAAGTGTTGAAGAATCACTCAAGCATCCAACATGGAAGATGGGGAATAAAATTTCCATTGACTCAGCAACTCTCATAAATAAAGGACTTGAATTGATTGAGGCAACATACTTATTTGATATTGAGCATGAATTAATTGATATATTAGTTCATCCTGAGTCACTAATACATGGAATGGTATCTCTAAAAGACGGAACGAGTATTGCTGTGATGGCAGATGCAGATATGAGAATTCCAATTAGTAATGCATTATTCACAGAGGCTAAGTATCCAGAATATAATAATCTATGCCTAGAGAAAGCAGGCAAACTGACATTTAGGTCATTGAATAATGATGTATTTCCATCTGTTATACTTGCAAGGAAAGCTCTTGATATAGGTCCAATAGGAATAATCACTTATAATGCTTCTAGTGAAATAGCTGTTCAAAGTTTTGTTGCAGGAAAAATAAAGTTTACAGAAATATTTGGTATAATTGAAAATTCTATTGCATATATGAGTAAAAATGTCCAAATTCAAAATGTTAACAGTATTGAGAATATTTTAAAAATTAACTCAAATGCAAAAAGTGTAGCTGAGAAACTAGTTAGAGATTTGTTTTTGGAAAAAGGGCATAAAATTGATCAGTAATATTATAATTTATACAATACCTTTTCTTTTTGTATTAACCACAGTTGTATTTTTTCATGAACTTGGTCACTTCCTTGTTGCACGAATAAATAAAGTTGATGTGGAAAGCTTTTCAGTTGGATTTGGTAAAGAAATATTTGGCTTTTTTGATAAAAAAGGCACAAGATGGAAATTTTGTTGGATTCCACTTGGGGGATATGTAAAATTCATAGATGACTCAGATCCAACAAGTAAAGAAAAAAAATTAAATGACTCTATAAATGGTTTTCATTCAAAATCATTATTTGCAAAATCTCTAATTGTATCTGCAGGTCCAATTGCAAATTTTGTATTAGCTATATTTATTTTTGCTGGATTATATACATTAAATGGAAAAACATCTGTTTTACCTATTGTAGAGGCTATAGAACAAGACAGCCCAGCAATGGATGCCGGAATATTAATTAATGATAGAATTGTTGAAATTGATGATGAACAGGTAATATCATTTAGTGATATATCAAATATTTTGCAGCTTAGAAAGATGGATGCCATCAATTTTGTAATTGAAAGAAATGGATCACTAATTACTCTTGAAATAAAACCAGATATAAAATTCAAAAACCCTGATAAAGCAGACATCCTATTTATTATGTTGGCATCAGCTCAGGCAGTTTAAAAGAAAATATAATCACAGAAAAATTACCGATACATATTTCATTAAAAGAGGGAATAAAAGATACCTATAAAATTATCTCTTTATCCCTTAATTACATAGGGAAAATATTTATTGGAAAAGAGTCTTCTGAAAACTTAGGTGGGCCAATTCGTATTGCTCAAATTTCTGGGGAAATTGCTCAAAGTGGCTTACTTCCACTTTTGCATCTTACTGCATTGTTATCAGTGAGTATTGGTCTGATAAATTTATTTCCGATACCAATGCTTGATGGGGGGCATCTTCTTATGTATTTTATAGAGGCATTAAGAGGAAAGCAAATGAGTGATTATTATAATGAAATTTTCCATAGATTTGGGCTTATTTTCATTGTGCTATTAATGTTATTTGCATTATGGAATGATTTAAATTTCTTAAATATATTTTAATAATATTATAGATATTATGATAAATATGTTAATAAATTATAGTAAATATAAAAAATGAAAAACTTAATTTTTAACTTTTTTGCAATTACTATTTGTATATTTTTTTTGGCTCTTCTCAAATCTTATGCAAGCAATCATATAATTAAAACATTAGAAGTTATTGGTAACAATAGAATTGATGATGCTACAATAATAAATTATTCTGGAATAAGTGCTGGCGACTTATATAGTGCAGACGTTATAGATAAATCGCTTAAAAAATTATATGAAACTGAATTGTTTTCAAATGTTGAAATTAAATATAGAATTCAAATTTAACTTATTGAAGTAAAAGAAAATTATCTTATAAATCAAGTAGCCTTTGAAGGCAACAAAAAACTAGATGATGAAGAGTTTGGAGTCGATAACTGAACTAAAATCAAGATCAACATTTTCAAGTGAGAAATTGGAGCAAGATATTGCAACTATTATAAATGCATATAGATCTGCGGGTAGATATAGTGTTTTTGTTGAGCCAAAAATTATCAAACTTGATTTCAATAGAGTAAATCTTATCTTTGAGATTAATGAGGGTGGTGTAACTAAAATTACAGATATTAATTTTATAGGAAACCTAAATTATTCTGACAGAAATTTACGTAATGCGATAGCTACCAAGAGGTCTACATTTATAGATAAAATATGGGGCACAGGTAAATCTTATGATAATCAATTAATGGAATATGATAAAGAATTACTGAACCAATATTACAAAAATAATGGTTATGTTAATTTTAAAGTTCTTAACTCTGTTGCCGAACTTGATGGTAAAAATGACTCTTTCCTAATTACATTTACAGTCCAGGAAGGTGAAAGATATAATTTTGGTTCTATAAGTATAACTAATCAAATAAATGTCTGAAATATAGACCAAATAAATAAAGTTGATTAAAACAGTAAAGGATGATGTTTATAGTGAAAAAAAAATGAAAAATAGTACTATAGATATTATTGATTATCTAAGATCAAATGGTCATCCATTTGCCCAAATAAATACAATTGAAAAACTTAATGAGCCAGATAAAACAATTGATATAAATTATGTAATTAGTAATGGTCCGTCTTTTATATTGAAAGAATTGATATAATCAGGTAATCAACGTACCTTTTGATTATGTAATAAGAGAGAGAACTTGTTATTTCAGAAGGTGATGCCTCTAAATCAGTCCTTATCTGAATAAATCTATAAGAAACCTTAGAAATCTAAATTTTTTAGTGATGTTAAAATTGATACACTTCCAGGTTCAGCTTTCTGACAGGAGAATTGTAAAAATATCAGTAAGTGAAAACCAACTGGATCACTTGTTTTGGAGCTGGTTATTCAACTTTAGTGGTGTGGTTGGAACAATAAAAATTTCTGAACAAATTTACTTGGTAAAGGGGCAAAATATTACTTTAGATTTAACTCTGGGTGGTAATCAAAATCTTATTAAATTTTAATTTTACAGAACCATCTTTTCTGGATACTCCTGTTTCTGCAGGTTTTGATATATATGGTAATCAAACAGATTATTCTGATCAATCAGGTTATAAAAATAAAAATTGGCGCTGGTGTTAGATTTGGTTTCCCATTATCTGATGAATTAAAGCTAAACTATCAAATACAGTTATACAACGAATGAAGTGTTTGATGTTCCATCAAATTCTGCGTTAGCTCTTAGGCAATTAGAAGGTGAAAAGAATATTTCAGAGTTGGGTATTCATTTGAATTATAATGATCTTGATAATAATTTTACTCCAACAAACGGTTTATTATTAAAATTGAGCCAAGATTTTGCTGGGCTTGGTGGTGATGTTAAATATTTAAGAAATGAATTTCAAGGGGAATTACTATATTGATTTTACAAAAATATTATTGGTTCAATTTCTCAATGGATTTAGGGCATATTTTTGGTCTTGATAGTCAAAATATAAAATATCTGATGCATTTATGGATCCAGGTAGTATATTACGTGGTTTTCAAACACGTGGGAATTAGTCCTCGTTTAAAAGCCGACATGGGGCTACAGCTTCTGTCAAATTCAAATGAAGAAGCTGTTGGTGGAAACACTTATATATCTGCATCAACAGGATTAAATTCCCTATTCCATCATTTACTGAAGAATATGGTCTTAAAGGGAGGATTGCATATCAATGCTGGAACAATGTTTGAAGTCTGATCTAGATGAAGCTATAATTAATGACTCAAATTCAATTCGAACATCAATAGGTGCATCAATTTTTTGGGATTCCCCAATCGGTCCATTAAGATTTGATTTTACTGAAGCAATAAACAAAGAAACATTTGATAAAACTGAATTCTTTCAATTTTCTGGTGGAACTTCTTTTTAATAAGATTAATTTTGATTTATAATAACTGGGTTTGTTTAATGGAGAGAATGTTTTACTCAAATTTTGGACGGCTTAATTTATCTAAAATTAATTAATAGAGTAATACCAAATTATAAATTTGATAAAACATTTCATGATATAATTATTCATGGAGTTGATAATATTGAAAATGCTACTAAAAATGAAATAACTTATTTATCAAATAAATCATACTTTGAATGCAATCATTAAAATAAAAGCAGCAGCTTGTTTCGTAACAGAAGATTTGAAGCATCTTTTACCTAATCATGTTTTCCCAATAATTACAAATTCACCAGAGAGTGCGATAATTGATGTAATAAATCTTTTTTACAAAGACATTGACTCAAATCCATCTAATCAAATAAGTTCTCTGGCAATCCTAGATGATAATATACAGCTTGAAAATAATATTACGATAAATCCTGGCGTTATTGTTAAGGCAGGTTGTTCAATTGGTAAAAATACATTTATTGACTCAAATACAGTAATTGGTAGCAACGTTCTTATTGGTAGAAATGTCACTATAGGAAGTAATTGTTCAATCAAAAACTGTCTTATCGGGGATAATGTTATTATACATTCTGGTGTTTGTATTGGACAAGATGGATTTGGTTATGTAACGAGTGTAGGAAGCTCTCTTAAAAAATTTCCACATATTGGAAAAGTTATTATTCAAAATAATGTAGAAATTGGTTCTAATACAACCATAGATAGAGGTTCATTAAATAATACAATTATTGGTGAAGGAACCAAAATAGATAATCAAGTGCAAATAGCTCATAACGTAATTATTGGAGAAAATTGTGCAATTGCAGGACAAGTTGGAATATCGGGCAGTGTTAAAATTGGTAATAATGTTATGTTAGGTGGGAAGGTGGGCATAAAACAACACAGGGTAATCGGTGATAATGTTATCATCGCCGCTGGTTCTGGGGTGACAAGAAGTTTTTCCTCTAATAAAAAAATTGCAGGAAATCCTGCACAAGAAATTGACTCATATCATCATGAATTAAAAATCATATCTCGATTAACTAGAAAATAGTTATTAATTATTTTATTGTTGTGCTATATTTTTTTTGATCAATTTAACATATTTCGAAATACATAATGACTAATGATTCAAAAATAATTGATATAAATACAATATCCAAATTATTGCCACACACTTATCCTTTTTTGCTTATTGATAAAATTATAGAAATGGATGGTGATAATTATGGGATTGGTATTAAGAATGTAACAATAAACGAACCTTTTTTTCAAGGTCATTTTCCTGGTAATCCAATAATGCCTGGTGTATTACAAATTGAAGGAATGGCTCAAACAGCAGCAGTTATATGTATGCTTGCACACAATATAAATGAAGATGCTAATCTAAATATTTTTTTTATGACAATTGATAAAGCACGTTTCAGAAAACCTGTTATCCCAGGAGATATCATATACTATTATCTAAAAAAAATTAGACAAAGATCTAGCGTTTGGAAATATAAAGGTGAAGCATATGTTCAAGGAAGCCTTATTGCTGAAGCTGAAATTAGTGCAATGATTGATAATAGTACTAACTCATGATACATCCTACCGCAATAATTGAAGACGGCTCTATAATTGGTGCCGATGTATCCATCGGGGCATATTCATACATAGGCGCTAATGTAAAATTAAGTGATGGAGTTGTAGTATATCCACATGCAATAATCGATGGTTATACAAATGTTGGTAAAGATACTAAAATATTCCCTAATGCAATAATTGGCATGGAACCTCAAGATTTAAAGTATAAAGGTGAAAAAAATTTTATTACTATAGGATCAAACTGTATCATCAGAGAGAGTGTTACAATACATCCTGGTACATCATCTGCTAATTCAATAACTTCAATTGGAAATAATTGTTTATTTATGGTAGGTTCCCATGTTGCGCATGACTGTACGATTGGAGATAATGTAATATTAATCAATCAAGCAACTCTTGCTGGTCATGCATCAGTTGGTGATTTTGCAATTATTGGTGGATTGTCTGGAATTCAACCCTTCGTAAGGATTGGTAAACATGCATACATAGCTGGTATGACTGCTGTAGAAATGGATATACTTCCTTATGGTATAGGCAAAGGAATTCTTAGAAGATGTTTTTTAACTGGCGTTAATATAAAAGGACTAAGGCAAAGAGGTTTTACTAAAGAAAATATTCAGCAAATAAGGGAAGTATACATAGAGATTTTTGATGGACCATCAACAGAAATTCCAGATAGATCAAGATTTTTGATTAATAAGTACAAAAATAATAATGTAATTAGTGATCTATTGAATTTTATAATTGAAAAACCAGATAGACGTCTTTCTCATCCAAGTGAAGAAAGTATTATAAAATAAATCTAATTTAATAAACATTATTGAATGAATAATAAAAAATTAGCTATAATCGCTGGTAAAGGCGACCTTGTTAAGAATCTTATTCATAAATCTCAGAAAGCAGATTTTGACTTAACAGTAATATCAATCGATAATCCTGAAATAAAATGTAATAATAATTACAAATTATATAAATTAAATAAGATTGATATAAATTATATTTTTAAAATATTAAAAAGAGAAAAAATAACTCAGATATGTATGGCTGGTTACATAAAAAGACCAAATAGTCTGTTAGATTTCTTAAATCCATTTTCAATAATACTTTTATTAAAATTTCGACATATTCTAAATAGAGGTGATGCAGCCTTATTTAGAATATTAAACGCATATATTGAAAGGAAAGGTTTTGAAATTATTGGAGCATCAGATATAAACCCTGAACTAACTTTACCAGAAGGAGTTTACTCTAAAAGAAATATACCGAACCATGAAATTAAAAATATAGAATTGGCAAAAGAAAAAATGAGAATATTTCGCAATCATGATATTGGTCAAGCAGCCGTTGTTTCGAAAGGAAGAGTTATCGCTGTTGAAGCTGCAGAGGGAACAGATACCATGTTGTCAAGGGTAGTTGAACTTAACAGTAATAAAAACAAAATAAATGGTATTTTTTTTAAAACTTCCCAAATGCAACAGGATCTAAGAACTGACATGCCTACCATTGGTAAACAAACAATAGATCTAGTTATTAAGTCGAAATTATCAGGTTTAGTGATCACAGCAGGTGATGTTATTGTACTAGATTATGAAACTGTTATAAAAATGGTAGACGAAAATAATTTATTTTTTGTAGTTATTAAAAGCATATAATAACAACATGACTAAGAATATAAAAAGAATTGCTATAATTGCAGGAGAAGCATCTGGTGATAAAATTGGTGCTGATTTGATAAAAAAATTATCTCTTTCTTACCATTTGGAAATTTTTGGCATTGGCGGAGAAGAACTATCAAATCTTGGACTTAAATCTCTATTCCCATATGAAGATCTATCATTGATTGGGCCATGGGCAATTTTGAAAAATATTAGGAAATTAAACAACAAACTTAAATTTACAATCAAATCTATTACATCTTACAAACCAGATATTCTAATAATTATTGATAGCCCAGAATTCACTCAGAGGGTTGCTAAAAACATAAAAAAACATTTACCTGGTGTTCCAATAATAAATTATGTTCCACCTCTAGTTTGGGTTTGGAGATCGTATAGAGCTAGGTTTATGAAAAAATATATTTCTTATATTTTATCTATATACCCTTTTGAACCAGAAATTTATAGAGAATTAAATGGGCCACCGAGCTTATATGTTGGAAACAGTTTATTTGATAATATATTAAATAAGAAGCATCTAGAAGATGGTAATAGTTCTGAAAATAAAATTATATTATTCATGCCTGGAAGCAGAGCTTCAGAGATAGATAAATTATTAGAGCCATCAATTGAGTCCTTTAATTATTTGGCATCAAGCGGGCAAAATTTTAAAATTAAAATTCCAACTTTTGAAAAATATAAAACTAAAATAGAAAAATCATTTAGCAAATATAATTTAGATATTGATGTTGTAATAGATGAACAAGAAAAGATTAAGTGTTTTTATAGTGCGGATGTTGCATTAGTTGCCTCTGGTAGTGCTACATTAGAATTGAGTGCAGCAAAATTACCTATGGTGGTAATATATAAATTAAATATTTTAAATGCTATTTTTGCTTTTTTATTAAATTTAAATAAGCATTTTATTTCACTACCAAATTTAATACTAAAAAAGAATCTCGTACCAGAACTTATTCAAAAAGATTGTAATGTTCGAAATATTTCAAAAAATATGCTCGAGCTCTTAAACAATGAAACCCAAAGAATGGATCAAATAAATGGATTTAATGAGATACACAAAATTATGAAAAAGTCAGTTGATGAAAAGAAATTAGAGGATTTGTTTAATACTTATCTATCTTGAATCTTTTTAAAACCCTTATCAATGTTGCCCATATAAAGTTGACGAGGTCTGCCTATTCTCTGTTCTGAGTCTTCAATCATTTCTTTCCATTGAGAGATCCAACCAACTGTCCTTGCAAGTGCAAATAGTACAGTAAACATATCCTTTGGAAATCCTAGGGCTTTTAAGATTATACCAGAGTAAAAATCTACATTTGGGTATAATTTCTTTTCTACAAAATAAGGATCTTCTAGTGCAATTTTTTCTAGCTCCATAGCAACCTTTAATAATGGATCATCTTTAAGACCTAAAACATCTAAAACTTCATGACAGGTCTTATGCATGATTTTAGCACGTGGATCATAACTTTTGTAAACGCGATGTCCAAAACCCATCAATCTAAATGGATCATTTGGATCTTTAGCTTTTTTTATGTATTGATTAATTTTATCAGCTGTTCCAATTTCCTCAAGCATGTTTAAAGCAGCTTCATTTGCTCCACCATGTGCTGGACCCCATAATGATGCAACTCCTGCTGCTATACAAGCAAATGGGTTGGCACCTGATGAACCTGCCAGTCTGACTGTTGATGTAGAAGCGTTTTGTTCATGATCTGCATGTAAAATGAATACCTTATCAAGTGCATCAGCAAGAACTTTATTGACTTTGTATTCTTCGGTCGGAACTGAAAAACACATATGCATGAAGTTACTTGAATAATCTAAATCATTTCTTGGGTATACGAATGGTTGACCAAGTGAATATTTGTAAGCCATAGCTGCAATAGTTGGCATTTTGGCAATCAATCTTCTGCTTGCAACCATACGTTGATGTGGATCATTGATATCTGTTGAGTCATGGTAAAAAGCAGATAGGGCACCTATGACACCACAAGTAATAGCCATTGGGTGAGCATCACGTCTAAATCCTTGGTAGAATCGTGACATCTGTTCGTGAAGCATTGAATGATTGGTTACGGCGTTATCAAATTCGTCTTTTTCAGCCTTATTAGGTAATTCACCGTTTAACAACAAGTAGGCAACTTCAAGGAAATCAGCATGTTCAACTAGATCCTCAATTTTATAACCACGATAAAGAAGCACTCCATTTTCTCCATCCACAAAAGTGATTGTTGATGAACAATTTGCTGTTGAAGTGAAGCCTGGATCATATGTAAAGACATTAGCTTGTGCATATAATTTTGATATGTCTAGAACATTGGGGCCTATTGAAGGTTTGTATATGGGTAGTTCATACTTTGCATTGTTTATTTCAATGTAAGCAGTGCCATTTTCTGTTTTTTTTGTTACCATAACAACCTCCCACAATGTGAATTTGTATTCAATTTGTATACATTTTATATATACAATTATTGATATTATCAAATAAAAAAAATTAATTATTTATGCAAATAAGAAGAGAT
Source organism: Hyphomicrobiales bacterium (assembly GCA_038131735.1). GTDB lineage: Bacteria > Pseudomonadota > Alphaproteobacteria > Rhizobiales > TMED25 > TMED25. The sequence continues at coordinate 786,463 of JAYPPX010000001.1, read as the reverse complement.
GCGCTGATGAGTTATATCTTTACCAAGAGCATATATAAGCTCATATATGCCTGTTGGAACTATAGCGCCTGTCAATATTAATCTTAATGGTTTCGCTATCTCTATCAATTTTATTTCTTTTTCTTTAATTAGTTCTTCTATTAATGATGTGATTTCTTCGATGGACCATTCAGAAATAGATTTTAATTTATTACAAAATATGAGCAGAATTTCTTTTGTTTTTTTATTGATAATCTCTGCTTCAATATCTTTTGGTATTTCGAATTCATTTGAATATATGTATCTAGACAGATATCTTATTTCATTTAATGTCTTTGCTTTTGTTTTTAAATGAGGAATGATTTTTTCTAAATTACTTTTTATCTCTTCGGAGAATTTTAAATTCTCAAAATCAGACATATAATCTATTAAATTATTTTCTTTTTCCTCTCTGAGGTAATGTGTGTTGATATTTAGTAATTTTGATTTATCAAATCTAGCAGGTGATTTGTGAATGTTCTTTACATCAAAATATTGGATCATTTCGTTGATTGTGAAATATTCTAAATCACCATAACTCCATCCAAGACGTAACAAGTAATTTAAAATTGCAATGGGTAAAAAACCTTCATCTTTATATTCTAAAACAGACAGAGCTCCGTCTCTTTTAGAGAGTTTTGTTCCATCAGGTGAGTGTATAAGAGGTATATGCGTATATTGTGGCCTTTCCCATTCCATTAAGTCAAATATAGTAGCCTGCCTTGCTGCATTATTTAAATGATCGTCTCCTCTTATTATATGCGTAATGCCAAGATCATGATCATCTACAGCGGATGCTAATAAATAAGTTGGTGACCCATCACTTCTAAGTAAAATAAAGTCATCAAGATCCTTATTATTAAAGACAATATCCCCTTGAACGTGGTCTTTAATAACAGTAGTGCCGCTTAGTGGAGTTTTTATTCGCACTGTGGGTTTGATTTTTAGATCGTTCTTAGATGGTGTTTTGTCGCGCCATTTATTATTGTACATGGAAGCACTTTTATTTTTAAGTGCGCTTTCCCTCATATTTAAGAGTTCATCTTCACTGCAATAACAATAGTATGCCTTACCATCATTCAGTAATTTTTCTACAACCCCTTGATGATTTAATATATTATCTTTTTGATAAACTGTTTTGCCATCGCATTGCAAACCAAGCCATTCAATGCTTTCTATAATATTTTTTGTGGCTTCAATTGTCGATCTTTCACGATCTGTGTCTTCAATCCTCAGTATAATTTGACCATTGTTTTTTTTTGCATATAGCCAATTGTAAAGGAGAGTTCTACACCCACCAATATGTAAATTCCCAGTGGGTGAGGGGGCAAATCTTGTTATTACTTTATTCATTCTGTCTGTGTTGATCAGTGGTAGTTTCTAATTAGACTCACCAAACACCCTTGTATTTTAACTCTTTCAGAAGAATAAATTTTTGTTTCATAATTTTGATTAGATGGTTCTAGAGCAATAATATCACCCTTCTTTCTTAATCTTTTGAGTGTGGCTTCTTCGTCATCAATTAACGCAACAACGATATCTCCATTTTCTGCTTGAGCACACTTTTTGATTATAACTGTATCTCCGTCGAAAATGCCGGATTCAATCATAGAGTCTCCTTTAATTTGCAGTGCATAATGTTCATTATTACTCAACATATCCTTGGGGAAATTTATATCATCAATCTTTTCTTGTATTGCAGAAATAGGTGAACCTGCTGCGATTTTACCCATTATAGGGATTTGTAGTAATGATTCGTGGGTATTCTCGCGGATTTCATTTGATGTTTTTTGATTGGAGCTAAATGTATAATTATTATTGAATGGATATTTTAATATTTCAAGTGCGCGTGCTCTATTTGGTAATCTTCTAATGAAACCTCTTTCCTCTAGGGCATTTATTAATCTATGAATTCCGGATTTTGAATGAAGATTTACAGCTTGCTTCATTTCATCATAAGATGGTGGTATTCCATTTTCTGTAATTCTTTGATTTATATATTTAAGTAGTTCGGATTGTTTTTGTGTTAACATATTTACAACTCCAATTTTGATGCACAAAACAAGAACATATATACATGTTCTTTTTATGTTCTACAAGCATAAAGTTAATAATTGTTAAATTTAAGTATCAATTTCTAATATATCTACTAATTCTCCTGCTTTTGATGCTTCAGCAAAAGGTTTTCTGACTATGTAGACATTAGACCTAGCGAGTATACTTAATGACGATGAATCTTGTGTATGATGATGTTCTACTATTCCATTCTCAGCATATGCCCTAATATAATCTTGTCGTTCATCGTTTTTTTTAAGGTCTTTTTTTAGTTTAGCTTTAGTTAGAGTTATTGAATGGTCTATATTTTGCATTTTTAGTAACATTGGCTTTAAAAATAATTGGCTACAAACTAATGCAGATACAGGATTTCCAGGTAGTCCAAGAAATTTAGAATTATTAAGGTGTCCGAAAATAAGTGGTTTTCCTGGTCTCATAGCAATTTTCCAAAATTTAAGATCTAGTTCATCCCTAATACTTTCTTTAATTAAATCAAATTCTCCTACACTGGCTCCACCTATAGTTACTATTATATCTGCTTCCTTAGCTTTCTGTATTTTTTTTTGAATGTCCTCTTTTGTATCTTTTGCAATACCAATATCTATTGCAACCCCACCAAGTTTTTCGATGTAAGATTTAATTCCATAACTGTTTGAGCTTATGATTTTCTCATTTGCAAATTTTGTACCAGGTCTCACCAGTTCATCACCAGATGATATGATCGCAACTGTAGGTTTTTTATATACGAGGAGCGATGTGTGGTTCATTGATGCAGCAAGAGAAATATGTCTTGGTTCAATCTTTGTGCCATCTTCAATTAATTTATCTCCTTTTTGGAAATCAAAACCCTTTTTCCTTATATGCTGATGAGCTCCAATTTTTTCATTAATTGTGATTTTATTATTTTTTTCAGTTACGTTTTCTTGAATTACAACAGTGTTTAAATTATCAGGAATCCTGCTTCCTGTGAAAACTCGAATAGCTTCACCTTTGTGAATTGTTTTTAAGAGTCTTTTCCCTGCAGGTACTTTTCCAACTACACTTAATATAGATCCCTTCATATCATTTTCATTGCAATCTAGGGCATATCCATCCATTGCTGAGATATCATGTGGAGGTGAATTTTTATTTGCAAAAAGATCTTCTGCTATAACCCTGTGTAATGAGTCTGTTAGTTTAATCTCTGTTTTGTCCTTGTATTGTATATCGCTTAAACAGGTATTTATTGCTTTTTCTAAATTTAATAGACTCATGTTCTCTTGAATATTCCTGATTTTCCACCTGATTTAAAAACAAGTTTAATCTCTGTAATTGAAGCTTCTTTATCAACTGATTTTATCATGTCATAAATAGTAAGGCACGTGATTGAACAGGATAATAATGCTTCCATTTCAATGCCTGTTTTTTCTGTTGTATGGCATTCTGAAGTAACAATTATTTGATTATTTTTATCATCAAGATCAAATTCTACTTTTACGAATTCAACATTAATATTATGACACAAAGGTATTAAATTAGGAGTTTGTTTTGAAGCCATAATACCAGCAATTCTTGCGGTTGCTAATACATCCCCCTTTTTTAATTCATCATTTTTTATAAGTTCTAGAGTATCTTTAGCAAGATTAACGATACCTGTTGCTTTTGCAATTCTTTTTGTTTTTTGTTTGCCACTGATATCAACGATATTGGCATCTCCTTTGTTATTGATGTGTGAAAAACTATTCATTAAGTAGGCCTCTTATAGCATCTTGAATATTATCAGATTTCATTATACTTTCACCAATTAAAAAACTTTGAACACCATGCTTTTTCAATAATTTGATATCATGGTTAGTAAAAATTCCACTTTCAGATATTATCATGTGACTTTTATTAAATTTGTGAGCTAATTTTATCGTATTATTAATGTCTGTTTTAAATGAATGTAAATCTCTATTGTTAATCCCAATTAGTTTAGCGTTTAATTCAACGGCCCTATCAAATTCATTTTCATCATGGACTTCAAAAATACTATCAAGTCCTATTTTTTCTGCAGTTTCGTAAAGTATTTTTGCTGTAATATCATCAAGCATAGCTAAAATAATTAAAATACAGTCTCCACCCAAATATTTTGTTTCATATACTTGATATGGGTCAAGAAAAAAATCTTTTCTTAGTATAGGTAGGGGAGAGGAATCTCTTACAATTTTAAGGTACTCGTTTTTGCCCATAAAAGATGGGTAATCAGTTAGAACTGAAATACAAGTTGCGCCTGACTGAGTGTAGTCAATTGCTATCTTCTCAACATTAAAATCTTCTCTAATTATTCCACGTGATGGGCTTGCTTTTTTAATTTCACATATCAATGGGGTCGTGCTCATTGATATTTTTTCTTTAAGAGTGTTATAGAAAGGTCTTTGAATATTATTGCTATCCAATGACATCTGTATCATCGATGGCAATGGTATTTCAGATTTACATTTTTCAACTTCTTGTCTTTTGTATTCAGAAATTTTTTTTAAGATGGAACTCATAGTTATTCGCTTAATTTATTTGTAACTTCTTTTAATTCATCAACTTTTTTGAGCGCTGCTTTTGAGTCAATAGCTACTGAAGCCATATTAATACCTTCATTCAAATCATGACAATTACCGGTTATAAGAATTGCAGCAGCTGAATTAATTAGAATAATATCTCTATATGCATTTATTTCGCCATTAAATACTTTCAATAATTCTTTAGCATTATATTTGGGGTCTTTGCCAATAATTTTACTGATCGGAGCAGGGGTTATTCTATAATTATTGGGATCAATTATATCCTCAACGATATTGTCATTGTGCAATTTTGTAACGTTGGTTTTATCTGATATTGATATTTCATCTAATCCATCGTTACTATTTAGAAGCCATGAATTATTAGAGCCTAAGTTTTTTAGTACTTGGGACATTGGTAATAAGAGTTTCTTATCAATGCACCTATCAAATGATTTTTGACATTTGCTGGATTACATAATGGACCTAAAATATTAAAAATTGTTCTAGTTTTTAATTGAGATCTGGCTTCAGCTACATGTTTAAAACTACTGTGATATAACGGTGCAAACATAAAACAAATATCAATATCATTTAAACATTTGATAGCAGAGTCAGCGCTAATATTTATATTAACACCTAATTCTGTAAGAATATCGGATGCTCCTGAGAGAGATGATACGGATCTATTACCATGTTTGGCAACTTTGATGCCTATACTTGCAACTACTATTGCAGATGCTGTTGAGATATTTAGGGTATTGAGACCATCTCCACCTGTTCCAACAATGTCAATGGTACCATCAGGAGCTTCAATATGGACCATTTTTTCTCTAATTGCCATAACAGCTCCAGTGATTTCATCAGTGGTTTCACCCTTCACCTTAAGTGCTGTCAATAGTTCAATTATTTCATTAGTTTTAATACTTCCAGACATAATATCTAGAAAAAGCAAATAGCTTTCTTTAGTGTTTAGATTAAATCCTGAAGATAACTTCTCGATGTATTCAGTATTGTTTGTCATTTTTTTTGATCATATATTTAGAAAATTTTCAAGAATTTGAATGCCATTTGGTGTTTCAATGCTTTCTGGATGAAACTGTATGCCATAAGTTGGGCTAGTTTTATGTGAAACTGACATAATATAATTATCATTTTTAGATCGTGCGTCAATTTGTAAGTCACTCGCCAAGCTCTCTTCTTCAATGATGAGTGAATGATATCTCGTTGCCATGAATTCTGTGTCAATTTTTTTGAAAATGGGGCTGTCTGTATGTTCAATAAGATCAGTTTTGCCATGCATTAAGTTTTTGGCTTTTATAATTTTCGATCCAAAAGCCTGCCCAATGGCTTGATGCCCCAAACATATTCCTAAAATAGGGATCTTATCATGATAATTTTGGATAATTTCAACAGATATACCTGCGTCATCAGGTGTGCAAGGTCCGGGAGATACAATTATATGAGAAATGGATGAGTTTATTTCGTCAATGGCAATTTTATCATTTCTATGTACCTCCATTTGAAACCCTAACGAACCTACGTACTGTACAATATTATAAGTAAAGCTGTCATAATTATCGATAATTAAAATCATTTTTAAATTTTGCCATTATTTATGTTAAGTGCATCTTGAGCTGCATTAAATAGAGCTTTTGCTTTGGATCTACATTCTTCATACTCATTTTCTGGTATGGAGTCCGCAACAATTCCTGCCCCAGCTTGAACATGCATCACTCCATTTTTTATCACAGCGGTCCTCAATGTGATGCAGTTGTCCATATCTCCAGTTGCTGAAAAATAACCTACGCAGCCTGCATAAATCCCACGCTTTTCTTTTTCGAGTTCATCAATAATCTGCATTGCACGTATTTTAGGAGCGCCAGACACAGTACCAGCTGGAAATCCTGCCTTAAGAACATCTATAATATTATATTTTTTATCTAATTTACCGACTACATTGGACACTATGTGCATAACATGGCTATATAATTCAACAAAGAATTTGTTTGTAACTTTTACTGACCCAAATTCTGACACTTTTCCGACATCATTTCTTCCTAAATCTAACAACATTAGATGCTCGGCTAATTCTTTTGGGTCATTAAGGAGAGACGTCTTGTAATTATTATCCTCTTCATCAGTAACACCTCTGGGTCTTGTGCCTGCAATAGGTCTAACAGTAACCTCTTCATCAAGCATTCGAATTAAAATCTCAGGACTGGATCCAACTACAGAAAAATCATCAAAATTTAAATAAAAAAGGAATGGAGAAGGATTTATTCGCCTCAATGAACGGTAAAGTTCAAATGCTGGTAGTTCAAAAATAGAGGAAAATTTTTGACTTAATACGACTTGAAATATGTCACCTTCGTAAATGTAGTTTTTTGCTTTTTGTACCATTTTTAAGTATTCAGATTTGGTTGTATTGGACTCAATTTTTATTTCATTTTGGCTGCTATTTTTTGTTATATTTTTTAATGGCTCTTTTATTAAATGCAAAATTGAGTCTATGGCATTTTCTGATTCAAGTTTTGCTTGTTTAAAGTCAACTCCTTCCCTGTATCTCAATGTAGAAACAATTGATAACTCATCCTTGAGATTATCAAATACAATAATTAAGGATGGCCTCATCAATAATGAGTCCGGAAAATCATTTTCAGAAAATAATTCTTCTGATATGTTTTCTATTAGTCTTACATTATCATAGCCAATATATCCAAAGATACCTGCGCTCATTCTAGGTAAAGTTTTAGGTAAATCTATAAGTGAGGCATTTAATAATTCATTTAATGACTCAAATGGACTATGTTTTGTAGGCACAAAATTACCTGTTTCAGATTGCTTTATAAAGGATTTATGACCCTCTGATTTCCACCACAAATCAGGTTTTAGACCTATAATGGAATGACGACCTCTTTTTGTACCGCCCTCAACAGATTCTAACAAAAAAGTGTTAGCATGATCTTTAAGTCTCATCATGATCGACACAGGCGTTATTGTATCTGAGATTATTGTCTTCCATATAACCTGAGAGTTTTTCTTGTTATATAATTTTTCAGATGGATTCATCTGCTTTTACTGATTTTGTGAATTAAATAGTCTATCAATATTTCCTTGGAAGAGTGTGACATCATAACTCTCTTCTAGCGATGACAAAAACTGCTCAAAAAGATCACTTCTTATTTGGTAATCAAGCCCTTCAACTTGATCATTATCTCTTGTTAATGCGGAACTATTACTTGGAATTATCTCTATAACTTTTCCAATTAAAATTTCATCAGGTGATCTTCCAATAATTGTTTCATTTATATCTGCGCTTAATATCCTATCATTAAAGTCTTGGCTAAACTCGATAATGGGTTTATTTCTACTGAATGGTTTTGATTTTTTTATTTCAATATTGAGTGATTCACTTGTTTCTTTAGATAGATTATTATTAATTAAAGCGTCTTCAATTTCTGCTATAATTTCTTTTTCCTTTTTATCAAGTCGCTGTTTAATCATATCTGTTGTAACTAAATCACGGACATCTTTGAAAGATCTGATAAATGGTTCATTTATTGCATTTAATTTTATCCAAATGTAGCTATCTTCGGTTTCTACTACCTCAATAAAATCTCCTATACCTGAATTAAATAATTTTTGTAGTAATTCATCATTTTGTATTACGTTGATGTCATTGTTATCGAAGTCTTTGCCATTTATGTCAACTTTTGCAAAGTTGGTGAGGTTTATTTTGTTTTTATCTGCAACTTCCTGCATATGCATGCCCGAGAGGAAGTCATCTTCAATTGAAAAGAAAACATCATCTATAAGATTAAGAGCTGCTTCAAGTTTAAGTTCTTCTTCAATCGTTGACGCTAACTCGTTTAGAGGTGGAGTAAAACCTTCGTATATCTCATCAATATAAACGATAGATAAACCGAGTAGTCCATCAATTGGATTACTGAATGATTTAGCATCAATATTAAAAGCTATTTCAGCGAGATCCGAGTCCAAAATATCATCCTTCCGGATATTTCCAAGGTAATCATCGCTTTTAGATAAATTATATGAGTCGAGAAGTATCTCAAAGCTAACACTTTTAGATTCTGCTAAAAATTCTTCTGCTGTAATTAAATCATCAAAAAAGAATTGATAAACATCTCTCGTTTCTTCAACTTTGAAGCTATCAATGTTTTCATTATAATAATTTTGAATTTCTGTTTGTGAAACTGAAATATTATTTTTCAAACTATCAGCGTTTAGGATTAGGGCATCAAAATCTCTTGTCTCGGATTTTCTGTAACCATTTTGAAACTTGTCATAAAATTCTAATAGTTCTCTCTCAGATGGCGTTTTTACAGAAATATTTTTTTTGGGTATTTCAATATAATTTATGACTTTTTCTGTAGAATTATAATCGTTTATAATATCAAGTAATGTGTTAGGTATGTAGTTTTTGTTGGCAATTAAACTGTACAGCTGATTTTGTTTGTTAGCGTTCAGCTCACTGATCAAAAAACTTTCTTCAGTGTAACCGGAAAATGATAACAATTGTCTATATCTTGCTTTATTAAAAACTCCTTCAGATTTGAATGCATCATCATTAACAATTTTTTGTGCAATGAATTCTTCTGGTATATTGATTCCATATTTATTTAATTCTATTTGTAAAATCATTTTACGTATCAAATTTTCAATTGCTATTTTATCAATACCAAGTGCCATAGACTCATCGAATGAGATTTGTTTGTTTAATTGTGAGCTGATCGTTGATAATTGATAATTGTATTCATTTACCAATTCATCAAGACTTATCTCATTTCCATCGATTTCTATTGCAACAGAATTCTTATAGTTTCCAAAAATGTCTTGAATTCCCCAGACTGCAAAACTTAAGATTAATATACCTATCAACAATTTTACAAATGGTCCTGCAACAGATTTTCTTAATGTATTCAACATTTTAAATTACTCACAATCATTCCGTATTTGTTCATGTCGGTAATATAAGGTAATATATATAAAATTTCTATTGTTTTATTGTGAGTATATTCATGTTTATTTATAGAGTTGAGGGCGTAAAATGATTTTTAATACAAATTTACCAATTATTGCAGGTAACTGGAAGATGAACGGCCTAATTGACTCCAAAAAGGAAGTGGATAATTTACTACATAAAGTCACAAATTTGAGTAAATCAAACGTAATTTTATTTCCACCATTCACGCTATTAGAAAGTTTTACAAAATTAACTGAGAATTCAGGAATATTTATTGGCGCTCAAGATTGTCATTTTGAAGATTATGGAGCTCACACAAGCGCTATTTCTGCTCCTATGATTAGGGATATTAATGCAAAATTTGTAATTGTTGGACACTCTGAAACAAGGATGTCATATAATTATACAAATCAGATAATTAGACTAAAAGCTGAGGCAGCTCATAGGAATAATCTAATCCCCATTATATGCATAGGTGAAAGTGACTATCATAGGGAAAAGGGAGACCAATTTAATTTTATAAGAACTCAACTTGAGGAATCTCTTCCTGAAAATGTTACAAGAGATAATACAATTATTGCTTACGAGCCAATTTGGGCTATTGGAACAGGAAATACAGCTACAATAAATGATATTATTGAGATGTGTGATTGTATATTTTCTGCATTAAATTCACTAATCTCGGATAAAAATAACATACCTAGATGTTTATATGGTGGTTCTGTGAACAACTCAAACTCAAAAGACATCTTATCTATTTCAAATATTGGAGGAGTCCTTGTTGGAGGCGCATCATTAGACTCTACACAATTTTCAGAAATTATTAATTTAATTTAGTTTTTAAATATTGTTAATTTTTTAGAATTATAGTAATTAGTATTAATTACGAGGTAATTATGAGCTCATTAATTTTATTATTCCATCTTGCGATAGCTATTGTACTTATTGGTGCTATTCTTCTCCAAAGATCAGAAGGGGGGGCTTTGGGCATTGGTGGCGGAGGTGGTTCTGGAGGAGGACTCTCAGGGTTTCTCAAGGGCGTGGTCAGGCTAGTGGGCTTGTAAGGATCACAATTATATTGGGGGTCATTTTTTTTGTTACTTCTTTAAGCCTTTCAATTATAAACTCATACAACTCTCAATCTATTATTGATCGCGTATCAGAAGATCTTGATCCAAAAGATTTAATCAATACTGATAACGAGAATACACCCGATATTGCCGTTCCTATTCTTAATTAATAGTTTTTGTTTGATATTTTAAATTAGCATTTTACAATTCAAGTATTTTTGTTATTTTATAATTCCATGGCACGTTTTATTTTCATAACAGGTGGTGTGGTATCTTCATTAGGAAAAGGTCTATCCTCAGCATCACTTGGTGCACTCCTTCAATCACATGGTTATACAGTCCGATTAAGAAAGCTTGATCCATACTTGAATGTTGATCCCGGAACAATGAATCCTATACAGCATGGAGAGGTTTTTGTAACTGATGATGGGGCTGAAACTGATCTGGACCTTGGTCATTATGAGAGGTTTACGGGGGTTTCGGCTAGTAAATATGATAATATAACCAGTGGTAGAATATATCAAAACATCATCCAAAAAGAGAGAAGGGGAGATTATCTTGGCGGAACCGTCCAGGTTATACCTCACGTTACGGACGCAATAAAAGATTTTATTTTAGATCATTCAGATGACGTAGATTTTTTGTTATGTGAAATTGGTGGTACTGTAGGAGATATAGAAGCATTACCGTTTTTTGAAGCAATAAGGCAACTAAAGAATGAGTTGGGTCATGATAATTGCCTTTTTATTCATCTCACGTTACTCCCATTCATAGCTGCAGCTGGGGAATTAAAGACAAAACCCACTCAACATTCCGTTAAAGAGCTTACCTCAATTGGTATTCAGCCAGATATAATTATCTTGAGATGTGACAGGGACATTCCTGAAGACGAAAGAAAAAAGATATCATCTTTTTGTAACGTTCCATTTAGTCGGATAATTCCAGCAGTGGATGTTGGGAATATTTACGATGTTCCAATGCATCTTCATAAAAATGGACTTGATTCGGAAGTCTTAAAAATATTCAATATTAAAAGGAAAACTAAACCAGATCTTAGCAGATGGATTGAAATATCTAAAAATGCAAATTCAATTGAGAATAATGTACATATTACTATTGTTGGGAAATATGTTCAATTGCAGGATGCATATAAATCCCTTGATGAGGCGCTGTATCATGCAGGCATAGTAAATAAGATTAAAGTAAACATTGACTGGCTAGACTCTGAGATATTAGAAAATTCGAATATTTTGGATCATTTAAACAATACAGATGCTATTTTGGTGCCAGGTGGCTTTGGGCAAAGAGGTAGTGAAGGCAAAATAAAAGCAATAAATTTTGCACGCGAAAGAAAAATTCCCTATCTTGGTATTTGTTTTGGGATGCAAATGGCAATAATTGAATTATCAAGATCATTGCTTGGATTGGAAAATGCAAGCACAACCGAATTTGGTGTTACAGAGCATCCAGTTGTTGATTTAATGAAGGAATGGAAGAAAGGGAAAACCGTTGAAAAAAGAGATGAAAATACGGATCTAGGAGGAACGATGCGCCTAGGTGCTTATGACGCTCTGCTCTCCGAAGGCTCGAAAGTTTCAGAAATTTATAAGACGAATAAAATTAGCGAACGCCATCGCCATCGTTGGGAAGCAAATATTTCTTATAAAGATAGCCTTGAAAAAAAAGGTGTATTGTTTTCTGGTATGTCGCCTGATGGTAAGTTACCTGAAATCATTGAATTGGTGGATCATCCATGGTTTGTCGCTGTACAGTTTCACCCTGAATTAAAATCTAGACCTTTTGAACCACATCCATTATTTGTATCTTATGTTCTAGCTGCTCTTGAAAAAAGTAGGTTAGTATAGGAGGCGCACAGTGCACGATATTCAATTAATAAGAGACAATCCTTCTGGATTTCTTGAACAAATGAAAACAAGAGGTCTAACTCTGGATATAGATATTATACTTGATCTGGACAAATCCAAAAGAGCTCAAATGTCACTTTTACAAGAATCTCAAAATGAGAGGCGTGTGTTATCAGATCAAATTGGCAAATTAAAATCCAAAGGCGATAATAAACAAGCTGAAGAAAACATAGAGAAAGTTCATCAATTAAAAGAAAAAATTTCTAAACTTGAAGATGAAATCCAAAATGTCGATAAAAAACTTAGTTCAATTCTTATGAGCATACCAAACCTTCCTCATGATAGATGTACCTGTTGGAAAAGATGAAAGTTCTAATAAAGAGATTATAGAAAAAAGATATAGGCAGGATTTATTAAAAGATAGAGTGGAGCATTTTGAAATTGACGGTATAGAAAATTTAATGGATTTTCAAACGGCGGCTAAAGTTTCTGGGGCTAGGTTTGTGTATTTAAAAGGTATGCTTGCAAATTTAGAAAGAGCTCTGGGACAATTTATGTTAGACACTCATGTCAAAGAAAATGGTTATACAGAAATTTCACCGCCAATTGTTGTAAGCAATAATTCAATGATTGGAACAGCTCAGCTGCCAAAATTTGAGGAGGATCAATTCCAAGTAATTACTCATGGTTATGACAATAATGATGATGAAAATAAAAAATGGTTAATTCCTACCGCAGAGGTACCACTCACAAATATTGTAAGAGAGTCTATTTTAGAAAAGAAGGATCTGCCTCTAAGGTTTGTAGCTTTAACACAATGTTTTAGAGCTGAAGCTGGCGCAGCAGGTCGTGATACAAGAGGAATGATAAGGCAGCATCAATTTCAAAAAGTTGAATTGGTTTCTATAACTGAACCAGATAAATCTAACGATGAACATGAGAGAATGTTGGCATGCGCTGAGCTTGTTTTAAAAAAATTAGACATTCCCTTTAGAGTGATGATTTTATCGACGGGTGATATGGGTTTTTCAGCAAAAAAAACATATGATATAGAGGTGTGGATGCCAGGCCAAAATACCTACAGAGAAATATCAAGTATATCTAATTGTGGAGATTTTCAAGCTAGAAGAATGATGGCAAGATATAGGCTGGATCAAAAAAATACTCGTTATTTACATACTTTAAATGGCTCTGGCGTGGCAGTTGGAAGGGCGCTCATAGCAATCCTCGAGAATTATCAAATTGATGGGGGTGTCGAAGTGCCATCTGTATTAAGAAAATATATGAATAATATCAAAAAAATTGAAATTAGCTAAAAATATGAAAGATTTAAAAATACTTATAACCAACGATGACGGAATTAATGCGCCTGGAATTTCAATGCTAGCTGAAGCTGCAAAGAAAATTTCCGATGATATAACAATAATTGCTCCCGAAAGGGAACAAAGTGGACGGTCCCAAGCAATGTCATTGTCAGATATTATTCGACTAAGAGATTTAGGAAACAATACCTACTCAATTTCAGGAACCCCAACAGATTGTGTTATGTTAGCCATAAAGCAGCTTATGAAGGATAACCTCCCAGACCTAATACTGTCCGGTGTTAATAGAGGTCAAAATTTAGCAGATGATGTTAACTATTCGGGGACAATAGGAGCCGCTATGGAAGGCGCAATTCATAACATAAAGTCTATTGCTTTTAGTCAGGTGTTTAATATACACAATATTGGTGAAGACGCTTTTCAGGCTACTCAAAAAAATTTAATGCGTATTCTTAGATTGTTGATTGAATTAGATTATCCAAAAAATATCGTTATGAATGTTAATTTTCCTGATGTTTTTTCGGAAGATATTGAACATCACTTTACAAAACAAGGCAAAAGAGAAATCCCAGCACATATTATGGAAGAAAGAATTGATCCCAGGGGACAAAAATATTATTGGATAGGTTTTAAACGAGCAAAAGGCGGGGTTCTTCCTGGAACTGATCTTGATTGCATTAATAATGGTAACATTTCTATCACGCCTGTTGGCTCAAATAGAACTGACAATAATTATCTTAAAACTATAGTTTAATTAAAAATTGAAATATAATATTAACTAATTTTTATTAATTTATATCTCATTAAGTTTGAGATATGTCAGTGGTTATCAGTAAAAATTTTTTCTCTATTATTATTGTATTGATATCATGTTTGTCATTGGCATCATGTAGCTCAAACTTTCAAAGATTTGGTGTTACCGATCAAATTCCAATTTCATCAAATGACACATTAACTTCAAGTAAAAAATATGTTGGAGATTATTGGATAGTCAGTGATGGTGATACAATAGAACTCATATCTTCAGAGACTGGAGTAAAAGTCGATGATATTGTCTACTATAATTCTCTCAAAAAACCATATGTCCTTAATGCAGGTGATAGACTTTTTATTGCAAAAAGAAAAAATGTTGACGAACCTCAGTTTGAGAAAAACATTATTGAAAACCCAGAAAACTCAAGGGATTTGAGTGCTGGTGCTTATGTTGTTAGATCTGGTGATACGCTCAGTAGTATTGCCAGTAGATACAATATTAGTGTATCAAAAATCATTGAGATAAATAAAATAAAAGACCCTTCATTGATAAGAATAGGTCAAGAAATAATGATCACACCACCAAGTCTAACTGTTAATTCAGAAACAACAAACCTGACAGGCAATAACGCTGATATAGTGAATAAAATTCAAGACAGTAACAATTCAGAAAATGAAATTATTAACAATCCAGTTTTTAGATGGCCAATTTATGGGAGGGTTGTAAGTGATTTTGGTGATGAAGCCTATGGTAGGATAAATAATGGGATTTACATATCAGCCCCTTTGGGAGCTGAAGTTAGTGCATCTGAAGGTGGGGTAGTTACCTTTGTTGGAAATGATGATTATTTTGGTGAAATTATAATTATTAAACATATAAATAACTGGGTATCATCTTACGCGCATCTAGATAATATTGCCATATCAATTGGTGATAAAATATCCAAGGGGCAAGTGATTGGCTCTGTTGGTACAACTGGTATAATAGAAAGCCCGTCACTTTATTTTGAACTTCGCAGAGGTACGATTGTCCAAAATCCCAGTGGAATACTTAATTAGTTAATTAGTAAATATTAATTTTATGTTTGGCTGCTAAGTCCGTAATAAATTGCCAAGCAACTCTGCCTGATCTTGATCCTCTTCCTGCAGCCCATGCAATTGCCTCAGAAGTTAATTCATCTTCTTTTACGGGGATCTTGTAATGTCTTGCGTAGGCTTGAATCATGGATAGGTATTGTTCTTGTGAGCAGTTATGGAAGCCAATCCATAGGCCAAATCTATCTGATAATGATACTTTTTCTTCAATGGCTTCAGACGGGTTTATGGCTGTTGATGTCTCATTTTCAATCATTTGTCTTGCCATTAAATGCCTTCTATTTGAGGTAGCATAGAATATAACATTTTTTGGTCTACCCTCAATTCCACCCTCGAGTGCTGTCTTAAGTGACTTGTAAGTTGTATCATCATTGTCAAAAGATAGGTCATCACAAAAAACAATAAAATTTTCTTTGGAACTTTGTTTAAGTTCATTAAGTATATCTGGAAGATCTTTTATATCTTCACGATGTATTTCAATTAAGATTAATTTGTTTTTTGAGGTGGTAGATATCTTTGCATGCACACCTTTGACCAACGAACTTTTTCCCATGCCTCTACTACCCCATAACAATGCATTATTTGCAGGTAAAGAGTTAGAGAAGTTGTTTGTGTTTTCAAAAAGCAAGTCTATGTTGTTATCTATACCCTTCAATAATTCGAGTGGAATTGCATTTACATTTTCAACTGGCTTAAAACTTTTATCTTCAGATTTCCACATAAATGCATTTGCTGCATTCCAATCAACTGACTTTTGATGTCTTGAAAAATGATTGTCTAATATTTCTCTGATTTTAGTTAATTCACTAACTAATTTGTCATTATTTTTTGTCATCTTAGATAATTATATTTAAAAATTGTTTATTAACCTATATATATTATAAAGAAAATAATTGAAATAATTTTTCAAACTATACGCACTTTTTAGATTAAACGAGAGTAATATAATGATTTCAAAAGCTTACGCAGCAGCACAACCAGGCGGTGGAGATGTATTTCTTCAACTGCTTCCATTCATTTTAATTTTCTTTATTATCTATTTTCTAATTCTTAGACCGCAACAAAAGCGGGTAAAAGCGCATAAGGAAATGATTGATAACTTAAAAAAGGGAGACAGTGTTATAACACAAGGTGGTTTAATTGGAAAAGTAACAAAAGTTATCAATGAACACGAGATAGAAATTCAAATATCTGATGATGTAAAAGTCAAAGTTATCAAAGGCATGATCTCTGATTTAAAGAAATAGTCCAAAGATAATCCGTATTTTTTAATTATGTTATATTTTTCAAAATTTAAAGTTTTATCTATAATATTTGTTTGTCTGTTTGGCTTATTTTTTTCACTGCCTAATTTTCTTTCAAATTCACAACTAGATAAATTGCCAAGTTTTTTTCCATCCAAACAAGTAAATCTTGGTTTGGATTTAAGAGGTGGTTCACACTTACTCATTGAAGTTGAATCATCTGTTCTTGTAGGTGAAAGGATAGATGATCTATACAGTGACCTAAGGTCTGAATTTAGAACGAACAATATAACTATCAACAGTATAGAAATTGTAAACGATGAGATTGTAATAGAGACAGATAAAAGTACTAATATCAGCGGTTTAACCAATATTATTAATGAGTTATCTCAAGATGTAATAAGCCAATTTGCAAACATAAAGACTCAAGAAGAGATTGATATTTCAAACCTTGAAGATGATATATTTAAGCTGAAATTATCTGATGTTGCTATCGAGTCATTAAGAAAAAGAGCTGTTGATCAATCGATAGAAATTTTAAGAAGAAGAATTGATGAACTTGGAACTAAAGAGCCAACAATCCAAAGACAGGGAAAAAGCCGTATAATTATACAAGTGCCTGGTCTGGATGATCCGAACAGACTAAAAGAATTGTTAGGCACAACTGCTAAACTCACATTTCATTTAATGGATCCAAGGTCAAATATTGATGATGTATCTCGCTCATCCATCATACTATATTCCCGAGAAAATATAGATCTTCCCTACATTGTTGAGAAACGTTCAATAATTAGTGGTGAAAATTTGATAGACGCACAGCCGGGTTTTGATCCTCAAACCAACCAACCAATAGTAAATTTTAGATTTGATAGTCAAGGTGCTAGAAAATTTGGTAAAGTTACAAGTGATAATGTGGGTAAACCTTTTGCAATTGTTCTTGATAATGAGGTAATTTCTGCACCAATCATAAATGAGCCAATTCTTGGTGGATCAGGAATGATCTCAGGTGGTTTTTCCGTTACTGAAGCAAATGATTTAGCAATACTCCTGAGGTCGGGAGCTTTACCAGCGCCATTAATCATTCTCGAAGAAAGAACGGTAGGCCCAGGATTGGGCGCTGATTCTGTAAAAGCAGGTCAAATTGCTTCAATCTTAGGTTTGCTTTTTGTTATGATTTATATGTTTGTGTCTTATGGCAGATTTGGTCTTTATTCTAATATTTCATTAATAACCAATTTAATACTTATTTTGGCAATACTATCTACTTTACAAGCCACTCTAACATTACCTGGTATTGCTGGTATAATTTTGACTATTGGCATGGCAGTTGACGCTAATGTGCTAATATTTGAACGTATTAGAGAAGAGCTGGCAAATGGCAAATCAGTTATAAATTCTATAGATAATGGTTATAAAAGAGCTCTCACGACAATTCTTGATGCAAACATAACTACTTTTATTGCTGCAATTATATTATTCCAATTAGGATCTGGTCCTATAAAAGGGTTTTCTATTACTTTGGCAATAGGCATAGTAACCTCAGTATTTACAGCTTTTACGTTAACAAGGTTTATAGTTGCCAGATGGGTTAGAAAGTCTAATCCGAAAATAATATATATATGAGAAAAAGAATATGTTAAAGCCAGTAAAATTCATCAAATTTGATACACATATAAATTTTTTGTCAAATGTATCTATATTTGTAATTATTTCAATATTACTAATTATTCTATCATTAGGGACGCTTTTTTATAAGGGGTTGAACTTTGGTATTGATTTTAATGGTGGCACAATTATTGAAGTACAAAAGATTATTGGTAATGCGGATGTGTCGGAAATGCGTGATCGTTTATCTAACTTGGATATCGGTAATACCGAATTACAAGAATTCGGAAAAGAAACTGATTTGCTGATAAGGGTAGAGCAGAATGGTGATGAGGAGGGTAGCCAGCAAGCTGTGATAAGTATGATTACTGATGCTATTCAAACTGATTATGAGGTGAGAAGAATCGAAGTTGTTGGTCCAAAAGTTTCAGGCGAATTGGTCGAAAAAGGTATAACAGCAGTTTTGGCATCAATCATCTGTGTTCTAATGTACATATGGTTCCGATTCGAGTGGCAATTTGGAATTGGTGCAGTGATTGCACTAATGCATGACATCATAATAACAATTGGTATGTTTTCTCTTTTTCAACTTGAATTCAATTTGTCAATTGTAGCTGCACTTTTAACAATTGTTGGTTATTCATTAAATGATACAGTCGTTATATACGATAGAATAAGAGAAGAGCTCCGAAAGTATAAAAAAATGCCTTTAACTGAGCTTATAAACCAGGCGCTCAATCTCACTTTATCGAGAACACTCATGACTTCTATTACAACGTTAATTGCTCTACTTTCTTTGTATATTTTTGGTGGTGAGGTTATAAAAGGTTTTACTTTTGCCATGATTTGGGGCGTGTTAATTGGAACTTATTCATCAATATTTATAGCTTCACCGGTTCTTATTAAATTAAAAGTGAAAAGAGATTGGTCTAAACAAGAGCAATAGTATTTTTTTTTAAAATTTTTGGATCCAAGTTCTTATATCTTCAAGTGCTCTGTTCGATAGTCTCTCTTTTTTCTTCAAATCACGTATTTTTTTGGGTAATTTTCTTAAATCTCTTGTATCAACTTGATCAAAAAGACCAAAATTTACATTCATTGGCTGAAAATTTTTAATTGTATCTTTTCTTGTTATGTATGCTATTAAACTCCCAATTGCCGAAGTGGATGGTGGAGGATTGAAGTGCTTCCCTTTGATTTTATTATAAGTCATTAATGCAGTAACTAAACCAATTGATGTTGACTCAACATAACCCTCGACCCCTGTAATTTGTCCAGCAAATTTAATTCTTTTATCTGATATGAGACTAAGATCTCTGTCTAATAGTAAGGGGCTGTTAATATATGTGTTTCTATGTATACCGCCTAATCTTGCAAATTTAGCACCGTTAAGACCGGGTATCTTTCTAAATATTTCAGTTTGGTGGCTATATTTTATCTTTGTCTGGAACCCAACCATATTGTATAAATTACCTTTTATGTCGTCTTGCCTTAACTGCAGAACTGCGTATGGTTCTGCACCATTTTCATGAACGTTATTTAATCCAAATGGTTTCATAGGACCATGTCTTAATGTTTGAGGTCCACTTAGAGCCATAATTTCAATTGGTAAACAGGAATCAAAATATGGGGTATCTTTTTCCCATTCATTAAAGTTATTTTTTTCGGCTTCTATCAAATCATCTATAAACATATTATATTGATTTTCGTTTAGGGGACAATTTATGTAATCATTTTCAGATCCCGAAGGACCAATTTTATTATATCTTGATTGAAACCAAGCTTTTGACATATCAACTGTTTCTGTATAAACAATGGGAGCAATAGCATCAAAAAAATAGAGTGAGTCCTGGGAGTTTTTTTTAAGAATAAAGCTAGACAAACTCTGTGATGTCAGAGGTCCAGTTGCAATTATAACATGTTCCCATTCATCAGGAATTGATTCCACTTCTTTATTGATAATTTTAATTTTTTTATGGTTTCTAATCTTTTTTGTAATTTCATCAGAAAATAAATTCCTGTCAACTGCTAGAGCAGAACCTGCAGGTACCTGATGTCTGTCTGCTGAATGCATAATCAAAGAATTTGCAATTCTTAGTTCTTCATGGAGTATTCCAACTGCATTGGTTAATTTTTCATCTGATCTAAAAGAATTTGAACACACTAATTCAGCGAAATTAGATGTCTTATGAGCAGGAGTAGAAGTAGCCGGTCTCATTTCATAGAGATTTACTTGGATATCTCTTTCTGCCAATTGCCAAGCTGCTTCTGAACCGGCTAACCCTGCCCCAATAATGTTAACTTCATTCATTTTTGTAAATTAATCATTTGTTATAATAATGTTTATATATTATTTAATCAGTCATGAAAAAATACTTTTTAAAAATTTTATTTTTTTTATTACCCTTGTTTCTTGTCTCATGTACAACAAACTATTCACCTATGAATAGTAAATAT
Source organism: Hyphomicrobiales bacterium (assembly GCA_038131735.1). Taxonomy (GTDB): domain Bacteria; phylum Pseudomonadota; class Alphaproteobacteria; order Rhizobiales; family TMED25; genus TMED25. The sequence goes on along the minus strand of JAYPPX010000001.1, from coordinate 765,479 downwards.
CCCACTTTAGACTCATATTTTACAGATATGAATTTGATATTGGCTGAAAATCAAGATGTGATTGTTTGTTCGGGTTATAATTGTAATTTTATTACTCAAATTAAATTTGAAGATGATGATGTGGAATACATAAAATCAATATTTTCTGATAAAGATTCGAGGACACCCTATCAAGAAAGACAAATGATAGCCTCTGCTATAGCAACAATGGAAACAATTACTGGCGATATTGTGGGCACCAAAGATGACAAGGGTGGAGTTCTTGAAAATGAACATATTGGAAACAAAACAAAACAAGATTGTGTTGATGAGTCAGCAACAACTACAACTTATTTGAATTTTTTAATCAAACATGAATTGGTTTACTTACATGAAATAGTTGTGCCACAATCACGAGGTGCATTGATTGACGGTAGGTGGCCACATTTCAGTGCTACTATTAGAGATAAGACCACAAAAAAACAATATGTCGTTGACTCGTGGTTTAGAGATAATGGTGAACCGCCAGTCATTATGGAATTGCAAGACTGGGTATTTGATTGGAGAAGGGCCAATCAGGTTAAACAAGACCAAATTAATTAATTAGAATATCTTTCAGATATTTACCAGTGTAACTTTTTTTATTAGTAGCAACTTTTTCTGGTGTTCCCATTGCAATTATATTCCCACCGCCGTTACCACCTTCAGGTCCCATATCTATTATCCAATCTGCAGATTTTATAACATCTAAATTATGCTCGATAACTAAGACACTATTTCCTTTATCAACTAGATCATTTAAAATTGTAATTAATTTTGCAACATCATGAAAATGAAGACCAGTAGTTGGTTCATCGAGAATGTACAATGTATTTCCCTTTGGTTTTCTTGAAAGTTCCTTGGATAATTTTATCCTTTGTGCTTCACCACCAGAAATAGTTGTGGCTGATTGACCAATTTTAATATAATCAAGACCAACAGCATCCAACATTACAAGTTTATCTCTTATGGATGGAATTGCTTTAAAGAAATCTAGTGCTTCAAAAACTGTCATATCTAAAATATCTGATATATTTTTGTTTTTATATCTGACTTCAAGTGTTTCTCTGTTATATCTTTTTCCATTGCATGAGTCACAAGTAACATAAACATCAGACAGGAAATGCATTTCAACTTTTATTAGGCCATCACCTTCACAGTTTTCACATCTTCCTCCTTTAACATTAAACGAAAATCTTCCAGGTTTGTATCCACGTGATTTAGACTCTGGAAGATTTGCAAACCATTCTCGAATTGGTGTGAATGTTCCTGTATATGTAACAGGATTAGATCTTGGGGTTCTTCCTATAGGGGATTGATCTATTTCTATGATTTTATCAACATTTTCATGACCAATTATTTCTTTAAAATTATCTTTTGAAAATGGTTGCCTTGATAATTTATCATCTAAACATTTGAATAATATGTTATTAACCAATGTTGATTTTCCTGATCCAGATACACCAGTAACACACAACAAATTACCTAGAGGAAATTCAACATCAAGATTTTTAATATTATTCTCAGACGCGCCGACCAACTTAATAGATTTATTAGATATTCTTCTTTTTTGGGGCACTTCAATTGAAAGCTTTCTACTCAGATATTTGCCAGTTATAGAATTTTTGTTTTTCTTAATGTCATCAATATTACCTTGAGCAGTGATATTACCACCGTTTACACCTGCACCAGGCCCAATATCAAGTATAAAATCTGCGGATGTAATAGCTTCTTCATCATGTTCAACAACTATTACTGTATTTCCAAGATCACGAAGGGATGCAAGTGTCTTGAGTAGTCTTCCATTGTCTCTTTGATGGAGTCCTATAGATGGTTCATCAAGAACATATATTACGCCAGTTAATTTCGATCCAATTTGACTTGCTAGTCTAATTCTCTGAGCTTCTCCTCCTGACAATGTCCCTGATGATCTGGATAAAGTTAAATAATCAAGACCAACTTCAATCAAGAAATCCAGCCTATCTAATATTTCTTTAATTAATGGCTGTGCAATAATTTTTTTATTCTCGGTCAGTTTATCGATAACTTTAGATATCCAATCTCTACATTCCTTAATGGACATTTCAGTTAATTGACTTATATCTAATTCGTTAATCCTAACACTGAGAGCATCATTGTTTAATCTTTTACCATTGCACACACTGCATGGTTGCAATGTTTGATATCTGAATAACTCTCTATATCTAAAGCGAGATTTAGCTTGTTTTAGCGCTCTATTTAAATTTGGTATGATGCCTTCAAACGGTTTCGAAGTATTTATTTGATCTTTACCGTTGTTAATTGTGAATTCTATATTTTCTTTTTGTGTACCAAACAAAAGCAAAGACTTTATATCAGAGTCAAGGTCTTTCCAAGGAGTTCTAAGATCAAATTTTAAATTTTTAGAAAAACTATCCAAAGTATCAGTTAATATTGAACTAGAAATATTTGCCCATGGTTTAATTGCCCCATCTAGTATTGATAATTCAGGATTTGGGATAATTTTTTTTGCATCTGCAGAATATACATGACCAATACCGTCACAACCTTTGCAGGCTCCAACTGGACTATTAAATGAAAAAAGTCTTGGTTCAATTTCACCTAAACTGAACCCTGAAACAGGGCACGCATACTTAGTCGAAAATATTATACGTTTATGCGTATCATTTCTTGAATTATTTTTATCACTTGATGTAGGTTGATCAACAAATTCAATAATTATTTGTGCGTTAGAATGTTTTAAGCCTGTTTCTATAGAGTCTGCCAACCTTACGGTATCAATTGTACCTGTAACCAATCTATCTATTACAATATCGATATCATGTTTAAAATTTTTCTGAAGTTTTGGTACTTGATCAATTGTATAAAATTTTCCATCAACTTTTACTCTCTGGAACCCATCTTTTTTAATTTTCAATAGTTCGCTTTGAAATTCACCTTTTTTTTCCTTAGCAATTGGAGATAATATTGCGATTCTTTGATCTTTATCTAAATCTATGATCCTATCAACCATATCTGATACAGTTTGGGCTTCAATTGGAAGTCCTGTGGCTGGTGAGTAGGGGACACCAACTCTTGCAAAAAAAACCCTTAAATAGTCATATATTTCAGTTACAGTACCAACGGTGGAGCGAGGATTTCTAGATGTAGTTTTTTGTTCGATTGAAATTGATGGAGATAATCCTTCGATACTCTCTACATTTGGTTTATCCATCATTTCAAGAAACTGCCTTGCATATGATGATAAACTCTCAACATATCGTCGTTGGCCCTCGGCGTAAATAGTATCAAAAGCTAGGCTAGATTTTCCAGAACCTGACAATCCTGTAAAAACAACAAGTTTTTCTTTTGGTATATCTACGCTTATATTTTTAAGATTGTGTTCTGAAGCACCAACTAACTTTATAAATTTTTTTACGGATTCATTCATGGGGATCAATTTAAGTTTCAACAATATAATAACTTAATGATTATTATTAATTATTAAAGTGATTAATTTCATATTATCATAAAATAAATAGGAGAACTAAGATGGCTGGAAGTTTAAATAAAGTTTTATTAATTGGTAGATTGGGCAATGATCCAGAAATCAGAACAACACAAGATGGTAGAAGTGTTGTTAGCTTTAGTTTGGCAACTTCTGATACATGGCGTGATAAAAATACTAATGAACGCAAAGAAAGAACTGAATGGCATCGCGTAGTAATCTTCAATGAAGGCTTGTCCAAAGTCGTAGAACAATATGTAAAAAAAGGTTCAAGGGTTTATCTTGAAGGTCAATTACAAACTAGGAAATGGCAAGATCAATCAGGACAAGAAAGATATACTACAGAAATCGTTTTGCAGAATTATTCTGGTAATCTTACTATTTTAGACTCATCAGGTGATAGTTCTTCCTCAATACCAAGTAGTTCATCAAGTCAGTTAGATCAATTTAATCAAACAACATCTGCATCTTCTGAAGAGATTGCTGATGAGTTTGATGATGAAATACCATTTTAGTGAAATAATAATTATTAATTCATTCAAGTTGTTGAATACTCAACAAGAAGATGTATTTCTTACAAATTAATTCATTCTACAGCAACCTAAAAATTGTTAAAATATAAGTAAGTTATTGATTCGTAATATTGGAATAATAAATTGTCTGAAGACGAAATTAAAAAACAATCAGATTCTCCCTCAGGTATACTCCCTGTAACAATTGAAAATGAGATGAGTGCATCTTATCTCGACTACGCAATGAGTGTAATCGTCTCAAGAGCAATTCCTGACGTTAGGGATGGGCTTAAACCAGTTCATAGAAGAATCTTATATTCAATGAATCAAATGGGGCTTGATTACAATAAGCCCTATCGAAAATCTGCTCGTGTTGTTGGTGATGTGATTGGTAAGTATCATCCTCATGGTGACTCAGCTGTTTATGAATCCCTTGTAAGAATGGCACAACCATTTTCTATGATGGCACCTCTTATCGAAGGTCAGGGTAATTTTGGTTCTATCGATGGTGATAGGCCTGCTGCTATGAGATACACTGAATGTAGATTGGAAAAAATCACGACTCTTATGCTAGGTGATATTGATAAGGATTGTATAGAATATCAAGAAAATTATGATGGATCAGAGTCTGAACCTTCTGTTCTCCCATCCAGATTTCCTAATTTACTAATAAATGGAGCGGGTGGTATAGCAGTTGGTATGGCGACTAATATTCCGCCACATAATTTATCAGAAGTTATAGATGGTTGCGTTACAATCTTAAGAAACCCAAACACTTCAGAAGATGAATTAAATGAAATCATTCCAGGTCCTGACTTTCCAACTGGTGGATTGATTATTGGAAGGAACGGTATAAAAAGTGCTCAATTAACAGGAAGGGGGTCTGTTGTACTGAGAGGAAAAGCAACTATAGAGGATAATAATAATAAAAACTCAATTATTATTACTGAAATTCCTTATCAAGTTAATAAATCAAATCTTATTGAAAAAATTGCAGAACTCGTTCGTGATAAGAGAATAGAAGGTATATCAGATATACGAGATGTCTCTGACAGACATGGAATACGTGTAATAGTTGAACTAAAGAAGGATGCTGAGGCTGAAGTTATCCTAAATCAGTTATACAAGTTTACACCTCTTCAATCTTCTTTTGGTTGCAATATGGTAACATTAAATGCAGGTAAGCCTGAATTACTGTCATTAAGGCAAATAATTGATGCGTTCCTAGATTTTAGAGTTGAGATTGTAATTAAACGTACGACCTTCCTCTTAAACAAATCACGCGACCGGGCACATGTACTTGTTGGGCTTGCTATTGCTATAGCAAACATAGATGAAATTATTAAAGTTATTAGATCTTCACCGGACCCTGCAACTGCAAGAGACTATATGTTAAAAAAGAAATGGATTCCTAAAAATGTAGAGTCTTTAATACAATTAATTGACGACCCACGGCATAAGATAGCCGAAGATGGTACATACATGCTATCAATTGAACAAGTCCAGGCAATATTAGATCTTAGACTACAAAGATTAACAGCCATTGGCAGAGATGAAATTGAAAAAGAATTAAATGCAATTGGCGATGATATAAAGAAATATCTTGAGATTCTTACAAATAGGAATGTTTTGGATAATTTAATTGAAGAAGAATTACTGGAGGCGAAAACATCTTTTGGTGTTCCAAGGAAAACTGAAATAACTGATGTTGAATTGGATGTTGATGATGAAGATTTAATACCAAAACAAGATGTTGTCGTTACAGTAAGCCATAAAGGCTATATAAAAAGAGTTCCACTCGCAACATATAGAAGCCAGAGAAGAGGTGGAAAAGGTAGATCTGGTATGAGTACGAGGGACGAAGATTTTGTAACTCAAATTTTTGTAGAAAATACACATACTCCAATATTATTTTTCTCATCAACTGGAATAGTCTACAAAATGAAAGTTTGGAAATTACCTCAAGGCACACCGCAATCTAAAGGAAAGGCGATGATTAATCTACTTCCACTGAGTGAGGGTGAAGTAATTACTACTATTATGCCATTGCCAGAAAATGAAATGGAATGGGAAAATCTAAACATAGTTTTTACAACTATGAATGGCAATGTTAGAAAAAATAAATTGAGTGATTTTGTGGATGTTAGGGCTAATGGAAAAATAGCTATGAAATTACAAAATAATGATGAAATAAAAACTGTTGAGACATGTACGGATGAAGATGACATACTAATTACCACTTCAAAAGGACAATGTATTCGTTTCAAAGTAACAGATATAAGATTATTCGTTGGGCGCTCATCTACTGGTGTTAGGGGTATTAGATTAGGTAAAGATGATAAAGTTATTTCTTCAACTATTATCAAGTCCATGGATGCCTCAACTGAGGAGAGAGCTGCATATATTAAAATGAGTAGGGCGGTTCGAGGTGAAACAGACCATGATAATGTTCAAGATGAAATTTCTGATAACGTTACACCTGCTGTGTTAAGTGATGAAAAATATGCCGAAATGGGGGCCTCTGAACAATTTATTTTATCAATTTCAGAAAATGGTTTCGGAAAAAGAACCTCAGCTTTCGAATATAGAGTTACAGGAAGAGGGGGTAAGGGAATAATTGCTATGGTTGTTAATGAAAGAAATGGAAATCTTGCTGACTCATTTCCAGTAGAAACATCTAACCAAATCATACTTGTTACAAATAAAGGTAAATTAATAAGATGCCCTGTGGATGACATAAGAATAGCATCGCGTTCTACTCAAGGTGTAAAAATATTTGATATAGATGAAGATGAACAAGTTGTATCTGTTGAAAGATTAGGTGATTTGGAAACTGAGAATGATGAGGTAGAGAATGAATAAATGTTTTTTTCCAGGTTCATTTGATCCCTTTACTCTTGGACACAAAAATATAATTGAAAAATTGGTCAATTTGTCTAATGAGATAATAATTGGAGTTGGAAATCATCATGAAAAAAATAGTTTTATTGACGCCAATACCCGAAAAAATCTCATTGAAGATGCCGTCAAAACTATTGCTAAAAATAATACATCCATAACAGTAGTTATATTTAGTGGTTTAGTTGTAGATGCTGCAAAATCAAATAAATGTAAAACCATAGTCAGAGGCGTCAGAGATACTTCAGATTTAAATTATGAGTTAAGAATGTATAACACAAATAGAAGGCTTGAGAAGGGTATTGAAACAGTATTTTTATCAACTGATAATAATTATAACCATATTTCATCATCCTTAGTCCGCCAGATTTGTAAATTAGGCGGTTCATTAGAGTCCTTGGTTCCGGAGAATATAAATAAATACTTGAAAAATCACATTAATTCCGTTACCTAATGATGTTATGTTTTTGAAAAGATTTATATTTTTATTTATATTAACTATTTTTACAGGGAATGCTATGGCTGAAAATGCAAATGAAAAGTTATTAATTGAACTATCTCATGGTGATGTTGTTATTGAATTACACAGTGATATTGCCCCATTGCATGTTGATAGAATAAAAACATTAGCAAAAGATGGCTTTTATGATGGGATTATTTTCCATCGTGTGATAGAGGGTTTCATGGCACAGACTGGTGATCCTACCGGAACCGGTTATGGTGGATCTGATTATCCTGACTTGAGGGCTGAGTTTTCAAATAAACCATTTGAAAGAGGAACTATAGGCATGGCAAGATCAAGTAACCCAAATAGTGGTAATAGTCAGTTTTTTATCTGTTTTGAACCAGCTCCATTTCTAAACGGTCAATATACTGTATGGGGGACTGTGATAGAAGGCATGGAAAATGTTGATAAGATTGCTAGAGGTGAGCCACCTGCAAATCCTGATAAAATCATTAAGATGACTGTTGTTGAATAACAAAAGCCAATTCAGTGAACATAGATTTATTTGACTTTGAACTCGATAAGAGCAAAATTGCTCTTGCTCCAGTTCATCCTCGAGATAAGTCAAAATTATTATATCTTGATAATAAAAAACAATTTCATAATAAGATATTTAGTGAACTTCCAAAATTGTTGGATGCTGGGGATACGTTAGTAATTAATGAAACAAAAGTTATACCAACTTTTTTTGAAGTTTTTAGATTAAGGGGTAATAATAAATCTAAGATAAAAGTAAATCTTATAAAAAAAATTTCTAAAAGTGAGTGGTTAATTTTAGCCAAACCAAAACGAAGACTTATTGTTGGAGATCAATTGTTATTTTCTAAAAATGATAATGTAATTGCTGATATTGTTAGTTTTGAAAAAGAAGAACACATAAAGATTAATTTCAATTTAAAAGAGGGTGTTATAGATGATTGGCTGTTCTCAAATGGTCAGGTTCCACTCCCACCATATATAACATCACAGCGTGATTTAGAGGATAATGACAAAGAATCATATCAGACAGTTTATGCTACTCAGAATGGATCTGTTGCCGCTCCAACGGCTGGCCTCCATTTTACAGAGGAGCTTTTAAAACAGATTGTGCGAAATGGAGTGAATGTATGCAAGGTCGTTCTTCATGTTGGTTCAGGAACTTTTACGCCAATAAAAGTTGAGAATATAAAAGATCATAAGATACATTCAGAATGGTGTTATTTAAGTGAAGATGCGGCAATACTTTTGAACAAAACTAAATCCAATAATAAGAAAATTATTGCTGTTGGAACAACAAGTATGAGAATTTTAGAAACTGCAGTAGATGAAACTGGGAATTTTTCCAAATATATTGGTGATACAGATATTTATATTACTCCTGGTTTCAAGTTTAGGGCAGCTGATGCAATGATTACAAATTTTCACTTACCAAAGTCATCTTTGTTTGTATTGGTGTGTGCTTATTATGGAATAAATGACATGCAACGCGCATATAAATTTGCAATAGATAATGACTACAGATTTTACTCATATGGGGATGCTTGTTTTATAATGAAAGATAATAATGTTTGAATTATTAAAAACTAATAACAATGCACGTTATGGAAAACTGAAACTGGCACATGGTGAAGTTGAAACGCCAGTTTTTATGCCCGTTGGGACGCAAGGATCAGTGAAAGCTATGTATACAGACGCACTCAAGCAAATTGGTTTTAATATAATATTAGGAAATACTTATCATCTTTATTTAAGACCAGGTTGTAATATTTTAGATGCGTTTGGAGGGTTGAATAACTTCATGAATTGGGATCGACCAATACTTACAGACTCTGGCGGTTTTCAAATAATGTCTCTATCTAAATTAACAAAAATTGATAAAGAAGGCGTTCATTTCCAATCACACATAGATGGAAAAAAATTTTATTTAACACCTGATTTATCAATGAAAATACAACATTCAATAGGTTCGGATATACACATGGTCTTAGATCAATGTATTGAATTTGATGATAATATCACTCAGATAGAAGAGGCAATGAATTTATCTTTAAAATGGGCTGAATTATCGAAAAGATCTTTTTTTAAAAGTCCTGGTCGTATGCTGTTTGGTATAGTTCAAGGTGGAGTTGATGAAACGTTGAGGATTAAATCTTCAAGAGAAACAGTTGATATTGGTTTTGATGGTTATGCAATTGGTGGTCTTGCAGTTGGTGAGGGACATAAACTGATGGTGAAGACTTTAGATTTTACAATTCCTCAACTACCAGCAAATAAACCAAGGTATTTAATGGGTGTTGGAACCCCGATGGATTTAGTGGAGTCTGTAAAGAGGGGGGTGGATATGTTTGACTGTGTTATGCCTACAAGAGCTGGAAGGCATGGTTTAGCTTATACAAAGAATGGAAAAATTAACCTCAGAAATTCTAAATACGCAGAAGACAAATTACCAGTTGATGAAACGTCAAACTGTCCAATCACCTCTCGTTATTCCAGAGCATATCTTCATCATTTATTTAAATCTAAAGAAATGCTAGCTGGAATGATCACAACTCATATAAATCTTAATTATTATAATAATCTTATGGTTAACCTAAGAGAGGCTATTATTAATCAGAAACTCGATGATACCATCCATGATATATACGAAAACTGGGATAAAAAAGAAAATATCTGATTAGTTATTGATGTAAATTAAAATAAAGTATATTAAATATAACATGTTATAGGGGCCCTTAGCTCAGTCGGTAGAGCAGGTGACTTTTAATCACTGTGTCATAGGTTCGATTCCTATAGGGCCCGCCATAAATATCACTTGCTACTGCTCTAATTATTTCAAATAAAAAATTTAATCACGTTGATAAATAAACTTTCTAAACATAAAAAAAACAATAAAGTAAATTGGATTTTTATAGTTCCAATATTTTTTATTATGGTATATTAAAATTATAGTAATTTAATATTTACAGGAGAATATTATGCCGTTTGAAGGAGTACATAGAGTTGGTCATGTTGGCATTTGGGTTAAAGACATAGAAAAATCATTAGATTGGTATAGAAATGTTGTAGGACTAAAGTTAACAGGACTATGGGGTGAGCCATACAGAAAAGATAGACAATGTTTTGTTAGATGTGAAGAATGGCATCATGACATTGTGTTTTTTGAAATAAGTAAAGAAATTGATAGAGACACTCTAGATAGTTCCGATACTGGAAAGAGACACAAACCTGGTGTTCATCATATTGCATTTGAAATACCTGCAAGAGAAGATTGGTTAAATGCATTAGAGCATTGCAAAAAGAGTGGTATTCCATTCGTTTCAGGACCATATGTTCATGGACATGAAGCTAAATATGTTGAAGATGATGATACATTAGGATTTGTTGGTGGCAGTGGTAGTCACGCTTTTTATATAACTGACCCAGATGGAAATAGATTAGAGTTCTATACTTGGATGATGAAAGTTACAAAAGAATGTGTAGCTGCACCAAATCCAGATTTTTAATATATTCTTTTTTACTTTTAACAATATTATTTGTGCCTCTTTTAACTAAAAAAGTAGAGGCACATGGTATTGTTAATGTAACAGGTGTTGAAAATAATACTGGGCACATCATACTACAAATATTTGAAACTGAGACATCTTTTAAAAAATTCACACCCGATAGAATATACAAAAAAATTGCTACTGAAGGAGTAACTATTATTCCTTTAGAAGATTTCCATGAAGGTGAAGTAGCTATTTTTGTTTATCACGATGAAAATGATGATGAAAAATTTAATACTTCATTGTTTTGGACTCCAAAGGAAGGCTATGCATATAGCAACTCATACATACCAACAAGTATACCAAAATTTAGTATGGCGTTGTTTACTGTAGAACACGGTGTTCCAATAGATCTTAATTTAATTTATTAACAAGGCTTTATATTAATGTTAGGCGGTTTTTTAGCGCTGTTATCAGCTGCTTCATTTGCACTTAATGTTACGGCACTGAGGAGAGGTGTTTTAACTGCCTCCGTATTTCAAGCAATTGCAATAACTGTTCCAATGGGCGTACCGTTGTTTCTGATAATATTATTATTATTTGATTGTTGGACTGTCCTGTTAAATTTATCAACAAATTCAATTATTTTTTTTAGTATTGCTGGGGTCTTGCATTTTGTATTTGGTAGATACTCAAACTATCGATCAACGCAAGCTCTTGGAGCAACTCAAGCAGGTCCGATAACTCAATTAGCCTTATTCGTATCTATTTTCTTTGCTTTTTTTGTTCTTGATGAAAATATTACAATATATCTTTTAGTTGGAATGGCATTGGTATTACTTGGTCCAACAGTTATTTTGTTAGCTAAAAAGAAAAATACTATTACACAATCTGGTATCTCTATTGATTATAAAAATGGCTACAAATGGGGCGTACTTTGTGCTCTATGTTTTGGATCTAGTCCCTTTTTTGTTAAGCTAGGGCTTGATGAAGGTGGCATAAAGGAGAATATTGCTGGGGGCTTTGTTTCATACATTGCTGCTACAATATTTGTTTTTCTTATATTGTTGCTTTCAAGATCTAAATTAAAAGATATTTATAGTTTGAATAATTCGGGTGCAAAGTGGTTTGTTGTCACAGGACTACTTGTGTTTCTCTCTCAATTATTAAGGTATATGGCATTGGGAGTTGCGCCAGTATCTGTGGTAGAGCCTATACAAAGAACAACAGTTATATTTCGTGTTGTATTTAGTTGGTTACTTAACAAACAACACGAAATTATAAACTTAACTGTTCTAATAGGAATACTTCTGTCGATTATAGGTGTTTACCTAATAATCTGGCAGATATGATTACTGCATGAAGTAATCAACATCTTCAGCAGTAAATTCTACTGCTCTGTTTTCAACTTTTGGTTTGTCTTTTTCACCATTCCAAATGTATAGAGCTGTTAATCCCATGATGGCAACAATTACTGCCATGATTATGTATTGATTTCTGTTACTCATTTTTACTCCATAAAATACGTATGTCTATATATACCAAAGATCACTAATTGTTAAAGTAAATTAGTTAATATTATACAAATATTAGTTTACTATTTCCCACATTTTCTCTGTGGTAACAGGCATATTCAAATTTTTACCATCTATGTTGTTACTTTCCAGTGCGTCAACAATTGCATTCATAATAGTAGGCAACGCACCAGAGATACCTGCTTCGCCACAACCTTTGATACCTAATGGATTTGTTTTACAAGGAACCGGGTGTGATTTGAACACGAATTCTTTAGGAATATCTGCAGCTTTTGGCATTGTATAATCCATGTAAGATCCAGATAATAATTGTCCATAATCATCATAGCATAGATTTTCCATTAAAATTTGACCCTGAGCTTGAATTATTCCACCAAGCACCTGGCCCTCTACAAGTAATGGATTAATCAAATTACCAAAATCATTAACCGCAACATGTTTTATTAATTTTACTTCACCTGTTTTTGGATTTATTTCCACTTCTGATATATGACAGCCATTTGGGAATGATGATGGAGGAGTATCCTCAGCTAATTCACCATCCAAACCTTGTGGCAGATCGGCTGGCAATTGTTTATTTTTAATCAACTCCTTGACTTGATCATTTAAATCTAGAATGTTTAATTTGTGATTTGTGTTTGGTATTTCAAATTCACCATTATTAAACTCAACATTATCTGCATTATCACCAAATATATGGGCAGCTAACTTTTTGCCATTATCTATTACAATATTTGAAGCTTTTAGTAGTAATGTTCCACCTGAAATAGCACTTCTGGAACCACCTGTTCCAGTTCCTGCAACTAATTCCTTACTATCACCTTGTAATAATTTAAATTTTTCCATTGGGATACCAAGTTTGTCGGAGACTATTTGGGCAAATGATGTTAAATGACCCTGACCATAATCAAGATTACCGCTTACTAAGGTAATATCTCCATTGTCATCAAATCTTATTCTACCCATTTCAACACCAACCGGAGCTGTAACTTCAAGATAGTAAGTAAGGGCATGGCCTCTTAACAAACCATTCTTTTTTGATTCATTAACTCTATCTTGATAAGTGTCCCAGTCAGCAGTCTTTAATGCATCATTTAAAACACTTTCAAAATCACCGCTGTCATAAGTCAGTCCTGCGGCAGATTTATATGGAAATTGATCATTTTGAATGAGGTTTATTCTTCTCAATTCAACTGGATCTATATTCATTTCTATTGCAGCTTTTTGAAGTAATCTCTCCATGATGTATACACCTTCAGGTCTTCCTGCACCACGATATGCTCCAATAGGTGTTGTGTTTGTAAATGCTGCAACTGTATTAATATATAGTTTTGGAATTTGGTAGGCACCACAGAAATTGTTACGAATATTTGCAGATTGGGCCATTGGTCCCATTAAACCTAAAAAGGCTCCACAATTTGCAACAACATTTATTTTTGCTGCGACCATTTTCTTGTTTTTATCAAATGCTAGTGTTGCATTAATCCATGAGTCTCTTCCGTGTGTGTCTGATAAGAAGGAGTCAGTTCTGGTATCTTTCCATTTAACACTTTTTCCAGTTTTCTTAGCACCAACAAGTGATGCAATATATTCTGGATATGGGCTAGACTTCATACCAAATGATCCACCCACACTATGTGTGTGGCAGTGCATTTTATCTCTCGGAATGTTAAAGATGAATTTAGAGAGAATATTTGAGAAACCAAATAGACCTTGAGATGGGGAGTGTAATTCATATTCTTCCTCATCTATATGGTAGGATGCGAAACATGCTCTAGGTTCCATTGCTGAGACAATTAGCCTACTATTTCTTAATTCAATTGTGGTTTTGTATTCAGCATTTTTAATGAGTGTATCAATCTCGCCTTCATCACCAAATTCCCAGTCAACAGCTACATTATCATTCATAGCGGGATGTATAGTAATGTCTGATTTGATGGATTCATTAGGATCAACAATCACATCTAATTCTTCAACTTCAAGGTTGATAAAATCTGCAGCATTTTTTGCATTATTAAGTGTATCAGCAATTATAAATGCAACTGGTTGTCCCACATAATAAACTTTGTTTTTTGCAAGTGGAAGTAATGGTGGCACATTGATGGGGTTGCCATCTTTGCCAAGCAACTTGTCTGCTGTGATGCACGGGATTGGCCCAATATTTTCATTGTCCATATCAACATGAGTTAACACATCAACAACGCCAGGTTGTTTTTTGGCTTCATCAACATCGATACTTAAGATAGTCGCGTGAGCATATGGGGATCTGAATACGTACGCGTTATTAAATTCGACATCAGCTTTATAGTCATCTGTATATGTACCTTCACCTTTAAGAAGAATTGGATCTTCAAATCGGGAAACAGGTTGACCCACTGCGAATTTTGTAAACGATAAATCTTTTAAATCATCCATATCTATAACATCCTTATTTAATAAAAATTATTTATAACTATTAAGTATCATATCTGAAGCTTTTTCTGCAATCATTATCGTAGGAGCGTTTGTGTTACCCGACACTAATGTTGGCATAATTGAAGCATCAACTACTCTTAATGAACGAACACCATTGACTTTAAGTTCATTATCTACGACTGCCATATCATCTGTACCCATTTTACATGTTCCCACTGGATGATAGCTAGTTCGACTCATATCCCTTAAATAATCCAATAATTGATCATCGCTATCCTTTTCGGCTCCTGGATATTTTTCTTGAACTACATATTGTGAAAAGTTTTTGTTCTCACAAATTCTTCTCACTATGCGAATTGCATCCATTAGTTTTTGTCTATCACTTTCGACAGAAAGGTAGTTTGGTGCAATTTCAGGTGGTGAGTAGGGGTCTGATGATGATATTTTAACATATCCTCGACTTTCTGGTCTTAGCAGGGTGCAAACAACTGTAACGCCTGGATATTTATGAGGGGCGCCTCCGATAGCTGTTGTTGAGAACATAAGCACCAAACTTTGAATATCAGGAGTTTCAAATGTTTCATTGGTCTTGAAAAAACCTCCTGCGTATGCAACACCCATACTCAGCATACCCTTACGTTTAAATATATACTCTAATCCTGCACCAATTCTCCTGGAGAAGTTGTTATAAACATCATTAACAGTAAAAGGTTTATTTAGTTGATAAATTACAGGTGCATTTATGTGGTCCTGCAAGTTCTCCCCCACACCTTTTAATTCATGGATGGTTTCAATACCGCAACTGTCCAGTAACTTTTTTGGACCAACTCCAGATAATTGCAATAATTGAGGTGAATTGAATGCTCCCAAAGATAAAATTATTTCTTTCTTCGCTCTTATAACATTAAGTTTGCCATCTTTTTTGTATTCTACTTCTTTTGCTACTTTTTGATCAAATATGATTTTTGTAGCGTGCGCGCCAGTAATTATTATGACGTTTTTCTTTTTCTTCACATCACTGAGGTATGCTTTTGCTGCACTCCACCTTCTTCCCTTATAAGTTGTCCATTGATATGGGCCAAAACCTTCTTGTGTTTCTCCATTGAAATCATTGTTTTCTCTGAACCCTTCTTCTACAGCTGCATCCACATAAGCTTTTGCAAGAGGGTGATTATCTTTGTGGTCACTAACGTGTAAATTTCCATTTACTCCATGGAATTCATTTTCGCCTCGTTCCTGTATCTCAGCTTTTTTAAAATAGGGGAGTATGTCATCGTAGCTCCAGCCAGTATTACCGAGCTGTCTCCAATGATTATAATCTTCTTTTTGTCCTCGGATATAAATCATTCCATTAATGGAGCTGGAACCACCAAGTACTTTGCCACGTGGTGCTGCCATAGATCTCTTAACCCAACCATCATCATTCTTAGTTTGGTAGAGCCAATTAACATTCTTGTTTGTGAATAATTTTGCATAACCAATAGGAACGTGAATCCATGGATTGCTGTCTTTACCACCGGCTTCCATCAGGCAAATTTTATATTTACCATTTTCTGATAATCTTGAAGCTAGAGTGCAACCCGCTGACCCCGCACCTATAATAATAAAATCAAATTCATCCATGGATACTGTGTTATTTCTCATTGGTTTATATATAAAAAATATATTACATAAATCAAAAAAATGTAATATTAATTATACATTAATTATTCAATTAACAATAAAAGGTTGATGCTATGCCAATAAAAAAACCCGCTGAATTAAATCATAAAGTAAATGAACTAATTGAAAACAGATGGAGCCCAAGAGCATTTGATGGAAAGTCGATCAATAAAGATGTCTTAAAAAGTCTATTTGAGGCTGCAAGATGGGCACCTTCTTGTAATAATTCTCAGCCATGGAGATTTATTATCGCGCAAAAGGATAATGAAGATGAATATAACAAAGCACTATCTTGTTTTAATGATAGGAATCAAAGATGGGTAAAGAATGCTCCCGTTATTGGATTCGTGTGTGCTTATCAGTTTATGGGTGAAGACAAGAAGAATAGAACATACTTCTATGACACAGGGATGGCAATGGCTCAATTTACATTGCAGGCTTTGGAGCATGATTTGTACATTCATCAAGCTGGAGGGGTTTTATTGGATGAAGTAAGAGAAAAATATTCAGTGCCAGAAGATGTAGATGTTGTGTGTGGTTTTGGTCTTGGTTACCAGGGTGAAGCAGAGATATTACCAGATGAGTTATCTGAAAGAGAGTTGCAACCAAGACAGAGAAATCCAATAGATGATTTTGTGTTCACAAATCATTTCAATAATAAATTCGAATAATTTATGAGTAAATTGATGAAATCAAATAATAAAGAAACTGGCATTGCTGTGATAGGGGCTGGCGGTATTGGTAATTTAAGGGCCCATTCATGCAAACAAATAACTCAAGTAGATTACATTGCCGTTTGTGACATAAAAGATGAAAAATTAGAGAAAGTTGCAGAATCTGTGAAAGCAGATGTTGCAACCAATAACTACTCTGAAGCTATTGAAAATGATAGAGTTGGTGCTGTAATTATCTCAACGGACGAAGAAAACCACTATGATGCAACTATGAAAGCTGTCTCACTTGGTAAGTCGGTTTTGATTGAAAAACCATTTGTCCTTGATCTTCAAGAAGCGGATAATATTTTGGCTAAGGCCAAAGAAACTGGTGCCGAAGTATTCGTTGGTTATACGCAGAGATTTAGGCGTAAATTCTTATTGGCAAAAGAAGCCGTCCGAAAAGGTCAACTTGGTGACATAGTTTTTTCAATGGGAAAGATTTATGTCACAAGAGCAGTTGGAGAAGCTGTCGCCAGTAGATCACCAAATACAACTCCCTCAATAAATACAGGGACTTATCTAGTTGATTTAATGCTTTGGTATAATGAAGGAAAAAAACCTGTAGAAGTATATGCCAAATCAGCAAGTAATGTATTTAAAAGTTATAATCGTGATGATTTTCAATGGATGCTTGTGACTTATGATGATGGATCAGTGTCATCATTGGGGACAAGTTGGCTTCAACCAAGACATTGGCCTGCTTACACAGCAACAATGGAAATAGATTTGCAAGGAACTAATGGCTCTCTTAATATTGATGACGCGCATAGGGATGTCGTGCTGGTCCCAGGTGAGCCAATACCTTGTCCTTACACACCACAATATAATGTGGATGTTGCTTTTCTGGGTTCTGCAATGCCCGGTGATTTCGTTATGGGTGAATTTTTTGGTCCTATGAAAGAGGAAACCGATGCATTCATAAGACACACTCTAGGCATGGGGGGGGTAGGTCTAACAACTGGTGAAGAAGCTAGAACTATATTAGCACTGACAATGGCAGCAGACAGATCAGCAAAAGAAGGGGTTCCTATAAAACTATAGGTGCATAATATAATATGACAAAATTAAACGTTGATCCTAATACACTCTCGAGACAAGACAGGTATAAACTGATGTGCGCTTTGGTTATTCCAAGACCTATTGCATTGGTAACAACTTTGTCTGAGGATGGGATTGTGAATACTGCACCATTCTCATTTTTTAATGTTTTTTCAGATAAACCATCAATTGTCGCTCTGGGTGTAAACGCAAGACCTGATGGTGGTCTCAAAGATACTGCTGCAAATATTAACTACAGAAAAGAATTCGTTGTTCATATGGTAACTTTTAATATTGCAGAAAAAATGAACATTAGTTGTGTGAATTTTCCACCAGAAATTAGTGAAATTGATGAAGCTGGCTTCACGCTTAGGGACTCACATTTGTTGGAGACTCCATCAATAAATGAAAGTTTGGTGGCGCTAGAATGTAAATTGCACTCTATAACTAAGCTCGGTGAAGATCGAAATTTAACCCTAGGTGAGGTTATAAACATATCCACAAACACCGATGTTTTAGATACCGAAAAAAATTATGTGAATATTGATAATTACCGACCAATTGCAAGGCTTTTCGGAAATATGTATTCTCAATTATCAGATTTTTTTGAGTTAAAGAGACTTAATTATGAACAATGGATGGAAGACAAAAAGGATAAATAAATGGACTTTAATTTTACTCAACAACAAGAGGAAATGAGATCACACTTACAAACATTTCTAAATAAAATATGTCCAGATGAATATGTTGAAAAATGTGATAAAGATGGAGTTCCGCCATATGAAGCATACAATGAATTATGTAAGAGTGGTTGGCTTGGACTGATTATACCTGAAGAATATGGTGGTATCGGAGGAGATGCTATAGATCTTGCTATCCTACTAGAAGAAACGGGTAAAAGATTTGAAGAACTTGCAATGTGGGTCTTTAGAACGATGACCTGGGGTGCATTTGCAATTATGACTCACGGATCAGATGAACAGAAGAAGTTCTTTCTACCTAAAATTGCAAAAGGAGAATTATCATTCGCATTTGGTCTAACAGAACCATCATCCGGATCTGATGCTGCTGCTTTAAAAACACGTGCTGATACGATTGGGAATGATAAATATTTAATAAATGGACAAAAGGTTTTTACATCAGGTATGGATGTAAGTGACTATTGCCTCGTTGTACTGAGAACTTCAAAAGAAGATATGAAACAGAAAGGGATCACTACCTTTATGGTCGATACCAAGAAAAAAGGTATTGAAGTTAAAAAGATAGATACTTTAGGTCATAGATCAATAGGAACAACACAAGTTTTCTATAATGATGTCGAAGTATCCAAAGACGATATTATTGGGGAAGTTGGTGGTGGATGGAAAATCTGTGACTCATGTCTATGGTATGAACGGTTATCATTGTCTGCTGCTAGAACTGGTGCAGCAACAGCTTGTTTTGACTTAGCTTTGGAATATGCAAAGAACAGAGAGCAATTTGACAGGCCTATTGGAAAATTTCAAGCAATATCACACAAACTAGCTGATATGAAAGTGATGTTGGAAGTATCGAGATTATTGTTTTATAAATTTGCAACTTCAATTAATGAACAAAAAGCGAGTAGGCATGAGGCAGCTATATTGAAGTTGTATACAAGCGAAGCATACACAAAAATCACTGAACACGCTATGCAGATATATGGTGGGTATGGTTTTTGCATGGAATATCCTATCCAAAGGTTTTTCAGAGATGCAAGGCTATCCGTTATAGGTGCTGGTACTTCAGAAATACAAAGAAATATTATTGCAAAAAGTTTAGGTCTGTAATGAGTCATCCATTAAATGGTGTTACGATCATTGAACTTGGGCAGATTATTGCAGGAACCTATGGTGGCCAGGTTTTGTCAGATTTGGGTGCTGAGGTAATTAAAGTTGAAACACCAAGTGGTGATCTAGGAAGAATACCATCGGTGGCACCAATTAATGGCGAAAGTGGTTTATTCCTTACATTCAATCGAAACAAAAAAAGTATAGTAATCGATCTTAAAACTGAAGAAGGATTAGAACTTTTCTATGAATTGGTTAAGAAAGCTGACGTGGTCATAGATAACTTTAGACCAGGAGTGCTCGATAGATTAAAAATTAATTATGAAATTCTCAGTAAAATAAACAAAAAATTGATACAATGTTCAGTTACTGGATATGGAGAAAGCGGAGAATACGCTAATCTTCCAGCTCTTGATATAATAATTCAATCCATAACTGGTTATATGGCAATTACTGGAGAACCAGATAGACCTCCGGTAAGAACAGGCATACCACTTGCAGATCTATCAGGCGGAATATTCTCATCCCAAGCAATTATGGCAGCTTTATACAAAAGAGAAAAAACTGGGAAGGGATCATCAATCAATTTATCAATGTTTGATGGTATGTTGAGTTTATTAACCTATCTAGGAACGGTTTGGCTTACAAAAGGTGAGTTACCTATACCTCCAGGTTCTTCTCACATGTACTCCGTACCTTGGCAAGCCTTTAAAGTGAAAGATGGATACGTTGTAATTGCAACAAGGCAAGAAGTTTTTTGGGAAAGAATGTGTGATGCAATGAACATTCAAGATGTTAAATTTGATGAAAGATTTGCAACAAATCCAAAGAGAGTAGAAAATAGAGATATCTTAGTTCCACTTTTAGAAGAAGTGTTCTTGAAGAAGACTGTAAAAGATTGGATTGATCTATTTAGAGAGTTTGAAGTTCCTTGCGCTCCTGTTAATAATCTTGATGGTGCTTTTGGAGAACCCCCTGTAATTGAGAGAGATATGATCGTTAAGTATGATCATCCAACAGCTGGTGAAATTAAGTTACCAGGTAATCCAATGAAGTTTAGTGACGTTTCGGAAACAATTTCAAAACCAGCCCCAACACTTGGACAACATACAGAAGAAGTGCTATCTTCGTTATTGGGAATGGATGATGAACGTATAAAAAAATTAAAAAATAAGAATATCATTAAATAAAATAAGGAGTTTGATTATGGTTGGTTTGTATTGGGAAGATTGGGAAATTGGTAAAGAATATGTTTCAGCAAGCAGAACAATTACTGAAGCAGATATTGTACATTTTGCTGGAATTTCAGGAGATTATAATCCTCTTCATATTGATGAAGAATATTGTAAAAAAACGATATTTGGTACAAGGATAGCTCATGGACCATTAGTCTATTCAATAGCAGCAGGTCTATTATTTCAATTACACCTATACGATGATACCTTAATTGCATTTTTGGGTTTTGATAGTCTTAAATTTACTAAACATGTTATTGCAGGAGATACAATTACTGCAAAGATTTCTGTACTAGAGAAAAGAGAAACATCAAAACCAGATAGAGGTGTTATGAAAAGAAGCCTCAAAGTTTACAATCAAAACAATGAAATGGTTCAAGATGCTGTGCAAGCATTTCTCTTAAAAAGAAAACCATAATAGGGAAGGTGAGTAATATGAACAACTATCCACAAAAAGAAAAAGCGTTAGATGGTAAAATAGAGATCATTTGGGATCAAGAAATTGTGATGTCAGATGGTGTCATCATGCGGTGTGATATTTTTAAACCCAATGATGATAAAAAATATCCAGTTATTATGACTTATGGTCCTTATGGAAAATGGTTGCATTTTGATCAGATATATTCAGAACAATGGGAAAGAATGTGTGAAGATCATCCGGATGTACCTGCTGGATCTACTAATGTATATCAAAATTGGGAAGTTGTTGATCCTGAGAAATGGGCAACAGATGGTTATGTTATTATTAGGGTAGACTCACGTGGAGCAGGTAGGTCAGAAGGCGTAATGGACTTGTGGTCTCGAAGAGAAGCAGAGGATTTTGCTGAATGCATTGAGTGGGCTGCTGAACTTGAATACTCAACAGGCAAAGTAGGTATCAATGGAATATCATATTATGGAATGAACCAGTGGCAAGTTGCATCACTGCAACCAAAACATCTCACAGCTATGTGCGTATGGGAAGGTGCTGCCGATTATTATAGAGAATTAGGGCATCATGGTGGTATCTATTGTTCATTTACTGAGGCATGGTTCGAAAAACAAGTTCTTACTGTTCAAAATGGTAAGGGTGAAAATGGATTAATGGGTAATATTAAAGGTGATTGGGTTGCTGGACCTAAAACACTTACTGAAGAAGAGCTGAAAGCAAACAGAAATGATTTTCCTAAACAACAGCTTGAAAATAAATTAGCCACAGATGAATTCTGGACTTCAAGAATGCCAGATTTTTCTAAAATTAATGTACCATTATTATCATCTGCTAACTGGGGTGGTCAGGGTTTGCACTCGCGTGGTAACTTTGATGGCTTTACTAGATCTGCTACAAAGGATAAATGGTTAGAAGTGCATGGTATAGAGCATTGGACTGAGTTCTATACAGATTATGGTGTTAAAATACAAAAACAGTTTTTTGATTATTATCTCAAGGATATTCAAAATGGTTGGAATGATAGACCAAGAGTAAATCTATTAACACGTTATCCAAATGAGGTTTTCAAAGAGAATTATTATTCTTCTTGGCCTCTTGAAAATACAGATTGGCAGAAGGCTTATCTTGATGCATCAAATCAGTCCTTGAATACTCAAAATGGATCTGAGTCAAACATTTCATATAAAGGATTTTCAGAAGGAATTACATTTCTTGCACCACCTGTTGAAAGTGAAACACAAATTACAGGACCAATATCATTAAAGCTCTATATTTCCTCTGATACTATTGATGCAGATATTTTTGCTGTACTTAGGGTATTTGATGAGGAATTAAAAGAAGTAACGTTTCAGGGCGCGATTGATCCACATACACCTGTATCTCAAGGTTGGTTAAGAGCTTCACACAGAAAATTAGATCCAGAATTATCAAAAGAATACCAACCATATCATAGTCATGATGAGATACAACCATTAGTGGAAGGTGAAATTTATGAATTGGATATTGAAATATGGGCAACATCAATTGTTATGCCAAAAAATTACCGATTAGCTTTATCAATAAGGGGTAAGGATTATGCATGGCCAGGTGGAGAGGTTAAAGGACTTGGTAACCTAGATGCTGTATTTACGGGAGTAGGTCCATTTAAGCATGGAAACGAAAAAGATAGACCAGAAGCAATATTTAACGGAAATATAACACTATATACAGGTGGTAAATTTGAGTCTTATATGCTTCTGCCCTATATTAAATAATTAAACTATTTAGCTTTTTTACCTTCTTCAGTTTCTGGTTCCCATACTTTTTCATGAGAATTATGGGTATCTTCATCCCAGATATGTTGTGTTCCTTCACCAAGAAAAACAACAAAGGCTTCAGCTCCATCCGGGTATTCATATGGACCATGTAATTTATCCCAACCAAAGATATAATCGCCAGGTCTTAGATCCTTGCCGTCAACACACATTCTTCCTTTTAGAACAAGAATAGAATGCCAGCTCTTATGTGAATGAGCTGGCTCAACATAACCTGGAGGGAATTTGACTTTCATATCAATACGCCCCATTTTTTTATCATGAGCAAAGATTTTAGCTTTCACACCCTTCGGTAAAGTGAGTAATTCATTTGCTACATCTTCTTCCCATTCAATCTCAGAGTCATGTATTGCTAAAAATTCATGGTCATAACCATCATTAAATTTATCAGTCATATAAACCTCTTTTTATTTATGATTTACAGTAAGTTACAGAAATATATTAATATATTACCTGCATTCTTCCTCTGTCATATGCATTAATCTTAGAGCATTGCCACCGCAAATTAAGTCGCGGTTTGTATTGCTAAGACCAGGAACTTGATAAACATGTTCTACAGGATCATATTCACCCATATCAAATGGGTAGTCCGTTCCAATAAGGACATGATCAGGACCAAATCTGTTAATCAAATATTGAAGTTGTTCTACTGTGAATACAAGTGAGTCAGGGTAGAATTTTTCAAGATAATAGCTTGGTGGCATAGATATGTTTTCTCTGCAATCAGGTCTTGCACCATATGCATGATCCATTCTACCTGCATATGCAGCAGCAAAAGCTCCACCATGTGAAAGAACAAATTTTAGATTTGGGAATCTTTCTAAAACACCACCGAATATTAAGTAGTGCATTGCAACGGTTGTGTCTAACGGATTTCCAATAACATTTGTAAGATAATGATTTGAGAATCTATCACTTGCGAAAGATGTAGGGTGGATGAAAATTGGAATATCATAATGTTGACATCTATCCCAAAAAGGATCCAATCTTCTAACATCCAGTTCTTCAGCGCCCATTTTTGCAGCTATTTCAATACCTTTGAAATTAAGATCATTCATAATACGATCTAGTTCTTTTATTGCATTATCTGCGTCTTGAAGCGGAACAGCTCCTAAACCAACTAATCTTTTTGGATGTTCGGAACATTTTTTTGCAATTTCATTATTGATAATTTCAGATACTTCAGCTCCTAGAGTTGGATCGACAGGTGGGTATAATTGTGGTGGCCATGGAGATACAGCCATTACATCTACTTGCATTCTATCCATTTCTGCAATTCTTTCGTCAATGCCAAAAAGGCAGCCTTTTCTATCTACATTTTGCTTTGCATTTATTTCACGTGTCTTTTCAGGTGCATATTTAAATCCAGCATGACCATCAGCTGGAAGGTGTTTTGCTACTAAATCAGCAGCTTCTTGAACGCCCATATGACCATGAATATCGACAGTCACTGCATCTGATCTTTCAAAATGTGCAAGATGTTCACGAGCAGTTGATGATTTATATGGTTGTAGCGGCATTTTTAATGGTGGCATTTTCTATCTCCCTATCCCTGTTTTAATTCAATTAAAATATTTATTTTTTCTATAAATACATATAAATATAATATAAATTTGTATAACAAATTTGATAAAAATAAAAATTAATTTTTAAAAATACAAAACTTAAAGGAAATATTATGATAAGAGCAGCTTCAGTTGGTTTGGGCTGGTGGGGTAAAACACTAGCAAATTCTATTCAAGATAGTGATAAAATTAATGTTGTAATGGCAACAACAAGAACGCTTAACAATATAGAAGATTATTGTAAGGAAATTAATGCTGAAATAGCAAGTAGCTACGACGAAATAGTAAATTCTGATAAAGTTGATGCTGTTATTTTAGCAACACCACATTCAAAACACTTGGAACAAATTGTTCAAGCTGTAAATAATGGTAAGCATGTATTTGTTGAAAAACCAATCACACTTACAGCAGCAGATGCTAAAATTGCTTACGACGAAGCAAAGAAAAATAATAAAGTCCTAGCGGTGGGTTTCAACAGAAGATTCCATCCTAACTTTATTAAGATCGTTGAAATGATTAAGAATAATGAACTAGGTAAGGTCCTCCACATTGAAGGAACAATAAACGCACCTGGTCTATGGATGTACGCACCTGAAAGTTGGAGATCAAGTGCTGCTGAGACTCCTGCAGGTGGTATGACTGGAATGGGTATCCATATTATAGATCAAATGATTGCATCAAATGGCAATATCTCTAGTGCATACGCACAAACTGCAAAAGTTATTAAAATGGGTGACCTAGATGAGATTACTTCTGTTCTATTTAAATTTGAAAATGGTTCAACAGGATATCTTGGTACTTCAATCGCCTCATCAATATTCTATAACTTCAGAGTTATAGCTGAAAATGGTACCATCGAAATCATTGAAAGAGATCTGTCTGTAATGAAATACACACCAAGAGAAGGTGATATTACAACCACAACTAATTCTGCTAATATGTGCAAAAATGAGTTAGAAGCATTTGCAGATGCTATCAATGGTGTTGCACCATATCCAGTAACTGCAGATGAAGGAATTCATGGTGCTGCAGTATTTGAAGCGGTTATTAATTCAGCAGAAAAAGAAACCCTTGTAAAAATTTAATGATCGACAATAACACTGTCGCTGTTATTTTATGTGCCGGTAAGGGCAGTAGAATGAATTCTAACTGCCCTAAGGTATTACATAAAATATCTGGTAAGCCCATGTTAGCATATATAATGGATGCTCACAGGGATGCTGGGATCAAAAAAACAATTCTAGTGTGTAGTCATGAGAACATATCTCTTATTCAGTCCTCAATGGATAAATATGAGAATATTGATTATGTGATACAAGAAGAACAAAATGGTACTGCTGACGCTTTAAAAACAGCTATCAATAAAACTGCCTTCAAAAATCTTTCAAAAATATTTGTTTTACTTGGCGACTCGCCACTTATTACTTCATTAGATATAAAGAATTTGTCAGACATTTCTGATAATTGTTCAATATCAATCGGCTCATTTGAAACTAATGATCCATTTGGATATGGGCGTGTTGTAAGAGACAGAGAGTTTAATGTCTTGGAAATTGTAGAAGAGTCTGAGGCAAATAAAGAGCAGAAACTTATCAATATATGTTTTTCTGGTGCTTTAGTATTAGGATTCAGAGAAAGCATTATCATTGTTAAATGATATAGATAATAATAATAATAAGGGTGAATATTATTTAACAGACATTATTAAAATATCTAATGATAATAATTTAAATGTAAGAGATAAAATATTAGATTATGATAACGTAAGAGGCGTTAATAACATTACACAACTTGTTGCTGCTGAAATCATTATGAATAATAGAATAATACAGAAATTTATTGAAGATGGGGTGAATATATCATTGCCAGATACATCTCACATCCATCCAGATACTGTATTTGGGAAGAATGTTACAATTGAACCAAATGTCCATATTGGTGAAGGTGTTATCATTGGGAATGACGTTACAATAAAATCATTCTCTTACATTGAGGGTGCAAAAATAGAGAATAATGTTATTATTGGTCCTTTTGCACGGATAAGACCTAAAACTATTCTTGCTGATGATGTTCGGGTTGGTAATTTTGTTGAGCTCAAAAATTCAAATATTTCAAAGGGTGTTAAGATTAATCATTTGTCATACATTGGCGATAGTTCAATAGGTGACAGTACAAACATTGGAGCAGGGACAATTACGTGTAATTTCGATGGAGTAGAAAAATATCAAACTAAAATAGGAAGAAATACTTTTATTGGGTCAAATTCTTCATTGATAGCCCCATTAGAAATAGAAGATAATTCTTACATTGCATCCGGTAGTGTAATAAATAAAAATGTCCCCGCCGACAGCTTGGCAATTTCTCGTGCCAAACAAGAAAATAAAATAGGTTGGGCAAAAAAGATTAAAAAAAGAAAATAATTATATGTGTGGAATAATTGGCATCTCATCAAAAACAGATGTAAGTGAAGATTTACTGAGCTGTTTAAATAACTTGAGTTATAGAGGTTATGACTCAGCTGGGGTTGCTATTGTTAAAGATCATGAAATTATTGAAAGAAAGATGAAAGGTAAGGTATCTAATCTTGAGAGTTTGATTCAAGAAAACCCAATAAGCGGTAACTGTGGCGTAGGGCACACAAGATGGGCTACTCATGGTGAACCAAGTACAATAAACGCACATCCACACACAATCTCAAATGTATCCATAGTCCATAATGGTATTATAGAAAATTATCACGAATTAAGAAGGGTATTGGAGTCAAATGGCGTTAACTTTATTAGTGATACCGATACAGAAATAATTTCTCAATTAATGAATATTGAACTTATAAATAACAAAACACCAATTGAGGCATTCAGAAATACAATAAAAAAATTAGAGGGAACTTATGCAATTGTTGCAATATTCAAAGAACATAATGATTTAATAATTGGTTCAAAAATAGGTAGTCCTCTCTTGTTTATGAAAGCTAAAAATAAAATTTTATTGTCATCAGATGCTTATTCTATATCAGAATTTGGAACTAACATTACATATCTAGAAGATGGTGATATCTTTATTTCTGAAAATTTTAAAACTTACATTTATGATAACAATTTTAATAAGGTTCAAAGAGCAACAAAGAAAATTAGAAAAAGAGAAATGAATGGTTTGGATGGTCATCAACATTTTATGATTAAAGAAATTAAAGAACAACCTGACGTTCTATCTCATTCATTATCATATTATTTAAACTTTTCTGATTTCACAATTAACCATAAACACTTAAATTTTGATTTTTCAGATGTGGATAGATTGATCATCTCAGGATGTGGTACTGCTTTTTTTGCCGGTATGATTGCAAAGTATTGGTTTGAAAATATAGCTGGTGTAAAAGTTGATTTAGAAATAGCATCCGAATTCAGATATAAAAAAATATTTTTTGATGAAAAAACAGTTTCTATTTTTATCTCACAATCTGGGGAGACAGCAGACACCTTGGCAGCACTGAGAGTTGCAAAAGAAAATAAACAAAAAATAATATCAATTGTTAATACTGAAGAATCATCAATTGCAAGAGAATCTGACCTAGTACTTCCAATCTTTGCTGGCCAAGAAATAGGTGTTGCTTCTACAAAAGCATTTACTTGCCAATTGGCTACGTTAGCAGGTTTGGTATTACATATGGCAAGCGAAAAGAAACATATTACTAAAGAACAGGAAGAAGAGTTTATTAGAGAACTCATGCATATACCTAGTCAGGTGCTGGATATTCTGAAAACTGAAAAAGAAATTATTAAAATTGCTAAAACTATATACAAGTCAAATAGTGCTATTTTTATAAGTAGGGGATCTACATACCCTCTTGCATTAGAAGGTGCACTTAAATTGAAAGAGATTTCCTATATACATGCTGAAGGTATAGCTTCAGGTGAATTAAAACATGGTGCCATAGCTTTGGTGGATAAAAAGTTACCTGTAATTGTTATAGCACCAGAAGACTTATTCTACGTAAAAAATCTATCCAGTATGAATGAGGTTTATGCTAGAGGAGGTAAAATAACATTATTTGGAAAAATGGAGAATGATCATATTAAGGGGTTAAATTTAAACGGCATTAATATAATAGTGGATGGTAAATTTAATATCCCAATCATTATGTCCATTCCATTGCAATTGCTAGCTTATCATGTTGCAAAATTGAAAGGAACGGATATAGATCAACCCCGTAACCTTGCTAAATCAGTAACTGTGGAATAGATAGAGAGTTATAAAATAAATTCTGTAATACCGTCTAATATATATTGAACGCTTAGCGCCGCTAAGATAATCGCAAAAATTCTTGAAAAAATATTAATAATCTTTTTGTTAATCACCTTTTCAAATTTCGAAATTATAAAAAAAGCTAAAAAAGTTACCAACATAACCAACGCTAAAGATGTCATTCCAATAATTTGATGAATATAGTTATTTCCAATATTACTTACTGAAACTACAACTGAAATTATTGATGCCGGTCCTGCTATTAGAGGTACCGCAAGGGGAAAGGCACTTATATTTTCTGATTGAAAATTGGCATTATCTTCTTTTCTCTGTTGCCTTTTATCAAATAACATTTCCAATGAGATCAAGAAGAGGATTATACCTCCTGCAATTTTTAGAGCAGGGAAAGTAATATTCAAATGATTTAATATATAATTGCCTACCAAAGCAAAGAATACTAGGACCAAGAAAGCAATCATAGTAGCATTAGCAGCAGTTTTTATCTTTTCCGTAACACTTAGTTCTTTTGTAATAACAAAAAATATTGATGTACTGCCAATTGGGTCTACAACAACAAAGTATAAAACAAAAGATTGTATCAATATTTCTAACATTTTATTATTATAACATATATGTTAGATCTAGTTTTCAAAGTTTTTATATTTTTTGTTGTAACTGGTATGCTCGGTTTAACTAGTGTTTATTTTCTTCGTTTCATTGATAAAACAATTGATGGTTTTAATATACCTTATGAAGTGACTGATATTATAAGAAAAATATCACTTGGTCTTGTACAAATTGGCTTTCTTGGAACTGCATTAATATTTGTGATTGCACTGTTCTAGCTTTTTTATGATCTTATGCCCTATAAATTTTTTCTCATCCTAATCTTTACAATTATCTTTCTACATATTTTATCTACAATAATTTTATAAATAATTGTTAAATTGATTTTATATTTATTGATTGTTTTTTTGCTCAATCTAGAATTAATTTTTATGTTTAATTAATCCATGATTTAAGATCAAGATATGTATATAAATAAAAAGTTAATATTTATTTTTACCTTAATATTTATCCATATTTCTCCTTTATATGCAGAACCATTGGAAGTCATAATTTATTTAACCCGTTCAGCAAGTGATATTCAACACAAGACATATACCTTTGATTTTATAACCTCACCTGATACACATAAGGATTTAGATATAAATATAGTTCAAAATGGTTCTATTGGACAAATGAGTAGTACATTTGTTAGAGGAACCAACGCAGACCACACACTTTTTACATTAAATGGCATGAGTATTAAAGATCATTCAACACCCAACGGTGTTGATGATATTTCTCAGCATTCAATGTTGGGTGTAAATTCTGTAGAAATTGTAAAAGGTCCTATGAGCACAGTTTATGGACCAAATGCAGTTGGGGCAGTAGTCAATATGTCTTCTTATGCAACTGAAGGTAATAGACTAGATTTTTCATTTGGATCAAATGGATATAACAAACAAATCATAAAAGTTGCAGATTATATCGGTACAAATCTTATTGATTTCAGTGCAAGTAGAACAAGCACAAATGGAATAAGCGTTTATAAAGATGGTTCTGAAAAAGATGGTTTTGATACAAATAATTATAGTTTTAAATCATCTAGCAGAAGAGGGAATTGGTTATTTAACACCAGTATCAATTCTACAGTAAATAAGAGTGATTTAGATAATAGTGGAAGTGATGCGCTAAATTATACAAGTGAATGGAAATTTAATAATCAATATATTGATGCTCAAAGAAATAAGACAAAAATAAGCTACAATCATGTCTCCCACGAAAGAGAATATAATAAGTCTGGAACAATTGATACGTATGATAGTGAGAGTCATAATCTTTTGGCAACTCATGTTTTTGATTTAGACCAAGATGATTTAACATTAGGTGTTGAGTTGATGCAACTTTCTGCTGATTTTGATACAAATATAGATGGGTATGTAAGCAGTGTAGATAATTCTCGTGAAAACTCTGCCATTTTTACATCATTTAATCATTTGTTACCAATGGATAACCTAATAACAATAGGTCTAAGGTACGATCTTTTGTCCGGTTTTGATGATGTCACAACATATAGATTAGGTGCGTATTTAAATGGTATCAGGATGTCATATGCAACAGCATTTAAAGAACCAACTGCTTATGAAATGTATGGGGCAGATAATTTTGGGTTTAGTGGTAATCCAGATCTCAAACCTGAGTCGAGTAATACATTTGAAATAGGATACGCAGCTGATATGTTTGATATATCATTTTATAATACTAACATTAAAGACTTGTTGAAATATAATGTTACAACTTACATCAATGATTCTGGTATGAGCGTTAGAAAAGGTGCTGATTTAAAATTAAGTTATTCATTAGATAATTTGAAACTCACTAATAATACCAGTTATGTTGTAGCAGAGGATAGCAGTGGAAATGAATTACTTAGACGTCCCAAATGGCAAAATACTCTCTATGCAGATTATGAATTATCCTCTGCTTCAGTGTTAACTGGAAAATGGAATTATTATGGGGATCATTTAGATATAAATTCAGTTACTTTTGCAACAGAAAGACAACCGTCTATTAGTACAGTTGATATTGGATATAGTTACATATTTGATAATTATAACTACTATGCTAACTTAAATAATATTACAGATCTTAATTATGAACGTCCACATGGTTATAATCAATTGGGTCGCAATTTTGAGATTGGTCTAAAATATATTTTCTAATTAATCGTGAGAATAAAATGACTATTAAGCCTTATCAAAGATTAGCATGGTTTGGAACATTATGCTTGCTAGTTTCTGCTGTCATGGCAGCTTTTAATATATATCCTTGGTATATCTATGCATTTATCTTTAGTAATAGTTTGTGGGTCTTAGTTGGTGTCTTGTGGAAAGAAAAGAGTTTAATTGCACTAAATGCAGGTTTAACATTGATCTATGTTATTGGTATATTAATTAAGAGTTTTATATAAATGAAAAAATATATCGGGAAATGTCATTGTGGAGGTGTTAAATTTGAATTCAATTGCGATGAAAAAGTTGAAATATGGAAATGCAATTGTTCTATTTGTAATCTAATAGACTATGAGCATCTATTCATAAAACACGATCAGTTTCTATTATTACAAGGTCAAGAATTGCTGAATGAATATAAATTTGGAACAATGAATGCCCTTCATTTTACTTGTAAAGTTTGTGGTATAAAAAGTTTCTATCAACCACGTTCTCATCCAGACTCATACAGCGTAAATTTAAAATGCGTAGAGGAACCTCCACAAATAGATAATATTGTTCACTTTGATGGAATGAATAGTTTTTAAAAATATTTATGAGTAATTTAGATAAAAAATCTGTTCTTAAGGTCGTAAATGAACTAAACAAACTTAATCATTCAAGCAGTGTCATAGAACTCCAAGATACAGCCCGCTCAGCATTGGACGCATCACTTGCACTAAATGTTCCTGTTGGTGCAATTGTAAAAACCTTAATCTTTTTAATTCAATCTAGAGAATCAGAGACTCCGGTTATTACATTGATATCTGGTGATAGATTATGTAACACAAAAATTTTACCACAATTACTCAATGTTGATGGAAAAGTTATAAGACCAGATGCAGATAAAGTAAAATCGATTACAGGGTATTCAATAGGAGGGGTTTCCCCAATTGGATTACCAAAAGAATTAAACATCATTGCAGATAGTTCATTAAAGAGATTTGAAAAATTATGGTCTGCAGCAGGACATCCTCATTGTGTGTTTAGTTCAACTTTTGATGAGCTTAAACATTTTACAAAAGCAACGGAGTCAGATGAAATATCTCTCATCAAATAATATATTTTTTATAATATTAATTTAAAATTTACAATTTAGTCAGATATAATAATACATTATTAAAATAGCTTTGAATTGGATTTTAATGTTAAATTTAACTAAAATATCTAAAACACCAGTAACAAAAATTCCTTATGAGTACATGGTTGTAAATGAGGTAATTGAAGAGAGAGATTTAGATCAAATAATTCATGATTATCCATATGTTCCCGGTCCTGGATCACACCCACCTGCATTATTTGATATAAAGGGTGCATTTAAAAATATAGTTGATGAACTTTATAGTAAGGAATTTCAAGAGATAGTTGAAGATAAATTCAATTTAAGCCTTAAGAACAGACCAAAAATGTATACAATTAGAGGGTTTTGCAAAAAAAGTGATGGAAAAATTCATCCAGATTCAAAATCAAAAATCATTACATGTCTTTTATATTTAAACCAAAAAGTTTGGGACTCAGAAGAAATAGGTGGGAAATTGAGAATATTAAATGACAGTCACAATTTAGAAAACTATGTGGAAGAAATATCACCAAATGGTGGGACAATGTTGCTGTTCAAAAGAGAAAACCATTCTTGGCATGGGCATCATTCTTTTGAGGGGCAAAGAAGAGCTATCCAACTTAATTGGGTTAAAAACAATTGGGTTGTATGGCAAGAGCAAGGACGTCATAATTTAAATTCATTTATCAAGCGCACTTTCAAGTGAATTAATTATTTCTTTTGCAATAATGGACGCACCATACTGTGATAAATGATTGTCATCCCAATATAACGCCACACTATTCTTTACTGCATAACAATTTTCTAGTTCACAAAAATCATTAACTGGATCAATTATTGTTATATTAACGGGCAAATCATTTAATTTACTATTTACATACTCAGATCTTCTATCCCACCAATCTTTAGTTACGCCATATATGTCATCCTCTGAGTAAACAGATATTAATTGATTTATGTCAAAAGGTAACTCTGGCGGCGGTAATAATAGTATTACATGTTTATTATTATCAATGAATGAATTGATAATTTTTATTAAGGATTGCCATCTTATATCTCTTTCAGTTCCTCCAATTTCATCAGGTATATTAGGATAATTTGTATATCTATTAATTCCAAATAATGCTGAGTGGAGTCTGTAAGCTATTACAACAACATCAGTTGAATTATCATTGTTTATGTAGTTTATTGACTCATAACTCCAATCCAAACAACCATTTTTTATTTTGTTTTTATTTGATCTATCAAATGCAGGCGGACAACCACTGAAAGATAAATGTTTGATATTATAATTTTCAAATTTTGATAATGCATATGCAATTGGCACCACATGACTATCACCAAATACCGTTATCCTCTTATTACCCGATCCATAGCTACATGCCTTTGAAGGTGATAGATAACTTGAACCACTTGTATGGCATTTATCTCTTAATGGACTTCCAATTGCGGTTGAGGATATATCCCTTTGCAAGGTATTCATTTTAATTTTAGCAAACCCATCATTGTTTATACCAATATATGAAATAATAATTATAATAATGGTTAAGAGGCTGTATGTGTTTATAACTAATTTATTTGATATTTTTTTTGAATATCTAAATGGATTTTCAACAAATTTCCAAGATGTGTAAGCAAATATTAATGTAAAAAAAATTATGAGAATTTCAGGTAAATATAAATTATAACTCTTTTGGATATATCTGTTTAGAACAAATAAGGGTTGATGAATTAAATAGGAGCTGAAACTAATCTTGCCTATTAATACGATTATTTTTAGATTGAGCAATCGACTTAATATATTAAATTGGTCATTTAGAATTATAAGCGATGTACCTATACTGCTATGATAGATAAATAAACATTTAATAGGTCTGTTTCTGCAAGGATGACAAAAGTAAAAATGATCATTACAAAACCAAGAATTGATGAATATTGGGTTGTAAATAAATTTTGTTTATTCGTGTTTTGAAGAACAAATGCACATATAGAACCAACTAGTAATTCCCATGCTCTTAGATAAGGTAGATAAAATGATCCAGATGGGTCTGAACTAAATAATAAAAGTGAAAATAAAAGTGACAAAATTGTTAAGACTAGTAAGAAATTTCTAGTGTTGTTCCTAATCAATTTATAAGAATAAAATAAGATT
Source organism: Hyphomicrobiales bacterium (assembly GCA_038131735.1). GTDB lineage: Bacteria > Pseudomonadota > Alphaproteobacteria > Rhizobiales > TMED25 > TMED25. Next base: position 730,104 of record JAYPPX010000001.1, on the reverse strand, counting down.
ATAGGGAAAATTATATAAAATTGTTCTTCAACACCCAGACTCCACATATGGATTAATGGATTTAGTTCTGATGAAGTATCAAAGTATCCAGTATTTTTCCAAAAATAAATATTTGGAATAAAAATTACAGTTGCAAAAAGTGATTTGAAATAATTTGCTAATTCAATTGGATTAAGAATTACAGAGAAAATTAAAGTTGTAAAAGAAAGTGTAAATAATAGAGCGGGGGCAATTCTTCTTATTCGTCTTAAATAAAATTTTTTTAATGAAAACGTATTTTTTTGAATATCATTTAAAAGTATGTTTGTTATTAAATATCCACTTATTACAAAAAAAACATCCACACCCAAATAGCCACCACGGATAAAATCATATCCTGCGTGGAATAAAATAACTCCTAGGACAGCTATAGCTCTAAGCCCATCAATTTCAGGTCTATATGTGTTCTTGTGGTTCATTAATTAAAGATAGATTATTTCTTATTAGTTGTGATTATATAAATACCCGATAAAACAACAATACCAGAACCAAGTAGTATATATAAATTAGGGTTTTCACCCAAAAGAACTATACCAAAGAATAGAGCAAATAATACTCTAACATATCTGAATGGGGTTACAAATGATACATCACCAACGCGCATTGCTATTGTTAAACAAAAATATGCACTCACTCCAGCTGCGGCATTAGCTAATAAAAATATTAATGCCTCAAAACTCATAGATGCCCAACCAGTTAAAATTGCAGTCCATCTGCGCCATCCAACTTTTTCATTCAAAAATATTACAGCACCAAGAACAACAACTAGGGGCGTAGCCTGGAGTATTGATGCAGCATTTGTTATCGGCATAAATGCAATCGCTAATGCATAAAAAATACGACCCATAATTTCGAATATTGAACGAATAATTAGGGTTTTATTGAAGGAATCTTTGTAAAATATTGGTTCCTTAGCATAGCGTGAACATGAGATAAAAAATAAACTACCCAAAATACCACAAATGATGAGCAATTGGCTTAAAGGAATGAATTCGGTCGCTTTCTTCAGCGTGAAATCCTCTAGCGTAATACGCTAACATTGCTAGCGTCATAAATATACTTCCACGAATGTTATCCAAGTTATTGCTCCAATTTGATGCTGGTGATATATTTATTTGAATATAGTTTAGTTTTTATGATATCAATCAAATAAAATTATAACAAAAAATTATCAGTAAATATATATCAAAGGAAAACATTATGTCTCATACATTGATACCCGATACTCAGGCTCCTAATTTAGAATTAAAACTTGTTGGTGGAGGGGAATGGAAGCTAAGTGATCAAAGTCCCTCTTCATTTACAATGGTTATCTTCTACCGCGGGTTACATTGCCCTGTATGCAAAAACTACCTTACAAAATTAAATTCTATGATTGATACAGTGAATGAATTAGGATTTTCTGTTGTTGTTGCTTCAATGGATCCACTTGAAAGGGCTGAAGAGTCAAAAAAAGAATGGGGAATTGATAATTTAAATGTTGCATATGGATTGGATGAAAAAACTGCAAGATCTTGGGGCTTGTATATATCTAAATCAATAAATGAGAGAGAAAACCATACATTTTGTGAACCTGGGCTTATGTGGATTAGACCAGATGGAAGGCTATACTTAATAGATATTGGGAGTATGCCTTGGGCAAGGCCGGATTTAGAGACGCTTCTACCAAAAGCAAAATTCGCGGTAGAGAATAATTATCCAGCAAGGGGAACTCAAAAATAATATTTATCAAATGATGAAAATACTTTTAGCTATATTTATTACTTTGTTCCTGAATTTGAATGAAAGTCATTCTATGGAGTTGTCTAATTGCATGGATAGCCCAACTGATCGAATAGAAGTTTTTAAAAAATGGCATAATTGTCTTGGAACAGTCAATTATCCAAGTGGAGCAATATTCACAGGTGAATGGAAAAAGGGACAAAAATTTAGAGGTAAGCAAATTTATACTGATGGAACATATTACCATGGTGAATGGAAAAATGGTGTTTATCATGGAAAAGGTATTAAAACTTCCAGATTTTTCTTTGATAAAGAAGGTGTGTGGCAGAATGGTAAATTTCAAATACGCATGAAAGTAGATGTAGAGCATTTCATTGGTGAAGAGTATTGTGTAGAAAAAGGTCTCGTCAAGGGATCAGCTGAATACGACAAATGCCTTATGGAACTTACATTATTGAATTAATTTATTTAAATAAATTATTGAATTTATATTAATTTAATGCAATCTTTTTAATTCATATATTTTTAGGGAGGTACTATGTCATCAGATAATGATAGAATTAAAATTACTTTACCAGAAAGTGAAATGCCTACACACTGGTATAATGTATGTTCTGATTTAAAAAACCCACTAGCACCGCCACTTCATCCAGGTACTGGACAACCAATAGGACCTGATGATTTGGCTCCATTATTTCCGATGCAATTAATTATGCAGGAAGTTAGTGCTGAAAAAGAAATTGAAATTCCAGATCAAGTAAGAGATATTTATCGTCAATGGAGACCAAGTCCATTGTACAGAGCTCGAAGGTTAGAAAAGGCCTTAGATACACCTGCTAAAATTTATTACAAATATGAGGGTGTTAGTCCATCTGGAAGTCACAAACCGAATACTGCTGTTGCACAAGCCTATTATAATAAACAGGAAGGTGTAAAAAGACTTACAACTGAAACTGGCGCAGGGCAGTGGGGTTCATCACTTGCCTTTGCTGGGTCAATTTTTGGTTTAGAAGTAGATGTTTATATGGTTAAAGTTAGTTTTAATCAAAAACCATATAGAAGAGCATTAATGGAAAGTTATGGTGCACGTTGTGTTGCAAGTCCAAGCACTGAAACAGAATCTGGTAAAGCTATCTTAAAAGATAATCCTGATAGTACAGGATCACTTGGTATAGCTATTTCTGAAGCTGTAGAAATGGCAGCACAAAGAGAAGATACTAAATACGCATTAGGTAGTGTTTTAAATCACGTTCTTTTACACCAAACCATCATAGGTCAGGAAGCTATGAAGCAATTAGAAATTGCTGGTGACGAACCTGATGTTGTTGTAGGTTGCACTGGCGGTGGTTCTAATTTTGCCGGTATTGCTCTCCCATTCATTGGTAGAAACCTGAGAGGTGAGTCAAAAACTAGTATTGTTGCAGTTGAGCCATCGAATTGTCCCTCACTTACAAAAGGGAAATTTGCTTATGACTTTGGGGATACAGGTCATCTTACACCTTTAACCAAGATGCACACACTCGGATCATCATTCATTCCACCAGGGTTCCATGCTGGTGGATTGAGGTATCATGGAATGGCACCACTTGTAAGTCATCTTGTCGAAGATGGTGAAATCACACCAACAGCTTATAAACAAGTTGAGTGCTTTGACGCAGGTATTCAATTCGCAAAAGCTGAAGGTATATTGCCAGCTCCTGAAGCTAATCATGCGGTGAAGGGAGCTATTGTTGAAGCTCTCAAGGCAAAAGAAGAGGGTAAGTCTAAAACAATATTATTTAACTTGTGTGGACATGGTCATTTTGATATGCAAGCTTATACAGACTATTTTGCAGGCAATCTAAGTGATCAAGATTATGATGAGTCTGAAGTAGCAATGGCTCTTGCAAATCTTCCTTCAGTATCTGCTTAAATTTTTTTAGTGCGTACTAATTTAAATATTGGTACGCATTAATTATTTATTTTTGGGGAATTATATCTTTTTAAGCCAATGTTCGTAGATTTCAAGCTCAAGAGTATCTTTGTCTGAGCCTTCGTAATTTCTCCAAACATCGGTTTGTTTAAATCTACATCTATACAACGGTATTATGGATGGATTATCGTGACATAAAGCAATTTCTTCTGGATTAGGAAATTCACCGCAAATTCTCTCTATAATACCTACTTTTCCTCTTATGTAGGATGGTGTGCGGCAGTGTGATGTAGAAACTCTTTCATCAACAATAACTAAGTCATTTATTTTAAATTTTGTTTTCATATTAATCTGGAAGTCTGACACCAACTAAATAATCTCTTTCAACAATTTCAGACAGTTGCGCTTCATTCCATCCGTCGGTATTCGATGGTTTTGGAGGTAAGATCAAATATCTCATATCTGCATTTGAGTCGTGTACTTTAATTTCTTTATTTTCAGGAACGATCGTTCCAAATTCTGCTAACACTTTTCGGGGTTCATGAACAACTCTGGATCTGTAGCTTCTAGATTTATACCATGATGGAGGCATTCCTAATAATGTTCTTGGGTAACATGAACAAAGTGTACAAACTACAATATGATGAGTTTCAGGAGTTTGAGGCATGCAAATGATATCTGCGAACGTCTCTAGTTTTATTCCAATATTTGAAATTGCACTTTTTGCATCTTCTATTAAATATTGTCGGAAATCTTCATCGCTCCATGCTTTTGCTACAACAGTTTTACCTCTATTAGGAAAGACATTATCAAATTGATCAATTTTTTGAGTTATATCCTCTTTTGTAATCAACCCCAATTCAATCATAATTTCTGCTATTGCTAGGGTATCGTAATAATAGTCAGGAGGACCTTCACCAGTCTCATCTTCTTGAAAGTCAGATACTTCATGGGAGTGTGGAACGCCATCGTGAAGATGTTCTATCGTATTTGGATCCGGTAGGTTTATCTTTGGTACATCAAATTCAGCAATTTTTTTAAGCCTAACTTTACTGAATAATTCTTCATCATAAATACCTTTGTTGATGCATATATTATGAAGTGATAAACAATTACGTTCAAAATAACCAATCTCAAAATATGCATCACCAAGTTTTTCTGTATGATATCTTAACTCATCAAGAGTTATAATTCTTTTAGAGGACACAACTATTCTCAATGCATTTGCAAACTTCTCCCAATGAGTCATTTCTGGATCATTTAGATCTATCAAAATAGACTTTTCGCCACCTACATCATGTGGACCCATTTTTTTATGTATATTTGACATACTCAAACCTCTTATTATTTAACTATTTTAACCCAAAAAGCTTGACTTTGTTATACATAATTTTTAATTCTAATATATATATTTTTATAGGAGCAAAATATGTTTGATGATCAAAAGTGTCCAGTTATTCATGGGTCAATAGTAAGTAATAATTCAAAGAACAGTGGTACAACCAATAAAGACTGGTGGCCAAATCAACTAAACTTAGGAATACTTCATCAACATGATAAAAGATCCAATCCAATGGATCCAAATTTTAATTATAGAGAAGAATTTAAAAAACTAGATTACAGTGCACTAAAACAAGATCTTAATGATCTTATGACTGACTCTCAAGACTGGTGGCCTGCCGATTATGGTCATTATGGTCCTTTTTTTATAAGAATGACATGGCATGCGGCCGGGACATATAGAGTTGGCGATGGTCGTGGTGGTGGTGGAACCGGCGCACAGAGATTTGCTCCTTTAAATAGTTGGCCTGATAATGGAAACCTTGATAAAGCTAGAAGATTGTTATGGCCTATTAAACAAAAATATGGAAATAAAATTAGTTGGGCCGATTTACTGATTCTCGCAGGAAATGTCGCGATAGAATCAATGGGTGGAAAAACATTTGGTTTTAGTGGTGGAAGACCGGATATTTGGGCTCCTGAAGAAGATATCAATTGGGGTGTTGAAGCAGAATGGCTTGGTAACAAAAGATATACAGGCGAAAGAAGATTGGATAATCCTCTTGGTGCTGTTCAAATGGGATTGATTTATGTTAATCCAGAAGGTCCTGATGGCAACCCAGATCCATTGGCAAGTGCAAAGGATATAAGAGAAACTTTTGGCCGAATGGCAATGAATGATCGTGAAACGGTTGCACTTGTTGCTGGTGGTCATACTTTTGGTAAAGCTCATGGAGCAGGAGATACAGCAAACGTGGGAAGCGAACCTGAAGGAGCTCCACTAGAAAATCTTGGTTTCGGCTGGCATAATAATCTTGGTACTGGTGTTGGTAGCCATGCTATCACGAGTGGTATTGAGGGAGCTTGGACAGCTAATCCAATAGTTTGGGATAATGGTTATTTTGATCTATTATTCAAATATGAATGGGAACTTGTTAAGAGTCCTGCGGGAGCGCATCAATGGCATCCAATCAATCCATCTGAAGAAGATATGGCTCCAGATGCTCATGACTCTTCTAAAAAAGTGACAACCATGATGACTACTGCTGATATGGCACTCTTGAAAGATCCAATTTACAGAGAAATATCAGAAGACTATCATAAGAATCCTAATAAGTTAGCTGATGAATTTGCAAGAGCATGGTTTAAATTATTACACAGAGACATGGGTCCAAAATCAAGATATATGGGTCCAGAGGTTCCTGTTGAAGAACTAATTTGGCAAGATCCGATCCCTAAAGGTAAAGATTTTGATGTATCAAAGGCTAAAGATTTAATTAAGTCAACAGGCTTAACTTTACAAGAAATGATTGAAACTGCATGGTGTAGTGCTTTCTCATTCAGAGGGTCAGACTTAAGAGGCGGGGCCAACGGTGCAAGGATTGCCTTAGAGCCTCAAAAGAATTGGGCATCTAATAAACCTGATCAACTTACAAAAGTTATAGATAAACTAACAGAAATAGCTAGAAGCTGCGATGCTTCATTGGCTGATATAATTGTTCTTGCTGGAAATGTTGGAATCGAAATTGCATCCGGTAAAGAGGTTGCTTTCACTCCTGGACGTGGTGATGCAACACAAGATCAAACCGATGTTGACTCCTTTGCATATCTTGAACCAATTGCAGATGGTTTTAGGAATTTTGTAAGGGATGATGTTGATATAAAACCAGAAGAAATTCTTCTTGATAAATCACAATTGTTAGGTTTAACAGCACCAGAAATGACAGTGCTAATTAGTGGTTTTAGATCATTAGGTATTAGTCATGATAATCAAGGGGTATTTACACAGAATATAAACAATCTGAGCAATGATTTTTGTATTAATCTTCTAGACATGAATATTAAGTGGGCGAAAGCTGATGATTTTAATTATGTTGGGACAGATAAAATTTCTGGGAAAGAAATAAAAACAGCATCAAGCGTTGATTTATCACTTGGTTCAAACTCTCAATTAAGAGCAATTGTAGAGGTTTATGCAAGTGATGATAACAAAGATAAATTTATTAGTGATTTTATTTCAGCTTGGAATAAAGTTATGAATAATGATCGTTTTGATATCTAGTTTTTATCTCAATGAAAGGTATATAAATTATGAGTATTTTTGACAAAGATTTGACAGAGGATCAAATTATGATGAGGGACGTATGCCGACGTTTTGTTGATAATACAATTATACCTTTCATATCAACCAATTGGAAAAATGAATGGGATTTAACCCCTGAATCAAGGTTACCAGACTCTATACTTCAAGACGCAGATAAAATTGGTATACGAACACTTGCTGTTCCAGAAGAATACGGTGGAATGCCGCTCGATCAAGAAAGGGAAGTAAGAACCTTTGCCATAATTTCTGAAGAGATAGCAAGAGGTGACTCTGGTTTAGCAGATAAACTTGTTCAAAACTGGAAAGTTTCAGTTTTATTGAGAGAGCTTGCTTCAAAAGAACATCAAGATAAGTGGTTCGGGAAGCTAATGGAAGATCCAAATTTCCTGTTTGCTCATGCTTTAACAGAGCCTAAAGGAGCTTCAGATAGGTGGCTTGGTTACAATGCTCCTGAGGCTGCAATGGATACAAAAGCTGTTAAAGTTGATGGTGGATGGGTAATTAATGGGCGTAAGCATTACATAAGTAATGGTTATGATGCTGGTTTATATGTAATTTATGCCAATACAGCACCTGGAAAAGGAATGTTGGAAGGGACATCATCATTTATTGTGCCTCGTGGAACTGAAGGTTTTAATATCGCAAGATGTAATGAAACAGTTGGTTGTAGATATATGAATAATGGAGAGTTAGAATTTATTGATTGTTTTGTTCCCGATAATAATCTTCTTTGTGAAGGAACTGCACTCAGCAAAGCAGGCGTTTACTTTAGACCTGGAAAGATTATACAATCTGCGAAAAACTTGGGAGTGGGTCAAGCTGCACTTGAAAAAACCGCAGAGTTTGTGCAGAATTACAGTAGAGGCGGAAGATTACTAATCAAACATCAAATTGTAGCTTCTAGGTTAGCTGACATGGCAACGAGAGTCTCCGCAGTACGAAGCTTGGTAATGCAAGCAGCTTATGCATGTGACATGAAAACAAATGATGCAGATGCACTATGTTGGCAAGCAAAGGTTTTTGCATCACAGGAAATATTGAATGTATGCCAAAACGCAATGGAATTACATGGCGGCATGGGCGCGATGCTAGACGCAGGAATAGAGAAATTAGTTAGAGATGCAGCTATATTCTTACATATGGATGCAACAGTCGATATATCACACTTTAAAATTGTCAAAGCACTCTGGCCAGACACAGCCGGTGTTTATGCAGGTCCTGAGGTATAATCTTCATTATATCTATAAGTGCATTTGTTAAACACTACGTATTCGAATAAACTCTCTTTGCACTTTAGATGATCCGGTTGTGGAAAGTTGTAATTTCTGGATATATACGTACCCACAATTAATATTATTAGAAGTATTAATATAAACCACGAAATTCTTGTCATATATTATAGATGGTATTTATTTAATGATTGGTCAACTAATAAAATTATTTAAAACTGATAGTTTAAAAAATTTAATTTTGATATTTCTGGTTTTTTCTATCACCGGAATAATATCATTATATATATCTGATGTTTTAATAGGGCTTATATCAACATTTATATCAAATGAATTAATTAAAATTATAATAAGAGTCTTCAGTCTTTTTTTTCTATATCAATTGCTCTTACTTTTGGTTGCTATTCCTTTTGGACAGTTTGCATATTTTATTTCTTATCAAACAAGGTTTATAAGAAAGATTAAGTCACTGTTTTAATTCAATAATATTTCCTTGAATTATTCCTTCTGATACTGAAAAATAAATAAAAACTTTTTTATAATTGTATATTAAATTAATGTTATATTTATAAAATATGGGATGTATATAAATTTATATGGGGTTTTATCATGACAAAAATTTTAATTAAAAACGCTCAAATTATAACGATGGATTCATCAATTGGTGATCTAGAGAATGCAGATATATTAATTGATGGTGATACGATAGCGGATGTTGGGTCTAATCTCGAAGTAGATAATGCTGAAATCATAGATGGTAAAGATTTTCTTGTATCACCTGGACTAATAAACGGACATATCCATACGTGGCAGACTGGTTTAAGGGGTATTGCATCTGATTGGACATTGGTCGATTACTTAGCCTCGATTCATGCTGGTTTGGCTTCATATTATAATGCAGATGACATGTATATAGGTAACTATGTGGGGGCTCTATATCAAATCAATACAGGATCTACAACAATAGTTGATTGGTGCCATAATAATCCAACTCCAGATCATACAGATGAAGCAATTCGTGGATTAGAAGAGTCCAAAATTAGGGCAATATTTTTACATGGATCTCCGAAACATGAACCTAAAGAAGGTCAGCCACATTTTAGTGAAGTACCGCATCCAAAAAATGAAATCGAAAGACTAAGGAAAGGTGTTTTTACTTCAGATGATCAATTACTTAATCTTGGAATGGCAATACTAGGACCTCAACAATCTACACTTGATGTATGTAAACATGATTTCAAATTGGCAAAAGATTTAGATTTGATTGTTAGTATGCATATAGGTGGTAAATTTATGACTCCAGAAGGGTTTGATGTTCTTAAAGAAATGAACCTTCTCAATAAAAAAACAAATATTGTACACGCAAACAATATTCCAAATGAGATGTTGGATAAATTAGTTGATGCAAATTGTACATTTTCAATTACACCAGAGGAAGAGTTGCAAATGGGTTTTGGAAACCCTCTTACAAAACGTCTAATTGATAGAAATGGTACATTTGGATTTGGTTCTGATATCGAATCTGCAATGGCAGGTGACATGTTAAATGTAATAAGGTTTGCCTTACAAGCTGTTAGACATGAATATACATTAGAAAATTATGCACTACATAACGCACCGCCATCAGATATAAAAGTTACAACACGAAAGGCTTTTGAGTGGGCAACTATAGATGCGGCTAGATTATTTGGCATTGATCATAAAGTAGGTTCTATTACGCCAGGAAAAAAAGCTGACTTAATCATGTTTAATAAGAAAAGTGTAAGCTTTGCCCCAATGCATGACCCGATATCTACTATATTATTTCATTCAAATTCCAATGATATTGATACAGTAATGATTGGAGGAAATGTCTTGAAAAAATCAGGTAAATTACTGACTACTAATCTTGATAAAAGTCTGGATAGACTATCTGAGAGTGGACACAGAATAATGAACGATTATCGAAAAAATTTAACAAAATAAACTATTTATGAAGAAAATATCTATCGTTACACTTTTAGGATTGATGGTTTTGCTTGTGTTCACCAATCCATCAAAAAATGATTTTGACTCATATATTTCAACTCATATTAATGAATATGCTATCCAATCGGGTGAAGATGACCAGACGGCCAATTTAATATCCGGTTTTTCTTATTTATTGCTACAATCAAACCCTGGTATTATTCATAGAACTAATTATTTATTATTTACTTTATACAAATTAGATACTTCTTTGATTAGATCATTTGGAGGTGATGTTGAAGATTTAGTTATAATTGGATTGTTTAATAATTTTTTAGTTATGAACCAATTCTAATAAGAACTAAGATACAGAGCCTCCCCAAAAATAGTAACCTAAGCCCATAAAAAATAATGAGTTACCATATAGTGCATGTTCAAATGTAACTAGAGATAGAGACTTTGTTTCTTTGTATGTGCTTGCAAATATCATTCCTCCAAAGATTGATAAAAATGGTGCTATAAAATTTATAAATAAAACATGAGCGTAGGTAAAAATTACAGCACTCATAATAACCTGGTATTTTGATGGTACTATACTTTCATATCTATTAAAGAAATAAGTAGTAAATATAAATTCTTGAGGTAACGCAGAAAATATCGGGTATACAAGCAAAATCACTAGTAAAAAGTAAGGGTTTTGTTTTTGAATTGAGAATAACTTATCATCATAAAAATAAAAAGTTATCAAATAGATTACTATGGTAAGAAAAAACCACCTTACCATTATTTTTTCAACGTTATTTTTTGTAAATGCACCGAAATTCAGTATTTCAAGGAATTTTTCTTTTTTATGGTATTTGTTAAATATTATAAGTGCATAAATGCTAATTATCCATAATATTGGTATGACATAATTTGCTAATCTATATATCAAAATAATAGATGGAATGATCATTGCAATGATAATCAATTCCATTAATATATATCTTTTACTGATTAATATTTTGCTCATAACACTTAACAAATATAATTATAAAATATTAATAATTGTAGAATATATATATACTTATATTAAATTTTTTAAATTTTTTTACTGGAGATTTAAACCATTATGTTGAAAAGATTTATTCTATTAGTTGGGATTTCTTCAATCTTTTTGAACATCAATTCTTATAACGCAAATGCAAATATATATTTAGATGATTTAAATAAATCTATCGAATTATATGAGTCCAATCAATTTGATTCATCTACTGAATTATTAAGTGATTTAATTAAATCGGGCAATCTCGATGAACAATCATTGACTAGAGCTTTTTTGTACAGAGGGCTGTCTAATTATGAAAATAATAAATATATAGCATCAATAACAGACCTAACCAATTCATTGTGGTTGGATCTACTTAATGATGAGGAAAAGAGAATTGCATTAGAAACAAGAGCAAATGCAAGAGAAAAAATTGGACAAGTTGATTTGGCAAATCAAGATAAAGATACAGCAAATAAAATTTTAGACCCAAAAACTTCTCAATCAGATGAGACTCTAAACAAAATCAATGTTGAGGACTTAAACACAGAAAGTAGAATAGACAACATTAAGAATAAGTTTTCATTAAATGTGTCCAATTTCTTTGGTTCCAAAGAAATTGAAGGGGTGGACTTACCAAGTAGCGATTATGTTATATCAGATCAAGAAATATATGGAAATATTTTGGATTTTAATGAAACTTCACCAAAAAATGATGACTTAAATGTTTTAAATCAAGAAATTGAAGAAGAAAAAATCACAACAGATCAATTTCCTAGTTTGCTCGAAGAACCAAAGGTGAATTCAACTGCTCCTGTTATGGAAGCAAATGATATATCTGTACTAAATTCAAGTTATATTATTCTAAACAGGGACTTAGACTATCCAACTGCGAAAGTTAAAATAAATAAAATAATAAATGATAATTTTAGGGTCCTGAGTGGTATAAGTCCTCAATCAATTGAAAACATTGATGATAATGACAATATAAAATATGATATTATATTAGGTCCTTTTACAAATCAGCAAAGGATGGAGCAAATTTTGCAAAGTCTTGATAAAAATAATTATAATTATGAAATTGAAATTTTAAATTAGAGAAACAAAGATGATAAAAAAAATAAGATCGTATTTTCTAGCTGGCCTAATCATTTCAGCACCCGTTGCTATAACATTAGCTGTGGGGTGGTGGTTTATTAATAAAATTGACTCAATTTTTACACCTCTAATACCCAATAAATACTTACCAGAAAACTTGCTTCCATTTTCTATCCCTGGAGTAGGGCTTATTATTGGATTCATTCTATTAACATTTTTTGGTTTTTTGGCGGCTAATTTTCTTGGTGTAGGCTTTCTGAAATTTGGTGAATCATTGTTAAATAGAACCCCTGTACTTCGAAGTATCTATAAAGGTTTAAAGCAAATATTTGAAACCGTATTCTCTGAAAATGGACATAACTTTTCAAAAGCAGCTGTTATTGAGTACCCAAGAAAAGACTCTTTCGCTGTTTGTTTTGTTTCAACTGATACAAAAGGTGAATTATTAAAAAAAATATCAAAGAATGGTGAAGTTTTTTTATCAGTATTTGTGCCTACAACGCCAAATCCAACATCAGGTTTTCTATTATTCTTACCTGAAAAAGATGTAAAAATATTAGATATGTCTGTTGAAGATGCTGCTAAATTAATAATATCAGCGGGTTTGGTTAATCCAGACTAATAGATCATGATAATAAGTATTTAAACTCATGAGCTTCATAGAAATCAAACATATATTTGTAATTATGATCTAGAGAATGTGAGTCATATATCTTTTGTAGTATTAATTTACTATCTTTTGATGCTTCAGCTATAAGTTCTTTAACAATATCCTCATTTAATACTCTGTAATGAGTAAAACCTGATTGTCTCATCCCAAGAATATCCCCATAACCTCTCATTAACATATCTTGTTCAGCTATATCAAAACCATCAGAATTTTCTTTTATAATTTTAAGTCTATTCTTTGAGACTTCATTGAGGTTATTGTCGTGCAGTAAAACACACCATGATTTACTATCATTTCTTCCAACTCGTCCTCTTAATTGGTGTAATTGGCTAAGCCCAAAAGAGTCAGCGTTCTCAATTACAATTATATTGGCTTCTTTTATATCTATGCCAACTTCTATAACAGAAGTTGCAACTAATATATTTGATTTATTATTTATATAATTTTTTAGTTGTTCATTTTTATCATTCTCATTCATTTTGCCATGAATTAGTGTGATTGGGTGGTTAAGTTTTTGTTGTAAGTATTTATATCTCTCCATCACAGAAGTCTTGTTTCCTGAATTTGACAATATTTGAGGGCATACCCAAAATACTTTATTATTATTGTTTATTATCTTATTGAGTCTATTACATAAATTATCAATCTTATTAATTGATAAAATACTTGTTTCAGTAATCTTCCTATGGGTTAGGTTATCCAATTCAGATACATCAATATCTCCATATTTTATTTGAATTAATGTTCGAGGTATAGGTGTTGCTGTCATTAACAATAAGTCAGCTCTCTGGATTTTAGATTTTTTTTGTAATGATAATCTTTGATGTAGACCAAATCTATGTTGTTCATCAATTACAATAAGTCCAATGTTTTTATATTTTAATTCTTCTTGAAAAAGCGAATGGGTGCCAATAATTGCATTGATTTCCCCATTGGCAATTTTTTTATATATTTCCTTTTTCTTATCTTTACTTGTGTTTGAAGTTAAAAGACAAGTCTCAATATTTTTGTTTTTTACTAAATCTGTAAAATTTTTATAATGTTGTGATGCTAAGATTTCTGTCGGCGCCATTAATACAAATTGATATCCTGAATAGATAGCTTTTAAGCCAGAAAAGAAGGATACCAATGTTTTTCCACTTCCTACATCCCCTTGAAGAAGTCTAATCATTTGTTTCGGTTTAGACATCTCATTAATTATTGTATTAATTGCAAGGTTTTGAGAGTTGGATAATTTGAAAGGCAACTTATCTTGAAATCTATAAATTAATGTATCGTCACAATTCATTGGTATTCCGATATCTTTGTTTCGAATATTGCGTATATGTTCTATCTTAATTTGATTGATAAGTATTTCATCATACGCAATTCTTTTTATCGGTGTTTCTTCATGCTGAAGATAATCTTCTGTAGGCATATGAATATATTTAAATGTCTCAATAATTTTTAACCATTTCCTAGTTTCTAAGAATTCTGAATTATGCCAATCATCAATAGACTCTAGAAATCTAAAAACTTTCTCAAATAATAGAATTATTTGATTATTAGTAAGCCCAGATGTTAGAGGATAAATTGGTTCAAAATCTCTGCGTTTTGTAAAATCTTCTTCGGTGAGTATGTAATCAGGGTGTGCTATTTGTTTTTTGTTATTAAATATTTTAACTTTGCCAGATATGTATTTAGTTTCGCCCTCTTTTATTTTGGATAACATATAAAATGGAAGTTTGAAAAAAAGTAGATCTAATTTATCAGTCCCATCAAATATCTGGTATTGATGTGGTGCATTACGAAAACCTTTTTTATAACTAACAACTTTACCTATAATTGACTGCGTTTCACCATCAACGAGTTCACTTATTTTTTTAATATTATTTCTTTGAATTATTCTAGTAGGAAAATGCCACAATAAATCTATTATTCTTACCTTCTCTAAATTTAATAGTTTTTTGTATTTTGAGTAATTATTAATGCCAATTCCATTAATCTCACTTAAGTCAATGAATAACTTATTAAATTTTGTATTATCTATCATAAAAAAATTGTAATTTAAAAAAATAGACTTAGTTATTATGTATACTTAAAATAATATTGGATTTTTAATGAAAAACGAATTTCAAAATAAATTAATCTACAGGTCATGGCACCGGGGAACAAAAGAATTAGATCTAATTCTTGGTAATTTTATTGAAGATAATATCTCTGATATGAAAGAAACAGAGATTAAAGTTTATGAAGACTTATTGGCATCAGAAGATCCTGAAATCTACAATTGGATTGTTAAATCAGAAAATCCACCCAATCAACAATTAGATAATTTAATAAAAAAAATTAGATATTATCTTGAGTCCAACAATATTGATGTTCTTAATTGAAGTTAGTCCAATAATAGATTTTAAATGAGTCAATTATGGAAGGTTCTCAATTAATTAATGTTTTAAATTGTTTTGAAAATTCTAATAACAATTTAATCATTATCTTAAAAACAAATGATGAAATAGAAGAAGTATCTAGAAATCTAAATTTTTTCAATAAATCGATCAAAATTGTAAAATACATAGAATGGGATTGCCCACCATATGATAATTTTGGCCCATCAAGAGTTAATAGATCCAAAAGAATAATTAACCTTGTAAAATTAAATAAATATATCAAACACAACATTAAATTTATATTACTAACTACACACAGATCATTCATCCAGAAGGTCCAGGATTTATCAATTTATCAAGAAAAAAAATTAAAAATCGATGATGAGATATCATACAAAGATTTTCAAAATCATTTGGAAAATATTGGTTATGAAAAAGTTGATAATGTTATTGAATATGGTACTTACGCCAATCGAGGTGGAATTATTGATTTATTTAGCCCTAACTATTTATACCCAATAAGATTAGATTTTTTTGGTAACAAAATAGACTCAATTAGATTTTTTGATATACAAAATCAATTAACAATAAAGAATGTTAATGAGTGTAAGTTTTATCCTTTTTCGGAAATATTTCTTAATTCACAAACTCTAAAAAATTTTCAAAAAAACTATATTTATCATTTCAAAAGAAATGATAAGGATAAAAATTATGAAGATATTACAACAGGTATAAGAATAAATGGAATAGAGCAATATTTACCTCTGTTTTATGATGACCTCACATCATTAACAAATATTATACCTAATCCTATAGTGATAAAAAATGATTTCATTATTGAAGAGCTTGCCCTAGTAATTGATGAAATCGCTGATATTTACAATATGAAATTGAATATTAGTAATAGCGATGATCTAATTAAGAATTTAATTAAACCTATACCATCTGAAGATCTATATTTAAACATGGATAACATAGAAGAAATCTCTAAAAATCAAATACATATTGATCAGGACATTTATCAAGAAGATATAAAAAACAAACATACAAAATTTTATAATATTACGGCTTCAAATGATCATCTTATAAATCTTATGGGACTAAGTGAATATTCAGCAAAGATTAGTAAATTATCAAAAATTATAGATGATTGCATTGATTTAAATAAAAGTATTATCTTCACTACGGAAAATTTAAATTCTACAAAAAATTTTTTAAATGAACTAAATCCTAAGACATCGAATATAAATATAGTAGAAAATATTTTAGAGACAGAAAAAGAAAAAATTTACCTAACGAATAAAATCGACTTAGGTCACATTGAGATAAATGATCAACTTTTCATATCATTCGACAAACTCTTTAATATAAGAAAAAATAATAAATCTACTAAATCCAAAAAACCTACAAACTATATTAAAGAATTAACCTCAATAAATGTCGGAGATTATGTGGTTCATCGAGAATATGGGATTGGGAAATTCAATAGTTTAAAAAAAATAAGCACAAAAGATATGACATTTGACTGTCTGGAATTGATCTATAAGAATAACGACAAAGTCCATCTTCCTGTAGAAAACATTGAATTACTATCTTTATATTCACATTCGAATAATGATCAAATTGAACTTGATAAGTTGGGTTCAGCACAATGGCAAGTTAGAAAAAATAAAGCATCAAATAATATAAAAGAAATTGCTGCTGAATTAATAAAGCAGGAGGCAAAGAGAAAATTATCCAGTGCTGTTAAGTTTGAAACAGATTATAGATATAATGAGTTTGTCTCTTTCTTTGAATTTGAAGAAACAGAAGATCAGTTAAAGGCAGAAAGAGATATTCTCGATGATCTTTCCAAGGGTGTTCCAATGGATAGATTAATATGTGGAGATGTTGGCTTTGGAAAAACTGAATTGGCATTAAGAGCTTCATATTTAATTGCATCAAATCATTATCAAGTTGTTATATTGGCACCAACAACCATACTAGCTAAACAACATTACGAAAATTTTCAAAATAGATTTAAAAATTTTGCATTAACAATAAGCTGTATAAGTAGATTTACCTCTAAAAATGAACGATTAGATATTTTAAATAAAACTAATTCAGGTGAAATAGATATATTAATTGGAACGCACTCTGTATTAAATGATGATTTAAAATTTAAAAAACTAGCAATGATTATAATTGATGAAGAGCAAAACTTTGGTGTTAAGCAAAAAGAATATTTAAAAAAACACTCTGATGATATTCATATTTTATCATTGTCAGCAACTCCAATACCTAGGAGCATGCAATTAGCTCTAAATGGAATCAGAGATATGTCCATAATCATGACACCTCCAGAGGGCAGGTTACCAATTAAAACATCTATCAATTACTTTGAGCCATCAATTGTTAGAAAAGCATTATTAAGTGAAAAAAACAGAAATGGACAATCATTCATAATTTGTCCGAAAATAAGAGATATTCCTAAAATAGAAGAGTTAATCGAAAAAAACGTTCCAGAAGTAAAATATGCAATTGCTCACGGAAAGTTATCAAACAAAGAAATCAATCAAATAATGAATGATTTTTATAACAATAAATATGATTTGATAATTGCAACATCAATAATTCAATCTGGTCTAGATATTCCTAATGCAAATACAATTATCATTACAAACTCACAGAATTTTGGTCTATCCCAGATTTATCAAATACGTGGACGCGTTGGTAGATCAAAATTACAGTCATCAGCAATTATTACTATTCCTAAATATAATATCTCTAAAACTTCATTACAAAGGTTACAGGTATTGCAAAATCTCGATAGATTGGGAATGGGTTTTGTGTTAGCAACACATGATTTAGATATCAGGGGCGCAGGAAATATACTTGGTAGCAAACAATCAGGTCATGTGAGGGATATTGGTGTAGAGTTATTTAATAAAATGTTATCAGACGAGATTGAAAATATAAGAAATAATTATATTTCACTGGAGCAAAGTGATTGGTCTCCAATCATAAAAATAAATCAATCTTATTATATACCTGAAAATTATATAATTGATATTAAAGTGAGGATGGGAATTTATAATAGACTTGCTGACATTAAAACACTAGAAGAAATGATTTCCTTTGAAGATGAACTAGTAGATCGATTTGGTATTATTCCAAAGCCTTGCAAAGAATTAATAAATATACTTTTATTAAAGATTAAATGTAAGGAAATGAGTATCTCAAAATTAGAAATGAATGGGGAGGGAGTAAGCATTTCATTTCACGATGGCTTTTCATACCAAGATAAATTAATAAATTGGATAGGAAAAAATACTAAATCAGCATCTATAAGAGGCAATAATCTATTATTTATAAGAAACATTGATAATGTAGAAAATTCTGCTCTAAGTGCAATTAACCAATTAAAAATAATTGATGAGAATATATACAATTAGTTAATATACCATGTGTTCGTTTTATAACCATCCAATGATTGTTGTGTTGGCATCCCAACTTTATCACTAATAGCAACCCATTGATGTGGCCAGTGAAATAACGGTATAACATAAAATCCAGAAATCAACATTCTATCTAGTGCTCTTACAGAGTACATAAATTCATTTTTTTCAGTACTTTGTACTAAAGTATCTATTAATTCGTCAATTTTAGCACTTTTGATTCCAGGATAGTTGCGGCTTCCAATTTCATCTGCACTTTTTGAACTCCAGTAGAAATTTTGTTCATTTCCTGGCGAGAGGGATGCATACCAGAAATGTTCAATCATATCGAAATCAAAGTTTTGTTTTCTTTGTTGATATTGAGTTGAGTCAACCATTTTGATATTCAGTTCAATACCAACTTTTTTAAGTGTTTCCTTAAAATTAAGTGCATATTTTTCTTGTCTTTTGTCAGATATAAGAAATTCAAGTGATAGTTGTTTATTGGTTGATATATTTATTAATCTAGAGTCATTTAATTCATAACCAGATTCTTTTAATAAATTTAGAATGTTATTTAATTCAATTCTACTGTTGTTATCTTCAAGTTTTTTTAATTGAGACATTTCGTCTTCATAGATTATAAATTCATTTGAACCAAGTAAGTTTCTTCTCATTTTCTGTTATTTCATTATTGATAGATGAAAGGTAAGAGTTATCATAAAATCCTTTTGTTCTCTTATATAATCCATGATATAAATTCTGATTAATCCATTCAAAATCAAATAATAATGTTAGTGCTTTTCTTATCCTTATGTCAGAGAGTTCAGGTTTTCTTGTGTTTAGAGCTAACCCCAACATGCCTGCTGGAGTATTTCTATTAATTTCTAAAAGTTTTATTTTACCATTTAAAACATTTTTTTCGGACTTGAGATTATTCCATCTTGTTGGATCCCAAATTTGGTAAAAATCAAATTGACCAGCTTTGAAAGCTTCAAATCGAGAATTATCATCAAGATAATAATCAACTGTTATATAATCAAAATTATTTACACCTTTATTAAGCGATAGATTATCGCCCCAATAATTTTTATTTTTCTTATAAGTAATATTTTTACCTTGATCCAATTTTTCAATTATATATGGACCAGACCCAATGGGTATAGTTAGGTCTGCTTCTTGAAATTTACCATCTTTGTAGTGATGCTCTGGTAAAATTGGCATCAATCCTAAGATCATTATTAATTCTCTATCATCTTCATCCTCGTTTAATATAAATTTGATACTTTTATTCGAGGTGACAATTACATCATTAATTCTTGAATAGTAGTTTCTGTAATTTGGTCTACCATTATCTTTTAATTGATTAAAACTGAACATTACATCACTTGCTTTTAAATCTATACCATCTGAAAATTTAGCATTCTCGTTAATATGAAACTCTATCCATTTTCTATTTTCTGGATATGTGATCTTTTTAGCTATTAGTCCATATAAAGAAAATGGTTCAGAATAGTTTCTTGATAGCAAACTTTCAAAAACAAAATCTTTGATACCAAACGCTGATCTACCCTTAACAATAAATGGATTTGTTGAGTTAAATGTTCCAAGTGATGCATATTTAAAAGTACCACCTTTATTCGCATTTATATCAACATGAGGATATATTATGCTGACATTCTCAAAATCTGGTTTTCCATGCATGGAAATAGAATTAGAATTTATAATTTGTTCTGAAAAAGCAGTACCATGATAAGTAAATACGCAAATAAAAAAATATAAATAGATTTGAATTTTTTTTATGTTTAATGTCATTTAAAATCTGCTATTATCTTTTTATTATAAATAAAAACAATGCGATGATAAATTCATTTAAATACATACTACCAATATTCGTATTAATTTTGTCAACTTTGATTGCGAATGCTGACTCCCATGATGAAAAACCAAAGTGGGATAAGCTATGTGAAACAGTTGAAGAAAATACAATATGTCAAATAAGTTTTGGTCAATATATGGACTATGGCGAACAGAAAATATGGTATTCACGTGTAGGCGTGGTTGAACTAAATGGAACACAAAAAAAATTATTTATACATGCGCCATTAGGTGTAAAAATACAAACTGGGGTTCTTTATCAAATAGATGATAACCAAACGAACTCTATGCCTTACAATGCATGCTACAATGTTCAAGGTTGTCAAGGGCTGTTAGAAATTGATGATAATACGATACAGCAACTAAAAGATGGAAATTCAATCAAATTTAGGTTTGCATCAGTAAATGGGCAATCAATTGATGGTAATGTTTCACTGATAGGGTTTACAAAAGCTTATAACAAATAATTTCAATTTTTTAAATTATTCAGAAGCTTGTAGCTTCCATCAATATAATCTCCAAAAAAATTATATAACTCATCATGTGATATCGGCTCATCTGAGTCATCAATCTCAAGATTCTGCTCAGATACATAAGCTATGTATTCTGTTTCACTATTTTCTGCAAGTAAATGATAAAAGGGTTGATCTTTCGTAGGTCTTATTTTTGTGGTATAGACATTAAATATTCTTCTGTGTTGGCATATTCGGGATCTATGTCAAATACAACACCTCGGAAAGGGTAATATTTGTGTTTAACAACTTGACCTATATTAAAGGATGCCTTTTTACTATTTTTCATTCGCTTTTCCATTTCTCATGGGTCCATAACCACCACTCAGATGGATTTGATTTTATCCATCTACTATAAATATTATGTATATTAGTCATGATATTCAAGATAGTAATATCATTATCCTTATCTTTTGTGTAATTCAACTGTTCAAGTTCAAAATTATATTGAGAGTTGATTTCTCTATTTACTTTTAACATATTTATATTTGCACCTGTTCTCAAAGATAAAACAGCGGGAATAACCATTGATGTAGTTTCGTGACCAAGAAATTCTAATTTAATACCTTTTAACCATTTCTGATCACACAATATTACAACATCTATGCCTTCAAGTAAGAGATTTTCAAGCTCATTTGAAGATGTTTTAAATTTTTCATAACAACCACCCGTATATATAAGAGACCTTCTCTTTAAAATGAATTTATCTATATAGGGATTTGAGACGTGTCTGTAGACAAATGCAGCTTTTTTATTTTCAAAATAGAAAGGAAGTCCAACCATCTCCCAATTACTAAAATGTGCAGTAACATAAATGTTACCAATTTTATTTGCTTTCGAAATTTTAGGAAAATCAAATAATTTCTGTCTCTTAATAAAAGACTTCATCATCATCATTTCACCAATATTTTGGCCAAAATGATAATATATTTTCCTAATAGTTGGAATAGTGGTAGCTCCATCATAATTCATATATTGGATAAGTTGTTTTTTTACACGATCCTTTCTTCTTAAGAATACGCTTATAAATACCATTAATGTACCTATAATTTTAGAGGCTATGGTCAATGGAAAAATTGAGATGAATATATAAACCAGTAAAAAAACTAGATATTCAAAAAATTGTCTTATTTTTTTTAATGTGTTCATTTAATTTTTTTAATACCATACCCTCTTGAAGAAGAATATTCCTTATCGTTTTTGACTTTTGTAAACTTATTATTCCAAGGTTTCTAATTATAAAATTTTTTAAATTGTAATTCATCATACTTTGATAGAGGAGATTAACAGATTTGTATCTTTTGTAGATATCTGACCATCTTAGTTGGTTATATTTTGATGTGATGATTTTAGAACCTGGATTTATATTTTTATTTTCATCAAGCAAATTATATATTGCTTCAATATCTCGAAGCCCAAGATTAAGACCTTGAGCTCCAATTGGAGGGATTACATGCGCACTTTCACCAATTAAAATGCATCTATTAGAGAATAATTTATTTACACGTATTGTTTCAGATGGAAAAACATCATGATTTTCATCTGTTTCTATATAACCTAAATACGAGCCAAGTGATTCATTAAAATAGTCATTTAAAATTTTTACAGATTTTTTAGAGATTATTTCTGGTTTATCAATATATACGATTGCACTTATATTATCTTCAATAGGAACTGAGGTTAAAAGACTTCCATTCCTGTGTATTTCATAGCTTGTATTATCGTGATGCTTCGAGTGGGTTATTTTGGTAATAAGAATATTTTCTTGATATTTTAATCTTTCAACACTTAAATGATTTTGCTTTCTGACAATTGAATTTCTTCCATCCGCAGCAATCACTAAATCATGATAATTTTTCTTTCCTTCATAATCTATTATTACTTCCTCTAGATTTGTATTAATTGATCTGATGAATTCATTTACATGAATTATATTTTTAGATTTTTTTATTTGATTGATAAGTTTGTCAGATAATAATGAGTCTTTGATATTATAAGCGAATGAATCAATATCTAATTCAGATGAGTCAAAATTCAATATTTTTTCACGGTTGCTTATTTGATCAATTATTTTAAATTTCTTTAATTTCTGAATAGTTTTATCATCTTCATGTATATCTATTATTTGCTTTAGCAAATTGAAAGATGTTTTTAAAATTGCGGTTGTCTTATATTCACTATGATTAGGAAATTTACCATACAATGTTATTTGAATATTACTCAACTTTGCTAAGTGTAAAGCACAGGTCATGCCAATAATACCAGAGCCAACTATAGCGATTTTATATTGTTTCATCTAATTTATATTTTTAAAGAGCTCGTATAAGTCATTTTGTCCTTCAAACCCAATCCCAGGTCTATCAGACAACTCAAGGAACCCATCATCAAGTTTATAATCATCATCATAACCTGAAAAAACACCAAAGACGTTAGGGTATGCTTCACACATTGATAATCCAAAGCCACATGCAATGTGTAATGACATTTGATTACCACCGTGAGGCATAATTTTATTGACGTCCCAGTTTAATTTTTTCAACTCAATTAAAGCTTCGTTAAAATAACTAATGCCATAACTTTGAGGTATATCTATTTGTAATAAATCTTTTCCTACTCTAAACCCACCGTATTTAATCAAATTTATAAAATCATGAATAGAATATAGGTTTTCACCTCCTGCAACTGCACCTTCATATTCATTAATAAATTCATTGTATTTAGTAAAATTTGATGGGTGTGTGGGTTCTTCAAACCAATTTAATCCAAAATCTTTCAGTTCTTTTGCGTATTGTAAATAATTATTTTCATTCAATCCCCCATTTGCATCTAAAGCGACTTTATCTGGTGATCCAGTGGCATCTATCGCTGCGATTACTCTTGCAACGTCTTCTTTGATTGGTGCACCGCCGATTTTGATCTTCATCAAACGATAACCATTATCAAAATTTCTTTTAATTTCGTCTTTAAGATCATCAATAGTTTTTCCTACATCATAATATCCACCACCGACATAACAAAACATACGATTTGTTGATGCATAATTTGGGAATTTTTGAGACAATAACTTATATAATGGAATATTTTTTGATTTTGCTAAAGCATCCCAAATAGCTGTTTCTATTGTTCCAATTGGAACAGATCTTTCCATATCGCCACCAGGTTTCTCACCAACTAACATAATTCTAAAGCCTTCTTTGTGTCGATATCTCCATTACTATCAAGAAGCATTTCATCGGTTGCATTCATCAATCGTGGAATAAATCTATTTCTCATAGGATCACCACACGCGTATCTTCCGGTAGAGTTAAAGGCATATCCAGTGACTATTTTATTGCCATCATCAATGTCGATTTTTACTATTGAGGTTGTCATTTCTTTGAAAGAAAACATTGAGTTACTGAGAGATAAATTTAATTTTATTGCGTTTTCTTTTATATCTATAATTTTCATTTTTGATCTTTCTTCGAAAAATATGCAGCAATCGGTACACATGATAATATTAAAAATATTCTGGTCACATGACAAGTGGCAATAAAAGTTGCTTCCACACCAATTGCCATAGATAGTAACAACATTTCTGTAAAGCCTCCTGGTGCTAACCCCAAATAGAGTGCTCTTGGGTCCAAATTTATAATCTCAAAGCTAATCAGCGCCATAATCAAAGCAGTTGTAATCATTAAGGTAGCAACAACTAAACCATGACTTACAATTTCTTTGAATTCTTTAGACGTTATACCATGAAATCTGACACCTAAACTTGTTCCTAATATGACCTGAGCAAAGGCAACAATAAAAGTAGGTGGTTTGACTGTTATAATTGATGTCATATGGAAAATAGCACTTAGTAGCAATGCCCCAAATAACGCACCACCAGGTAATTTAAATTTTAATCCAAGAAATGCACCAACAACAGCGCATAGAATTAATATTGACCAATCAACAATACTCACTTCAAGTAGTGGTGGATTTTTAATAATAATTCTAGAGAAATCTGTATCAAAGTAGAACTTAATAATTAATGCGCTTGAAATAACAACTAAAGCTATGCGAATAGAATGTGATAGAATCATTTTCCTTTCATCAGCGCCTGCATCAGATCCAATGAAAACTAATTCAGCTAATCCACCCGGTGGAGCTGAAAAAATAGCTGTAACGTTATCCCATTTTGCTATTTTTCTAAAATATAGATATGCAAGTAACGAAATTATAATTGAATAGACAAATACAAGGGCAATACCTTTCGGCCATGACGATATTTGTGAGATTATTGCAGGTGTAAAAGACGAGCCAATTAAAACACCAAGAATTGGAAGCGCTATCCTTCTTAAACGATTGTCTACATCAAAATAACCGAAAGGTATTGATAGTATAAGTGATATTGCGAACGAACCTAACATCCAAGGTAGAGGAAAATTTTCTAGATAGAAAATGTAACCTCCAACACTACCCATCAATAGAGATATAATGTTTTTGGCATAGGTATTTTGCATTATGTAATAATCTTTGATTAAGAAGTGATTTTAAACTAATACAAATCTATATTATATCAACAGGTAATTATATTAATGGCGAGATGACATCATTTGTTCGTGATTTTACCTATATCGTAATTATCAGTATCTCTATTAGAGTTAACATTAATAATAAAGCCATAATATAATTAAATATTCTTAATCTAACGGAATTATTTAGAAGATGACTTAATTGTTCTCCTGCATAAGTCCATAAGCATTGGCAAGGTATGTTAATTAAAACAAATGCTGCAGTAATTAGGAGTATTGTAGATAATTCATGATTTGGTGCGTAAACAGAGATTGCAGACATTGCCATAATCCATGCCTTTGGATTTACCCATTGAAATAGTGCTGCTTGCTTGATTGTGAATGGTTTTGATTTTGTTTCTGTATCATTTTTAAATGAAGATGCTGTTGCTATTTTATAAGATAAATATGTTAAATATATTCCACATGATATCTTTAATATAAGTTTTGATATTGGGAAATAATCAAAAATTTGAGAAAGACCAAATCCAATTGATAGTAATAAAAAACTAAATCCAATAAATATTCCAAATAGGTGAGGGATGGTTCTTTTAAAACCATAATTTGTCCCTGATGCTAGTAACATGATATTATTAGGACCAGGTGTGATAGATGATACGAAAGCAAAAATAATAATCGCTATCAATACTTCAAATTGCATCATTAGTATTACTCCTCGATCTTACTTATCAGATGATTGATAATATTTCTATAGATATCATCACCATAGATAGATCATCAATGTTGGCAAATCTTATGCACGGTTGCATGAATATTATGATGTAAAGTTATCTTTTATATAATCTTGAGCTTTTAATTTATGATATTTAATGTCTTGTATTCCAAGTTCTATGGGATCTGGATCTACAATCTCAATTGTTGCTTCATTTTGAAGGGCAAATCTCAATGCAATATTTGTAATATTAACACTGAAAGATGTCCCCATAAAAACAAAATGATTTGCATTAGACATCCAAGTTTCAGCTTCTGTCATTCTATACTGATCTGTATAGTATTCGTCAAACAATAAAATAAATGGACGTAAAGATTTTCTTAGTTCTGGCTTTTTTGTTTGATTGGATATTTTGAATACGTTAAGTAAATTTTTTTTCACTTCTTCATCGTTCTCGATATCTGAAGTTAGTTTTATAACTTCATCCCATGGTGCGTCTACTAAATCACACATTATACTCATGTCCTCAAAGTAGAGAGCTTTGTCTAACCGACCGTGAATGGGAATGTAATTTGGGTTTCCTGCCTTACCATCCAAACCATCAACATTCTGAGTAATGAGTTTCTTATCTGATAGAAAATGATGAACAATGTTGGGTGAAACATTTCTATAAGATGCAAATCTCTTAAAATACCATAATAAAAACTCTTCAGGATTATTTACATACATACTTCGTGTTGCCATTTCTTGGGGTGTATAGTTAACACTGCCAATTGTCCAATAACCATCTTGTCCTCGAAAGGTGGGTATACCACTTTCAGCACTAACACCCGCTCCTGTTATATAAAGAGTATTTTTAGTCATTAGAAATTTTATCACAATTACTTAGAATTTATAATTATCAATATTTTTGACTAAGCTTTCTGATATACCTATCGCAGCTGCTTCATATGCGTCAAAAATGATATCGGCACCCAATACCTCGAGCTCATGAGTGTCCTCTTTAGTTCGTGACGGAACAATGATTTTCCCATGAAATCCATATTTCCTTGCTTGTATAATTGATCTTTTTTGAGCTTCATATTCAGGCAAAGCCAATATAATAACTTTCAATTTACCAAATCTTAGTTTAGACCAAAATCCAGGATCATCTGCATCGGCAAATGCAGCTCTTCTTTTTTTCTTGATAAATTTTTTAACTAAATCCGTGTTACTATCAAATCCAGCTGATTTAATTTCATTTTTATTCATTAAGTCAAATATTGCTCCGCCAAACCTGCCTAGCCCAAGTATCATAACTTCGGCATCTCCACAAGTGTGTGGCTCTTCATCTGGGTGGTGTGTTTTTCGTTCAATCTTAATCAGATATTTTTCACACAATTCATATAATCTATGCGCATACTTATTTAATATAGCAGCAATTATAAAACTCATACTTACAGAGAGTATAATTGCGGAAATAATAACACCATCAATGTCTGCTTGATGGGTTAATATTGACAATACAATCAACGAAAATTCTGAGAACGTAGATAAAGATAGTATCATTAAGAAGGATGTATAGGAACGAAGTTTGAAAAATATTAGAAGGCAAAATAATATCATGGATTTGACTGCCAATAAGGACATAAGAATTAAAAACATTCCGATTGCATTGTTTGAAATTGTGATTTGCATGCCGATGGAAATAAAAAAAGCTAATAATAATATTTCACGTAAACTCCATATTTTTTCTGAAAGCTTTTCGGCGGAGCTATAGCCAGAGAGCAATATCCCCATAACTAAAGCACCGATTTCACCCGTAAGTCCGAAATATTTGAATAAGTAAGATCCAAGAAATAGTGATATTAGAATTGTTGCCAGGAGAAGTAATTCTTCATCGTCCTCAATCCTATTAAGCACAAATTTTATTATCGGTATAAAAGTAGGCAAGATAAGTAGGTACAATGTGTTAATGGTCAAACTACTTGATTGCATATAGCCCAAAAGAATAAGTGCTATTATGTCTTGAAAAATAATTATTAATACTGATAGGCGGCCATGAAAGGAAGTTAGTTCTTTTCTGCTATCGAGTGATTTTGTGGCGATAACAGTACTTGAGAATGATAATGCTATGCAAATTATTATTTTTTCTCTAAGTGGAATATTAATACCCGATAAAAGAAAAAATAACACAGTTATGAAGAGGGTATGTATCAGAACAACTGCAATTAAATACCTATTAAGAAAGGCCGACGGTTTTATTTTTAGACCAATGGAAAATAATAATAACTCTACACCAATTTCAGCAGGTAGATCTAATAACCCAATTTCATCTGACATACCAATAGTAGTAAATAAATATCCAGATAAAATAAATCCGACTAGTGGTGGTAGTGCTAAAACACGAAATACTTGACCAACCAAAAATGCGCCAGCCATCCAAATAAGAACTAATTCCATATTTATATGTATAATTTAGTTATTTATTTTTAGAAACATTTATTTATGGCGGAGGGGGAGGGATTCGAACCCCCGAACGAGTTGCCCCGTTGCCGGTTTTCAAGACCGGTGCTTTCAACCACTCAGCCACCCCTCCAAACCATTGGTTTTCTGCCATTTTTTGCGTTTTTGAGCAGATCAAAATTACGAAAAAAAGGCAAAGTTGCCAAAAAGTTGCCAAAATACGGCAATCTTTTTCTAACATTTTATTAAAATATTTCCAATCTAAAAATAAGGTATTTGGAGGTGCACACATCTTTTTCTCGTATAACGCATAATTATACACGTAAGTCATTGATAAGATTTAACTTTACTCATATGAGTATGTTAATTAGGTTAGATTTGTGACATGAAAAAACTTTCAAAAAACTTAATACTATTGTAGTAGTGGCATTATTTAATTTTGAATTTGGTTGGTTAAATTGAAGGAAAAAACAAGAGTTTATAGTTTTGATTTCTTAAGATCGGCGGCAATGCTTTTGGGATTTGCTGTCCATGCACCGCTCATTTTTTACTTTCCTGGTGTAGCATCTGATTTCGGTATAAAGGACATAGAGCCACCTGAAAACTGGATCTTGTTGATGTTGGACTTTATTACTATTTGGAGAATGCCTATTTTCTATCTCCTTTCTGGTTTTTTCTCAATTATGATAATAATCAAGATCGGTCTAAAAAGTTATACAATAGATAGGTTTATTCGAATTGGACTAACTTGTTTATTTTTTTCAGCTTTATTCGATATCTTAGATGGAAATCTGGATTTTACACTAAGTCACTTATGGTTTTTATATTATTTGTTTATATTCATTGTTGGATTTTCTTTTCTCTATCTCTTTAGAGGATTTCGGGCAATCATTTCAAAGAAAATAACAATTCTACGATGGATCGTAATTTTACTGTTGTTAATTATGATTGGACAATTGGCAGTTTTAATAAATGGTTCTTTATCACCATTAGACTTTTCCCCACCTGTAACATATTTTGATATAGATTTTGCTGCTCTTGCTTATTATTTCCCATTTTATCTTTTAGGAACACTTTTGTATGCAAATCAACACCTTTTCCAAGTGCTTGAAAGCAAGAGGCTTATGATTGTTATTGGGTTATTATCTATTTTCTTTTTTACTCTTTTTCTTTACTTAAATAATCTAATGTTAGTTGATATTTTTCAACATGCAGAATTGAATCCAATTTTAGTAATTCTGAATAATGTGTTGAAACAACTAAATACAATAACTTGGATTATTTTTTTAATGTCATTTTCTACGCGCTATATTAAATCAAACCATCCGAGCTTAAAATGGTTTGTAGAGTTGTCATACCCTTTATACATATTACATTTGGCTCCAGTGACAGTCATAAGCGCTGAACTCTATATTATTGGTCTAAATCAAATGAGTATTTTTATCGTGACTATTTTAATTGGTTTTTTTATTACGGTAGTTCTCTATTATACAACAATTAAATTTACACCTATTAATTGGCTCGTGAATGGCTATCGAAAGTCATTTTTTAAAATTAAGCGCAAGAAAGACTAATATTTATAGTAATTTTAATACTCTAATATCTAATATTGCCTATCCTTAAAATCAGCGTGAATAAAATATAATTTGAAAAAAATTACAATAATTATCAAATTAATATCATTTTATGCAATAATGAGTATTTATATGAAAGGATAAAATATGCCAAAAATGCTTATAACTGTAAATATATCTAAGGGTTTTAACACCTGGACTGAGATGGCAAAGTCACTTGAGGATGAAGCTGGCGCAAATGGCGCAAAGATTATATGGGCTGGAACAAACCCCGACGAGTCAGCTGTTTATGTAATGATGGATGTTCCTGATCCAGAGTTTATGCAAACATTTGGCTTACGTCCGGATATCAAAAAAGCTCGTGAGGATGCTGGTGCTGATGTTGCATCAACAACTGTAATAACTCCTATCGGCGATTATTGGTTAGGATAATCATTCATTTTTCACCATGGAATGATGGAAATTTTATTTAACTTCGAATATACCTTTTGAATAATCCAACTTAATATTCAATGTTCCTTCATTTAATAGCCAAGGTCTTACAGTAAACGATCTGGCACCAGAACTATGCATTGGATCTGATGCAGCAATTTCTTTTGCCTCAGATAGTGAATTTGCACGGATAATTACCATGCCTTCACCTTTCCAATCTGTCTCATTATCTTCCCAAAAAGGTCCAGCTCCGAACATTATCCCTTTTTCTTCGAGAGATACTTGAAATTTTAAATGCGCTTCAATCTTTTCCATAATTGGTCCCATACCATTTGTTGGTGTTGTAAAAACAACGTATAGGTCTTTATTGAGCATTTGACTTGATGCATTAATTATATCTTGTTTTGTTACTTGTGGTTCAGACATTTTTTTTCCTAATCAGATTTTCATTGATAATTAATAATTTTAAAACTTATTATAGCATGGTTATATTATATATCTTAAAAAGGTTGAATTTATGCAAATACCTTGGGTTTATCATAAAGATTATGACATTCCACTGCCCAAAAATCACAGATTCTCTTCATCGAAGTTTGGTGATTTATTCACTCTTTTACAAAAAATAGATCTTTATCATAACTCTAAAATCTATGAGCCACCATTAGCAACACAAGAGCAGTTGTTAAAAGTTCACACGAGAGAATATATAGATAAAATTAAATACGGAACTCTAACAGATAATGAAGAAAAAAAACTCGGACTTCCATGGTCAAACACATTATCAAAACGCTCTTTCTTGGCGGTTAGTGGGACATTTCTTACTGCCAAATTAGCACTATCTGATGGTATTGCATGCCACTTAGCCGGTGGGACACATCATGCTCACAAAAATTATGGCAGTGGCTTTTGTGTATTTAATGATATTGCATTTACAGCAAAAAACTTACTTCATGAGAAAGTTTGTAAAAATATACTAATAATTGATTGTGATGTTCATCAAGGAGATGGTACTGCAAATATCTGCAAAGATAATGAAAATATATACACGTGTTCGATACATGCGCAAAATAATTTTCCGTATATTAAAGCAGAGAGTAATTTAGATATAGAACTACCAGACGATATTTCTGAAGATGCATACCTTAGAGAAATAGATAGAATGTTAGATAACTGTATCAGAAATATATTACCTGATATTGTAATCTATGATGCTGGTGTTGATATCCATGCAAATGATCGTTTAGGTAGACTATCTATATCAACAGACGGTATTTACAATAGGGACACAAAAATATTAAACTTCTTCAAACTGAGAAATATTCCAATAGCGACTGTAATTGGTGGTGGATATTCAGCTGATCGTTTTGAATTAGCTCAAAGGCATAGTATAATTTTTAAAGCTGTAAATGATCTATATAAATAGAATAGGTATTATAAATGGAATTTAACTGGAAAGATTGGTCACTTGGCAATAGGATTATTTTTTCAAGTGCTATTATTGCTGTGTTGTCATTGTTATTACCATGGGCGGATATGGGGTTAGTTACAATAAACGGATTTGGTCAACAAGGCTATATACTCCTCATATTCTATGTTTATCCAATATACCAATTATTAAATTCCAAACCTATAAATGCCATATATGGTTTATTATCCTCTTTACTTGCAATAATAACTTCAATATCTTTTGCATTCTCAAAAACCGTAGAAGTTTTCAATACATCGATGAATGTATCTGGCAGTGGTCTTGTTCTATTTATTTTGGCATCAATAGCCTTAACCATAGGCGTTTACATGTCAAAAGCTTAGAGTAGTAATTACTATCATCATATGGTCTGATTTTTCATACCTAAACAATAAATACAAAAAGGAATAGTTAAATGTCTATAAATTATCCAAATACAAAACTTTATATCGCTGGCAATTGGGTTGATGCAATGGGAGGTGAAACTATTGATGTTATGAATCCTGTTACAGGAAAAGCAATTGGAAATGTTGCACACGCAAGAATTGCAGATCTTGACCATGCAATAGATGCGGCACAATCGGGGTTTAAGATTTGGAAAGAAACCTCAGCATATAACCGTTACAAAATTATGCGCAATGCCGCTATGAATTTAAGAGATCGTATTGATGAAGTGGCAGAAATTTTAACTCAGGAACAAGGGAAACCTCTACCTCAATCAAAAGCTGAAACCAATCTCGCTATAGATATAATTGATTGGTTTGCTGAAGAAGGTAGAAGAACTTATGGTAGAATTATACCTGCACGTGTTGATGGTGTTCAACAAATGGTTGTAAAAGAGCCAGTAGGACCTGTGGCAGGATTTACGCCATGGAATTTCCCATTAAATCAGAGTGTTAGAAAGATATCTGCTGCAATTGCTGCTGGTTGTTCAATTATTATCAAAGCAGCAGAGGAAACACCTGCAAGTACAGCTGCTCTAGTAAAGTGTTTTGCAGATGCTGAAATTCCTGCCGGTGTTATAAACCTTGTATATGGAATTCCATCTGAGATATCAGAATATCTAATACCACACCCTGTAATAAAAAAAGTTACATTCACTGGTTCAACCGCGGTTGGGAAACAATTAGCTTCTCTAGCTGGATCCCATATGAAAAAAGTAACTATGGAACTAGGTGGTCATGCTCCTGCGATTGTTTGTGAAGATGCAAACATAGATACGGCGCTTAACGTTTTAGTTGAGAATAAATACCGTAATGCCGGTCAAGTTTGTGTTTCACCAACACGATTTATTGTACATGAAAAACATTATAATGAATTTGTTAGACGTTTTACAGAAATGGCAAAAAATATAAAAGTTGGTAATGGTCTGGATCCAGAAACACAAATGGGTCCTCTAGCACATGATAGAAGAGTGGAAGCTGTTGAGTCATTTGTTACAGATGCAATAAATAAAGGGGCAAAGGCAACAACAGGTGGGAATAGAATTGGTAATGAAGGGTATTTCTTCGAGCCCACTGTCCTTACCGATGTCTCTTTGGACTCTAAGATAATGAATGAAGAACCATTTGGTCCCGTTGCTCCAATCATTCCATTTAGTGATTTTGATGGCGCCATTGAAGAAGCAAATCGATTAAACTATGGTCTTGCAGCTTACGCATATTCAACATCATCAGACACAATAGAAGAGTTGGGTGCAAGAATTGAAAGTGGAATGATATCTATAAATCATCATGGTATTGCGCTTATCGAAACACCATTTGGAGGCATTAAAGACTCTGGCTACGGTTCTGAAGGTGGATTAGAAGCTATAGAGGGATATTTGAATACAAAATTTATTACTCGAAAAGCAATATAATTCTATAGCTAACAAAAATATTAATTTTTATATATCAAAAAAACTTTCATAATTTTATTGAAGTGTGATATGTAATCTTATCTTTTACTTTATAGAAATTCCTTTTAATGAAATCTTTTGCTGAATTGGGACTTCCAGAGTTCCTTAGTCATACTTTAAATCATTTAAAGTTTGATACACCAACCCCAATACAATCTATTTCTATACCTATTGCTATGGAAGGAAAGGATATCTTAGGTTCTGCACAAACTGGAACGGGTAAGACAGCTGCTTTTGCAATCCCGTTAATTGTAAATTTATATAATAAACCAAATAGTATAGCTTTGGTTATGACACCTACGCGTGAATTAGCTTCTCAAGTGATGAACCAATTTGCATCTTTATTAGGAAAAAAAACAAAAATTAGAAGTGCATTATTAATTGGGGGTGATTCAATTTTTAAGCAATTAAACCAATTAAAAAATAAGCCAAGATTAATTGTGGGTACCCCTGGAAGGATAAATGATCATTTAAAAAGAAACAGCTTGAAATTAGATCTTTTAGATTTCCTAGTGTTAGATGAAACTGATCGAATGTTAGACATGGGTTTCTCAGTACAAATTAATGAAATACTAAAATATGCACCTGCTAAAAGACAAACATTATTATTTTCCGCTACATTACCACCCAATATTATTAAACTATCAAAACAATACATGACTGATCCAGTTAGAGTTGAAGTTGATAAATCAATAGAACAACCTCTAAACATAAAGCAAGAAGTTATCTACACAGGTGCAGATAAAAAATATGATTATTTAAAATCTGAAATAGAGAAACGATCGGGGTCAATTATTGTATTTGCAAAAACAAAGTTAAATACCGAAAATATCGTAAAAAAACTATCAAAGGACGGCTATGATGCATTTTGTATTAATGGTGACTTACGTCAGAATGTGAGAGCACGTGTTATCAATAATTTCAGAAAAATGAAATTCAGGATCCTGGTGGCCACAGATGTTGCGTCACGAGGAATAGACGTGCCACACATTGAACATGTAATTAATTATAATCTTCCAGAAAATCCAGATGATTATATCCATAGAATTGGACGCACAGCCAGAGCTGGATCTAATGGTGCTACGGTTATTTTCATAACACCATCAGAAAAGCAAAAGTGGAATAGAATTAAGACGTTACTCAAATTAGATATAGAAGAAGTTGGAATTATAGATGAAAAAGAAGAAATAAATAAGAAAAGCAGAAAAGGTTTCACTAACAAAAAAAATAAGAATAGATTCTTTTCTAAACAAAATAAAAAAAGACCAAAAAAAAGAAATGGAAAAAAATCTAAAAATAAATGACATCAATATTTCTCTAAATCTAAATAAAAGAGAAAGTGACGTATTTGCAGTTTTAATCCATGGACTTCAATCTAATAAGGAAGCATTTAATAAAATACAGTCTGACATTGAAAAAAAATTAGAATATTCAACCATATCAATTGATCTTGTAGGATTTGGAAACTCAGAAAAGCCAGATAATTTTCCATACGATTTAATATCACAGGCAACTATAGTTAAGGATATACTCCGAGAATTAGAAATAAGAAATATTATTCTTATTGGTCATAGTTACGGTGGAATGATCTCGACATATCTATCAAATCAACGTGATTTAAATGTATTAGCTCTTATTAGTTTAGAGGGCAATCTTACTAAAGGTGATTGCGGTGAGAGTATGAATGTTTCGAATTTATCCTTTTCTGATTTTAAACCTTACTACAATGAATTAATTTCTAAATTAGATAATACTAAAAAATTTGCTGAACAATTTCGTGCTGGTGCACTAAAAAAAATACCAGATCATATTTTTTATAAATCTTCCAAAACTATTGTTGATTGGTCTATAAAATCCAATTTATATGAATTATTTACTAATTTAAAAATACCTAAATTATTAGTGATAGGATCAGAAAGTGGTTACAAAACAAAACCAGATGATGAATATACAACTTTAAAGATTATTCAAAATGCAGGGCATTTTATGTTGCTTGAAAAATCAGAAGATAGCTCTGAAAAGATATTGGAGTTTTTGGTAAGTCTGCCTGCTCAGTAATTACTCTTCTTCTTATCCTTCTTTTTTTTCTTATCTTTTTTTTCACAATTTAGATTATTTAGAAACAAATTAATTTTAGATCTACAATCCTTGCAATTAGCAGTTTCTATTCCATTTGCAAATAAATTATGATCATTATCATTTACTTTTATCAATACATTACAAACATTTATACTTTTTGTCTTATCATAAATTGCACCAGATCCATTTGTAATTATACCTGAACCATCTGTGTTACCAGAATAAAATGGAACTGTTTCATCATTAATAGAGTGGACACTTATAATTGAGGGTTCTCCTTTTTCGATTAAATGTTCTGTTAATATTGAACCAGATATATTTATGATTCCATCAACATCGTATTTCTTTTTTATCAAACGTTCTAATATAGATTTTTCTTGATCAAATAAATCATTAAATATTCCACTTTGTAAGAGTATATCTAAATCATTTTTTGAATTAACATAACCATAATGAATTGCTGTAATTGCTCCAGCAGAGTATCCGCCAACTATTAGATTCTTATTATTGACGTCAATTTTAAGAGTGTTTGAATTATCAATTACATATTTAATAACAGCATCTAATGATCCAAGAGAGTTAATGAAGGCTTTTATAAAATGTGATTGATTTATATTTGGAAGCAATTCTTCTGGAATCAGGTGGTAATTCAGAGTAACAACGGTGAAACCAATATTAGACAAATATTTCGCATATATATCAAAGTCCTCTTTACTACCATATATGTACCTACCTCCATGTAGAAGAAATATTAAACTATTATTTTTTGATGATTTTTGCCATTGATTAGATTGCTTTTTGTTTAGATCTTCAGTTTTATTATAAATTGTAAACTTTATTTCTGTATCATCGTTAAATGGAGAGTGATACTCAATAGAATGCTCTATTCCAAGAATGTTATTGTTATTAATAATATTATCTGAGTCATTTGCATCAGTAGACGAAGAAAAGAGTAGAACGTTACTAATTATAATTAATAATATAAGAATTAAATTATATGGTAATTTTTGATAGTTATTCATAACAATATAACTATAATAAAAAAAATTTCTGAAATCATATAAATAATATTAATTATGAAATTTAAAATAGATTCTAAAATCAAGAAGGATACATATTTTATATGTTATAGCAAAATTTCATGCGTTTTGTTGATGAATGATAGCCGTTATCCATGGATTATCTTAGTGCCTAAAATAGAAAGTGCCTCTGAATTAACTGACCTTTCTAGTGACCAGATAAAAAATTTATATTCCGACATTGAATTGATTTCAAAATTTTTTAGATTTAAGTTCCCATCAACAGTTATTAATGTTGCAAAAATTGGTAATATTGTGAAGCAATTACACATTCATATTGTAGCAAGGAATGAGAATGATCCATCGTGGCCTAATCCTGTTTGGGGAATTGGTCAACCACAGAAGTATAAAAAAAATGACGCTAAAATCCTCATTGAGGAATTAAAACAATATTTTACTGAAAACTATCCCCATAAAGATTAATTTAAAATTTTTTTATTGATCTCATTCAAACTTTGATGGTTAAATGGATATGTATTTTATGTATGTTGATAGGGAATTATAGATATGAAATCATCTGCTTTTCAATATGAGTTACCAGAAGATTTAAGCTCCGCACTTAAATTATTAGACTCAAAAGATATGGATATTCTTCCATTGGCTGGAGGTCAAAGCCTTATGCCTATGATGAATTTTAGAGTAGCTCAGCCAGATATATTAATAGACTTAAATAAGATAGATAGTTTGAAAAATATTACAATTGAGGACGGGAATGTAAAGATAGGTTCAATGGTTCGATACTGCGAATTAGAACAATCTGATATAATTCAAAAACATTTTCCTCTAATCATACATGTAATTCCTTACATTGCACATAGCGCTATTAGAAATAGAGGAACTTTAGGAGGTAGTGTATCACTGGCAGATCCAGCTGCTGAAATGCCTTCAATATTAATCGCATTAAATGCATCCATAGAATTATCAAGTTCTAGTAACACAAGAACAGTAAATGCCGAAGATTTTTTCAAGGGAATTTTTGAAACAGATAGAAAATCAAATGAGCTTGTTACATCTATCAATATCCCTATTACAGCATCACCTAAAAAGTTTGGATTTTATGAGGTAACACGTCGTCATGGTGATTATGCAATGGCAGGTGCTGTTGTTACCAGTGAAAATAATGAAAATGTTTTTAATGAGACTCGAGTGGTTTTATTTGCTGTTTCAACAAAACCAATGAGACTAACAAAATCTGAAGACTCATTAAATGGTAACAAATTAGATGATCAAGATGCTATTAATTCAGCAATAGAAGCTGTGAGTGGTAATTCATTTGAAAGTGACTTACACAATGATGAAGCAACAAAAGAAACTTTAGCGAAAGTATCTCTTAAAAGAGCAATAGGAGGTTTAAATGGTTGATACCAAGACAATAACAGTAACCGTAAATGGTGAAGAATATACAAATACAGTTAATGTACGAAAAAACCTTATTGATTATCTAAGAGAAGATTTAGGTTTAACTGGAAGTCATGTTGGTTGTGAACATGGAGTATGTGGCGCTTGTACATTAGATATGAATGGTCAAACTGTTAGATCTTGCCTTATGCTAGCTGTTCAAGCAGATGGTATGGAAATTACTACAATCGAAGGTTTGCCAAACAATGGTATTGCAGAAGAATTAAAGAAATCTTTCGCTAAGAAAAATGCTCTTCAATGTGGTTATTGTACACCAGGCATGCTCTCATCAGCGCTTGAATATCTAAACAGCGGTGGGAAAGCAAATAAAGAAGATATAAGGAGACACATATCTGGCAATTATTGTAGATGTACAGGTTATCAAGCTATCGTTGAGGCGATATACGAGGTAGCAGAAAATGGAGTAAGCAAATGACAGGACCAAAATTTAGCTTTGATAAACCAGGTAAATATGTTGGACAACCTACAGAAAGACCAGATACAAGAAGACTTTTAAAGGGACGTGGTAAATTTGTTGATGACATCCAATTACCAAGAATGTTACATGCAGCCTTCTTAAGGTCACCTGTTGCACATGCAAAAATCAAATCCATAGATACATCTGCAGCTGAAAAAGTAAAAGGTGTCGTTAAAATTTTTAAGGGAACTGATTTTATCGGTGTTGTTGAACCATATGTTGGTGTTTTAAGTCATTTAGCTGGTTTAAGATCTGCTCCACAAATGCCTCTAGCAACTGATACCGTTAGATGGCAGGGAGAACCAGTTGTCATGGTTATTGCTAATTCTAGGGCAATTGCAGAGGACGCTGCTTCTGAAATTATTTTGGATTTAGAAGATTTGCCAGCCGTTACAAATATGGAAACTGCATTAAACAAAGATGAACATGTAATTCACTCTGAGTTCGATTCCAACCTTGCTTGGGAGAGAACTGTTGATGTTGGTAATGTAGATGAAGTTTATGCACGTGATGACGTCGTTACAGTTGAAAAACAGTTTTTATTTGGTCGCCATACTGGTGTGACATTAGAAGCTAGAGCTACCATAGCAAATTATGACCCTTCAGAAAATCAACTGGATGTCTATTACTCTGGGCAAGCCCCTCATATGATGCAGTTTATTTATGCAAAACATCTTGATATGCCAGAAGAAAATGTACGAGTAACGTCTCACGATGTTGGGGGAGCTTTTGGTATTAAAGTTCATACGTACGGTGATGAAATTGCAACAGCTGCAGCTGCTAAATTAATGGAAAGACCAATTAAGTTTTTGGCTGACCGATATGAAAGCTTTATGTCAGATATTCATGCACGTGATCATGTTATCAATGGAAAAATGACAGTATCTAAAGACGGAAAAATTCTTGCTTTAGAATATGATGACATTACTGGGATTGGTCCATTTTCAATGTATCCAAGAACA
The DNA here is from genome assembly GCA_038131735.1 of Hyphomicrobiales bacterium. Lineage (GTDB taxonomy): Bacteria > Pseudomonadota > Alphaproteobacteria > Rhizobiales > TMED25 > TMED25. The sequence goes on along the minus strand of JAYPPX010000001.1, from coordinate 689,658 downwards.
TCTGCGATTGAAGCTAATCAGGTATTAAATTTAACTGGTGGTCCTTACACTATTCCTAATTATAGAGCGAATGCTAAAGTTGTTTTCCAAAATAAAAACATGATGTGTCAATATAGAGCTGTGGGTCACCCAATAGCTATGGCTCTCTGTGATGGTTTATTAGAAGAAGCAGCGGCAGCTATAGATATGGACTCTGTTGAATTAAGAAAACGTAATTTAATTCCAGATGATACTTATCCAACCACCAGTACTACTGGTATGAAACTCGATGATCTATCACATCAAAAAGCTCTAAGTAAACTTATTGAAATGATGGATTATGAAAAACTAAAGAAAGAAAATGCAGAGTTAAAAAAACAAGGTGTATATAGAGGTATTGGTTTCTGCTCTATGATTGAAGTAACAAATCCAAGTCCAATGTTTTATGGAATTGGAGGCGCACCAATAGCAAGTCAAGATGGTGCTACAATCAGATTGGATGCAGGAGGAGGCATACATGTTGCTTCTTCAGTTACTGAGCAGGGACAGGGTACTAATGCTGTTTTAGCTCAAGTTGCAGCTGATGTGTTTGGCGTTGATATGGATAGAGTCCAAGTTACTACAGGTGATACTAAAACTACTCCATATGGCGGCGGTACTTGGGCATCCAGGGGAGCCGGTATTGGCGGTGAAGCTGTTTATTTAGCTGCAGAAGCACTTAAAGATCAAGTATTAGATGTAGCTGGTGTTATGCTTCAATCTAAACCGGAAGATTTGAATATTGATAATGGTCATGTAGTTGATCATGTTTCCAAAGAAAAAAGAATGTCACTATCTGATTTAGCACGTACTGTGTATTACAGAGGTAATGAATTACCATCTGACATGAGTCCTGAATTAATAGCTACAAGACACTTTCGAGTAACTGATACACCATTCGTTTTCACAAATGGTGCAATGGCTGCTCATGTCGAGTTAGATATTGAGACTGGTATAGTTAAGATTCTTAATTTCTGGGCAGTTGAAGATTGTGGAAGAGTAATCAATCCAATGTTGGTAGACGAACAAATAAGAGGTGGGGTAGTACAAGGAATAGGTCATGCATTATATGAAGAGTGTTTGTATTCTGATGATGGTCAGTTACTAAATACAACACTAGCAGATTATCTTGTTCCAATGGCTGCTGAGATGCCAGAAATTCATGTGGGTCATATAGAAACACCAACAAAAACATCTGTATTAGGAGCAAAAGGTGCTGGGGAAGCTGGAACAGGAGGAGCTCCTGCATGTATTATCAATGCAGTTAATGATATTCTTCGTCCTCTTGGGGTTACTAATTACCAAATACCTATGACTCCAAATAGGCTTCTCGATACCCTAAAATCTGCTAAAATTTAAATTAAATTTAAAGGATAAAATATGTCAAAAAATATACCACTTTTAACACGCAATGGTGCAAGTCTTCCTTGTGTAGGTCTTGGCACAATGGTATTTCCAGAACCTGAAAAAGCGCCGAGTCTAATATCTCATGCAATAAATATTGGATATACTCACATAGATACAGCAAGAAAGTATGGTTCTGAAGAATGGGTAGGTGAAGGACTTAGAGCATCAAATGCATCAAGAGATAACATATGGATAACAACGAAGGTAACTGAGGATGATGCGAAAGCTGATGACTTTGCTAGATCAGTTGATGATAGTTTAAAGGCTATGCAATTAGATTATGTAGATTTGTTATTAATACATTGGCCATCAAGAACTGTTCCCTTAAAGGAAACAATAGGTGCGCTAAATAAAGCTAAAAAAGATGGATTGGCAAAGAATATTGGAGTATCAAATTTTACCGTTAGTCTGATTGAAGAAGCTGTTCAATTATCTGATGAACCATTATTCTGCAACCAAGTTGAATATCATGCTTATATTAATCAAGATAAAGTTTTAGCTGCCTGCAGAAAGCATGGTCTTTTAGTTGAATGCCATGTTCCTCTTGGAAGAGGTAGAACCTATAAAGATCCTCTAATAATTAGTATAGCTGAAAAACATGGCAAAACAGGTGCTCAAGTAGCTTTAAAATGGCTTATCCAACAAGATGGTGTTGCCGTTCTTCCCGGTTCAACAAATCCAGGAAGGATTGAAGAAAATATTGATTTATTTGACTTTGAATTAACTGATGAGGAAATGAGTCAAATATCTGAACTAAGATCGAATAACATCAGAGCGGTAAATCCTGAGGTTAGAAGACCGGTTTGGGACACAGTTTAAGAAATATTTTTCTTCCAAAACTTACCAAACCACTCTAAGTAGTTACCATAAGCCTCTGATTTTAAATGTAATGATTTCTTTATAAGATTCACTTCACCTTGTTCTTCTAAATCCACATCAAGCGAGTCATTAATACGATTGATCATGTTAAACATTGCGCAGAGGATTGTCATTTCGACTATTTGTTTTTCTGTAAATTTCTCTTTTAATTGATTAAAAAGATCATCATTACCCGCAGCTGTATTATTTGTAACTGCTTCTGCCCATTTGATTGCTAACACTTCCTCTTCTGTAAATAGGTCATTATCACTAAAATCATTTAATGATAGTGCTTTAATATGTTCCTCACCTATACCTGCAGCAGCTCCAAGAGCTGTATTATGTGCGTAGCAATATTTACATCCATTTGTGTGGCTTGTTTTGATTACAATTAATTCTTTTAATTTGCCTGATAAATCCGTCCCATCCCATTCTCTTTGTGCTGCAGAGTTGATGGGTAGGAATGCCATGGCTAAATATGGTGAATTACTGAGAGTTTTGTAAAAATTTGGAACTCTGCCTAATAGTGTTGGTACCATATCGTAGAATTCTTTATTTTCTTCACTTAAATCTGCTTGTTGAACTAATTTTACACGTGACATTTTTTATACCTGTTCTCTTATGATTAAAAATATGCTTGATTAGGACCAACGGTTGGGTCCCACTCGCAATCACCATATGGGCCATCACCTTTATTTGCCACATAAGCGATTCTGCCATCTGATATGCCATCTTCGACTTTTTTAGAGAATAAAACCCTCTGCAGCCAATCCATAACATAATGATGGCAGTCTAATTTACCTAAATTTGGTATTCCCCATAAAGGATGAAATTGATCTTCTATGACCCACATTTCTTTTTTACATTTTAAATCTTCAAATACTTCGACTGCATCTTCTAGTGGACAAAGGGGGTCAAACTCACCTGTAACGAGCAGGGTAGGGCATTTGATTTTATCTGCATAACCTTTAACTGTCATTTTTGCAGCCATTTTATCAAATTCAGCCTCATCATCCATGCCAGCCATGTACATAAACATTTGTTTAAATCTTGGCGATGACTCCGAGAAAATTGTATTGTTTGGATTAAAGCATGCAACACCACTGGCTATAGCAGCAGCTCTATGATCATAACTCGCTAGCCTCAAAGACCAATAACTTCCCATACTTACACCATAGATGCCTACACGATCGCTATCAACTTCTTCTCTTGTCTGTAAATATGACATAACAGCAGCTCCAGCTCTCTCATAATTATCGCCAACTGCTCTGATTTTTTGCATATTTGAGTTGCCTTGACCAGGTCCATCCATTGATATGACATGCATACCTCTGTTTATTCCAAGGTTGTTCATTACTTTTGGAAAATACTCTTTGGTTTGGTCCATGCCTGGAACGTAGATTACACAAGGAGCTTTTCGACGATCAGGAAGGAGATGTAATAAACATGAAATAGTCTTTCCATCATCAAAAGGCACTTCAACTCGCTCTATTGGATACGGCGCTAGTTCGCTTCTTCTATCAACCATTTCTTTTAATTTATTTGTAAGTTCGATTTTGACAGGGTTATCATCATAATAAATTGGATGTTGTGCCATTCGATATGACTCAACAGCATGTTCATAATGTTCCAGCGCAGTCATATTGAAACCCTGCTTCTGAGCTTGCTTTGCTAGAGCCTCATCGTGTTCAGCTTTTTGACGCCACATCTTTGGAAGCATTCTATAATTATGAGCTCTTTTTGGCGTTTCCCAATCATCTCTCTCAAAGTTTTGAACCCGACCACGCATGTTTAATGCAAGATCTAGCATCCATTGTTGGTTATCTCTTTTTGTTCTTGTGTTTTTCATCCCTATCTCCTTTAAGCATTTGAAGTGCTATTTTATATTGATAATATTAATTTATTGATTTGATCTTGCAATGAATAAATGTTCTTATTTCATGAGGATTTATTAATATGTTAAAATTAACAAGCAAACCAATAAATGGATCGGGATTACTGGCTATATTTTGTGATCTAAATATAGAAGAACAGATAGAATTTCATCCTTGGCTTTTGAATGAAATGTTCCCAGCTAGATTGAAAATTGGTTTCAATAGTTGTTCCGGTTTTGAAAAAATAGATGGCGATGGGCAGAAATTTCTCACACTTTATGAAGTAGATAATATTGTTTACTTATATGATAAACCCTATCAAAAATTACGTGAGAACAGGTCACCATTAGATGCAAAATTTCACAAGAGTTTTATAAATCCTTCTAGATACACCCTTCAACTTATCCCTCCATCTGTTGAAAAAAGTCAAAAAGGTTTTCAAAAATATATTAGGGTTATAAGAAAGAATTTAAACAGTGTTGATACACAAAAATATCATTCTAATTTCATCAGTGATATCCACAATAATAAAACATTACCGATAAGAAGGTATATTAATATCGAGGGTGAACACAATAATTTTACAATAATTGAGTCTAATGAGATAGATAAACTAAACGAACATCAGATTGACAATAAAGCAACATCCTATGATAATAAAATTGATGCATTATATGAATGCAAGATTCAATTAAAATGAAAGTTTAATGATGTCTATAAACTATGAATTCTTAAGAGACTTATATACCGAACCGAGACCAACGTCGCTAGCTAAAGTTCAATATAAAATAGATCACCATTGCCGCGAATTTATCAGCAAATCGCCATTTATTATATTGGGCACAGATGGTGATGTATCTCCAAAAGGAGACTTTCCTGGTTTTGTAGAAGTGCTTGATGATCACACAGTAGCAATACCCGATAGATCAGGTAATAATCGTTTAGATTCATACATAAACATTCTCTCCAATCCTAAGGTTGCTATCATGTTTTTAATTCCTGGCATAAGTGAAGTGCTCCGAATAAGAGGAACTGCTGAAATCTCAAGAGATGAAAAGTTGCTGACAAAAATGATTGTAAATGGTCAAGAACCAAAGACAGCTCTAATTATTAATGTTAATGAAATATACCTACATTGTGCAAAAGCAATAGCACGTTCAGATATTTGGAATCCTGATAAATTAGAGCAAAACTATTCCACTAGAGAAATGTTTGCTGAACACGTTGGAAAATCAAAAAAGGAATTTAGTGATTACTATGATAATGCTACGGATGAAATATTAACAAATGAGGGACGAAAATAACACTCTGTTAATTAAAAGAAATTTCTACTTATTGCTACAGTTACAACTCCAATAATCATCGACATAAAAACATTCTTTGTTTTATGCATACATATCGCAATTAATAACATTGCAAAGACACCAGCTATTCCTTCTTTTAAAATTGCAGGGGTTACAAATGATAATAATAATGTTGGAGGTAAGTAATCTAAAAAAATCCGTATTCTACCTTCATTAGATATTTTACCTGATAATAATAAACCGGATAACCTCAATCCATAAGTCCCAACTGCTACCGAGAAGATGATAATTAATGCATAAATTTCATTATCAGACATATCTTTTATCCTCTAAAAACACTCCAACTAAAGAGCCGGCGATTGCACCAAATACAATATATAGATTACCACCAAACAAAGACTCAGAAATAAATGCAACAATTGCCGCCGATGTCCATGGAATAAGATTTGTTTTATTTTGATATAGGTTAAAACACAAAGCAGTAAAGATTGCTATAAATGCAAAATCAAGGGCATATTTTGATGGATCATCGATGAAGCCACCAAAAATATAACCCATGTATGTTCCAATGGACCATATAGAAAACAAACATATACCGCCCCCAAATAGAAAGAGAGGAGTTATCTTTTCATGCTTACTTCGTTCAATTGTGACTGCCCAGTTTTCATCAGCAACAAGGTGCATAAATAAGAACTTATCTTTTAATGAACTATCTTTGAATAGTGAATTAAGTGATGCACCTATTAAAAAATATCTTAGATTTATGAGTAATGCAGCTATAACAATTGTAAATACTTCTGTAATATTATTCCACATATCTACGATTATAAATTGAGATGTACCTGCAAATATGAAGACATTCATCAAAGTTAACTGATATATCTCCACTCCTTTTTGAGCACATATCATTCCTAATACTGCTCCATAGGCGAAAACACTTATTCCAATTGGTGCATTTGCTCTCGCACCTCTGAAAAAATCATTTGATAATTTATCTGTCATAAAACTATTAATAAACACTAAAAAACACTACTGCAAAAAAATATTTATATCCAAAAATTAAACCTTGATATTAACAAAATATTAATCTAGATTTTTCTATTAGGGATTAATTTAGGGATATGTGTTTTTATAATACAAATCAAATTTTGCATACCTTAAATTCATCTTTATAAATTATTAACGTTAATAACAAAGGGAGGTTATTATGAAAATATCTCTTATCATGAAGGGAATTACTGCTTCAATATTTGGCGCAGCAATGCTCCTTACAGGAACAACAGCAAATGCTGCTTGGGATTGTAAAGAAGTAACATTCATCGTTCCTTATTCACCGGGTGGTGGTTCTGACCAAATGGCTAGAAGACTACAACCAGGTTTAGAGGAAGCTTTGGGTGTAAGTGTAAACATCGTTTACAAAACAGGTGGCGGTGGTGCTGTTGGTTTCAGTGAATTACATCGTTCAAAACCTGATGGTTGTACAATATCAAACGTGGTTGTACCTAATGTGATTATTTCATCAAAAGGTGAAGGTGTTGGATATGAGCCAGATGATTTCGAATATATCGGTATGACAGAATCTTCAGCTGGTGTACTTATGGTTCCACAAGATAGTCCTTATCAATCAATTGACGCATTTATCGCTGGTGCAAAAGAAAAACCAGGAATGCTGACAGTTGCGGGTACTGGTGGCAGTGGTGCTGACAGATGGGCTCAATTAGCTGAAGTATTGGGTATTGAAGCGACTTACGTTCCAGTGTCAGGTGGTGTTGGTAAAATGATGCCAATGCTTGCAGGATCACACGTTGATGCAGCTGCCACAGGTGCAAACCATGCAACTAAACATAAAGCAATTGTAAATGCAATTCTTCTAGCAGGTCCAAATGAAGTATCAACTTTACCTGGTGTACCAACAGAACCAGATTGGAATTATGTGGTTACATGGGGTATAATGGCACCTCCAGGAACTCCAGCAGAATATGTTGAAGCACTAAATGGCGCTCTTAATAGTGCTGCTTCTGCACCAGAGGTTAGAGAGGCATTATTAAAAGGTGGTTATGTTCCACACATTCAAACTGTAGCTGAAGTTAATGCTTTCATGGCTGATGAAATTGCTAAGTTAGCAGACTAATCTACTAGTCTTATTGTCTTGGTGGGTTTTATAACTCACCAAGATATTACAATACGATATAATAAATTTTTTTATTTTGGGGTGATAAAATGATTGAAGCATTCTTTATGGCAATAAGTCCTTCTTATTTGTTTTACATGACTATTGGAGTGCTATTAGGTCTTGTAGTTGGAACCTTACCAGGTTTAACAGCAACCATGGGGACAGCTTTACTTGTTCCATTTACTTTTGGTTTACCAACAGGTGAAGGTATAGCCATGTTAGGTGGTTTATATGTCTGCGCTATGTTCTCGGACGCTATACCAGCTTGTTTAGTTAACACCCCAGGAACGCCCGCGGCCATGGCTACGGGTTTTGATGGACACCCCATGGTGAAACAGGGAAGAGGCCAGGAAGCAATAGTAGCCGCATGTTTTGGATCTGCAATTGGTACAATATTCGGTGCTATATGTTACTTATTACTCGCATGGCCAATGATAGCTATCGCTCTAAAGTTTGGACCACCTCAATTTTTTTGGCTAGGAATATTCGCTCTTACGATTATCGGCAGTTTAGCTGGTGACTCAATACTCAAGGGATTAGCTGGCGCTGCCATTGGTATTATGATCAGTTGTATCGGAATAAGTCATGCCGCTGAAGTAAATAGATATACTCTCAATATTCCAGAATTAAGAGGCGGAGTGTCTTTGGTTGCTGCATTGATCGGAGTGTTCGCAGTTCCACAGGTACTTAATATGATATTAAACCTTAAAAAGGAAGAATTTGTAGCAGAATATAAATCTGAACCAGGTGTTATTTTAAGTACCATCAAAAAAGTAATTTTAACTCCAATTCATAATTTAAGATCAGCAGTCATCGGAGCATTTATAGGGATACTACCTGGAGCAGGTAGTCCAATTGCTGCAATCGTATCATATAATGAAGCTTTGAGATGGAGTAAAGACAAGAGTCAATATGGAAAAGGTGATTTTCGAGGTGTTACAGCTTCAGAAATTGCCAATAATGCCGCAGCACCTGCTGCTATGATACCACTAGTAACACTTGGTGTGCCCGGATCGGCTCCTGCAGCTGTTATTGCTGGCGCTCTGATGTTAAGAGGCTTAAACCCTGGACCAGAGCTTTTTGCTACAGATGGCTCTCTAGTGTATTCGTTTGGATGGTCCTTATTAATAGCGGGTATTGTTGTATTCTTTGTTGGTATGTTCGCAACGCCTCTATTAACAAGAATAATCAAAATTCCATTAAGAGTTTTAGCACCGTTAATTATGTTTCTAGCAATAATAGGTGCTTATGCGATAAGAAATAATATTTTTGACGTATATCTAATGTTACTCATTGGTGTATTTGTTTTCTTAGTGAGACGTATTGGATTCCATCCTGGACCGATTGGATTGGGTTTCATATTAGGCCCGATAATTGAGCCGAATTTAGTCCAAGCTTTATACATTTCTCATGCAGTAGGCGTACAAAAGGTATTCTTCAGTGGATCTGTTAATTTAATATTAATTGCGCTTTCAATTTTATCTGTTAGTGCGGTAGCTATTTCTAAATTTAGATCAAGAAATAAAACAAATTAGTGGTGATAGTAAAATGAAATTAATTACAAAATATATACAAGATAGCGATATTGTAACAGCATTAGTTTCTATTATCTTTGCAATATTATTTTATAATGGAACACCACATGACATCTGGGATGGGTACACATATATAGACTGGGTATTTCCATTATTGTCAACTTTTACACTAGGATTTGTAGGAATAGCATTTACAATATTTTCAATATACAAAATATACAAAAAGAACACCATTGAAGATCTAAAAGTTGAAAAGTCACAACTTGAGTCAATAAAAGATGTGTTAGTATACTTAGGTATTGTCTTTCTATTCCTATTATTGCTGTTTGTTTTTGGCTTTTGGCCTGCTGCAATATTCTTCCTTTGGACAGGCATCTTCTACTTTAGTTCAGAGAAAAATCTAAAATCTGCGCGAATTGCAGCTACTTTTGCTGTAATTGTTTGTGCTGTTGCTTGGGTTGTTTTTTCTTCTGGCTATGCTTTCTATGTCCCATTCCCATCATCAAGAGTATTTATGTAAGGAGTAATTATGACTAGACCATTCTATAAAACAGATGCTGTTACAGGCGGTGGACCTGCTCAATATATAAGCGCAGAACATAAACTTAATGAGCCATGGGAAGAGCAGGCTCATAATGTTCGGCTTGTTGGTCATTCTGATCTCAATGGTTGGGGTGATGCCTTCCAAATACAAGTATCAAATGGAATATGTTATGTGGCCGCTTCTGGAGTCAATGGTCACGATGGTATGACAATTCTTGATGTTAAAGATCCGTCAAAACCTACAATATTAAATCAAATATCTGATTCACCTGGTGCACGAACCCATAAGGTTCTCAAAATTAATGATGATATTATGATTACAAATTCTGAACTAAGACCAAATCTCAGAGATAAATATCCTGAATTAAAAGGTGGTATGAAAATATTTGATATTTCTGATCCGATAAATCCTAAATTTTTGAGATATGTTGAAACAGATGGAATGGGTATACATCGACCAATCTATGATAGAGATAGAAAACTAATGTATAGTTCAGGTTATAGGGATGGGTTTGATAAGAAAATCCTTCTTATTCACGATATGAAAGATCCATCAAATCCAGAATTTGTTGGACAAGGTTGGGTTGAGGGTCAAAAAGATGGTGAAGAATATTCTTGGGATAATTCTATTGTTCAAAATGAAGCTTGGTGCCATGAAGGGAATCCATGGGGTAACTTTGTAACCGCAGGATGGTGGGATGGAGGAATTGTATTGTTTGATTGTACTGATCCATCAAAACCAGAATTTAAATGGAGGCATAACCCTCATGAAACGCATGGATGGGCTGGTTGTTATCATAGTTTTCTAGTCCCGAAGGGTTCTGATTTTGGTATTGTAACGCAAGAAACTGTTACAGTTAACTGTGAGCACCCACCAGCGTTTGTTACATTCTATGATCTTAGAAACAAAGATGTACCTCTTCCAGTAAGCACATATATGCCATTTGATACAGATCCGCTAGAAATGAGACCAACGGATAGTAAATGGAGTAGAACTGGCGCAAGACATGGCGCGCATAATATATGGTTGGATATGGAAAAAAATGATCTTATTTACATTGCTTGGTTTAATGCTGGATTAAGGATCATTGATTGGAGTAATCCATTTAGCCCTAAAGAAGTTGGATCTTATATCCCAGCAGGAAACAAAGAGAGATGTTGCCCACAAAGTAACGATGTATATGTCGATAGAGAAACTGGACTCATATATATGTCTGATAGATGGGGGCTAGGTCTTCATATTCTCGAATATACAGGTAGTTGATAAATTCAAATTATAATTCAGTTTGGTACTTATTAAGAAAACATTAACTATTAGTTTTGTTTTTTCAAAAAATGCAGGTATATTAATACTATTGTCTTAAAGTTTATTAATTAGGGAGGTAAACATGACAAAGAAATTTTTTGGTTTAAACCTATTTGGTTTAACAGCTTTTCTTGCTCTAAGTTTCCTACCAGTCCAAGATGCAAACGCAACAATTAAAATTGGTGCTTCAATGCCATTAACAGGTAACTTCGCAGTTCCTGGTTCTAAGCATTTAGAAGGTTACCAAATGTGCGTAGACATCATTAACAGACATGGTGGATGGCTAGATCAAGAAGTTGAATTAGTAGTAAGTGATAATAGATCAGATACTGAAACAGCAATTGCACAGTATGAAAGATTTATAAATGTTGATAAAGTTGATCTGACTTTTGGTACATTCTCAAGTAAATTAACTTTCCCAATTTCACCTATTTTAGCAAAATATAATGCAATTCATCCAATTCCATCTGGTGGTGCTTTGAGAATTTTCTCACAAGGACATAAAAACCTATTTTATTTCCAAGCAAGCGCTGCTGAATATGTTGGACAAAACATGACTGGTCTTATTAATGACCTCGTTGCAGATAAACCATCAAAAGCAGCTGTAGTTCACGCTGATGACTTCTTTGCAAATTCAATTGCAACAGGTCTTCTAGGTGAAAAAGTTGTTATGCCTGGTAGTGGTGAGCTAGTAGAGGATATGGCTCCTGGTTATATTGCAGCAGCTGGTATTGAAGTTGTTTATCATGAACAATGGCCAGAAGAAGGTTTCTCAGATTGGCTAGTTCTTGCTAACTCTATTAAGAACTCAGGTGCTGATCTAGTGATTGCTCTAATGGCATCACCAGAAGAAGCTACACAGTTTACTAGAGCGCTAAAAACAGTTAGACATAACCCTAAGCATATTCTTCTTTCTCAAGGTACTCAGAAAGAGTTTTATGAAGGTTTAGGTGATGATGCAAATGGTGTTATCATTATGTCTGCTTACCATCCAAAAGCACCTTTCAAAGGTCAATTAGCAGGTCTTCAAATGAACAATGCTGACTTTGCTGCAGAATACAGCGTAACAACTGGTAATAAACCAGATGAAGACGTTGCTATAACCTTCGCACTTTGTCAAGGTATAGACCAAGCAGTAAGGGCAACTGGTTCTGTTGATGATCAAACTATTATGGATTGGTTACATGCAAGAACACCAGAAGATCCAGTGACAACAGTTCTTGGAAACTTCTCTTGGGATGACAGAGGATTACCTCTAGGTAAATCATTCCTAATGGTTCAATGGCAAGATGGTGGTGAACTAGAATTCGTTTATCCTACAAATGAATTTGATACTGCAGATCTTGTAGATCCAAAACCACAATGGTAAAATTATAAATTATGTGCGGCCAATTTATTGGCCGCATATTTTTTTTGGAAAATGAATAATGATAACAATTAAAAATGTAACAAAAAGATTCGGTGGTATCGTTGCTGTAAATGACTCATCTTTTGAAGTGGAAGAGTCTTCAATTTGCTCATTGATTGGACCAAATGGAGCCGGCAAGAGTACATTGTTTAATTGTATATCACGAGTATACCCAATAGATGAAGGCGAAATTTATTTAGGTGATACAAGAATTGACACTATGCCAGCTCACAAAATTGCAACATTAGGTGTTGGTAGATCATTTCAATTAACAAGAGTTTTAGACGAATTATCTGTGACTGAAAATTTATCATTACATACTGCTGCTGGATTTGATTTTCATTTATTAAAAGCAGGCGTTACAAAAAGTGATAAAGAACGTGCAGAACAAATTATGGAATTTCTAAATATTACACATATTAGAGACTTACCAATGAAAGAGCTTTCATATGGACAGAAAAAACTACTAGATCTCGGTTCCGTGTTAATGGCTGATCCAAATGTTATATTGTTAGACGAACCAGCTGCTGGTGTTAACCCAAGGCTTTTAGAAACTATTTTAGACAGGATATTAGTACTCAAAAACCAAGGGAAGACAATTCTATTAGTCGAACATAATATGGAATTAGTTATGGGGATAAGTGATAAAGTTGTTGTTATGGCGGCAGGCGCTGTTATTGCGAGTGGCCCGCCAAATGAAGTGCAAAATAACAAAGAAGTTTTAGAAGTTTACTTAACAGGTTGATAACGATGACAGAATGTATGCTTAAATTAGAGAATGTTGTAGCCGGTTATGGTTATGGACCAGACATCATAAAAAACATTAATCTGGAACTTAACAAGGGTGATATAAAATGCATCATAGGGCCCAATGGAGCCGGAAAATCAACAGTACTAAAAGCAATTGCCGGTATAATTAAGCCAAGAAATGGAACTGTAGTCTTCAATTCAGACAATGGTGAAATTAATTTATCAGGCATGGAAACATACAAGATAATGAAAACAGGCTTGTGTTTTATACCTCAAGATAGATCCTTATTTACAACATTAACAGTTGCCGAAAATTTGGCTATGGCTGGATACACACTAAACGATAAACAAGAAGTAAAAAACAGAACAGAAGAAGTCCTAGAAACATTTCCAAGACTAAAAGAAAGGTTATCTCAATATGCTGGAACAATGTCAGGTGGTGAACAACAGCAATTAATATTTGCAAGAGCAATTATCCTTAAACCACGTGTTATTCTTATAGATGAACCATCCCTTGGATTAGCACCTGCTATCGTAGAACAGGCATTTCAACATATTGAAAATATAGCCTCATTAGGTGTTTCTATTCTACTTGTTGAGCAAAATGCAAGAAGAGGTTTGTCATCATCAAATTATGGAACCGTAATGGATCTAGGAGAAATCGTTTTTGAAAAAAAAGCAAACGAAGTTTTAAACGATGATAGAATACAAGAGTTATATCTAGGAAAGAGAAAGAAATAATATGTTTATAATACAGACAATAATTTTAGGATTATGCCTTGGTTTTGTATATGCGCTTATGGCAACGGGTCTAACTCTTATATTTGGTGTAATGAGAATAGTAAACTTAGCACATCCTATTTTTATCTTAGTTGGTGCATTTGCAGCATATTACCTCTTTGTTATTTATGGTATCGATCCAATCATAGCAATACCACTTTGCGCTGCTGTTACCGCATTGTTAGGTGCTATTACTTATAAACTTGTATTTGAAAAAGATGCTGGCGCTCAAACATATTCCGAGATGACTGTGCTATTAACATTCGGTACTGCTATGGTGCTAGACGGAACACTATCTTATTTCTTTAAAAACACTCAAAGAATAACATCACCACCTTACGCAACTGATGCAATATTTATTGGTGACTTATTTTTACCTACGGCACAATTATATTCAGGACTAATTAGCGTTGGACTCATTATTGCACTTGGTTTGTTTCTTAAATTTAGTAAACTTGGGATCGCAATAAGAGCCACTTCATTAAGCAGGGTGAATGCAGAACTTGTTGGAATTGATGTGAAATTTGTTTGTTTATTTTCTTTTATACTTGGTTGTGCTTTAGCCGGTGCAGCTGGCTCTCTAGTGAGCTTTGTATTCTCATTCTTCCCAGCAAAACACTGGGAATGGATTGCAATATTGATGTCACTAGTGGTATTAGGTGGTATGGGTAGTATATTGGGAGTTGTTATATCTGCTGCAATATTGTCGGTAATAGCATCTCTGGTTGGAGCCTTTATTGCGCCAGCTTGGTCAACACTTGTATTCTTCGTGGCACTATTCTTAATGTTATTAATTAAGCCACATGGAATGTTTGGTAAATATTTGGAGTAATAAAACTATGGACTCAAGAAAATCTATCCCAATAATTACACTTATTATTCTTATATTTTTCCCATTAATACAATTCTTTCCATCTGTTTTTGGTGATCAAAATTATGTATTACATTTAATGCTGTATGCTTTTTATTATATGGTTATGACAAGCAGTTGGAATATCATAGGTGGATATGGTGGATTTATATCCGTTGGTCATAATGCTTTTCTGTGTATAGGAGCATACATAGCAGGTTATTACTCAATTATGTGGGGTGTATCACCATTTTATTTAATATTACTTGCAGGTATAGGCGCCGGTATCTTTGGTTTTTTTGTTGGCTTGATTACATTACGTGTAAAGGGTCCTTCATTCATTATATCTTCTATAGCTCTCATAATGATATTGAGAATTATCTTTGACCGGTGGGAATTAGTTGGAGGTGCAAGTGGTATTACATTGCCCTACAACTCACTGTCTGTAGAGTTTTCAAAATTCCCTCATTATTATGGATTCTTAATCTTAGCAATCATAACTATATATATGAATTGGTATGTAAGACATTCAAAATTTGGGCTGGCCCTGAGGGCAATCTCACATGATGAGATTAGAAGTGCTGTTGCTGGTATTAATGTTAAATATATAAAAGTAACTGCTTTTGTTTTATCTACCTTCTTTATTGGTTGTGCTGGGGCTATTTGGGCGGATTACTTAACGTATGTAAGACCTAACATTTTCCTTATAATTCTCATTGCTGCAAATGTCGTACTTATGGTAATCCTTGGTGGAATGGGGACAGTAACAGGTCCAATTATTGGAACAATAATATTCATAGCATTTAATGAATTAATTCTATCTTACCTAGGTGCAACTGAATTAAATCTTCTATTTACTGGATTATTGTTAGTTGTAACTTTATTATATTTTCCAAATGGTATTGTTGGTACTTTGAAAAATAAAGGGAAGTTGCCTAGATTTTTAGATTGGGGTTAAACCTCTATATATAGTAAAATAGAATAATGAGTACAGTTAGCGCAACTGGATCAAAAATTATCAGAAGGTTTTGGCAAGAATATATCTCTATATATAAATTACCAATTATCTTAACAATTTTCCTTGTCATTATCGTAGCAGGTGGTTCTGCAGTTTATCCACTCTTGATAAATTGGAGCTATAATACAATTGATAGTGGTAACATTGACAAGCTATATATTATTATACTCATTATACCGATTGTTGCTTTTTTAAAAGGAACCACAAACTATTTACAAATAAACTCAGCCAATAAGATTTCTCTTAACATAGTAGGCAATTTTCAAAAAGATTTTTTTTCAAAAATAATAAAATCAAATATAGAAATAATCGATGAGAATGGACCTGCGAACTTAATTTCACGCATTAATAATGACTCAAATTTAATAGCACAATCACTCGAGAGAGTAATTAATAGTCTATTTAAAGATGGTTTAACAGTCATTGTTTTAATAGGAACAATGTTTTATTTAAATTGGAAGTTGGCACTTATTACATTTATATCATTACCTTTTGTAATTATTCCTATATATAAAATAGGGCAGAAAATAAATAAAATATCTAAAGACTCTCAAATACAACTTGGATTCCTTACAACTATTTTAAATCAAAGTTTCCAAAATATTCAGACTATAAAATCATATCAATTAGAAGAACGTGAAACATCCAATGTAAATTCTGAAATATCTCAAAGAATTAATTTTATGCATCGTTTATTTAGAATGCGTTATTCGATTTTACCAATAATTGAAATAATAGCGGGCATCTCAATTGCAATTTTGATTATATATGCCGGTATTCAAATAAATAGTGGCGCCAGTACACTAGGAGAGTTGACTGCCTTCATTACTGCATTATTAATGCTTTCAGAGCCGATAAGATCTCTGGGTACTTTAAATGCGATATATCAGGAAGGACTGGCAGCTCTATCAAGACAATACAAATTATATGATGATGCATTTATCATAAATGATGTTGAAA
This sequence comes from Hyphomicrobiales bacterium, assembly GCA_038131735.1. Classification (GTDB taxonomy): domain Bacteria; phylum Pseudomonadota; class Alphaproteobacteria; order Rhizobiales; family TMED25; genus TMED25. Next base: position 672,874 of record JAYPPX010000001.1, on the reverse strand, counting down.
ATGCCATTCAATTTAATGATATATCCGAAAATATCATTTTTGATAATGTATCATTTAAATATTCAAACTCTGATAGAAAGATTTTAGATAATGTAAGTTTTAATATTAAGAAGAATACCAGAAATTATATTATAGGTGAAAGTGGATCTGGCAAAACCACTATATTCAAACTATTATTGAGATTATACGAAGCCTCTGATGGTAAAATATTTTTTGATAATAGTGAAATCAGCAAATATAAATTGAGTAGTATAAGGAGTAATATATCTTCAGTCTTTCAAAATACACTTATTTTTAATGACAGCTTATATAACAATATAAATTTAAATAATCAAAATATAAACATTAACTTTGAAAGTTTGATGAACGACCTAAATATTGATGAATTTTCAAACAAAATGACTGAGAAATTTGACACTATTATTGGTGTAGATGGTGTATCTTTATCTGGTGGTGAAATGCAGAGAATTGCCATTGCTAGAGCAATAATTAAAAATTCTCCAATACTGTTGCTTGATGAGGCCACGAATTCTTTGGACTCAATTAATGAATTAGAGATAAATAAAACTTTAGATAAATATTTTGAAGAAAAAACAGTGATAATAATTGCACATAAACTATCTACTATTAAGAACGCTGATAATATTATAGTACTGAAAGATGGAAAGGTAATGGGTGAGGGAACCTACAAAAACTTAGAAAAAACTAATCATTATTTTAATGAGTTAATTCATTCATCACTAATTACCTAGTGCTTCTTAAGTTTTATTTGCCTAACTTATAATTTGATGTGATCAATTGAGGGTCATATTTCTTTTCTATCCAATCCTCTAACTCAGTATTATTTAATTCTAAATTTTTTATTAGATTGAAAAAATAGTCCAATATACCAGTTGAAGAATACCTTATATGTAGGTATTTTAATGATAGTTGTTTTTTGGCTAACTCAATATCATTTGTATTGTAAAATGTGTATAGTGCCATGAAAAATCCAGTTCGGTCTGCGCCAGTTTTACAATGAACAAGAAATGGCTTCTGAATTTTCTTTATTGTGTCCAAGATTAATTTCAATTTATTTTTTTCAGGTAAACGTCTTGCTGAAATGGGTATGCTAATCATATTTATATTATGCTTATGACAAAGATTCTTTTGCATTAAGTAAATGTCTTGATCTGATGTGTCGGAATATCTCAGATTTATTATACTTTTGATATTATGTTTTATTATGTATTGTTCAAATAATTTTGGAGAAGGTTGCCCTGATCTGTATACACCTTCATTTATTGAATAGAAATTATTGTTAATAATTGCTCTTATCCACCCATGATCAATTATAAATAAATTTATGGCGCTTCTTAATTTCAAAATAACCTCATTACTTTGTAACTTATCAGATATTATTACACTCAATTACACTTAATGAATATATTGTTTATTTATTTTTGTTCTTTTTATTTTATAATTATTAAATGCAATATAAAAAACATCTATTAATAATTCTTATGTTCCTGTTACCAATTTCATTAACTTCATGTAGCTCTTGGTTTATGGTAGAAAATAATCCAAAAAAATATGGTAAGTATGATTATATACCACAGGGTGGTGGTCATTATAAAGTGGGTGAACCATATCAAATTAATGGAGAGTGGTATTATCCTGAAGTAGACAAAGATTATGATCAAACAGGAATTGCTTCTTGGTATGGTGATTATTTTCACGGGAGGTTAACCGCAAATGGTGAATATTATGACATGAATTCTTTATCTGCAGCTCACAAAACTCTTCCTCTCCCATCATACTTAAGGGTTACAAATCTTGAGAATGGGAAATCAATTATTGTAAGACTAAACGATCGTGGTCCATATGTTGGTGATAGAATTATTGATCTATCAAAAAGAGCTGCAATTGAACTAGGAATGATGAAACAGGGCACTGCAAATGTAAGAGTGCAATATATTGAAGAAGCACCATTAGACGGAAATGATGGTGACTATTTCAAAAATTCAAAGCCTGGCTTTTTTAGAAAAATGTGGAGAGCTACTTCATCAGCTCTAACGGATATGTAAAATGAGTAAAGGCTTTTTTATAACATTTGAGGGCGGTGAGGGCAGTGGTAAAACAACTCAATCAGAATTATTATACAACAATCTTAAACAAAAAGGACTTAATGTAACACGAACTCGAGAACCTGGAGGAACAATCTTGGCTGAATCAATCAGAGAAATCTTATTGAAAGGTGAAAAAGATAAGATGTCCAGTTTGACTGAGCTCTATTTATTTTCAGCTGCGAGGAGGGATCATATAGATAATGTTATAGCACCTTCTTTAAAAAATAATGAAATTGTTATATGTGATAGGTTTATTGACTCGACAACTGCCTATCAGGGGTATGCAGGAAATATCGATTTAAATCTTATCAATTCTATTAATAATTTCACTATTGGTTCAATTATACCGAATATAACCTATATATTTGATATCGATCCTAATATTGGACTTAAAAGATCCATTAACACCACTTCGGAAGAAATTAGATTTGAAGAGAAAGATATTGGATATCATAAAAAAATTAGATCAGGATTTTTAGAAATAGCAAAGAATAACTCCGATAGATGCATAGTTATTGATGCTGAACAAGAATTAAAAAAAATAGAAGAATTTCTTCTAAATCTAACCATAAAAAAATACGAGGCTAATGGAAATTAATTTAAAACCATGGCAAAACAAATCTTTCTATGGCCATGATAAAATAATCAGTCAATTGAATAAGATTAAAAACTCTAATTCAATAAATAATTCATTACTATTTTATGGAGAACATGGACTTGGAAAAGCTACCTTGGCATTTAGATTTGCAAATTTCCTTCTATCAAAAAATGAGGGAACATTACAAGATTTTAAGATTATTGAAGATGATAACACCTTCAGTCAAATATCAAAATTAACATCACCTAACGTTCACTATATTTCTGATTTAGATGAAAACGATAACCTTAATGAGATAAAAATTGATACAATTAGGGAATTAAAAAACAAACTTCAAACTAAGACATTTAACAAAACACAAAGGGTTGTGATCATTGATTCAGCTGATTCATTGAACAAATCATCTTTTAATGCCTTACTAAAACTATTAGAAGAACCACCCAACCAAACACTTATTATAATAATATCACACAATATTAAAACTTTACCTGATACAATTTTATCAAGATGTATCAAATTTCATTTTAAAAATTTAAACGATAATGAAATAGATCAAGTATTAGATGTTTGCAATATAGATACAGATTTAAGTAAGATAAAAGACACCTATTTAAATACTGTAACACCAGGTAAAGTTATCCATTTACATAGACATAATTTTGATAATATTTTGAGTGATTTTAATGATTTAAAAAGTGCAGATAATACAAACATACATACATCAGCCTTAATTATATCAAAAAAATATTCTCAAAAAGAAAATCATCAATCGTTTATTATTTTCTTTGAAATTTTTATGTTGTGGATCAAACAGAATGCTATTAATTTACTTGATAATATACCCACTAATTTAAATTTATTAAAACTTATAAAAACATGGGATAAATATAATGATAAATATATTGATCTCAACACTTACAATCTAAACAAGGATGAGTTTCTTCTTTCTATTTGTTATGAATTACAAAAAATAAAGAATGATATAAAATGACAAAAAATCAAAATAATTTTTTTCTTACAACTGCAATTTCTTATCCAAATGGAGAGCCACATATAGGTCATGCATATGAAGCCATAATAACTGATACGGTTGCAAGATTTAATAGGTTAATAAATAAGGATGTATTCTTTTTAACTGGCACTGACGAACATGGAATTAAAATGTTACAGACGGCCAAGAAACAAAATCTAGAGGCAAGGGATTTAGCAGATAAAAACGCACCACTCTTTATAGAAATGCTATCAGACATTAATTCAACACACGACGATTTCATTAGAACTACTGAGGATAGACATAAGGAAGCTTGTATTGAAATCTGGAATAGAATGAATGACAATGGTGACATCTATAAAGATAAATATGCGGGTTGGTACTCTGTTAGAGATGAAGCTTATTATGAAGAGAAAGAGTTAACAAAAAATAATAATGAATACCTATCCCCACAAGGTACCCCAGTAACATGGGTTGAAGAAGAAAGTTACTTCTTCAGATTATCAAAATACCAAGATAAACTGCTAGAACATTATAAACAAAATCCTAATTTTATTCTTCCTATAACAAGAAGAAATGAAGTTACTAAATTTGTTGAATCAGGTCTTAAAGATTTATCAATATCAAGAACAACATTTGATTGGGGTATAAAAGTTCCAAATGATGATAAGCACGTCATGTATGTTTGGGTAGATGCGCTAACCAATTATTTGACTGGTACTAATTTCCCGAACTCAAACTACACAGAGAAATGGCCAGCTGACTTTCATATTATTGGTAAAGACATTCTCCGATTCCATGCAGTTTATTGGCCAGCTTTTCTTATGTCAGCTAATATTGAATTACCTAAAATTGTATTCGCACATGGTTTTTTATTTAATAAAGGGATCAAGATGTCAAAATCTCTTGGAAATGTTGTTAGTCCATCAGAGCTAATTAATAAATATGGGATAGATCAAATAAGATACTTTTTCCTAAGGGAGGTATCTCTTGGGAATGATGGTAATTACGATGATGAAAGTATAACTAGAAGAATCAATGCAGATTTAGCTAATGATCTAGGTAATTTAATTCAAAGATCATGTTCTATGGTAGTAAAAAATTGTAATAGTGTAATTCCCACACCTTCAGAAAACAAAACCAGTGATGATTTATTGATTGATACAGAGATTACTAATTTGAGTGATAAAATAATAAATTATTTGGAATATATAGAAATTAATAAGATTTTGAATGATATATGGGAACAGATTTCTGCGCTAAATAAATACTTTAGTGATCAAAAACCCTGGGAATTAAGAAAAACTAATCCAGAAAGAATGAATACAGTATTATATACAACGATAGAGAATATTCGTAAAATTGCAATTATGTTGCAACCCGTAATGCCGGACTCTTCAAGAAATATACTTAATTTACTTGATATAGATATAAACAAAAGAACATTTAGGGACATTACTAACAAAGATAGTACAATTCAAAACAATACGATTGGTACTCTAAGCCCAATTTTCCCAAAAATAGAAATGTCTGATGAATAAATATGATTTTCTAATTGATACGCACTGTCATCTTGATTTTGAAGATTATAGTGGGGATCTCGCAGAAGTCATTAATAGAGCATATCTAAATAAGGTAAATTATCTTATTACAATTTCAACAAGGGTTCATAATTTTCATAAGTTGAGAGCAATTATTGAAAAAAATGATAATATTTATACGACAATTGGAACTCATCCATTAAATACTGATGAAGAATTTGGAACATATGATCAGCAAGATATCCTCTCAATATCAAAAGAAGCCAAAGTTGTCGGAATAGGGGAGTGTGGTCTTGATTATTCAAGATTAAAATATGATAACAAACAAAAACAAGAGAAATTATTCAGATTACAAATAGAGTGCTCGAATGAGTCAAATTTACCTTTTGTTATCCATAATAGAGACTCAGATGCAGATATGGAAAGAATACTAACTGATGAGTCAAAAAATAATCAATTAAATGCAGTTTTGCATTGCTTTAGTTCATCTGAACGTCTTGCTGATATTGCAATTGATCTTGGACTTAATATTTCATTTACAGGTATAATTACTTTTAAAAACGCTCAAAAGATAAGAGAAATTGCAAAAAAAATACCAATAGAAAAGATATTTATTGAAACAGATTCCCCATTTCTAGCCCCTGTACCATTTAGAGGAAAAAGAAATGAACCTGCATATGTTGTTGAAGTTCTTAAAATGTTGGCTGAAATTAAGGAAGTGTCTTATGATGAAATTATGAATATAGTTACAACTAATAGTTTAAATTTTTTTAAAAAAATCAATTTATAGATTTTAACAATGACAGATAAAATAAAGATAACAATATTGGGCTGTGGTTCATCAACCGGAGTACCACGGGTTGGAAATGAGTGGGGTAGCTGTAATCCAAAAATTCCTCAAAATAGAAGGACAAGGTGCTCATTACTCATCGAAAAATACAGTGGTGATAAGAAAACAACAATAGTAATTGATACAGGTCCCGACTTTAGAAATCAAATGAATCAAGCCAATATAAAGAGTATAGATGCCGTCTTTTATACTCATGAACACGCAGATCACACTCATGGCATTGATGATCTTAGAATGTATGCCCTGAGAGATAAATCAAGAATAGATGTTTATGCATCCTCGAATACATCAAAAAACTTGCATGATAAATTCGGATATTGTTTTAATAGCAATAACAATAGTCCTTATCCTCCAATATTAAAAATGAACATAATTGACCATGCGGAAACTTATGAAATTTATGGAGAAGGCGGAACTATCAAAATAACACCCTTCAACCAAGTTCATGGTAATATCACTTCTTTTGGGTATAAAGTTAACAATATCGCTTATTCTTCAGATATCAATGATTTGCCGGTAGAGAGTATACAATTCGTTGAAAATTCAGATATTTGGATAGTTGATGCGTTAAGGTGGATTGAGCATCCAACACATTTTCATGTAGATAAAGCATTGAAATTAATTGAGGATTTTAAAGTTAAAAAGGGTATTTTAACAAATATGCATATTGACCTGGATTATAACGAATTAAATGAATATCTGCCTAACAATGTAATTCCAGCATATGATGGTATGCAGGTTTAATTTAATAACTTAAAGTACTGATTTAAATACATTTGTTAATTGTTTCCATAATATATATTATGCGAAAAGTATATTAATCAACCCTTGTTAAGTAGGGATTGAAGTTTATTGTGATTACTAATTGAAGTTTTGAATTCCATTCCAATTGTGTCTTCATTATAAACTTTATTGATTACGATAGTATTTTCATACAACCAAGACTCAATCGAACTTTTATCATACCCAAATTCAATTTGATAAATTGCAGTATTTAGATTTATTTTTTCTTCAATCAAATCAAGTAAATCCTCTACACCTGCCCCATCTAGAGCTGATAGGACAACCTGGTTATTAGTTTTGTTATATTTGATAAGCTCAACCTCTTCATTACTTAATAAATCTGATTTATTGAGAACCTCTATATAATTGAAATCATTTATTTCCCTGCCCAATTCTTTTATAGTGTTAAGAACATCTCTATTTTGAGCGTCAGTATATTTAGATGATACATCTCGGACATTTACAATAATATCTGCATAATTCACCTCTTCCAACGTTGATCTAAAAGACATGATCAATTCGGTAGGTAATTCAGATATAAAACCAACGGTATCTGATAACAGGAGCCCCCTACTTTTTGTTTTTTTTATTTCCTTCATTTTAGTATCCAGTGTAGCGAACAACATGTCTTTTGACAGAACACCGCTATCAGTAATTTTATTGAATAAGGTTGATTTTCCCGCATTTGTATAGCCAACTAATGCTATTATTGAATAAGGTCTTTTATCTCTTTGAGTTCTGTGTTGTGCTCTTGTATTTTTATAACCTTTTAATTTCTTTTTTATTTTCAAAATTTGATCGCCTATTAAACGCTTATCAATTTCCAATTGTGACTCACCCGGACCACCAACAAAGCCAAGTGCCCCTCTCTGCCTTTCTAAATGCGTCCAAGATTTTACAAGTCTTGTTTTTTGATACTCCAACTGCGCCAGCTCAACCTGAAGAGCCCCCTCTCTTGTTGCAGCTCTTTTTTCAAAAATATCTAATATTAATCTGGTTCTATCAATGATTTTTACTTTAAGAGCTCTTTCAAGATTTCTTTGCTGAATTGGTGATAATTTGCCATCAATTACAATTAAATTAATATCAAAATCTATAATGTCCTGTGCAGCAGACTCCAAAAAACCACTACTAAACAAAGTTGAAGAATTTGGCTTGTCTACTTTGATAATTTTTTTTTGTTTAACTGAAATCCCCAGTGATTCAGCCAACATAACAGCCTCATTAATGCAATCTACTGCATCGATGGAGCTTTTTCTATTATATTGCTTTAATTCTGGATGATAAATTATTGTTTTATATGTATTATTTTCTGTTTTATACATATTTATTAGTAATAGTCTTGACTTGTTCTGAACAAATGTTCCACTGCATGAATACTTTCTGAAAGTGAAAATAATACTATCCGATCATGTAATTCTATACGGGTATTACCATCAGGTCTAATTACAGTTTCTTTTCTAAGAATTGCGCCGAACCTCAAACCATCTGGGATATCTGCTTCCTTTATTGTTTTTCCAATAAGTGGCGATGCATCTACTACTTCTGCTTCAAGAACCTCAATCTCACCATTATATAAAGAATGAGCATCTCGTATTCTACCTCTTCTTAAATACCTAAGAATACTTGATATTGTTGTGGCCCGTGGGTTAATGAATGTATCTATTTCAAGTTTTGATTGTAGGTCATTATAATTACTATCAGTCAATAAAGTGAGAGTCTGTTTAGAGCCCATTTCTTTTGCAATAACTGATGATATCAAGTTCACGTTATCATTGTTAGTTAGAGCAACAAAAGCATCAGATCTTGAAATTCCTGCTTGATCTAAAAGATTTTTATCCAACACATTCCCATTCAGTACGATTGATTTTCCAAGTTCTGTAGCCGCTCTTTGAGCAATTTCCTTACTTAGCTCTATAATTTTTATGTTTATGTTTGAATTATTTGACTCAAGAGATTTTGCTAAATATGAGCCTACATTACCTGCACCGGCTATAATTATATTATGAGCTTCTGTCTCACGATGTCCCAATATTGTAAGAACTTTTTTTACATGTTCTGAATCACAAATAAGGTAAATTTTATCATCTAAACGAAGTACATCTTTTTGAGTAGGCACTATAATTTCATCATCACGATTTATACCAACAACGGTACATGTTACATCTGGGAATTGCTTTGTCAAAGAACCTAGAGATTGATTAACCAGAGTGAAGCTTTCTTCAATACTTACTCCTAGAAGTGATATCTTATTATCTGCAAATTCTAATATTTCAAAAGCACCAGGCAAAGCCAGGTTTTTAATCACTGACTCACCTATTTCTCTTTCAGGTGAAATTAACACATCTATTGGAATATTATCGGTCGTAAATAAATTTTCATATTCAGGATTAAGAAAATTGTTTGATCTTATTCGAGCTATCTTAGTTGGAATATTAAACAAGATATGCGCTATATGGCAAATAACCATATTAACTTCATCAAATTGTGTAACTGCAATAATAACATCTGCATCACCTGCGCCTGCTTCATCTAAGACCTCAGGATAAGAGCCATTCCCCCTTATTGTCCTTACATCTAGAGATTTATTGATGTTATCGATTAAATCCTTAGAGTTATCTATGACTGTTACATCATTTTTTTGAATTGATAGCTGTTCAGCAATCCCATAACCAACCTGACCAGCACCACAAATTAAAATTTTCACTTAACCTCCAAGAGTTATTTTTCAATACCTAGATATTTTAATTTACGATGCAAAGCGGTTCTTTCCATCCCAATAAAATCTGCTGTTCTAGATATATTGCCATTAAATCTGGCCAATTGAGAAATTATATAATTCCTTTCAAATATATCCCTTGCATCTTTCATATTATATGAAATTAAAACCTCGCTATTTGATACATTGGGATTATTTTCTTTAATTTCAATTGGTATATAATCAGATGTAATTGTGTCTTTTCCATCTGAATTTAAACGCAATATAATATTATCAATAACATTTTTCAATTCTTTTATATTTCCTGGCCATGCATATGATTGAAAAATAGCTACAGAGTCCTCCGAAACTGAAAAAGCATTTTCTAAGAAATAATCCATCAGAATAGGAATATCTTCCTTTCTATCTAATAAACTAGGGATATGCAGGCGATCTATTGAAATCCTATTGAAAAGTTCATCAGAAAACATACCCAAGGATATGTAAGATTTTAAATCCTTTGAGGTGCTTGCTATCACACGAAAATCACTTGAGACATTCGATTTACCATTAATAATATTTAATAATATTTTTTGTGCATCCATATCCATATTAGAAATTTCATTAATAAAGAGTGTGCCACCATTTAGATCATCAAAAAACTTTTTTTCACTCATATTATTATTTGATAAGAACTCTTGCATTTTGGATGCACTGAAATAATTGGCATCAATCTCGACAAATAAATTTTTAGAACGATTTGATTTATTATGGATTAAACGAGATACAAGTTGTTTACCAACACCAATAGATCCAGTAATTAATATCCTGCTATTAGTTTGCGCTAATTTATTTATTCCTTGTCGTAATTGGATGACATGATTTGAAATACCAATATATTCACTTGCGAAATTAGATTTATTTTTAATTTCTGTTATTTCATTTTTTAGTTCATAAGTCTCAGTTGCTCGTTTTATCACGTGAATAAGACGTTCTGTCTTAAATGGTTTTTCTAGGTAATCATATGCTCCAATTTTTATAGCTGTTACAGCAGTGTCTATATTACCGTGACCGGATATAATCACTATTGGTATTTTTGGGATAAAATTTATTTATCTCTTGTAAAAGTTCTATCCCATCCAGTTTACTGCCTTCAAGCCAAACATCTAGTATAACTAAATCTATTGAATTTTCTTTAATTGTTAGGAGAGCTGCATCACTATTTTGTGAATTAAAAGTTTTGTACCCCTCATCCTCAAGAACACCAGATATTAACTTGCAAATATCAATTTCATCATCAACAATTAAAATATTTTTTTTGCTAGTCATTCATCATCTCTGAGTCAATACTTAATGTTTTTGGTATAATTAATGTTACAATTGCACCGATAACTGAACTATTTTCCGATATATTATTATCAAGTTTTATTTGCCCCTTGTGAACCTCAATAATATTTTTTACAACTGAAAGTCCTATTCCAGTGCCCATCTCCCTGGTCGTATAGTATGGCTCAAGAAGCTTATCAGTGTCTGTCGAAGGAAAGCCTATACCGTTATCTTTAATTTGAATTGAAACTTGATCATCCAAATCATTTAATGTAATTTCAATTGCACCTTCAGTAACATTTTTATTATTTGAAAAAATTGATTCAGATGAATTCTTAATTAAATTTATTAGCGCTTGACTTATCAACCTTCGATCAAAGTTGAATATTATTTCATTCTCTGGAATATTTAATTTAATTTTTATCGAGTCAAAAGTTATTTTTTGAAGTAGGACAGCTTGTCTAATTGTGTCGCATATATCATATTTATTCATTTTTGCAGATGGGACTTTGGCAAAAGCTGAAAACTCATCAACTATTTTACCTAAATCACCGACTTGTCTTATTATTGTGTCAGTGCAGTCTTCGAAAACTTCAATATCATTTACTATCTGATCCTTGTACTTTCTTTTTAATCTTTCTGCAGAAAGCTGAATTGGTGTTAGAGGATTTTTAATCTCATGAGCAATACGTCTAGCAACATCAGCCCAAACAGATGTTCTTTGTGCATCAACCAAATCAGTAACATCATCAAAGGCAATCACCATAGAGCTCTTTTTTGACTTCTCTTCTTTAGTTATCTTAATATGAAGGTTTCTATTATAGTCATTGATTTTTACAGTTATATACTCATCGATATTTTCTCTACTCTTATAAGCTTTTATTAGAATATCTGAGAATTGTGGCATTATATCTATAATATTTATGCCAAGAATTTCATTTAGTTCTTTGTTAAAAAAATCACAAGCTGAAGTGTTGGCTATTTGGATATTCCCATTATTGTCAATGCTCAAGACGCATGATGTAATACCCGACAATACTGCTTCAGTAAATTTTCGTCTCTCGTCTAGTAATTGATTATTTGAAATGAGGTTTTCTCTTTGATTTTTTAAATCAGAGGTCATGTTATTAAACGTATTAACTAGGTTGTACATGTCATAATCAATCTTTGATTTATTTTCAATATTTACCCCTAAATCACCTTCTGAAACACGTTTTGATGCATAAATTAGTCTTGCAATTGGCGCTGACAACCTATTTGCAAAATAAATACTAAACCAAATTGCAACGGTTAAAAATACAAGTGAAAAACCGACATATTGTAATGCAAACGTAACTTGTGTATCAAATCTTCTTTTTTCAAGATCAGTATATTCATTGGTGGTTATTTCTAATTGTTTGAGATGATTTATAACTAGAGGATCAACTGCTTTATATATTAGCAAATAACCATCGATGAAATCGGGAAGTAACACAAAAGCACTTACCATATTATAATCATTAGGTTTAAAAATAACTATATCACCTTGATCTGCTCGATCAAAAGATAATTGCAAAGGTTTTGAAAAGCCTATTTCATATGCAGGCGTGGTTGTACTGATTAATATATTTCCTTCTCTATTGATAATGAAGGCGCCTGTTAGTTTTCGTAATTTTGCCTGTCTGAGAAAATAGTCTGCAAAAGCGTTTATGTTTGTTTCAAAAATATTTGCTGAGTTATTTAAATCTAATTTCATTGCATCAATTTCAGCTCTTAAATTGTTTGAATGCTCTCTCAAGTAACTATTTGCAACTATGTTAGATTTATCAATCATTGACTTTGTTCTATCTGAGAACCATTTATCTAGCCCCCTATCAAGAGTAATTGTTGCAAGTACTGCCACTACTAAAGCAGGTAATGCAGAAACAAAACCAAACAAAGTTATTAATTTGATTTGTAAGCTCGCACCGGCAATATTTTTCTGTCTTGCTAGTAATATCTGTGAAAATTTACTTATAATCAATAAAACCATCATTGCTATAAAAACAGTATTTGCAGCAAAAAGTAGAAAAATAACCGTGTTAGAAGGTATGAAAACTTGCCCTGTAAGTATTAACCAAGTTGAAGATATTAGAAAGATTGCCAATAACAATATAGCAATATTAAAAAAAACCTCACCGTAATTTGATAGGATTGATCTAATTGGAGTAAAGATCTTTGATGTTTGAATAACAGTCATAATAACATTTTAATACATCATATAATATTTTTTAATTATAAATTTTATATTAATTTATTGTTATTGATAGCTTTTAGAAAATTCAATGTTTAACATTCTTAGCTTCTTTCTGAGAGTGTTTCTATTTAATCCAAGAATCTTTGAAGCTTTAATCTGATTACCACCCGTAGCCTTTAGAACATAATTTAATACTGGTTTTTCAAATTCTAACAGTACACTTTGATATAAACCTTTTTCATTATCATCAAAGTCATTTATTGGGAATCTGCTTAAGTAAGAAACGATGTAATCTTCAAGTGATTTTATATTTCGACTTTCATTTGCAGAATTATCAGTGCCTAATATAGCAAATTCATTTTTAATTATTTCTTGAGAGACAATCTCTTCAGGATACAAAGTTATTACCCTCTTAATGAAATTCTCTAACTCTCTTATATTTCCTGGCCAATCATAGCTTTTTAAATATTCAATTCCTTCTTTTTCAATTGTGAAAGATGTTGATTGATTTAAGTTACTGGCAATAAAGTGATTAACTAAAGCTGGAATATCATCTTTTCGTTGCCTTAAAGGGGGTAATTTAATTGGTATGACATTAATTCTATAAAAAAGATCTTCACGAAAAGCTCCAAGTTTTATTTGTTCATCTAGTGATTTATTTGTTGCAGCGACTATACGAACATTTGTTTTGATAGGCTTAGTGCCACCAACACTCAAAAACTCACCTTCTTGCAATACTCGCAAAAGTCTTGTCTGTGCTTCAATTGGCATATCTCCAATTTCATCTAAAAACAAAGTTCCTCCATTTGCAACTTCAAATTTTCCTATCTTTTTATCAATAGCACCAGTAAAAGCCCCTTTTTCATGTCCAAAAAGTTCAGACTCAATTAAATCCTTAGGTATAGCTGCCATATTTATCGCAACAAATGGTGAGTTTTTACGCGTACCAAATTCATGTAAAGCCTTTGCAATTAATTCTTTTCCTGTGCCAGACTCTCCAGTTATTAAAACAGTAAGATCGGAATTCATTAATCTAGCCATTATCCTGTAGACATCTTGCATACTTTTGGATCTACCGATTAATGGAAAATCATCTTTTTGAATAATTTCTTCACCGATAGACTCTTTTTTTTCTTTAATTGATCTATTAACTATTGTTATCAATTCTCCGATATCGAAAGGTTTGGGAATGTACTCAAATGCCCCTAATTCATTTGCTTTTATTGCAGTCATAAGTGTGTTCTGAGCACTCATAACAATAATTGGAATATTTGGATTAACTTTCCTGATTTTTGGGATCAAATCAAATGCATTCTCATCTGGCATAACGACATCTGTAATAATTAAATCTGCAAAATTTTCTTGAACAAGTCTCCAAAGACCAGCTGCATTCTCTGTTGTGGTTACCTCGAAACCTGAGCGCTTTAGAGCAGTCTCAAGAACAAGTCTTATAGCTTTATCATCATCAGCAACAATTATTTTAACATTTTTCATATTTTTCTACTTTAGTTTGACATTGGAAATAAAATTGACATTTTTATGCCTTTATTAGTTTGCTCACATTCAATAACCCCATCATGGTCTTGTATTATTTTTGCTACAATTGGAAGACCAAGCCCCTTTCCTTCTTTTTTACTTGTTATAAATGGATCAAAGATATTATCTATTAAATCTTTATCGATGCCACCTCCATTATCTTCAATAGAAAAACAAAGCGGAAGCTCTAATCTTTTATTAGATGTAGGCAAACTAATTCTAACACTAGATAGAAAAGAGGAACTTAATATTATCTCACCCTTACTTTGGCTATCTTTTATTGCATCACAGCTATTTTTGATAAGATTTAGTAAGACTTGAATTAGTAAATCTTTATTACCATAGATATCAGGTAGTGATGGATCAAAGCGTTCAATAAAATTTACATTTTTTGCAAAGCCATTTTCAGCAATTAATTTTACATGGTTAAAAATAGTATGCATATTCAACTTTTCTTTCTTTATTTGAGTATTATCTGAGAATACTTCCATACTATTAATTAAGTTATTTATTCTATCTGTTTCATCACAAATAATATTTATCAAAGATTGATTTTCATCACTTGCCCCATCCAACAATAATTGAGCAGCACCTTTAATACCAGATAATGGATTTTTAATCTCATGCGCTAATATTGATGACATTTCAACTAAAGATTTAGTTGAACCAGCTTGCATATATTGCCTATTAAACTTTTTAGCTATACCACGCTCTATAAATATTAGCAGTAGTAAATCAGTATCCTCAAATGGAGATACTTGAATATCAACTTCACGTTCTTTTTTATCAATTATATTATTTATTATTAGTGAGTATTCTCTAATTGTAGTTTTTTTATCTCTTGATTGTTCTATAAGATAATACAACGGTGATGTTTTTGGGTAGAGAGTTGTAAATTTATACTTATTTAGTATGTTTCTACTTAAACCAAAAAACATTTCGGCATCATCATTAGATGCAATAATGGAATCATCATTATCAATTATAATGAGTGGATATTTTATAGTTCTCAATAAACTATCAATATCCAAATCTGTAGTAATTCTATTTGACTGACTTTCCATTTAAAACAAAATATTCGTGCAATATGATTAAAAAAGTGGCATATTATTTTTATGATTAAAAACTAATCAATATATTATTAAATTATTTTAATTTAAATATCAATAGATCATTAATGAAAATATTTGTTATTATATGTGCGGCTGGAACTGGTGATAGATTTAACAATAATACTAGCCCTAAACAATTCTTGAATTTAAATAACAAGAGCGTCCTTGAACACTCAATAGATAAATTTTTAAATAGTAGTCTTATTGACCGTATAATCATCGCATCTAATCCTGATCATAATATCTATTTGAATGCGATCAAAGAAAGATATATTGATACTAATAAAATTGATATAATTTCAGGTGGCAAGACTAGAATTGAGAGCGTTTTTAATGGACTAAGACATATAGAAAAAAGTAACCCTGACCTTGTTTTTGTACATGATGCAGCAAGACCTAACTTTGACACTAAATTAATCAAAGAACTTGTAGAAGCAATAGAAGGTTTCGATTGTGCAATTCCTGTATCTAGAATTAATGACACGATCAAAAAAATTAATAATAGCACCATAAATACCCTAGATAGATCAAATTTGTTTTCAACCCAAACACCTCAAATATTTAAATTTAAGATGTTAATAAAGGCACATAAAACATTACAACTATCTGAAATAAAGGAAAATATTACCGATGATGCTCAGATCATGGAATTATTTAAAAATAAAATAAATACATATATTAATTCATCTGATAATTTTAAAATAACTACAGAAGATGATTACAATTTACTCAATAAAATACTTAGTTATGATATGATAAAAAATAGAGTTGGAATAGGATTTGATGTCCATAAGTTTGATTCAGGAGAATTCATAAGAATATTTGGAATTAACATTCCTTTTAATAAATCTCTCAAAGGACATTCAGATGCCGATGTTGGTTTACATTCAATAACTGACGCCATATACGGATCTCTTGGACTTGAAGATATTGGCTATTATTTTAATCCAAATGACAAAAAATGGAAAGATGCAGACTCAAAAGTATTTCTTGATGATGCATTGGAAAAATTAGAGAAAGCAAATGCAAAAATTATCAATTTAGATATAGTTGTCATATGTGAAGAACCTAAAATTAACCCATACAGAATTGAAATTAAAAAAAAATTAGCAGATCTATTGGATATAGATAGTTCACAAATTAGCATTAAAGGCACAACGACAGAAGAACTTGGTTTTACTGGAAGGAAAGAAGGAATTGCTGTACAAACAATAGTAAACGTTTCCTCTTCTGAATAATAATATGGATAAATTAAATTCAAAAATTACTGAACTCATCAGTCTATGTAAAAAAAATAAAATCAAATTAGCAACTGCAGAATCCTGCACAGGAGGATTAATATCGTCATTAATCACAAGTATCTCAGGTTCTTCTCAAATATTTGAATTATCTTTTGTTACATATTCCAATCAATCTAAAATAGATTTATTAAAAGTAGATCCAAAAAGAATTAGAGAATTTGGTGCGGTTAGTAACAGAAGTATGCTCAGATATGTCTAAAAATTTGATAAAACTACATCCAAATATTGATATTTCTATATCTGTTTCAGGTATAGCTGGACCAAATAGTGACGACACACAAAAAGAAGTTGGGTTAGTGTATATATCGATTTCAAATAAAACTGATACAGTATGTAATGAATTTCGTTTTGGAAATATTGGAAGAGAGAATGTAAGAAATCAGACTGTATTTGAAGCAATTTCTATGTGTATAAATATAATAAATCAACTATATAAGTAATAGGCACGTCTTTCAAAAGCATCCATATATTTTGAAAATACTTTTTCAAACATAATATTTATAATACTTCCTGATAAAGTCTCCTTAGCCTCAAACTCTATCTCAAAATCAATACTAGAACCATTTCTGTTTGGCAAAAACTTCCAATGATTATTCAATCTTTTGAATGGACCATCACTATTAACAACTTTAATAGTCAGATCCTTTTTATTTATTGTAATATCCGAAGTAAATTTCTCATAAATCAATCCATAACCAACTTCCATTATGGCTAAAATATTTGTTACCTCTCCTTGTTCAACTTTTGATTTGATATTTAATGATTTACACGCTGGTACAAAATTAGGATAATTTTCAACATCAGATACAAGTTGAAACATCAATTCCGGTTTAAAAGTTAAATCTTTAACTATTTTTTTTGATTTCATTTTAGCTTAATGATTTTTTTAGTTTCAAAAAATCCTCATCTGCATGAAATGAAGATCTTGTAAAAGTACTAGATGAAACCATTTTAAAACCCTTTGCCCTTGCTATGGCAGCATAACTTTCGAACGTATCAGGATGAATATATTCAATTACAGAAGCATGTTTAGGTGTAGGTTGCAAGTACTGACCAATTGTAAGAAAGTCAACTTTAGCAATTATTAGATCATCCATTACTTGAAGTACTTCATCTCTTGTTTCACCAAGACCAACCATAATTCCAGATTTGGTAAAAATTTTTTGATTGCCCTCTTTTATTGATTTTAACAAGTTCAATGATTGAAAATATCTCGCTCCAGGCCTTATTTTTAGGTATAAGGAAGGTACTGTTTCAAGGTTATGATTAAAAACATCAGGTTCAGAGCTTAATATGATATCTACTGCATCATTTTTTTTTAGAAAATCTGGGGTTAATATTTCAATTGTAGTATCCGGAGATTTTGCTCTAATAGATGAAATAACATTTGCGAAATGATTAGCTCCTCCATCTAAAAGATCATCTCTATCTACAGATGTAATTACAACATGCTTTAGACCCATTTTTTTTACAGCATCAGCTATTTGTTCAGGTTCATCTTCATTGATTGGATCGGGAATTCCAGTTTTTACATTACAAAATGCGCATGAACGTGTACAAGTTTCACCTAATATCATGAAAGTTGCATGTTTTTTATCCCAACAGTCTGATATGTTTGGACATGCGGCTTCTTGACAAACAGTTGTAAGTTTATTTTTTTTTATAATATCAAGAGTTTGATTATATCCTGGTGAGTTTTTATATCTAACTTTTATCCAAGATGGTTTTTCAACACTCTGATTAATAGGTTTATTTTTTAAGTGTGGATGTCGTAAAGACTGATTATTATTTATAATATTTACCATATTACTTAAAATGAATTGGTCTGTCATAAGCACTCAGCACAGCCTCATGCAATGATTCAGAAATAGTAGGATGTGGAAAAATTGTGTTAATTATATCTTCTTCTGTTCCTTCCATATTCTTTGCAATTGTATAACCATGAATTAATTCAGTTACACCATCTCCAATCATATGGGCACCAAGTAATTCACCGGTTTCTCTCTCATAAATGACCTTAATAAATCCAGAGTCATTAGATATAGCCTTGGCTTTACCATTTGCAACCAATGGAAATTTTCCAATTCTAATAGAATTATATTGTTCATTTGCCTTTTCTTCTGTAAGTCCTACAGAAGCTATTTGTGGCATAGAATATACACAACCGGGAATATTATTGGTATCCATTGGATGAACATCAAGCCCTGATAAAAAATCTACGGCCAATATACCTTCATGAGACGCTTTGTGAGCCAACCAGGGAGCGCCAGCAACGTCGCCGATTGCAAAAATATTAGATACATTTGTTTGCATATATTCATTTGTTAATATATGACCGTTTTCAGTTTTAACGCTCACACTTTCAAGTCCAATATCATCTATATTGCCTGTAATTCCTACAGCCATTATTACTTTTTCAGATTTAAGTTTTGAGACTGATTTATCTGCATTACTAATAACTTTTAGATGACAGCCATCTTTTTTTTCTTCTATGGACTCAACGTAAGAACCAACTTGAAACTTTATACCTTGTTTTTCAAATTCATTTTTTGCATAACTAGATATTTCATTATCCTCTATTGGTAAGATCTTATCAGCTAATTCAATAACGGTAACATCTACACCTAGAGAATTATAAAAATTAGCAAACTCTATACCAATTGCACCTGATCCAATTACCGCTAATGTTTTTGGAAGTTCTTTTGGTGTCATAGCTTCTCTATATGACCAAATATTAGGTGTGAATGAAATATTTGGAAGCTCTTTTGCTCTAGCACCAGTCGCTATGATTAAATTTTTAAATGATAATATTCTATCTTTTGATTTATCGGTTAATTTTAATGAGTTCTCATCTAAAATTGTTGCATAACCAGATATGTGGTCAATATTATTTTTTTTAAGAAGAAAGCCTATTCCGTCTGACAAAGACTTAGCAACATCTCTAGATCTGTTAATCACTTTATCAAAATCAAAAGTTATTTCCTTTGCTGATATACCATAGTAATCAGACTTTTTTAATATTGAATATACTTCTGATGATTTTAATAATGCTTTTGTGGGTATACAGCCCCAATTTAGACAAATTCCACCAAGATTATCTTTTTCGACAACAGCTGTTTTGTGTCCTAACTGAGCAGCTCGAATAGCAGCAACATAACCACCAGGTCCTGAACCAACCACAATAACATCATATTCAAAATTCATTTAATTCTCCGTTTAGAAATATTATAACAACATAAGATTTGGGTTTTCAATTAAGGTCTTAATTGAAGATAAAAATTGAGCGCCTACTGCTCCATCTATTAATCTATGATCAGCAGTAAGAGTAATTGACATTACTTCATCAATACTAACTGCTTCATCTCTTATAACTGGTATTTTCCTTGCTGTTCCTATTGATAAAATACATGATTGTGGAGGGTTTATAATAGATGTAAAACTCTTAATGCCATAACTACCAAGATTTGATATTGATATCGTTCCGCCTTGATATTCAGCAGGCTTAAGTTTTTTCTCGTGAGATCTTGTTATAAGATCTTTTAATTCATCTCTAATTATCGCCAAACCTTTTGTATTAACGCTTCTTATAATTGGTGTTATTAAGCCATTTTCTATAGCAACAGCAATACCAATATCTGTATCTTTATATTTTAAAATTTTATTTTCAGCCCAAGATGTATTTATTTCTGGTACTTTAATCATTGAGAGGGAAACTATTTTAATTAATAAATGATTTATTGATATTCTCATTTCATCTGAAACATCTCTATTCATTTGTTTTCTCATTTTGTTAATCTCAGAAATACTGACATCAATATTAAGCGTGTATGATGGAATTGAGGAATGTGACTCTTGTAATCTTTTAGCGATTACTTCCCTCATAGAGTCAATTGGCATCTCTGTGTATTGATTATGACTGGCATCAATTTGAACTAGTTGATTGTTTTCTGATGGTTCATAGTTTTGGATATCAGATTTTATAATTCTTCCGTTTGGACCAGTTCCTTTAATCAAAGAATAATCAATACCTCTATCTTGAGCTATCCTTTTTGCTAGAGGGCTTATGAATTTTCTTATATTTTCTTTTTCTGATTTATTATTTATAGAAATATCATTTGAGTCTGGTATTTTATGTCTTGTTATTGATTCTTCAGTATAATTTGCGTCTTCATTATTATTATCATCGTGAAGATTATTTATAGAAGTATCTTCTTCTGATTTGATGCTTTCGGTTTGATTATTGAGACTAGCATCATCAAATGTTTCACCATCTTGTATTAGTATAGCAATGGGTTCATTAACTTTTACATCAACTGATCCTTCTTCAATCAATATTTTAGCTAAAATCCCGTCGTCAGCTACCTCAAACTCCATCAGAGCTTTATCTGTTTCTATTTCAGCAATAACTTCACCAGAAGATATGGTATCACCTTCTTTTTTGTGCCATTTGACAATATTACCCATTTCCATAGTTGGAGATAATGCTGGCATATATATTGTTAGGGGCATTAGTAAACCTCTAAATTAATTCATTTACTGCATTAATTAACTCGTCCAATGATGGCAAAGCTAATTTTTCTAAGTTTTCCGCATATGGCATTGGTACATCTTTTCCTGTTATCCTAATTACAGGTGCATCCAACCAATCAAATGCATTTTCCATTATAATTGACATTATTTCTGATGAAACACCAGATTGTGACCATCCTTGTTCCACTACAATACATCGATTTGTTTTCTTGATAGATTTTATTATAGTATCAATATCAAGAGGTTTAATAGTTCTTAAGTCTATGATCTCACAACTAATACCATTCGATTCGAGCTTTTTAGCTGCTTCTAAACATAATTTTAGACTTATAGAGTGTGACACTATTGTAACCTGTTCCCCTTCTCTTAAAACATTTGCCTTTCCTATTGGAATAATCTCATCGTTGTTAATAGTAAGTTCACCTGATTCCCCGTATAATATTTCATTTTCTAAAAAAATTACTGGATTAGGGTCACGTATTGCAGCTTTTAATAAACCCTTATGGTCATTAACTGTGAATGGAGATACAACCTTTAAACCAGGTATATGAGAAAACCATGCCGTTAAGTCTTGGCTATGTTGCGCGCCCACTCGAGCAGCAGCACCATTGGGACCTCTAAAAACAATAGGGCAATTTAATTGACCACCACCCATATATAATGTCTTAGCTGCAGAGTTAATTATATGGTCCATAGCCTGCAATGAAAAGTTAAATGTCATAAACTCCACTACAGGTCTAAGGCCGGTAAAAGCAGCGCCGACAGCCATACCTGCAAAACCATTTTCTGTTATTGGTGTATCAATTACTCTTGAGGAACCAAATTCTTTTAACAGTCCTTGTGTTACTTTGTAAGCTCCCTGATATTCAGCAACTTCTTCTCCCATAATAAAAACATCACTATCTAATCTCATTTCTTCTGCTAGTGCGTCCCTTATTGCTTCCCTCACAGTGATAGTTCCTGATGTATTAGTTTCTGGTTTTTTATTATTTGGAGATATTTTCACAGTTTTTTTAGGTTCATCATCAATTACATTTGTAAATAACTTTCCTTTTAGTTTTTCTGTATTCGTATCTACTATAGCAATGGGTGTTTTTATAGCTATTTTATCTTCTGAATTATTTATCAACAACTCCACTACAGTACCTTCAATGTCTGATTCTATTTCCATAGAAGCTTTATCGGTTTCAATTTCAGCTATCAAATCACCAATTTGTATAAAATCACCTACTTTTACGAAGCCATTTAGTTAAGACCCCTTCTTTCATACTAGGTGACATAGCAGGCATAAGTATTTCTGTTTTCATGCTTTTTTGAACCTATCTTAATTACATGTAAACATCTTTGTATAGCTCATCAGTTGGAGGCAATGGGCTATTTGATGCAAACTCAGCAGAATTATCTATTATTTGTTTAATTTCGTTATTTATAATTGTTATTTCTTTTTCAGTTAAATATTTTTGAGCAATTATCTTGTTTTTGATATTTTCAATTGGATCTGAATGTTCCCTTACTTCTTTAACTTCATCTCGAGATCTATATTGCGCTGGATCTGACATGGAGTGCCCCCTGTATCTATATGTTAACATTTCAAGTATATATGGACCTTCTTTTTTTCTTGCCTTTTCTACAGCTCTTCGCCCTGCTAACACAACAGCTTCAAGATCCATACCATCAACTTGCTCCCCATCAATACCAAAACTTTTACCACGTTGTGATAAATCTTTTTGAGCTGATGATCTTTGCACAGATGTGCCCATCGCATATCTATTATTTTCTATAACATATATACATGGAAGATTCCAAAGCTTGGCCATATTAAAACTCTCATAAACCTGACCTTGGTTTGCAGCTCCATCACCAAAGTAAGTTAATGTAACAGCATTATTATCTCTGTATTTGTTTGAGAAGGCCAACCCTGTTCCTAATGGAACAGATGCCCCAACAATACCATGCCCACCATAGAAATTACTTTCTTTTGAAAACATATGCATTGAGCCACCTTTACCTTTTGAGTAACCATCAATTTTTCCGTAAAGTTCAGCCATTACTCCATCAGGGCTCATACCGCAAGCAAGCATATGACCATGATCTCTATATGTCGTTATAACTTGGTCGTCTTTATTTATACAATTTTGTAGACCAACAACAACAGCTTCCTGACCAATATACAAATGACAGAAACCACCTATTTTTCCTAATCCATAGGCTTGCCCTGCTTTTTCTTCGAACCTTCGAATTAGAAGCATCTTCTTGTATGATTCTATTAATTCTGACTTAGTTAAAATATTAGCAGTTTTTGATTTACTTATTTTTTTGGGCATATTTTCTACATAATTTTTAAAAAATTTAAGTTGTATTATATATTCAACGTTACAATAAATATATAAAATATGACAAAATTCGAATGATCGTTCGACTTTTGTTAATTATCCAATCTATTTATTATTATTTCATTAGGATTTGCATAATATAGAATCTTTTTTGCTTTTTCTTGAAGCATATCTGCATCAATATTTTTATCTAATAACGAAATATGTTTTTTTATTTGTTTTTTTTCGTATGTCACAGCGGCATATTCATTATTTTTTAATTCTAGTTCATTTTTAAGTCGCTCGTATTTTACAAAACCAGATTGACTTAGAAAAGCATGATAAAGTAAGTATAAAATGAAAGTTAGTAGTATAAGAGGCAATAGAAATATCGAGAGATATTGTTTGAATTTAATAAAATACATACTTTTTTTTAGATCAAAAAATTTAATATTTAATTAAATGTACTTTCTAAATTCATTTATTCCCGGGAAGTAACACTTGTCACCTAATTCTTCTTCAATTCGCAATAACTGATTATATTTGGCGGTCCTATCTGATCGTGACAATGATCCTGTTTTAATCTGACCAGCATTTGTAGCAACGGCCAAATCTGCAATAGTCGTATCTTCTGTTTCTCCAGATCTGTGAGAAATAATGCAAGTGTAATCTGACTCTTTTGCCATATTTATTGTTTCAAGTGTTTCAGTTAATGTACCAATTTGGTTAACTTTAATAAGTATTGAATTAGCAATAGCTCTGTTAATTCCATCAGCTAACCTTGACTTATTTGTAACAAATAAATCATCACCTACAAGTTGACAGTTGTCTCCAATTTTTTGTGTTAATCTACCCCATCCATCCCAGTCATCCTCAGCCATGGCATCCTCTATAGAAATGATTGGGTATTTTTTTGTTATCGTCTCATAGAAGTCAATTATTTGGGATTTATCTAAAGGCGCACTGTCAGGCTCAAGTTGGTACATGTCATTCTTAAAAAACTCACTAGAAGCAGAGTCCAATGAGAGAAAAATGTCTTTACCTGACTCATAACCTGCATCTTTGATTGATTTAATAATAATTTCTATTGCACTTTCTACTGACTTTATATTTGGAGCAAAACCACCTTCATCACCAACCGATGTTCCAAGAGAGTCTTTTTTTAGATTTTCCTTAAGTGATCGGAATATTTCAGCTCCTGCACGCAAACTATCTTTAAAAGTATGAAAATTCGCAGGTATAATCATAAACTCCTGAATATTGATTGGATTATCTGCATGGGCTCCACCATTCAAAATGTTCATCATTGGCACAGGCAATTTAAAATCATCTTCAACAGACAAATATTTATACAAACTTTGATTTTCTGATAGAGCAGCAGCTTTTGCTGTTGCAATAGAAACAGCTAAAATTGCGTTTGCTCCTAACGTCCCTTTATTATCAGTTCCATCAAGTTTAATTAAAGCCTGATCAATTTCTTGTTGGTCATTTGGATTTAACCCACAAAGAAGATCATTAATTTTCGTATTAATATTATTTACAGCTTTTATAACACCCATACCATGGAACCTATCATCTCCATCACGTAATTCTAATGCCTCATGTACCCCCGTTGATGCACCTGAAGGAACTGAATAGCGACCTATTATACCGTTATCTAACATAACATCAGCTTCAACAGTTGGATTCCCCCTGCTATCTATGATCTCACGACCTGTAACTTTTTTTATTTTTGTCATAACAATCCTACCTTCAATTAATTATTTTTTGCAAGTGCATCAAACTTCATAAGCTTTTTTGTTAACCTATCAAAAGCTTCCAAGTCAAGTTGATTTTCACTATCTGAAATTGCAATGTTTGGGTTATCGTGAACTTCAGCAAAAACACCTGATATACCAAGTGAAACTGCTGCTGTCGAGAGTGAGTCAATAAATTCTTTTTGACCGGAGCTTTTATTATTACCACCACCTGGTAATTGAACTGAGTGAGTTGCATCAAACACAACAGGGTAAGCAAACTTTTTCATTACTTCAATTGATCTAAAGTCAACCACCAGATTGTTATATCCAAATGTATAACCTCTCTCTGTTAATATAATTTTCTTATTTGATTGTGACTCAATTTTTTCTATTGGATATTTTGCTTCCCACGGGGACATAAATT
Organism: Hyphomicrobiales bacterium; assembly: GCA_038131735.1. Lineage (GTDB taxonomy): Bacteria > Pseudomonadota > Alphaproteobacteria > Rhizobiales > TMED25 > TMED25. Next base: position 646,810 of record JAYPPX010000001.1, on the reverse strand, counting down.
GTGACTTTTTGATATTTATTACTTTATTTGTTTTAGCTGCTGCCATTAATAAATCCGTTTGCCTAGCTAGAAAAGCAGGTATTTGTATTATATCAACGCAATCTTTAATTTCATCACATTGATATGTTTCATGTACATCTGTTAAAATTGGTAGTTTTGTTTCTAATTTTATTTTTTCAAATATTGGAATAGATTTTTTAAGCCCGACTCCTCTTTCTGATTTTACGCTGGTTCTATTTGCCTTGTCGAAAGAGCACTTAAATATTAATTGAAAATTGTTTTCTACACTAATATCTTTCAATAGATGCGCCATTCGCAACGCATGCTCACTTGATTCTATAGCACAAGGACCAGCTATTAAAACCAATGGGGCTTGATTGGAAAATTCGATATCATTTATTTTTATCTTATTCATAGGTCATTCCTTTAGAATATATGCACATACCTCTCATCAACCAACAATCCGATTTTATCATCTAATTTTACAGATGTTTTTCCTGGAACTATTATTTTTACTTGAGTATCTGAATTAGTTGCCTTCAACTCAATTCTTGAATTCTCACCTGTATAATCTATTTGATTTACTTTGTAAGAATTATTCTCTGTTGGATTAACAATTTGAAATGCCTGATCCCTTATTAATATTTTTGCTTGATTTCCATTAATATTATCTGGAATTTCAAAGAACCCAAATGGAGTTTCAACTTTTTTATTTTTAATAACAGATTGATAGGTGTTCACATTTGAGAATGTGCTTACAGTATAATCATTAATTGGTTGAAAAATCATCTCATCATTAGTACCAATTTGATTGATCTTTCCATTTCTCATTAATGCTATTCTATCACCAACAAGCATGGCCTCCTCAGGATCATGAGTAACAAGTATTATTGCAGCTTGGCTATTTCTTAATAAAGTGATCGTTTCTTCACGAATATATTCCCTCAAAGATCTGTCAAGACCTGAAAAAGGTTCATCCATAAGCAAAATAAGTGGCTCCGGTGCGATAGCCCTTGCTAGCGCGACCCTTTGTTGTTCACCTCCGGACAGCTCATGTGGATATTTTTTGAGATGCTCTTGAATATCTAAATCTCTGATAATTTTGTCAATTTTGGATTTTTTTTGTTCTTTCTGTAAAGCGCTAACACCATATGCAATATTTTGATAAACAGTCATATGTGGAAATAGAGCATAATCTTGAAAGATCATACTAACTGGACGATTCTCAGGTAATGCACTAAATTTTTTCAGAAGATATAATTTCTTCATTTATGTATATTTCACCTGAATCTTCTTTCTCAAGGCCGGATATTAACCTTAGAAGAGATGTTTTCCCGCAACCAGAGTCTCCTAATAAACACAAAACTTCTCCTGGAAAGAGACTAAGAGAAATATCTGATACAATTTTTTTTCCAGAATTAGTCCAATTTAAATTTTCTACTCTCAGTCTTGGAGCACACAAATAATTTACTATTTTCTTCATTGCTGATTTATATTATTTCATTTTCCTTCTAAAGAACTCAGAAGACCTTCTCTCTTGAGTTCACTTAAATTAGGTAATTCATTTATATCAGAAAGATTAAAATCCAATAGGAATTTTTTTGTAGTTCTATAAAGTATTGGTCTTCCAGGAATATCTTTTTTACCTGCTATTTCAATCCAATTGTAATCAAGTAAGATATCAAGAGATCCTTTTGAAGATGATATGCCTCGAATCTCTTCAATTTCAGATCTTGTCGTTGGCTGATGATAGGCAATAATGGCAAGAGTTTCTTTAGCAGCACGAGATAACTCACGCGTTTCTTGATACTCATCTGATAGAGCCTCTTTTAACTTTGGTGATGTCTTAAAGAGACAATAGTTTTCATTGTATTCAAATATCACGCCTCTTGTTTTATAATCCTCTTTTAAATTAGATAGAATGTTATTTAGATATGATTTATCATTTTTTGATATTTTTGTAATAAGGTAATCTATGTGTATTGGATCTCTACTTGCAAAAACAATTGCCTCAACTATGTTTTTATCATCAAATTCATTTAATGATGTTTCGTTTACTAATTTGATATTTGGCTTGATGCCAAGTCTATTTAAAAAACTTTTCTTCATTTTTAATTAAATCAATCATTATCAATTTTTTTTATATAAATATCACCAAATTTATTATCCTGTTTAGTGAGTATTTCTTTTTCATGAACCATATTAAGAATTACACTAAATGCACTAGCTACTTTACTTCGCTTGTTAGATGTTTCTGCATCATTATTTAATACATTAATAAAATTTACCCAATTTGAAAGTTTGGAATAAATTTTTGAGATTAGACCTCGTGCAACATCAATTGAAATAAAATCTAATTTAAAAATTGTTATATTTTTAGGAACAAAAGCTTCTTGTTTTTCTATATAGGATTTAATTAGATCGTATAGTGATGAATGATAAATGAGTTTGGTTACCTCATCAAATTCCTCAGGTATGCCCCTTAGGTAGGTGTCACGATTGATCAATGGTCGACTAAATAATATATCACTTGCATTTTTCATTGCATCAAGCCTCCTCATGCGGTGTGATAGTTGACTTGCCATTTCCTCTACACTAACTTCCTCTTCAACATCTATATCATCATCAGGAAGTAATAATTTACTTTTTAAATAGGTAAGCCAAGATGCCATTACTAAATAATCAGCAGCAATATCAATTTTCAATTCAACTTGTGTGTTTATATAATTTATATATTGTTTTGAAAGTTCAAAGACAGATATTTCTTTTAGATCAACTTTTTGCTTTCTAGCAAGATTGAGAAGTAAATCTATCGGACCCTCAAATCCAGAGATATCAATTATTAAATTATTTTTTGTATCCGCTTCTACTGAATATATTAATTGATTCATTTTCAAACAAAGATTTCACTGTATGATTCTAATATAGAACAGTATTCCTTGAGAACATTATCAATATTTGCAAAATCCTCATCTTTTTTTAAGCGACGAAAATCATCTAGCTTCATATCAAGATAAGATTTATCTAAATTTGGTAGATCATATAAAAAATCACAATATATATGATTATCACCGGAACAATCCAAAACCAAATCACACCCAGCATCTAAAGATGCTCTAACCTTTTCCTCACGTTTCCCAGACAACGCATTCATATTAATATCATCTGTTATCAGAATACCATCAAAACCAATGTTTTCTCTTATAAAGTTAATTGTCTTCTGTGATATTGTTGCTGGTTTATGATCTATTGCACTATAAATAATATGAGCTGTCATTGCCATTGGAAGATAATTTAGAGTTTTGAAAGAACTAAAATCATCAGACAATAATTCTTTCAGGGAAGCTTTAACTGTTGGAAGCTTATGATGACTGTCATCAACAGCTCTACCATGACCTGGTATATGTTTAATAATAGGAATAATATTTTCATGACGAAACCCTCTAATCATTTGAGTGGCTAATTCTATTACAGTTGATGAATTATCCGAGAATAACCTATTCACTAAAAAATCACTTGTGAATTCCTTTCTTATGTCAACACAAGGAGAGCAATTTATTTCAATACCTGTTAACTTTAAATCGTAAGAAATCAATCTGCCCATGAGATATGAAAAATCAAGCGCAATTTCTGGTGCCTTATTATATAGATCACCGATATTTTTGAAGTTTGGATAAGCTCGCCATTCTGGAGTTGATAGTCTTTGAACGCTACCACCCTCTTGATCTACAAGTATAAATAGATCATTACGTATTTCAGTTTTTAGTATTGAAATAAGCTCTTTTAGCTGTCCTTTGTTTTGTATATTTCTTGAAAATAAAATTATACCAAATGGATTTATTTTTTGTAGGATTTCTATTTCGTTTTTTTCTAGTGTATGAGACGAAACGCCAAGAACAAGCGGTTTAATATTCATAAAATTATTCTAGTTCAACCACTATACAACCTGGTAAACCCTCATCCCTTAGAGAAGAACAAAGTTTTTTTGCATTTGATCTATCATCGAAAGGACCTATCCTTAATTTATACCAAATCCCCATACTACCTAAATCATCTTGTTTAATTAGATTTTTATGAGATTGATTAGATCTATTAAGCACGCTTGAATATTGAGTTAATAATGTCTCGTAAATATTTGTAGCTTCTAATCTTGTTTCTACGGATGATACTTGAACACCATAATAAACCTTTTTAAATTCTACTATATCAGTTGTAGTTGCAGTAACAAACTCATCAATTATATCTGATTTAGTAATTGGTTCGATCAATTTAGTTGGTTTTGATATTGGGTAAATAAAGTCCTCTTCCAAGACAGATACAGTATCAACTTCAGAAATTTCTGCTTCATTATTTTCTGATTCAACCGGAGCCATTGCTAATACAATATCTTCATTTGGCTCATTATAATTAAATATTTCACTATTTCTCAACAATTGCTCAAGATCGATTGACTCATTGGGAATTAGAGAAACATCATCAGTCACAATTAATGGATCGTTTAGCTCAGCAACATTTAAGTTATTTACTTCAGTTGTTAGATCAACTGAAACTTGTTCAAAATAAAAATTCTTAGAGATATTCTCATCAATAATAGAATAATCATTATCCAAGTAGATTGCTTTTACTAATATTGGCTGTTTCTCATAAATTCCATATGTCTGAACTGATGGAGTTGATGGGTCTAATAGCTCCAAAGCTTCCATAATAAATTTGTTTTCTTCATCATACTCAATAATATTCTCATTATACTCGAAAAATAAAGACTCCTCAGCTCTATCAAGTTCAGATCCATCTATATACGACTCATCTACCATTGCGTATTCTGTATCAACTTCAGTTTCTGGATATACCATTTTGGTATATATGTTTAAATCATCTTCAGTTATTTTTGGGTTTGTTTCTGGATAAGTTTTAAAGGGATATAAGTTATCTTTGTAGACATAATAGATGCCATCATCATATGTGATATAAATAAAAAAGGTTATAAATATTGATGATAAAATAAGTAACAGAAATAATCTGAATTTATTCATCTTTATCTTCAAAGAATTCAACATAAAACTACATACTTTCTGGACAGGAGACGCCTAGAATATCCATACCACTTTTGATTACACCGGCAACACAATATATAAGACATAGACGTTGTTCGGTTAATTCTTGATTTTCAATAATAAATCTCTTTTCTGAGTTATCATTGCCATGGTTCCATAGAGAGTGAAATTCTGACGCTAATTCATGTAAATAATAGGCTATTTTATGTATATCATTTGTATCAAGTGCATTTCTGATTACCATTGGGTAATAACACATATTTTTGATTATATTTATCTCATTAGTATCAATTAGTAGATCAAAGTTGGAGTCAAAATTAGATATAACATCATGAAATTTCTTATCATTTGCCTCATTCCAATTTCTAAATACAGAATGGATTCTTGCATGGGCATATTGTACATAAAAAACAGGGTTTTCTTTTGATTTATCACACACCTTAACAAAATCAAAATCTAATGGAGCATCCGCCTTTCTAAACAACATCATAAACCTAATTGGATCAGGACCAACCTCATCTACAACTTCATCTATTGTGATATAGTCATTATTTCTTTTTGACATCTTTACAGGTTTATTATCCCTAAACAACTTAACCAATTGACAGAGTATAATCTCTACAGTTGAAGTATTAGCTGTTAAAGCATTAACAGCTCCTCTTAGACGAGCCACATATCCTGCGTGGTCTGCTCCCCAAATGTTTATTAACTTTGTAAAACCCCTTTTAATTTTGTTATTGTGATAAGCAATGTCTGAAGCAAAATATGTATGTGTACCATCAGCCTTTGATATCGCCCTATCAATATCATCACCAAAATCTGTTGATTTAAAAAGCTCTTGTTCTCTATCTACAATATCAACATTTTCTTGATTTATTGGTTGCTCCAATTTACCCCAATACACAAAACCTTTTTGTTTTAATATTTCTATTGCATCTGGTATTTCACCTGAGTCTAAAAGGGATTTTTCAGAATAAAATAAATCATGCTTAATGTTGATTTTCTGCAAATCTTTTTTAATCAAATTTAGAATGTAATCTATAGAATATTTTCTTATTATTTCATCACAATTTGGATCCTCGATTATTGACCCCGTATATTTCTGAATAATTTCCTCTGCAATAATTTCTATATATTCACCATTATAAGTAAGTACATCACCTTCTGTATTGATAGAGAGATGTGATTTCATCTTATACTTAATGGAACTAATTAATTGATTTATTTGTCCACCAGCATCATTAACATAATACTCCCTTGTAACTTTATACCCCATCCTTTCATAAAGTGAGGCTAATACGTCTCCAATCACTGCACCTCTACAGTGACCAATATGCAAAGGACCAGTTGGATTGGCAGATACATATTCAATATTTACACTCTCGTCATGTCCAATGTTTTCATATCCAAAATCTTTTATATTCTTAAGAATCTCCTTAAGTGATAATTGCCAAAAAACAGGATCTAAATATAAATTTATAAATCCTGGTCCTGCAATATCAATTTTTTTTATGAATAATTTTTCTTTATTATCATTCAATGCACTAACAATTTGTTGAGCAAATTCCCTAGGGTTTATACTTAATTTTTTTGCATACATCATTGCCACATTAGTAGACAAGTCACCATGTTGATCATTTTTTGGTATTTCAAAAAAATTTGTATGTTTGGAAACATCAATGAATTGAGAGTCGCCTGTAGAAAAATTTTCGTTCAGAAAGTTCTTTAAAAAATCATTATAAATCTGCAGAGATATTTTAGTCATTTAATTTGGACCAATTCTTTATATTTTTCGATTGCATAGTTGTCAGTCATTCCGGAAATAAAGTCACAAATTACCCTATCTATGTTCTTAGTTGAATAATCATTATCCAAATCTATATGTAATTTATTTAAATTTTCTTTATAGAAATAAAAAAGTCCCACAATTACATCTTCAGCATAATTCAAATAAGACAAGACCTCATTATTTTGATACATATTAATTCTTAAGAAACTCCCTATGTTATCCATTTGCTCTTTAATCTTATTTGATAATTGTACGATCATTTTTTTACAGCTTATTACATCCACATGATCTGATATCTTATTTGCATCAATATTTTCTTTTATCTGATTTGTTGCATCTATAATAAAAATATTAATAAGGTTCCTTTTTAATTCATGGATAAGTCTGGAGTTATTTATATTAGGGTACTTATCTTTAAGGAGATTTACTTGATCATCAATAATATTAATCTGCCTCAAGTCATCTAGGTTAAACAACCCAGCCCTTATACCATCATCTAAATCATGACAATTGTAGGCAATATCATCTGATAAAGCTGCAACTTGTGCTTCTATTGATGATTGCTGATCTAATACAAAACCATATTTTTTAGAAAAAATTAAATAATACTTCTTTTTATTTTTAACAGGCCCACTGTGTTTTAGAACTCCATCAAGTGTTTCAAAGGTAAGATTGAGTCCATCAAACAATGCATATTTTTTTTCAAGTAAAGTCAAGATTCTAAGTGTCTGAATATTATGATCAAAGCCCTGATGTCCATGCTTAATCATCAAATCGTTTAATATATTTTCACCTATGTGACCAAAAGGAGGATGTCCAAGATCATGAGCTAATGCAATAGCTTCAGTAAGATTTTCATCTACACCTACTATCGAACTCATTGATCTTGCTATTTGAGAGACTTCCAGACTATGAGTAAGTCTATTTCTATAATGATCTTGTTTCTTTGTTGATAAGAAAACTTGTGTTTTATTTGCTAATCTTCGAAAAGCATTTGAATGAAGAATTCTGTCTCTATCTCTTTGAAAGGGTGAACGAAAATCATCTATCTCATCAAATAATCTCTTTGAGTTTAGATTTTTATTAAAGGCAATTTTATTGAAACCAGACATCAAGTACATTATAATTATATGTATAATCATTTAATAGGCTTTTTTGGAGTTTTTGTAAAAATGAATGACATCAAAATAACTGATATTGCTGCTTCACATATTTTAAAATTATTAGAGAAAGACTCTGATAACAATGCATTCAGGATTGAGGTAAAAGGCGGTGGATGCTCGGGATTTCAGTATGAATTCAGCCTAACAAACAATGTAGAAAAATCAGATATTGAGTTTGTTCATAATGGCGCCAAAGTTATCATAGATGATATGTCTATAAATTACCTAAAAGGTTCAGTAGTTGATTATACTGACACCCTTCTGGAGTCATCATTTAAGATAGATAATCCGAATGCATCATCCTCTTGTGGATGTGGCGTAAGCTTTACAATTTAAACTTACATGAATTTATCCATAGCAACCTGGAATGTTAATGGCATTAGAGCCAGGAAAGATACTTTTCTAGATTGGCTAAAAGTAAACTCACCTGATATCTTATGCTTACAAGAAATTAAATGTGTTAACGATGATTTTCCAATCAAGAGATCGAAGAATTTGGATATAAATGTTATGTAAATGGACAAAAGTCATTTAATGGTGTCGCTATCTTGTCCAAATATGAATTAACAAAAATCACATTTAATTTAGATGAAGATAAAATAGATGAACAAGCAAGATTTATTGAAGCAACATTAGAATTAGCTAATAATTACAATATCATAATTAATTGTATTTATCTCCCAAATGGAAACCCATATCCATCTGAAAAATTTGATTATAAACTCCGATGGATGGATCAGCTAATATGCAGGGCTAAGGAAAATATTTCAAAAGAAATCCCATATATAATACTTGGAGATTTTAATATTATTCCCACAGAGAATGATGTCTATGATTACACTCGTTGGACCGAAGATGCTTTATTTAGAATAGAATCAAAAAAGAAGTACCGTGAGTTATGTAACCTTGGTTTGTATGATGCTCATGAGTTCATGAACAAGGGTAATGTTGATTTTACACACTGGGATTATCAAGGTGGCGCATGGGAGAAAAATCATGGCATTCGGATTGACCATATACTTTTATCTGCATCAGCATGCTCTATTATTTGTAAATTTAATACAGATTCTGAAACAAGATCATTAGAAAAGCCATCTGACCATGTTCCTGTTTTAGTAAACTTTGATATTAACCAAGCTTAATAAAAATAATAATTTGAATTAGTTTTTAAAGATATTATTTAGTGCTGTTTTTATTAATTACATCTTAATATTACTTTTTAGCTATTGTTTTTCAAAATTATTAATGTATTTTTATAATATAATGTTTAAACATTTTGCCATAACTTCGATATCTTTGTGTTCATTTGCAGCATCTTTGCACGCTGCTGACATACCTGAAGTTGAAATGCCTGAAACTTCCTCCATTGTGTCATTTGAAGAAACAATCTCAAATCAGTACAACATTGTTGGTGATCAAACAAATAATTCAAAATTATTTGGTAATATAGGGTTTCAATTTAACAATGTTGATCATCATGACACAGGTGATGATGAAGGCACGTCAGATGAAACCAACATAGATATTCTCATCGGTTACGATATGGGCAATTACCTGATTGCATTAGAATCAATATACTCATCAAGAAATAGTTCAGATCCAGATAACAACAATGGATTACGTGATGGAATACAAAATGCAATTAGAATTGAGACCAAACAAAATTCAGATAAAACTTATGGCGCTTATCTCTTATACTATGATGCAAAAGATGGAGATAGTGCGGATGAAGCTAATCCATACATAGATGGTTATGGACTTGGTGTAACATATACGCAAGAACTACAGGAAAATATGATTTTTGGACTAGTTGCAGGATATATGGATGTTCCATCTAATGATAAATCAGGAGATTGGGACGATAGATTACAAAGTACAACTTATATTAACCCTAGTTTAAATATAGATTTAAATAATCAAATATCAGCTAATTTAAGTGGTTATATTGTCGATGGCAAAGAAGATTTTGATGATCAGCTAGATAATATCGACATATATGGGTATGCAATATCACTGAATTATAAGCTTAGTGAGGATTTGTTGTTAAGCCTGTCCTACAAGTATGATGATTATGATGAACCAGATCATAATGATTATGCAACAGAAGAGTTCTTGGGATTGGGAGTAAAATATTCGATTGGTTCTAGCAACCCAATACATACGAAGATACCAAACCATCTTACATGGAATACAAGTGTGGATGGTCATTTAGATTAAGTTTGTATACTAGTATTTAAAATACAATTTTTTATTAGGTAACTAAAAACTAGAAAAGTTTCTTCATCTTATCCTTAGATAAGATTATCCGTTCAATGTTTGAGGATAGTTCTTCTTTTATTTGTTTCTGCTTTTCAATGATTTCTAGCGGGGCATTTCTTATAAATTTTTGATTACTTAGTTTATTATTAATAACCATTAATTCATTTTGGAGTTTGTTCAATTCTTTATCTAATCTATTAAGTTCTTGTTGAACATCAATAACACTCTTTAGATCAAGGCCGAAATCAATGCCAGAAGTATTAAATTGTATTGTATTATCAGGTAAAGAGTTAATAAATTCTATTGTTGATATGCGAGCCATTCTTTGTAATTCTTTTGAACTTTTTTCCAAGAAATTTGATAAATCACCTTTATCACCATTAATGAATAACTTAATTTTATTGGAGGGCGGAACTCTTAGTTCAGAACGGATTGATCTAATTTCACTGATAAGCTCAATCAAAAATTTAAAACTAGTTTCAGCTTGATTTGAGTCAACTTTGATTGTATTTGGCCAATCTGATGTAACAAGCAATGTTTTATTATCTGAAAAGATCCCATTTATTTCTTCAGTTACAAACGGCATAAACGGATGGCAAATTTTTAAGAGATTTAAAAAACTATAAATCAAAGTTTGTTTTGTTTCTTCTGATTCTTCTGATTTACCTGATATTGTATCTTTTAGAATCTCAATGTACCAATCACAATAAAGATGCCATGTAAAACTATATATTTCCGTCGATGCTTCATTAAATTTAAACTCTTGAAGCGATTTCTTAATCCCGTTATTTAACTTATTTAACTCTCCCAGTATCCATTTGTTTACATCTTGTGTAACTGATTCCGGGTTAAATGATTTATCTATTTTGATATCATAAGTTGAAATAAAACGAGCTACATTCCATATCTTCGTAATAAAATTCCTGTACCCCTCAACTCTTGACTCAGATAGCTTAATATCTCTTCCTTGTGCTGCCATTGATGAGAGAGTGAACCTAAGAGAGTCTGCTCCATATTTTTCAATTAAAGTCAGTGGGTCAATAACGTTACCTTTTGATTTAGACATTTTTTGACCTTGTTCGTCTCTTACGAGTGCGTGAATATAGATGGTGTGAAATGGAACTTCCTTGGTGAAATAGAGCCCCATCATCATCATGCGAGCAACCCAAAAGAATATAATATCAAATCCTGTAACTAAAACATCGGTATTATAATACTTTTTGAACTCATCCGTTTGATCTGGCCATCCCAATGTGCTAAATGGCCATAGAGCTGATGAAAACCATGTGTCTAAAACATCTTCATCTCTTTTTAATGAGACCTCTTTACCATAATGTTCTTTAGCTTTTTGAAGCGCTTCACTTTCATTAACTGCAACAAAATAAGTTTCATCCGGTCCATACCATACAGGAATTTGATGCCCCCACCAAAGTTGCCGTGATATACACCATGGCTGAATATTATCCATCCATTCAAAATATGTTTTTTCCCAATTTGAAGGTACAAACTTTGTTTTTTTATTTTTTACAGCTTTTATTGCATCAACTGCTAATTTTTTTGCGTCAACATACCACTGATCTGTAAGATATGGTTCTATAACAACACCTGATCTATCACCGTGGGGAACACTATGAGTGTGTTCTTCGACTTTTACGAGATTACCTTTATTCTCAAGATCCATTAAGATTTGTTTTCTTGCATCAAATCGATCAAGACCTCTATATTGTTCAGGTATAAAATCTTCTTCAACGAGAGACCCTTTACGATCCATAATATTAATCATTTCAAGATTATTTCTCTTACCAACCTCAAAATCATTAAAATCGTGTGCCGGTGTAATTTTTACAGCACCAGTTCCTTCATCTAATTTAGCATAGTCATCTCCAATAATTGGAATAACTCTTCCAGAAAGTGGAATTATTGCCTTTTTTCCAATTAGCTTTTTATGTTTGGGATCTTTGGGATTAACAGCAATAGCTGTATCACCAAGCATTGTTTCAGGTCTGGTTGTTGCAATTGTTATGAATTTGTCTTTATCTTCTTCAAGCTCATACTTAATATACCATAGATTCCCTACTATTTCTTTTTGTTGAACCTCAAGGTCCGAAATAGCAGTTTGAAAATTTGTATCCCAATTAACAAGTCTTTTATCTTTATAAATTAGACCATCTTCATATAATTTATTAAAAACATAAATAACTGCGTTACTTAACCCCTCGTCCAATGTAAATCGTTCCCGACTCCAATCACACGATGAACCAAGCCTTTTGAGCTGATTGATTATTTGACCGCCAGATTCTTCTTTCCACTTCCATATTTCATCAACAAATTTATCTCTTCCAAGATCTTCTTTCTTTTGTTTTTTGTCAGCATCTAACTTTCTTTCAACGACCATTTGAGTTGCGATTCCAGCATGATCAGTACCAGCCTGCCACAATACGTCTTTGCCAAGCATCCTATTATATCTGATCAATATATCCTGAAGCGTATTATTAAGAGCATGCCCCATATGCAAGTTACCAGTCACATTTGGAGGTGGAATAACGATACAGTAATTTTCATTTGGTGAGTCTAAATTTGTTGGTGCCTTGAATGAATCATTTACTTCCCATTGGGAATGTATTCTTTTTTCAATATCTTGATGTGAATATTTCTTATCCAAGAAGAGATCCTCTAGTCTTTTATTGATTAACTTTTAAGTCGCCAAGTTGATTTAGAAGAGAAAAATAAGATTTATAAATATTATTATTTAGTTCAATCAACTTTAATGACTGATTATTTAAATTAATTTCACTTTCATACACATCCAAACTTGATGAAACACCTAGTTTATAACTTTCTTTTTCAATGGTAACTTCGTTCAGAAGCACTTCCTTTTGTTTATTCTCAATATCCAATTCTAATTCATTTAATTTTATATTATTGATTATATTATCAATTTCTCTTTTGAGATTGTATTCTAGATCATCTAAAACTCTCTTGTGACGATTAATCTCAAGATTAATATTTCTTTGTTTCATCTGAACCTGCTCAGATTCATTAAGAGGAACACTTACTCGTCCCATTATTGATAATTCATCAGCTTGACCTGAAGAAGCTGTAAAATCCCAACTTCTCGTTACGCCAGCCTCAATATCAACTCTTGGCTTATTTGCTGCCCCTTCAATTACCAATCCATAGTTTAAAATATCGAGAAGCAATTTGTTTGATAGGAGGTTGGGATTATTATTCATTGCAAGATTATGGTAATAATCAGAACTCATATTAAGATTGAAGGAATTAAAATCTGACATATTAATTTCTTGAGGAATAGTTTTGATATATTTAAACAATACACGTTCTTGGTTATTAATTTGATCTTCAATTCTACTTAAGTTAAATTTATTTTTTTCGTAAGTAACGCTCGCCTGATCCAATTCGTTTTTAGTTGCATTCCCAAGTTCAAAATCATTGATCGTAAAATTCAAATAATTTTCAGATAAAGTAACGTTATCAATACTTATTTCTAGTGTTTGTCTTAATCTGATTAAATCAAGATAAGCGTGAATTGACTGCAAGAAGATCCCTTGCTTTAAATTTTCAAAATTATGTTGTGATTGAGTTAACAGATCTTTAGCTTGTAAAATTGTATATTCATTTCTGTTCCCATCATATAAATTTTGTGAAACAGTTAGGGATAAACTTCTTGGATTGAAATCATTGCTTCCATTGGAGTTATCTTGAAATTTCGCCCCAACACTTCCGGATAATGTTATTGAGGGATCATTACTGATCTCTGCTAAATATATATCGTTTGAGAATTTATCAAGATAACCTTTTTCAGCTATTATTATTTCATTATTTTCTTCTGTTAATTTAAAAATATCATTAACAGTTAACGAATGAGAGTTTCCACTTAAAAAAAAGATTGTTAAAAAAAATGGAATAGTAAATATCGATAATTTAATATTTTTTATAAACATATAGAAAATTTATCCATAATTTAAATTTTTATTCAGTTTTATTAAAAAGTAAAAACACTTTTTTGAATAAAGTCTTCCGAAATATAAGGGACATTAATTTCAAAATGATTAATTTTATTGACGTAATTCCCTGATTTTTTATAAATTACAACATTACCAAGGTCGTTTTCATTTTCAATTGAAATTATTGCACCATCCTTGTGAACTTGATCAATAATTGTGTCAGGTAAATATTGTATAGATCCATTGATAAATATTAAATTATAAGGTGCACCTTTTGGATAACCTTCTTTGAGGGATGAATGGATAAATTTGACATTATTTAAATTAAGCTTCTTTGTGTTTTCTTTAGCTATTTCTATTAGTTCATCTTCACAATCAATTCCATAAACCTTGGTACACAATTTGGATAAAATTGCTGTTGAATATCCTGTTAAGCAACCAATTTCCATAACTTTATCTGTCGATTTTATTTCAGATATTTGCAACATTTTAGCAAATACTGCGGGTGATAAATAATATCGGTTTTCATACTTTCTTTTCTTATTTAAGAATGCAAGATTATCTGAATATATATTTGATTCATTAATATACTGCGAAAACAATTCTCTTGGTATATCCCTAAAAGCATTAAGTATTGATGGTTCTGTAATGGCAAATGGTTTTAGTTGGTTATTAACCATGTTAACGCGCATATTTAAGAAATCACTCATATTTCGAACCAATAATTTATGTATATAAAATATATATATTTTTTTTGTATTTTAAACAATGATTAATGCGCGATTATCATTGTAAAAATATATTAATTAAGTATCTATGAGGCTTCTTTTTTAATTGTATATGGTATCAATTTATATTAGGTTGATTTTTATTGTGAGGGCCACGTGGCCGAATGGTTAGGCGCGGGTCTGCAAAACCCTTTACTCCGGTTCGATTCCGGACGTGGCCTCCATTTTATAATTGCTTTTTTGTTATTATAATTTTATAAGTAATTTATTCCCCGGTAGCTCAGTCGGTAGAGCAAATGACTGTTAATCATTGGGTCGGCGGTTCGAGCCCGTCCCGGGGAGCCACCTTTTCTATATTTTTTATTTTGTTGTGCTTTTCCATAATATTGAGGAAATATTCATATAAACCATCCCCTCTCTTTTCAAGTACATCTCTGATACAATCTAGTATAGTAAGCTGACCATTTTTTATTGTAAATGAACGGACTTGATTTACGTCAAATCCATGTTTTAATAATTTTTTATCAATATCATCAATAATTTTGTCTAATTTGGTTATATTACTTTTATTCCATATTTTACCTAGATCCTTATAACCATCAGGAAATATGTAGTGTTGGTCGTTTATTTGTTTAAGATGTAATACCCTTTCAGCTATTTCTTGAAGTAAAGGTATTCCTCCAATTGCCTTTATAGCATCTCGGATATCTAATATATATCCCTTACCATCCTTATATTTTCTTTTCATACTTTTAGGCACTGGACTCAAAGTATAGAATGGAAATTCTGGTGACTTTTGAGGAATATTTTCACCCATATAACATCTAACTACATGTTCTTTGTCATCTAGTAGCATGTATGATAACTTCTGACGAAGTGTTGGTTTCTTGATGCCTTTCTTATTTAGTTCAGCGCTAGCTTTTTCTAGAGTATTTTCTCTATTTAAGGAGCTAATATATTGAGTTGGTTTGTCCATATTTTTGAGATCAAGTGCTTTTTTTAATATTTTCTTATTGATACCATTAGGAACCTTGCCATGTAAGCCAACTAAGTAATTAACTATCCCGGGATATAAGGTATCGTATAATTCTTTATTATTTAGTTTGTTCCAAAGAGATATTGCTGATTGTCCAGTGGTATTAGCTGCATATGGAGTTACTTGTGTTGGGTTTCCTATATCAGATAATATAGAATTTTGAACATCATATATGTGCTTTTGAATGATATCCCACTTATTTGGATCATTTTGAAGATCAAGCTTCCTCTCAAGATTATCAATTAGACCCGGTATTGATTTCAATGTAGAAGATGCTCCACCTGGTACTCTTGATTTATACATAACATCTAATAATTCTTTATCGTATTTTATTTCATAATCACGATACTTGAATCTCAATGTTAATAGCGGATCCAAACTCATTTTTATTGCATCGTTATTTAGTAATGGCATATAAGCATTAACTTTTTTATCTGGATAATTTTTGATTAATTGAGCCATTTTTGTCATACTTGGTTGAGCAGTTGAACCTGATAATGCTGGATGTTGTACATCAATTGTGATTGACTTATTATTGTGAACTGCAGCAAGTATAGCTGCCATATAACACGCAGGTGCTTCACCATATGTTGAATGAGCATGGATTGTTATATTTTGATCTGGGAATTGGTTATATAGTTGTGATGTTAAGCTATAGACAAAATCAGGACTTAACCTTCCACTTGCAGATTTTAAATAAAAACCTTCATGTCCTATATCAACTAATTTAGCTGCAAATTTTAGACATTCCGCTGTCGTTATATTAGGATTATCTTCTATACATATAGTTCCATTAGCAATAATGTCATAACCTTTTCTTTGTGCCTTTTTAACTGCCTCAACAACACCAATTAGAGGAATATAATCATTCATTCCATGAAAATTATGAAATATATTAATTCCCATTTTGGCAAACTCAAGAACGGTACCTTCAACTACATCATATGAATATGGTTCATATCCGAACAAAAAGTCACCTCTAATTAGCGCTGTTTGCTTTACATTTTGTTTCTTAAAATAAGTAATTATTTTTTCAACTTCAGACCACTCATCCCTCCCCTTCTTTGCAAAAAGGTCAAAAAAAGTTCCTCCAGCTGTTTGCACTTGAGAACAACCAATAAGATGACATGTTGGATAAGAGCTAATTATTTCATCAGCTGATGGATTTGTTCCCATCAAAGACTGTATCCCATCACGGAGAACATCATGAAAAATTACTTTTGACATTATAAAATACCCCTAAGAGTTTTTTGTTACAAAACTTCCTAAAAGATGTAAATGAAAAATTTAAGTTATTAAAAAATTAAGATTTTAGATTAGGAAAGACTTTATAATCTTTATTATTAATTTGATCCTCAGAAAAACCTTCAGTTACTTTTTCAAGAGCATTAATTTCAATAACATTTCTGTCTGGGTCATGGAAATAAAATTGTTTCCCATGAAAAATACCCTCATATCTATGTTCTTCATGGATGATTTCAATACCTCTATCAATTATTGATTGCTTTGCTTCATCATATTTATCAACTTCTATTTTAAAAGCATGATGAACAAGAAAGTCATTACCATTATTGGGTTTAATTGGAGTTTTACTTTTAGTCAAATTTACAAAATCATTACCACATTTCATAAAAACCATATCAATTTGCGGTACATGTTGTATGAGCTCAAAACCGAGTACTTCTCTATAAAAATTAAGACTTTTGACAGTATCCGAAACAGGTATTGTAAAATGTAATACACCAATTGTTTTAATCATATTATCTCCAATAAAAAATATAGTAAATTTATTGACAGTTATCTATTGCATCCAATATTCAAAATCTTCAGCAGTAAAAGCTTCATAACCGTATTCTTCCGCTTTAGGAAGTTTTCTGTCTTCATTCCAAATATAAAAAGCTGTAGCTACCATAATAGCTACTAAAACTATCATAATGATATGTTGAGTTGAGTTTTTCAATTTTGTAATCCTCTAAAGGGTATTTATAACATCAATATAATAACATATTATATCAATAGATTAATATAAATAGTTTGTTTTTATTATTTTGTGACATTATAAAAGTATTATGAAAAATATTATTTCACAGATAGGAAATACCCCTCTAATCCACTTAAAAGAAGTTTCAGAACTAACATCCTGCAATATCTATGGAAAGGCAGAATTTTTAAATCCTGGACTATCGGTTAAAGATCGCGCTGCTCTCAGCATAATTGAGAATGCTGAAAAAAGAGGTGAATTAAAAAAAGGTGGTACCATAGTTGAAGGTACAGCTGGAAATACTGGAATTGGCATTGCTCTCGTAGCAAATGCTAAAGGTTATAATGTTAAAATTATTATTCCAGAAACGCAAAGCCAAGAGAAATTTGATACATTATTAGCGCTAGGAGTTGATCTTATAAAAGTACCTGCGGTACCCTTCTCAAACCCTGATAATTATCAACATGTAGCAAGAAGAATTGCAGAAGAAGAAATCAAAACAAACCCAAATGGAGCGATATTTGCCGACCAATGGAACAACCTCGACAATATGCTTGCTCATTACAACACAACAGGTCCTGAAATTCTTGAACAAACAAATAATGAAATAGATGGCTTTATTTGCGCTGTTGGAACTGGTGGAACGTTATCTGGCGTATCAAAATATCTTAGAGAAAAAAAACCACAAATAAAGATTGGTTTAGCTGACCCTAAGGGGGCGGCTATGTATAATTATTTTGCTAATAATAAGGTTGAACCATCAAATGGTGACTCCATAACAGAAGGAATAGGTTTAGGACGTGTAACACCAATTATCGAAGAAATTGAGAAAATTGATTTTAGTTATTCTATTGAAGACAATGATGCACTGCCCTATGTCTATAATCTTGTTAAGAATGAAGGAATTATCCTTGGTGGTTCAAGTGCGATAAATATTGCAGGCGCAATTAATCTTGCAAAAGACTTAGGTAAAGGCTCAACTGTTGTTACTATACTATGTGATCATGGTAGTAGATATCAAAGTAAGCTGTATAATAAAGATTTTCTTAAGAAAAAAAATATTCCCATCCCATCATGGCTAAAGGATTAATTCTCCTTTAATTCACCATTTTGAATTGAAATTACTCTATCTGATTTTTCTGATAATTTGTTATTATGCGTAGCAAGTAAAACGGACATATTTTCTTGCCGCACGAGTGATATAAATTGATCAAACACTATATCAGCAGTTTTAGCGTCAAGATTACCAGTTGGTTCGTCTGCTAATAGAAGATCTGGTTTGTTTGCGATTGCCCTAGCGATTGACACTCTTTGTTGTTCTCCACCAGATAACTGAGAGGGTAAATGATCTTTTCTATCATCAAGACCTAACTTTGATAAAAGCATCATTGCACGCTCTTGTGAGTAACTTTTGTCTTGCCCAGCTATCATCATAGGAATTATAACGTTATCAATTGCAGAGAAATCAGATAACAAATGATGAAATTGATATACAAAGCCAATGGAATGTCTTCTGCTGACTGTTCTTTCTAGATCATTCATTTTTGAGAACTTCACACCATTAATTGCAATATCTCCAGCATCTGGTTGCTCCAATAGCCCTGCTATATGTAGTAAAGATGATTTTCCAGAGCCCGAACTACCAATTAATGAGACAATCTCACCTCTGTTAATATTAAGATCTACATTTTTTAAAACATTTATATTATTATCGCCCTGAGTATATATTCTAGAGATACCACTTAAAGATAATACACTATCTTGTTGATTTTTAATGGTATTATTCATTTCTCAAAACCTTAACTGGATCAATTTTTGATGCTTTCCATGATGGATAAATTGAAGCAATAATTGAAAAGGATAAAGCCATTAGTATAACTGATAGTAATTCAGTATTATCGATCTCAGCTGGAAGCTTCGCTAAATAATACATTTCAGGTGAGAAAAGATCGGTACCTGTTATTTTTGATATTAATAATCGTATAGCATCAATATTTTTACAGAAAATTATCCCTATGATAACGCCTAAAGTTGTGCCAATTAACCCAATTGATGATCCTGTTATAAAAAATATCCTTATTATAGAATTTTTAGAGGCACCAACTGTTCGAAGAATCGCGATATCAGAGTTCTTATCTTTTACTAGCATGATTAGACTGGACACAATATTTAAACCAGCTACCAATACAATCAATGAAACTATTATAAACATAAGATCTCGCTCAACTTCGAGCGCAGTAAAAAATGTCTTATTTTGTTCTTTCCATGAAGAAAGATAATAAGTATTACCAATGAGACTTCTGATACTAGTAATTACTTGTGAAATTTGCTCTGGATCATGTAGAAACACTTCGATAGTGTTAACAGATGCCTTTTTACTAAAATATTTCTGAGCCTCATCTAAAGGCATATATACAAAATTTGAGTCATATTCAGACATACCAATATTAAAAATTCCAGATATTTCATAGGATTTAATCCTTGGCGTTGTACCAAAAGGTGTTTGTGAGCCTTTTGGAGAAATTAGAGTCAATTGCTCTCCTATGCCTAGCAAGAGGTTCCTTGACATCCCCGTCCCAATTAATAATCCATCTTTAGACCTGTATTCATCAAGTATCAGATTATTATCAATTTTGGGTACATTTTTAATGTCATCAAAAGAAATTGCTTTGATAATTGCACCAGATGTTTGATCTCCTGATGAGACCATTACTTGTGAGTATATTGTTGGAATAACTGAATAAACATTATCAATTTTTTCCAGTTCTTTCCTTAAATCAGAATAATCATTTATACCTTGTTCATACGATTGAATTGTAATGTGACCGTTGATACCAAGTATTTTATCTAGTAACTCTGACCTAAAACCATTCATGACAGCTAATACTATAATTAGAGTTGCAACTCCAAGCATAATTCCAACAAGAGAGAAGAAACTAATTATGGATATAAAACCTTCTTTTTTCTTAGATTTAAAATACCTAAAAGCAATCTTCCATTCAAAGGAGGAAAATGCTCCAGGTTGCTTTAATGAATTATTTGGATTAGTCATTTTCAAACATCTCAAGAAACGCATCTATACCCTGAACCTCAACAGTTCCAGTTTTTCTATCTTTTATCTCCAAGCTTTTACTTTCAATAGATTTATTTCCTAAAATTATTTGTGTTGGTATACCAATGAGGTCCATCCTATTAAGTTTTTCTCCTACGGAACTAGTTGAGTCATCGTATAATACAGAATAGTTACTTTTCATTTTTTTATAGATCAAGTCGCATAATTTTACGAGTTCTTCATTTTTTGAATTCAAACATATTAATGCATAATCGAATGGAGAAACACTTTTTGGCCAAATTATACCTTTATCATCATGACTCGCTTCAATAATAGCCGCAACCAATCTGGAGACACCAATTCCATAAGATCCAGATTGTATTGGCTTTGTTACACCATCTTGGTCTTGTACATTCGCATTTAGTGGTTTTGTATATTTATCACCAAAATAAAAAACATGCCCAACCTCAATACCTCTCATTTCCAATCTATTATTTTCTTCAACTTTAGACTCATAAATATCTTGCTCATACATGTCATCAGTCACTGAATAAAACTCAGTCCATTTAGAAACAATATTTTCTGAGTCTTTTTGATAATCAATTTCATCTGGTATATCCATATCGAGTATTCTTTTATCGATGTATACTTTACTTTCTCCAGTATTCGCGAGTATGATGAACTCATGACTTAAATTTCCACCTATAGGCCCAGACTCCGCTTCCATCGGTATAGCCTTCAAACCAAGCCTTTGAAATGTTTTGAGGTAAGATAAAAACATTTTATTGTATGAGGATCTTCCATCTTCTTCTGTTACATCAAACGAATATGAGTCCTTCATTAAAAACTCTTTGCATCTCATAACACCAAAACGAGGCCTAACTTCATCTCTGAATTTCCATTGTATATGAAAAAGTATCTTTGGAAGTGACTTATATGATTTGAAGTAATGGCTTGATATATCTGTAATTTGCTCCTCATTTGTTGGCCCATAGAGAATTTCCCTATCGTGTCTATCTTTCATACGCAACATTTCGGCGCCATAATCATCATAACGTCCGCTTTTTTTCCATAAGTCAGCAGATTGAATTGTTGGCATTAATAGTTCTATCGCGCCAGCATTTACTTGTTCTTCACGAACAATTTGTTCAATCTTTTTCAAAACTGCATGACCAAATGGAAGCCATATATAAATACCTGAACTAGATTGCCTTATCATTCCAGTTCTCAACATTAGCTGATGAGAGATAATCTCTGCATCTTTTGGGAGTTCTTTAAGTGTTGGAAGAAAATACTCAGTTAATCTCATGGTTCAATCACGCCGTACCTAAAATTGAGTCAATATTCATAATATTAAAATAAAACATTGCTATAAGCACCAATAATAAAACAAGTGTTAAGACAGAAGTTATTAATATTTTATATAATAAGTTGGGATTGATTGGAACACTTCCACCTATACCTTTCTCATCAATACCTTGATCTGAATTTGTAACAATCTTTAGTGGAAGTACAACAAAGAAAACAACCCACCACATAATAAAATAAACACCAAATAATGTGAAATAATTCATATATATACCTTAAACATACGTTAATCTGACTTTTATTATAGGCTTTTTTCCCCATTTTGAATACAGATCATTCCTTATAGATTTTTCTATATAACCCAACATAAAATCTGTATCCCTCTTTTTTGCTTTTGGTAGTGAGTCAACTGCATTATCAATGCAGAGCTCAATAAATTTCTTTGTATTATCAACGTCATTAAGTTTACTTGGAATACCAAGAATTTCTATAATGGGATCTACATACAATACATTATTCTTATCCAAAACAAGAGTTGTAAAAATCACACCCGATTCCTGCAATCTTCTTCTATCCTTTAATGAGTAATCATCATTTTTAATTAACACATCTCCATCTCGCAGATAAAAGCTAGGTTCATTTTGTTCAACAACAGAAGGTTTGTTGGGATAAAGTTGAACAACATCACCATTTTTTACAAATAACGGATTACTGATCTTATTTTTTTTAGCAAAACTTACATGCTCCTTTAGATGAAAAAGCTCACCGTGCATCGGGATTAGTGTATTTGGTTTCAAAAAATTATATAGTTGTTCAACCTCAGGACGTGATGGATGACCCGTTGTGTGAATATCATTTGTTGAATCATCGATGATATCGGCTCCAAATTCAATTATCTTATTTTTTAAAAATCCAACTGGATTTTCATTGCCAGGAATTGTTTTTGAAGAAAAGATAACCACATCACCCTCATTTAGTGATATCAATGGATTCCTTCCATTTGCTATTTTAGCAAGCGATGCATTTCCTTCTCCTTGACTACCTGTGCAAATTATCAAAGTATCTTTTTTAGAAAGTTTTGGAAGATCTCTCTCGTCATTAAAGAAAATGTCTTTGTCAATGTAACCTGAGATCTGAGCAACTTTAACAAACCTCTTTATCGACCTACCTGACAGAACAATATTCCTATTATTAGCTTTAGCGGCATTAATTATGGAAATTAAACGTGAAACATTCGATGAGAATGTTGTGACTATGGCAAGTCCCTTTATTGCTTTAATAACCTTGATTAAATTCTCACCAACCTTACTTTCTGTTAATGATGTCTCCTTTTTAAAAATATTTGTAGAGTCACAAACCAATACATCACATTGATCGGAACCAATTTTTTTAAATTTATCTACATCAGTCTTTCTGTTAATTACGGGTTTTTCATCTATCTTCCAATCACCTGAATGAACAATATTAAATCCATCTATTGATATTTTTAGAGCGTTTGGTTCAGGAATAGAATGAGCAACATTTATTAATTCAATGTTGAATTCACCAATTTTAAATTTAGCATTATCCTTTATTAATTTAATATCCAAAAATAAATCTGAAAAGTCTTCAGAGATTTTCTCCTTAATAAGCTCAGATGTGAATTTTGTACAATATACTGGAACATCTATTTTATCATTAATTAATGTGTTTATTGCGCCATAATGATCTTCATGAGAGTGGGTTAAAATAATACCAATCAATTTGTTTTTTTTCTCATTTAGGAAGTCAATGTTAGGTATGAGAATATCAATGCCTGGATAATATTCATCTGCAAAACCTATCCCACAATCAACCATGATCCAATGGATATCACCGTTAGCCCTTCTATAACCATATAGATACAAATTCATTCCAATTTGACCAGCACCTCCGATGGGGCTGTATAGTATTTCTAGATCTTTTTTTGTCATGTACTCTCTTCTATCAAAACATTACTGGTATTAATTAATTCGTTTTTGTTATCTAACGAGAGAATCAAATTACCATTTTTATCAATGCCTTTAAATAATCCTTCTTTTTTTGTGTTGTTTGTTTTTACTATTACTTTTTTACCAATGTGATTACATCTTGATAGCCAAAATTCTTTGATATCATTAAAATTTTTACCATAACCCCAATTATTTATCATTTCATTAAGATTTGTGACTAAACTTTCAAAACATAAATCCAATTGAATGTCTTTATTAAAATCCTCAATGTATGAATATTCGTTACTTTCGGAATACGCCCTCAATACATTTATACCAATGCCAACAATAACGAATAGTCTATTTTTATGATTGATGCTTTGAATTAATATCCCGGCAACTTTCTTCTTAGCTAAAAAAATATCATTTGGCCATTTAAGACTTACTTTTTTGCCATATAGGAAACTCTCAATGGACATTGCAACAGCTACTGATGATAAAATACTAAACTGACTAAGATTAGAATAATTTAACTTATCAGAGTTTATTATCCTTGTTGCATAAAGTCCTCCTTGAGGAGATGACCACGACTTATCAATTCTACCTTTTCCATTAGTCTGAATCGAAGATGTAATCCAATCAATCTTCTTTTCAGATACAATAGCATCTATTGCACGTAAATTTGTTGAGTCAATCACATCATGGTGTTCAATATTTGACTCAAATTTAGAAGAATTCATTAGGAAAAAAGTGCTAATGAGGCAGTTTCAGCAAACGATATAAATATAGAAGGTTTTATAAAAAACAACAATGTGAAAGCTGTTAGGATGTAAATTATTGAACTTAATCTTTTGGATACTGGATCATATGTAGTAACTGACTCTTCAAAATACATAATCTTTATAATACGAAGATAATAAAATGCACTTATAACGCTGGATAAAACACCAAACACTGCAAGATAATACAATTCAACACTAATTGCTGCATAGAGCACATAAAATTTAGCAAAAAAACCAGCAAGTGGAGGAATGCCAGCTAATGAAAATAGAAGTATTGAAATAACAATAGCATTTATTGGTTTTGTTTTTGATAAACCAGATAATTGATTAATATCTTCTATATGCTCGTCTCCATTTTTTAATGCTATTATCGAGATAAATATTGCTAGTGACATTGCTAAATAAATCAGCAAGTAAAGACATAAACTAGTTACACCTTCTATGGATCCATTAATAACACCCATCAATGCAAAACCCATGTGGCTTATGGATGAATAGGCTAATAGTCTTTTTATATTACTTTGACCAATGGCAGAGAAAGCACCCAATAACATCGAGAGTATTGAGAGTAAAATTAAAATCGATTGCCAATCTTCTATTAGAGTCGGAAGGGCAGTAAATAGAATTCTGGTTATTAAGCCAAGTGCTGCAATCTTTGGAGCTACGGCAAAGAATGCAGTAATGGTTGTTGGTGAACCCTCATAAACATCTGGTGTCCACATATGGAATGGCACAGCTGAAATTTTGAAGGCAAAACCTGCCAAAGCAAATGCCAGACCTATAAGTATTCCAATTTCATAATCCACAAGAGTAGATGCAATGTCAGTATAATAAATTGATCCTGCATAACCATAAATAAGTGAGAGCCCATACAATAATATACATGATGACAGTGCCCCAAGAACAAAATATTTCAGACCAGATTCTGTTGATTTAAGTGATTTATTTCTTATTGAAGCAAGCACATACAATGGCAAGCTTTGTAACTCAATAGATAGATATAATGTGACAAGATCATTGGATGAAACCATCATCATCATACCTATTACAGATATCAGAATTAGAATAATATACTCAAATTTCAGTATTTTAATATCTTTGAGATATATATTTGATACTATTAATATGATTATGGTTGAGACTAAAATCAGTATTTTTAGATATTGGGAAAAAGAATCCACTATCAATGAATTACCTAGCACCATACCATCCGAAATAGATCCTGATAAAATAATCGCAGTAATTAAAACTAAGGTTGCAATGGCAAGATTAGATACCATTGAATATGCGTTTTCATTCTTACTAAAAACACCTATCATTAACAGCACCATTGACATAATAGATAATAAAATTTCTGGTAATAACGGCATATAGATTAACATATTCATTACAACACCTTAATTAGCAATCTGTACATTTATAAATGATTGATATTGATCAACTGCAACATTATAATTTTCAATTAAATTTGATGTACTTGCTGAAGTTAACTCTATGATCATATTTGGGTATAC
This sequence comes from Hyphomicrobiales bacterium, assembly GCA_038131735.1. Taxonomy (GTDB): domain Bacteria; phylum Pseudomonadota; class Alphaproteobacteria; order Rhizobiales; family TMED25; genus TMED25. The sequence continues at coordinate 620,230 of JAYPPX010000001.1, read as the reverse complement.
CCCAAAAAGAATTATTAGAATAGCCAAGGGAAATAAGATCATATATTCCCTGGCATTAATATCCTTTAACTCTTCTATTGCTTTATTTGTTATTTCTCCAAATACAACTCTTTTGTATAACCATAGTGCGTATGCAGCTGATAATATCACACCAGTTGTGGCAAAAATTGCGACATAAATATTTACCTTAAACACACCAATTAAAGATAAGAATTCTCCGACAAACCCACTTGTTCCAGGTAGTCCAACATTCGCCATTGTAAAAACAAGGAATAAAGCTGCAAAAACTGGCATTTTCTTAACAACACCGCCATACACACTTATCTCTCTTGTATGAAGACGATCATATACAACTCCAACTGAGAGAAATAAGGCTGATGATATTAGACCATGACTTAGCATTTGGAAAATTCCACCTTGAATACCCTGATCTGTAAATGTGAAAATACCCATCGTAACGAACCCCATGTGAGCAACAGATGAGTATGCTATTAACTTCTTTATGTCTTCTTGGGCAATAGCAATAAATGAAGTGTAAATAATGGCTATAATTGAGAGTACAAAAACAAAATCCATAAAAACAAATGATCCAACAGGGAATAATGGAATTGAGAATCTTAATAGCCCATACCCGCCCATTTTCAAGAGAACACCAGCTAGTATTACAGATCCAGCAGTAGGTGCTTCAACGTGAGCATCTGGTAGCCATGTGTGAACTGGGAACATTGGCATTTTTACTGCGAATGAAATAAAGAAAGCTAACCATAGCCATGTTTGAATTGAATAATCAAAAGGGTATCCGTTCAATTCAACAATATTTGTGGTACCAGTGATAATGTAGATGTATATGATGGCTATCAACATTAAAACTGAACCACTTAGAGTGTACAAAAAGAACTTAAATGTTGCATAAACACGCCTTGGCCCACCCCAAACACCAATAATCAAAAACATCGGAATTAAGCAAGCTTCAAAAAATAGATAGAATACAACTAGATCAAGGGCACAGAAGACACCAATCATTAGAGTTTCTAAGATTAGAAAAGCTATCATGTATTCTTTTACTTTTTCTTTTATTGAATCCCAACTTGTAAGTACACAAAATGGCATAAGGAAAGTTGTTAGTATGATTAAGAATACAGATATACCATCCACGCCAACATGATATGTGATATTTTCTGAGAGCCAATAATATTGCTCAACATATTGGAAAGAGGAGGTAAGTTTATCAAAATTAATCCATAATAATAATGAAACAATAAAGTTTACTAAACTTGTATATAGAGCAACAGTTTTTATATTTCTTTTTCCAATATCATCATTACTATTTATAAGTAAAATTGTAATACTACCAAATATTGGAATTAATAATAAAGTTGATAAGATTGGCCAAGACATGCTATCAACCTCTTCCTATAATAATGTAAAAAGTAATAAATATTGATAGTCCAATAATCATAGAAAATGCATAGTGGTAAATTAACCCTGATTGTAATTGAACCATTCTTTTTGTAACGCGAACAACTTGTTTTGAAATGCCATCAGGACCATATTTATTAATAATGTTTTCATCTCCAGCTTTCCAGAATAACCTTCCAATTCTTACAGCTGGTTTTACAAACAAGAAATCGTATATTTCATCAAAATACCACTTATTAAGGAGGAAGTTGTATAGCACTTCTTGGTCCCTAGCAATCTTAGCTGGAATATTTGGTTTTCTAATATAAAAATAGTAAGCCAATGATAAACCAAGAACCATCATAAGGGTTGGAGTCCATTTAACTATGGTCGGAACATAATGAAGATCCTTTAGAATATGGTTTTCTTTTAAGATATAGATTGAGCCTGCCCAAAATTCTTTAAAGTCATGGTAAATAAATGAGTCATAGAATAAATAACCAGATAGAATAGCACCAAGTACCAACACTATTAGAGGAACTAACATAATATTTGGACTCTCATGGATATGAGACATCACGTCTTGCGACGCTCTCGGCGTTCCGTGAAAAGTCATAAATACAAGTCTCCATGAATAAAAAGAAGTCATGAATGCTGCGATGACAAGCATTGTGAAAGCATATGAACTTATTGCAAGGTTAGTTGCAAAAGCAGCTTCAACAATTGCATCTTTTGAATAGAAGCCTGCCATACCAAATATACCAGGTATACCAAAACCAGTTAAGGCAAGAGTACCCACTAGCATTAAGACATAAGTTTTTGGAATATGTTTTCTTAACCCACCCATATTTCTCATATCTTGTTCGTTTGACATAGCATGGATCACAGAACCAGCACCTAAGAATAATAATGCCTTGAAGAATGCATGTGTAAATAGATGAAAGATTCCCACTTGGTATGCACCCAAACCTAGTGCAACAAACATATATCCTAATTGTGAGCAAGTTGAATAAGCTATTACTCTTTTAATATCATTTTGCACAAGTGCAACAGAAGCAGCGAAGATCGCTGTTGTTGCTCCTATAAAGACAATAAATGACATAACATTAGGAGCCATTTCATAAAGAGGAGAACACCTTGCAACAAGGAATACACCGGCTGTTACCATTGTTGCAGCATGAATAAGTGCCGATACAGGTGTAGGTCCCTCCATAGCATCTGGTAACCATGTATGTAAAAAGAATTGTGCAGACTTACCCATAGCTCCAATGAATAATAGAACGCAAATAAATGAAATTGAATTGAATGAATATCCCAGAATGTAAATATTTTGATCAGCCATGTATTTTACATTAGAGAAAACATAATCGAAATCTAATGATCCGAATATGTAGAATATACAAAATATCCCTAATGCAAAGCCAAAGTCACCAACCCTATTAACTATGAATGCTTTCATAGCAGCATTGTTTGCACTTTCTTTATGATGCCAAAAACCAATCAATAAATAAGAAGCTAAACCAACGCCTTCCCAACCAAAAAATAATTGCATGAAGTTATTTGACGTAACTAACATTAGCATTGCAAAGGTAAATAAAGACAGATAAGAAAAGAACCTTTGCCTTGAGGGATCTTCATGCATATATCCAATTGAATAGAAATGTACTACCGCAGATACGGTATTAACTACCACCAACATTACCGCAGTTAATGTATCTATTCGTATGGACCAACTTAGATCAAGATTGCCGGATGTAAGCCATTTTAATATAATAACGACATCATCATTTGCACCATTAACCCATCCAACATCAGCTAGCACAATCCATGATAAAATTGCTGAAATGCTTACCAATGAGGAAGTTAAGATTTCAGAACTTCTTGCCCCAATTGTTTTACCAAATAATCCTGTTATTAGCGCACCAATCAGTGGTAAAAAAACTATAGAGGAATAGATCATAATTATCCTTTCATCTCATTAATGTCATCTACAGATATTGAACCTTTGTTCCTAAAGTAGATAACAAGAATAGCCAGTCCAATAGCAGCTTCTGCAGCAGCAACGGTTAATATGAGAAGAGAAAAAATCTGACCCATAATGTCATTCAGATAAGATGAAAATGCAACGAAATTAATGTTTACCGCTAACAACATTAGTTCAATCGACATCAATATAATTATTATGTTTTTTTTGTTAAGGAATACACCAAATATACCAATGACAAATAGTATTGCTGCAAGAACAAGATAGTGGTTTAGTGCAATCATATGCCACTCCCTGGTTTAACATCAATATTTTTTATAGATTCTTTTGGATCCCTATCCACCTGAACTGAGATATTTTGTCTTTTAGCAGAGGGTCTGTGGTTTACTGTTAACACGATGGCACCGATCATAGATGCCAATAATATCAGACCTGCTAGTTGGAAAAACAGGATATTATCCGTATATAGCACCATACCAAGCATTTCTGTATTGCTTATTTGTTCAATATTTTCAGTGCTATATGACATTGACTTAACATCATCTCTATTCCAAGTGAATAGAACTAGGATTAACTCTGCAAGCACTATGAATCCAATTGTCATACCAATTGGTAAATAGCTTATTACTGAAGTGGTAATGGATTTAAACTCAACATCAAGCATCATAACCACAAAGAGGAATAATACTGCCACCGCTCCGACATATACTATTACCAATATAAATGCTAGAAACTCAGCTCCAAGTAGCAAGAAAATACCTGCTGAATTAAAAAAACAAAGAATTAGAAAAAGTACAGAGTGGACTGGATTGCGTGATAATACCACCATAAAGGCAGAAGCAATCATTATGAATGAAAACAAGTAGAATAATGTACTAACTACGATCATTGTTTACCTATACTTAGCATCTAATTCAATATTCTTTGAGAGCGATTCTTCCCAACGATCACCATTGGCAAGAAGTTTTTCTTTGTCATAATACAATTCTTCTCTTGTTTCAGTCGCAAATTCAAAATTTGGACCTTCAACTATTGCATCGACTGGGCAAGCTTCTTGACAATACCCACAATATATACATTTAACCATATCAATGTCGTAACGAGTTGTTCTTCTTGTTCCATCTTTTTCACGTGGACCAACCTCAATTGTAATAGCTTGTGCTGGACATATTGCTTCACAGAGCTTACAGCCAATACATCTTTCTTCACCATTTGGATAGCGTCTAAGAGCATGTTCGCCTCTAAATCTTGGAGAAATTGAACCTTTTTCAAAAGGATAGTTTATTGTTGCTTTTTTACTAAAGAAATATCTCATAGCCAGTCTGAATGCTTTCAAGAACTCAATCAATAAAAAGCTTTTTATAATTCTTAGTGTTCTATTCATATCCTATCCAATTCAAATCATATAAAAACTACATATGTTGCTGTTAGAGCAACCATTAACAGTGATAGCGGGAGAAAAACTTTCCAACCGAGTCTCATTAATTGGTCGTATCTATACCTCGGAACCATTGCCTTAACCATTGCAAAAAGAAAAAACATAAAACAAACTTTTAAGACAAACCACACAAACCCTGGGATAAAATCTAAAAATGGGAATATTGGCAACCATCCTCCCAAAAATAATATTGTTCCAAAAGCACACATAAGAACAATTGAAACATACTCACCCAACATAAACATTAGGTAAGGCGTGGATGAATATTCTACCATAAAGCCTGCAACAAGTTCTGACTCAGCTTCTGGAAGATCAAATGGTGGTCTATTTGTTTCAGCTAATGCCGAGATAAAAAAGACAACAAACATTGGAAATAGTGGAATAAAATACCAATTGAGAAAACCATAATTACCAGCTTGAGCATTCACAATATCACTTAAATTTAGTGAGCCACTTAGAAGGATTACTGTAATTATCACAAAACCTATTGACACCTCATACGATACCATCTGAGCGGCTGATCTGAGCGCACCTAAAAATGGGTATTTTGAATTTGACGCCCATCCTCCCATGATAATCCCATAAACACCGAGGGATGATATAGCTAATATATAGAGTATTCCAATATTAATATCAGCAAGCACAACACCAGCATCAAATGGAATTACAGCCCAAGCGGATATTGCAAATACTGTTGTTACAAAAGGAGCGAGAAGAAAAACAACTTTATCAGCATTATACGGAATAATTACTTCTTTAAGGACAAATTTTAAAAGATCAGCGAAGGACTGAAGCAGTCCAAATGCACCAACAACATTTGGCCCCCTTCTCATCTGCACAGCAGCCCAAATTTTTCTATCTGCCAATAGTAAAAAAGCTATCGTTATCAACAAAGCCGTAATGAGAAATACACTTTTGAGAGCAATAATCAATACAGGAATTAGATAATTTATAAAAAGGCTATCCATTGATATTACCATTACTCTTTTTTTGCATACTGCACTCTGCCATTATTCTACTGGCTCTAGCAATTGGGTTTGTGAGATAAAAATCTTTAATTGAATTTTCAAATTCTATATTATTCAGTTTTGGATTTTTAATTTCAATTTTTGATAACTGTGAAGAGTCGGCAGTTTGAATTACATCAACATCTTCAAATATAGGAAATTTCTTTTGTAAATCTCTCCTCACATCAGCAAAATCTATAAAGTTTAGTGACTTCTTGAGTCGTTTTGATAACTCAATAATAATCTTCCAGTTATCTTTTGCATCACCTGGTGGAAAAACGGCTCTATTTATTTGCTGTAATCTTCCTTCTGTATTCATAAAAAAGCCATTTTTTTCCGTGTAACACGCTCCTGGCAAGATGACATCAGCGGAAGTTGCGCCTTTGTCTCCGTGACTTCCAATGTAAACTTTATATTTATTATCCGCATTGATTTCATCGGCATCCATTAAAAATAAGAGATCTACATTTTTTGAATCAGCAATATATTTTGCATTCTTTTTTGAATCTTCTGGCAAGAAACCTAAATCTAGACCAGCAACCCTTGATGCACTTTTATGGAGTATAGCAAGACCATTCCAATCATCCCTAATGGAATTTGTTTTTGTAGCTAACTCAACAATATGGGATAGTAAATCATCAGAGTCATCACGCGTAAAAACATCATCGCCAATGAGCCAAATAATATTGTTACAATTATTTACATCCATATTTTTTAAATTTATTTGGTTAGGTGATTTACCGAGATGGATGTAATCATATGTAAGGTCATTTTCCTGACCAATATTAAAAATTCTCAGATTTCCTGTGAGCCACCTCTTTCGAATTCTTGCATTTAAAACAGGAGACTCCATTCTTGGATTTGAACCAATTATTACAAGCCCATCTGCTTCTTCTATACCTGATATACTAGGATTAAATATATAAGATGCACGACCAAATTTATTCGTTATGTTTGAACCATCTTGCCTACAATCATATAAATCAGTACCAAGCTTACCTAATAGTAATTTCATCAGATACATCTCTTCAGCAGTTGTCATATCTCCAGCTATTGCACCAATTTTTGATGGTTTTGTTTGTTTAACTAACTCAACAACCTTATTTAAAGCTTCATCCCATGTAGCTTTAACTAACTTGCCATCTTTACGTATATATGGTGCATCAATCCTTTGTGATTTTAGACCATCCCATATGAAACGTGTTTTATCTGAGATCCATTCTTCATTAATATCTTCATTGTAACGAGGCATAATTCGCAAAACCTCAGTTCCTTTTGAGTCTATTCTAATATTTGAACCCAAGGCATCCATAACATCTATAGACTCGGTTTTTGTTAATTCCCATGGTCTAGCTTTGAATTCATAAGGTTTTGATGTAAGAGCACCAACTGGACATAAATCAATCACATTACCTTGTAATTCTGATGACATACCTTTTTCTAAATATGTTGTAATCTCCATATTCTCACCGCGATGGATTGCGCCAAGTTCACCAGTACCAGCCACTTCAGATGTAAATCTAACACACCTAGTGCAATGTATACATCTTGTCATTGTTGTTTTTACCAGAGGACCGATGTCCTTGTTATCAACTGCTCTCTTATTTTCTTTGTATCTACTTTTATTTATTCCATAGTGTAGCGCTTGATCTTGTAAATCACATTCACCACCTTGATCACATATTGGACAATCAAGAGGATGATTGACAAGCAAGAATTCCATAGCACCTTTTCGAGCATGATGTACTGAATCAGTATTGGTGAATACTTCAGGCAACTCTCCATTCGGACCAGGCCTTAAATCGCTTAATGCAAAATGACAAGATGCAACTGGTTTTGGTGCACCTTTAACCTCAACCAAACACATTCTGCAGTTCCCAGCAATTGATAGCTTGTCATGATAACAGAATCTTGGAACCTCTATATCGGCAAGTTCGAGTGCTTGGATTAATGTTAAATTATCCTCAAATTCAAATTCATTACCGTTTATTAATATCTTTTTTGACATATAAATTTAACCTATTTAGTCAGTCTATTTTCTATTTCAGGTCTGAAATGCCTTATTAAACCTTGAATTGGCCATGCAGCTGCATCACCTAAAGCACATATTGTATGACCTTCTACTTGTTTTGTGACTTCTTGTAACATATCAATTTCATCGACTGAAGCATCACCCTTAACCATTCTATCCATTACTCTCCACATCCAGCCAGTTCCCTCGCGACAAGGTGTGCATTGTCCGCAACTTTCGTGCTTATAAAAATAACTTAATCTAGCAATCGCATTCACTATGTCTGTTGATTTATCCATTACAATTACTGCAGCAGTACCAAGTCCAGATTTTAACTCTTTGAGGGTATCAAAATCCATCGACAGGTTTTGACATTGATCTGCTGGCAGACAAGGCACAGATGAGCCACCAGGAATAACTGCAAGAAGATTGTCCCATCCGCCCCTGACGCCACCTGCATGTTTTTCAAGAAGCTCTTTCAATGAGATACCCATTTCTTCTTCTACATTACAAGGAGTATTTACATGTCCTGATATACAAAAGAGTTTTGTACCAGTGTTGTTTGGCTTTCCTAATGAAGAAAACCAACCGGCACCTCTTCTTAAAATTTCAGGAGCAACAGATATTGACTCAACGTTATTTACTGTTGTTGGACAACCATAAAGTCCACAATTTGCTGGAAATGGTGGCTTAAGTCGAGGCATACCTTTTTTTCCTTCGAGACTTTCTAGAAGCGCTGTTTCTTCTCCACAAATATATGCCCCAGCACCGTGGTGTACATAAATATCAAAATCCCATCCTGATTTACATGCATTTTTGCCAACTAAACCCGCTTCGTAAGCCTCATCAATTGCTTTTTGAAGTGCTATCCTTTCATTTACATATTCACCTCTAACATAAACATAACAGGCGTGAGCACTCATGGCATATGAAGCAAGCAAACACCCTTCTATAAACTGATGCGGTTCGTGTCTCAATATTTCCCTATCTTTACAAGTTCCAGGTTCTGATTCATCAGCGTTAACAACTAAATAATGAGGTCTATCGCCTACCTCTTTTGGCATAAATGACCACTTTAATCCCGTTGGGAAACCAGCACCACCTCTACCTCTCAATCCAGATGCTTTCATTTCCTCTATGATCCAGTCCTTACCTTTATCCATTAGGATTTTTGTTGAGTCCCAATTCCCTCTTTTCAGAGCTGATTTTAGATCTGGGCTATTATGACCATATATATTGGTAAATATTCTATCTTCTAATTTTAGCATTCTTATACATTTAACCCTGGTTTATTTCGACGTTTTGCAATATCTTCAATTTCTTTATCTGTTTGAGTTTGCACATTATTATCAATTGGTTCAGATGATATCCTCTTTTTATAAGATCCTATTTTTGGAGTTTTATTATTTCTCAGATCATTTAGAATATTTGTAAGGTCTGCTGCATCCAGATCTTCATAGTAATCATCATTTATTTGAATTACTGGGGCATTGCAACAAGCTCCTAAACACTCCACTTCGACCCATGAAAACAATTCATCTGAACTCACAGTATTTTGTTCGCCAATTTCATTTTGGAGTATTTTTTTCAGCTCATTTGAGCCAGATAGCATACATGGTGTAGTTCCACATATCTGCAGGTGATATTTTCCAACTGGTTTGAGGTTGAACATAGTATAAAAAGTTGCAATTTCCATAACTCTTATGTGTGAGATATCCAAATATTCTGCTATATAATCAACAACCTCTGGTGAGAGCCAGCCTTCGTTTTGTTTTTGAGCAATCCATAAAAGTGAAATTATTGCAGATCCTCCGCGTCCTTCTGGATATTTCTTAATTTCAGTTTCTGCAATTTTCAGATTTTCTTTTGTGAATGAAAATTTTTTATTATTTAATTCAGACATTTATGTATTACCTATCAACTTCTCCGAAGACTATATCAAGTGAACCTAGTACTGCAGAAACGTCTGCAAGCATGTGACCTTTGCACATATAATCCATTGCTTGTAAATGCGCAAAGCCAGGAGCCCTAATTTTACATCTGTATGGTTTATTAGAGTCATCAGATACAAGATATACGCCAAACTCACCCTTTGGTGCCTCTACTGCACGATACACTTCACCTTTTGGAACATGATAGCCCTCAGTATACAATTTAAAATGATGAATTAATGCTTCCATAGAGGCTTTCATTTCAGCACGTTTAGGGGGAAATAATTTATTATTTTGAGTTGATACGGGTCCAGGCTCATTTCTCAAGATCTGTATACATTGTTTCATAATTTTTAGAGATTGTTTCATCTCTTCTACCCTTAATAGATACCTATCATAACAGTCACTATTTTTACCAACAGGTATATCAAATTCTAGTTCTGAATATATTTCATAAGGTTGTGATCTCCTTAGATCCCAAGGTAACCCTGTACCTCTTATCATGACTCCAGAAAAACCCCACAATTGTGCATCTTCTTGGCTAATAAAACCAATATCTACATTCCTTTGTTTGAATATTCTGTTATCAGTTAATAGATTTTCAATATCACTTATAACTGCTGGATGACTATCTATGAATTCATCTATGTCATTAATCAAATCTTCAGGTAAATCTTGATGTACCCCACCAGGTCTGAAGTATGCCGCATGCATCCTACTTCCGGATGCACGTTCATAGAAACACATCAGCTTTTCTCTCTCTTCGAATCCCCAAAGTGGTGGAGTGAGTGCACCAACATCCATAGCTTGTGTTGTAATATTTAACAGGTGAGAGAGCAATCTACCGATCTCTGAATATAGCACCCTAATTACTTGACCTCTTCTTGGGACATCAATTTTTAGTAAACTTTCAACTGCCAAAGAAAATGCATGTTCCTGATTCATAGGCGCAACATAGTCTAATCTATCAAAATATGGAACTGCTTGCGTATAGGTTTTATGTTCTATTAGTTTTTCAGTTCCTCTATGCAATAAGCCAATATGTGGATCAACCCTATCAACAATTTCACCATCTAATTCTAGAACCAATCTCAAAACACCGTGAGCTGCTGGATGCTGAGGACCAAAATTAATCGTGAATGTATTATCTTTTGTTGCGTTACTCATCTTCGTTTACAATTCCATTATCTTTTTCTTGAGGGTCTCCTAGCCATGGACTTTGAAAATCAAAATCCCTAAACTCCTGGCCCAATTCCACAGGCTCTTGAACAATTCTTTTTTGCGAGTCGTCGTATCTAACTTGCGTGTATCCTGTAAGTGGAAAATCTTTGCGAAGTGGGAAACCTTGGAAATTATAATCAGTGAGCATTCTTCTCAGATCTGGATGATTACTGAAATTTATGCCGTATAAATCATAAGCTTCTCGTTCGTACCAATCAGCAGCAGGAAAAACACTCACAATAGACTCAATGGAGTCATTTTCCTCAATTGACGCTTTGATTCGTATTCTCTTATTCTTTTTCATAGATAAGAAATGATATACTACATCAAATCTTTTACTTCGATTTGGGTAATCAACTCCACATATATCAATAAATGTAGTAAATTGAAAATCTCTAGAGTCTTTGATATATTTTACAAGATCAGTAATAATTTCTGGGTTAATGTCGATAGATAAATCAGGAGCTAGGCTAAAATTAAGTATGTTTTTCTTATATCTATTTTTTAGAGACTGATATATGTCTTCATCTGAAATATTTTCATTATTTGTATCAGGCATCAATGATCTCTATTATCTGTTTATATTACCGGTTCTTCTGATTTTTCTTTGTAACTGAAGTATCCCGTATAATAGAGCTTCAGCGGTTGGAGGACATCCAGGAACATATACATCAACGGGAACAATTCTGTCGCAACCCCTTACAACAGAATAAGAATAATGATAGTAACCACCGCCGTTTGCACAACTGCCCATTGAAATTACATAACGTGGTTCAGGCATTTGATCGTATACTTTTCTTAAAGCTGGAGCCATTTTATTGGTTAAAGTTCCAGCAACGATCATTAAATCAGATTGTCTTGGTGATGCTCTTGGCGCAGTTCCAAATCTTTCAAGATCATATCTTGGCATTGATGCTTGCATCATCTCTACAGCACAACAGGCAAGACCAAATGTCATCCACATTAGTGATCCTGTACGAGCCCAATTGATTAACTCATCAACGCTAGTTACAAGAAAACCTTTATCTGATAGTTCACCAGATAGTTCTTTAAAATAATCATCCTGATCTATAACCTGACCCTGCAAACTCATATCAATCCCACTCTAACGCACCTTTTTTCCATTCATATACAAAACCAACGGTTAAAACTATCAGAAAGATCATCATTGATACATATCCAAATACACCAATTGCTCCAAGTGTAATGGCCCATGGGAAAAGAAATGCCACTTCCAAATCGAAAATAATAAATAAAATAGCAACAAGATAAAACCTTATATCAAACTTTACTCTTGCATTTTCAAACGGCTCGAAACCACATTCATATGTGGATAGTTTTTCATTATCTGGATTAGATTTTGCAAGTATGAAGGAAGAACCCATCAATGCAGCAGAGACAACTATAGCAACTCCAATAAATATTAAGATAGGCAAGTAATCAAGAATGATAGGATTCATCTAATATTCCACATTAAAATTAAGAATATTATTATTATAATTTAATTGTCATAACAAGTAATTTCATATTAAAGTTGTGATTATATTCAATTTTTAATTCATAGATAAAACTATCGTCTAAATATGATCCAAATATACGATTTAGCTGGCAAGAATGATTTAAGATTTAGTCCATATTGTTGGAGAATAAAATACTTACTTAATATTCTAAAAATTGATTACGAGACAATCCCTACAACTTTTAGTCAGAGACTAAATAATCCCTTTTTTAGTGAGTCAAGATTGCCAACAATTATAGATAATGAACAAGTAATTTCAGACTCTTTTGAAATAGCCCAATACATAGAAAATAATTATGCAGATAAAAACCATAAACTAATTCAGAATAATTTTGATGTAATTAGATTTATTAACCATTGGTCAGACCACTACCTAAACCTATCAATAGTTGAACGGGTAGTATTCGATATAATTGAATGCCTTCATGACGAGGATAAAGAATATTTTATAGAAAGCAGAACAAAGAGATTTGGAATGCATCCAAAACAATTTCAGGAACTAAATATGAGTTCTAAAAAAAATGAATTCGATAAGTGTTGTAATTTTCTAAACAATCTTCTTTTAAATCGAAAGTTTATTCTTGATGATGAAGTCTCATATGCTGATATAATAATTCTTGGCTCTTTAACTTGGGGTGATAAAGTCAGCAAAAATACAAAAATAAATGAAAAATTTGTGAAGCTTATTGAATGGAAAGAAAATCTATCTCAGATTTGCGCTTAGTGGGATATCACAATTTATGTACATCCCACTAAGATTAATTATTAGTATGGACAATCAACAAAATCTGAGTCAATACAACTTGAAATAGCTTTTGCAGCAGATGTTAATTGATCAGCAGATAGGTTCTCAGCTGATAAATTTGCATCCACTAGATACCTGCTTTGACTTTTTGACTTTTTGTTACCAGCAACCATTGCCCAGACATATGCATCCTCTAGTGATTCCTCAACACCTTGACCGCTTTTGTATGCTTGAGAGATTGCAAATTGTGCTACTACACTGCCACCTTTTGATGCTCTAGACCACCATTTAACAGCCTCTTCCCAATTATCTTGTCCGTCATCTCTAAAAGCATGTATATGACCAATTTCTTGCTGTGCTTTAGTTTGTGGGTTCCAAAATGGAATACTTGATCCATTTTCAGCAATTGGCTCATAAATTGCAATTGCTTGGTCATAATGCTTACCAGCACGTGCCTTTGCCCCTTCTCTCATGTCACCTGATAGAGAATATCCGAACCAAATAGCCAAACCAAAAACTAAAATAAGTCCACCTCTCCACAATAAACCTTTATCCATTTTTCACATCCTATTCTTAATTAAAATTAATATAATCCATATCTAACCATCACTTTGTAGGCATCGCTATCACCCGCTTGTGCTAGTTGAACTATATAGTCATCAATATAAATACCCTCTGATATATAATTTACCACTTCTTGTAAAGTATCATACCCAATGGCACCCGCTAGTTTTATATCACCAATAAAATATGCCGGAGTGCCTGACACGGCTAAAGAATAACCTAAAACTTTATTATTGGCAATGATATCATTCACTTGTTGGCTCTTAAAATCTTCCTCTAATTTTACTATGTCTAACCCTATATCAGCGGCTATTTTTAGAGCTTGGTCATACGATACCACTCCCTTGGTAGATAATAAAATATTATGAAATTCAAAATACTTACCTTGCAATCCTGCTGAAAGAGATAATTTAGCTAAATCATATGAATTATCATTCAGAATTGGGTATTCTTTTAGAATAATTTTGATGTTTGGGTTAGCTTCTATAAGATTAATTAAGTCAGCTAGAGCTCTCTCACAGTAACCACAGTTATAATCAAAAAATTCAACCACTGTGACTTCAGCATCTTCGTTACCAATTACAAAATCATTGCCATTAAAATATAGATTATCTGAATAATTATTTATAAGTTGGGACTCCAAATATAATTGTTCCAAACGTGATACGGCATTTGCATCACTAACAACAAAGAGACTCAAAAAAAACAAGAAAAAATATCGCATATTAATCCTTCTCCAAACATGGTGCTCCACATGGAGCGCATGAATTTTCACTTTGACCGGGAGAGGCGAGTGCGAGCACAGGACTTGTGAGATGATCATACATTGCCATTATAAATCCAATAACAATAATAATAGCATATATCCTTTTTACATTCATTATTTATAACCTACTTTATTTCTATAAGTAACACCAAAGTAAGTACCTATAAAAGCCATCACAAACCAAATCCATCCGTGAAGACTTCCAGAGGCAGTGCCACCAAGAAATGCGCCAATATTGCAACCAAAGCTTAACCTAGCACCAACACCCATCAGTATACCACCAATTCCTGCCGAAATTAACTCAGCTTTTGGCGGCCAGTTACTTTTTGTGAATAAGCCTGTAATTGAGGCTAATAAACCAGCACCAATAACCATCCCAATATTCATCATACTGCTAACATCTGAGAGCACAGAATGTTCCAATGATCTCTTTGGTCCTGGCCAGTTCCAGAATGCAAAATTCTCTATAGGAACTCCAAAACCAGAGAAGATTTTTGCTCCCCACAATGTAAAACCATACGTTACACCCCATGGAGAACCGGAAAAAAACAAAACCATAATACATAAGATTGCAATAATGATTGTTCCTGCAAGAAATCTTTTATTTAATTGTATTTTTTTCTTTCGTGCAAAGTATTGAAAGATTAGAAACATGAACGCAAGAAGTGAGACATTGATTAGTGTTTTTAGAAATAATGAAAAATCGTTGGCGATAATAATCTGTCCCAGAGACATCACATCAATAATAAATGGCAATATATAGGTTCCTAAAACTGACCCGATAATAAAAAAAGGCAATGCAACAACCATTCTTCCTGAGCCAGCACCAAATGTAAACAATACTCCAGAACCACAACCATTGGCGAGCTGCATGCCAAAACCAAACATAAGCGCACCAAGTACCAATGATAAGTTTACAGGTGCAACGCTCCCTATAATACCGGAGTTTAATCCTATAAGGGGGATAAAGAAGAGAGAGCAAATTGCGGCAAGCAGAAAATGATAGGAAATCATAGACGGATTTTTATCTATAATAAGATTTCTCCATCCTGACGCAAATCCATACTGAAAGAATAAAAAAGTAATTCCAAGGACAACCCCAAGCGATAAGAGTACAATACCCTTCAACCCCGAATCAAAAAATGCTAGCAGGCCTGTAATGAGACCTGCTAACATTAAAAAAGAGAAGATTCCAATATTTTGTATTCTGATCATTTCAATTTTATATCATAAATAAATGCAGAATATATAAAATATTAACCGATAATACCCTTAAGTTTATCAAGGTTTGACCTGCCTGAAGTTTCAACTGGTCTAATTGGATCTTCTGTCCATTCGACCATTGAACCATCATAAAGTCTAACATTCTTATTACCAAGAACTTCTGATAAGACAAACCAGTTATTCGCAGCCCAGTGACCTGTGTTGCAATAACTTATTACTTCTGCATCTAGATAATCAGCAAAAACTTCCTTGAGTTCTGAGTCAGACTTTAGGATATTTTGAGCTACATTATATGCATTTTCTTGGAACAAAAGCTCTGCTTCAGGTAATCTGCCTGCTATCCGTGCCTTTGGATGTTGAGCTTCAGCGTAGTATTGTTCTTCAGTTCTTCCATCTAGCAATATGGTATTCCCTCTATTGCCAACAACTTTTGCTACATCATCTGTGCTGATGTAAAGTTCTGGAATAAATTTTGCTGTAAAATTACCAGCGGATCTTTTAACAAACTCACCAGTTTCAATTTCATTTGGGTATGCATTCTTCCAGGCATTTAAACCACCATTCAACACAGAAACATTATCATGTCCAAAAACTTTAAAAGTCCAATAACTTCGTGCCGCACTTCCAAAATCACTTGATGAAACACCAGCTGGAATAATTACAACATGTGTATCACTGTTAACACCCAGACTTCTTGCTAGAACTTGGAACTGTTCTTCTGTTGGAACAAGACCAACTGTGTTATCTACATTTACTCTCCAGCCATCTTTACCATAATCTGAGTGGATTGATGTTGGAATATGACCTTCAAGGTATGTTTCGTAACTACCACCACCGATACTATTTCTAATATCTATAAGAAGGATGTTACTACTTGTTTCACCTGACTCAATTTTTCCTTTTAACCACTCTATATCAACTAGTGGTGAAGCAATTAAGTTAGATGAGAAAAAAATTACTGCAAAAAATGCAAAAAAACTATTTAAGTGTTTCATTTTGATTCTCCAAAAAATAAATTATGTTTGTAAATTAAATCGAGTAAACGAGAACAATCAATAGGCTTATTGTTAAAAAAAAATAAGAAACTCAAAGTTTTTGATTTAAGAGAATTTAATACTAATCAATTCCAATAGTTTAGAATATTACAATGACTATTATCTCAGGATTGTTAAAAAAAATGGGCATAAGATATTATGCCCATCTTGAATTATTCAATTATATTTATCTACTACCAGATTGAAGATATATATTGGGCTTCCATGAATTCAAGCATACCTTCATGTCCCCCTTCTCTCCCAAGTCCAGATTGTTTTGTACCACCGAATGGTGCAGCAGGATCTGATACCAATCCCCTGTTTAGTCCAACCATACCATAATCGAGCCTTTCACAAACTTGCATCCCTTTTTTCATGTCCTCAGTGAAGACATATGCAACAAGCCCGTATTCTGTATCATTAGCTCTTTTAATGACTTCTTCGGTATCATTAAATGTTTGAATGGCAGCAACAGGTCCAAATATTTCATCATTTAAACACTCTGATTTATCAGACACGTTAAACAATACTGTTGGCGGATAATAATAACCCGGACCATCAATGTTTTGACCGCCCACACAAAGTTCAGCTCCTTTTGATAGAGCATCCTCTACGAAGTATGCTACCTTATCACGTGTTTCTTTATTTACCAATGGACCAACATCAACTGATTTATCGAGACCATTCCCTACTTTTAATGCCCCCATTCTTTCTGAAAACTTGACTTTGAATTCTTCTGCAATGTTTTCATGAACATAAATTCTGTTAGCTGCAGTGCATGCTTCGCCAAGGTTTCTCATCTTAGCAACCATTGCACCCTCAACTGCTGTATTTATATCTGCGTCATCAAAAACAATTAGTGGCGCATTACCGCCAAGCTCCATTGATGTTTTTAGAACTTGGTCGCTAGCACCTTTTAAGAGCTTTCTTCCAACTTCCGTTGAACCTGTGAATGAAACAAGCCTAACTCTTTTATCATGAAGCAGATGATCAACTAACTTTGATGTATTTCGAGAAGGAAGAACAGAGACAAGACCTTTTGGCACACCTGCTTCCTCCAGTAAAGGCATTAGCTCTAACATAGTCAATGGCGTTTCAGATGCTGGCTTTATAATTACAGGACATCCAGCTGCAATTGCAGGTGCTATTTTTCTTGTGCCCATAGCGGCAGGATAATTCCAAGGTGTTACAAGTATAGAAATCCCAATTGGTTTATATTGAACAACAATACGTGCGCCTGTTGCAGGTGCATTTGATATTTGCCCTATTCCTCTAACTGCTTCTTCGGAATACCAGCGGAAAAATTCAGCAGAATATAATGCCTCACCCTTTGCATCACCATATGCTTTACCGTTTTCTAAAGTGATAAGTTCTGCAAAATCCTCAATCTTATCCATAAATAATTCATATGCTTTACGAAGTACCACAGACTTCTCCCTAGGTGAAACCTTAGACCAACTTTCAAATGCAATTTCTGCAGCATCAATGGCTTTTTTGGCATCTTCTATTTCCGCTGAAGCAACTGAAGTAATAACTTCCTCTGTGGCGGGATTAATGATATCAAATGTTTCTTTATTTGAACCATCTAGCCATTCACCGTTGATGTATAATTTATTCTTGTATTCCATAACTTTCACCTTGTAATAATATATAAAGCATCTAAATAATATATAGTAGTTTTTTAAATTAAAAACCATAGTTTTGCAAAATATCATTCAAATTAATACCGTATTTAATAACTTAAAATTATGAAAAATATCATTGAGATAAAAAACTTATCAAAAAAGTTTGTTGATGGCACACAAGCCCTCACTGGTGTTAATTTGGATATTCATGATGGAGAAATAATTGCTCTGCTTGGACCTAATGGTGCAGGTAAGACTACTCTTATATCTGCTGTATGCGGAATAACTAATATATCATCAGGATCTGTAACGGTGGGTGGATTTGATGTTAAGAAAGACTACCGTAAAACTCGATCCATGATTGGACTGGTACCTCAAGAAATTGCATTACAACCATTTGAAAAAGTTATTGATGTAGTTCGCTATTCCAGAAATCTATTCGGTTGTAAAAATGATGATAAGTATATTGAAGATATTCTAAAGAGACTCTTGCTTTGGGAAAAGAAAGATAAACGCATAGTTGAACTATCTGGTGGTATGAAGCGACGTGTTATCATTGCCAAAGCTCTAAGCCATGAACCGAAAATACTATTTTTAGATGAACCAACAGCTGGTGTTGATGTTGATCTACGCATAGATATGTGGGAGCTTATAAAAGAAATAAGGAACAAAGGTACAACTATCATATTAACCACACATTACATTGAAGAAGCAGAAGAAATTGCCGATCGGATTTCAATAATAAGTAAAGGTCAAATCCTTCTTACAGAAAAAAAGACAGAGCTTATTGAAAAGATGGGGCAAAAAGTTATTTCAATAGAACTTAACGAAGCAATTAATGATGAAAAATATTCTGATGAGTTTGATATTAGCGTTGATCCTGACTCGAACCCAAAAATTATCAATTATAATTTCTTAAAAAGTGATAATAACTTTGATAACTTTATCACAAAACTTAAAAATGATGGATGTGTCATAAACAATATTGAAACCAAAGAAAAATCACTTGAAGAAATTTTCCTGGATATAGTGAGTAAATAATAATGAATATTCAAGCTATTAAAGCTATCTACAAATTTGAGATGTCTAGAACATTACGAACACTTGTTCAAAGCATTGCATCTCCTGTGATATCAACTGTTTTATATTTTATAGTATTTGGTTCGGCAATTGGCAGTAGAATGGAAGATATTAGTGATGTAAGTTATGGTAGTTTTATTGTTCCAGGTCTTATTCTTCTAACCGTATCTCTACAGAGTCTTTCCAATGCGTCATTTGGAATTTATTTTCCAAAATTTTTAGGAACAATAAATGAATTATTATCTGCTCCAGTTTCTTACACAGAAATTGTCATTGGTTATATATCTGCTGCCGTTACAAAATCAATGACAATAGGTTTAATCATACTTATAACTGCATCTTTTCTTGTCGATATCACCATTGAACATCCTTTCTGGATGATCTGCATACTATTTTTATCATGTGTTTCTTTCAGTTTGATGGGATTTATTGTTGGTATTTGGGCAAGAAACTTTGAACAAATTACAATTATTCCAGATTTAATTATAACCCCACTGGTATTTTTAGGAGGAAGTTTTTATTCCATTTCTTTACTTCCAGAATTTTGGCAGAAAGTTACACTTTTTAACCCAATAGTTTACCTTATATCTGGATTTAGATGGGCTTTCTTTGGAAACTCAGATGTTTATATCGGTTATAGTATATTTGCCATTTTAACTTTTACTTTGATATGCTTACTCATTATCTGGAGAATATTCTGGACTGGATACAGAATTAAAAGTTAATCATCATAATTTTTTGATATTTACCCTAGAAACTAAATTTCCTAGTATAGGAGCCACTATGAATGGTATTAAAAAAATAATTCTCTTCTCATACATTATAGGTATGATTATCTTCCTCGCAGTGATATTTGGTGAATTTTCATTTCAAGAAATTATATCACTCGAATTTTTGACAATCTTGAAAGTGTCTTTAATAGAAATAACACAAGATAATGTTCTTATTAAATTCTTAGCGATATTCCTTATTGGCTTACTTTGGGCTTTTTTTCTAGGATTTAATTCTCCAATCGGCATATTTTCCGGTATGATATTTGGTTCATATATCGGAACAATAATCTCTCTGTTAGGACTTACTTTAGGCGCAACAATGTTATATGTTTCTGCTCAGTATCTCTTTAGAGAAAATCTTAATAATTTATTCGCAAACAAATACTCAAACATAAGAGGAAAATTTCATAAGGATGAACTAGTTTTTTTTATTTTATATAGAATATTCGTTGGGATACCGTTTGGTATTTCAAATCTTGTTGCCGTATTATTTAATATTAAAGTTAAAAATTTTATTATTGGAACCATGGCAGGTATATCCCCATCAGTTTTCATATGGGCATCTATTGGTTCAGGTTTTGATAGTATTATTTCTGAAAATCAAGAAATTCCAGGTTTTGTTGAAATGATATCTTCGCCTGAAATCAGAACACCAATTATGTTCTTTTTAATTTTCTTAATTCTTGTTTATATTGGTAAAAAATTAATTAATAGAGAAACCTAATGACCAGTTTCTTTTTTTTGCATCTTGAATTTTTAAAAATTTATTGTTTTGTCTTTGAAGATAGGCTTCAGGGTTATAAATCTCTTCACTAATTTCATATGTATTTAATACTGAATTATTACCAGGGAAATCATTAAATAATGCAAAGGCAAGACCATTTATGATATATGGCAAAGAATTTATTTTTCCATCACTATCGGCTTTTCCTTGATATATTTTTGTATTTGTATCTGCTGAATAAATATCCATGTATAGATGACGACTATAGAAACTGTCCTTAAATGTTCTATAACCTATTAAAACACGTCCGCTTGGTGATTTTGTTTGTATTTTAAATTCAAAATTATTTTTCTTTGATTCGAATATAGTTTTTTCTTTAGGTTTTACGTAACTATATATTGGATAATTACTGTACCTCTCTTGAAATTCAATTCCGTAATCAATCTCAACTATATAATCTGCATCTTCAGATTTATCTGCAATAGAATAATTTAGGTTTTGAAAATTATCTTCTATGATTCTCTTGTAGGTTTTGAATTCTAAATCATCGTTTAACCCAATATCTTTATGCGAAACAAAAACTTTAATATTATCGATTTTCTGATAATCAAAATCATGAAATACTTCGACCATGACTTTTAATTTTGGTTCATTGTTGTATAGAGTCATGGCCGAAGAGTCTTGGGGAGAAATACCAAGAATAACTACAAAAACAACAAATAAATATGTAAGTGTTTTCATATTTATAAACACTAAATCATAATTATGTCTATTTTATGTCAATAAACAGGTTGATATATACGCATTGGATCATACGTTCACATCATTATATACATCCCATCTCTTTTTAAGATATTGACATGTTTCACAGTATTTTGATCCACCTGGGATAGAATCTTGTTCTAATAATGATTTAGCCTCAATAATTTTTTGTTCTACCCAATCAGCATTACAGTTTAATTCAACCAAATGTAATTCAAATTTTAGCACCTGCTCAAACATTGGTTCGTTTTTTAAACCATTGAAATACACTAGATAAGCAGTATCAGACACATTGAAACCATTCTTTCTAAACAACCATTGATACATTTCTAATTGACGTTGATAACCTCGAGCATACTCATATTTAGCTGTTTCAGACCAATCAAATATTTTTTTTGATGTGGATTTGACATCAGATACAATCAACTCACCATTTGGCTTCACCCATACATCATCTATCGCTCCATAAAAGTGATATCCATGTTCTTCTGATATATAAGACAACCCTTGCCTAAAGTTTCTCCACTTATCAATATCGTCGTGTTTAAATGGAACAGCGTCAATATTATGTTCTATAAAAAGCGGATGAGGCTCGCCCTTATTACGGTAATAGTCAAATTCATTTTTACACAATTCATCAACGGCAGAGTTGAGAGTGAATGGTATCTGTGATGGACTAACTTTATACTTATATTGCAATACAAAGCAGCGTTTACAACCAATATATTTTTCTACACCTGATCTACTAATTTTTTGCAAAATATTCTCCTGAATAGTAAATATACTACTGATAGAATATTAATAAAATATAACTAGAAAATTTTTAGATATGCCATTTAAAAATGGCGCGAGTGACGAGACTTGAACTCGCGACCTCCGGCGTGACAGGCCGGCGCTCTAACCAAACTGAGCTACACCCGCGTAATGGTAGGCGGTGACAGGCTCGAACTGCCGACCCTCTCGGTGTAAACGAGATGCTCTCCCAACTGAGCTAACCGCCCACTACAATAAACAATAAATACAGTAAAACAAATAAAAAATCTATAATTAAATAATAGCAAATGTACAAAAAAAAACGCGCGGTTAATTACCGCACGTATTTTTTGTTAATATGATTTATATATTAATTAACTGCGTCTTTTAGAGCTTTCCCAGCTTTGAATTTTGGACTCTTTGAAGCAGGTATGTTAATAGATTCTCCAGTACGTGGATTACGTCCTGTTGTTGCTTTTCTACTAGCAACAGAAAAAGTTCCAAATCCAACAAGTCTGACATCTCCACCACTACTTAAAGCTGATGAGATTGAATCAAACACTGCATCTACTGCACTTGAAGCAGCAGATTTTGAAATGCCAGCTGCATCGGCTACATTATTAATTAGATCGTTCTTATTCATAGTATTATCCCTTTCAGATATTATATTTTTATCTTTTAACAAGAAAAGTTAATTAATGGTTAATCCTAACAATTGATCCAAAGGTAATCAAAAAAAAACAGCAAAATCACAAGAAAACAGCAGAAAACTGCCACTTATGCACTATTTTGAAGAAAAAACATGATAAATTTTTTCTCTAAGAGAAAAATATCAACGAATTAATTAAATAAACAGAATCAGTTAGTGTGCTACTGATGGTCGTTCTTTTTCATTATTACCAGTGATAGATTGATCGTGCGCTTCAATATCTTCTTTGCTCCATTCTATTGGATCAAGCTTTGAGACTAGAGCAGCGTCTATGATCTCATCAATTTTTGTTACTGGTATGATCTTGAGATCTTTTGTAATTTCTTCTGAGATCTCAGATAAATCTTTTTTATTTTCTTCTGGTATAAAGACTGTTTTTATTCCTCCCCGTGCAGCTGCAAGTAGCTTTTCTTTTAACCCACCAATTGGAAGAACTCTACCTCGTAATGTAATCTCTCCTGTCATTGCAACATCTTTTCTAACAGGAACCTGTGTCATAAGGGATATTATTGCTGTCGCCATAGCAACTCCGGCTGAAGGACCGTCTTTTGGTGTAGCGCCTTCAGGGACGTGAACATGTATATCTCTTTTATCGAATAATGGCGGTTTAATTCCATATTTTGTAGCATTTGATCTAACATACGATGCTGCTGCAGAGATTGACTCCTTCATAACATCTTTAAGATTACCTGTTACCGTCATCCTACCTTTACCAGGCATCATCGCTCCTTCAATAGTAAGCAGTTCGCCGCCGTATTCCGTCCATGCAAGCCCAGTAACTATACCTATTTGATCATCACGTTCAGCTTCTCCGTATCTATATTTGTAGACACCGAGATAATCTGAGATGTTATCTTTTGTGATCTTTAAATCTTTTGATTCATTAGATACAAGTTTCTTAGTAGCCTTCCTTGCAATCTTTGATAATTCTCTTTCCAAACTTCTAACACCAGATTCTTTTGTATATCTACGGATAGTTTCCAGAAGAGCAGTTTCATCAATAGAAATCTCTTTTTCTGATAGTCCGTGTTGCTTGTAAACTTTAGGTAAGAGATGTTTCTTTGATATTTCAAGTTTCTCATTTTCTGTATACCCAGCAATCCTAATTATTTCCATTCGATCCATTAAAGCTGGAGGTATATTTAGAGTATTTGCAGTAGTAATAAACATTATGTCGGAAAGATCGTAGTCAACCTCTAAATAATGATCATTAAATTTATCATTTTGTTCAGGATCTAGAACTTCAAGAAGTGCTGCTGATGGATCTCCACGATAATCAGATCCTAATTTATCAATCTCATCTAATAGAAATAATGGATTTTTTGTAGTTACTTTTTTCATAGATTGTATTATTCGCCCAGGAAGCGATCCAATGTATGTTCTTCTATGACCTCGAATTTCGGCCTCATCTCTGACACCACCAAGACTAACTCTCACAAACTCTCTACCAGTTGATTGAGCTATTGATTTGCCAAGTGAGGTTTTACCTACACCTGGTGGACCAACAAGACAAAGTATAGGCCCTTTTAATTTTTTCGTTCTTTTTTGAACAGCAATATATTCTATAATTCTCTCTTTAACTTTTTCTAATCCATAATGGTCATTATCAAGAATATCTTCTGAATATTTGATTGGCTTATTAAATCTTGACTTCTTACTCCATGGAATTGAAACAATCCAATCAAGATAATTTCTTACAACTGTTGCCTCTGCAGACATTGGGCTCATTTGCTTTAATTTTTTAAACTCAGATTTAGCTTTTTCTTTAACATCCTTCGGCAATTTTAGAGTTTCGAGTTTCTTTTCCAACTCAGCAGTATCATCACCACCATCTTCACCTTCTTTTCCAAGTTCTTTTTGGATTGCCTTCATCTGCTCGTTCAAATAGTACTCTCTTTGAGTTTTTTCCATTTGTCTTTTTACGCGTCCTCTGATCCTTTTTTCAGTTTGTAAGACGTCAATCTCTCCTTCTAGGAAGCTTAAAATAAGCTCGAACCTCTCTTTTAGATTATTAGTTTCAAGTATCTTTTGCTTTTGGGATAATTTGATCTGGAGATTTGAAGCAATAGTATCAGCTATTTTTGAGTAATCATCAATCTCAGAGACTGAACTAAAGGTATCAGTCGGTATTTTCCTATTTATTTTAGTGTAGTTTTCAAACTCCATAAGGCACGATCTCGATATTGCTTCGATTTCTGGATCATCTGGAATAATTTCTTTTATAAAATCAACTTCAACTTGGTGAAATTTCTCTCCCTTTATGAAGTTTCTGATTTTTGCACGGCTTGTACCTTCTACAAGCACTTTTACTGTGTTATCTGGTAATTTTAGCAATTGCATAACAGACGCAATTGTACCTACCTTATACAAGCTGTCTTCGTTTGGATCTTCAGTTGTAGAGTCAATTTGTGAGACTAAAAAGAGCTCTCTGTCATTGTTCATAACTTCCTCAAGAGCTTGAATAGATTTATCTCTTCCCACAAACAAAGGAACAATCATATTTGGATAAACAACAATATCTCTCAAAGGTAATATTGGGTACAAATCACTACTTATTTTTATATCATCTTCCATGTCTAAAACTCACAAATTATTTTCATATATATAATTTGTTACTTAAAAAGCAGAGTTTCAAGTTATTTTAGAAGAAATGAACTGTATTTAAGAAAAATTAAGCAGAATTTCCTAAATCTTCTTTTTGTTCTGAGTAGATGTAAAGAGGGCGTGATTTTCCTTCAACAACTTCATTGGATATTACCACTTCCTCAATCATATCTAGTTCTGGTAATTCAAACATTGTTTCCAGAAGAATTGACTCAAGTATAGAACGTAACCCACGCGCTCCAGTCTTTCTTTCTATTGCTTTCTTTGCAATAGATCTTAATGACTCTTCAGAAAATGTGAGCTTTACATTTTCTATCTCAAACATTCTCTGGTACTGTTTAACAAGTGAATTTTTTGGTTCAGTTAGAATTTTGATGAGTGTATCTTCATTTAAGTCTTCAAGAGTTGCTATGATTGGTACACGACCGACAAATTCAGGAATAAGACCAAATTTGAGAAGATCTTCCGGTTCAAGAATTGTAAATAGCTCATCGATATTTTTTTCTTCAATCTCCTCAACTGAAGCACCAAAACCGATTGATGAGTCATTAGTTCTTTTAGCAATTATTTTTTCAAGACCTGCAAATGCACCACCACAAATGAATAAAATATTTGTGGTATCAACCTGAAGAAATTCTTGTTGAGGATGTTTTCTTCCACCTTGAGGAGGAACACTCGCTACAGTACCTTCCATAATTTTCAAAAGAGCTTGTTGGACACCTTCACCAGATACATCTCTAGTGATTGAAGGGTTATCAGATTTACGGCTAATTTTATCAACTTCATCGATATAAACAATTCCTCTCTGTGCTTTCTCAACGTTGTAGTCGGCAGCCTGAAGAAGTTTTAAGATTATGTTTTCAACATCTTCCCCCACATAACCAGCCTCAGTAAGACTAGTAGCGTCAGCCATAGTAAATGGAACATCTAGAATTCTCGCTAATGTTTGTGCAAGTAGAGTCTTACCACTTCCTGTTGGCCCTACTATTAATATATTTGATTTTGATAATTCAACATCACTAGAAGTTTTTACTTCATTTGATAATCTTTTATAGTGATTGTGTACAGCAACTGAGAGTACCTTCTTTGCGTGTTCTTGACCAATAACATATTCATTGAGAATTTTAAATATTTCAGACGGCGTAGGTAGTTCTTTATCTGATTTTATAACTGATGATTTTGTTTCTTCCCTGATAATGTCAGTGCATAAATCTACACATTCATCGCAGATAAAAACCGTTGGTCCAGCTATGAGTTTTCTTACCTCATGCTGACTTTTACCACAAAATGAGCAGTATAATGTAGATTTTGTATCGCTATTACCAACTTTACTCATAACTTAATCTCATGTTTAATAAATAAAAATTATAACATAAATCTTAACAAGAAATAAACTGCGACCGGATTATTTACTATCTGCATCTCCTCTTGCAGATATAACTTCATCAACAATACCAAATTCCTTTGCTTCATCAGCATTCATGAAGTGATCTCTATCAAGAGTTTTTTCAATTGTATCGTATTCCTGACCGGTGTGCTTGACATAGAGCTCATTCAATCTTCTTTTAATTTTTACAATATCCTGAGCGTGACGTTCAATATCACTTGCCTGCCCAGAAAACCCTCCAGATGGTTGATGAACCATCACTCTGGAGTGAGGGAGACAGTATCTCATTCCTTTTTCACCAGCTGTTAATAATAAAGAACCCATTGAAGCGGCCTGCCCAATACACAATGTTGATACAGGAGGCCTTATAAATTGCATAGTGTCATATATTGCCATTCCAGATGTAACAATGCCACCAGGTGAATTAATATATAATGAGATTTCTTTTTTTGGATTCTCAGCTTCCAAAAACAATAACTGTGCAGTTACAACTGTTGCAACACCATCATCAATAGGACCTGTAATGAAAATTATTCTCTCTTTGAGTAGCCTTGAAAAGATATCGTAAGCTCTCTCACCTCTATTTGATTGTTCTACAACCATTGGAATGAGGTTCATATGTGTTTCTTTTCTATCAGTCATGATTACACCTTATTTTTTGGTCTTTGCTGTTTTTGGTTTTGCTTTTGAAGCCTTTGGTTTTGTTGTAGATTTTTTCTTTGGCTTTGAGTCATGCTCATGGTCGTGATCATGGTCGTGATCATGGTCGTGATCATGGTCGTGATCATGGTCGTGATCATGTCCAAGTAACTCACTTCTTGTAACATTTTCATTTTTAACTTTGACTTTAGTTAAAATGAAATCAACAACTTTGTCTTCAATCAGAGGAGACTTTATTTGGATCATTGCATTTGGATTTTCTTGATAAAATTTTATAATCTCACTCTCTTGACCTGGATAGTTTCTTGCTTGTTCAAATAACGCTCTGTTTACCTCATCATCAGAAACAGTTATTGTTTCATCTTCTGCAATTTTGTTAAAGAACAATCCAAGTTTCACCCGCCTCTTGGCAATTTCATCATACTCTTTTCTTGTTTTCTTTTCATCTTTGACAACATCTTCGATTTTCTTTCCAGAACTTTCGATATCTCTTTTGTAGTTGTTCCAAATCATATCTGACTCTTCGCTTACGAGCGTTGGCGGCAAATCAAATTTTAGTTTTCCGTCGAGACCATCCATTAATTTACGTTTCAGATCAGACTTTGATATGGATTCATAATCTTTTTCCAGTTGGTCAGATATCTGGTCTTTTAACTTTTGCAAATCTTCAAAACCAAGTTTCTTTGCAAAATCTTCGTTCACTTTGGTTGCAACAGGCTTTTCTATTTTTTTTACCTTTGTTTCAAAAACAGCATCTTTACCAGCCAAATGTTCAACTTGATAATCTTCTGGAAATTTAACTTTTACGTTAATTTCATCACCATTTTTTACATCTTTTAACTGTTCTTCAAAACCTGGAATAAACGCTCCAGATCCTATAACCAAAGGCGCATCATTTGCTGAACCACCATCAAAAACCTCTCCGTCAATTTTCCCAATAAAATCTATTGTTAATTGATCGCCGTCTTTAGATTTTTCAGAAGATTTTCTCTCTTCATAACTTTTGTTTTCTGCGGCAATTCTATCTAATGCCTCTTTGATATCTTCGGATGTAACCTTGGCTACTCTTTTTGTGATTGAAATTGTATCGTATTTTGGTGATGTTATTTCAGGAATAATCTCATATATCATTGTATATGAGAGATCTTTTTCAGCATTAATAACCTTATCAATTGCCTCTTTTTCTTTTTCTTCTGATGGCTTACCATCGTAGAAATTAATCTTTGGTTGAATTGCTGGTTTTTCGTTTCTATCAGAAAGTACTTTTGCAGAGGTCTCTTTAACTGTCTCTTCAATAACCTCTGGCATAAGTCTCTGCCCAAATACACGACGCAAATGATTTAACGGAACTTTACCAGGTCTAAAACCTTTTAGTTGAACGGTGTTTTTTAGTTCTTCTAATTTACTTACAAGCTTATTTTCTATATCCCCTTTTGGGACTTCAACTTTTATTTCTCTACTTAAATCTTTTGCTGAAATTTCAGATACATTCATACTACACTCACATCTCGGATTAAAAGTGGTGCGGGCGAAGGGAATCGAACCCCCACTCCTATAAGGAACCAGAACCTAAATCTGGCGCGTCTACCAGTTCCGCCACGCCCGCAGGATTTATAATATATATAATAATCAAATATAATTTGAAACACATTTATTTAAAAAAATTTATATAACTCTCTATTCCAACAAATTACTTAATATTTAGCAATAATGACTAATATTTAGTCATTTTGCCTATTTTATAGGCATAATTGCATCTGTGTAACATTTTTTCTCCACATTTTGTGGTTTAGATATACAGAAATCAGCCAATAAATGATTAGTGAACATTTTGGCACGCTTTTTGCATATACATAGTTGAAACTTGAGAGGAACTCATGAAAAAAATAGAAGCAATAATAAAACCATTCAAATTAGACGAGGTTAAGGAAAAACTTCAAGACATTGGTGTATCCGGTATAACCGTTCTGGAAGCTAAAGGTGTTGGAAGACAAAAAGGTCATACAGAACTATATCGTGGCGCAGAATATGTCATTGATTTTTTACCAAAGATTAAAATCGAAGTTGTTGTTTCTGACAAAATTGCAACTGAAGTTATTAATCAAATTAAAGAAACAGCTCACACAGGAAAGATTGGTGATGGAAAAATATTTATCACGAACATCGATGATGTTGTAAGGATCAGAACTGGTGAATCTGGAGAAGAGGCTATTTAAATAAAGGAGAATAATATGCCAAAAGTAAGTGATATTTTAAAAGAAATTAAAGATAATGACATTAAGTTTGTCGATCTAAGATTTACAGACCCAAAAGGTAAACTGCAGCATGTGACTATGGATTCAGAAAAAATGGATGACGATGCTTTTGCTGATGGTGTCATGTTTGATGGATCATCAATCGCAGGTTGGAAAGCAATCAATGAATCAGATATGGTTTTAATGCCGGACCCTGACACTGCGCACGCTGATCCATTTTTTGCACAATCAACAATGGCAATATTCTGTGACATTCTTGAACCAAACACTGGCGAAAGTTATGAGAGGGACCCAAGAGGTATCGCAAAAAAAGCTGAAGCATACCTTAAATCTACCGGTATCGGAGATACAGCTACATTTGGACCTGAGGCAGAGTTTTTTATGTTTGACGATGTTAGATTCGCTGCGGATCCTTTCCAAACAGGTTTTGAATTAGATTGCACTGAACTTCCATCAAATACAGCGACTGAATATGAATCTGGTAACCTAGGGCATAGGCCACGTACTAAAGGTGGATATTTCCCTGTACCCCCAGTTGACTCAGCTCAAGATATTCGTTCAGAAATGGTGAGCGTTATGAAAGACATGGGTGTGGTAACTGAAAAACATCACCATGAAGTTGGAGCAGCTCAGCATGAGCTTGGAATTCAATTTGATAGTCTAACAAAAATTGCTGATCACCAACAAATATACAAATATGTTATACACCAAGTTGCAAACGCATATGGTAAAACAGCAACATTTATGCCAAAACCAATTTATGGTGATAATGGTTCAGGAATGCATTGCCATCAATCAATCTGGAAAGATGGAAAACCAGTTTTTGCTGGAGATGAATATGCTGGACTATCTGAAACAGCACTATTCTACATCGGTGGAATCCTTAAACATGCAAAAGCAATTAATGCATTCGCTAATGCTTCAACAAATTCATATAAAAGATTGGTTCCTGGTTTTGAGGCCCCTGTTCTTCTAGCTTATTCAGCCAGAAACAGATCTGCATCATGCAGAATACCATTTGGTAAATCACCAAAATCAAAAAGGATTGAAATTAGATTCCCTGATCCGTCTGCAAATCCATATCTAGCATTTTCTGCAATGCTTATGGCTGGGTTAGATGGAATTAAAAACAAAATCCATCCAGGTAAACCATCCGATCAAGATTTATATGATCTACCACTTAAAGAACTTAAAAAGATACCAACAGTTGCAGGAAGTCTAAGAGAAGCTCTCGCTGAGCCTTGAAAAGGACAATGCTTTCTTAACAGCTGGTGATGTATTTACAAAAGATCAAATAGCTGCCTACATTGAGCTAAAAATGGAAGAGGTAATTAGATTTGAGCACACACCTCATCCTGTAGAGTTTGATATGTACTACAGCGTATAATTTTTAAATCTTTTAAAATCACTTTAAAAAACTAAAAGTAACTTAATTGTTACTTTTAGTTTTTTTTTACCTTGAGAGTTTGTGTATAATTACTCTAAATTATTGATTCTATATGAAGCTTTTAAATGAATGATCTCTTTGACATTATTGAGGATGATAAAAAAGCATCCCAACCAATACAAAAACCAAGTAAAAATATAAACACAAAAAAACCATCTACAAAAAATAATTCATATACTGCAGAAAACATCACAATCCTTGAAGGGTTGGAGCCTGTGCGTAAAAGACCTGGCATGTATATTGGCGGAGTGGACTCAAAAGCATTACATCATTTATTTAATGAAGTTATCGATAACTGTGTGGATGAAGTAGTGGCTGGATTCGCTGATGCAATTGATGTAGTTTTAGACCATGACAATATCATAACCATTAGTGATAATGGTAGAGGTATTCCAATAGACCCCCACCCTAAGCAACCAAATAAATCTGCGCTAGAAATAATTATGACAACTCTGCATGCTGGAGGAAAATTTGATAATGAATCATATAAAACTTCTGGCGGACTTCATGGTGTTGGTATCTCTGTTGTAAACGCTTTATCTGAACACCTAAAGGTTCAAGTTGTAAGAGATAAGAACTTATATATACAAGAATACGAATTAGGTAAACCTGTTACAAAATTAGAAAAAAAGGGTGCAACAAAAGCAAATGATGGTACCTCAATAACTTTCAAACCTGATTACACAATTTTTGATCCCACCATAAACTTTGAAGCATCAGAAATAATAGAAATTATTAAAACAAAAGCTTACCTAGTTGGTGGACTGAAAATTAATTGGCAAAACAACACTGACCCTGACCCTGAGCTTCAATCACTAAGCTTTTATTACCCAAATGGAATAAATGACTTCGTCAATGAAGAGTTAGATAAAAAAAATCTACTTATTCCCAATACTTTCTTTGGATCTTCAACAACCAAATCAAAAGACGGTAAAGTTGAATGGTCACTTCTTTGGTCAGCGGGTGATAAAAATAAATTAAAATCTTTTTGCAACACAATACCAACTATTTACGGTGGAACTCATGAAACTGCATTTAAAAGCGCAATATTGAAATCAATAAAAAACTATGCAGAAATTATTGGAATTAGAAATTCAAAAATAATAACCCTCGATGACATCGTAAGTTGCATGGATGGAGTTCTATCAATCTTCATAAACGAACCTGAGTTTCAAGGTCAAACAAAGGAGAAGCTTAGTTCAAAAAACGCAACTACTATTACTAGTTCAATAATAGCGGATAATTTCGATCATTGGCTCTCAGAAAATTCATCTGAAGCAGAAAAGTTGATTAACTTTTTCATTAGCACTGCCAATTCGAGAATTAGCAAAAAACATGAAAAAGATCTTAATCGAAAATCCGCTCTCAGAAAACTAAGACTCCCAGGAAAGTTAGCTGATTGCCTTGAAGAAAAAGCAGAGGGAACAGAATTATTTATTGTAGAGGGTGATTCTGCTGGTGGGTCCGCAAAGCAAGCGAGAGATAAAAAATATCAAGCCGTTCTACCACTGAGAGGAAAGATTCTTAATGTAGCAAACAGCAGCGCACAAAAATATTATCAAAACCAACAATTAAAAGATTTAGTTCAAGCACTTGGATGCGGAACATCTGATAATTATACCGATGAAAACCTTCGCTATGAAAAAGTAATAATTATGACTGATGCGGATGTCGATGGAGCTCATATAGCAGCATTACTTATCACTTTCTTTTTCAAAGAGATGCCGCAACTTATTGTTAACAATCATCTTTTTCTAGCCGTGCCCCCTTTATACAAAATCACAGGTGGAAATAATATCTTGTACGCAATTGATGACAATGATCGGGAAATGATAATTGAAAAAAAATTCAAGAAATCAAAAGTAGAAATTTCTCGTTTCAAGGGATTAGGAGAAATGCTTCCTAATCAACTAAGAGATACTACCATGAAAAAAGAAACTAGGAAATTAGTTCAAGTTTCAATCAATAACTCACCAATCGAGTATTATGAACTAATAATTGATCAATTGATGGGCTCGAAGGCAGACGCAAGGTTTAAATTTATTCAAGAAAATGCTAACTTTTATGCAAACACATAAACAACGTTGGTAAAAGACATATGTCCTACGGAAAACAATTCAACACCTTACTGAATCACCTGAGTGAGGGAGTTATTATTGTATCGGAAGACTTTGATATATTATTCGCCAATGAAATTGCCATAAAATACTTTGGCAATAAAATTATAGATATCCCAATATACAATGTAATTAGAAATAGCGAACTGATTGATGCTATTAATGAAAATCGATCAATTGATACAATGTTTTTATACAATTCAAGCATTGGCAAACATATTCTTGAGCTCTCTTATCATCATAAGAAAAATAACTTAGGGATTATGATAATCAGAGACAAAACCATTGAAGAAAAATTTCAAAATGTTCGAAAAGATCTTATCGCAAATGTAAGTCACGAATTAAGATCCCCTTTAACGACCATTAGTGGCTTCATTGAAACACTTCAAAACGAAGAAATAGATCCAAATCAACGTGCCAAATTTTTGGGCATTATGAAAGAAGAGTCAAATAGAATGGATAGAATTATTTCCGACTTACTCTCACTCTCAAAGATAGAAATTAATATGTATGCGGAATTAGATGAGAAGATTAATCTTATAGACCAGATAAAAACAGCAAAAGATGCACTTGATCTCAGAGCTGATGAGCTAGGAAAGAGTATAAACATCCGATACCCTGACTATGATACTCCAAATATTTCAGCTGACTCGGATCAAATAATAGAGGTTTTTCATAATTTAATTGATAACGCAATTAAATACTCCCACGAAAATAGCGCAATAGATATCTTGGTAGAACTCATAGAAAGGCAAGATAGAAGCTATCTTAAATCCTCCGTAATTAATGTTGGTACTCCAATTAGTGAAGAACATCTACCAAGACTTACAGAAAGGTTTTACCGCGTTGATAAAGCAAGATCTAGAAATGTCGGTGGAACTGGACTTGGTTTAGCTATAGTTAAACATATTTTACTCAGACATAATGCTGAGCTTGAAATCACAAGTGATATCGACGGCAAAACAACATTTTCTATCTTTTTCCCTGTGGATAATAACTAAAAAAAAAATCTGTCATATTTTTGTAATATTTCTGTCACATCTTCTTATCATTATTTGCTTAATGAATACGCATCTTTAATAAAAATATTTTAGAAGGTGAAAATGATGAATAGATTTAAAATTTTTTTAATTTGTGGATTGAGTATATTTTTTTTGAACACACACAATAATGCTGAAGCTAGAGACACCATATCAATAGTTGGATCTTCTACAGTCTTCCCTTTTGCAACAGTGGTTGCTGAAGAATTTGGAAGGAATTATGGCAGCACACCTGTTATTGAATCAACAGGCTCAGGTGGTGGAATGAAACTTTTTTGTTCTGGTATTGGGCTTGAACATCCTGACATTACAAATTCATCAAGAAGAATTAAGAAAAGTGAATACGATAACTGTACAGCGAATGGTATTGATATGACAGAATTTGTTATAGGTTTTGATGGAATTGTTGTCGCCAACTCAAATCAAGGACCAGATCTTGCCTTAACAATGGATGAAATATTTTTAGCCATTGCTGCAAAAGTTCCTGGACCTGACGCAACCAATGAAGATTGCAAACTAATTGATAACCCTTATGAAAAATGGAGCGAGATTAATCCATCACTTCCAAATGTAAAAATAGAAGTTCTGGGACCTCCTCCAACATCTGGAACAAGAGATGCCTGGTCAGAACTTGCCATGGAAGGTGGGGCAAAAGCTATAGAATGCCTAAATAGTCTTAAAAAAGAAGATAAGGATATTTGGGAAGCCGTCGTATATGGTTTAAGAGAAGATGGTTACTGGATTGATGCTGGAGAAAATGACAACCTCATGGTATCAAAACTAGAAGCTAATAGTGATGCGATTGGAGTCTTTGGTTTTAGTTTCTTAGATCAAAACTCCGATGCAATAAAAGGAGCATTCATCAACAACATTGAACCAACATTCGAAAACATTGCTGATGGCTCATATGGTATCTCACGATCCTTATATTTCTACGTTAAACATGCTCACATAGACGTTGTTCCTGGGATCAAAGAATATACTAAAGAATTTACCTCTGAAGATTCCTATGGTGAGGATGGTTATCTTGTTGACAAAGGACTAATACCTCTACCGGAAGATGAAAGAGTAACATATCGTAAAGCTGCAACTGATATGCCTAAACTAATCATGTAATAGTTAGTATCAGTTCAGTTATCTTGAGGTCTTCGAGTTTATATACATCGAAGACCTCATTTGTGTTTGAATTGGATAATTAGAAGAAATGCTTAATTTTTATATATTAACATTGTTATTTTTGAGTTTTGCTTCGTATTTTTTTGGAAAAAAAACTATACAAAAAAAAACAACAGTTAATCAAGTTCCTCAACATTCACGAGATACTTATCATGGTTTTTACCTGGCGTTATATTTACTTATACCTTCCGCAATCTTAATACTCATTTGGGTAATGATTTCACCCAATATAATTCATTCATTACTTGAGCAAAAAATACAAAATACAATACTGATAGAAGATAGTGGTCAAATTGGAGTATTAAGATCCCAGGTTATATCAATATCTGAAGGTATCATAAATACTGACAATCAAGATATTCTATCCCTTGTCGGTTATTATAATGACATATCTCAATTGAGTGTTAATCTAATTTTAGTTGTAAGTTCTATTTCATCAGTGTTTTTATTTTTTTATGCTTACAGAAAAATAAACACCAGGTTTAATGCAAGAACTAAAGTTGAAAATATTATAAAGAACACAATGATTGTAGCTTCATTAGTTGCAATTTTAACGACAATAGGCATCGTATTATCTCTAATAATTGAGACAATTGAATTTTTCAAAATTATTAAAGTTTCAGACTTTTTATTTGGACTACAATGGAGTCCTCAAATCGCCCTGCGTGAAGATCAAGTCGCCAATGAAGGGCTTTTTGGTGCTATTCCGTTATTCGTAGGCACTATATTAATTACACTAATCGCAATGTTTGTAGCTGTTCCTATTGGGTTATTATCTGCAATATATTTATCAGAATATTCAAACCCAAGAATTAGGGCTGTAGCAAAACCTATGCTTGAAATTTTAGCAGGTATTCCAACTGTTGTTTATGGATTTTTTGCAGCCTTAACTGTAGCTCCATTTCTTAGGGATAATGGAGCAACATTGGGACTTAGTTTATCTTCTGAATCAGCCTTGGCAGCAGGTATTGTAATGGGTATCATGATAATACCACTAATTTCATCTCTATCAGATGATGTTATAAATGCTGTTCCACAAAGTCTTCGTGAGGGGTCGGCAGCTCTTGGATCAACTCAGTCTGAGACTGTAAAGAAAGTGATACTTCCAGCTGCATTACCTGGTATTGTGAGCGCTATTTTGTTGGCATTATCACGTGCTATTGGGGAAACTATGATTGTAGTTATGGCAGCTGGTGTCGCCGCTAATCTTACGATTAACCCTTTTGAGTCTGTTACAGCGGTGACGGTTCAAATTGTTGTTTTACTAGTTGGAGACCAGGAATTTGATAGCGCAAAGACACTCGCCGCATTCGCTTTAGGATTTACTCTATTTATTATCACACTTTTATTGAACATTTTATCGATTTATATAGTTAGAAAATACAGAGAACAATATGACTGATTTAAATACATCAAATAGACTGAAAAATAGATATAAAGCTGAAAAAAGATTTAAAATTTATAGTATGTCTGCGCTTATTATTGGGATAATGATTCTTGTAACGCTGCTATCTTCTATTACAATTAGTGCCCTACCTGCATTTACACAAACTAGTATTGGGCTTGATGTACAAATGGATGACGATGATATACAACAATTCCAAGATGATCCTAACGAAGTATCCTGGAGATCCATTCAAAAATCTTCCTTATATAAACTTTTCCCAAATGTTGAAAGCAGATCCAAAAAGAAAGAATTGAATAAAATTTTATCTACCGCTGCGTATATAAAAATAAAAGACTTTTACATAAAAAACCCAAGTTCAGTCGATAAAAAGAACAGAATATATGTTACAGCATCAGATGATGTGGATTTAGTTCTCAAAAAAATCATAGATGTAACGCTACCGGAAAATATGAGAACAGTATCAGACGACCAACTAAAATATATTAGCTTTCTTGCAGAAGATGATAGAATTAAGAAACGAATCTCATGGAAACTTTTTCAAAACAGTGATAGCCGCGAACCAGAACTTGCAGGTCTTAAAGGAGGTATTGTTGGAACCTTACTAACAATGTTTGTGACGCTGATAATAAGCTTTCCAATTGGTGTACTAGCTGCAATTTATTTAGAAGAGATTGCTCCCAAAAATCGGATTACGGATATCATTGAGGTGAACATAAATAACCTAGCTGCAGTGCCATCAATTGTGTATGGGCTTCTAGGTTTAGCAGTTTTCTTAAATTACTTAAATATGCCGAGGTCAGCACCTTTAGTTGGAGGTATTGTCCTAGCACTTATGACCTTGCCTGTGATAATTATAGCCACAAGAGCAGCTTTAGCATCCATACCACCATCAATTAGAGAAGCTGCTTATGGTGTTGGTGCGTCACAAATGCAGGTAATTATTCATCACGTTGTCCCACTTGCTCTTCCGGGGATATTGACAGGTACAATTATTGGAATAGCCCGAGCAGCAGGAGAAACTGCTCCACTACTTATGATAGGAATGATGGCATTTATTGTGGATGTTCCATCAAAAATTACAGATAAAGCTACAGTACTGCCTGCTCAAATTTATATGTGGGCTAATAATCCAGAGAGATCTTTTGAGTACCTTACTAGTGCAGCCATACTGATATTACTACTCATTTTGATAATAATGAATTTATTAGCTATACTACTTAGAAGAAAATATGAAAGACGTTGGTAAGTTTATGAAAAAGAAAAATAAGATAGTAACAAATAATATAACCGTTGATTATGGAGACAAGAGAGCTCTGCACGGGATTGATTTAAAAATTGAAGAAAAAGAGGTTACTGCTCTTATTGGTCCATCGGGTTGTGGAAAATCAACTTTTATTCGATGCCTAAACAGGAT
The DNA here is from genome assembly GCA_038131735.1 of Hyphomicrobiales bacterium. Lineage (GTDB taxonomy): Bacteria > Pseudomonadota > Alphaproteobacteria > Rhizobiales > TMED25 > TMED25. Next base: position 581,454 of record JAYPPX010000001.1, on the reverse strand, counting down.
GAATGACCTAATTACAGGATGTAAGGTTGAAGGCTCAATTCTTATTGATGGTACAGATATCAATTTACCAGATACTGACATTGTCGAATTGAGAGCACGAATTGGAATGGTGTTTCAAAAACCCAACCCTTTTCCTAAATCAATTTATGATAATGTTGCTTATGGACCAAGAATCCATGGGTTGGCTGACTCAAAAAATGAATTAGATAACATAGTGCATAAAAGTCTTAAAAGAGCAGGATTGTGGGATGAAGTTCACGAAAGACTTGATGCTTCTGGACTATCATTATCAGGCGGTCAACAGCAAAGGCTCTGCATAGCTCGAGCAATTGCGGTAAATCCTGACGTACTCTTAATGGATGAACCATGCTCTGCCCTAGATCCAATTGCAACTGCGGTAATTGAAGAACTGATTAATGAATTAAAAGAACGATACACTATTGTCATAGTAACGCACTCAATGCAACAAGCTGCAAGACTCTCTGAGAAAACAGCATATTTTCATTTGGGGAAGATGATAGAATACGATGATACGTCCAATATATTTACAAATCCGAAACATGAAATGACTGAGGCTTACATTTCAGGTAGAATAGGTTAGGAGAAAAAGATGACCAATCACATTAATTCAGCATTTGATGAAGGTTTAAAAGATGTGAATAAGCAGATAGCAAAACTGGGCGCTCTAGCAGAAACACAATTGGATAATTCACTCAATGCACTAAAAGATAAAAACATTAAAAAATTTGAATCAATAATCGAGCGAGATAAGAAACTTGATCAGATAACAGCGGAGATAAGTTCATCTGTTTTTGAGTTATTGGCCCTCTGGTCACCAATTGCTTATGATCTAAGAAGCTTGCTTGTTGCAGATAGAATTGGCGCAATCCTCGAAAGGATTGGTGATTATTCAAAAAATATTGCAAGACGAAGTCAAGTAATTGTTACAGAAGAAGAATTTGATAGGTTGCCTGTAAATATTATTGGTTTGGGCACTCACGTTCAAGAATTACTGCATCAGGTTTTAGACGCTTACATGGAACTAGATGTAGAAAAAGCTATGAAAATATGGGAGTCAGATGTAGAAACAGATCGTCTATATTTGAGTATTTTTAAAGAAACCTTGCAAGCTATGACTGAGGACTCAGATAACATTAAAATGATGACACATCTAATATTTATGTCAAAAAATCTAGAGAGAATTGGCGATTATACAACTTCAATTGCAAAGCAGACATATTTCTTAATAGAAGGAAAAGTCCCTGAAACAAAACGCCCAAAGGCGATGACTACATTCTGAGAATAAAATGCTTGCTGTTATTGCAGATGATGAAGTCAATCAGATCGAACTGATTAAGTTTCACTTAGAAAAAAATAATTTTAGAGTATTAGCAGCAAATAACGGTGATGATGCTTTTGATTTAATTATTGATAACAACCCTGATATTGCAATATTAGATTGGATGATGCCAAATTCATCAGGCATCTCAGTCTGTAGAAAAATTAGAGCCTCAAAAGAATTTTCTGAGCTTCCAATCATTATACTAAGTGCCCGTGGTGAAGACATTGATACATCTCATGGCTTAACTTCTGGTGCAGATGATTATATTACAAAACCATTTTCTCCAATTGAATTAATTGCCAGAATAAACTCACTGCTTAGAAGAGTAAAATCAACAAATAAATCAAATATAATTGAATATGCAGATCTTCTGATAGACCAAAACAAAAAAACTCTACAAGCAACTGATAAAAATATAAAAATTGGTAAAACTGAATACAGTATTCTGACTTTATTGATGAGTCGTCCTGAAAATGTATTTTCTAGAGAACAAATTATAAATCATGTTTGGAATAATAATTTAGAGGTAGATGATCGTACCGTCGACGTTCATATGAGTAGACTTAGAAAAGTTTTGAAAGACAACTATTCTGGACAATGCAAAATAGAAACCGTACACGGTTTTGGATATTGTATTAAAAAGTCTTAATTAGGGATATCCAAAGACTCAATTGGCGTTATTTCAACTGATTCACCGCACCCACATGCAGATGTTTCATTTGGATTGTTAAATTTAAACCCAGAACTAAACTTATCTTCCACATAATCCATTTCTGTCCCAAGTAAGTAAAGTATTGCCTTTGGGTCGATGACAATTGTCACGTCATCCTGGTTAACAACTTCATCGCCAGCAAGTGTTTCCGAAACATATTCCATGGAGTAATGAAGGCCAGCACAACCTCCCTTTTCTATTCCAACACGTAGCATAGTTCCATGCTCTGTTGAATTAGTTATAAGAGATTTAACTCTTTCAACTGCAGCTGGTGTTAATGTTATAATATTGCCTTTCATATCACCTACTTTGATTATAGCATATTAAGAGCAACTTGTGCTTCTTCTGACATCATTGATATATCCCATGGGGGATCAAAAACAAGACTTACTGCGGCTGAGCTTATGCCACCGACAGATAACACTGCGTCCTCTACCCATTTAGGCATATCACCTGCAACTGGACAGCCAGGAGCTGTTAGTGTCATTTCAACATCCACATGAAAATTCTCATCTATATCAACTTTATAAATCAAACCGAGCTCATATATATCAACTGGAATTTCTGGATCGTAAACTGTCTTAAGTGCAGTAACAATTTTATCTGTCAAATCAGATATGGTTTCTTCATCTAATGTTAATTTCTCTTCCATTTACTAAAACAACCTATGAGAAGAATTTTCTACAATATAACAAAGACTCATACAAATTATCAATATCTTTCTCGTTATTGTACATTCCTATAGAAGCCCTACATGTTGATGTGACTTTAAATGTTTGTAATAATGGTTCAGCACAGTGTGTTCCTGCACGTATAGCAATACCTTTTCTATCAATTATTGTGCTTACATCATGAGGATGTGCTCCGTCCATCATGAAAGAAAAAATACCACTACTTTTAACTGGGTCTATCAAGAAATTTATTCCCTCAACTTGCACTAATTTTTCTTTTGCATAATCTGATATTCTCTTTTCATGCTCATGTATCTCTGTAATACCAATCTTATTAATGTATTTTATTGCATGACCAAGACCGATAGCTTGAACGATTGGCGGTGTTCCTGCCTCAAATTTCTGAGGTGCATCTGCGTAAATAACCGTATCTTTAGTCACTTCGGCAATCATTTCTCCTCCACCTTGATATGGAGTCATTTTATCAAGTTGTTCTTTTTTAGCATAAAGAACCCCTATACCTGATGGTCCATATAATTTATGTCCGGTGAATACGTAAAAATCAACATCCAAGTCACTTACATCAATATCGTTATGCACAGCACCCTGAGTTCCATCGGCCATAACTGGTATATCATTTTCATGCGCTATATCTATTATTTCCTTTAGAGGCTGAACCGTGCCCAAAACATTTGACATATGCGTGACAGAAATAATTTTTGTCTTGTTTGTAATAAGTGATTTTAAATGATCAACATCAATGCATCCATTCTCATCAATATTAGCCCATTTAATTACAACACCGATTCTCTCTCTCAGAAAATGCCATGGGACAATATTTGAATGATGTTCTAATATTGATATTATCACTTCATCTCCTTTTTCAAGCTTGCTACCAAAGGAAGATGCTACTAAATTAATTGCTTCTGTTGCGTTTTTAGTAAAAATTATTTGATTTTCAGATTGAGAATTTAAAAAGTTTGCAACTTCAGTTCTTGCATTCTCGAAATTTTCTGTAGCTTTCATTGATAAATAATGAATTCCTCTGTGAACATTCGCATATTCTTCATGATAGACGCGTGATATTTCCTCAACAACAGATGTTGGCTTCTGGGAGGACGCAGCATTATCTAGATAAACGGCATAACCATCATTTATTTTTTGATTTAGAAATGGAAAGTCATTTCTAACTTTATTTATATCAAACATTTAAGTTACCTTTTGACACGCGATTGAGCATATTATTCATCACATCTCCAAAAGTTTCTAATATATTCTTATCTTTTATTTCATCCAGCGCATCTGTTAGAAATGCATGCACAAGTAATCTCCTTGCTTCATCCTCAGGAATTCCCCGAGATTGCAAATAAAAAAGCGAGTCTTGACTTATTTGACCAGTCGTAGCGCCATGTCCGCATTGAACATCATCTGCATATATTTCAAGTTCAGGCTTTGCATCATGTTCTGCATGACTTGACAATATCAAAGCGTCGATTGATTGTTTTGCAATTGTCTTTTGTGCTATTTGATCAACAATAATATTGCCTTGGAAAACACCCTTTGCATTATCGTTGATTATTGATTTATATTTCTCTCTACTAACCGTATTTGGAGCTTTATGGCGGACTGATAGCAGTGTGTCAATGTGACTATTGCCATCTAATAGATTTACACCAGAAATAGAAATATTACTATTAGAGCCATTACAGTTGATATCCCTGAATTCTCTGAGTAATTTTGAACCAGATGATATCGTAAAACTATTAAATTCTGTATCACTTCCAATATCTGCGTATTGTTGATTAAAACCAATGGTGATTTGATTATGCGCCTGATATTTTACATTATTTACTACACAATGATCCCCAATGGACCATATGATTGATGACGTATACAAGGCATTGATATCTGCCTTATTTGATATTTTTAATTCAATAATATTAACTTGAGCATGGTCTTCAATATTGATTATGTGCCTGTAATTAAAAAATCCATCGTTATTACCAACATGGACTATATATATATTTTCTGCTTTATTATTATTTTTCTTAACATTAATTAAAGCCCCATCCTCCATGAGCAAAGTATTCAAATTAAATAACTCATTTTTATTTTCAGAGTGTTTTTGATTATTTATCTTATTTGCCCAATCAGGAATGACGTCATCATTCAGTGAGGATATTTCTATGTTTCTTTTCTCGTAGATTAGAGATAATTGTTCCTGCATCTTACCGTCCATAAAAACAAGAACCGTATCATTTGTGTCTTTGAGTTTTCTCATAATATCAAAATTATTGATAAAATTATTCACATTTTGTGGAGCTGAATGAACTAGAGAACGTTCAGGTATTTTTTCTAGTTTTTGTGAAATATTAGTATATCTCCAGTTTTCATCACTTGCACTTGGAAGCCCATGTCTTTTGAATAGCTCGTAAGCGCCTAACTTTGCTTTATAAAAACAATGCTTTTTATCTTGTGCTGCAATATTTTCTTTGCAGTAGGATAACAATTGCTCTTCTGCACTAATTTGTGTATCTGCTGTGCTCATTGATCTATTTGATATAGTTACTATAACCCGTTTTCTCTAAATCGAGAGCCAAACTACTATCTCCTGTCTCGATAATCTTACCTTTGTACATGATATGTACATAATCTGGCTTGATATAATCCAATAGTCTTTGATAGTGGGTTATTACAATGAATGACCTACTCTCGCTTCTAAGTTTATTTACACCTTCAGCAACTAATCTTAAGGCGTCTATATCTAAACCTGAGTCGGTTTCATCCAGAATACAAATCTTCGGATCTAAAAGTGCCATTTGAAGAATTTCATTACGCTTTTTTTCTCCGCCCGAAAAACCAACATTTAACGGTCTTCTGATCATATCATCATCAATATTTAGTTCTGTAGCTTTTTCTTTGACCAACTTCATGAAAGCAGGAGTTGATAAGACCTCTTTACCATTAGCCTTATAGTGAGCTTCAAGTGAGCTCTTTAAAAAGGTCATTGTTGTAACACCCGGTATTTCTATAGGATATTGAAAAGCCAAAAACAAACCACGCGTTGATCTTTCATCAGGATCAAGATCTAGTAAATTTTCATCATTTAGCAATACTTCTCCATTAAGCACTGTATAATCTTCTTTTCCAGCACAAACATGAGCAAGTGTAGATTTGCCTGAACCATTTGGACCCATGATTGCATGCACTTCACCAGGACCGACATCAATACTAAAATTTTTTAAAATTTCTTTATCTTCAACAGAAACTGTTAAATTTGATACGTTAAACATTTATTTCTCCGTTATTATCCGACACTACCTTCTAGAGAGATCCCAACTAACTTTTGGGCTTCTACAGCAAACTCCATCGGCAGCTCTTGAAGAACCTCTTTACAAAAACCATTAACTATCAATGCAATCGCATCTTCAACATTTATCCCTCTCTGACCGCAATAGAATATTTGATCATCAGATATCTTTGATGTTGTTGCTTCGTGTTCAAAAATTGAAGTAGAATTTTTAGTTTCTATGTATGGAACTGTATGCGCTGAGCAGTTATTGCCTATTAGTAATGAGTCGCACTGTGTAAAGTTTCTAGCGTTTTCTGCTTTACGATGAGAAGACACCAACCCACGATAAGCGTTTGATGAATGTCCAGCAGATATTCCTTTTGAAATTATTTTACTAGTTGTATTTTTCCCAAGGTGGACCATTTTTGTACCTGAGTCAATTTGTTGGTATGAATTTGAAATAGCAATTGAATAAAATTCTCCAACAGAATTGTCACCCCTTAATATGCATGATGGGTACTTCCATGTTACAGCAGAACCGGTTTCTACCTGAGTCCATGATATTTTTGAATTTTTACCCCTACAATCTCCTCTTTTTGTCACAAAGTTGTATATGCCACCAACACCATTTTCATCTCCAGGATACCAGTTTTGAACCGTTGAGTACTTTATTTCAGCGTTTTCAAGGGCAATTAACTCTACAACTGCAGCATGCAATTGATTTTCATCCCTTTGAGGTGCTGTGCAGCCCTCTAAATAACTTACATAAGACCCTTTATCTGCAATTATTAATGTTCTCTCAAATTGTCCTGTGTTTTGATCATTAATTCTGAAATATGTTGATAGTTCCATCGGGCAACGTGTATCTGGCGGAATGTAAACAAATGATCCATCTGTAAAAACAGCAGAATTTAGAGCGGAATAATAATTGTCCGACTTTGGCACCACAGAACTTATATATTTTTTGACCAAATCAGGATGGTTTTGAATTGCTTCTGATATTGAACAAAAAATTATTCCCTCTTCCGCAAGTTTTTCTTTGAATGTTGTTACGACAGAAACAGAGTCAAATACAGCGTCGACCGCAATATTCTTTTTAACACCAGCCAACATTTCTTGTTCTTTTAGAGGTATTCCCAGCTTTTCATAGGTTTTAAGTAACTCAGGATCAACCTCATCTAGAGATTTTGGACCTTCAACATTTTTAGGCGCTGAATAAAAATACATATTGTCATAATTGATTTTGGGATAGTTTACTTTTGCCCATTCAGGTTCTGCCATAGTATTGAACCTTTGAAATGCATCTAATCGCCATTCCAACATCCAATCTGGTTCATTTTTTTTCTTTGATATAAAACGTATTGTGTCTTCAGATAAACCAATAGGTGATTTTTCAACATCCATATCTGTAGACCAACCAAACTTGTATTTGTCTACACTAATTTCATCAACTTGTTTTACTGTTTCTTTAACTGCTGGCATCGTATGTTTATAACGTTATTGTCTATATTATTGGTTTATTTTAAATATAATAATTTAGAACTTAAAATTCATCCCCTGAAGCAAATTATTTAAGACTTTAATAAAGTAATCTACTTGATCTAAAGTATTATTCCAACCGAAACTAACTCTTATTGCTCCATTTACGTGATTTGAATCATATTTTAGAGATTTTAACACATGAGACCCACCAATTTTACCTGATGAACACGCTGCACCGGCACTTACTGCAATATTATTCATATCCATGCCAATAATCAAATTCTCAGATTTCAAACCAGGGAACATAAGTGTCGTAATTGACTTTTCTTTATCACTATTTATCGCGGGTATGATGATTTCTTTTGAGATATCTTTTATACCTCCAATAAGCCGTTCATGTAACAGTGCAATACATTCTGACTCATTTACTGATGATCCAATACAAGCCTCCATAGCTGTTCCAAATGCAATAATACCTATAACATTTTCAGTACCAGCTCGCCTGCCAAACTCCTGCTCACCTCCAAATAAATCTTTGTAAACTTTTGTTTGATCTTTTAGATAAGCAAGACCTGTCCCTTGTAGACCACCAATTTTATGAGCAGCAAATGTGGCGTAATCGCAAACTCTGATGTATTCAGCTATATTAAGTTTTCCGATAGCTTGTATCATATCTGAAAATAGAAGAGCGTCATGCTTTTCACAAACACTTGCAATATCCAAAATTGGTTGGATTAATCCGGTTTCGTTATTTACCAACATTACGCAGACAAGTGTCTTTCCTGAGAGGCTGGTAAGAGTACTATCGAGGTCTAAAAGATCAATTTTACCATGTTCATCCATTTTGCATGAAATTCTATTGACTGATTTAGAAGAAATTGTATCCAAAACCGCACTATGTTCAGTGGGTAAATAGACTATATTTTCAATCTCTTCTGTATATAGTGCACTATTGATTACGTAATTACACGACTCTGTCCCACTGGATGTAAAAACAATATTTTCTGTATTGCATTCCAAAAAACCAGATATAAGATCTCTTACGTCATTAATTTTCGCTCGAGTTTTCTGACCTTCCAAATGAACAGATGATGGATTATACAGATTAAAAGAGTTTTCTGATGAAAAAGCCTCTAAAACTTCTTTCCTGAGCGGCGATGATGCTGCATGGTCAAAGTATATTCTCATTATTCAGTATCCATTATTGATTACTGACTCATCAAAAATTGAAACCCAATTCCAATAGCAATTCCAAAAATTGTATGCATCATAAGTGCCAACAAACAAACTTTTATCGGTTCAGGAGTTTTGCTTGCTAGTATACCGTTACCGAGAGCCGGTTGAAAGAAGAACCATGGAACAATTACACTGATTATTCCAAAGATTAGTCCATCGGAAAACCCTGGATTAAGTATCTTTATTTCCATCAATAGAAAATATACAACTGCGTATAAAATTGCCACGAAATAATGAAAAACCCAGCCAATAGGCAACTCTGATTCATAGGACTTTATGGCTGTTATATTATTTACAAAAACTTGCCGGTTCTTGATTAAGTTTAGCAACCATCGACCAACCATTGCCCAATTACTTGGAGGAATACCAGTTAGTAATTTAAAAATTCTTTGCCATAAATCAAATACTAGACAAGAAAAGACTCCAACTGCAATAATTTCAAATAAGAATTCCATTAACATCAATCATTATTGTTTTTAAAAATAAATATATATAAAATATAAAAAAAAACATCCAATTAAATAAATTTATTTACTATTGTTTAGCATTTATGCTAATTATTCTTGATTGATTGCATTAGGAGGGATTAATGCCAGAGATCATGTTTAATGGTCCTTCAGGTCGTATTGAAGGTCGCTACCATCACAACGAAGACCCAGAGTCAAAAATTGTATTATTACTGCACCCGCATCCAAAATTTGGCGGTACAATGAATAATCCTATTATTCACAATGCTTACTATACATTTGTAAAAAATAATTTCTCTGTATTAAGGTTTAATTTTAGAGGCGTTGGAAAGAGCCAGGGTGAATATGATGCTGGAATAGGTGAATTGTCTGATGCAGCGTCTGCTCTCGATTGGATACAAGCACTAAATCGTGACTCAACAGGATGTTGGGTCGTAGGTTTCTCATTTGGTGCATGGATTGCAATGCAATTATTAATGAGAAGACCCGAGATAGAAGCGTTTATTTCAATTGCTCCTCCTGCCAACCTATATGATTTTAATTTTTTAGCTCCATGTCCTTCATCAGGACTAATCATAAACGGGACTGATGATATTGTTGCACCAAAAGCTGATACACAAAAACTCGTAGATAGATTAAAGAGTCAAAAAGGCATTGAAGTGCATCATGATTTAATCGATGGTGCCAATCATTTTTTTGATAATAAAGTTGATTTATTAAACTCAAAAATATCCCAATATATTGAAAAAGTCCTGCAAGACGCATAACCCTTCTAAGACGGTTTGTAGATCTTACCTCCACTCATTGGTACATTTATACCAGTTGTTTTGGGAAAGGTTATTGGTAGCCCTCTAAGAGATCTTATTGCAAGGTAAGCAAATGCTTCAGCTTCAACATACTGACTATTAAAACCAAAGTCTTCCATAACGGAAACACTTATTCCACTGATTTCTCTAATTTTATCAACTATATATGTATTTTTACTACCTCCTCCAGTTAAAACTATTTTGTATGGCTTAACTTCAAAAGACTCTACTGCATTTACAATTGTGCAAGCTGTTAGATAGGAAAATGATGCTACTTTATCATTTGATAGTGCGTGAACAGATGGAAGATATTTATGAAAATAATTTCTATCTAGTGATTTAGGCGGCCGTTTATTAAAAAAATCATCACTCAGTATATTATTAACTAAATCATGATCAATCTTACCAGATGAAGCAATTTTACCCTTATCATCATAGTCAATATCATAATATTCTCTACAAAGATCATCAATTATGCAATTACCGGGACCACAATCAAATGCTTCAATATTCTCTCCGTTAAGATATGTGATATTTGAAATCCCACCAATATTTACAATAGCTATTGGACCTTCCTTCATCTATTGCAATTTTAGCCTTGTGATATATTGGCGTTAGAGGCGCACCTTCACCACCATTTAATATGTCGCCCATCCTAAAATCAAACACGACAGGAACTTTTAGACGATTACTAAGATATTGTGGGTTTCCTAATTGAAATGTCACTGTATCTTTAGGACTGTGAAAAATAGTTTGACCATGATAGCCAATTAAATCTAGATTAATCTTCATTTGATTTGCAATATCTTTAATTTTGTTAACTGCTGATAAATTCAATTCTGATAATTTACTACTAACACTAATAAATTTATTTCTATTAAATTCCTTATTTGCAAAACTAACTATTAAATCTCTAATGTTTTCTTGAAGAGTTTTGGGATAAGGGATTGACATACTAGAAATTACATCATGAATCATAATTCCATCGCTATATATAAGGGATGCATCAACACCATCCATTGAAGTTCCACTCATTAATCCAATTGAATAATAGGAATTTGGTAATATTTTGTGTATCATTTATTTCTCAAATAATTTACAAAATGTAATTAATATTATTTTAACAGCTTTCAATTTATCTAAGAGTATGAAAGAAACAAATAAAAAACATAAATTTGACTCTGAATTATTGCAAATTCTTATTGAGAGAGGATTTATCCATCAGACCTCCAATGAAAGTGGATTGGATGAATATTTCAAATCTAACAAAACAATTGGATATATAGGATTTGACCTAACCGCAAAAAGCCTGCATGTTGGATCACTTCTTCAAATAATGCTTCTTAAATGGCTTCAGGATTATGGTCACAAACCAATATTATTACTTGGAGGTGGCACAACACTTATTGGAGACCCATCTGGAAAAGATGAAACCAGAAAGATCTTATTAGAAGAAAATATTAACGATAATGAGAATGGAATAAAAAGGGTCTTTAGTAAGTTTTTGGATCTAGACAAAAAAAAACTTATTATTGAGAATAATAAGAATTGGCTGAAAGATCTCAATTATATCTCCTTTCTTAGAGAGTACGGAAAACATTTCACAATAAATAGAATGCTGACATTTGACTCTGTCAAAATCAGACTTGAAAGAGAGCAGCCTCTGACTTTTCTTGAATTTAATTATATGCTTCTTCAAGCATATGATTTTCTTGAACTTTACAAAAGACATGATTGTAAACTTCAACTCGGAGGGTCAGATCAATGGGGCAATATTGTTAATGGTATCGAATTAGTCAGAAGAGTAACAGGAGCTGAAACTTATGCAATAACAACACCATTAATAACAACAGCTTCTGGAGCAAAAATGGGAAAAACTGCTGATGGTGCCATATGGCTTGATGAAGAATTAACCAGTCCATATGATTTTTGGCAATTTTGGAGAAATACAGATGATAGAGACGTTATCAAGTTTCTAAAATTATTCACAACATTACCAATAAGTGAAATTGATAAATTGGCTGTACTAGAGGGATCTGAAATAAATGAAGCAAAAAAAATTCTTGCAAACGAAATTACAAGAATGACACATGGCTCTGAAATTTCTTCAAAGATCTATCAATCAGCGCTAGAAACTTTTGAAGGTAGAATAATATCTCAAAACCTGCCAAAGCACCTAATTACACTTAGCTATGATAGTAGTATTGGGCTGCTTAACCTATTAGTTACTATTGGATTTGCAAAGTCCAATAGCGAAGCTCGAAAAGCCATAGCAAACGGTGCTATTAAGATAAATGATATATCTGTCAGTGATCCAAATATTGAATTAAAAAGAGAAGATCTTGAAGGCGCCAAGATAGCATTTGGTAAGAAAAGAAACTTAATCATAGAAGTTTCAAATTAATTATAATCAAATGCATCCCTTAAAATACCTGGAGCAAACATGCCTGTGGTATTTAACCTTAACAAGGTTGGTTCCCCTCTAGCCTCTCTGACAATCTGGAATGGTAATGAAAACACACAATTATCATCACCACCTGTTAGCACAGGACCAAATATTGGTATTGTTCCAAATGATGCATTTAATTCATACTCTGGGCAATAAGTGCCTGGTAATTTTAAACTCCCTGTCTCATTATTTAATTGTCCGCTTAGTTCAAATTTGACATTATCACCAAATAATTCTGCACTATCAATAACTAAATTTTCATCAATGATTCTATATCTTGCTCTAGAGTCCAGCTGGGTTCTATTGATATCAATCAGATCGCTTGGGCTTGATTGAGCAAATAATCGTGCTAAATACTTATCATTATAAATATCAATATCTTCTATAAATATTTCTCCGGTCATATTATTAATATTTGGACCAGTAGACCTTATTTGCAAGTTACCATTAAAGCCATTTTGATACAGACCCAAGAACCCCAGAAATGCGCCCGCATCAGTTGTGTTAACACCTAAATCAGCTGGTAAGCCTTCTTCTTCTAAATTATACTTAATCTCTATTCTTTTATTTGTATCTCCGTTAAAGAAACCATCCAATTGCATCCTATACAACTTTTTATTTTGAATAATAATTTCACCAGATAAAAGTGAAATATCACGATTGTTCGCTGAAACTTTATCAATATTTTGTACTAAGATCCTCATATCAGGTAAATTTTTAAGATTACTACGGTTGTCTCCATTTGTTGAAAATACATTTCTTCGAACAAAATCACTTACTTCTACTTCTTTTGCTATAACGTCTGCAATTAATACATTATTTTCAATGTATCCTAAGATTTGTGCGTTTGTAATTTCACTTGATGACAAATTTAATACCTCAAAGTTTACAAAATCCCATTGATTTGTAACTTCATTAAATTTTCTTCTTAATAGAAGTTCAAACACAAAATCTTGAGCATCATATTCAATTTTATACTTTGCCTCTCCATCATTCGTAGGTCTATCGACAGTAAGTATAACTTGGGCCCTTTCATTAGTTAATTTCCCTGATTCCAATATAGGATATTTGATACTTACATCTGTTAAATCACTTTTCACTATAATTTTTTCAAATGAATTTAGATCGAAGCTTCCTATGTCTGCTAATGGTAGATTTATTCGAATTTCTGTAGGAATTCTGCCTAACCCAGAAATATAATTTACCAAAACGGGCTGTAATATACTTAACTCCGTTGGACTAGGCTGAGCTTTGACAACAACCTCTAATTTTGGATCTAACTGGCTAAAGTCGGCCAAGATATCAAACGTCGATTGAATTCCACTAAAATTAAATTCACCTGAGGATGATATTTTTTTATCCTGGATATTAAATGTTGCAAGGGGAGACATAAACACGCTCTCATCATTAAGTCTAAATGAAAAACTCTCAACATTTAGATCAGCTTCTTTAATAGACTCAAGTGTAAATCCGAGGCTAGTATCAATTAAGACAGAGGCATTTACTGAGGCAGTACCTGATATTCTATCTTGCAAGTCCATCAAACCGTTTTTGTTTAATCCAATTTCATTAAAGTATTCAATACAATTTTGAATGTTACAATCTGCCTTTATCTCAAAGTCAGCCATATATTTACCATTAACATTGAAGATTTTTCCCGAGGAGTCACGAATTTTAACTTTTGATGAATTTTCAAGCAGTATATTTCCATCATCTAGCTGAACAGAGATTTCTTTTTCATTCAGAATGAGATTGCCTTTTGCATTTTGAATGTTTGGATAATTTTTGTAGTACCTAAAATCTGCTTGAGAAAAATCAATATTAATTTCAAGCTGATCATTTGAATTATTGCCAGTCCTTATAAGACTTACGAGTTGCATTTAATTTAATTATTTGCGCATCATTTACATTCTCAGAAAACCATTTAGATACATTATTTGCTGAAAATAAGTTTAATATTTTATTGAGATTAGATGCGTCAGTATTGTTTATTTCTAATGAATATTCGTTAAAGTCGTTCTTTATTTCATTAGTTAATTTCAAATCCCCAAGAGGTAGCAGTCCAGTAATTTCATTAAAACTAAAACTACCCTTCTCTGCGTCATAACTCATCTTTATGGTTGATTTATCTAGTATAACTTCATTTCTTTTTTGCAGATTAAAATCCAACAAAGTTATTTCAAAGCTTTCAATACTTCCAGATTGCATGAAATTAACGTTAGCTATACCATTTCCTGAAATTTTGAAATCATCATGATAAAGTCTCATTTCATTAATTGTAATTTCATTTGTTGCGCTCTGGAATGAAAGACTGAAATATGCATCATTCAGCTTATTCGTTTGAGATTTTGAGTAAGGTAATTTAAAATTAATTACACCCTCATCTATATTTAAGTCCAGATTTGATTCTATAACTCTTCCAAGTTTATTAAATGATAAATTAAAGCGACCAGACAAATCCCCATCATATAAATCAATATCACTTTTAAAGTCTAAGTTATTAAATATTTTTTTTAGATTTATATTTTTAAATGTAATGTCCAAGTCAGAAGCATCACTTGAATTCAACGATGATGCATATATAGATACTTCTGATTGATCTCCTTCATTTGATGAGGTAACAGATGTTTTTAATTCTACTTTTTCTTCATTTGTTATTATTTCAACCAGAGCAGAGTTAAATTTATACTTTTGATTTGAATAGTTTAAGTTAAAAGTTGCATCGTTTAGTAAAACCATACTATTTGGAGATTCAGCAAAAATACTTTTAATATCATTAATAAATTTACTGGTTCTATATAGAGCAGGTTGATAAAAATGAATCTCTGGTGATATATCTCCGAGAAATGCAATACTATCTTCAAGTAAGATTTCTTCATTATTGGCATCTTTCGAATTATCGATTTGTTCATTTGTTGATTCAATGTCCTCGTCCAGTTCCAATAAAAACTCGGAATTTGAAATAACATAATTATTCACCAATTCCGATGTGTTAAAAAATTCTTTAAGAGGTCCAAATAACCGGTCAAGCCATGAATTTGTTACCTCTATTTCATTCGCATTGAAATAAAATTCGTTATTTTTATCTGAGATTTTAACTTCTGATATAAGCATTAACACACGACCATTTGAATTTTTAAGCTCAATTTTATCGTATTGGTAATTGATGTTATTATTGGGTGTTAATATATACTGAGATATAAAATTCTTTGTGAAACTTATATCAATATTTTTGCTGAGTAATTCGTTATTTAACCAAAACCTCAGAACGAACAATGAGGCAAAAATAAGGAGAGACAATATTAATAATGAGTATAATAAATATTTCGAAAGGGATAGGATTCTCATTAGATATTTTATTGCCCCTCAAGGATTATTTAAATGCCAAATATTGTAATTTTATAATAAAGTAATAATATTATTATATATATCTAAATATTAAGTAATCTTACTTTATTACCAATTATTAGGAGGGCTTATGATAAAAGAGGGTGACAAGGCTATTGATTTTAATATGCCAATTGACGAACAATCGAATATAACACTGGAGACATACACTGGGAAAAACATTGTCCTTTATTTTTATCCTAAAGATGATACGCCTGGTTGCACAAAAGAAGCCATTGATTTCACTGCCCATTTGGAAGAATTTACTAAAAACGATACCGTAATTATAGGAGTTTCTGCGGACTCTATAAAACAACATAAAAATTCTCAGAGAAGCATAGTTTGAATGTCATCCTCGCATCTGATGAGGACAAGAAAACTTGTGAAGATTATGGCGTCTGGGTTGAAAAAAGTATGTACGGCAAAAAATATATGGGGATCAACAGAGCAACGTTTCTAATAGATAAAGATAGAATAGTCCGAAAGATTTGGGATAAAGTAAGTGTCCCTGGACATGTTGAGGATGTTCTTGAAAATGTAGTGAAACTATAGCTATACTTTTTTATAAATCATTTGAAAGTGCAGACTCAAGAAACTGGTCTATATCACCGTCTAAGACAGCATCAGGGTTTGTGCTTTCCAACTTTGTCCTGATATCTTTTACTTGCCTGTATGGATGCAAAACATAAGATCTAATTTGATGGCCCCAACCGATATCTGTTTTTTCTGAGTTTGCTAAATTTGCAGCTTTTTCACGTTCTTCTTGCTCTTTCTCATATAATTTTGCTCTCAACATGTTCCAGGCAGTTTCCTTATTCCTATGTTGTGATCTTTCATTTTGGCATTGCACAACAATTCCAGTGGATATGTGAGTAATTCTAACGGCACTATCAGTAGTATTTACATGCTGTCCTCCTGCCCCACTAGCCCTGTAAGTATCTATTCTAACATCCGACTCAGATACTTGAATATCTATCTTATCATCAATTACTGGGTAAACATCCACTGATGCAAAACTCGTATGTCTTCGTGAATTAGAGTCGAAAGGGGAAATTCTGACGAGTCTATGAACTCCGAGTTCTTTTTTTAGCCAACCATATGCAAATGCTCCTGTTATCAAGACTATTGCACTTTTTATTCCGGCTTCATCTCCATCGTGCATACTTATTATTTCTGATTTAAAATTTCTTTTTTCAGACCAACGTATATACATTCTTAATAACATACTTGCCCAATCTTGACTTTCTGTTCCACCAGCACCGGAATGTATTTCCAAGTATGTATCATTAACATCAACCTCACCTGAGAGTAAGGTCTCAAGATATTTAGAATTAACTTTTCTTTGTAAATTTAACAGATCATTATGTAAATCTTGTAGTAATTTTTCATCACTATCTATCGAGGCTAATTCAATTAACTCATCTATTTCTTTGAATTCTGTTTTGAGAACATTGTAATCATTTAATGAATTTTCAAGAGTTTGTCTCTCCTGCATTATTTTCCTTGCAGAGTCTTGATCACTCCAAAAATCTTTACCCTCAATCTGTATGTCTAATGTATTAATCTTATCCGTAACAACATCTAATTCAAAGACCCCTCCATGTCATTTGCAATTTATTATCAACATCTTGCATGATACTTTTAACATCAGAATCCATTTTATACCTCTATATTAATTAATTTCCCAATATGGAGAATCACCTAAATTAAACCTATTACCAGTTATACTATTTGCTTGGAAAAAATAAAGCCCATTTGGAATAGATCCTAATTGAAATTCTTGATTGCTTAATTCATCAATCACTTCTGTTAGCATATCCAAAATATGAACAGTGTCCAAAGCAGTATCATTTTCTGTGGAAGCGATTGCAGTTAACAAATAGTCATTTGAGAAAATAATAAAGAGTAACTTATTGCCAAAATCAACAACATTAGAACATCTGTTCAATTTATATTTATTATCTTCAAAAACAGTAATACCCTCTTTCCCACACATTAGGCTTTTCATTTTAATAGAATGGATTTTATTTAATATTCTATGACTTGTTTCTTGGGAACTATGCACTTGCTTACCAAATTTATCATCAATTGAGTCAATTAATCCCATTTGGTTTTTAATTCCATCATTTATTATTGGATAGTAGAAAGAGGTTAATTCATCAATATTAAGCAATCTTTCATTTTCAAATTTTTCAGAAATTATATATTCAAGCCCTACTTTATCCAGATAGTCTTTAATAAAAAGATTATCTGTTGAAAATAAACTCTCAGGAATTAAATACTCATCTGCCTCATATAAATTTCGTAATGTAAGTAGTTCCGTTTTTGAACTTATATTATGTCTTGATAGTATTTTATCGTTCAATTCCAGCCCTCTTTCAAGAGCAGCAAGAAAAAATAGAGGTTTTAAAATTAATGATTCTTCGCTGGAGTTAATTTCAGGCTCTTCGCCTTGCGAGTATTCGACTAATTTTCTTCCAGAAACTGTTGATATGATTTGTAGGTCAATGTTTATCAATTTATTGGAATTTATTGTGTTTAATTTTTCAATCTGACCTTTAATTTCATTTGTAAGCATATCATTTATAGTCATGTGGACTATTAAACCATCATCGAATTTATTTCTAACTTTATCCAAATTAGATAATTCATTTATAGTTTTATCCAGTGTTTTTTTATTAAGTTTTTTTACAACTTGATAATCTGTGATGGGAACAAATTCTATTGGGTAAGTCTTCAACATATTCACAATAACGTCTGTTAAATAACCATTTGATGACATCCTATCAAGAACCCAATCTCGTCTCTCTTTAATAGACTCATAATTATCTTCAGGGTCATATCTACTAGGAGCTTTTGGTAATGCTGCAAGAAATGCATATTCTTCAATTGTTAAATCTAATAATCTTTTATTAAAATACTTTTCAGAAGCAGCCACGATACCATAAGCCCCCCTCCCAAGATAAATTTCATTGAGATACATCTCAAGTATCTTTTCCTTTGAAATTTCTCTCTCAAGCCCTATTGCAATAATTATTTCTTTTATTTTTCTGGCAAAAGTCTTTTCACTATCTAAGAACAAATTCTTTACTAACTGCTGCGTGATCGTAGAAGCACCTATCAATCTATTATTGCCATCTGTGAATATATAATTGTATAGGTTCTGAAAAGATGCCCTAGCTATACTTGATAAATCTATACCAATATGTTCAAAAAGTTTTTATCTTCAGCGGAAATGAATGCATACTTCAAATTATCTGGAATCTTATCATAAGTTATGTAGTAATCTGTGCTCATTATATTCAGTATGAATTATACTACCATCTTCAGATAAAAAAACAGTAGCACTTGGTGACAATGAATCAATTACTGCTTTTTGATCTATATTGTAATTGTTAATCGATGAGTAAATTATTACAAATGATGCAAATAGAATGACCAAAAACAGTGACAAAATACTAAAAAAAGATGATACAATTCTGAACAACAATTCGGAGCTCCAATTCCATCATTGAAATGATAATTTAAAAATTAGTTTTATCATTTTTTAAATTTATTTTTTAATTTAAATTAAAATTTTTATACTTGCTAAAAGAATTAGATTATATCAATATAAATTTGGGATTTAATAAAAAAAATATCAAAAAACAGATTTTATTAATAATGAGATGAATTGAAATAAAAATGAAAAGAAATTCTCAAAATATTAATTCAGCAAATATTATCAGCAAAGTTAATTTATCAGCAGACTTTTACTTAAATTACAAAGATACATATAAAATGATCTGCTCTAGAAAAAGGAATAACAAATGTCAAATAGAATGCTCATCGATGCAAATCATGATGAGGAAACTAGAGTTATTGTTCTCAATAACAGCGGAAAAATACAAGAGTTCGATATTGAAGCCAAAGACAGGCATCAAATTCGTGGAAATATATACCTAGCAAAAGTAACTAGAGTTGAGCCTTCACTGCAGGCAGCTTTTGTAGAATATGGTGGTAATAGGCATGGTTTTCTGGCATTTAATGAAATCCATCCTGATTACTATCAAATGCCTACCTCTGAAAAAGAAAAGATAATCCAAGAAGAAGTTGAGCCAACAACTGAAATAGACACCAATAATAAAGAAGCCGAAGAAGCTGAGTCACATGAGACTAATGATACCAATGACTCCAATGATAATGAAGAAGTAATTAATGACGAACAACCAGAGAAATTTAACAAACATAAAAAAAGATATAAAATACAAGAGGTTATTAAAAAGAGACAAATAATTTTAATACAAGTTACAAAAGAAGAACGTGGTAATAAGGGAGCAGCATTAACAACATATATATCTCTCGCCGGAAGATACTGTGTACTCATGCCAAATACAGCAAGAGGTGGTGGTATCTCGAGAAAAATTTCAGATTTAAAAACAAGAAATAAAATTAAAGACTCAATAAGCTCTATTAAAATTCCGGATGGAATGGGCGTGATAATAAGAACTGCTGGCGCACAAAGAACAAAAACAGAAATCAAAAGGGATTTTGAATATCTTATCAGACTCTGGCAAACTATCAGAAAATTAACGCTTAATTCCTCAGCTCCAGCACTTATATATGAAGAAGGGAGTCTTGTGAAAAGATCTATTAGAGATCTGTACAATAAAGAAATTGATGAGATAATTGTATCAGGTGATAATGCTTTCAATGAAGCAAAAAGCTTCATGAAAATGCTTATACCAAGTCATGTAAAATTTATAAAAAAACACAAAGAAGATGTTCCACTCTTTATAAGTTTTTCTGCTGAGTCTGAACTACAAAATATGTACCAAGCAAATGTAAGCTTACCATCAGGAGGATACCTTGTAATTAACCAAACAGAGGCCCTTGTTGCAATAGATGTAAATTCCGGTAGATCGACTAGAGAACATAATATAGAAGATACAGCACTTAGAACAAATATTGAAGCATCCGATGAAATTGCAAGACAGCTGAGACTCAGAGATTTAGCTGGATTGATAGTAATAGATTATATTGACATGGAAGAGAGGAAAAATAATAGATCTGTTGAAAGACAATTAAAAGAAGCATTGAAAGTTGACAGGGCAAGAATCCAAGTAGGTCATATTAGTCAATTTGGGTTAATGGAAATGTCCAGACAACGAATGAGGTCATCACTCATAGAGTCTTCAATGAGCAAGTGTAATTATTGTAATGGACTTGGTAGAGTAAGTTCAGTCAGTTCGCAGTCTGTTCAAATCATCAGAGCTATTGAACAAGATCTTATTGATAATGGAAGAAACAATATATCTCTTCAAACCAATCACTCTCTTGCAGACTATTTGCTCAATAAGAAAAGGCGAGATATCTTTGCAATTGAACAAAAATACAATGTTAGTATTACTATTGATAGTGAAAATTTAGATGAAGAACAGATTTATAATATCAATCACCATCCAATTGAAACTATTCCTGTACCCAATCTACTCCAGTAAGCATTGACTCAGTCTATGATGAAAATACACCAGAGGAAGAAAAACAAAATGAAGAAACGAAAAACTCAAAAAATAGGAAGCAGGTAAAAAATACAAAAAAGCCACAACATAAGAAAAATACCAAAACAAGAAGCTTATCAAAAAGCGAGTCAGCATCAGAAGATGGAAATGAAGATACAAAAAAAGAATCGAAAGAAAAAACTAATTCAACAAGAAGGAAAAAACCTGTCAATAATAAGGTTGTGGAAAGTAAAACTAAGGACTCAGATAAAGAACAAGATAATGGCATAAAACCAAAAACAAAAACCCGAAGAAAATCAAATCAACAAAAAAACAAACCAAAAGACAATGATAGCATCAAAAAAGAAATAATTGACAATCCTAAAACAGGATGGTGGGATGAATAATGCTTCTAGTAAACTATTAGCAAAATTCTCTATGCTCACCACCATTTCAATCGTTCTTTTGATATTTACAACTGTAAATTCTAAATCATTCTCGATTATCAAAGATGCTGAAATAGAAAATCTTTTATATGATTATACACGCGACCTAATAGAAATAGGATTTAATAATAGAGCTTCAAATATCTACATTGTATCAGATCCTTCCATCAATGCCTTTGTAGTCCCGAACGGAGATATTTATATTAATGTCGGTCTTCTCTACTATGCTGATACGCCAAATGAGGTTATTTCAATAATTGCGCATGAGATCGGCCATGTAATCAACAACCATCATATTACAAGAAGCATTGAATTAGATACTCTAAGAAAAAAACAGTCTATTTCTCAAATATTGGGCATCGGAGTGGGAATAACTGGAATAATGAATGATTCAGATACCTTATCAGATCTTGGTTCTAGTATAACACTCAGTGGTTCTGGCATTGCATTAAGAGATTATTTAAAATATTCAAGAACTCAAGAATATGATGCCGATATGATGGCCATTAAACTAATGGATTCGGCTGGACAGTCTTCAATTGGTTTAATATCAATTTTAGAAAAGATTAATAATCAAATGCAGATTGATAGAACTGATATAAATCCACTTGATATGACACACGCATTCCCAGGAGAAAGAATTAACCTTATCAGAGAAAAAGTATATTCACAAAAAAACAGCTCCGTCAAAGACTCAAAGGATCTTATTAGCAGACATAATCTTATGCGTGCAAAGATAATAGGTTATATGAATCTCCCTAATATTTTTGACTCCAACTCAATTTATTTTAAATACCAAAAATCAATCAGATTATATAAAAATGGAAAACTAGATGATGCACTTTTAATTTTAAATGATCTAAATGATAAAATTGAATCAATATATTTTACTGAATTAATAGCACAAATTTATTTTGAAAAAAACAGTACAATATAGCACTAGAATATATTAACAAGGCTATAGCCAAGGATGAAAATGAAAGCCAATTCTCAATTCTAAAGGCAATGATTTTATTAGAAATGGATGGAATGGAGAATATTGAAGAAAGTATTAATATCCTAAATAGTCATGTATCAGACTCAAACCAAAATGCACAAATTTACTGGCACCTCTCACAAGCTTATTTCAAAATTGAAAATATTGGTATGGCTGATCTGAATATTGCTAAATATTATACAATAACAAACCAAAATGACAGAGCGATAAACTTTGCAGAGAGAGCAAAAAAAAATCTAACCATCTATTCCAATGAATGGATTCAGGCTGATGACATATCAAAAACAATGAATTAGTTAAATTATTAATTTAAATTTAATGAATTTCAGTTTAAAAAATACATAATGGCTCAAAATAACAAAATCGTAATAATTAATGGGCCCAATTTAAATCTATTGGGTACAAGAGAACCTGAGCATTATGGAAATAAAACTCTCGAAGAAATCAGGTTGGCTTGTAATAATGTCGCTAATGAATATTCAATTGATATAGATTTTTACCAGTCCAATGACGAAAGCGAGATTATTAATTTAATTCAATCAACTGCAGAAGAAAATGGAATCATCATAAACGCAGGAGCGTATACCCATACTTCCATAGCAATTCATGATGCATTAAAAACATCCAAATCTCCATCCATAGAAGTTCATCTATCAAATATTCATAAAAGGGAAGAATTTCGGCATAAGTCCTATCTATCAAACGTAGTAAATGGGATAATTATAGGGCTATCAGATCATGGTTATGAATTAGCAGTTCATGCTTTGGCAAAACTAATGAAGGTAAACAAAAAAAATGGCTAAGAAATCACTTGATGAAATTGAAATAATTCGTGAATTATCCTCTATAATTAACGAAGAAGGTCTACACGAAATTGAAATTGAAAAAGAAGGTACTCGTATCAGGGTTCAAAACCAATCAGGTCAAACTAATAATATAGCTCAAGCACAATTCCAACCAACAATAACACCTGTCACCCCTCATATAAACAAAGATATTGAAACTGTTCCAACAATTAATAATTCAGAACCATCTTCAAATAAATTTGTAAAATCTCCAATGGTTGGGACTTGTTATTTATCACCTGAACCTGGAAGTAAACCATTTATTCAAGTTGGTAGTAAAATTAATAAGGGTGATCCCATTATAATAATTGAAGCAATGAAAACTTTTAATACGATTCCAAGTACAGAATCTGGGATAGTTAAAAATATTCTTGTTAATGATGGGCAACCAATTGAATTTGGTGAAGATATTATCGAAGTTGAATGAAAAAATATTTTAATAAAGTACTTATTGCAAATCGTGGTGAAATTGCAGTTAGAATTCAGCGCGCGTGCAAAGAACTTGGAATTCAAACTGTTGCCGTTCACTCTACAGCCGACAGCGATGCAATGCATGTAAAATTAGCTGATGAAAGCGTATGTATTGGACCACCTCAAGCAGTAAATAGTTATCTAAACATACCAGCCATAATCTCAGCTTGTGAAGTTACAGGAGCTGAAGCTGTTCATCCTGGATATGGTTTTTTATCTGAAAATGCTCAATTCGCAGAAATACTTGAAGCTCACAACATAACATTCATCGGCCCAACGTCAGAACATATTAAAATAATGGGCGATAAAATCACTGCAAAAGAAACCGTATCAAATTTAGGAATACCAATTGTTCCAGGATCAAATGGAAAAATTGAAGATCTAGACCACGCAAAAAAAATAGCTGAAAATATTGGGTATCCTATCCTCATTAAGGCGTCTTCTGGAGGAGGTGGAAAAGGAATGAAAATAGCTAGAAGTCAAAATGATCTTGAAGAAGCTTTTAACATGGCAAAAATTGAAGCAAAGGCATCCTTTGGAGATGACACCGTCTATATTGAAAAATATCTAGAAGCACCCAGACACATTGAAATACAAATTTTAGGGGATAAAAATGGTAACGCCGTACATCTCGGTGAGAGAGATTGTTCCTTGCAAAGAAGAAACCAAAAAGTTCTTGAAGAAGCCACCTCTCCAGTAATTGATGGATTGAAAAGAGAGCATATTGGAGAAATTGCATCTTCGGCGATATCAAAATTAGGATATCACGGCGCAGGAACGATTGAATTTCTTTACCAAGATAATGAATTTTATTTCATTGAAATGAATACACGATTACAGGTTGAACACCCAATCACAGAAATAATTACTAATTATGACTTGGTCAAAGAACAAATTGCTATTGCTGCCGGAAATAATCTATCAAAAAAACAAACGGATATCGTAATAAAAGGACATGCCATTGAATGCAGAATTAATGCAGAAAATCCAAAAACTTTTATCCCATCGCCTGGAAAGATTACAGCATACCATCCAGCTGGTGGACCTGGCGTAAGAGTTGATAGTGGCGCATACAGCGGTTATACTATCCCCCCACACTATGATAGTATGATCGGTAAGTTAATTGTTTTTGGCGATGATCGAAATGATTGTCTTAATAAATTAAATAGAGCAATAGATGAATTTGTAATAGAGGGCGTTGACACAACATTGCCATTATTCAAAGATTTATTAAAAAATGAAGATATCATTTCTGGCAACTATAATATTCATTGGCTAGAAAATTATTTAGAGAGTCATCCCTGAATATCATTAATGATTATTTTGTCATCATTATTACATTCGATTAATTTTATTTTCAAATATCCCTCTTCAAGATTTGTATTATGATATTGCTTATGACTATGTAATTCGAGATGTTTTTTTACTTCAATGGTATTTGAAATTTTTATCCCGGCTTCAATTGAACTTATAAATTCATAACCATTATTTTCTAGTAGATAACAAGAATTCACACGTAAGTTTAAATCTGCATAGATTACATTTGAATTTACAGGGATAGTAATTCTTTCAGATTTAAGATTTATCGTATCATAAATTAACAATACAGAATTTTGATACTTACTTAAGACCAATTCCTTGGCCATTATTTCTGAAGATAATATAAAAAAAAATATCAATAATATTAATTTATGGGTGACAAGTGATTCTTTAAAAAACCAATTACGAACCAAAAACAGCATTGCCTAATAGCCCTATTAAATCAATAGAACCCTGCGTAAATTCAATAACATCACCATCGATCAGGATCTCATCAGATCCACCTGGTTCTATTGAAATATAGTTCCCTCCAAGTAACCCTTCTGAAGAAATTTTTGCGCTGCTGTCAGTGGGTATTTTTATGTCATTACTGATTTGCATACTGACTACCGCTTCAAATGTGTCAATATCAAGCGTTTGACTTGAAACAGATCCAACTTTGATACCTGAAAGCCGAACATCTGATCCAGATATCAGACCAGATACCTCATTAAAAACTGCCGTTATCTCATATGTTTTAGAAGGATTCTTATTTCCCATCATTGAGTATGAATATATTAGGAAAATAATAGCTACTAGAATGACAATAAAACCAATTAAGCTCTCAAGTAGATTATTTCTCATATTTTACTCTTTACTCTGCTGGGTTCCAAGATTGATAATCTCTCTGGTTGTCCCCTTCTCCTATATTGTTTTTCAAGCTTCCTCGAGGTTTATATGCAGATTGGGAACCTGTTAAATTTGGAGTATGGGTTTTTATCCATGTTTTATTTGAAGTCAGATTTTCATCTGGTAATTCATTTACAACATTATGTAACCAAGAGTGCCATTTTGGTGGAACTTTTGAAGAGTCAGCATAACCATTGTAAATAACCCATCTTCTTGTTGGCTTGCTATTATTCTTTGATTTGGTTGTGTAATATTGATTCCCAAATTCATCTATTCCCACTCTTTTTCCAAATAACGAAGTTGATAGACGGGTTGATATTGTTTGACCATTCCACCAAGTAAAAATCTGTTTTATGAATTTCAACATATAAATTATCTAATTACTTCAAATGACTTGTAATAGTATCACAGAATCAAGTTAACTTAATAATTAAGTAATAACAAATATTAATACAAACACATAGTATTTTTATTATCAAACGTAAAAAATATTTTAAAGTAGAAAATTTTTACGTTTTGGTAATAAACAATATATAGTATCTACTTGTTTTTTAATGGCACTATTTGTAGTGTGTGTGTATAAATTTAAAACCCTGTTAAAAAGTGAAAATTTTTAAAATTAGATGTGGACATAATAAACAAAAAAATTAAATTAAAAAGTCTGCGGCAAGAGAAAAGAGGATAAAAATGAAGATTGAAAGATGTTTTACAAAAGATAATGAATCCCCATACAAAAATATAAAATTTATAAAAACATCTAGTCAGATCAAAAACCCCGATGGGTCCATTGTATTTCAACTCGATGATCTAGAGGTTCCTGAAAGTTGGAGTCAAGTTGCCGCTGACATTATAGCTCAAAAATATTTTAGAAGAGCTGGCGTACCTGCAAAATTAAAAAAAGTAGAAGAAAATGATGTCCCAAGCTGGTTATGGAGGAGTGTCCCCGAATCAAGTGATACTGAAATGGGATCAGAAACCAGCTCTAAACAAGTATTCGATAGGCTTGCCGGAACATGGACCTACTGGGGATGGAAAGGTAAATATTTTGATACAGAGATAGATGCCAAAAATTATTTTGATGAACTAAGATATATATTAGCCAGTCAAATGTGTGCACCAAACAGTCCTCAATGGTTTAACACAGGCTTGCATTGGGCATACGGTATAGATGGTCCTGGACAAGGTCATTTTTACGTTGACTATCAAAGTAAAAAGCTAACCCAATCAACATCAGCTTATGAGCATCCACAACCACATGCATGCTTTATTCAATCGATTGAAGATGATCTCGTAAATGAAGGTGGAATAATGGATCTATGGACCAGAGAGGCAAGACTGTTCAAGTATGGTTCAGGTACGGGTTCTAACTTCTCAAAAATACGTGGCGATGGTGAAGGTCTATCAGGAGGTGGAAAATCTTCAGGTCTAATGAGCTTCTTAAAAATTGGTGACCGTTCAGCAGGTGCAATAAAATCTGGTGGAACCACCAGAAGAGCTGCGAAAATGGTAGTGGTAGATATTGACCATCCAGATGTAGAAGAGTTCATAGACTGGAAAGTAAAGGAAGAAAAAAAAGTTGCAGCACTAGTAACAGGATCTAAAATTTGTGCAAAGCATCTCAATTTAATACTAAAAGCGTGTGTGAATTGCGAAGGGTCTGACAAGGATTGCTTTGATCCGAAAAAGAATCCTGCATTAAAAAAAGAGATAATAAATGCTAGAAAACTTCATGTACCAGAAAATTATATAAAACGTGCTATACAATTTGCTGAGCAAGGTTATACCTCAATGGCATTTGAGACTTATGATACCGATTGGGACTCTGAAGCATACTTGACGGTTGCAGGACAAAATTCAAACAATACAGTTAGATTAACTGATGAATTTATTAATGCTCTTCAAAACGATGAAGACTGGCACCTGCGATCAAGGAAGGATAATTCTCCTATTAAAACCATGAAAGCAAAAGATCTTTGGGAACAAATTGGATATGCTGCTTGGGCATCCGCAGATCCAGGTCTTCAATTTCATACAACAATTAACGACTGGCATACTTGTCCAGAAGGTGGTGAAATTAGAGCTTCCAACCCATGCTCCGAATATATGTTTCTAGATGACACAGCATGCAACCTGGCATCAATAAATTTAATTAAATTTAGAAATGCAGATGGTAGCTTCAAAACCAGTGAATTTATGCATACCGTAAGACTTTGGACAATGGTCCTTGAGATATCAGTTCTTATGGCACAATTCCCATCAAAAAATATAGCAAAACTGTCCTATGACTATAGAACTCTTGGACTTGGCTATGCAAACATTGGTGGTTATCTAATGACAAGCGGTATTGCTTACGACTCCGATGAGGGTAGAGCAATTTGTGGAGCTATAACTGCTTTAATGACTGGAATCGCCTATAAGACATCTGCCGAGATGGCATCAGAACTAGGCCCATTCCCAGACTATAAAAGAAATTCCAAACATATGTTGAAAGTGATCTCGAATCACCGAAATGCTGCATATGGTAATAAAGAAGGTTATACAGAACTTTCAACAAATCCCGTTCCATTAGATCATTCCAACATAAAGGATAAAGTACTTCTTACAGAAGCCACGAAATCATGGGATGATGCGCTTGAGTTAGGGCAAAAGCATGGATATAGAAATGCTCAAACTACTGTAATTGCACCAACAGGTACTATTGGTCTAGTTATGGACTGTGATACAACTGGCATTGAACCAGATTTTGCACTTGTGAAATTTAAGAAGTTAGCTGGTGGTGGATACTTTAAAATTATAAACAGAGCTGTTCCAGAAGCACTAAAATCTCTTGGATATGGGGACAATGCCATAAACAATATAGTTGATTATGCAGTAGGCTTAAATACACTTAAGAACGCGCCAGGGATAAATCATGAAAAACTTATGAAAAAAGGTTTTAAGCAAGAACAATTGGATGCAGTGGAACAACAACTAAAAAATGCCTTTGATATAAAATTTGTGTTCAACAAATGGACACTAGGAGAAACATTCTGCAAAGATGTTTTGAAGATAAGTGATGATCAACTTAATGACTTTTCATTTGATCTTCTATCACATCTAGGTTTCTCCGAAAAAGATATCATGGATGCAAACATCTACTGTTGTGGTGCAATGACCATAGAGGGTGCTCCAAGTATAAAAGATGAACACTTAAATGTTTTTGATTGTGCAAATCCATGCGGAAGGACAGGGAAAAGAGCTCTATCTGTTGACAGCCATATTTTGATGCTATCAGTTGCTCAGCCATTCATATCTGGAGCAATTTCAAAAACAATTAATATGCCTAACACTGCCTCTGTAGAAGATTGTAAGGATGCTTACCTCAAGTCTTGGCAACTAGGCCTAAAAGCTAATGCTCTATACAGGGATGGCTCTAAGTTATCTCAGCCATTAAACGCTCAAATCCTTGATGAAGAGTCAGATGAAGATATAGATCAACCATCTGCTGAATCTACAGTTGAAAAAATTATAGAAATAGCCGAAAGACGAGAGAGAGAAAAATTACCTCACAGAAGAAAAGGTTATACTCAAAAAGCAGTCGTTGGTGGCCATAAAGTATATCTTAGAACCGGTGAATATGATGATGGAAGAATTGGAGAAATATTCATAGACATGCACAAAGAGGGAGCGGCATTTAGATCTCTTATGAACAATTTCGCAATAGCAATATCTCTTGGGTTACAATACGGTGTTCCATTAGATGAATATGTTGACTCTTTTACTTTCACACGTTTCGAGCCAGCTGGGCTTGTACAAGGCAATGATACTATTAAAAATGCAACGTCTGTATTAGATTATATATTTAGGGAACTAGCTATATCTTATCTTGAAAGAAATGATCTGGCACATGTCGATCCAAGTACTATATCACCTGATACAATCGGAAATGCTGAGCTTGATCATCCAGCGCCTGCAACTAAATATATAAGTACAGGTTACGGTAGAAGTAAAAATAATAATTTATTTATTCTTCCATCTGCTGACCTCCAACTTACTGGAACAAATGACATGCTTACAGCAACTGCATCTAGTGTCAGTGTAAACAATGAAAATTTAAGCGAAGCTAGTTCTGTTGGAGAGACAGTACAAATCAGTGAAGAAGTTGAACAAACCCTCGATAAAAATGACCTTATAAATGAAGCACGTATAAAAGGATATGAAGGTGTTTCCTGTGATGAATGTGCTAATTTTACAATGGTCAGAAATGGCACATGTTTAAAGTGTGATACATGTGGTGCAACGAGTGGTTGCAGTTAGACACGAACAAATCTAAGTTGTATTGTATCTTTATCAAGAACTAGTTCTTGGGATTGTATCATGTTGTTTTCTCTCATTCGTTGAATAAATTGAGTCATATTTTCAACTCTATTTAATACAGGCACTCCATTTGACATCATAAAATTTTTTTTTATCGATAAATGGAATTCAGTATAAAATAAATCTTTAAAAACCAACTCATAAACGAGTCTGCCCCCTGCTATGGCAATCTTTTTTGGACATAAATCTAATGTGGTTAGAATTTGTTTAATGCTAATATCATTAGGATTAAAAAAAATTATCTCCTCTTGTTTTAAAAAACTAGACAAGCTAGCCGTAGCAACTAATCTAAATCTTTTTGAAGATTGGTATTTTTCAAAACTTTTTCTTCCAAGTATTACTAGATCGGATTTATCTAAGTCAGATTGGAACATCTCCCAATCAACTTCAGATTTTAGTCCGTCTGGCATATTACCTTGTGAGTCAGCAATACAAAAATTACCAGACACAATTGCGTGCCCAATAACGCTCAGTGATTCTTGATTATTTTTTTTCAATAGTTCTAATAGAGAGTTCTTTTAATTGAGCGAGGGATACACTAGAAGGTGCCCCCATTAATAAATCTTCTGCTTGTTGATTCATTGGGAACATTGTTACCTCCCTTAAGTTCTCTTCCTTTGCAAGCAACATGACAATTCTATCAATGCCTGGTGCAATACCTCCATGGGGTGGCGCCCCAAATTTCATTGCATTATACATACCAGAAAACTTATCTTCTAATATTGATTTATCATATCCTGCAATTTCAAATGCTCTCTCCATTATTTCGGGAACATGATTCCTGATAGCACCTGATGATAACTCTATACCATTACAAACAATATCATACTGATAAGCTAATATTTCTAATGGGTCTTTGTTATTAAGACTTTCTAATCCACCTTGTGGCATTGAGAAGGGATTATGTGAGAATTGAAAACCACCTGTCTCATCATCAGTTTCGTACATTGGATAATCAATAATCCAGCAAAACTTATAAAGTTTGCTATCAATTAGATCCAGATCTTCTCCAATTTTTTTTCGTGCTTTTCCAGCAAAGTCATAAATTTTTGATGGAACACCGCAAACAAAAAACACAGCATCTTCGTCATCAATATTCAATATATCCTTAAGTTCTTGAACTCTTTTTTCACCTATATTGTTAGCAATTGGACCCATTCCTCCACCTTCTTTAAAGAAAATGTAGCCAAGTCCTGGCTGCCCCTCACCTTGCGCCCATGAATTCATTCTGTCACAAAATGCTCTACTACCACCTTTAGGAGCAGGTATTGCCCATACTTCATTTTTTCCATACCAATCTGATTCAGATTTGGTACTTTCAAGCATATTTGCAAATATTTTAAAACCTGATCCATCAAAAACATTGCTTACATTCTTCATCTCTATCGGAATACGTAAATCTGGTTTATCAGATC
This sequence comes from Hyphomicrobiales bacterium, assembly GCA_038131735.1. GTDB lineage: Bacteria > Pseudomonadota > Alphaproteobacteria > Rhizobiales > TMED25 > TMED25. The sequence continues at coordinate 549,392 of JAYPPX010000001.1, read as the reverse complement.
CATATTTCTTTAGAGCTTCCATAAATGGAATCTTAGGTATTTCTTTATCCACAGTCATATCTTGAGCAAACTCATCAAATACACCGATCATTACTGGCTCTATTGCATTAAAGACATCTTCTTGTGTGACAAAACTCATTTCTACATCTAATTGATAAAATTCACCCGGAGATCTATCAGCTCTTGCATCTTCATCTCTAAAACATGGCGCTATTTGGAAATATCTATCAAAACCAGCCATCATTATTAATTGTTTAAATTGCTGAGGTGCCTGAGGTAATGCATAGAACTTTCCTGGATGCAGTCTTGAGGGAACTAGAAAGTCTCTCGCTCCTTCTGGACTCGAGGCGGTTAGAATAGGTGTTTGGTATTCATTAAATCCCTGGTCCATCATCCTCTTTCTAATAGATTGAATGATTTTTGATCTTAGTATTATATTACTGTGTATTTTTTGTCTTCTTAGGTCCAAGAACCTATATTTAAGTCGAATATCTTCCGGATAGTCTGGTTCACCAAAAACGGGTAATGGCAGTTCTTCTGCTTTGGAAAGAATCTCAACATTATCCATAAATAGTTCAATTTCACCTGTTTCGAGTGATTCATTTATTGTCTCAGGTAATCTAGCCCTTACAGTCCCTGTTATACAAATTACCCATTCCGATCTTATAGTTTCTACCAGTTCAAAAACCTTTGACCCAGGTTCTACGACACATTGTGTCAAACCATAGTGATCTCTTAGATCAATAAACAATAAGTCTCCATGATCTCTTATTCTGTGAACCCAACCAGATAACCTCACTGTTTGACCTATATTATCAGATCTAAGTTCATCACATTTATGTGTACGATAATTATGCATTTTTTATTCTTGAATATCCAAAATTTAAAAGTGAATTTAGCTCAGTAAATATATATATTTAATTGACAAGTGTTACAATTAAATTAATTAAAATGCAAATAATTGATACCCAAAAAAAATTAGAAACCAATATACAACTGATCTCATCTGCGAGAGTAATTGGCGTTGACACTGAATTTGTGAGAAAAAAAACATATTGGCCTAAACTATCATTAGTTCAACTGGTTAGTGAGTCCTTGGAATTGATAATCGACATACAAGCAGGATTAGATCTCACCACACTATGGGAAGTTTTTAGAAATCAAGATATTTTGAAGGTATTTCACTCTTGCAAGCAAGATATTGAAGCAATTTATCACTTATCTGATGTGATACCTATTTCCATATACGACACTCAGATTGGCGCTATGTTCTGCGGTTATAATGAACCAATATCATATGCAAAAATTGTTGAAGATTTTTTAGATATAAAATTAGACAAAGATTTACAATATTCAGAATGGGGACGGCGTCCACTGAAAAAAGAAATGTATGAATACGCTATAAATGACGCAAGATATTTAATTAGATTATATAAATTACTGAAGGAAAGGATTGGTAAAAATCAAAAACAAACTTGGCTTGATCAAGAATTTTCAGAATTTAGTTTTATTAATGAGTTCAAAGATAGAAAAAAAATAAATAAAAGAGCACTATCAAATAGAGCTAATTATCTCAATATTGACAATAACACTATAGATCTCAAAAAATTTAGAGAAGATGTGGCTATACTTAAGAATTTACCTCGAAAATTTGTTCTCTCAGATAAAGAAATATATAATATAAACAAAGAAAAACCCAATGATATCAATAATTTGAATGATTTTATAGATGCAAGAAGTTATATTAAAGAAGATAAAGATATTTTTACATTATTTGCAAATTTTGTATTTTCAAACAACAACTCCATTCATCCAGCAAACAAAAATTATAAAATAAAATTAACAAGAAAACAGAAAAATCTTATTAAAAAGTTGGAAAATAAGCTCATTGAGGTATCCAATAAATTAGAGATCTGCCCATACATTTTAGCTAGCAAGTCTGATATTAGAACTTTTGTTCAAAATCATGATGCAAATGTTAAATTTCTTGAGGGATGGAGATATGATGCCTTTGGTAAATTTGCTGACCAAATTCTATAAAACCTTCCTTACTTGCTTAAATAACAATAAATATATTGAATATGATTAAGCATTATACATCACCATGAGAAGAACTAATTACCTCGCTCACCAATGGCACTGTGATCGGCCTCTTTTCTTCCAGTGATTTTTCATTTATCCTTTGAATAAGCGTAATAATGCCTGAAATGGATCGTTCAACCCTTTTTAGCAAGAATTTAATTACCTTTTCATCTACCATTATATTCTTATCAGAAAAAATCTTTAAGATCATAATTTCAAGTAAATAGTCATCTGGTTTGTTAATTTTAACCGGAGTGAATGATCTGATTCTAGAATTTAAGTCCGGTATTTTTGTTACAAGACTTGTTGGCGATATCTTTGAAGTTAAAAGCAAATAGCCCTCGATCTCTCTAATTAAATTGATCACATGAAACAAATTGCGGTGGTTTATTTGATTACTGTCCACATCCTCAATAAGTACATATTTATATTTCTCAACTATCTTTGTATTTATCTCATCTAAATCCAATCTAATTCCATTTGATCTTTTCAACCAAATATTCGCTAAGTGGCTCTTTCCAACACCGGCATCACCAAATAAAACTATATTATTTACAGTCCATTCCGGCCATTTAGTAATATGCTCAAAGGCATCTTGGTTTGATTGAGTAATAACAAAATTACTTTCATCAAAAGATGGTTCTCTATCCATATTAAAATATAACTGCTTTTCCACGTCATAATCCAAATTCAATTACAAATCATCAAAGAAATATACCATGAATATTACAAATGTAATATATTGGTGATGGAATTTAATTAAAATTATTACTCAACTGGAATTTTAAAATTGATGAGATAATAGATGAAGAAGCAAAGCAAAAAAATTACATATAAATCTAGTGGAGTCAATATTGATGAAGGTAATAAGTTTGTAAGTGAGATTTCTTCGCTAGTTAAAAGCACCCAAAGAAGTGGAGCGGATGTAAATTTGGGTGGTTTTGGCTCAGTGTTTGATTTATCTAAAGTAAATTTCAAAGATCCATTGATAATCTCCGCCACTGATGGGGTTGGTACCAAACTAAAATTTGCCTTTGAACACAACATTCATAGCACTATAGGGATTGATCTAGTTGCCATGTGCGCGAATGATATTATCGCACAAGGTGGAGAGCCAATGTTCTTTCTGGATTATTTTGCAACGAGTAAACTCAGCACTGAACAAGCAAAAGAAGTGATAATTGGCATAACTGAGGGCTGTAGATTAGCTGGCTGTGCATTGGTGGGTGGAGAAACCGCTGAGCTTCCTGGATTCTACCAACAAGGACATTATGATTTAGCTGGCTTTTGTGTTGGACTTGTTGAAAGAGAAAACCTTCTGCCAAAGAAAATAAATCGTGGTGATTTTATTATTGGACTTCCATCTCATGGCATACATTCTAATGGCTACTCTCTTCTTAACAAAATTGTAAACGACCTAGATATTGATATTAAAAATAAAAAACTTAGTGGATATAAACTCCTAGACCTAATTATGAAACCAACAAAAATTTACCAAAACGAGATAAGTAAGATCAATAAATCAATTGACTCCATAAAAGCTATTGCGCATATTACAGGCGGTGGCCTTACAGAAAATCTTCCAAGGGTTTTTGGTAATAACTTCTCTGCATCAATTGATTTAAATTCCTACCCCACACAACCTATTTTTAGCTGGATTAAGAGTGCAAGCGGTTTAACTGACTATGAAATGATGGAAACCTTTAATTGTGGCATTGGAATGGTATTAATTATTAATGAGAGTCAGTATGAAGATACGCTAACAGTTTTCAAAAACAATAATATTGAGTCTTTTACTATTGGGCGCATAACTGATCAAAAAGATCATAAGGTTATCTATAATAATCAATTGAACTTCTAATGAATAAAAAAGTTGCCATTCTTATATCAGGAAGTGGATCCAATATGAGGGCACTGATTGAAGCCAGCCTAAATCATCAATTTCCAGCGACAATAGAATTGGTAATATCAAATAAATCCAACGCTGGTGGTATATTAATAGCTAAAGACTTTGGCATTCAAACAAAATTTTTGGATAGAAAATTATTCGAAAATAATGAAGATTATGACACTGCTATATCAATGCTTCTCAAAGAGAATAATATAGATATAGTTTGCGCAGCGGGTTATATGAAAATATTCACAAAACAATTTGTAGAGGCTTGGAAAAATAAAATTATAAATATTCACCCATCGCTTCTACCAGACTATAAAGGTCTTGATACTCATAAAAGAGTCCTTGATGATAATAAAAAACTATCAGGATGCACAACTCATATAGTTGAACCAGAATTGGATGCTGGTCCAATTTTAATTCAAGCAACTGTTCCAGTCAAACCAGATGATAATGAGGAAAGTTTAGCAAAGAGGGTATTAATTATGGAACACATTACATACCCTCTTACTTTAAAAAGATTTATTCTTGAACAAGTTTAATATTATTTATCCGACAATTTCTTCATCATTGAAAAAGAAAGATATCTCAATCTGAGCATTTTCAAGACTATCAGATCCGTGAACAGAATTAGCTTCCAGACTTTCAGCAAACTCTTTTCTTATTGTGCCAGGGTTTGCTTCGTCTGGGTTTGTTGCTCCCATAATTTCTCTATTCTTCAGGACAGCATTTTCACCTTCAAGAACCTGGACTACAACAGGACCTGATATCATAAAACTGACAAGATCATTGTAAAATGGTCTTTCTTTATGAACTGCGTAAAATTCTTCTGCCATCGCTTGCGTTAATTGGATTTTCTTTTGAGCAACTATCTTTAAACCTCCATCTTCTAATTTGGTAATAATTTTTCCAATTAGGTTTCTTTTTGTTGCATCTGGTTTGATAATTGAGAGTGTTCTTTCTTGTGTCATTATTTTTGCCTACAAAATATTTATAATTAATAGTGTTTAAATATACTTAAATGACAAAATTATCAATTATTAAAAAACTACTTTTTAGATAAATCATCAATATATTGACACAACAAACGAACTCCAAACCCAGAGGCCCAACTATTATTAACATCAGTTTTTGGACTTGTGATTGAGGTACCAGCAATATCAATGTGAGCCCATGGTGTATCTTCAACAAAAGCATGGATAAATTCAGCCGCAGTTATTGCACCAGCATATCTGCCTCCAACATTTTTAATATCCGCAACTTTTGATTTGATCATCTCCATATATTTATCACCAATAGGCATCCTCCAGAGAAGCTCTCCAGTTTTCTCTCCTGACTTTATCAATTGTTCTGCTAAATTATTATCATTTGTAAAAAGACCTGCCATTTCTTGTCCTAGTGCCACTAAAATTGCTCCCGTTAAAGTAGCTAAATCTATAATTACCTTTGGCTGATAATTTTTTAAGGAGTACGTTGCAAGATCAGCAAGTACTAACCGACCTTCAGCGTCTGTATTGAGTATCTCAATTGTTTTACCAGACATTGATTTAATAATATCACCAGGTCGCATTGCATTGCCGTCGGTCATATTCTCAACAAGCCCAACTATTCCAATGACATTCAAATTTGGCTTTTTATCACTTAGAGCTTTCATAAGGCCCACTACAGTCGCTGCCCCTGCCATATCACCTTTCATTTCATCCATCCCACCAGATGGTTTTATAGAAATTCCACCAGAGTCAAAAGTCACCCCTTTTCCCAAGATTAACATAGGATTTTGATCTTTAACCGGCAAGTACTCAATAATTGCTACGTAAGGATCTTGCCGACTGCCATGTGAAACAGCCAACAAAGCTTCCATCCCAAGTTGGCTCAGTTTTTTTTGGTCTAAAATTTTTATTTTTAAATTAGGTGAAGATAGATTTTTAATTCTGTTTACAAATTCAAGTGGCGTTAAGACATTGGATGGTTCATTTACCAAATCCCTTGCCAAATTAACACCGTTTAATATTGAAGAATATTCTTTATAAATATTCTGCGTAGTCACAAAATGATTGGTTATGAATTTTATAAGATTTACTTTTTTTGCTGGTTTTGATGTTTTGTATTTATCAAATGAATAACTTTTTAAGCCCATTCCGAATGCAATTCTTGCAGGTAAGGTCATAAGTTCAATATTTTTTACTGTTGTTTCAATCCTAATAGAAACATCAGTTATTCCATTATTTTGCATGTATTGAAAAACTCGACCACCTATATTTATCCAACCATTCTCATCCTTTTTTACTAAGTCACTGATCTTATAAAAAATAATTCGATCATAATCATTATTATTTGATGTGAACGTATCAAACGACTGAGGTTTATTTTTTGTAGCGCCAGATAATTTTATATGTTTTTCAAAAATCTTCTGTATTGAGACATCGTTCTTAGATTTTTGATCTAATAAAAGACCTTCTTTGTCGGTATAAAACAAAAAAATAGTACCATTATTTTCAGCACCAAAATCTATAAATGAAATTTTCAACTACTTACTCCTTTTTCTATTTATTCTGTAAAATATAAGTAATTATTGTTATATTTATTGTCATGTTTAATTGTATAATTTATGGATTATATTTATGGTTATAATTTACAGATATATATCATATAATTTCATAAAATCATTTTTCATTGTTTTATTAATTATGTCAACTCTTGCATGGATAACCCAGGCAATTGGTTATATTGGACTCTTTATTGATAAGGAGAGAACACTTATAGATTTTTTAAATCTAACTATCCTAATGTATCCATGGGTTATATCTATGTTAATCCCAGCATCCCTGCTAATTGCATCAGTGCTATCTATAGATAGAATGACGAAAGACTCTGAAACAGTAATTTTAGACACTTCAGGTGTAAGCCTTTTTCAAAAAGTATATCCATATATAGCTATCACACTTCTCGTAACAATCTTACATTACTTGCTCACATTATATTTGGCCCCATGGTCAATGAGTCATTTTAGAGATAATATAAATGAGATTACATCGGATATTATAAGCAGCTCCTTTAAAAAAAATCAATTTAGTACTCCAAATAATGACTATACAATTTACATATCCGAAAAGAGTGAGTCAGGTAACTTTATTGGTATATTGATAAAAGATAATAATTCTGAGGAAATTACAGTTACTTATACTGCAAAAAACGGCCGTCTAATGAATATTGAAGGACAGATTATTTTGGAAATGTCAGATGGAATTATTTTTTCTGAAAATAAAAATACTGATAATAACATAAATAGGATTTCATTCGAAAGCTATAAGATGAATCTAACCAATATCTTTGATTTCGAAGAGAGTGAATATTCTAAATTAAGTGAAAAATCATTAACCGAATTATTAGAAGCTATAAGTAATGAGATAGAGATAAATTCTTCATCTACACAAATTATGAATGAAACACATATAAGAATTGCTTCCCCACTATACACAGTTGCCTTTCTATTTATCACATTATTTTACATGCAAAAAAATGCTAATTTTAGAAATATAAATATCAGATACTTCTTTTATATTGGTACAATTGCCTTTTTACTAAAATTATCAGGTAGTATCCTAGCAAATGAGATAAAAGAATACGATCTATATTATATGCACTACATTCCACCAATTTCAGTTATATCATTGTACTTAATCTATTTACTGACATATAACCAAAAAGAGTTGCAACGAGTAAATGAGATCATTAAATAACTATTTTATAAAAACATACCTGATTTCCATAATTCAAATTTCATTTGTTTCCGCTATCCTTATTTTCTTGATTGATCTAGTTGAGATTTCAAGAAGATTTGACGAAATTACCAACTTCGCATTTTATGAACTCCTTAAATTGTCTGCGTACAAACTTCCATCAACATTAAAAGACGTGTCTCCAATAATCATAATTATTGGAACTTTGGCATGTTTATTTAAATTATCGAAGAATAGTGAAATAATTATTTCAAATGCAATTGGTATGTCTATTTGGCAAATAATATTACCCTTTGCTATTTGTGCTGTCATATTTGGACTAACAATTGTTACAATTTTAAGTCCAATAAGTATCCAGATGAAAAATAACTTCACACAACTAGAAAAGAATATCAAAGGAAATAATATTCCAGTCAACCATAATTTAGATAATGAGTTTTGGTCTTCACAAAAAAATAGTATGGGTGAACTTATCATTAATGCTGATCAAATAGATTTTGATACTCTAGATCTAATTGGTGTTACAATTATACAATTTAATGAGAAAATGGATTTTGTTGCGAGATACGATAGTACCAGTGCATATATAGATAATGGTCAATGGTATCTTGATAAAGCATGGATAACTGATCAAGACAACATCTCAAAATTTATTGGCAAAACTAAAATTAATACAAATTCTGATGAGATCTTTCTGCAAGAAGCAATATTAAAAAATTCTACGCAATCAATATGGACCATTCATGATACAATAACAAAACTAAAGAAAAATAATGTTAGTTATGCCAAACACCTGACAGATTTAAACTTTTATATTGCATTACCATTTCTAATGGCTGGCCTGGTATTGGTTTCAGCATGTTTTATGGTAAAACAATTTCGTATTCAGCACTCATTGATTATGTTAATATTGGGTATAATATCTGGTATGTTGATATTTGTTGTAAATTACATATCTTATATTTTATCAGAAAGTGAAATTTTTAACCCAATATTAGGAGCTTGGTGGCATATTATATTGATTTATTTAATTGCAACTAAAATTTTGATTTTACGTGAAGATGGTTAATTTTGCTTATGAATAAGAAAATGAAATTCCTACAAATTTTCTTTTTATTTTTAGTATTAATATGTACTGAGAATTCCCTCGCAAATCAGGGTGATGATACATACCCATCAATTTATCTTGAGGCAGATAATTTAACCTATGATGAGAGTGGCACAAATATTTCTGCCAAGGGCAATGCAAAATTATTTTATAAAAATTATACTATTGAGGCCAATGAAATCACATACAACCAGGACATTGATCAGGTAGTTGCAGTCGGCAACATAACAATGTCAGAAAAAAACAATATTAGGCTTAAAGCAAATAAAATAATTCTATCCAATGAGTTGAAAGAAGGCTTCATAGAAGGAGCAAACATGATACTTCAAGATGGTAGTAAGATAAGAGCGAAATCAGGTAAAATAAATACTAATGAAAATATCTTCCAAAACGCGCAGTACACATTTTGTGAAGAATGTATAGAAGATCCAGACTGCCCATACACATGGGAATTTTTAGCTGAGGAAGTTGTCCACGATCAAAGCAACAAAAAGATGGTTTTTAAAAATATAAAATTCAAGCTCCTTGACAAAACTATATTTAGCCTTCCAAGGTTTAGCTATCCTGATTTTAGTGTAAAAAGACAGTCTGGCTTTTTACTACCTTCATATACCTACTCAAACTTTTATGGGCATGGGATAAAAACACCCTATTTATATGTTATAGATGAGTCTAGTGACATTACAGTCTCACCATTTACGACTTCAAGACAAGGACCACTTTTTGATATTGAATACAGAAAAAAAATGATGAATGGAAGTGAGATCAATATCAATCCAACATTTATTTACCAAACAAATCCATCAAATATAGCGCCTGGAAATGAAAAATTTAGAGCCAGTTTAAAAACAGATGGTGCCATGATAATTAATGATAAATTTGAATGGGGTTGGAATGGAACATTCGCAAGTGATGAAACTTATATGAGAAAGTATGGATTAGACGCAAGAACAAAATATAATTCAAATATCTATATCGAGGGCATAAATAATAAAAATTATGCAAGTCTTGCTGCAATCAACTATAGAAATCTCTTAAATGAGGTTGAAACACCTCAGGCAACACTGTTACCAAGATTTGATCATATATATAGTATAGATTTACCTTACTTTGACAATATCACTATTCAAACAAATCTAGTTAATACCAAACGAGAGCAAGATGACGAACAACTAAGGATAACTAATGAAGTTAGTTGGCATGAAAGGTACATTACAAATAATGGGATAGTTATTAGCCCAAATCTATCCTTACGCAATGATTGGATAAATAGTTATGATGAATCAGATAGTGAAAACACGAAATTTAACAGATTTTCATCAGATATTTCCGCAACAATTGCTTGGCCATTTTTCGATAAGACATCATATGGTAAACAAATTATTGAACCAAAAATTGCACTTGGTTTCATAAATAAAGAAAAAACCAGCCAAGATTTACTAAATGAGGACTCAAAAACCTATAACTTCAATACCCTAAATTTATTTGAAAATAATAAATCACTTGGGTTTGATAGAATAGATAGCGGCTCAAGAATCATGGTTGGAATAGATTATTTTCTTGATGACCTACTTGGTGGCAATTTTGAGGCAAGTATAGGTAAATCTTTGCAGATAGATGATCACGCCACATATTTTGATGAGAAATGGTCAGGAACTAACAATTATAATTCTGATATAGTTGGTTCAATAAATTATAATTATAATGAAACAGTATTTGTTGACTATAAAACCAGATATAACGAAGTAGATAACAAATTTGATGTTAATGAACTAAATTTTGAAATTAAAAAACCTAAAAAATATGGTTTAGGTCTAAATTATACAAGAATAGATGCTGATGCGAATTGGTTAAATTCTAATATTGCGGATCCACAAAATCATGTTGGATTAAACGAAATTTCTGGGCTTGCAGAGATTAATTTAACTAATGATTGGGCAATAATTTCTTCCGGTACATTTAATATTGAAACAGATAAACTCCTGAAGAGCCAAATAGGTCTGAGGTTTGATGATGAGTGTTTAGCATTCGATATTGCCTACCGTGAAAACCTTTTTACAGACAGAGATATCTCAAAAGATAGAGCTTTGCTTTTAAACTTTGAATTAAAAACAAATAAAAACTATTAATTATGAATCTATGTTTTATCTATATTCAAAAAAAATAGCTGTAGGTTTTATATCTTTTTTTTTAATGTATATAACTACATTACAAACTAACGCAGAACTCATCTCAAAAATAATTGTGCTAGTAAATGGAACTCCAATCTCACAAACAGATTTTCAAAATAGGGCTAAATTTATTAAAACAGCTAACCCAAATTTAAATGATAATCAGATTTCCAATCAAACTGTAGATGAGTTAATTAACGATGCAATTAAGATCTCTGCTGCAGAAGAAATTGGGATAACTTCCTCTGAGGAAGTAGTCCGCGCAAACCTTGATGCACAACTACGTTCACAGGGATCAAGTCTAGAAGACTATTCTAAATTATTGGAGTCAAACCTTGTTAATCCTCAAACCGTAATTGATCAGAGAATAGCCGCAGAAGTATGGCAACAATACATTATTCAAAAATATAGAAGACTAGCTGATATTACCCAAGAGGATATCAAATCAGAAAAGAAGAAACTAATTTCTAATGAAACATTCCATCTACAACAATTGAAAATTAACACTTCATCAAGTGCAAAAAATTTTGAACTAGCTGAAAATATTATTAATAATTTTGAAAGCTGCGCTAAAAATTTATCAATATATAAAGATAACTTAAATATCATACTTGAAGATATGTTTGATATCAAACTATCAAGCATAATGGAACCATTCGCATCATTTCTTGAAATAAAATATGATCAATTTATTCTTCCTATACAAAATATAGATGGCGAAATAATAGTGATGATAAATTGTGCTCCCAAAACACTGCCCTCAGAATTTGAAATTGAAAATCAATTAATTGGAAAGCAGTTGGAGTTCTTTGCCGAAAAAGAGCTACGTAATCTCAGACAGGATAGCATAATTGATTTCAAAAGTTAACAAACCACTCCTTGGCTTAACAATGGGAGATCCAGCAGGAATATCTGCTGAAATAACCATCAAATCCTGGATGTTGAGAAGATCAAAATATATACCACCATTCATATTTTTTGGCAGCAATAAACTATTATTGAAAAGAGCGAGAGAAATGGGCTTGAACATTGAAACAAAGATTATTCAAGATTTTCAAAATTTTGAGCCTGACAATTTTTTAAAATTCATTCCAGTTTTTGACATACCTATTTTTGATGAAAAATTGGGTCTATATGACGAAAAAAATGATAGTGCGATCATTGATTCAATATTACATGCAATAGATTTTATAAAAAATAACAAGATAAATGCCATTGTTACAAATCCTGTAAATAAAAATTCTCTAAAACATCATAACAAACAATATAGTGGACAAACAGAATTATTTGCAGATATTTTCAATTCAAATCAACAAGTTATGCTATTAACCTCAGATGAAATGAGGGTTATACCGCTAACCAGACATATACCCGTTTGTTTAATACCAAGCTCCATCAATAAGAAGTTAATTATCGATACAACAATAGTAGGAATTGAATCTTTAAAAAAATATTTCAATATCCCTAAACCAAAAGTTGCGATAACAGGTTTGAACCCACATGCAGGTGATAATGGGCTTATTGGTAGTGAAGAGATTGAAATTATTACTCCTGCCGTTGAATATTTACAAAAACAATCACATTCTGTCAGTGGTCCATTATCAGCCGATAGTTTATTCCACGATAGTAGTTTAAGAAAATATGATTTAATTGTTTGTATGTATCATGATCAGGCATTAATTCCAATAAAAGCTCGTTCATTATATTCTGCAGTTAATGTAACATTAGGACTAGATATTATTCGCACATCACCAGATCATGGTACAGGATATGATATTGCAAATAAATTTATTGCAGATGAATCAAGTTTAATTGAGGCTCTTATTTTAGCAGAAAAAATGATTAAACCGCATGTCAAATAATCTTGAAAACACTCACTACTATAAAAAATTATTAGAATTAGAAGGCATCAAACCAAATAAGAAACTAGGACAAAATTTTATTTTTGATAAAAATATCCTAAATAAAATTGTATCCTTACTTGACCCAAATTCATCAGACTTAGTAATTGAGATAGGCCCTGGATTAGGCGGATTAACAGAAGCAATGCTTAATAGCGGCTTCAAAAAAATATTATTAATAGAAAAAGACAAAAAACTCTCTAACATTCTAATAGATATTAAATCAAGATTTCCCAAGAATTTGGATGTGCAATTCGAAGATGCCCTAAATTTTGACTTTACCTCACTAAATTTCAAAAAAATAAGTGTTATTTCTAATCTTCCATATAATGTAGCTACTAAGATTTTAACTAAATTACTCTTTGAACAATATAACTCAAAAAAGTTAAATAATTTAATCTTAATGTTTCAGAGAGAGGTTGCTGAGAGAATTGTCGCGAAGCATTCTACTAAGAATTATGGACGTTTATCAATAATCTCTCAATATTTATATGAATGTTCAATATCATTTAACCTAAATCCATCAGTCTTTTATCCCAAACCAAAAGTAGAGTCATCGATAGTTGCCTTTAATAGTAAGAAGATACCGTCAAATCCAAAAATATCCACTTTGGAAGAGATAACCCGACTGTCATTTAACCAAAGACGAAAAATGATTAAATCAAACCTCAAAAATATTATTGACGAAAAAACATTAAAAGAAGTTTATGGAATAAACCCCAACTCAAGACCAGAAAATATATCAGCTCAGGATTATGTTAGAATATCGCAATTGTATGAAAAATTAAACACGAGCGCCTAAGTTACAACCTACCTGATAGCTCCTCCATTAAAACTTTAACATGCAAATCTATATTTGCAGAATTGCTCTGTGATACTTTCATCCTTTCCGCGATAATAATTGATCTTAATTGATTATAGGACTTTTCTAAATCATCATTGATAATGATGTAATCATACTCACGCCAATGCTTAATTTCATCATAAGCTGCATTCAGCCTCTTTTTTATTACATCAAGAGAATCTTGATCTCTTTTTATGAGTCTACTCATTAACTCTGCAGCAGATGGAGGTAAAATAAATACGGATAGGATATTTTCTCTAAAATTTTTCCGCAACTGACTTGCTCCTTGCCAATCAATATCAAAAATAACATCTCTACCCGCTTGAATGTTTTCGAGCACCTTATCTCTTGGTGTACCATAATTAAATCCAAAAACATTTGCAGACTCCAATAAATTACCATCCTTAACCATTTGATTAAAAGCACTGTCATTTATGAAATAATAATGCAAGCCTTCTTGTTCATTAGGTCTTTTTTTTCTTGTAGTTACAGAGATTGATAATACTGTATCTTCCATATCTGAAATTATTTTTCTTGTTAATGTGGTTTTTCCAGCACCAGAAGGTGAGGATATGATTACCATCAACCCCTTCTTTTTAATTAACTGCTCGTTCATATTATATTCTAGAAAAAATTAGTGAGGCGTTTGTTCCGCCAAACCCAAAAGAATTACTCAATGCACTATTTACTTCTGCTTTTTGAGATGTTTTTGGTAATAAATCTATTTCCGTATTTGCACAAACATTCTTTAGATTTAGAGTAGCAGGCAATTCACTCTTAACTATAGATAGTATTGAAAATATTGCCTCTACGGAACCTGCAGCACCCAAGAGGTGTCCAATTGATGACTTTGTTGACGACATTTTGAGGTCTTTACAATGATTCTTAAATAATCTTTCCACAGCAGCAATTTCTATTTCATCACCTGCAGGAGTTGAAGTTCCATGTGCATTTACATAACTAATTTCCGTTAAATCCAGACCGGAATTTCTAAGCGCTGCACTCATTGACCTAAATCCCCCATCACCGTCCTCTGATGGTGATGTAATATGGTGAGCATCACCAGATAGTCCGTATCCTTTTAACTCAGCATAAATTCTTGCACCTCTGCTCATAGCATGTTCGTATTCCTCAAGAACAACAATCCCAGCACCCTCTCCCATAACAAAGCCATCTCTGTCATCATCGAACGGTCTTGATGCTTCGGTTGGTTTATCATTAAATCCGGTTGACAATGCCCTGCAAGCAGCAAAACCAGCGATAGAAAGTCTACATAAGGGAGATTCGGTTCCCCCAGCAATCATTACATCCGCATCTCCAAAAGCTATTAACCTTGATGCATCACCAATTGCATGAGAACCTGTTGAACATGCCGTAACAACAGAATGATTTGGACCTTTAAAACTATTTCTTATTGAGACGTGACCTGAAGCAAGATTTATAAGTCTGCCAGGTATAAAAAATGGAGATATCCTCCTCGGCCCCTTATCTCTGAGAGTAATAGAGGCTTCTTCAATACCTTCTAAACCACCAATTCCTGAACCTATAATAACACCAGTTCGTGTTTGTTTATCGTAGGTATCTGCTACCCATCCTGAGTCTTTTATGGCCTGATCTGATGCACATATTGCATAAGTAATAAATTCGTCAACTTTTCTTTGTTCCTTGGGATCGTGCCAATGATCAGGATTGTACTGACCAGGTTGATCTCCTCTTGGAATTTGTGCGGCAATTTTTACTGGTAAATCAGATGTATCAAACTTAGTAATTTCACTAATACCGGAATGTCCAGAAATTAATTTATCCCAGACAAAATCAGCACCAACACCTAAAGGTGTTACCAAACCTAAACCAGTAACAACTACTCGTCTCATTTGAAACTATATTATGATTTTGATTTCTCAAGAAAAGAGATTGCATCACCAACAGTCTGAATTGTTTCCGCAGCATCATCAGGAATTTCAACTTCGAACTCTTCTTCAAATGCCATAACTAATTCAACTGTATCTAAACTATCCGCGCCTAGATCATCGATAAAGCTGGCCTTTTCATCAACTTTATCTGCATCTACACCTAGATGCTCAATAACGATTTTTTTTACGCGTTCAGCTACATCACTCATTTTCTACCTCTGTTTGTTGATATAATTTCCTATTTAATAACTAATATATTTATAAATATTTAATACAATCAAAAAATTTATTTTTTCTATATAAATCTATAAATCAAAACTAATATAAAGCCATCCCACCATTTACATGTATCGTTTGCCCTGTAATATAATTTGACATATCACTTGAAAGAAAAAGGCAGGAATCCGCTATATCATCTGGTGATCCTAATTTTGCCATTGGAATTCTGGATAGAATCACTTCTCTTTGTTTGTCGTTCAGTGAGTCAATCATATCTGAGTCAATCATTCCAGGCGCTACGCAATTAACATTTATGCCTCTTGTTGCAACTTCTATTGCAAGAGATTTTGTAAAACCAACTAACGCTGATTTTGTGGATACATAATTTGTTTGACCTGGATTACCTGTAAACCCAACAACAGAAGAAATGGATACTATTTTTCCACTTCTCTGCTTGAACATTTGCTTTGTGACATTCTTTGTGAGCTTGTATACAGAATTTAAATTTATATTTAATACATCAAGCCAGTCTTGATCCTTCATTCTAATTAACAAATCATCCTTTTTTATCCCAGCATTATTTATTAAAACATCAATTTTTCCGAAATCTTGTAGTACATTTTCACTCAGTGCATCTATGTTTGAAAAATCAGATAGATCACACTTGTATATGGCATTTTCTTTTCCAAGAGTTTCTAATAGCGAGTTAAGTTTATCTTCATTTGTTCCTGACAGAGCGATACGCGCTCCCGCTAATGATAACTTTTTAGCAATTGCTGATCCTAAACTTCCAGTAGCACCGGTCAAAAGTACGACTTTATCTTCCATGTTAATCATTTTCCCTCTCAATCTAACGCGATAGTTTTATTATTATAGTTTAAATTCATCTATTTGATTTGGTTCGCTTACAGATATGGTATTTGCTTCACCACTAATTCTTTTAATCATTCCAGTTAAAACCTTCCCAGCTCCAATTTCAATTGATGTTTCAACACCATTTTCAAATGCATATTTGATACTTTCTGTCCATCTTACGCGTTCGGTAATTTGTTTAACAAGAAGGTTGTGAAATTCATGCCCTGATGAAACCATACTTGCAGTTACATTACTTATCAATGGAACAATAGGATCAGAAAAACTTACATCTTGAAACGCATCATCCATAATTTCTGCTGCAGGTTCCATTAAACGTGAATGAAACGGAGCACTAACCGGTAATTTAAGAGCCCTTTTTGCGCCATAATTAGAGGATATTTCCATTGCTGCCTCTATGGCATCTGAATGCCCACTAACCACAACTTGCCCTGGAGCATTATCATTGGCAACATCACAAATTCTATTTGGATATTTTGAAGTAATAATGTTTACGAGGTCTTCTGCTTGATTGATATCAGCTCCTATCAAAGCTGCCATTGCGCCTTCTCCAAGAGGAACAGCTTTTTGCATAGATTGCCCTCTCAACCTTAATAATTTTGCAGCAACACTTAAATTTAATGACCTTACAGCAACCAAAGCAGAGTATTCACCTAAAGAATGCCCAGCCACAAAAGAAACTTTGCTGAAATCAATACCTATTTCGGTCTCAATCGCCCTCAATACAGCTATACTAACTGACATAATTGCAGGTTGTGCGTTTTCTGTTTTTGTCAGTTCATCCATATCTCCTTCCCACATTATTTTGGTAAGATTTTGTCCAAGAGATTCATTGACTTCTTCATATACCTCTCTTGAAGCAGCAAAATTATCTGCAAATGCTTTTCCCATTCCTACAAATTGGCTTCCTTGCCCCGGAAAAACTAATAAATTTGTCATATAAGCACCTTTTTTGTTGCAATATTTTTTACTTCATTATAGTAATCAGATATTATTTTGTATCAAATATATGATTTGGCAAAATATGAATTCAGTTATCAATGACATTTTATAAAAAACTAATCTAGATAACTTTATTTAT
Source organism: Hyphomicrobiales bacterium (assembly GCA_038131735.1). GTDB lineage: Bacteria > Pseudomonadota > Alphaproteobacteria > Rhizobiales > TMED25 > TMED25. Next base: position 531,566 of record JAYPPX010000001.1, on the reverse strand, counting down.
TTTAAATTATAAAACAGGATATGATTATTAATGCCATTATATGAACATGTTTATCTCGCTCGCCAAGATATTACAACCCAGCAAGTAGAGAACATAACCAAATCAATTGAAGATGTAGTGAAAAAAGAAGGTGGAAGTATTGACAAGGTTGAATACTGGGGGCTTCGTCAACTTGCATATAAGATCAAAAAGAATCGTAAAGCACACTACACAATGATGAATATAAATGCATCATCCGAAGCCTTGAAAGAAGTAGAAAGACAAATTAGTTTAAATGAGAATGTACTGAGACACATTTCAATAAAAGTCGACAAATTTGAAGATGGTCCATCATTAATGATGAATAATAGATCAGCAGAAACAAGTGAAGATTAATATGATACAGACACAAACAAAAAAACCTTATTTTAGGAATTCAAGAAATTGTCCATTATCTGAGCCAGACTCACCACCTGTGGACTACAAAAATGTTAAATTATTACAAAAATATATATCTGAAAGAGGCAAAATGCTTCCAAGCAGGATAACATCTGTATCAGCAAAAAAACAAAGAGAACTTGCTATTGCAGTAAAGAGAGCAAGGTTTTTAGGGTTACTACCATACCTTCAAAGATAAAATAGAAATATTGGTTGGGCATAGCCCTAACCGCTACAAGCGGGACAGCAAAATGAAACACAAAGAATTATCATACTTATTGATAGCTACATTATTTCAGGGGTTACTATTTCTATATCCCTTATCCGGGAACACTGGAATATTCTTTGTCTTATTTTATTTCTGCCCATTACCACTTTTCTATATTGGCTCTGCATGGAATTATAAATATCTATCAATCACATCGCTTGTCACATTTGCTGTAATTTCAATCTATGGCTTAAAACTAGCAATTGCATATGCGATAATTTTTGCACTACCAGCAATATATTTTAGTTATTATTTAAATCTCCACAGACAATCGGAAGATGGCAGTTTAATCTGGTATCCAATTAACTTAATTTTTTCAAAGTTAGTTATTGTGAGTGCTCTACTAGCTTTAGTAATCATATTATATTTAGGTTTTAATATACAAGAGTATCAGAATACAATTTCATCAATATATTCGAATATATATCAAATACGACCAGATCTTGAACTTACACTAGAAATTAATAATCTCACCATATGGTCAGCAAGCTTACCCTCTATCTTTGTAACATTTTGGATTATCATTTTTACAATAAACTTATGGCTTGGCCTGAAATTATCACAAAAATTAGGTAATCTTAGAAGAACATGGCAAGGCTTCGATAAGATCACATTACCACGAACACATATTTACATACTAGGATTAACACTTATCATTGCTTTTCTTGGTGATGGTCTTTTAATGATAATTGCCACATCAATTTCAGTAGCACTTCTAGTTGGTTACACGATTAATGGATTGTCCATAATTCATTACATAACTATAGCAAATAAATACAGATCTCTAATATTAACCTCTATATATGTAATGATCACATTATTTGCACCATTATTAATACCTCTCACAATAGTGGGAATATTAGATTACAAAAATACGCTAAGAGAAAAATTTAAATAAAGGAGAAAAAAATGAAAATTATTTTACTGGAAAAAATTGAAAAACTAGGATCACTAGGTGATGTAGTAGAAGTTAAGAATGGTTATGCACGAAACTTTCTTTTACCAAAAGGAAAAGCACTTAGGGCTACATCTGAAAATATTAAATATTTCGAAGACAAAGCCGATGAATTGAAAAAGAAAAATGATGCTAACATTTCCGAAGCAACAAAAGAAATCAACAAAATAACTGATAAAACATTTATTATAATTAGACAAGCTGGAGAGAATGGGCAATTGTTTGGTTCCGTAACCACTCGTGATATTGCAAAAATTCTCGAAGAAACTGGTATTTCCACAATATCAAAAAGTCAAATATCATTGCTCGAGCCTATTAAAAATCTGGGAATATTTGAGGTAAAAGTTAATTTACACGCTGAAGTTTCATGTGTAATAAAGATAAATGTTGCCAGAACAGAAGAAGAAGCAGAACTTCAAGAAAAAGGGATAACATCCTCATCAGAAGATGAAGCTGAAGAAATTATTGAAGATGGTGTGATAGATGTTTTTGATGAAGGGGTTGATGCGAAACTTGAAGAAGATAAGATAGAAGAACCTTCAAAAGAAGATGAATCAAACACTTCAGATGATGCTGAAGAACTTGATCAATCTGAAAGTAAATAATTAAAGTCATAGTCAAGAAATTTTTTAATATTTTTTTTTTTTTTAATTTTGATGTGGATTAGTTTGCAAAAAATGAAAAAAATATTCGGTTATATCGATTACCAGTATTTATAGTAATCCATATACTTAATTTCTAAATTCTTGGCTATGACAAATAATATTCAAAATATAAGTAATGACGACGAGAAAGACTATCTGCAATTACCTCATAATTTAGATGCAGAACAACAGCTATTAGGTGCGCTACTCATAAACAACGATCTTTATGACAGGGTCTCAAATTATTTAAGAGGCGAACATTTTTATGAAAGTATCCATGGCTTTATTTATGAGAACATATCAAAACTCATACTTGGTAATAAACTTGCATCGCCCGTCACACTTAAAACAATCGTTGAATACGATGATAGGTTTACAGAGCTTGATGGAAATAAATACCTAATAAAACTTGCTGCAGACGCCTCATCGATAATCAATATAGATGAATATGGTAAAATTATATATCATTTATATACTTGGAGGAACCTTATAAACCTTGGAAATGATATAGTTACCACATCATATTCACCACCAGTAGATCTAAACCCATTCGATCATCTTGAATACATTGAACAAAAATTATACTCACTAGCAGAGAATGAAAAATATGGTAACGATTTTAAAAATTTTTCAACCGCCCTCACTGAAGCAATTGATACTGCTGCTAGTGCATACTTAAGAGATGGTAAAACGTCTGGATTGGCTAGCGGTTTTCGTGATCTTGATGAAGTTCTGGGAGGGCTTCAGCCATCTGATTTACTAATAATAGCTGGAAGACCCTCAATGGGTAAAACAGCATTTGCTACGAATATAGCTTTTCATGTTGCCAGCAAATACAAACATATAGTTGGTATTGAAAATAATAGTAAAGATAATGATGGAGCTGTTGTAGGATTTTTCTCCCTAGAGATGTCATCCTCTCAATTAGCAACAAGAATAATCTCCGAGCAAACATCGGTTTCATCTGAAAAAATTCGAAGAGGAAAGATAACAAATACTGAGTACGAAAGCCTTATTGATATTGCTCGTAAACTACAAGATATACCATTGTTTATTGATGAAACAGGTGGCATTAGTATGGCTCAAGTGACTGCTCGAGCTCGCAAATTGAAAAGACAAAATAATCTAGGCTTACTTATCATTGATTATTTACAGCTCCTCACCTCATCTAACAGAAGATACAATGAAAATAGAGTTCAAGAATTATCCGAGATCACTCAATCTCTGAAGGCATTAGCAAAAGAACTTAACATACCAGTGATAGCACTCTCACAATTATCACGACAAGTTGAGACAAGAGATGATAAAAAGCCACAATTAGCAGACCTAAGGGAGTCTGGGTCAATTGAACAAGATGCTGATATAGTAATGTTCTTGTATCGGGAAGAATATTATTTACAAAGAAAAGAACCAAAAGAAGGAACTGAAGATCATATTTTATGGCAAGAAAATATGAATGAAGTTCATCAAAAAGCAGAAGTTATTATTGGAAAAAACCGTCATGGACCCACTACATCAATACCATTACATTTTGATGGATCTGTGACACGCTTTAGTGATTATATATCTGAAGAGAAACTACCAGAGCGATTTGAATAAAATAATGCATTTGAAATTATGCAAAAAGAAACAAAAATTCATGATCCAAATAATTTCTTATCGGCATATATAGAAATAGATTTATCTGCATTATCCAACAATTATAAAAAAATATCAAAATTTGTATCACCATCTGTTTGTGCTGCAACTATAAAGGCAAATGCCTATGGACTTGGGCTAGAAGAAATAGCAAAAACATTAGTTTAAGTCCGGATGTAGAGAATTCTTTGTTTCTGATATTTATGAGGGTATCAAGTTAAGAAAGATCCTAAAAAAAAATCAATTCGAAATTTATGCACTAAATGGTCTGAAATACGCCAAAGAGCGAGATTATGCTAAATATAATATCATACCTGTAATAGGTAGTTTAAATGAACTTTCTTATTATAAACGATCATCCATGTATGATAATAATCTACCTGTTGCCATACACATAGATACTGGATTCTCAAGACTTGGCTTTGACATTGAAGATGCAATATCTATTTGCAAAGAAAATATGAACGTTAAATTATTGATGTCTCATCTGGCAAACGCTGATGATACAAATTCAAAATTACCTGAACTTCAACTAGAAAAATTCTTAGCAAATCTCAAACAATTTCATGGGAGTCCGAAAAAGTATAGCTAACTCATATGCATTACATAGGGGGCAAGAATACCATCTTGACTTGGTAAGACCAGGTATAAGCCTTTATGGATGTTCGAATCATAATCAAACACAAATTAAATACGAACAGGTTGTTAAAATGTTTGCTCCAATAATACAAATAAAAGAGGTTAAAAAGGGTTCTTCCATTGGTTACGGAGCGGCATTTGTTGCAACAAAAGATATAACTATAGCAATTCTTGAAATTGGTTATGCTGATGGTATACCGCGGTCCCTCAGCTCAACGAATCAACATGAAGGTGGTTCTTTCTATATTGATAATAATGCTGTACCTATCATAGGAAGAGTATCAATGGATCTTGTTGCTGTAAACATCACTGACTGTAAGAAAGATACTAATGTTGGTGATTATGTAGAAATATTTGGAACAAATCAAAATATTGATACGTTGGCCAAAAATGCTGATACAATAAGTTACGAGTTACTTACAAGATTAAACCATAGAGTTCAAAAATTTTACAAGTATGCTTAATTATATTTTTAACATACCTCATGCAATTGGCGTCAACGTATTAAAACTATTGGCACACGTCGGCAAAATCTCAATCTTCTTTTATGAACTTATTTTTTGCATATTCACACCACCAATTTACTTTAAGTCATTTTTTAATCAGGTAATTAAAATTGGATATAATTCTCTTCCAGTTATAGGATTAACAGCTTTCTTTACTGGAGGGGTTCTGGCTTTGCAAATTTACATCGGTGGCTCAAGGTTTAATGCAGAAAGTATTGTTGCATCAATAGTTGCTCTTGGAATTACAAGAGAATTAGGACCTGTTATTGCGGGTCTCATGCTTGCAGGTAGAGTTTCTGCATCAATTTCTGCTGAAATAGCCACTATGAAAGTAACGGAACAGTTAGATGCCTTAATAACACTCTCCACAAACCCTATCAGATACCTCGTGGTACCGAGAGTATTAGCGGCATTATTAACACTACCTATCTTAGTTCTTATTGCTGATGTTATAGGAGTTATGGGAGGTTTTGTAGTCGGGACCCAAAGTTTGGGCTTTATTGAACAAACTTACATAAAAAACACATTAGATATTATCCAATTAAATGATGTCTTATCAGGGCTTATCAAAGCGGCTGTTTTTGGTTTTATAGTAGCATTTATGGGATGCTATCACGGTTATAATTCAACAGGAGGAGCTCAAGGTGTAGGAAGGTCAACCACTAAAGCTGTTGTTTCTGCATCAATATTGATTTTAGCATCCAATTACATTTTAACATCATTAGTATTCAATAGTTAAAAATATGGAAGACTTAATTTTAAAAATAGAAAAATTACATAAGTCCTTTGGAGAAAAAGTGATTCTTAATGATCTTAATATAAATATTACTAGGAATACATCCCAAGTAATAATTGGGGGATCAGGAACTGGAAAATCTGTATTAATTAAATGTATTCTTGGATTGATTGAACAAGATCAAGGAATAATTTCCTACGACGATACCCCATTAAATAGAGATACAAGAAAAGAAATAAACTTTTATGATAAAATTGGTATGCTTTTCCAAGGGGCGGCTTTGTTTGATAGCCTAACAGTATGGGAGAATATTACATTTGCAATAAAATCAAAAAGTAAGAGTGATTTAAAAGAAATCGCAATAGATAAGATCCACAAGGTCGGTTTAGACTCTAGTGTAATCAATCTATATCCATCAGAACTATCTGGAGGAATGCAAAAAAGAGTTGCTTTGGCCAGAGCAATCGCAAAAGACCCACAACTAATATTCTTTGATGAGCCTACAACAGGACTTGACCCGATTATGGCAGATGTTATTAATAACCTTATTAATGAAGTTATTGATAAAATTGGTGCTACTGCAATAACGATCACTCATGACATGGAAAGTGCAAAAAAAATTGCTGATAAAATTTCAATGTTGTACAAGGGTAATATTATATGGTCAGGTAACCCAGGTGAAATAGAGCGCTCCGATAATCCATACGTTGATCAATTTATCCATGGTAGATCTGAAGGACCTATAAAAATTAATATTAAAGAATAAATCGATGATCAATACCTTATCTTTTTTTGATACAATTTTGATATTATTGCTATTTTTGTCAGCATTTTTTGCAATGTTGAGGGGATTTACAAGGGAGACATTGGCAATCCTATCTTGGGTATTTGCAGCACTAGCTTCATTCGTATCATATACCAATAATGAAACGCGATCATTTGCTAGCAATTTGTTACAACCAGACTGGTTAGCATATTCATTACTGGTTGGAATAACATTTATTATTGTACTAATCGTTAGCGCCTTTTTATCTTCAAAAATATCAAAATTAGTTTTAAAAAGTAATATTGGAATACTTGATAGAATATTTGGTATATTTTTTGGTATTCTTAGGGGATATGTATTAATCCTTGTTTTCTTTATAGCTTCCACATGGTTCTTTAGTGACAATGAACCCGATTGGTTAGCACAATCAATTTTCTATGACTACCTTGAATCTAGTAAGGAAAGAATTTATTCCTACTTACCTGACAACCCAAGTGAATTAATTGATAGTATTAATTTAAATAACCTGGGACAAAAAATAAATATTAACGATCTAGAGAATATTAGCAGTCAATAATGAAAAAAATAACTATAGATGATCGTTTAAGAGAAGAATGCGGAGTTTTTGGTGTTTTTGGGCATCAAGATGCAACTCAATTAACTGTCCTTGGACTACACGCACTTCAGCACAGAGGTCAAGAAGCTGTTGGAATAGTATCGTTTGATGGAAGTAAATTCCTATCAGAAAGAAGGCTAGGGTTAGTTGGTGATAATTTCACCAAACAGCCAATATTGGATAGATTATCAGGAATTTCTGCAATTGGGCATGTTAGATATTCGACAAGAGGTGAGACTATATTACGCAATGTTCAGCCGCTTTATGCCGATCTTGCAACTGGTGGTTTTAGTGTGGGACATAATGGCAACCTTACTAATGCACTTCTCCTTAGAGATAAACTTGTTGCCGAGGGTGCTATATTTCAATCAACTTCAGATACAGAAGTAATCCTACATTTAGTTGCGAGCAGTAAAAAAATAAAATTTATTGATAAATTTATTGATGCTATAGGCAACTTAGAAGGAGCCTATTCTTTAGTAGCACTTAACAAACAAAAAACTAATTGGAGCAAGAGATCCACTTGGTATTAGACCACTGGTACTCGGAAAACTTGATAAATCTTATATCCTAGCATCTGAAACATGTGCATTAGATATTATTGGAGCAAGTTTCATAAGAGAGATTGAAAATGGTGAAGTAATAGTGATAACAGAGGAAGGAATAGAAAGTTATTTTCCATTCCCAAAACAAAATGCTCGCCCTTGTATTTTTGAATACATTTATTTTGCAATGCCACACAGTATAATTGATGGCAAGAGCGTTTATAGTATCAGAAAAGAATTGGGTAAATATCTTGCAAAAGAAGATGATATATCTCCAGACCTCGTAGTCCCTGTCCCAGACTCTGGAGTGCCTGCAGCTCTTGGTTATTCTGAGGAGTCACATGTCACTTTTGATTATGGGTTAATAAGAAATCATTATGTCGGTCGTACATTCATTGAACCGACACAAACTATTAGACAATTTGGCGTTAGACTAAAACATTCTGCAAATACAGATCTTGTAAAAAATAAGAAAATTATTTTAATTGACGATAGTCTTGTTAGGGGGACAACATCCGTAAAGATTGTAAGAATGTTATTTGATGCAGGTGCAAGTGAAGTTCACTTGAGAATTGCATCACCTCCTATTAAATATAGTGATTATTATGGCATTGATACGCCAGAACAAGATAGTTTACTCGCAGCAAATCATTCTATTGAAGAAATGTGTGATTACATTGGGTGTTCATCACTAAAATTTCTATCCATCAAAGGTTTATACCAAGCACTTGGTCATAGTGATCGTGATAATGAGGTACCTCAATATACCGATCACTGTTTTACAGGTGACTATCCAACAAAATTGAGTGATATGGAGCAAATTCCTGAACATACAAATCAACTTTCACTACTAGAGGAATAAAGTAATTTGTATAACAATTTAGATGATAAAAATATCCTAATCACCGGTGCATCTAATGGCATAGGAAAACAGATCGCTCTATCCTATGGGAAAAAATGTAAAAATCTAATAGCTATCGGTCGATCTCAAAGTGCATTGGAAGATTTAGATTTACAATTAAAAGATAGCAAGTGTAATCGAATTCTTGTTCCTATGGACTTAACCAACTATCAATTAATCAGTGATTTATACCTAGAGCTAAAAAAGAGAATAGAAAAATTGGATGTATTGATTTTAAATGCAGCAACAATTGGAGAATTGACTCCAATAACTCACATTGATGAGAATGAATGGAATAATGCATTTTCGCTCAACGTTACTTCAAATATTTTAATTTTGAAAATTTTTGAAGATTTAATACAAAAATCTAACAATGCTCAAATTATGATTTTAACATCAGATTTAATCAATAAAAAAAAACCTTACTGGGGTATATATTCTGCCACAAAATCGGCAATGGAAAAAATTGCCTATAGCTATTCAAGTGAAATTTGTAATACAAATATTAAAATAAATTTAGTAGATCCAGGAAGAGTTAACACCAAGCTTAGAATAAAAGCTTACCCAGGTGAAGATAAAAAGAGTTTAACTCAACCTGAAGATCTTAATGAGTTTTTCCTAGATATAATTTTTAATGAAAATTATAATAATGGTGACTTAATTAGTTATGAAGATTGGAAAAGTAAATAATTTATATGAATGTTAAATATACGGGTTGTTACCCTTGCGAAAGTAAAGCCGTAATGGTGATAATTTAAATCCAAAAGCCCTTCTGAGTTCATTTGTTAGATATTTTTTATAAGAATCTGGTATTCCCTCAGGTGATGAAGTAAAAATTACGAATGTTGGAGGTCTTACTGATGATTGAGTTATATATCTCAATTTAATTCTTCTACCTGATTTTGCTGGTGGCTGATGGTTTTGAACAACATCATTTAACCAATCATTTAATTTTGATGTAGATACTCTTTTCGTCCATTCATCATATAAATCAAATACCTTATTCATTAATATTTTGATGCCAGTTTTATTCAAAGATGAAATTTTTAAAATATTATCACCACCTAATTGCACTATGTTGGTGGAGAAAGAATCTTTTATTCGTTTTTCAAAATCCTTTTTATCCTTAACCAAATCTATCTTATTAAGAACAAATAGCAACGCGCGTCCTTCAGATATTACATGATCTGCCAATCTCAAGTCTTGTTTATCTATAAACTCTGATGCATCTACTAACAAGATAACCACATCCGCAAATTTAATCGTTTTGAAAGAGTCCAGGTACGCTAATTTTTCTGATAATTCGTTTACTTTTGTTCTTCTTCGTAATCCTGCAGTATCAATAATTTTTATCTTTTTTTCATTCCACTCCCAATGGATATCGATTGAGTCTCTTGTGATGCCTGCAGTATCACCAGTAATCATCCTTTCTTTTCCAAGCAATGCATTAATTAGTGTTGATTTGCCTACATTTGGTTTCCCAACTATTGCAAGACTTAATTCATCAGAGGAATTATCAGTCTTTGAGTCTTCTGAAAATGTTTTCTCCAGAATTATTTCAATTAATTCTTCAATTCCAATGTTATGTTCCGCGGAAATATTTATTGGTTGACCAAAACCTAATTCAAAAAACTCATACGAATTCTTTCTTGCAATTGAGCTTTCGCTCTTGTTTGCAATAGTAATTACATTGACCCCAGCTTTTCGTAAATAATGTGAAAACTCAATATCTTTATTTGTTATACCGGCTTTTCCATCTACTACAAATAAACATAAATCTGATGCATGAATTATCTTTAAAGAATTATTTTCAATTGTTTTTGATAAGAGATCCGCATTAGACTCATAAACTCCCGCAGTATCAATTAACAGAAAGTCCTTTCCATGAAGTGAAACCCTCTCTTCTCTAAAATCCCTAGTTAAACCTGGTATATCGGATACAAGTGCCTTCTTCTTACCTAAGAGTCTATTGAAAAGTGTTGACTTACCAACATTTGGTCTTCCTGCTAGTACTACTCTTGAAACCATGATTAATAATCTATCTATAAGATGTTAATTCACCATTATCAGATATAACATATAAATTATTATTTACAACAATCGGAGGAATGGACATATCGCTAAATTTATTATTTTCAATATTTGATATTTCTCCATTCTCTGGACTTACCACCAGATGACTACCATTTGAACTAAAGAAATGTATCTTATTGTTAATCATTAACATTGAAACAAAGGACTCATTTTTTTTAAATTCATATTCTTGCACTAGATCCTTCATCCAGACAATCTCTCCCTTATCCAGGGTAATTGCAAATAATTTATTATCATTTCCTAATAAGAATATATAATCTCCAATTAGCAATGGTGTTAGAGAACTTGAAATAGCCAACTCCCAAATTCTAAAACCATTTTCAATATTATTGGCTATTACCCTACCATTGGAACCAACTGTTATAATATATTCATTACTTATAACAGGACTGGCAACTATATCTTTGATTTGTGAGAGCGAGTTCTGAACATTCTTTCTATTAATTGAGTCTGCCCATATTCGTCTTCCATTTGATGCATTAAATACAAATATTTCTCCAGATCTATATGGAACTATAATAGTATTTTTGTTTAATGCCATACTACTTGATTGGATAAACCCAGCACTATCTGAAAACCAATTATAATCCCATATTAAATCACCAGACTGTATATCAAATGATTGAATCTGATTGTCTATATTTAGGACAAATACAGCGCTATTATTTGCGATAGGAGCTGATCTAATTGGTATGCCTAGATCTTTTTTCCATAAAATATTACCATTATATGGGTCAAGTGCATATAGTTCTCCAAATCCATTAGTATAAAAAATCATACCAGAATTAGCAAACAGACCACCTCCGAATCCAACTTTAGGCTCTTCCAGCTCTGGGTAAAGCCCTTTTGACCAAATAATTGTTCCATTAGACGCATTTAATGCTGATATTTTATTTTCACTATCGACAACAAATATTATATTGTCGATAAGTATTGGCGCAACAGTAAGAAAATTATCTTTACTTGTGCCAACACCAATATCTGTTGACCAGTTTTCGATAAAGTCTTCTGAGTATGATAAATTTCCGAGGTTGTTTGATGTGTTCTTGATGGATGCAACCCAGTTCGAATTATCTTTTGGGTTTGGAATATTTATTATGTATTGCTGATCTGATATTTTTAGAAGATCAGATGAGAGCAATATACTCTCCCTTTGCCCGGGCATAATATCTTCTTTACCTCTAATAAAGCTTTCACAAGCTGTTAAAGTAAAAAATAATAATAAAATGAATAGTTTATAAATATTTTTTTTTATGAAGAACACAGTTTTATCATATTTTAGAGCTTAAAACTTTCAACATCATTTGAGCTCTATCAAACATTCCATTGGTTGTTTTCTCATTGGATAAGATAATTTCCAGCGACTCAATCCCTTGATCAAATACTTCGTTCTTGTATGCGCTTATTGCAAGTATTTCATGTGCAAAAAGTCCAAGTGTTTTATCACCCAATAAATCTTCTAGTTCCTCTTTCATTTCCTCAAATGAATAGCTGTCTACTCTTATGTATGATAATTTCAGTTTGGCAAGATCTTTGAGCAATGGGTTATTGGTTGTGTTTATAATTTCATTATATATTTTTTCTGCTTCAATTAAATTACCTTCCGATAATAATAAATCGGATTTAAGAACTAATGCGTATGACTTATAATTTTTAGTTCCTTCATCAGATAGCCTATCTATGTTAATTTGTGCTGATTGGATATCATTCTGGATAATATTATCAATAATTTCAGAAAATATTAATCCTGAATTTTTTTCTTTGGATGTAGACCAATATTGGTAAAATTCAGAAGAAGCTAAGCCCAATGAGAGAACTATCACAAAAGTAAATACTGCTGTCCTATATTTGCTCCAAAGTGCTTTTAATTTGTCTTGTCGAAGATCTTCATCAATTTCATTAAACAGATTTGACATTTTAATTCCCTAATATCATTACATTTATTTATAAACATATTTATTTTTGTTTCCAATCAAAAACATTCAATAAGTTGGAAAATATTGCACCTCTTCTCTCGAAAATGTCCATTCATTATATTTTCTCATTGTTACTATAAAGGCACTAGACGCGATAAATCTGGATAATGATAATTTAATTTTTTTGTAGTCAAATTCATTTTCATACCAATTGACATCAGCCAACATAAATTGCCTTACAAATGGAAGAATTGCTAACTCATAAATAGATATTTTATCTCCATGGATATAAGCTGACTCATTCATTTTGTTTTCAATTTTACTAAGAATTTTTACAGCTGCATTCCTATGCTCATCTTTTTTGTGGGGGTCAAATCTGCTTGAATATTTATATCGGTCCAGATGAAATTTAAAATCATTATCAAAAAAATCTATTAACTCGTCAGCAGCTTCATCTTTATATGGTCGCATAATATCCAATGGGTCATTTTTTAAGAGATACCACTTCATAATATCCAGACTTTCTTCAATGATTGTTCCATCTTCCGTGAGAAGGACAGGAACAGTAGCCTTTGATGATATTTTAAGAAATTCTTCTGGTTTGTTTTTAAGGGTGATTTCCCTAATTTGACATCTATGATTAGAGAAATAAATTGATAACCTTGCTCTTATTGCGAAAGGGCATCTCCTGAAAGAATAAAGTATATGATTATTATCCTTCTCTTTACTCAATAACATTCCTCTGTTGCTGGAGCTCTAATTGCAATTTTCTCTCTTTAAACCTTTTAATACTTTTTTCATTTTGTTTATCATGACAATATGGACAGGATAAATCTTTTATATAAAATTCACTTTTTCGGTCAGTTTCTGATAATGGCATTCTGCAAGCATGACACATTTCATGATTGCCTTTATTCAATTCATGTTCAAGTGAAACTCTATAATCAAAAACAAAGCACTCACCATTCCATTTGCTGTCATCTTCTTGTCTTTCTTCAAGATATTTAAGAATCCCTCCATCGAGTTGGTATACATTTTTGTAGCCCTTACTCAAGAGATATGATGATGCTTTTTCACATCGTATGCCACCAGTGCAATACATAGCGATTTTCTTATCTTTATTATCCTCTAAAAAATTATCAGCCCAATCTGGAAACTCTCTAAAAGATGTTGTGTTTGGGTATGTCGCCCCTTCAAATGCCCCTATAGAATGTTCATAATTATTTCTGGTATCAATGACTAAAACATCATCTTGTTCCAGCAAATTATCCCATTCATTTGGGTTTAGTAACTTGCCAGTAAGTTTATCAGGCGCTACGTCATCTTTTCCCATTGAAACAATTTCTTTCTTAAGTCTCACTTTCATTTTTCTGAAGGTTTTACCGTAGGCAAGTGAGTATTTTACTTTTAGATCTAAGAATTGATTTATAGATCTTATATATTTTAAAACATTAGCAATACCATCTTGAGTACCAGATATTGAGCCATTAATACCCTCTGATGCGATCAAAATAGTCCCAACAAGTTCATTTTTCAGGCAAACATTAAGTAAATCACTTCTGTAGTCAGCAAATTCATTCCATCTAGCAAACTTGTAAAAGGATGCGACAATATTTTCATTATAATTATTCATAAATTAGCCTTATCTGAATCTTAAATTTTTTCGACTTAGTTCTGATATAGAACTGCATCCCATAAGTTTCATATCTCTAACTATCTCATCATGCATTAAATTTAAAGCTTTTTTTACACCATTTGATCCTGCACCTGCGAGAGAATAAAGATAAAACCTACCTCCAGAACATGCATTTGCACCAAGTGATAATGCTTTCAAAACATGTGTCCCCCTTCTGATTCCACCGTCACAAATAATTTCAATCTTCCCAGATACAGCATCAACAATTTCCTCCAGTTGATCAAATGGTGAGCGGGAACCATCTAGTTGTCTTCCACCATGGTTTGAAATCATAATAGCGGTAGCACCAACATCTATTGCTTTTTTAGCATCCTCAACTGACATGATTCCTTTTAAACATAGTGGTTTGGACCAGTGTTTCTTTATTTCTTCAATTTTTTTCCAGTTTAATTCTTGATCTAACATTTTTGTGAAGTAGTCACCTATTGACATAGCAATTTTTGTGCCTTCATTTAAATGAGAATCCAATTGAGGTAGAGAAAACTTTTCTCTTCCTAAATAGTTCATAGTCCATTTTGGAGACATTGCAAAACTCAATAGGCTGGATAGTGTGAGTTTTGGCGGAGATGTAAAGCCAGTTCTCAAATCTCTCTCCCTATTTCCGCCTACAATTGTATCAACCGTAATAGCAAGAGCATCAAAATCATACTCAATACATTTTTGCAACATGTCTTCATTTAGTGCTTTATCTTTATGCACATATAACTGAAACATTTTAGGGCATGTGAATTTTTTACCCACCTCCTCAATACTTACAGTTGCTAGTGATGAAATACCAAAATAAGTATTAAAATCTTGAGCAGCTTCTCCAACCGCTCTTTCACCATCATGGTGAAATAATCTTTGCAGTGCTGTTGGAGATAGAAATATAGGTATATCAATTTTTTTACCTAGAATCTCAACTGAAGTGTCGATATTACTTACAGAATTAAGCACACTTGGAACCAAATCACATCTGTCGAATGCTTGAGTATTTTGAACATATGTTTTTTCATCATCGGCAGCACCATCAATATAATGAAAAATAGGTGAAGGAAGATTTTGTTTGGCTAACAATCTAAAGTCATTTGTATTATGACAATTTTTCAACTTTTTGAACATATCAAACCATATATTTACTTTAATGAAAGTATATCAAAATCAACGAATTTGAAACAAAAACTCATATAAAACTTGTAGCTTTTATCATCGCGAATGAAATGATAAACAGAATCCCTCCTGTAATCAAATCAACAACTTTCAAAACGAGAACATTGTTAGAGAATGATGAAAACATTTTTGAGAATACTGCAACACCATAGAAAAATATTACACTCGCAAATGTTGCTCCAATTATATAATAAATTTTATCATGGGCAGTATATTGTAATGATGCGCTCCCAATAAGAATAACTGTATCCAAGTAGACATGTGGATTTAGTAATGTAAATGCAGCCATCGCTAATAAGCTTTTTTTCAAGCTTTTCTCAAGAAAATCTTCCTTATTAATCCCATAAGACAGAGAAATTACTTTCTTGACCCGAAGAAATCCGTAAAAAATTAAACATAAAGCAGATAATACTAAAAAGAGATCTATATAGAATTGATTCACTATCAGAGACATCCCGTAGACACCAGCAAGTATTAGAATAAAGTCAGAAACTGTACAGAATGTTGCTAATGTATAAACATATTCATTTCTAATACCCTGTCTAAACAAATATGTGTTTTGAGCACCAATAACACAGTTAAGTGAAAAGCAGAGCATAAAACCTGTAAAGAAAGCACTAAGCATGTACTACAGCCATTTAATTTTTTTTAATTTAAAAAATTTAAGGGTTATCAATAACAAAATAATAATCAATGTCTTGACCGCATCAAATTGGATGGTTTTTGCCATTAATAAATAATGCAAACCTCCGATAATTACAGCTGGATAAACTAAAAAATGTACTTTTTTCCAATAATTACTTAGTTTTCTTATTGAATAATTATTTGAAGTTATTGCCAACGGAGCTAATAACACCAGACTAACCATTCCGAGAACTATGAACGGTTTTTTTGTCAAAGAAATAATAATTTCATCCCAGCGCAGCTGCATGTCAAGAAGGAGCCAAGTTAAAAAATGGAGTGTGATGTAGAAAAAACTCATAAGCCCAAATACACGCTTGTATCTTATAAGGTTAAAGGAAGTTAGTTTGGTTATTGGGGTCAATGCGAGGGTAAGAATTAAAAAATTAAGACCAGTATCACCAAGTTCTCTCTCAATTTTTCTCATGGGATCGACTCCTAATCCTCCTGACATTAACTCAATTATCAATGCTAGTAGAGGCAATAAGAGGATTATATAAAAATAGCTCGGTTTGATTTTTCTTAGTATGAGATTGATAGGTTTAGTAATATCAATATTCTTTTTTACATGAGCCATTTCAATTTTTTTTTATTTTTAATTGGAGTGAATTTTTTTAATAATATTTAGATAAATCCATACCTTCATAGAGATATGCTACTTCATCATAACCATTAAAAAGTTTAGTGTCATAACGTCTTGTGAATAAATTACCAAGATACCCCTCACCTTCACCACCTATATATCTCTCGCTTGCTTGTGACCATCTTGGATGGTGTACATTTGGATTAACATTTGAGTAAAAACCATACTCACGAGGGTTTTGCATACTCCACGAAGATATAGGCTGATCTTCTGTAAGACTAATCTTTACAATGGATTTGATAGATTTGAAGCCATATTTCCATGGAACTACAAGACGAAATGGTGCACCGTTTTGTTTAGGTAGAGGTTGGTTGTATAATCCAGTCGCGAGAATTGTTAATGGATGCATTGCTTCGTCAAGTCTTAAGCCCTCTCTGTATGGCCAATACATAACTTGAGTCTTTTGCATATGCATTTCTTCTGGCCTTAATAATGTTTCAAATGCCACATATTTTGCCTCTTTCTTAATTCCTACTTTCTCCAATAGATGATTAAGCTGTATTCCGTTCCAAGGAATTAACATTGACCAACCTTCTACGCATCTTAATCTGTATGTCCTATCAACTGTATCAATGCCAGTTAATAAATCATTCAAAGCATATTTACCTGGATTTTCAACAAGACCTGCAATTTCCACTTGCCATGGCGAAGTTGTTAATTTATGTGCGTATTTTGCGGGATCTGTTTTATCAATTCCAAATTCATAAAAATTATTGTAGTTGGTGATGTCTTCAAATGTATTGATTTTTCTTTCAAGGGTTTCATCTGCCTGTGCAGGCGTTATTTTATTCAAAGCAACGAGTGATGATAATGCCATACCTAATTGAAGAATTTTTCTTCTATTCACATAGATTTGCTTTGGTGTAAAGTCTGCTTTTATTTTATCGTTTTTTCTATCCATACACTTAATATAGTCATTATTTCAGATAAAATTCAATATTCTAAACTAGATTATTGTGATAATTTATTACTGCATAAATTAATTATACAAAATAGGGATTTAAAAATGATTAAAGGTCTAATTTCTCCAATTCTCAGTCCATTTGATGACAATCTTAACTTTAATCAAGAGATGTATAACGAGCTCGCAAAAGATCTACTCTCAACCGGATGCTCTGGGTTAGCCCCATTCGGTACAACTGGTGAAGCTTTATCAGTAAGTAATGATGAAAGGATGCAAGCTCTTGAAAATTTAATCAAATCAGGGGTTTCACCAAATAAACTAATCCCAGGAACTGGTCTGTGTAATTTCCCAGATACAGTAAAAATTTCTCGTCATGCAATAGAATTGGGTTGCAAAGGCGTTATGACTTTACCGGCATTCTACTTCAAAGATGTCACTGATGAAGGTCTTTTCCAATATTATGAAAGATTAATAGATGAGATTAACCATCCAAATCTAAAAATATATCTATATCATATACCTCAAGTATCTGGCGTTGGGTTGTCTATTCCACTTGTAAAAAAATTAAGATCCACATACCCAGATATTATTGTTGGAATCAAAGATAGTTCTGGTGTTTGGGAAAACACAGAACAATTACTATCTATTGATGGTTTGATTGTATACCCAGGCGCAGAATTACCTGTAATTGATGCTATAAAATTGGGTGGACCAGGTTGTATATCTGCTACCGCTAATTTCAATCCAACTAACATTGCTCAAGTGATTGAGTTATCCCATGATGGAAAATGGGATCAAGCGGAAGAAGTTCACAAAGATGTGAAAGAAGTCAGATACCTATTTCAAGATTATTCTGCTATTCCAGCCCAAAAAGCAATGCTGGCAATTAAGTATAAGGATGATAGATGGAAAAATATTAGACCACCTCTAGTTCAAATTTCAGAGCAGAGATCATCCGAACTAGCTGATAAATTAAGAAATCATGGATTTAATTTCTAACTTATTTTATTCGTATTGTATCAAAAGCATCTAGCGCAAGGTCTCGTGACTCTTGCATATTGACTATTGGATAGGGATAATCCTTTCCGAGTGTAACGCCCGAATCATCAAGAATTGATTTTGGAGCATCCCATGGATTGAATAAGTATTTCAAAGGTACATTAGCTAGCTCAGGTATATATTTCTTTGTGTAACTTCCATCTGGATCGAATTTCTGACCCTGCATAATAGGATTAAATATCCTAAAATATGGAGCTGCATCTGCGCCAGAACCAGCTACCCATTGCCAACTTGCACTATTACTGGCCATATCTGCATCAATAAGACAATCCCAAAACCATCTCTCACCATGATTCCAGTGAATGAGAAGATTTTTAACTAAAAAAGACCCTACAACCATCCGCAATCTATTATGCATATAGCCTGTTTCCCATAATTCTCGCATTCCAGCATCAACAATAGGGTAACCCGTAAGACCGCGCTTCCAATTTTGGAGGTTACTTATATCTTTTATCCATGGAAACTTATCAAATTTTTTGTATAAATTTTCGGTTTGAAGCTGCTGATTATAATAAAGAAGACTGTATGAGAATTCTCTCCAACCGATCTCACTTTTAAAGTGATAAACATCCCTTTCTGGATATATTGAACTATCTAATTCATCAACCATATACCATATTTGATTCGGAGAAATTTCTCCGAAGTGAAGATGTGGAGACAATCTTGAAACATTATTTTGTGATGGAAAATTTCTGCCATCTTTATAATTGACTAGGCCATCTTCAATAAAATCTTCTAATTTTTTATATGCTGCATGTTCTCCAATGTTCCACATACCATCAAATTTTTTGTGCCAATTATTTTTTGGCAAAATATTAATTTCATCTAAATCTTTTGAATTATTTGCCTTTACGACCTTAGATATATCCGCAGAAACTAATGGATAACGAGGGGGACTGGCACTTAGACAGCCCTTTTTGAAGAATGGTGTAAATACTAGATAAGGTGTTTTATCATCTTTGTGTATCTCCCAAGGCTCCCATAAAAGAGACGCATTATGAGACTCACAATTAATTCCGTTTGAAGTAAGCGCGTCTTTTATTTTGCTATCTCGATCTATTCGCCATGGTTCATAGCATCTGTTCCAAAAAACATTTTTGATCTCATACGATTCACATAACTCCTTTAAAATTGTGATCGCATCTCCTCTAAAAAAAGAAATATTACTATTGAAATTAGAGTTATGTTTATCAAGAGAATTATATAACCACCAAGCGCTTGCTTCACCAATCATGGTTTCAGTATTACTATTCACATCATCAAATATATAAACTGCTAAAAAATGTTCCGATGAGGCACGGTTTAATGCTGGATTATCAGCTATTCTTAAATCCTGTCTCATCCAATAGATTGCGGTAGGTTTGTTACTCATCATCCTCGCCGTTTATGTAAATGGTACAATTTAAATTTTGATATAATTCAGAGATACCAAAAATCCACTGACCTACTTTTGTAAATTCAAGCATCCTATTCTGCTCAAGTGCATCGATTTGTTTTTGAGATGATTTTTCTATTTCACCTACTAATACTAAGCAATAATTTGTTAGAAATTCATTTGCTTCTTCTACAGAATTAACCTCGGCTTTCCCATGCGAAGGACTGAAAAAAACTATTAGAAATCCAATAATTATAAGGTATTTTATGGTATTTTATTTATATATAACAATTATTTATATTATTTTCTTAATTTCTATTTTCTATATTTATTTGACGGCTCAAAACCGGAGTGTTCCACTGAACGTGGACTGCTAACCCATAAATTACGGTTTGGGTGCATTCCTGCACCATAAACAGCAGACACAGCATTACATCTCATATTGTTCAATAATCTCGTATCTATTTTGCCAACTGAAGGATGATTTCCACCGTTTTGATCTACATCTTTTTGCCAACTCTTCATTCTTTCAGAAAAAATAAGCTCATCTTCTAATTCAGTGCACGTAAGTGTATTTTGGTTTAAATCTACTATGATATTATCCCCGTCATTAATCAACCCTATTGGACCACCAAGCGCAGCTTCTGGACCAACATGACCAATTACAAGACCTACAGAACCTCCTGAAAACCTCCCATCTGTCATTAGCGCAACAACGATCCCTTTTTCCCTGCATAGCGCTGTAATCCTCGATGTAGAATCAAGCATTTCAGGCATCCCAGGACCACCCACCGGACCTTCATATCTAACAACAATCATATCCCTATCTTCAAATGTATCTGGATTGGCTTCCAAAGTATCAAGAAGTGATTGCTCTCCATCAAATGTTCTAGCCTTTCCATGGAAAACATTATCCTCAAGCCCACCTTCAACACCTGCTAGTTTTAATATTGCACTGTTTTCTGGAGAGAGATTGCCACCAAGTAATCTTAGACCTCCGGTTGGCTTGAATGGAGATTCGATTGAATAAATAACATCACCATCAGGTTTATTTGGTTTTAATCTGTCTATCTGTTGGCTCAGCGTTTCTGAAGTACAAGTCATTGTATTACCGTTAAGGAGCCCCGCATCTAACATATCCTTTACAATAACCTGAACCCCGCCCATTCTATCAATATCCACCATAGAATACTTGCCAAATGGTCTTGCATTTACAACAACTGGAATAACATTTTGAGAAAGGTGATTAAATTCTTCGTGGCTCATGATATCTTTGTAGAAGTCATCATACCCTGCCGCACGAGCTAGTTCTGGAGCATGTAACATAATGTTTGTTGACCCCCCTACTGCCATGGCTACTATGATTCCATTTCTTATAGAGTCTCTTGTTACGATATCTCGAGGAGCAATATTGTTTTCAATTAGCTGCGATAGATAATCTATTAACTCATCCGGATATTGGTTGGTTCTGCGTTCATCTTGTGATGCTGGGGATACCATGTGCAAAGGTTGCATGCCAACAACAGCAATAAATGTTTGCATAGTATTATAGGTGAACATACCACCGCAACTTCCATGCCCAGGACACGCCTCTAATGCTATTCTTTTTTTGAGTTTTTCATCACCACTTCCAGCTATTTGGTAACTAGAAATTATATCAATTGCCTCTCCTGTAACACTGTCTACTCCAGGCCTAATGGATCCATCTGACATTATTATCGCAGGTCTATTATGCTCTAAAATTGCAGCGAGAGTTCCTACTGGAGGTTTATCACATGCAACGACTGCAATGGTTCCTTCTAAACCGGAGGCACTGAGATGTTCACACACAGATTCATTAGTAACTTCTCTACCAATAAGTGAATACCTCATTTCTTTTGTTCCATTACGAATTCCATCAGAAGTTGCAATTGTAAATTCAGGTTGTACCAGCCTCATCTTTAGCTTCTTATCTTCTTTTCCAACCCGAGATCTTAATTGTTCATGGATTGCTAGAACCTTTTCACTCACACCCACATAACATTGAGAGTCCCCTTTGTTTCCCAAAACACCAACAGATGGTTCGTGTATTAAATCAACATCAGTATTTAACTCTCTTGCTATTCCATATGTCTGAGAATTTCTTCCTGGATTTCTATCAATAAGAACAATTTTTGAATTTTTCATTTTTAAAACAACCCCAAATAAATAGTATTTTGAAAATAACTCAAATAGAGTCTTTTAGCAAACCCAAAGGGCATTATTTCTTGCTAGATTAGTCATTTTGAATGTATTCACATTCACCACCACAGCAGGGGTCTGTTACTTGCTTACAATTAAGACACTGGTAATGTGATTGGACGTATACAAAGCCTAAATTTGAATTACAAAATGGGCATGTTTCACCATTAGGCTCTATAGCTGTTTTTGTAATTTTTTCTAGCTTTTCCATTCAACTAAAAACATAGCTTCATTTCTTCTCATAAACCCTGGTGTGAATGGACCATTATATGTTGCCTTGATAGGCTTACTTAGAATATTGATACCATTGGTAAGCAATTCGTTTTGTAGGATGTTAGAATGTGATAAGAAATTACTATTTGATGATCTTCCTGAGTATCTGATTACTGCATAGTATCCTTCGTCTACTGTAGATAATTCAACATTTTGATCAAGGGGTATTGGGGTATTATTTTTGTCAAAATTAGATGGCAAATAAAATTGCATTATGTCATTAGATTGTGTAACAGGTGCAGTCATTGCAATCTTTTGTGAGCCATTATTTTGTCCAGATATATAATTGAATAATCTTCTAAAACCACTATTCTCATTTGTGTTCTTTGTTTGAACGACTATACGTTCTTCGTAGTAACGGATCTCATATTTATCATTCTGCTCAACTAATTTATATGATGGTTCTTCGATAGCCATGGCAAAACCCAAAGGTAGAATAATTACTAATATTAATGCTATGATGATTGATCTCATATTTTAATTACGAATAATTGTTACAAACAGATTATTTTGTTTAATATTTAGCAACTTTAATTTTTTCTATAAATTAAATATTAATTTAAAACTTGCAATTAGCAATACGAAACCAAGTATTCGTTTTATACCAACATGTTGAAAGTAATGGATCCCTATTCTTGAACCAACTATACCACCAAAAAGTGCAAACAGTGCATATAATGGCAACTCCATTGGAATACTTTTGATAGATGTGATGTTCCCCATGAGTCCAAATACTGAATTAGCTAATATGAATAATGCTGCTGTGCCGCTGGCACCTTTTGTTGTAGTCCATCCCGCAAATATGATTAGTGGTGAAAGAAATATACCCCCTCCTGTTCCAGTTAAACCCGCAAGAAAACCTATTATACCACCAGTTAAAACAGCATAATAAAACTTATATTTTTTCGGCTCGTTTTCTTCGTGCTGCTTTACAGAAATAAATCTATAAGATGAATATAAAAGCATGAGCCCTATTATAGGCTTATATAAATCACCTGGAACATTTATGTAACCTCCAATGAAAGCCAATGGTATGGCACCTATAAGCAGAGGAATTACGAGCTTCAAATCATAGAGCTTCGCTTTCACATACTGGAAGCTGGTGTATGAGGAAACAATAATATTCAGTGATAATGCTGTAGGCTTGATTGTTGTGACAGGCAAACCAAATATGGACATAATAGCAATATAAACAGATGCACCAGCATGCCCTACAGACGTGTACAAAACAGCACCAAAGAAAAGGCAAATTGCAATTAAAAATCTATCAACTCAAACATTTATACTATCTAGAAATTTATATCCATAACTGGAGAAGAATGATGCACAATGATTTTAAATCTTCCTTCAAATTTCTTCAAAACAAAAGTAAATACAACTATGGAGGCTGCGTCACTCTCGAAATTATAAAAATCTAACGCACCCATGGCAACAACCACATCTCCATCAATTATTAGATTTGGCAGATCATGTAATTCTATTTTTTTCCAGGGCCTAATTGCAAATCCCCTGTCTTCAGATATGCTTCCACCGACAAAATATGATAATGCCTGATTAAAACTGTGTCTGAAGATAACATCTTTTGTGAAAGTTGGTTTAAAGAGGACTTCGTTCTCGCTAAAGGCATAATGGGAATTTAGGAAAAATTCTGCCTCTTCTTGGAAATTACCCTCACGTTTAAAAGTTTCGCCGATAGAGATTACACCATCAGTCCATGATTTGAGAAATTCTAATACTTTTGCTTGTGTGTCCATCAGGTCAATTAATTTATTACCAATTGTTGCTCGTTATTACTTTATAAAGATATGATACAGGAGTAAACCAATTACGATACCCTTAAAGAAGGCTACCCATAACATTCCATAAGTTGAGATACCCAACTTATTTTCCCAATATATTACCATATTCTTATGCCATTTTAACATCTTTAATGTCTCATAATATATTGTTTTATATTATTTTATTTGAATTAGTTCTTATTTTCTACTATCAAATATTTCTTTTCTCTCGTCCATCCATTTATCAAGATTTTTTAAATCTTTCATTAACTCACCCATTTTATCCATAGCATTTATGTGATCTTTATCTCCAAGATTAATCATTTCCATACCATGCTCTTTACTTTGCTTGGCAATCTCTTCAAATGTTTCGCCATAGAACTCTTTGTCACAAGCACCACCAAGCTCATTACATTTCATCATTTTCATATTTCATTCCCCACTTACTTCTCCACCTGACAAGTTTCTAACAATAGTTAAACCAACGGAAACAGAAGGTCCTATTAACAACGCGAATATGACTGTGCCAAGACCCACAGTCCCACCAAGCAACCAACCCAGAATAACAACTGTAATTTCAATTGAAGTTCTAATAAGCGCTACTGGACGTCCTGTAATACGCTGGAGTCCTGTCATTAATCCATCTCTAGGACCTGGACCTAAGTTACCCGTGAGATAGATGCCACTACCTAATCCACAAATGAATATCCCAATGATTACTTGCATTATCTGTAATAGATAATTTGATGGCTTAGGTAACCATGGAAAAGCCAAATCTATTACTGTTGCAACTACCACTGTATTAATAATCGTTCCCATTCCAGGTATTTGGCGAAGTGGAATCCATAGCAATAAGACTGATACGCTAACTATGAATGTTGCCATTCCAATTGATACATCAAATAATAATGCTAGGCCTTCAGCTAAAATTGTCCATGGATCAAGACCTGCTCCAGCAGCTACAATAGTTGCAACACCTGTTCCAAAAACAATATTTCCCAATAAAACCATCAACAAAGTAAAAAATTTAGGTTTAAAGTTTAATGGGTGCGTTGAACTCCAGCTAGTTTTTGGAACTGCTCTGATAGAGAAAAATCTTAATAATGACACTTTGTTTCCTAAAAAAAATTATGACTGGAACTTTATTATCACTTTGACGGTTTAGTGTATACAGAAAGAATACCTGGTTTTTAAAAAATAAAAATATATATTCAGTAAATCCTAATGATTAAGTATCTGACTTAAGAATAGCTTGGTTCTATCTGACTCAGGGTTATTAAAGAATGATTCAGGATCATTCTGCTCTACAATCTGCCCCTCATCCATAAAAATAATTCTATCCGCCACTTTATTTGCAAACCCCATTTCATGAGTAACAACAATCATGGTCATACCAGATTCGGCAAGTTCTATCATTGTTTCAAGAACTTCTTTAATCATCTCAGGGTCGAGGGCAGACGTTGGCTCATCAAAGAGCATAACACGTGGCTGCATACATAAAGCCCTAGCTATCGCAACCCTCTGTTGCTGACCACCTGATAGTTGACCTGGATACTTATCAGCTTGATCAGGAATGCGAACCTTTTCTAAGAGCTCCATAGCCATTTGATTAGCTTCATTTCTTGATTTCTTTCTTACCCATATTGGAGCAAGTGTACAATTTTCAAGGACGGTTAAATGTGGAAACAAATTGAAATGCTGGAATACCATCCCCACTTCACTTCTAATTTCATTTATGTGCCTTAAATCATCATTTAATTCGACTCCATCTACAATAATAGAGCCTTCTTGATGCACTTCCAATCTATTGATACACCTGATAAGTGTTGATTTACCAGAACCGGAAGGACCACAAATTACAATTTTTTCTGTTTTATTTACAGAAAGATCAATATCTTTTAATGCATGGAAATTGCCATACCATTTATTTAACTTACTTATCGAAATGATTGTAGAGTCATCATTCAAATTTTCTGCTTGATTATTTGTCATTCTACTCTCTCCTATCAGTATCTAATTTTTTCTCTAATCTTTGGCTATACATGGACATACCAAAACAGAATATCCAAAATACTATTCCAGCAAACATATAGGCCTCAATATCATACCCATTCCAATCCAGGGAACGGGATGAATTTTGAGCTATTTTTAACAAATCCAGCAACCCAATAATCGATACAAGTGATGTATCTTTGAATAAAGCTATAAAAGTATTCACGATTGATGGAATCGAAATCTTTAGAGCTTGCGGTAATATTATAAATATTGTTTGCTGCCAATAACCCATGCCAAGCGCCATTGATGCCTCGGATTGACCTTTATCAATAGCTTGAAGCCCACCTCTTACTGCCTCGGCTGTATAGGCTGATTGGAATAAAGTAATACCAATCATTGCACGTACCACTTTATCAAACTCTACCCCAGATGGGAAAAACAGAGGTAACATAACGGATGCCATAAATAATATTGTAATTAAGGGCGTTCCTCTCCAAAATTCAATATAGATAATACTTAGTGACTTCACGACAGGCATCTTTGACCGTCGGCCAAGCGCTAAAAGGATTCCCAATGGCAAAGCTAAAATTATACCAACAAAGGCAAGCGTAAATGTCAGCAACAAGCCTCCCCATTGACTTGGATCTGAGTCAGGTATTCCAAATACACCTCCACGTACAATAAGCAAGAAAAAAACTGGAAATATAGTAAGAAGGGTTATTAGCAACCACTTTTTATGAGGAGTCTTATCAATCATTAATGGGATTAATAATCCAAAAAAACCAATGAATGCTAAAATTGGCCTCCACATTTGATCTGGATTAGTCGCAAAATATAAACCAAACAACAACTGGTCAAATCTGACCTTAACAAATGTCCAGCATGCCCCTGCTTTATTTTCATCACAGACGGATCGATCAGACCCTGAAAAATTTGCATTGATAAATGCCCATTCAATAAATGGAGGAATGTAAAGGAATATCAGATAGAAAAATAATAATGTAATTAGGGTATTTGAGACCGACCCAAATAAATTTGTTTTTACCCATGCCATCCATCCAACAGTATTTGAAGGTGGTAATCTATCAGGTAGCTTTTCAAATTTTATTGTTTTTGATGTCATCATTACCGCTCTGATAATTGAATTCGTTTGTTATAAATATTCAACACAAAAGAGGTGAATAAGCTACAGCATTCAAAAAAGATAATTGTCATTGCAATTATGATTAAAGCTTGTCCAGTCTGATTTAGTGAAATATTAGCCCATACTGCAACTACTTCTTCATAACCAACTGCCATAGCGAGTGAAGAATTCTTTGTAAGGTTTAAGTATTGGCTAATTGTTGGAGGTATAATCACACGTAAAGCTTGAGGTATTATAACCATTCTGACCATCTGAGAACGGGATAAACCAATTGATCGTGCAGCTTCAATCTGACCTTTAGATACAGACGCTATACCAGCACGAACATTTTCAGCAATAAATGCAGATGTATAGATTGTTAGAGAAAACCACAGAGAGAATAATGGTAGTGGTAATTGTGCACCACCTTTAAAGTTAAATTTCCCTAGAACGGGAAGTTCTATTGTAAGAGGTCCACCAAGTGCGTAAAACATAATTGTGGCAAATAAAATTATAAAAACAAGTGATACTGAAAAAACTGGCAGAGTTTTTCCTGTTTCAAAAAATCTTTTCTTTGCCCATTTTCTAAAAAAATACACACCAATAAATGAAAAAAGTATTGCTACTAACCAAATGTTAAAACTAACACTGTTTTCAATTATCGGCAGAGGAGTTTGTAAGCCTCTTCCATTGAGATAAAAAACACCGAATTCAAGAGACTGTTTGGGTGGTGGAAGAAATGCCAAAAAAATAGCAAAATTCCAAAACATTATTTGTAAAAGAAGCGGCATATTACGAAATATTTCTACGTATACCAATGAAAATCTCGAAGCTAGCCAATTTGATGACGATCTCATTATACCTATAATGAAACCAAGTATTGTGGCGGCTGCAATACCCAAAACAGCAACTAATAGTGTATTTAAAACCCCAATATAAAAGATTTCGATATAAGTTGTCTTACCAAGCTCATAATCCAAAAATGGACTAAATCCAACCTTAAAAGGAGCTACACTATCAAAGAATGATGTACTTGTTTTAATCCCTCTCTCTTCAAGATTAAAAATTGTAGTTTGATAAATTGATAACAAGGCATAACAAACCACAAATAGCAGTAGACCTTGAATAATTGCAGAACGCAACTTTGGATTTCTGTGTAATGGAATACGATTTGGACTCACAGCTTATACCAAATAGAAAAAAGCCAAAGGCACTGGGCCTTTGGCTTTATAAATATTGAAATTAACGGATTGGTGGTGAGTAAATTATACCGCCACGTGTCCATAGGTCATTAACTGAACCTGCTCTTGCAATACCAAGAGGTTCTACAGTTCTTTCATAAATTTCACCGTAGTTACCAACTTGTTTAATTGCATTGTATGCCCAATCATTTGATAGACCTAGCATTGCTCCAGTTTCACTTTCACCACCAAGAATTCTTGCAACACTTGGGTTTGGTGAGTCTGCTCTCATAGCGTCAACATTTGCAGATGTAATACCTAATTCTTCTGCGTTGATCAATGCATGTAGCGTCCATGTAACGATGTCCATCCATTGGTCATCACCTTGACGCACAACTGGTCCTAGAGGCTCTTTTGAGATAATTTCAGGTAGCATTGTCCAATCACCTGGATTAGCAGTTTCTGAACGAATAGCTGCTAACTGAGACGCATCTGAAGTTATTGCGTCACACGCACCACCTTCAAGACCTTCTCTTGTTCCAACTGATGTAGAATATCCAACTGGTGTATAATCCAGATTATTATTTCTGAAATAGTCAGCCATATTAACTTCAGTTGTAGTACCAGTTTGTACACAAATACTTGCACCATCTAGGTCTTTTACTGAAGATAGTCCATCAGCTTTTGCGACCATGAAACCTTGTCCGTCAATGAAGTTATAGTATGTGAAGTTAGTACCTAGAGTAGCATCTCTAGATAAAGTGTGTGTTGTATTTCTTGATAATACATCAATTTCACCAGCTGTAAGCGCTGTAAAACGTTCTGCTGCTGTTAGTGGAACAAAGACGACCGCGTCTTTATCACCTAGTACAGCTGCTGCAATAGCATCACAAATTGAGGCATCGATACCAACCATTCTACCAGCATTGTTTGGAGCTGAGAATCCAGCAACACCGCCATCAACACCACAACGAAGCTCACCACGAGCTTGAACGTCTTCAAGTGTTGTAGCAGTAGATACACTAGTGAAAGCTAGTCCCATTAGGGCTATTCCACTTAGTAGTAAACTAATCTTTTTCATATTTTCCCTCCCTTTTTGATTGTGTCGGTAAGATAAAATTTATGATATTCACCGAGTTTAAAAAAATAAAAAAAGTTCAACCTTGTTAAGATATTATTAATATTTTACGGTGGCAAGAATATTTGGAAAAAAAATAAGCTCAAAATGCTGAAAGAGCGAGATAAAGAGCTGCCAAATACATAATTGAACCCGCAGTTTTATTCAGGATTTTAACAGAATATTCTGTTTTCAATAAAAGCCTTGCACGTTCAGCAAACACCGCAATGAGCATTAAACCTAAAAAAAGACCAATAAATGTTAGGAAGGATACTAATACTATATCTTCAGCAATTAAATTACTTAAATCCATAAATGTTGGCAGAAAAGCAATATAAAAAAGCATAACTTTAGGGTTAGATAGAGAAATAAAAAACCTTGAATGAAGTTGTTTATATTTGATTTATGAGGGTGATTATTGCTCATTAATTCAATGTTGAGAGGACCATTCCACATCTTCCATCCCAGATAGAATAAATAAATAGCTCCAAGCATACTGATAATATTAAATAAATAAATCCAATTTGAAGCTAATGCGGCTAATCCGAGACAAACAGCTACAAGATATAATATATCGCTAACAATCATTCCAATGGCTAAATATAAACATGCGTATGCACCTGATGTTAGAGCGCGCGCTAATAACGCAAATACACCGGGACCTGGCGTTATACCAAATATAAAAATAACAATAAAAAATGATATTGAACTGCTTATTGACATGACGGTAAATGGTTTATTCTATTTAACAACCTTTATTACTTTATCTGTAATTTTGTAATTCAGAAAAGGATTTCATGCAGAATTAATTGAATTTAAGAGTTCATTCTCAATAATTTCAGCAGCTTTATTGAGATTCTCTTCCATATCCCCAAATCTAGTAGTATATCTTTTCAAAATTGTATGACTTAGATTTTACTGTTTCAAGAAAAGATTCTATGTCATCAATTCCATCTATGACAGGTAATTCATTGAAAATAGATAAGCCCTCATTAAAGATAGCAGCTGGTTTTTTTTGATAAATACAATCCAAAACTGTTGTTGATGTTGGTGATATCATAGCATCACAAAGGTCTATAACGTCATGAATGGTTGCGCCAGCAAGTGGACCATGGTAATGCCTGGAAAATAGTATATTGGGATATTTTTTTTCAAGTTCATTATCAATTTTTCTATGTAACCTTCTCACCTTTCCACGATGTGACCGTATAATTATTTTCCCCAAATCAGGATTTCGTTTTGCTAGATCTTCGATCATATTATAGAACCCATACACATCACTATCTTTAAACCTTCCTCTACCCCACCTAAATGAATGACAAATTAATAGTTTTTGTCGATGACCCTTGTCCCATACCTTTACCTCATTATCATACTGAAGTGGTTTTGTGAGACGTTTTTTAACGAAACCAATAATTGCAGATTTATTTTTTGATGCATCCGATATGCCGACCCGTTCCTTCATAGACTCCCATAATAATAATTTGGAACTGTAATAACAATCGCCAATTTTGATAATGCTCCATGTTTTAAAACAAGTTGACTTTCATTGAGGTTTTTATGTAATACGACCTTTGTTTTTCTTGTTGTAAAATCAAAGTTAGGATCAGATATCGTTAAAATAGCATCAGCTTTATTAATATCTTTCCAGAAAGCAAATTTCATAGAAAACTTAGATCCCTTGATTGGAAAAAGATTATATTTTTGAAATCTTCAACTAATCGTGGCTGGATTTCTCAATAATTTCGCATACACAATAACTTTTGTATTTATTTTGCCCTATTATTTAAGTCAACTAGAATAGGATAAATACTTTCAACGTCTTGTGAAGCCATTGAGTAAATTAGCAATATTGGTTTTTCATTTTCATTTGATATTTGATTTTTTAAGACAAGAATTTCAAAATTGCCACTTTAAATAAACTATATCAAACTTCAAGAAATCAACTGCATTATCATCAAATGGAGATGAGTTTTATATTATTTTTTGAGGCAAATAATGCAAAAAGCTGACTCTTTCCATTTAAAAATGCAGTCTTAAGATGCTTTATATAAATCATATAATGTTCTATCTTTCCACAAAACCACTTTTTTATTAAAAATCATGATGGGTTATTCATTTCTCATCGTATCTATCTTTTAAAATTAAATTGACAGCGTCAAAATAATTTTGTTGATTTTTTTTTGTGATTGTTTTTTTGCTCGATCATCGACACATTATGATTAACTAAAATTTCAGCAATAATATAAGGTGGCTCTATTTGATATATTACATTAATTATTTATTAAAAAATCTTCAATTGTATTATTCATATTTAATTATTTTTAAATCTTTTCAATTATATTTGAATGGTAATTATACCGATAACACATTATTTAATTCCATTTGAATGATAATATATCTAACCTTTTAACATCAATATTCTTCTTTTAATATTTAATCCCTAAACGGTTAATTGACTCTGAAACATTCTCAAAACCATATCCATCATAAAATATTGATATTTTTTAGAATTTGGGTAATAAAAAAACTAAACATGTAAAATGCATATTTTCTTAAACCAAATTTTTCCATGTAATGCTTTTCGATTGCATTAGCCGCAATTTTATCAACAATGATAGCCATTTTTGAACAATATCAATGGTTTTTTTTTGAGGCTTGTTTTGATAAGAGGCAAGTCTGATTTCAAATGAAGACTGGATCTTTAAATGCTGGCGTTTAGTATATTAAAAAGATCTAGAACACACTCTCAAAGCTTAATGAAAAAATCTGCTAAATTTATCGTTCTTTTGATTACAAATCTGATTTATAAGTTTATTTGTATTCCATTCAAATGGCATTGTTGAAGTTTTGTTTTATAAATTTTAAAAACTTTTTTCCAAATAAATCCATGACTATTATCAGCTTCAAATCATATTTTTAGAACTGCCCTTGATTGGAATTGACTTCCAATAACATTGATTATTTGAGAGAAAAAAATTTCTTGTTTGCCAACTTTGTTTAATATTTCAACATTATCTAAGAAAACGAATTTATCGACCTTATTTATTAACTCAAAATATCCTAACCAGGGAAAAAAAGTTGGTTGCATTATTGCTATTGTACTCATAAATTGTCCACCGCATTTACAATAAAATTTATAAGTTCTTTTATCATTTATCTCTATTTGTTTAGGTAATAGAATATAGTCAATGCATTTGGATCACCAGCTTTTTTCTCAAAAATTTTTTAAAACCCTTTTTTAAAAATATCAATATATATAATTGGTGTAAATTATAAGCTATTCATATTTTTAATTTCAAGAATTTTATAAGATTTGTTAATCAAAAGGATTATATAAATAAAAATATTTATTTTATCTTATAGGGTAATATTTATTCCAACATTATCACAGATTTTGTACAAATATCTGCAGAGATTTTGTGAAGATTTTTTAGACAGATTTCAATTAAATGAGGGCTATAATCAACTCCTATTATTTTTTGTTCTTTGGGAAACATTTTACTTTTAACACACAGAACCTTTTTTAACTTTCCTATCCTAAATCAATTAATAAATATCTCTATTTGCAATGAAAAAAATATTTATTGCCACTAATGTTGCAAAAACAATTTTTTCTCCAATACTTTTATACATTGTTCCATTTTTGAAATTTCAATTATCTTTATTCTTCCTTGGGTAACAAATATTATCTAATCCATTTATTAAAATCAAATAATTTTATTTGATCTTATGAAATTTAACGTATCCCTTTTTTATAAATTGATGTAATTTTTATAAAAATGATTTTATCCCTCTTAAACAACAAATGATCTTTGAATTTCTTTTGCTCCAATCTCGTTTAAAATCCTCAAAAGATCTTCATTGTCTGAAGAGATATTTATAAAAAATTCTCCTCTACGCTGCGATTTAACTGCTGAAAGTGGTTTATGCTCACTTTTTATGTAAGAAATTATATTAACGATATCTTCTTTGACTGAGTTATTAATATTTATACCTATTGAATTATCATCCTAACATAAACTGAACCAATTAAATCTTTTCAAAATGCGAATTAAATACCATGCAAATAAGGATTATTGGAGACAAATTCACTGATTTCTTTTTTTGTTGGCAAATATATACCAAAAATATTTTCTTTCTGATAATAATATATATAAATCATCAATTTGTTTTTGGGTTGGAATAAATTTCAAACTTTAAATTTGTTGTCATTTAGTTACTAAATTTTTTTGATTTTTGCGTTTTATTTCAGGTCGATTAGTGTATCCCATCCCCTAAATTCTTTTGGCAAATCCTTAATATAATGTGTGTAATTTTTCATTTGCTTTCTCTCAGTCCATTTGTTTCTTTAGGATCGATTGTATATTTTCTATAAAAAGGCCTACATTTAAATTTAATTTTTAATCGTTTGTCAAAATCTAAGAATATCTTATGTTTTATATGAAATATAAACCAGGGTGTTTTTTCACCATCATGGTCTTTGATGATAATTCATTTGTATCAATACCACCCAAAGTTACTTCGGCAGTACGATAGCCCTCAGATCCATTAGGATGGACAACCCATTTGTTAATTTGTTCACTTAATTGTTCCAAAACTTTATTTGAATAATCTGAGATGACTCCACTTATTCCATTTTCAGAGCATATACTTAATGATAACCTTTTTGGAATTATCTCTGCTATTATATTTGATATATATTGTTTTGGTGTGCTCTTCTTTCGTTCAATCAGAAAGCTATAGATATCCATATTTGGAGCTAGGTCTATTGAAATATTATCCCCTAACTTCCAGTATGATGATATCTGAAGAATTGACGGCCCACTCAAACCTCTATGAGTAAACAACATTCCTTCTCTAAAACTTTCCTTACCATGTGATATAAGAGCATCTAGAGATAACCCTGATAGTTCTTTGCATTTGCTTAAGCAAGCTATCGCTAAATGTTAGAGGGACTAGAGCCGGATTTGTATCAACTATTTTTATCCCAAATTTTTTTGCTAGCTCGTAACCAAAATTTGTTGCACCCATTTTTGGAATTGATAAGCCTCCTGTTGCTACAACAACTGATTTTGATTTTAGGGTTTCAACTCCAATATTTACACAAAATAGCTCACCCTCTTTAAAAACCTCATTCACATTCACCTCATTTCGTAAGATGACCCCGGCTTTCTTTGACTCCTCAATTAACATATTGATAATCAACTTAGAACTTTCATCACAGAACAACTGACCTAATGTTTTTTCATGAAAGCGTATGTTGTGTTGCTTAACTAGCCCGATAAAATCTTGGTTGGAATATTGACTCAAGGCAGATATCACAAAGTTTGGATTCTCTGATATAAAATTACTCTTATTGGTATACAGATTAGTAAAATTACATCTACCACCCCCAGATATTCTTATTTTTTCTCCAAATTTTTTTGAACGTTCCAGTATGATTACTTTTCGTCCCCGCTTTCCTGCCTGGATAGCGCTCATAAAACCTGCAGCACCGCCACCAATTACGATTACGTCAAATAAACTTCCCATACTAGACCAGTCAAATTAATAATGGGGAGGTTTCTGATTTGTACTCTCAATATTATTTTCCAAATCAATAATTATATTTTTTAACTTATTTATTTCTAATTTTAGAGAATTGATTTCTTTTTGCTGAGAGTAAATCTCACTGCTAAGCTGCGATACATCATTTTGAAGATGTGAAGTAATTTCCTCAAGCTTTTTCATTCCATTATTCATGTATTATTATTCCCATTCAGTTCTTATAATACTTTCTAACAACCAAAACAAATATGCAAATTAATAAAAATAAGCTATTAAATTCTTCATTCTATCTGTTCAGATTGTTGTAGAGACCATAAATTACTGTATCGCCCCCTCATTTTTAAGAGTTGATCATGATTACCCGTTTCAACAACACGTCCATTCTCAAGGAAAACAATCTGATCAGCATTAGCAACTGTTGAGAGACGATGAGCAATCATAATGACGGTACGACCCTCTCCAGCGCGTTCAAGAGCTTCTTGAATTTCGTGTTCTGTTTCACTGTCTAGGGCACTTGTAGCTTCATCTAGAAGTAAAATTGGTGGGTCCTTTAGAAGAGTTCGTGCAATACCAACACGTTGTTTCTCACCACCCGACAACTTTAGTCCGCGCTCTCCTACCAATGACTCATATCCTTGAGGGAGTGACATGATAAAATCATGTATCTGTGCATCTTTTGCAGCTTGAACAACTTCATGTTGCGATGCATTTTCACGACCGTAGGCTATATTATAGAAAATTGTATCATTAAAAAGCACTGTATCTTGTGGCACCACACCAATAGCACGATGCAGGCTATCTTGCGTTACATCCCTGATGTCTTGTCCATCAATACAAAGTGCACCTTCATTAACATCGTAAAAGCGAAATAGAAGCCTACCAATAGTAGATTTACCGGAGCCAGACGGACCTACAATTGCTACAGTGTTACCTGCTTTTACATCGATATTAATTTTATTTAGTATTGGTCTTTCACTCTCATAAGAGAATTCTACATTTTTAAATGAAACCGAGCCTCCCTTAACAGAAAGCAATCCAGCACCAATTTTATCTTTTACCTCAGTTGGTTCTTCAAGCAAATCAAACATTTGCCTCATATCTACAAGTGCTTGCCGTATTTCACGATATACTGTTCCCAGAAAATTTAATGGCATTGTAATTTGGATCATATACGCATTGACAAGTACAAAATCCCCAACCGTTAGCACTTCAGATTGAACACCGGCGGCAGCTAAGAGCATCACTCCTACTAATCCTGCAGTGACTAAAACCGCCTGTCCAATATTTAGAAATGCAAGTGAATAACTAGTTTTGAGGGCAGCAGCTTCGTAACCTTCCATTGCTTTATCGTATCGCAAGGCTTCTCTTTGTTCAGCATTGAAATATTTTACTGTTTCAAAATTTAAAAGACTATCAATTGCCTTCTGATTGGCATCGGTATCTTGTTCATTCATCCTTCGACGTAATTTAACACGCCACTCAGTGACAAAAAAAGTAAACCAAACATAAAATAAAATAGTCACAAAGATTATTGCACTGTAACGCCAATCTTGAAGTTTCCAAAAAATTGCGCCACTGATTAATAGCAGTTCAATAATAAGCGGTATAGTTGAAAAAACTAGGTATCTAAGCAAGAACTCTACCCCTTTGACACCTCTCTCGATAATACGGCTTAAACCACCAGTTTTTCGAGTTATGTGGTAACGCATAGATAATTTATGAATATGTTCGAAGGTCTGAAGAGCTAATCTGCGTAATGCACGCTGCGCAACTTTGGCAAATAAAGCATCACGTAATTGTTGAAATCCACTCGTCATTATTCTTGCAAAACCATAAGCAATAGTTAGACCGAAAGCTCCCAATACAAAGTCTGATATATTATTTCCTGCTAACTCATCTACGGCCCATGCCTGTAATAATGGTCCAATAATTGCAATTATTTTTGATCCAACCAAAGCGAGCAGAGCAAATACCACTCTTAAGCGAAGTTCCGTATCACCAACTGGCCAAATATATGGGGAAACCTGTTTAGTTATTTTCCAGGATGCCTGAATTTCGCTGTTTTGCATTAAAATTTAACCTTACTAAATAGATAATTTTATTGTGACTTGTTACCTGAAACGACCAGTTCAGCTGGCAATCGGATATGATCTCGACTGATATCAGTAATCCGGTTGACCCCCATGATTGCCATTGTTCTTCTGATTTCGGACTCTAAAATTTCTAAAGCCTTAGTAGCTCCAGCTTCTCCCGCAGCTGCAACACCATAGAGCGTTGCCCGACCAACAGCAATAACATCTGCCCCAAGAGCAATTCCTTTTAGTACATCACTCCCGCGGCGTATACCAGTATCGGCGATAATAGTAAGTTCACTTCCAACAGCATCTGATATAGCTGGAAGCGCATCCCATGCTGTAATTGCGCTGTCGTTAACATTACCAGCATGATTAGAAACGAAAATACCATCTACCCCACATGAAGCCGCCATTGAGGCATCATCGGGATGGAGAACACATTTTATCAAAAGCTTTTTAGGCCAAACATCCCTAAGTCTTTTGACAAACTCCCAGTCCAAGGTTTCATTTCGATTCA
This sequence comes from Hyphomicrobiales bacterium, assembly GCA_038131735.1. Taxonomy (GTDB): domain Bacteria; phylum Pseudomonadota; class Alphaproteobacteria; order Rhizobiales; family TMED25; genus TMED25. Next base: position 493,589 of record JAYPPX010000001.1, on the reverse strand, counting down.
AGAAACCCTTAGTTGATGCTGAAACATAGGTCTTGGCATTTTCCTTTTGTTCGTCTGGAATATGAATGTTTGAAAATGCTGGTAAACGACCTTCTGCTAGATAATATTTTGTAAGTGTACCAAATAACCACCTCGGATGCATCATAACATCTAGTGCTGTGCGTGCATTGATTGTAGGCGGGAACTTAAGCCCGTTTCTTATGTCAATTTCTCTATTATTGTAAACAGGTGAATCGACTGTCAGCACAAGTGCCTCATATCCAGTGTCCAGTGCTCGCTTGGCTGTTACGAGTGAAGCCTCTATATCTTGCCAAACGTAGAGCTGAAACCATTGGGTGCCTCCACCATTTTTATAAATATCTTCCATAGGTGTGTTGGATGTACTGGCTAATGTGAAAGGTATATTTGCTTTTGCAGCCGCTTTAGCAAGTTCTGTTTCACCACGGTACCAAACAAAGCCAGCTGGTCCTGTGGGGCCAATAATCATTGGTAATGAGTGATCTTTCCCAAATAGATTTATACCTGGATCTCTTGTAGACACGTCTCGCAGCATCCTTGGCATAAGTTTTATATTATCAAGAGCCAATCGATTAGCACGCATGTTTACTTGATCTTCACTCCCTTTATCACAAAAATCAAAGAGTGCTTTTGTCAGACGCTTACGCGCTAATTCTCTCAGATCAGCTATATTAAGCACATTCCCTTTAAGATTAGGCATATATAAATCCTCTAAATTTCATTTCTAAGCCACCAACCACTGGGCTGCTTTTTCAGCCATCATCAAAGTGGGGCTATTCGTATTACCACTTGTGATGCTTGGCATGGCGCTTGCATCTACTACCCTCAGAGAATTTACCACACCACCACGTCCATCACGTACACGTAATTTGGAATCCAGTACAGCTAATGGATCATCATCGGACCCCATGCTAGCTGTTCCAACTGGATGAAAGATAGTGGTAGCGATATCACCAGCTAAACGTGCCAGTTCCTCATCACTTTGATACTGCTCACCAGGTTTCCATTCTTGGGGCTTGTACTTTTCCAAAGCAGGCTGGGAGACAATCCGACGGGTAACACGCAAGGAGTCTGCTGCCACTTTTCTATCTTCCTCAGTACTCAAATAATTGGGCATAATATCAGGAGAAGACAAGAAGTCTGGGCTCGTAATATTTACTTCGCCGCGACTACTAGGATTGAGATTGCAAACGCTTGCAGTGAAAGCTGGGAAGTCATGTAATGGCTCACCAAAGGCATCCAAGCTCAAAGGCTGCACATGATACTCAATATTCGGATAGGTTTGATCTGCACTGCTCCGTGTAAAAGCGCCTAACTGTGATGGAGCCATGCTCATAGGGCCACTACGCTTAAATGCATACTCCATTCCGATCTTGGCCTTGCCCCAGAAACTATTTGACAGGGTATTCAGTGTATTTACCCCTTCCACCTTATAAACGGATCTAATTTGAAGATGATCCTGAAGATTCTGTCCAACACCCGGTAGGTTCACCAAAGTTGTAATACCATATTTTTGTAGTAAATTAGCTGGTCCAATGCCAGACAGTTGGAGGATCTGAGGGGTCCCAATTGCACCTGCACTTAATATAACAGCTTCACGTGCATTTATAGATATGCGACCACTTGGCAAGGCTACATCGACACCACTACAATGTGATTGTCCGTTTGAGTCTGATGTTAACAGTAATTTGGCAACCTGCGCATGAGTCCATACCTCTAGATTTGATCGTCCCATTATTGGACGTAAAAATGCTCTTGTGGTGTTCCATCTCCACCCACTCTTTTGATTCACATCAAAGTAGCTTACCCCTTCATTACTTCCACGATTGAAATCTTCTACTTCGGGTATACCAGCCTGAACACATGCTTGTGAAAATGCGTCAAGTATATCCCAACGCAAACGTTGCTTCTCTATACGCCACTCACCACCTACTCCATGGAATTCGTTGAGTCCTCCATGATAATCTTCATGCTGTACAAAAAAAGGCAAGCAGTTATCCCACTTCCAATGATCATCCCCTGTCTTAGTAGCCCATTGGTCAAAGTCACGGGCCTGTCCCCTCATATAGATCATCCCATTAATACTGGAGCACCCACCCAGCACTTTACCACGAGGATATCTTAGGCTTCGCCCATTCAATCCTTTATCTGGTAATGTTTTATATAGCCAGTCTGTGCGCGGGTTACCAATGCAATACAAGTAACCCACAGGGATATGAATCCAGTGGTAATTATCTCTACCTCCTGCTTCAAGAAGAAGAACACGCTTGGAAGGATCTGCACTTAGTCGGTTAGCCAGTAAACATCCGGCTGTTCCAGCACCAACGATAATATAATCAAAATTAGACTCAGTCATAAGGTTCCATTCACGTTCATGCTAGCAGGCAATCAAGAGGATGTCCATTTTCGAATCTGGGCTCTAAATGACTTTCGATCCACTCTGGCGTGACTTCAGAAATAATAGAAGGACTCCACTTTGGATTTTTATCTTTATCTACTAGTAGTGCTCTCACACCCTCATGAAAATCTGGGTGTACACAGCAACCAATTGATGCTTGAAGCTCTAATCTAAAGGTATCTGCAAGTGATAAATGTTGAGCCCGCTTTTGCATTTCTAAACCCAAAACAGCAGATGTTGGGGATCCTCTCATAAATGTCAATGCTGCTTGAGCTAACCATGGATCCTCATCCCTACTCATATCTCTTAGGCGAGCTGCTATCTCATGTAAACCATCGTCACCAATTACATGGTTAATACGTTCAAAATGTTTCTTTAATTGAGATTCAGGAACTTGAATTCCCTTGGAGAAGCTTTCTAAAATATTTGTAACTTGAAGGGAGTCTTTCTGCCTATTACCATACCATGATAATGATTTAATCACCTCAATGAATTGAGTGTGATGCTCATGATCTAGCATATGGTCTGCCAAACCAGCGAATAAGGCGTCGCCAGCATTAATATTAGCTCCTGTTAAAGCCAAAAAGCTGCCAATCTTTCCGGGTAGTTTTGGAAGAAACCAACTACCACCAACATCTGGATAGAGCCCAATAGTAATTTCCGGCATTGCCATACGGGTCTTTGGTGTGACGACACGATGAGATGCACCGGACATCAACCCAATACCACCTCCCATGACGACTCCATGCCCCCAACAAATGATTGGCTTTTTGTATGTGTGTATACGGTAATCAAGTCTGTATTCACATGTAAAGAATTCTTCTGCAAATTGTGGCACTTCACCTTTTGCTGTCTTTTTAATTGCATTATAAACGCCCACAACATCGCCGCCTGCACAAAAAGCTCTATCACCAGTGGCATCTAAGAGGACACCAACAACTTTTGGTTCATTAGCCCAGGCATCAAGCTGTTGATCAATCAAATCCATCATAGATAATGTCAGCGCATTCAATTTTAGAAGAGTTCGTGCAATACCAACACGTTGTTTCTCACCACCCGACAACTTTAGTCCGCGCTCTCCTACCAATGACTCATATCCTTGAGGGAGTGACATGATAAAATCATGTATCTGTGCATCTTTTGCAGCTTGAACAACTTCATGTTGCGATGCATTTTCACGACCGTAGGCTATATTATAGAAAATTGTATCATTAAAAAGCACTGTATCTTGTGGCACCACACCAATAGCACGATGCAGGCTATCTTGTGTTACATCCCTGATGTCTTTTCCATCAATACAAAGTGCACCTTCATTAACATCGTAAAAGCGAAATAGAAGCCTACCAATAGTAGATTTACCGGAGCCAGACGGACCTACAATTGCTACAGTGTTACCCGCTTTTACATCGATATTTATTTTATTTAGTATTGGTCTTTCACTCTCATAAGAGAATTCTACATTTTTAAATGAAACCGAGCCTCCCTTAACAGAAAGCAATCCAGCACCAATTTTATCTTTTACCTCAGTTGGTTCTTCAAGCAAATCAAACATTTGCCTCATATCTACAAGTGCTTGCCGTATTTCACGATATACTGTTCCCAGAAAATTTAATGGCATTGTAATTTGGATCATATACGCATTGACAAGTACAAAATCCCCAACCGTTAGCACTTCAGATTGAACACCGGCGGCAGCTAAGAGCATCACTCCTACTAATCCTGCAGTGACTAAAACCGCCTGTCCAATATTTAGAAATGCAAGTGAATAACTAGTTTTGAGGGCAGCAGCTTCGTAACCTTCCATTGCTTTATCGTATCGCAAAGCTTCTCTTTGTTCAGCATTGAAATATTTTACTGTTTCAAAATTTAAAAGACTATCAATTGCCTTCTGATTGGCATCGGTATCTTGTTCATTCATCCTTCGACGTAATTTAACACGCCACTCAGTGACAAAAAAAGTAAACCAAACATAAAATAAAATAGTCACAAAGATTATTGCACTATAGCGCCAATCTTGAAGTTTCCAAAAAATTGCGCCACTGATTAATAGTAGTTCAATAATCAGCGGTATAGTTGAAAAAACTAGGTATCTAAGCAAGAACTCTACCCCTTTGACACCTCTCTCGATAATACGGCTTAAACCACCAGTTTTTCTAGTTATGTGGTAACGCATAGATAATTTATGAATATGTTCGAAGGTCTGAAGAGCTAATCTGCGCAATGCACGCTGCGCAACTTTGGCAAATAAAGCATCACGTAATTGTTGAAATCCACTCGTCATTATTCTTGCAAAACCATAAGCAATAGTTAGACCGAAAGCTCCCAATACAAAGTCTGATATATTATTTCCTGCTAACTCATCTACGGCCCATGCCTGTAATAATGGTCCAATAATTGCAATTATTTTTGATCCAACCAAAGCGAGCAGAGCAAATACCACTCTTAAGCGAAGTTCCGTATCACCAACTGGCCAAATATATGGGGAAACCTGTTTAGTTATTTTCCAGGATGCCTGAATTTCGCTGTTTTGCATTAAAATTTAACCTTACTAAATAGATAATTTTATTGTGACTTGTTACCTGAAACGACCAGTTCAGCTGGCAATCGGATATGATCTCGACTGATATCAGTAATCCGGTTGACCCCCATGATTGCCATTGTTCTTCTGATTTCGGACTCTAAAATTTCTAAAGCCTTAGTAGCTCCAGCTTCTCCCGCAGCTGCAACACCATAGAGCGTTGCCCGACCAACAGCAATAACATCTGCCCCAAGAGCAATTCCTTTTAGTACATCACTCCCGCGGCGTATACCAGTATCGGCGATAATAGTAAGTTCACTTCCAACAGCATCTGATATAGCTGGAAGCGCATCCCATGCTGTAATTGCGCTGTCGTTAACATTACCAGCATGATTAGAAACGAAAATACCATCTACCCCACATGAAGCCGCCATTGAGGCATCATCGGGATGGAGAACACATTTTATCAAAAGCTTTTTAGGCCAAACATCCCTAAGTCTTTTGACAAACTCCCAGTCCAAGGTTTCATTTCGATTCAAGAAACCCTTAGTTGATGCTGAAACATAGGTCTTGGCATTTTCCTTTTGTTCGTCTGGAATATGAATGTTCGAAAATGCTGGTAAACGACCTTCTGCTAGATAATATTTTGTAAGTGTACCAAATAACCACCTCGGATGCATCATAACATCTAGTGCTGTGCGTGCATTGATTGTAGGCGGGAACTTAAGCCCGTTTCTTATGTCAATTTCTCTATTATTGTAAACAGGTGAATCGACTGTCAGCACAAGTGCCTCATATCCAGTGTCCAGTGCTCGCTTGGCTGTTACGAGTGAAGCCTCTATATCTTGCCAAACGTAGAGCTGAAACCATTGGGTGCCTCCACCATTTTTATAAATATCTTCCATAGGTGTGTTGGATGTACTGGCTAATGTGAAAGGTATATTTGCTTTTGCAGCCGCTTTAGCAAGTTCTGTTTCACCACGGTACCAAACAAAGCCAGCTGGTCCTGTGGGGCCAATAATCATTGGTAATGAGTGATCTTTCCCAAATAGATTTATACCTGGATCTCTTGTAGACACGTCTCGCAGCATCCTTGGCATAAGTTTTATATTATCAAGAGCCAATCGATTAGCACGCATGTTTACTTGATCTTCACTCCCTTTATCACAAAAATCAAAGAGTGCTTTTGTCAGACGCTTACGCGCTAATTCTCTCAGATCAGCTATATTAAGCACATTCCCTTTAAGATTAGGCATATATAAATCCTCTAAATTTCATTTCTAAGCCACCAACCACTGGGCTGCTTTTTCAGCCATCATCAAAGTGGGGCTATTCGTATTACCACTTGTGATGCTTGGCATGGCGCTTGCATCTACTACCCTCAGAGAATTTACCACACCACCACGTCCATCACGTACACGTAATTTGGAATCCAGTACAGCTAATGGATCATCATCGGACCCCATGCTAGCTGTTCCAACTGGATGAAAGATAGTGGTAGCGATATCACCAGCTAAACGTGCCAGTTCCTCATCACTTTGATACTGCTCACCGGGTTTCCATTCTTGGGGCTTGTACTTTTCCAAAGCAGGCTGGGAGACAATCCGACGGGTGACACGCAAGGAGTCTGCTGCCACTTTTCTATCTTCCTCAGTACTCAAATAATTGGGCACAATATCAGGAGAAGACAAGAAGTCTGGGCTCGTAATATTTACTTCGCCGCGACTACTAGGATTGAGATTGCAAACGCTTGCAGTGAAAGCTGGGAAGTCATGCAATGGCTCACCAAAGGCATCCAAGCTCAAAGGCTGCACATGATACTCAATATTCGGATAGGTTTGATCTGCACTGCTCCGTGTAAAAGCGCCTAACTGTGATGGAGCCATGCTCATAGGGCCACTACGCTTAAATGCATACTCCATTCCGATCTTGGCCTTGCCCCAGAAACTATTTGACAGGGTATTCAGTGTATTTACCCCTTCCACCTTATAAACTGATCTAATTTGAAGATGATCCTGAAGATTCTGTCCAACACCCGGTAGGTTCACCAAAGTTGTAATACCATATTTTTGTAGTAAATTAGCTGGTCCAATGCCAGACAGTTGGAGGATCTGAGGTGTACCAATTGCGCCTGCGCTTAATACAACCGCTTCACGTGCATTAATTGATACGCGACCACTTGGCAAGGCTACATCGACACCACTACAATGTGATTTTCCATTTGAGTCTGATGTTAACAGTAATTTGGCAACCTGCGCATGAGTCCATACCTCTAGGTTTGATCGTCCCATTATTGGACGTAGAAATGCTCTTGTAGTGTTCCATCTCAACCCACTCTTTTGATTCACATCAAAGTAGCTTACCCCTTCATTACTTCCACGATTGAAATCTTCTACTTCGGGTATACCAGCCTGAACACATGCTTGTGAAAATGCGTCAAGTATATCCCAACGCAAACGTTGCTTCTCTATACGCCACTCACCACCTACTCCATGGAATTCGTTGAGTCCTCCATGATAATCTTCATGCTGTACAAAAAAAGGCAAGCAGTTATCCCACTTCCAATGATCATCCCCTGTCTTAGTAGCCCATTGGTCAAAGTCACGGGCCTGTCCCCTCATATAGATCATCCCATTAATACTGGAGCACCCACCCAGCACTTTACCACGAGGATATCTCAGGCTTCGCCCATTCAATCCTTTATCTGGTAATGTTTTATATAGCCAGTCTGTGCGCGGGTTACCAATGCAATACAAGTAACCCACAGGGATATGAATCCAGTGGTAGTTATCTCTACCTCCTGCTTCAAGAAGAAGAACACGCTTGGAAGGATCTGCACTTAGTCGGTTAGCCAGTAAACATCCGGCTGTTCCAGCACCAACGATAATATAATCAAAATTAGACTCAGTCATAAGGTTCCATTCACGTTCATGCTAGCAGGCAATCAAGAGGATGTCCATTTTCGAATCTGGGCTCTAAATGACTTTCGATCCACTCTGGCGTGACTTCAGAAATAATAGAAGGACTCCACTTTGGATTTTTATCTTTATCTACTAGTAGTGCTCTCACACCCTCATGAAAATCTGGGTGTACACAGCAACCAATTGATGCTTGAAGCTCTAATCTAAAGGTATCTGCAAGTGATAAATGTTGAGCCCGCTTTTGCATTTCTAAACCCAAAACAGCAGATGTTGGGGATCCTCTCATAAATGTCAATGCTGCTTGAGCTAACCATGGATCCTCATCCCTACTCATATCTCTTAGGCGAGCTGCTATCTCATGTAAACCATCGTCACCAATTACATGGTTAATACGTTCAAAATGTTTCTTTAATTGAGATTCAGGAACTTGAATTCCCTTGGAGAAGCTTTCTAAAATATTTGTAACTTGAAGGGAGTCTTTCTGCCTATTACCATACCATGATAATGATTTAATCACCTCAATGAATTGAGTGTGATGCTCATGATCTAGCATATGGTCTGCCAAACCAGCGAATAAGGCGTCGCCAGCATTAATATTAGCTCCTGTTAAAGCCAAAAAGCTGCCAATCTTTCCGGGTAGTTTTGGAAGAAACCAACTACCACCAACATCTGGATAGAGCCCAATAGTAATTTCCGGCATTGCCATACGGGTCTTTGGTGTGACGACACGATGAGATGCACCGGACATCAACCCAATACCACCTCCCATGACGACTCCATGCCCCCAACAAATGATTGGCTTTTTGTATGTGTGTATACGGTAATCAAGTCTGTATTCACATGTAAAGAATTCTTCTGCAAATTGTGGCACTTCACCTTTTGCTGTCTTTTTAATTGCATTATAAACGCCCACAACATCGCCGCCTGCACAAAAAGCTCTATCACCAGTGGCATCTAAGAGGACACCAACAACTTTTGGTTCATTAGCCCAGGCATCAAGCTGTTGATCAATCAAATCCATCATAGATAATGTCAGCGCATTCAATTTATCAGGAGAATTAAGTGTGATTCGGCCGAATAATCGACCACAAGCAGTTTGTATATTATCGAATAATACAGCTTGATTATCAACTTTGGCTTTAGAAAAATTAATATTCAAAAAACTACCCTTTCGATCACTTTAGCCAATTCCTTCTTATCAGTAACTTTGCGAACTATAAGCCACAAAAACTGTAACTATAATTCCACCTATCAAAAAATACTTTTTACGACTGTTCACTAGATTTTAGAAATCTGCCATCTAAAATAATGAGCCCCACTACAATAATTAATAATCCAATCATTTCAGAATGAGAAACAACTTGGTTTAAAAATAGCAAGTTCAGTATAATAGCTGAAGGGGGTATGATTATTGTGCATACTAGAAGATTACTAGCCCCAGCATTTTCTAAAATTTTAAAATAAATTATATAAGCTAAAACAGAACAAAGTATTGCAAATAATGCTGACACCGAAAACGCTGAAAGAGAGAGGTTAGAAAGCTCATCAAAATTATAGAAAAAAGCGAAGGGGGTGAGGATGATAGTGCTTCCAGTAAGCATGCCGGTGGCAGATACCAACGCTGGCACACCATCAAGTCTAAGCTTAGCCCAAACGCTGGCAATAGCATAAGATAACGTCGCTATTAAAATGAGATATTTTCCTAAATTGTTTTCATAAATTTGGAAAATATTTTCATAGCCAACCGCTATTATGACCCCGCAAACTCCTATTATTGCTCCACCGACTCTATTAAAAGTTAATTTCTCACTATGGATTAGTAAGGGCGCAATTAATATAGTCAGTAGCGACGTATTTGCATTTAAGATTGAAGCCAGCCCCCCAGTTACTGACTGCTGTCCATATGCAAAAAGCAAAAAAGGCAATACATTATTAAGCATTGCCATAATAAGCAAATTGAAAATTAAACTGGCATTGAGAGTAACTTTGACTTGCTTGATAAACAAAATAAATAAAAGAAGTATTGCTGCTATAGCTACCCTTAAATATACAATTAAAAATGGGCTTAACAACTCTAGAAGTAGTTCGACAAAAAGGAAACTAGACCCCCATAAACCTCCCAAACAAAAAATCATTAACCAGTCTTTGCTTTTCATTTACTAAATAATGACTCCTAAATTTTAATATCTAATAGGTAAAGTAACCCTATTCCCACTCGATTGTACCAGGTGGTTTTGATGTTATATCATAAACAACTCTGTTTATTCCTTTGACTGAATTAATTATTTTATTCGATAAATTTGCAAGAAATTCTGTATTAAAATGATAGATATCAGCCGTCATTCCATCTACAGAAGTAACTGCTCTTAATGCACATACATATTCGTATGTCCTTGCATCCCCCATAACGCCAACAGATCTAGTGGGTAAAAGAACCGCAAATGCTTGCCATATTTCATCATACAAACCAGCATTTTTTATTTCATTTATATATATTTCATCTGCATTACGCAGAATTTCCAGTTTTTCTTCTGTAATTTCACCAGGGCAACGTATTGCTAATCCAGGACCTGGGAAAGGGTGCCTAGCAATGAATGACTCTGGTAATCCAAGCTCTTTACCAAGCAGCCTAACCTCGTCTTTAAATAATTGACGTAGAGGCTCAACTAACTTTAAATTCATCTTTTCAGGCAATCCACCAACATTATGGTGACTTTTAATGGTAACAGAAGGGCCACCCGTAAAGCTTACACTTTCTATGACATCAGGATATAGTGTTCCCTGTGCTAAAAATTTAACATTTCCTATTTTAGCTGCCTCTTCATCAAAAACATCGATAAACAAATTTCCTATAGTTTTTCTTTTTTGTTCAGGATCCACAACACCTTTGAGTTTACTTAAGAACAACTTTGATGCATCTGCATGAACCAATGGAATATTAAAATGCTCTCTAAACATCCCAACAACCTGTTCAGACTCATTTTTTCTCATTAACCCATTATCTATATAGATACATGTTAATTGATCACCCAATATTTTGTGCAAGAGAACCGCGACAACAGATGAGTCAACACCACCTGACAAGCCACATATAACGCGGTCATTTTTCACCTGCTCTGTTATTATTTTTTTTTGAACTTCAAAAAAACTAGCCATAGTCCAGTTAAAACTAATACTACAAATATCAAGGAAATTTTTAATTATAAGGTTTCCGTTCATAGTATGGAAAACTTCAGGATGGAATTGCAATCCATAGTATTTTTTTTCATCACAAGAAATTGCTGCAAATGGCGCATTATCGGTTTTTGCAATAACATCAAATTGATCTGGTAATTGAGATACTGAGTCGCCGTGGCTCATCCAAACTGTATAATTTTGATCCTTTTCCCAAACCCCCTTAAATAATGGTGATTGTTGGGTTATTAGTAGGCTTGAGTTACCATATTCTCTTTTTCCAGAGTTAATAACTTTTCCCCCTAGTTGATTGACAATGGTTTGCTGCCCATAACAAATACCTAATATTGGTTTACCAAGATCGAATAACCAATTTGGTGCTTGTGGAGAACCTTCATGTATAACGCTATGAGGCCCTCCTGAAAAAATTATCCCAGAGAGATTTTCAATAGCATCATCTTTATTAATATTATTGAAAGGCACTATTTCTGAATAGACGCCAAATTCTCTCACTCTTCTGGCAATCAACTGTGTAAATTGACTTCCAAAGTCTATAATTAGTATTTTTTCTTTATTTTCAGACATAATTTTATATCAAGCTAATCTCTCGAGAATTGCAACAAAAAAACCATCCGTATTGTGGGTCATTGGGGACAATAATAATGTATCCTCATTATGAGACTTAGCATTTTTAGGAATATTATTTTCATCATATTTCCATTGAGTCTGATAGTTTATTAATTTAAAAGTAGAGTTGCTACTCAAAAAGTCTGAAATTTGGCTATCATTCTCACTATCAAATACAGAGCAAGTCACATAAATTAACTTTCCGCCAACTTTAACAAATTTACTTGCTTCACGAATAATATCGTGTTGCGCCTTAATATTCTCATTGAGTTTTTCTTTGCTTGACCTCCATTTAAGATCTGGTTTTCTTCTCCATGTTCCTGATCCAGTGCATGGTGCATCAACAAAAACAACATCAAATAAATTACTATTTTGAATATTTTCTAAATTAACTTTGATTTGATAGTTTTTTATACCTAATCTTCGCATCCTTGATGGCACATTTGATAATCTGGATTCATTAATATCATGCAAAAAGATTTGACCAGTATTATTCATCAGCATGCTTAGCACAACTGCTTTACCACCATGACCTGCGCAATAATCTAAAACCTGTTGACCAGGAATAACACCTGATAAGATACTTGCAATTTGAGATCCTTCATTTTGAATCTCAATATGCCCCTTTGAATAAGCCAGAGTTTTTTCAAGATTTGGATATTTGTGAGAAAGGCCAGTAGCTTTAAATCGAAGACCGTAGGGGCTGTGGTGAGTCTTGATTGGTAGAAATTTTTGAAGTTCACCTTCAACTTTTGAAATATTCGTTTTGATTGAATTCACTCTTATATCTAAATCAGGCATATTAGATAGATGTTGTAATTGCTCGTCTTGATTTATATCAAATGTCTTTTCATATTCACTTGCAGCCCACTCAGGCAAATCATTTTTTATCCATTTTTCTGAGTTTTTTAGTTTCTCGTTTGCCTCCTTTACTTTCAAAACCTCTTCATCAGATAGCGATATTGGAGCATGTTTTTCATTATTAAATAAGTTGTACAAAGTATTGATTTCAAATTGAAATTCATTAATTAATGTTCCAATTAATATCGCCCTTGGGCTATCATCAGACATAATATAACTGGATGAACTTTTCCTTCTCAACGAAGCATTTAGGATGTTTGTGATTGTTGCTCTATCTTTTACACCAGCATATCTATTATTTACGCCCCACTCCTTCATCACACTTGGAACAGTTCTGTGCCTATTTAAAATCTGCTCTAAAATTTCAATTGATGATTGTATTTGGGACGCTAGTTTCAACGTACTGATGGGTAATTAGGTGATTCACGTGTAATGAGCACATCATGCACATGACTTTCTTTGAGCCCTGCACTTGATATTTTTTGGAAAACTAGCATTTTTCCTAAAATCTTTAATAGTCTTAGCCCCTGTATAACCCATTGAAGCTCTCAACCCACCTGTTAATTGATGAATAACACCTGATAGAGGACCTTTATATGGCACCTGACCTTCTATGCCCTCAGGTACTAACTTATGGGATTCCTTTACCTCTTCTTGAAAATATCTATCGGCTGACCCTCTTGCCATCGCACCCAATGAACCCATTCCTCTGTAATATTTATAACTTCTACCTTGATATAGGAATATTTCCCCAGGACTTTCGTCAGTTCCAGCAAATAGAGATCCTATCATTGCGGCGCTTGCCCCAGCAGCAATCGCTTTAGCAAGGTCACCTGAAAATTTTATCCCTCCATCTGCAATCAATGGAACTTTTACCTTGTTCAGATACTCAGCAGTTTCCAATATAGCACTAAACTGAGGAACGCCAATGCCAGCAACAACTCTTGTTGTGCATATTGACCCAGGACCAATACCTACTTTGACTGCATCAGCGCCAGCATCAACAAGTGCTTTTGCCGCTTCCTTCGTTGCAATATTTCCTGCAATGACTTGTATATCATACTTCTTTTTGACATCCTCGACAGCCTTTATGACACGTGAGGAATGACCATGAGCTGTATCTACAACCACAACATCTACCCCAGCATCAATGAGCATTTCAGTTCTTTCCATTCCCTTCTTGCCTACAGTGGTTGCTGCGCCTACAATGAGTCTCCCATATGCATCTTTACTAGCATCCGGATAGAGCTTGGCTTTTTCAATATCTTTCACAGTAATCAAACCAATGCATTTATAATCATTGTCTACAACGATCAGCTTTTCAATTCTGTATTGATGCAAAAGAGCTTTAGCTTCATCAGTTGTAACATCTTCTTTGACAGTAATAATTTTATCTTTTGTCATTAATTCACTCACAGGTAAATTGAAGTCTGTTACGAATCTAACATCTCTATTTGTCAAAATCCCAACAAGTTTATTATCTTTTGTAACAACTGGTATCCCCGAAATTGAATTTGATTGCATTAAATTAATTGCTTCTTTTAGTTTTGAGGTTTGATTAATGGTTACGGGGTTGACAACCATCCCTGATTCGAACTTTTTAACTTGAGCAACTTCAGCAGCCTGAACTTCTGGTTCTAAATTCCTGTGAATGACACCAATTCCACCAGCTTGAGCCATTGCTATCGCTAATTTGGCTTCTGTAACAGTGTCCATGGCACTTGATATTATAGGAATATTTAATTTTATAGATTTTGTTAGGTTTGTAGAGATGTTTGTCTCGTTCGGAAGCACACTTGATGCACAAGGTTTTATAAGAACATCATCAAATGTAAGGGCTTCAACAAACATATTTATATCTATCATCCATTTCAGTTTATGAAAAGGCAAAAATTCATTACAAAATTATTTTCTGTAATTTAATCCCACAACATATAACTCAGTAGAATTTGCTCTGCTTGATTTAGGTTTTATATGTTTCACATTTTGGAACTTAATTTTCATTCGTTTGAGAATATCACTTTCTGTTCCACCACGAAAAACCTTACCAACAAAAACTCCTCCGTCTGCAAGTAGATTCTCTGTGATATCAAGTGCATTCTCCAATAGTGCTATGATTCTAAGATGATCCGTAGACTTATGACCTGTAGTTGATGGAGCCATATCTGATAGAATAATATCAGCTTCTGGCTTTATCATTTTTGCCTTGATTAAATCTAGACTATCCTCTTGAAAAATATCTAATTGCATAGAGTCAACCTCTGATAGAGAGTTTATTGGCAATATATCTACTGCCAACACTTGCCCACGTTGTTGTCCTTTATTTACATATTGGGCAGCAATTTGGCTCCAGCCACCCGGAGCTGCTCCTAAATCCAGAACGCATTGCCCTGGTTGGAAAATATTAAATTTTTCATGAATTTCTTCTATTTTGAAAGCCGCGCGTGACCTGTAACCAAGTCTATTTGCTTCTCTTACAAAGGGATCGTTTAATTGACGCTCTAACCACCTTGTAGATGATAGCTTTCTTCCCTTAGCAGATTTTACTCTTACTTTTAAATTTGCATCTCTTGTCATTGGAAAATATTCCACTCAGTTTTTTATTGGCAACCTAGAGTTAATTTCTATACCAAAACCAGATAAACCAACAAAATGACTTGTTGTTGATGAGAGCAACTCAATAGATGATATATTTAAATCTCTAAGAATTTGAGCGCCAAGACCTATGTCTCTCCATTGCTCTTCTCTAATATTCTCACTACCTGATTTCTTATTCTCTGCTTGCACTCCAATGGCACCTTCCCTTAGATAAAGTATAACACCTCTGCCCTTATCCTGCAGGTGATTTAATGCAGCTGCAATCAGATTATCTTCTTGAAATACGTCCTTAACAATATTCTCTCTGTGAATTCTTGTTGGAATGTTATCCCCATTCGAAATATCACCAAAGAGTAATGCTAAATGCTCAACATCATCAAATATTGTGTTGTAGGTAATTATCGTTGCTTCGCCAATTGACGTAGTTATATTTGTTTCACTAATTCTTTTTACAAGTTGTTCTCTTTGCTCTCTGTATTCGATGATGTCAGCAACCGAAATAATTTTTAAATTATGTTCTTTTGCAAAATTAAATACTTCTTCACCCCTTTTCACGGTCCCATCATCGTTCATTAGTTCGGATAATAAACCTACAGGAGGTAAACCACCCAATTTTGCCAAATCACTTGCTGCTTCTGTATGTCCAGATCGCATTAAAACCCCTCCTTCCCTTGCTATTAGAGGGAATACATGACCTGGCCTAACAAAATCATTAGGCTTTGTATTTTCATCTGCCATTGCCCTGATTGTATTTGCTCTTTCAGTAGCTGAAATGCCTGTAGTTAAACCCTTCTTTAAATCAATTGAAATAGTAAAAGCAGTACTTAGAGGTGCATCATTATCGGACACCATTGGGTCAAGGTGGAGTTTTCTTGCTATATCTTGAGGAGCTGAAACGCATAATATACCACTTGTGTGACGTATTATGAATCCAGTTTTTTCAGGCGTAGCCAATGATGCAGCCATGATCAGATCGCCTTCATTTTCACGATCATCATCATCTACTACTACAACCATCTCTCCAAGAGTTATTGCCTTTATGGCTTCTTCAATTTTGTCAAATTTCATTTTTTTCTATTTTTCTTTTTTTATAGAGCTTTTTGCAAAGTTTTCATATAGATTTCTCAGTTTAAGAGTTAGATTTCCTGGTTTACCATCTCTGACCAATCTATCATCAATGGAGATAACAGGCATAACGAATACAGATGCACTTGTATAAAAGGCCTCATCCGCATCATATGCTTCTTCGATAGTAAATGGTCTTTCATCGAATGATAATCCTTCGAGCTCAAGCAATTTCAATACTGCTTGTCTGGTAGTTCCTGATAAGATCTTTTCATTATTTTTTCTACTAATTAATTTATTATCTTTAATTATAAATGCATTACTCGATCCACCTTCTGTAATATATCCATCCTCATACATCCAGACTTCATTACAGTTATTTTCATGCGCGACCTGTTTAGCTAATACTTGTGGCAATAAAGCTATCGATTTAATATCCCGTCTTTTCCATCGCAAATCTGGGAGGGTCATAACTTTTGCATTAAGTCTATCAATTGGAAGATCCATTATTTGTTTGTGATGAACAAACATGATTAGGCTTGGCGATTGATCCTCTGGAAACTCAAAATCACGAGTTTGACTAATTCCACGAGTTACGTGAAAATATAGTGTTCCTTCTTTTAATTTGTTAATTTCAATAAGTTTCTTTTGGACAATTAATAACTCATCTAATTCAATAGGAAGAGTAAGCTTGATTTCATTGAGTGATCTCTGTAGCCTCATGATATGTGACTCATTGTCAATGATAACTCCATCAAAAACACCTGCAACCTCATATACTCCATCTGCAAATAACAACCCTCTATCCATGATAGAAACTTTTGCATTTTCTATTTTCTCATAAGCACCATTTACATAAGCAATATTTGTCATAGTTTTAGCTCAAAATTGTTCATAAAAGTCAGAAAAAACTTATAATAACAGTTATAATAAAATATATTGTAAATATATTTATCACTATGATAAAAAAAATACATCATTAATTCAAATAGGGTGCATGCTTTGACTAATAAATATAAAATAAATGTAAATGGACAACCCCATGAAATTGAGTCCGACGAGGATACACCATTATTATACATTCTCAGAAACGACCTAAAACTTAAGGGTACAAAATTTGGCTGTGGAGATGGGATCTGCGGAGCCTGCACGGTAATTATGGATGGGTTACCGATATTCTCGTGTGACACACCAATATGGTCCGCGGATGGAAAAAACATTGAAACAATAGAAGGTTTGTCAGTGAATGGAACTCACCCTCTTCAGGAAGAAATGATAGACGAACAAGCTGGGCAATGCGGCTATTGTTTGAGTGGTATAACAATGCGGATAAAAGCTATACTTGATAAGAATCCAAATCAAACCGTCGATGAAGTGGCAGAGCAGTTAGATAGGAATCTTTGCAGATGTGGCTCTCAGTCAAGAATATTAAAAGCAGTAGAAAATTACATAGAGAAGGTATCCTAAAATGAATATGTTTCCAAACTCTCTCGACTCAGCACCAAACGTTGATAATTGGTTCACATTCAAAGAGAATGGTAAGGTTAGAATGGTTTCTGGTAAAGTTGAAATCGGACAAGGGATAAATACTGCTTTTATGCAAATTGCAGCTGAAGAACTCGACATCAACCCAGAGAGAATTGAGATCTCAGCTGGAAACACTCAAGATAAACTCGATGGCGGATGCACATCGGGCTCTCAATCAATGCAAACAGAGGGAATCTCATTACGTAAAGCAGCCTCTGCAGCACGAATGGTTATGCTAGAAAAGGCTGCGGAATTATTACAATCTGATGTAAATAATTTAGAAATTGAAGATGGTGAAATATTTTTAAATGGCGCTCCTACAGAATTAACTTATTGGACACTAGCAAAAGATATCAAACTCGATAAAAGTGTTGAATTATATATGAAGCCAAAAACAGCTGATCAAAAGAAGCTGATGGGCAAACCAATAAAAAGGGTTGATCTAAAAGATAAGATTCTAGGAAAACATACATTTATTCATGATCTAGAGTTTGATGGAATGCTGCATGCAAGGGTAATAAGACCTCCATCAGCTGCATCAAGATTGATCAAAATAGATACAGATAGCATCAACAAACTTCCAAACTTAAAAAAATTAATAGTTAATGGTTCATTTGTAGCTATTGTGACTGAAAAAGAACATCATGCTGTAAAGCTTGTCGACAAAGTAAATAATTTATGTGAGTGGTCAAATATTAAATTGAATATAGGAGACCCATTAGAATATATAAGAAATACAAATGCACCTTTTACGCTCAGCTTAGACAAAGGTGATGTTGAAAGCGCAACTGGTTCAGATATATCTACAGAAACTTCCAGAAATTATCTTTGTCATGCATCTATTGGACCATGTTGTTCAGTTGCACATTGGGGAGATAAGAAATTATCTGTTTATACACATAGTCAAGCAGTATTCCCTATGAAAAGAACCTTATCTTCAATTTTTAATAAACCTGAGGATGATATTGATGTTCAACATTACCATGGATCTGGTTGCTATGGTCACAATGGTGCAGATGATGTGGTTTTAGATGCGGTACTGGTTGCAAAAGAGTTCCCAGGAACACATGTACGGGTTGTATGGTCTAGGGCTGATGAATTATCATGGTCACCTCTTGCTCCAGCGATGATAACAAAAATTGATGCCAAAGTTTCTAATGACTCAAGAATAAATTCATTTGATGTCCTTGTAAAAAGTCCACCACATGTAAAAAGACCGAGTGGAAAAAATGGGGAATACTTATTAGCTGCAGAACATATCTCATCGCCGATTGAAGCCCCAAATCCTATTGATACACCTCTTGAAAAAGGAGGGGCGGCAGATAGAAATTCAATGCCACTCTATGATATTCCAAACATCAGAATTAGAAAACAAATCGTATATGATATGCCTTGGAGAAGTTCTGCAATGAGAGGTCTTGGAGCTTTCGTCAATGTTTATGCAATAGAGACTTTAATGGATGATATTGCGCACTCACAAAACATCGATCCTCTTGATTTTAGGCTTCAACATTCCAAAGACCCAAGGATCACAGCTGTACTTGAAAATGTTGGTAAATTATCAAATTGGGGATCTAATAACCCGGGAACCTATAAAGGTCTTGCTTTCTCAAGATACAAAAACTCTGGCGCATATTGTGCTCTTGTTGCCGAAATTAAAGTTGATGAACATATTGATTTACTCAATGCTTGGGCAGTTATTGACGCAGGTGAAATTGTAAATCCCGATGGAATTAAAAACCAGATCGAAGGTGGAATTATTCAAGCAACCAGTTGTAGTTTGATAGAAGAAGTAAAATTTGATGAAGAAATTATCCTTGCAAAAGACTGGGAGACTTATCCAATAATTAAATTTAATCAAACACCTAAAATTACCGTAGATATTATTGATCGCCCTGAAGAACCATTCCTTGGGGTTGGTGAAGCTGCACATGGACCAACTGCAGCAGCAATAAGTAATGCCCTTTATTACGCACTAAATATAAGAATAAAGCAATTACCTATTACTCGGGATAGAATAATTTCAAGTGTAAATGGTTAACTAACCAGCTGCTGTAAAACCACCATCTACGTATATTGTTTGCCCAGTGATAAAATCAGATGCGTTTGATGCTAGGAAAATTGCGGCACCTAAATGATCAGATGGGTATGCAAACCTACCTAACTTTATTCTCGATAAGATGCCCTGCGCCCTCTCTGGCATAGATGCCCAAGTCTTTTGAGTAAATTCTGTAACTGTTCCTGTTGGGGCTAGTGTATTCACGCGAATTCCAGCAGGTGCCCACTCAGTAGATATTGCTCTTGTCATATGCGCAATACCTGCTTTTGCCATGCAGTATGGTGCTTTCTTTGCGTCTGTGGTGTAACCCCAAGTTGAGCCAAGATTAATAATTTTGCCATATCCTTTTTCAAGCATGATTTCACCTATTTTTTGACAGCAAAAAAAGGTTCCTCTCAGATGTGTTGAAGTAATTAAATCAAAATCTTCTTGCGTTACTTCCACAATTGGCTTTGTAAAACCAAACCCAGCATTGTTGACAAGAACGAGATCTTTATCTTCAGTCGATAATTTTTTACGTACAAAATCTGCTAATTGCTGGATTTGATCAACCACAGTTATATCATTGACAAGGATTTCACACTTACCACCATCATTTTCTACTTCATTTTTAAGCTCTATAAGCTTACTTTCAGTTCGGGCAGTAACAATTATCTCTGCACCTGCAGCAGCAAATGCACGAGCAATTTCCTTACCAATACCTGTACTGGCTCCTGTTATAACAGCAAGCTTTCCAGATAAACTAAAATCTGGTGAAATTGAACCAACTTTATCGGTCTGATCTGCAGTCACAATTATTACCTTGTTCTTCCTGTAGAAACATCATATGGATGTACATCAATCACAAGACGCTCATCGAATGGATATGTAGTATAAATATCTACGCCGTCAGCTGTAACAATATGATCATTTTCAAGTCTGAATCCGCCAACACCTTTTACACCAGCATATGGCTCAAGATTAAATTGCATACCTTCCTTTAGCACAACTGGCTGATCTTTCGACGCAGGTGAAAAATATGGCGCTTCCCATGGATTAACACCTGACCCGTGTCCAAGACTATCTAAAACATAAGGATCGGCTTGAGCAAAAACATCTGCATTTGTTGCTCCTGGTTTAACAGCAGCACCGGCATTAAAGAGAGCATTATAACAGTTTTGATGAACTTTTTTCATTTCTTCTGTTGGTTTCACATTTCCACAAATCCACGTTCTTGTGAGATCACCGTAATAACCATTAAAGCATGCCCCAATATCAATAATAACAGGATCACCATTTCTAATAATTCTATCTGATGTAAATCTTCTATATGGAGCAGTGTAAGGTCCAGATGCTACAATATTTGAACATTGAGTCCACTCAGATCCCATAGCTGTCATTGTTTCCCATGCAACCGCAAGTACCTCACATTCTTTGACACCTGGCTTCAAAAAATCAATGGCATTGTCCATTGCAGCCTCTGTCATTGCATTAGCAATCTTTAGGCAATGAATTTCATCTTGAGTTTTGATTTCTTTTGCACGCATCAAAATTCCTTGATACCCATCAACAAATTTTGAGTCTGGAAATGTCTCTTTGATCGCATTTTCCATATTCAGATCCCAGATATCAATACCTATAGTTTTTCCTTTTAGAGATCCTATGAACCCTTCAACTTGGTCAGCCCAGCGCTTCATACCCACTTTTTCTCTGAAGTTCGCTCTTGGTTGTATTTGTTGCTCTTCCAGCCATGGCATTCTTTGCTTGCAATGCTCGAAATCCATTGTCCATAAAATTGGCTCATGTCCTCTTGCAAGTACGACGACAGCATTACCCATTATAAAAGCAGGCCCAAGGTGATGCCTGTAACCCATTAGATATCTTGCATCCTCAGTACGAAACACAAATAAAACATCTGCTTCTGAATTATTTAAAGCCTCTTTTGCGCGATCCAAACGCTCTCTAAGCATTCTTTGTGGGTCAAATCTATCTTCCCAATCTACGGGTATAATACCAATGTCTGACATGAATTAATCTCCTAAGTTCATTTTTTTTAAAAATTATGATTTGATATTACAACGACAAATATCAAATTTACAATCGAAAATATAAGTATAATATGGATAATATATTATAGGGAAAAGTAAACAATAATTTAGTATTTTAATTGTTAGCAAAGGGATCATCATGGATAATGGAATATGGGCTACTTGGTATAATTTAGATCAAAAGAAACGGGAAGATCACATAGCATGGTTGCATAATAGCTATCTTCCAGAAATTATTACTCATGATGGTATCGCATGGGCTGCACATTATGAAGTTGATGAACTAGATTACAAAGATAGAAGAGATAAGATTCCACACACAAAAGAAAAAATTCCTCAAGGTACCCAATTCATCTGCCTCATAGCTGCAACATCACCTCACATATACTATCAAAAGAATTCACCTTTATTCCCCGAAAATCAATCAGAGGAAATTAAGAAGCATTTCTCTGAGAGAGAAGAAGCAAGGACAGCAATCTTAATAGAAGAAGAGAGAGTTACAGGACCTGATTATCGAATGGTGTCTCCTGGTGGAGTGCCTGCAAAAGCCATTCAAATGGGAAGTTATAATATGACTAGTGTTGAGAATGAAATTGAAATTGGCAAATGGTATGCTCAAATAAGACTGCCATTCGTATCAGAAGTCAAAGGCGCAATTAGAGCCAGAAAAATGGTGTCAACAGTAGGTTGGGCAAAACATTCAGTTCTCTATGAATTTACATCCCATGAAGATAGAAGAAATAATATAGTACGAGAATTTGATCCATTTAGTAAAAAAACTATCGGTGAAACTATTCATGCACCTGGATCGCCAAGCATTGGTCACAGAATTTGGCCACCAGTAGATGAATAATATAAATTTGGAGGTAAAAAATATGATATACAATATAAGAACTTATAACTGTGTTCCCAGAATGCTGAACAAATACATAAAGATCTTTGAAGATTACGCTATGCCTGTGAATAACAAACATGGGTTTAAATTAATAGGGTACTTTATAAGTGATATTGGACCGCAAAATCAGATAGTACACATATGGGAATATAAAGATCTGAATGAATTCAATGAAATGAGAAAAAAAAGAGCAGCTGATCCAGCATGGGCAGATTTCAGAGATAGAACTGCAGGAATGATTGCTGACCAAGAAGATAAGATTATGACAGGCACTCCATTTTCTCCACTTAAATAATGGAAAAAATAAATAATTGGACTGATGCATTTCCTGGAAATTTCCAATGGTCAAATGCAACACTTGTTTGTAAGGGTATGGCACCCTATGGTGCTGTTTCTCTTAATGAAATAGACACAATCATTAATATCTTAAAATCAACTAATATGTCACCTTTAGATTGGGTTGATGTATGGAAAAATTTCGCTCAAAAAAATATAAAAAATGCAGAAGAATATTTTCATAAAAATCATCTAAAAACAGCCGGTCTACATTACTTACGAGCTGGTAATTACATGTATACGGGGGAAAGGTTCATTCAACCTGGTCCTGAAAAATTAGAAATCAGTAAAGTTGCATTTAGTTCATATCATAAAGGTTTTGAATTAGGTTATCCGAATATCGAATACATCAAAATACCTTATGAGGAAACATACCTACCTGGATTATTTATACCCGCAAACAAAAAAGAAAAGAGTCCTTCACCTACAGTATTAATATTCAATGGCATGGATAATTGTAAGGAAATGAGTGCACTTTTTGCAGGTTTGGAATTTGCCAAGAGAGGCTTTAATACGCTTGCATTAGATGGTCCAGGGCAAGGTGAAAGTTTGAGATTACTTAATATAAAAGCAAGATATGATTATGAGGTCCCAGCCTCTTCGGCATATGAGTATTTAGCAGCGAGAGATGATGTTGATAAAAATAAAATTGCAATTATGGGATATAGTTTTGGAGGCTATTATGCATCTCGAATTGCAGCAAATGACAATCGTTACTGTGCCGGGATTGCGCTCACTTCTGGGCATTGGGATTTATATGAATTCCAAAAAAGTATCTTTGATAAATTAAAATCTTCTTCAAAATCCACTGCACAATCAAATTTCCAATTTCAATGGGTTGTTGGAGCTGAGAGTATTGATGATGCTCTTGAGAGATCCAGAGATTTTTCTGTAAAGAATAATGCATCAAAAATAAGAATTCCATTTCTGATCACCCACGGAGAAAATGATAGAATTGTACCGGTAAAAAATGCTTATAAATTTTATGAGAACCTCAAAACTTCAGAAAAAGAATTGAGAATTTTTACTAGAGAAGAAGGTGCCACAGAGCATGCGCATGTTGATGACCGTCAGTTAGGAATTAATTATGCCGCAGATTGGTTAGAGAAGGTCATTGAAGGAACTTATTAATGCCTATACCAATTGCTCCATATTGCCAGCCACCAGATAGAAATACATTAACTCCATCTTTTAAATTACCTATGAACGCATGTGACACACATGTGCATGTATTTGACTCTACCAAGTATGCATATCAGGAAAATAGAAGCTATACGCCACATGAGTGCAATTTAGAAGATTTAGCAAAAATGCATAAAAGATTGGGAGTTGAAAGAGCTGTTCTAATTCAAGCAAGTGTGCATGGAATTGATAATTCAGCAGTTCTTGAAAGTTGTAGAAATGATCTAACAAAAAAGAGGTGCGTAATAGCTGTTGATAAGAATATTAATGAAAGTCAAATTGAGAGTTTTCATAAAAAAGGAGCAAGAGGTATCCGCCTAAACCTTGTCGATAAAGGTGGTATGCCATTTGAGTCTATTGACCAAGTATATAAATTATCAAAAATTCTCTTAAATTATGATTGGCATATTGAGTTTTTAATTCATGTTGATGATCCTGAGATAAAATTGAAGGTAATATCAGAAAATATCCATGTTCCAATTGTATTAGGTCACTTTGGTTATATGAAAACTGAAAAAACTATTAGCGACAAGAAATTTCAGGAATTTCTTGATATATTAGAGAATGGCAATTGTTGGGTAAAGTTAACAGGGCCTTATAGGATATCTAGTGAAACGGGTATTCCATATAAAGATGTTATTCCTTTTGCAGAAGAGATAATTAACAAAAACTCGGATAATGTGATTTGGGGTTCGGATTGGCCTCATGTAATGTTGAAACATAAAATGCCAAATGATGCTGAGTTAATTGAAATACTGCCTAATTGGCTTCCAACAGAAGAACTACGCAAGAAAATACTCGTAGATAATCCAAGCAGGTTATATGGTTTTTAACTTTTAGATATATTAAGAATTAAATCGGCAGCTTTTTCTGCAATCATTATTACAGGAGCATTGGTATTTCCTGATGTAATTGTTGGCATGATTGATGCATCAACAATTCTCAATTTTTTAACACCATGAACATTCAAATCATAATCAACAACACAATCTTTTGAATTTCCCATTTTACATGTACCAACTGGGTGATAACTAATTCCTCCTTTTGTTGATAAAAAATTCTCTATGTCATTATCTGCAATTATATTAGAGCCGGGAGAATATTCTTCATTTATGAGATTTGAAATGGGTTTAGATTTCATGATTTCACGTGTAGTTTTTATGGCATTCACTAATAATTCCCTATCTTCTCTATCCGAGAAATAATTCATACGAATCTCAGGTTGAACAAGGGGGTTTAAACTTTTTATATTTAATTGCCCAATACTTTTGGGTCTGAGCAATCGAATGATAATTGAAAAACCAGACCATTTATGTAACTTTGAACCAGCCTTATCCCCACTAAAAAGTATTAAACTAATATGCAAATCAGGCCTATTAAGCGATTGTTTTGACTTAATAAATCCAGCTGCGACAGATGAACCCATATTTAAAAAACCTCTCCTAAAAAAGATGTATTTTAATCCCTCAAATATTGATTTAATAGGACTTGTGAGAACATCATTTAGTGTATTTTTTAAATTAGTTTTATAGACTATTCTGCCATTGTAATGATCCTGAAGATTTTTTCCAACCCCCTCAAGTACTGATACTTCCTTTATACCAAAGCGATTCAAAACATCCTTTGGTCCAATACCTGATAATTGTAATATTTGGGGTGTGTTAAATGCACCGGCAGATAGAATAATTTCTTTATTAGAGAAATATTCAAATTCTTTACCTTTACGAATTAATTTAATACCTTTTGCCACCTTATCTTGGAAGATTATTTTCTCCACATGGCCATGTGTAATAATGGTTAAATTTCTTCTTTTTCTTAGCCCCCTCAAAAAAGCATTTGATGCACTAGACCTAATACCCTTTTTTATTGTCATTTGCAGATGCCCAAAACCTTCCTGAGTTTGGCCATTGAAATCCTTATTTATTGGATAACCGCTATTCACTCCAGACTCAACAAAGCTCTCAGCTAATAAGTGGGTTTCAACTGGTGATGAAACAAAGAGCTCACCTTCAGTGCCATGATACTGATCTCTTATATTATAATTACACTCACTTTTTTTAAAATAAGGCAACACCGAGTCATAATCCCATCCATATTTCTTTTCGGGATCCCACGTATCAAAATCTTCTTTTTGCCCTCTTATATAAACAAGACCATTAATGGAGGAAGAACCCCCTATCACCTTTCCACGTGGCTGGAATATTCTTCTTTGAGCTGTGCTTGCATCTGGCTCCGAAGAATACATCCAATTTACTTTTGGATTTTCGAAATGTTTTCCATAACCAAGTGGAATATGTATCCAAGGATTAAGGTCCCATCCACCGGCTTCGATTAATAGAACAGAATGTGAGTTGTTTGCAGACAATCTATTTGCCAAAACACAACCAGCGCTACCAGCACCAACGATAATATAATCAAAAACTTGAACCATTAAATAACCTGTAAAAAAGTGGATTTAATGTTATTAT
The DNA here is from genome assembly GCA_038131735.1 of Hyphomicrobiales bacterium. Taxonomy (GTDB): domain Bacteria; phylum Pseudomonadota; class Alphaproteobacteria; order Rhizobiales; family TMED25; genus TMED25. The sequence continues at coordinate 466,915 of JAYPPX010000001.1, read as the reverse complement.
AAAAAAAAAAGAAATAAAATTGAAGGTCAAACTTATGCTTATGTCAATTGAGTCACTGCTTTGGATGATTGTAGGAGTTTTAACTGGGTTTTTGATTATTATTTATAGAAGAAAAAAGTAATCTAAATATTATAATTCCCATCTATAACTCTTCCGACTATCTCTCCCGTAGAATTATCAAAGATGCTGACTGTTCCTCGCCCATTTTTGTTTGCAACCTTACACCAACCGCCAATTGCAGCCACCTCTTGAGACTCAAATAATTCCTCATCCCATTTTTGTTTGTTAACATAGAAATGATATTCCGATTCACTACTTTTATTATGTTTAATAATAATTCCAGAACTTACATATTTTTCTATGAAATTTGAATGTATCCCAGATGCCGCCTTGCATAATTTTATTTTTCCTAGTGATGGGTTTTCTGTTATGCCTGGAATTCTGTAACCAACAATACTGCTGGTGAATGAAAAAATTAGCATAAGCGTTATCATGACAATAATTGTTCGCATGTTTTATATATGGTTCTTTTATTTTATGATTTCAATTTGATATTTGAATTGCTTTGTTTACTTCTGGAATAACCTTTTCTGCCATTAGCTCCATCGACCTCTTAGCTAAGTTTTCATCGAGCCAATCAACACCGCCATACAACAATTCACCAAAATCACCAACCTCTTCCCTAAACCTAAGGATCTGATCAACGACCTCATTTGGCTCCCCGCAAATTACCAGCTGATCTAGTATATGATCTAAATTCAGTTGGTCATCCTGAACACTCTGATCCTCCTTGAATACGCCCAGCCTACCGCTTCTCTCAAGCTTACGGTATAAGTGATCGTAAAAGAATCTGTATGGACTATTATTATCAAACTTTCCGTAGGTTTTAGCTGTTTTAGAATCATCATTTACGAATATCGTTCTAGCGACCCTCCAATCAGAAGTATCAGCGGTTATACCAACATTATTCTTACCCTCTTTATAATTCTCCCAATGAGTTTTAACCCATTTCGGTAACAAAAAGTGAGCAGATATAGGATGAAAGTCTTTTTCACCCATCGCTATAACACCCTTAGAATATGGCGCTACAACAGTGCCAACAATCTCGGGCAATGGTTTTTGATATGGTTTTTGTAAATAGCCAACTCCAACTTCTAAAAATGTTGTCTCAAGTGACGAAACTTTAAATCTGTTATTAGGCAAATCAATGTTATATGGTGGATCATTTTTCCAAATTTCAAGAATAACATCAATTGCCTCAGCAAAAATTTGGCCTCGATCTTCATTAATAATTCCTAGGACCTCTGCATCACATCTTAATGCGCCAGGACTAATTCCAAAAATAAAACGCCCTCCAGATAAATGATCTAACATTGCTGCATGAGAAGCAATTAATACTGGATGCATATGTGATAAATTTGAAGTTCCAGTTCCAAGCTTTATTTGTTTTGTCTCAGAAATCAAACTAGAGAGAAATATCATACTATTTGTAATATTCTCGGATTTATCTGTTAGATGTTCACCTATAAAAACATCATAATATCCAAGTTTGTCAGCAAGAATCACAGCTTGCCTGTCTTCTTGAAGTGAAACCTCCCATTTCTTTTCTTCAGGATGGACCGGCATTGTGAAAAATCCGATTCTCATTTTTTAAACCTTTTAATTACAGACATTCTTTTTTTTTGATTAAAATATAATTTATTTTTCAAAATATATCTATAAAATATAAATTGTAATTTTGGGGGTATGTAATGCGAAATGTAATAATAACTTGCGCTGTTACAGGCGCAGCTGACCACACTCATATCAACCCTGCCGTTCCAATAACACCAGAACAAATAGCAAATGAATGTCTCGCTGCTCACAAAGCAGGTGCAGCAATTGTACATATTCATGTTCGTGACCCTGATACAGGTAAGCCGAGTATGGAAGAAGATTTATATAGGGAAGTTGTTGATCGAATCAGGCAGGTCAATGATGAGGTCATAATCAACCTAACAACAGGTCCAGGAGCTAGAATAGTAATAAACGACCACGAAGAGCCAACAAATTTAGGAAAAGGCACAACGCTAACCTCACCAAGCAATAGAGTTATACATATTGAAAATATCAAACCTGATATTTGCAGTTTAGATATAGGTAGTTTTAATTTTGGGCCACATATTTTTGTTAACACACCTGATCTGGTTACTGAAATGGCAAAAAAGATAGCTAAAACAGGTGTCAAACCTGAACTTGAAGTCTTTGACTTAGGCGGGCTGAGGCAAGCAAAAGCTCTAATCAAACAGGATCTTGTTAAGAAACCGTATTTATTTCAAATATGTTTGGGGATTCCATGGGCAGCAGAAGCAACACCTGAAATTATGATGACAATGCGGAATTTATTACCTGAGGATTCAGTTTGGGCATCTTTTGGGATCTCAAAAGATCAACTCCCTATGGTCGCACAGTCAGTCATTCTGGGTGGACATGTTCGGGTTGGGCTAGAAGATAACTTATATCTATCAAGAGGTGAACTAGCCCCAGGCAATGCCCCGCTTGTTGAGAGAGCGGTAAATATTATAAATAATATGGGATATAATGTTGCTTCACCAAATCAAGCAAGAGAAATTCTCAAAATTTAGTTGTGAGGTTTAAATGAAAATTATTGAATATAAAAATTTTGAAGTACGCCCTCTAGCAGGTGCACTCGGGGCAGAGATTTTGGATATAAATCTCAACAAAATAAACGATGAAACATTTGATGAAATTTATAAAGCATTTATCGATTACCAAGTCATAGGAATCCCAAATCAAAAACTTACATCGGATGAATACCTAGAATTTGGAAGAAGGTGGGGCAAAATACACCATTACCCATATATGAAAGGGCTTGAGTCTCATCCGGAAATATTAGAAATTTTAAAAACTGAAACAGATACATATGCATTTGGTAATGTTTGGCACTCAGATGGTAGTTTTACAGAAGTCCCGCCAAAAGCAACAATGCTTTATGCTCAAGAATTACCTCCTGCCGGAGGAGATACACTATTTGCCGATATGTATCAAGCATATGACACGTTATCTGACACAATGAAAAATATCCTAGATAATTTAAAGGGGCTCTATGTTGGCGATCAACCGCTAGCTCAATTTTCAGGGGCAAAGAGTATGAAACAAAAAGATCCTGGAAAAACCCAGGTTAAATCATACCATCCAATTATCAGAACTCATCCAGATAGCAAGAACAAAGCTCTATACATTGGTGGTCATACAGTAGAAATTGAAGGCATGTCTCGAGAGGAATCCGTGCCTATTATCAATTATCTAAAATCTCATTCAACCCGTCCAGAGTTTATCTGTAGATTTAAGTGGGCGCCTGGTTCTATTGCAATTTGGGATAATAGATGTACACAACATTACGCAGTTGATGACTATGCTGGTTTTAGAAGAAGGATGCACAGAATAACAATCATTGGAGAAGAAGCACCATATTAAAATTATTGAGGAAAAAATGAAAACAAGAGCTACCGCTATGGTATCCCCAGAACAATGGGGTGCATGCAATCCATTATCGAGAACTATGCTTGAAGACTCTGGAGTCAAAATAATAAGAAATGAACAGAAAAGACTCTTAATCGAAGATGAAATGAAGGAACTTATAAAAGGCTGCGATGTTGCTATTTGTGGCGCAGAACCAATGAGTGCAGCAGTTATGGACCAATCACCTGGTTTAAGATTTATAGCAAGATGTGCTGTTGGCTTGGATAGTATAGATTTAAATGCTGCTCGTGAGAGGAATATAGGCGTATCATATGTTCCGGGAGCTAATGCTGACACTGTCGCAGAATTGACAGTCAGTCATATTTTGACACTAATTCGTGGTGTTCAGCTTGGGGATAAACTAATGAGAGAAGGTAAATGGTTTAGGGTACTAGGTCGAAGCTTAGAAGAACTCACAGTAGGAATAATTGGGATGGGAAGAATTGGAAGAAGAACGGCAAAATTATTGTCTGCATTTGGAGCAAAAATAATTGCCAATGATATCAATCCTGATGAGTCAATTAACGCATATCTTCCCATTGAATGGGTAAGTAAAAAAAGATTATTGAACGAGTCAGACATTGTTTGTCTTCACGTGCCAAAAACTCCAGCTACAATCAATATAATTGACAAGGATGATCTTGCTGAGATGAAAAGTGATGCCTTCTTAATTAATACTGCAAGAGGAGGTCTGGTAAATGAGGACGCACTTCTAAATGCACTCACAAATGATATAATAGCTGGTGCCGGGCTAGACGTTTATGAGCAAGAGCCCTATCTTGGCGGACCCTTGTCAAAGCTTGATAATGTAATCATGACTTGCCACATGGGAGCAAACACACGTGTTTCAAGGGCACGAATGGAGATACAAGCAGCAGAATGCTTAATAGCTTATCTAAATGGAGATCATATCCCCCGAATTGTTCCAGATAGTGAATACGATCTTCAAATAGCTATGAAAAACCTATAGCTAATCAGATACCATCAATATCGTCCCGTGTTGGTTTTGCTGAAGCCATTGGATCTCCGCGCTCTTCTAGAACCTCGAGATATTGTTCAGTAGCGTGCGCAATGCACGGCCAACCACCATACATACCAACATGTATCATAACTTCACAAATTTCTTCGTGAGTAATACCAATATGATGAGCACTTCTGTAATGCGTGTGTGTTCCATGTGGTCTAGATAGCGCAATATTTGCAGCAAGTGTAATTAATTGCCTCTCCCTCAGTGATAGATGTGGTCGGTTCCAAATTTCACCAAACAAAGTACTAACTGATAACTTATACATATCTTCTGATATTTTTCTTTGATTCAACATGGTATCTTCCCGACCCATCTCTTTCATCTTTTTGAGACCTTTTATATAATTATCGTCTTTGGTCATATTCCCCCCTTAATCATTTAATTTTCTTTTGAATTTTGTTTATATCAATATAATCTTATAAAAGATTATAACGGTAATTCAGAAAATTAAATCATTATGAAAATTAATCATCAAGAAATTGGTATCGGAATTGTTGGATGCGGAAGGATGGGAAACCTACGAACCTCAATTTCTAAAACTCATGGTTCAGTTAAATACATTAGTCTGTCAGACACCATCAGAGAAAAAGCTGAAGCCCTAGGGGAAAAAGTCAATGCTGATAGGGTTTGTAAAACAAATCAAGAGGTAATTGATGATGAAAATACACATGCAATAATTGTCTCAACAAGTGAACCTGAGCATTGTGATCCTGTAATAAAAGCACTTGAAAATGGCAAACCTGTTTTGGTTGAAAAACCAATAGCATTAAATCTCAATGATGCGCAAAAAATGGTGGATGCGGCAAAAAGAAACAACACAAGCTTACATGTTGGTTATACTCTAAGATTTAATAGACATTTTCTCATTGGTAAGCAGCAAATAAACGAGAATAAAGTTGGAAACATAATTTCCTGCGTGGGGAGATTCTATAATACCCAGCGTACAGGAGCAGAAATCTTAAAAAGATCGAAGCACATATCATTTGTGAATGATGCACTTACATATCTTGTTGATCTATTTGGATGGTATTTAGGAAACAAAAAACCAAAAGAAATTATCGCCAAGGGTCATGGAACAATTTATAGAAAAGATGGATTTGATGTAGATGAAATAGCAGCAGCGATTATTACATATGACGATGGTACTATTGTAAATTTAGCTATGGGTTATGCACTTCCTAAAAATTATCCTTCACATGGAAGATTAGTCAGGGCAGAAATAATCGGAGAAAATGGTGTCCTCTTATTTGATGATGATAGAAAAGAACATATAGGCTTTTCAGATGAAGGTATGCATCATGCTTACGTAGATAATCATACAGAAATGGCTCTACTTACAAGTAATGCCTCTGGCAACTGGGCTTTAAATAAATATTGGGGGCCTTTTGCTGATGAGACCCGATCATGGCTAGACTTTATTTCACAAGGAATTGATTGCCCAAATACAACTGGCATTGAAGGCTTACAAAATCTCAGGCTTACACTTGCAATTGAGGACTCAATTAAATTAGATAAAAAAATAAGAATAGAGGATTAAATGAAAGTTATAGATATTCACGCACATATACTACCCACATCATTACGTAATGCTTTTGAAAATGGTGAGCCATGGTATGGCACTAAAATTGAACGAAATTCGGAAGGTAGGACAATATTAACAACAGGTAGTCGAAGAAACGAAATGAGCACACCAGAATACTGGATCCCATATGAACAACGCATCGCATTAATGGATGAAGCGGAAGTAGATGTTCAATTATTATCTCTCAACCCTCAATTACTCAGAGATAGTGATCCAATTGATGTAGCAGCTAGTGCGTGCCAAAGTGTTAATGATGAAATAGCAGAAGCCGTAAGCACAAGACCAGATAGATATCAAGGACTAGGCACTATCACCCTAAAAGATCCTGAGAGAGCTTGTAATGAACTTAACCGTATAATGAAAGACTTAAAACTTCATGGAATAATAATTGGCTCTCATATTGACCATACAAATTTAAATCAGAGTCATTTTTTTGATATTTTGAAAGAAGCAGAAAAACTTGGTGCATTTATCTTATTACACCCACTATCAACAAGAGCAAAGCCAATACTTAGTGATTATCATCTGATAAATCTCATTGGAAACCCAATGGAAACAACTACAGCAGCTGCAAATCTTATATTTTCAGGATACATGGAAAAACTTCCAAATATTAAAATCTGTCTATCCCACGCTGGTGGATATTTACCCTTTGCTATTGGGCGTTTTGATCATGCCTATAATACCAGAAAAGACGTTAGTGATAGTCTGAAGAAAAAACCATCCGAATATTTAAAGAAGTTTTATTATGATACCATCACACATTCTGATGTTGGTTTAAAACAAGTGATAGACATTGTTGGTTCAGAAAATATTTTATTGGGCACCGACTTTCCAGCAGATATGGGTGTAAAAAAACCACTCGAATGGATAAATAGTACCGATTTAAAATCTGATATAAAAGAAAAGATTTGTCATTTGAATGCAGAAAGAATTTTAGCAATTCATTAGAGATCAATTATTTCATTTATGGTTCTTGCGATTGCAATAGACTCTTTCATTGTTGAAATTTCTTGAGTTTTATTTTTATTCACGCATTGAAGAAAATATTCAATCTGATCAATATATAAATTTTGAAATTCAAAAAATTTGCAAAGATCCATACTCTTATCCTGATATTTTAACTGTAGTGGTAAATTTGGTTGTATTGATAAGAAACATTCAAATTCATTGTTGTTAAATTGTACATATTGAATAAACTCAGAAGATATAAGATCTGCTTCAATTTCCACTTCTACATTGCTTTTTGTAACAAGCTTAATATGAACATAATCTTCTGCAAGTTCGTCTGTGTCATTCAGTGTTTTTATCCTGTGCTCTAAATATATTTTTTTACTTACATTTTTTATTTCTTTAATATCGCCAAAATACCATTGAACAAGATCAATAATATGTACAACCATCTCATTAATTACACCGCCGCCTAATTTTTTTGAAAATTGCCAGGGAGCATTAGATCCAGGGCTAGCAATCCTAAAATAAGCTTTTTGAATGGTATTGCTATCAGCATTCTCAATTAATTTTTTAGCATGTATATGTGCGGGAGAAAATTTATATATGTAGCCCCCCATCGCCACTAGTTTCTTCTTAGTAATTAATTCTTCATGCTTATGTAGTTTATCTATATTCAGTGAAATAGGCTTTTCACAAAGAAAATTTTTATCCTTCTCTATTAAGTTATCAATTATTAAGTCATGAGTTTCAGGTGGAGTACATATTGAATATGCAGTTATCTCTTTACTATTAATGATTTCATCATAAGTGAGATGTTTCAGACCATATTCCATTGCTAATTTCTTAGCTTTATCTTCATCGACATCTGATAAGTAAATGTCCTTTATTCCATTACCTAAATAGCCATTGATATGTTTTGGTGCTTGTCTTCCACACCCAATTATTCCAATTTTATTCATTATTCTTTTCAATCAAACAAAAGAGAGAACTAATTTATTATTTTATAATTCAGTTATTTTAATACTTATGTTACTTTAAATCTTCGCAAATATAATTGAAACATTAAATTAAATGTTTATTTGATTTATTATGAGTGAAAAGAAAATTACATTTATTTCGAGTGAAACTAAACAAGCTTCTGATGCTAGAACAAAGCTTGTTGCGTTATATGGTAATTCAGAGTTATCCAAAGCTGATGTAATTGTTGCATTGGGTGGTGATGGTCTGATGCTACAGGTACTGCACCAATTCATCGAAACAGAGATTCCAATATATGGCATAAATTGTGGTTCTGTTGGCTTTTTGATGAATGAACTTAATTATGATGAATTACTAAATAAGATAAAAGACTCTGAAATAACAACCATCAACCCTCTAAAAATGACGGTTACTGATATTAACAATGATAAACATACAGAAATCGCGATTAATGAAGTAGCACTATCGAGAACTACTTATCAAGCTGCAAAACTAAAAATTTCTATAAACAATAAAGTGAGACTCAATGAATTAATTTCAGATGGTCTCCTAATTTCTACTCCTGCAGGAAGTACTGCTTATAATTTATCAGCTGATGGACCTATTTTACCAATTAATGCAAAACTTATGGCTATGACACCAACAAGTCCATTCAGACCAAGAAGATGGAAAGGAGCTTTGCTTGATATAAATTCAATTGTTGAAATTGAAGTTCTTGACCCTGATTTCAGAAAAGTCAATGCAACTGCTGACAATCATGAAATTAATAATGCGAAAAACATAATAATTTCAAATGATGAATCAAAAAGATTACACATCATGTTTGACTCAAACCACAACCTTGAGGAAAGAATTATTAGAGAACAATTTATGTCCTAGTTCGAATAGTCTGGAGGTAAAGCTCTATTTTTTATTTCTGAAATAGCATCTGTTAGACTAAGAGTTTTTTGTTCTGTATTGCCAAGCTCCCTGATGGTGACTGTTTTGTCCTCTGTTTCTTTCTGACCAATAACAAATAATAATGGAATCTTTACAGATATATGCTCTCTAATTTTATAACTAATTTTTTCGTTTCTGAGATCAACTTCAGCTCTTAGATTGTTCTTTTGACAATATTCTAAAACCTCTTTTGCATAGTCGTCTGCTTGGGAACTGATTGTTACTATTACAATCTGCGTTGGTGAGATCCATAGTGGCAACCTACCGGCATAATGTTCAATTAAAATCCCTGTGAATCTCTCAAGTGAACCAAATATTGCTCTATGTAACATGACAGGAACATGTTTTTCACCATCGCTACCTATGTAAAATGAGCCTAAGCGACCGGGCAAGTTAAAATCAACTTGTAGGGTTCCGCACTGCCAATCCCTTCCGATTGCATCCCTTAGTACATATTCTAATTTTGGACCGTAAAATGCCCCTTCCCCTGGATTTAATTCGTATTTTTGATTAGTTGTTTCAACTGCATCAATAAGTGCCTTTTCTGCTTTGTCCCATATAGAGTCGTCGCCCACCCTCTTTTCAGGTCTATCTGAGAACTTAACTACAATATTATCAAAACCGAAATCTCTGTAGATAGATAATATAAGTTCATGTACCTTTACGCATTCTTCCTTAATTTGTTCTTCGGTAAGAAAGATGTGTCCATCATCCTGCGTAAAATGCCTTACCCTCATTAGCCCATGCAATGCACCAGATGGCTCATATCTGTGGACCTTGCCAAATTCAGCATATTTTATTGGTAATTCACGATAGCTTTTCAAACCATTTTTAAAAATCTGGACGTGCCCGGGACAATTCATGGGCTTCAAAGCAAATATTTTCTCATCAGGTGTCGTACTAGTGAACATATTTTCACCAAATTTTTCCCAATGACCTGATTTTTCCCATAAGGATCTATCTAACATATCAGGAGTATTGACTTCCAAGTATCCTGCTTTTTGACCTTTTCTTTTCATGTAATCAATAAGTTCTGTAAATAGTGTCCATCCCTTTTTGTGCCAAAATACTGATCCAGGTCCTTCTTCTTGAAAATGAAAAAGATTCATCTCACGACCTAGTTTTCTATGATCTCTTTTTTCAGCCTCTTCAAGCATGTTCAAATATGTATTCAATTGATCACTGCTTGACCAAGCAGTTCCGTAGATTCTCTGTAACATAACGTTATTAGAGTCACCACGCCAGTATGCACCGGCTATTTTCATTAATTTGAATGCCTTGCCTATTTGCCCTGTTGAGACCATATGGGGTCCACGGCATAAGTCAAACCAGTCACCTTGTGAATATAATTTTATAGTTTGATCATCTGGAATGGCACTAATCAATTCTACTTTATATTCCTCATTTTTATCTTTGAAAATTTGTATTGCTTCTTTTCTTGAGACTTCTTTTTTCTCAAATTGTCTATTTTTTGAAATGATCTCATGCATTTTCTTTTCAATTTTTATGAGATCTTCAGGTTTGAATGACTCTTCACGATAAAAATCATAATAAAAACCATTTTCTATAACTGGTCCGATTGTAACTTGTGTTTCAGGAAAAATTTCTTGGACCGCTTCAGCTAATACATGAGCGCAATCATGACGAATTAATTCAAGTGCATCTGGGTGCTCTTTTGTTATTAATTCTATTTTTGAACCATTCGGTAATAAATCAGATAGATCTGATAATTGACCATCAATTTTTACTGCTATTGTCTTTTTAAAAAGGGAGTCAGATATGGACTTTGCAAGCTCTGCTGCTGTTATTTGACTCTCAAATTCCCTCTGGGATCCATCAAGTAAATTGTATTTGTACATCACTATAACTCAATCTCTGTTACAAATCAGGTAAGTATCAATATTATTAATAGTAGGATTTTATTTTTATTCAAATACTTTTTTTAATTTATAGGTCCAAGGCTTGTACCAAACACAATTATCAGGTAGTTCATCAGGAACCGGATCATATCCATGACCAGACAAGGGGTGACATCTCGTAAATCTATAAAAAAACAACCATCCTCCAACCCAAATGCCATATTTTTTTATCGACTCGAGAGCGTAGTTAGAACATGTTGGCAAATATCTGCATCTATTGCCTAAAAAGTATGAAAATGTGTATTGATATAATTTTATAAGTATTAGAAATGGAAAAGAAATTATATTTTTGAGCATTTAAAATCTTGGCTATTTTAGTTTTTCTATAGCTTCATTCACAGCTTCAAATGTCAGCATAGTAGATGAGTGTCTGGATTTATAATCTTTCACGGGTTGCAAGAACGCCAAATCAGACCATTTACCCGCCGGAGGTGGTCCATCATTTTTTAACATATTTAACATTATATCTGCAACTTCAGCCAATTCTTCCTTGGATGAGCCTATTACATTTTTAGCCATTATAGATGATGAAGCTTGTCCTAATGCACATGCTTTTACATCATGAGCAAATTCTGTGATGACATTATCTCTAATTTTAATATCCACAGTAACTTTTGAACCACACAGTCTGCTTACTTTTGTTGCAGATGAGTCAGGGTTATCCAACCTACCTATATGCTGAATATTAGATGCAAATTGAATTATTTTATTATTATATATATCGTCTAACATTATTATTAATCGGTAAAATTCTCATCTAGGTTTGTATTCTAATAATAGCATTCATATATTGATAATTAATAAATAATAACATATATTCAATTTTTAAATACTAAATACAAAATATATCGAATTACTGGAGTAAACAGGATGGAAAAAGACCCTAAAGTTACCAATCTAAATACGGCTCCTTCTGTTCCCTCTAGAGAAGAAGCAGAAAACGCTGTTAGAACAATCCTATCATGGATTGGCGAGAACCCAAACAGAGAGGGTCTACTTGAAACTCCAAGAAGATTTATTGATGCTTATAAAGAATTTTTCAAGGGATACAATGAAGATGGAGTTAAAGTTCTATCAAAGACTTTTAGTGAAGTTGGTGGTTATGATGACATAGTACTTTTGAAGGACATTTCTTTCAATTCGTTCTGTGAGCACCATATGTGTCCATTTATTGGTAAAGCACACGTTGCCTATCTCCCTTCACACAAAGTGGTTGGTATTTCTAAAATAGCAAGATTAGTAGACATTTATGCACATCGCCTGCAAACACAAGAAACTATGACTGCAGAAATAGCTAACGCAATTGACGAGTCATTAAATCCACGCGGTGTTGCAGTAATTATAGATGCAGAGCATATGTGCATGTCCCTAAGGGGAGTAAAAAAAGATAAGGTGTCAACTATCACAACAAGATTTACAGGTGAATTTGAGAAAAACGAAGCCTTAAAAGATAGATTTATGAAACTAACCAACAATTGATCAGAGGCACGAGATGTCAGTAAAATTTGGTGAAAGAAAGAGTGTTTATGAAGTAGAGGAAGGTATAACCCTCGCGCCAAAATTTGATCAGAATGGATTAATACCTGTTATTACTACTTCAGCAAAAACCGGCGAAGTATTAATGCACGGTTACATGAACAAAGAAGCTCTTCAGCTCACAATACGAAACAAGGAAGCTTATTATTGGAGCAGATCAAGAAATGCTCTCTGGCACAAAGGAGCGACTTCAGGACTAACCCAAAAAATACAAAGTATTCGTATTGATGATGATCAGGACACTATTTGGTTAATTGTTGATGTTGAAGGATCAGGTGCAAGTTGCCATGTTGGGTATAGATCATGTTTTTATAGATCCATAACTCTAGATAACGAAAATAAAGTTCAGCTGAAGTTTGAAGAAGATAAAAAACTTTTCGATCCAGAAATTGTTTACAAAGGGCAAGAAAACCCAACAAAACTATAGGTCAATATCTAAAATTGCCATGTTAAATGAATAGGAAACTTCTTCATCTTCCTCGTCACGAAAAATCACACCAATGAATTCATCACCGACATAAACCTCCATTGAGTCACTTTTTTGTGGCCTATCAATAACATTGATGACATCAGTTTTGAATTTATCTCTGAGATAATTCTGAATTTTATTTTTTTCTTTGGTATCCATTTTATTTTATCTCATTATCATGGCTGGGTAATAATTGGTCCATGTTTTGTGCTGGGTAGTCCTTATCGTTATTTGCAATAACTTTTGCAGGCACACCAGCAACTGTAGTACCATCAGGAACATCATGCAAAACCACACTCCCTGCTGCAATTCTAGCAGAGGAACCAATGGTTATATTTCCAAGAATTTTTGCGCCGGCACCAATTAAAACACCACTTTTGACTTTTGGATGTCTGTCACCACACTTCTTTCCTGTTCCACCAAGGGTTACATCATGCAATATTGATACATTATCATCAATCTCAGCTGTTTCACCAATCACTATACCGGTAGCATGATCTATAAATATACCCCTCCCAAATTTAGCTGCAGGATGAATATCAACTGAAAATATACGTGAACTGACACTTTGTAAATAATATGCTAAATCCTTTCTACCATCATTCCATAACCAATGTGCGAGCCTATGGACTTGTAATGCCTGGAAACCTTTAAAATACAAAACAGGCTCTATGTATCGATGACACGCAGGGTCACGATCATATACTGCTGCTATATCAGATCTTATTATTTGTTTTATATCTTTATGACTATTATAAAAATCATCAAAGAGTTCTTCAATTAATCTATCTTCAAGATGAGCTGTTTCAAGCAATTTAGATAAATGCAAAGATAAAACCTTCTCCAAGCTCTTGTTTCCCAGAATTAATGAATACATATAACGTGTGATTGCTAGATCAGCATCTGAAGCTTCTCGTGCTTCTTCTTTTATATTATCCCATATGGGATCAATGCCAGGTAACTTATTTACGCTAGTCTTAGTGTTATTATTTTGGACCATAGTTCTACCATTTATTGTAGCTGAATTTAAATAATTATAGAAAATTTCAAATTTTTTATTTAATAATATATTTAAATAGATATTTAATCAAATTTGTTCAAATAAAAAATATATTATTTGTTACAAGGTACACCAATTATCTCAAAAGGAGATTAAAAAATGGCTGAAAATCCAACACCACATTTTCAAAATACAGATGGTCACTCCGAAATTGAGATACCAGTTAAGAAATTTAAATGTATAGGTGCATATCCGCCGCATGATCACCCACATATTTTTTTAGATATGGGTAAAAATAAAGACATTGTATGCCCATATTGTTCTACAAAATTTAAACTAAATGAAACTCTGAGTACACACGAAACTATACCTACAAATTGTGTAGTTCAGCTGTAACATATCCGATTACATGTATGATATTATAGGCTCAGGGATTGCTGGTTTAACGTGTAGCCATATACTCTCAAAATCAAATATTAGTCATAGTATCCTCGAAAAGGAGACTAGTTCACCAGAGGATCATTATGGCATTCAAATAACACCTAATGCATCCAAAATCTTAGCAAAGATAGGACTCCTCGATAGCATCCTACCAGATATGCATGTTATAAATAATATTGAAATTATATCCCTAAGAAACCTAAAAACATTAACCAGACTTCCGGTTAATGAATTTGTATTGAATAATAACCTATCAAAATATTATACAATAAGCAGAAAAATACTATACGAGCACCTCTTAAATGCTGTTAATAAAAATGGAACTATCATTGAAAATAATAGAAATATTAGCGGTATAATAGACCATGGAGATCATTTTGATATAAGCTATAAGCAGAATGATACAAAAGAATCACGAGGAATAATTATAGCTAGTGGATCCTCAAAAAAGCCCTTATTCAAAAACATATTCATAAAACAAACTTCTAGTAATTATCATACACTAAGAGCAGTAGCTGAAAAAAAAGAATTTCCATTCCAAATAAAAAATGACTCAATCTATGTTTTCTTGTCAGAAGATATGCATCTAGTGGCTTATCCATTTTTTGAAGACAAAATAAATATTGTAGTTATAACAAAAAAAAATAATCTTCATTTAAACAACATTTCTATAAATTATTTTAAAAGTGCAGAGAATACTTTCCATGATTTTCTAAATTCAACAAATTGGACTATTTGGAATTTGCATGACTATAAAACAAAACTTTCTTTAGATAAGAACAGACCAATTTTTGTTATTGGAGATGCTGCACACACAATAAAGCCCCATTTGGCACAAGGAGCTTCTATGGCAATTGAGGACGCGTATTCACTTGCAACATCAATTTCTAATAATAATGACTCAAAAATCATCCACGATTTCATGGAAAAAAGAAATAGTCGGATTAAAAAGGTTATAAGAAGATCTTCTACAAATAGGTTGATCTTTCATGCAAAACAACCTGTTTCCTATTTTAGGGACATTTATTTGAGAAATACAAAACCCATATCACATTTAAATAGTTTAAAATGGCTATATAATTATGAAATCTGATTGGTGCGGACGGCCGGACTCGAACCGGCACGGAGTAACCTCCGAGAGATTTTAAGTCTCTTGTGTCTACCTATTCCACCACGTCCGCTCATAATTATTCATCATCACCTTTAAACCCCCTCAGGATTTATGGGTGGGACAAATTGCAATTCAGTATCCCATGGAAAATAGATCCATGTATCTTGACTAACTTCAGTAATATATGTGTCTACATTATCAAGCCCTTCAGGCTTTGCATAAACTGTAGCCACATGTGCATCTGGTATCATTTTTTTAACAACTTCCATAGTTGCGCCTGTGTCTACTAAATCATCTATACACAAAACAGAACCAGAATGAATATTTTCATCTTTCAGTAAGTTTTCACTAATCTTTTTTAAAACTTTAATTTCGCCTCTCAAATTTTCAGTTGAGTAAGAGCTAAGACATACTGTTTCAATTACCCTTACGTTCAACTCCCTAGCAACAATAGCAGCAGGCACCAACCCGCCCCTCGTTACGGCTATAATAGCTGACCAGTTTCCTTTATCTGCAAGTCTCCAAGCTAGAGCTTTAGAGTCTCTATGAAACTGATCCCATGATACGGGGAATAATTTTGAACTAGTGTCAGAATTCATACTAGATTATTTCTCCAATTTCAACATTACCAATGTTTGACAATTTGTCTTTAATTATAGTTGCTACAGATTTAATATCATCTATATTTTTACCCCTACACACAACATTCGCTCCATATCCACTCTCGTTATAGTATGGATATGAACCAATAATCACAGAAGTTGTTTCCTTCTGAATATCTCTCAAAATTTCTGCAAGATCACCTTCCTTTATATTTGTATGTATATTACAGCTTAAAAGCTTTTGACCCGTTTCCATTCTTGTGATTACTACATCCAACATTGCTTGCATAACAGAAGGAACACCAGCCATGACGAAAACATTCCCAATATTGAAACCCGGAGCTTTTGATACACTATTCTCGATTAAGGTTGCACCATGAGGTATTCTGGCCATTCTTCTTCGGGACTCGTTTAAATCTTCGAGAGGAATTCTTTCCAGAAGCATATCAATTGCTTCTTTATTCTCAGATATTTCCACACCAAATGCCTTTGCAACACAGTCAGCTGTTATATCATCATGAGTTGGACCAATACCACCTGTTGTCAAAACATATGTATATTCATTTCTTAAGGAATCGAGTGCTTGAATTATCTTTTCTTCTTTATCAGGCACGATACGAACTTCAGATAAATACACACCAACATTTGTAAGGCAATCTGCAATATAACCAATGTTCTTGTCTTTGGTTCTGCCTGATAAGATTTCATCACCAATGACTAAAATAGCGGCAGTTATATCATTCATAATCCATTCCTTACTAATTATAACTCTTTTAGTTGTTTATATATTATATTGAGTATAATAAAAATATTTTTTAATATACAAAAATATTAAGTAATCAAATACAAATCAGATAATTTAATTATGCACTCATATATCAAAGCAAATCTTGCACCAAACAAGAATATCGGACTCATAAAGTTACATGATAAAGAGTCATTCAAAAAAATGAGAAAAGCAGGACAACTTGCTGCAAAATGCCTCGAATATATTGAAGAATTTATCAAGGAAGATGTAACAACTGAATATATTGATGATTTGATCTATAATTTCGCACTGGAGAATGATGCAACCCCTGCCACGTTATATTACAGAGGCTACCCTGCATCCTCATGCATATCATTAAATAATGTTATTTGCCATGGTATTCCAAGCAATAAGAAACTGAAGAATGGTGACATCTTAAATATTGATGTAACCCTGATATTAGATGGATGGTACGGTGATACAAGTAAGATGTTTAAGGTCGGTAATATTAGTAGAAAGGCAGAAATTTTGGTTGAAATTACTCAACAATGCTTGGATGAAGCCATAAAAATATTAAGGCCAGGCATTTTTACTGGTGATATTGGAGCAACTATTCAAGAAATAGCTGAAGGAAAAGGTTTTTCAGTTGTTGAAGATTTATGTGGACATGGTATCGGAATGATATTTCATGATCATCCCAATATACTCCACTTTGGGAAAAAAGGTCATGGCTACGAGCTCAAAGAAGGGATGATATTTACCATTGAACCGATGATTAATGCTGGAAGAAAAGATATTAAATTGTTGTCAGATGGATGGACTATAGTAACAAAAGACAAGTCATTATCAGCTCAATTTGAACATACTGTCGGTATAACTGAAAATAGTTGTGAAATTTTCACTCTTTTATAATCATTTATCATTTTATTGCTACTACTTTAGTTTATTATAGCTACTCTTTGTATCGACATCAAATGATACTGCTTCACCTAAGTTAACCTCGACTGATTTTTCTTCGTATTGAGAAAGAAGGTCTCTACCACCTTTATCACCTTCGATATTCGATAATTCATTAAAATATTTTTTATCCCAAAGGACTGGATTCCCTCTTTGCTCATTTGAAGTTGCAATACAAATTTCATTTCCAATTTTTGGGTTATAATAATCAATTAGTTTGTTAATTTCATATATACCAATCAATGGCATATCAGGCAAACATATCATCGCAGCATCTATATTATTGCTCAGAGCATTTATTCCAGCCCTTAGAGAAGTCGACATCCCATCTTTGTAGTTAGGATTATGGATAAAATTAACATCATATTTTTCTAATTCATCCTCAATTAAATCTGACTGATGACCGGTTACAACAAGAATTTCTGACACATTTGATTTTGATATATTTTCTATGTAGTTTGCAATAATTGTTTTTCCATTAACCTCTAATAATAATTTATTATCTTCACCCATCCTTTTTGATTCACCTGCTGATAAAACAATGGCAGCTATATTGGCTTTTTTAGTATTTATATTCTTAGAAATTCTTTTTCTACGAACAGCAAAATCAATATCTTTTAAAAGCCCCCCTACGCCTAAAGAGTCAATCATATCCTGATCAATTTCAATACCGGCATGGAGTGAGTTCAGGTGCCAATCTAGTCCATTTAATGCATCACTCCTGGCTGAGCCGGCTGCTACCAAAATTTTATGATTACTGATATATCCGCTTAATGTAAGGTTTCCTGGATCAAGCGGCATTCCATATGATGTTATATTTCCTCCCAATTCACTAATAATTGAAGGGAGGACATCACTGACATCAGCAACAGATGAAGATAAGAAAAATAGGACGCAATCGATATCCATCGTTAGTTGTTTTTCAAGTGCTGGCTTGATTGCTTCTTTATCATGATTAACTATAATCTCATCCATAATAGTCGAGTTATAGTCACTAACGCGAGATTTGATTGATTTCTTTGTTTTTTCAATTATATTTTTTTTCTCATTAACACTTTCAGTATAAATTATTCCAAATTTTAGTGATTTAAATGGCTTTAATTGTATGATTTTATTTGTATTGAGAAAGTTAATGATTTTCTCAAGATCAGCCTTATTTATTGCGTATGAGATAATCTTAACACTAAGAATATGATCCCCATTATAAACAATATCATGATTATTGAGTGTTGAAACCGCAATATTGTTTGATAGTCGGTTTAACTCAAAAACTTTTTCTTTATCTATTTCAATTAAACCATCATATTTAGATGTAATATTGGTTTTCCCTGAATATGTTGGTGACAGAGCAACTCCGTCAACACAAATTGCTTCTGCAATTTTTTTGGATGCGAAGTTTTCATCGAGATCGTCATTATCAAATACACCCACATATATATTTTCAATACCATCTTTTAGTATTAAATTAATATCTTCTTGTGAGATGATTTTCCCTTTTCTTATACGACCAACTTTTAAGAAGATAGAATGCGCTAATAAATCGCCGAGTGTTTCAGCACTATTTTTTTTCACAATTTTCATGACAGATTTTTTATTTTCTTAATGACAAAATAATTTCACTAATTATTGAAAGGGCAATCTCTGATGGAGACCGGGCGCCGATATCAATACCAATTGGAGCATGGATTTTTTGGATATCTTCGTTAGAGAACTTAGCCAATAACCTCTCAACTCTGGCTGCATGTGTTTTTTTTGAACCCAGAGAACCAATATAAAAACAATTCTTCTTTAATACAAAATCTAAAGCAACATCATCAATTTTGGGATCATGCGTTAGTGTAACAATTGCTGTTCTATTATCTATATCCATACTCTCCATGACTTCATCTGGCCAATTATTATAGATTTCTGTGTTTGGAAAACGCTCCCTGTTCGCAAACCCCTCTCTTGGATCAATTAATTTACAATCAAAGCTCAAATTTTGAGCGAAATCGACAAGATATTGAGCTATATGAACTGCACCAATAATAATTAACTTTAATGGAGGATTATAAACATCAATGAAATAGTTTTTACCGTTTATGGTAACAAGTTTACTAATATCAAACCTTATACATTGGGAAATCTCTTGATCAAGATCTTCAATTTTGGAACTCTCTCCTTTGAGCAAAATAATTTCTTCTGCTGTATCGATATTCGTTAAACAAACAACTGATTTTCTTAATTTCTGATTTTCTAATATTTTTTCTAGATTAGATTCTTGCATAGCTTAATTTAATTCACTTATGTAAATTTTTATCGTACCACCACAGGCTAAACCAACTTCCCAAGCCATCTCATTTGAAACTCCGAATTCAAGAACTTTCGGACGTCCACCATCAAACAGTTCCATAGCCTCATTAATTACAGCTCCTTCCACACAACCACCTGAAACAGAACCTTCAAAATTTCCATCTTGATCAATAACTAATTTACTACCAACTCCTCTTGGAGCTGACCCCCAAGTTTGAATGACAGTTGCTAATGCAACTTTTTTACCATTCTTCTTCCAGTTATTAGCTATGTTAATTACATCTATATCATCAGAAAGCATAATTCACTCATTTATGTATTATAGGCCTTGGTGTATTTCTATAAAAATAGGATAATAGCACTAAACAAGTTGTGCTATTGCCTCTTCCAACAACACCTTGACGAGATTACCCCTGTATTTTGCTGAAGCATGAATATCACTATTGTAGTTAGTTGTATCAGCATTAAAATCATTTAATACATCAACACTAAAATTATTTTCTAATTTCTTTTCTAAGTCATGTAATCTGAAAGCTGTTGTTGATGCACCAGTTATTGCAACTCTTATTCCTTTTTCGTATATTGCTATGAAAACTCCAGCCATGGCATAACCTGATGCAGGATTTCTAAATTTTTTGTAAACAGATTTTTTTGGAATTTTAAAATCAATACTGGTAATAATTTCATCGGAATTTATTGCCGTTTCAAACATATCAATAAAAAAATCATCAGAATTATATGAATTTGATGAAGTATTAATTTGAGCATCTAATGCAAGAACAGCCGCAGGATAATCAGCTGCTGGATCAGCATTAGCAATTGACCCACCTATCGTTCCACGATGCCTAACTTGAGGATCCCCTATTTGTGAAGCCATTGATGCTAAACCAACTATTTCACTTTGCACATCCATAGATGCTGCAACTTGGCTATGAGTGCATAGTGCGCCGATGGTGATCGCATCACCATTATTTTTTATTGATTTCAAACCATCAATATTAGATATATCTATTACATCAGTTGGCTGGGAAAGCCTTTGTTTAAGTGTTGGTATTAATGTATGTCCACCTGATAGTATCTTTGGATCCTCTGCCGAGGATAATATTGCAACGGCATCCTCTATTTTATCAACTTTGTGAAATTTAAAATTATACATTTTTTGTCCTATCTATAATGTTTTAGGCAATTGCTTCCTGAACCGCTTTGATAATATTTTTGTAACCAGTACATCTACATATATGTCCTTCAAACCATTCCCTGATTTCATCTTCGGATGGATTTTTGTTTTTTTGCAAAAGATCAACAGCACTCATTACTAATCCTGGAGTACAAAAACCACATTGAAGAGCATGATTATTTTGAAAAGCTTTTTGTATTGGATGTAAATTATCACCATTTGAAAGCCCTTCTATAGTTGTAATATCTTTGCCATTTACTTGCATTGCTAATGTGGTGCAACTTTTTACAGAGTCACCATTAACGTGAACAACACATGCTCCGCATTGACTTGTGTCACAACCAACGTGTGTCCCAGTAAGACCAACCTTTTCACGTAAGAAATCAACCAATAAGATGTTGTCATCAATAGTCTCTGAGTATCCTTTACCATTAATCTTGATATCTATTTTTGCCATTAATTCGATCCCTAAGCTTATTTGTTATAAAAATACAGGAATGATAAAACAAATACAATGATTGCAAATATTATCTTATTTTTTCTAGTTGCGAACAAACCACCATTATTTTGTTTAATATCCATTTCTACTGCCTTCGATAAATCATCAGAGTTTGTTGATGAATTAAAGTAATTTTCTAGATTATTGAAGAATTGATCAGCTAATGTCTTTGAAGCACTTTGGATCAACCTTTGCCCTACTTGAGCAAGCTTACCTCCCACCTGAGCATCAACATCGTATACCAACTTTGTTGTATTAGCATCGCTATCTGTTAAATTTACAACCGCTGAACCTTTTGCAAAACCTGCAGCGCCACCAGATCCTTGACCGGTAATCTTATAGCCATTTGGTGGATCTATATCTGACAAATTGATCTTACCTTTAAACTTGGCTTTAACAGGACCAATTTTTATCTCAACAGTTGCTTCAAATTCATCCGCAGAGGTTTGTTCCACGCTTTGTGCACCAGGTATTGTCGCTTTTAATACATCCGCACTATTCAGAGCTTCCCATACTTGCATTCGCGGTGCCTGAATTATATTTTCACCATTAAGTTTCATTTAATCTCCAACCTTGTTACATTATTATTATTTGAATAAAAAACTCAAGAATTCTTTTTGTATAATTAAAAAAAATAATACAAAAAAACTAACTTTTATATAATATCTAAAATATACACATACGATAATAGTTTAATAAAAAAATGATAGATAGGTATTCTAGAAAAATTATGACAGACATCTGGTCTGATCAGACAAAGTTTTCTATTTGGTTAGACATTGAAATAAGCGCACACGAAGCACTGGAAAAAAATGGTCTGATTGAAAAAGGTCTAACAGATAAAATAAAAGAAAAAACACGAAATATTCAATTTGATACAAAAAGAATATTAGAAATTGAAAAGAAAACCCAACATGATGTAATTGCATTTCTGACATTCATATCTGAGACAATAGGTGAAAAAAATGCTCGTTATTTACATCAAGGAATGACATCCTCAGACTTACTCGATACCAGTTTGTGCATCCAACTCAAAAGAGCGTCTAAGTTAATAATTGATAATTTAGATAATCTTCTTAATGAACTGTCTATAAAAGCTCATGAACATAAATATCTACCAACAATCGGAAGAAGCCATGGTATTCACGCGGAGCCTACAACAATAGGGTTAAAATTTGCTCAGGCATATGCTGAATTTTCAAGAGCAAAAGATAGAATGATAAGCGCAGAAAAAGAGATATCAATTTGCGCAATATCAGGTGCTGTTGGTACATTCGCAAACATAGACCCATCAGTTGAGAACTATGTAGCAAATAAACTTGGTTTATCAAGTGAAACAATTTCAACACAGGTAATTCCCAGAGATAGATTTGCATATTTCTTTTCTGTTCTGGGTATCATTGCAGGCTCAATTGAGAGACTATCAACTGAAATAAGGCATTTGCAACGAACTGAAGTAGATGAAATGTCAGAACAATTTCAAAAAGGACAAAAAGGTTCCTCTGCAATGCCACATAAGAGAAATCCTGTACTCACAGAGAACTTAACTGGTATCTCAAGATTAATTAGAAGTAGTGTTATACCATCACTGGAAAACATAGCTCTTTGGCATGAACGAGATATTTCGCATTCATCAGTAGAACGAGTAATAGCACCTGATACAACAACCTTGATTGATTTTGCATTAGCAAGGCTTACAAATGTAATCAAAAATATAGGTGTAAACAAAGAGAATATCACAGCAAACCTTAATAAGCTGAATGGATTAATTTATTCACAAAGAATATTGCTACTTTTAACTCAAAAAGGTCTAAGTAGAGAAGCTAGTTACGAGCTTGTCCAGAGGAATGCAGCTGTTTCTTGGGAAAAACAAACTGATTTTCAAAAAATAATTGAGTCTGATCCCGAGATATCAAAGTTGTTAACAGGAGAAGAAATTTCAGATCTATTTTCTCTTGAATACCACTTGAAAAATGTCGATTACATTTTTGACAAAGTTTTCGCAAGCAAATAATCATTGGATAATATAGATGAAAAAAAACAAATTATATGAAGGCAAAGCAAAGATACTTTACAAAGGTCCAGAACCAGGGACGCTTATTCAACACTTCAAAGATGATGCCACTGCAAACAATAACGAAAAAATGGAAATTTTTGAGGGTAAAGGTGTAATTAATAACAGAATATCAGAACACTTATTTACATTATTATCATCCATAGATATACCTCATCACTTCATCAAAAGACTTAACATGCGCGAGCAATTAATACATGAAGTTGAAATTATTCCACTTGAAGTTGTTATTAGAAATATAGCGGCTGGATCATTAACAAAAAGATTAGGAATTAAAAGTGGTGAAAAATTAAGCAGAACACTAATTGAGTACTATTTTAAAGACGATATCTTAAAAGACCCTCTTGTAAGTGAAGAACACATCTTAACATTCGGATGGGCAAACCAAAATGAACTTGATGAGATCTCTTCTCTTGCGCTGAGAATTAATGATTTTCTTGTTGGTTATTTCTCTGCACTTAAGATTGAATTAATAGACTTCAAAATTGAGTTTGGCAGAATGTATAAAAATGACGAGATGTATATTGTTCTGGCAGATGAGATTAGCCCTGACTCTTGCAGACTATGGGACTTTGAAACAAAGAAAAAACTAGATAAAGATGTTTTCAGAGAAAATTCTGGCTATCTTTTAGATGGCTACAATGAAGTGGCAAAAAGGATGGGATTATTAACTGAAAATAAAGCTTCAAAAAATAGCAAACCAACACTAGTTAAAGGATGATAATGAAAGCTAGGGTATTTATAAGACTAAAAAGTGAGGTTCTTGATCCACAGGGACAAGCAATAGAAAGCTCTTTAAAAAATCTAAACGAAAATAATATTAAAAATATCCGCCAAGGTAAACTTATTGAAATGGATATTGAAGCCAAAAATGTTGAAGAAGCTAAGAAAAGTATTGAAAATATTACGATAAAACTTCTAGCAAATACGGTGATTGAAGATTACAAAATAGAAATAGAATAAAATGGAAATCTCGATCATACGTTTCCCAGGGACAAATTGTGAAGTAGATACCTATAATGCTGTTAAAAAAGTACTAGGTATAACCTCAAAAATACTCTCATGCAAAGATACATCTATTCCAAAATCTGACCTAATAATAATACCTGGTGGTTTTTCTTATGGAGATTACCTAAGATCTGGGGCTATTGCTGCAAGAGAGCCAATCATGAGTGATTTAATTAAAAAAGCTAAAAATGGTGTAAATATACTTGGAATATGCAATGGCTTTCAAATCTTAACTGAATGTAATCTTCTTCCCGGGGCTCTATTGAAAAATAATACCTTAAAATTTATTTCCAAAATTACTAACATCCAAATCACAAGAAACGATACATTCTTCTCAAAAGATTATGACAAAAATCAATCTGTAAAAATTCCTGTGGCACACCATGATGGTAACTATTTTGTAGATCAAGATACACTCAAAAAAATTGAGCAGAACGAACAGGTTGCTATGCGGTATGCCGAGCCAATCAATGGTTCATTAAATAACATTGCAGGACTGTATAATGATAAATTTAATATCTTGGGCATGATGCCTCATCCCGAAAGAGCAATTGACACTCAAACAGGAACAGATGACGGCATTAGATTATTCCAATCAATGTTTAAAAGTATGAGTTTATAATGCCAGATAACGATATTTATCAATCACATGGTATAAACGAAGACGAAAAGAAGTTACTTCTTGAGTCTTTAGGTAGAGAACCAACTATTACCGAAATTGGAATTTTTTCCGTGATGTGGTCTGAACATTGTTCTTATAAATCATCAAGATATTGGCTCAAAGAATTACACACCTCAGGTAAGCAAGTTATCCAAGGCCCAGGGGAAAATGCTGGTGTCGTTGACATTGGAGACAATCAAGCAGTCATTTTTAAGATGGAGAGTCATAATCACCCCTCATTCATTGAGCCTTATCAAGGTGCAGCAACAGGTGTTGGTGGTATTATGAGAGATGTTTTTACAATGGGAGCAAGACCTATTGCATTATTAAACTCTCTGCGTTTTGGCGAAATAAATCACCCAAAGACAAAGTATTTATTATCCGGAGTTGTTGGTGGTATCGGTGGCTATGGAAATTGTGTAGGTATACCAACTATATCTGGTGAAACAGGTTTTGACAGCTCTTATAATGGGAATAATCTTGTAAATGCAATGTGTGTAGGATTAACCACCCATGATAAAATCTTTTATTCCAAGGCATCTGGAATTGGAAATCCAGTGGTCTACGTAGGAGCAAAAACGGGGCGTGATGGGATACACGGAGCCACAATGGCATCTGGTGAATTTGATGATGAATCAGAAAAAAATAGACCAACAGTTCAAGTGGGTGATCCATACGCAGAAAAACTGCTATTAGAAGCATGTCTGGAATTAATGCAAGAAGATGCAATTGTTTCAATACAGGATATGGGCGCGGCTGGTTTGACATCATCTTCCGTTGAAATGGCTGACAAAGGCCAAGTTGGAATTGAATTAAATTTGGATAAAATACCAACCAGACAACAAAACATGACTGCGTATGAAATGATGTTGTCTGAGAGCCAAGAAAGAATGCTTATGGTATTAACACCAGAAAAAACTCAGCTAGCAAAAGAAGTTTTTGAAAAATGGGGGGTCGATTTTGAGATTGTTGGTCAAATTACGGACACAAACAATTTAGTTGTTAAACATAATAATAAGGTAGAGGCTAATATTCCGATAACCTATTTAACTGATAGTGCACCAATATACAAAAGAGATATATCACAGCGAAACCGAAAACAAAGATCCACTGCAAAGATTAATCAGGATATTGATATTAAAGATGCCATACTAAAGCTATTAAATTCGCCAAATATATGCTCTAAAAAATGGATATGGGAGCAATATGATAGATCAATCATGGCAAATACATTGAATCCAGCAGGAGATGATGCTGGAATTGTTAGAATTGAGGGAACAAAAAAAGCAATTGCAATGTCATCTGATGTTAATCCAAAATATTGTACAGCAGATGCAAAGAAAGGCGCCAAACAAGCAGTTGCTGAATGCTGGAGGAACATAATTTCTATGGGTGCAGAACCTCTTGCAATAACTAACTGCTTGAATTTTGGTAATCCAGAAAAACCTGAAATTATGTATGATTTTGTAAAAACCATTGAAGGTATCACAGAAGCATCAAAAGAACTTAATTTCCCAGTTGTTTCAGGTAATGTCTCCCTCTACAATGAGACTAATGGTAAGGCAATTAACAACACGCCAACTATTGGAGGTGTGGGTTTAATTAATGACATTAGTTTTCTAGAAAAATTTGGACATATGTATGAGGGTGATCAAGTTTTCTTAATAGGAAACAAAGGTAAAAATTTAAGTTGTTCTGCCTTTGAAGAAGTTATTATGGAAAGAACCACAGAAGATCCTCCTGATGTAAATCTTAAAACTGAAAAAATAAATGGTGAGATCGTGAAAAAACTCATCAATGATCAGTTACTATCTAGTTGCCATGATATTTCAGATGGCGGCTTAATAATTTCGATTTGTGAGTTATTAATTAAATCAAATATCGGCGCTGATATAAATATCGCAAACAATGGTGATATCTTAGAAGAATTATTTGCTGAGAATCAATCAAGATATATTATTTCTGTTTCATCAAATAACCAAGATAAGATGTTTGAAATACTAAGTAATGCTTCGATTGAATATCATCACTTAGGAAATATTACAGGGAATGAATTGAAAGTGAATGATAAAATAGTTATATCTTTAAGAGAATTAACGAAAGCATTTGAAAATTTAATTCCTGAGTTAATGGCAAGTTGAAGGTAACATTATGAGTATGAAATTATCCGAGCTTCAAACATTAGTACAAAATGCTCTTCCTGATGCAATTATAGAGATAAAAGATCTTGCTGGTGATGATAATCACTATTCAATAACGATCAAATCAGAACAATTTAGAAATAAATCACGCCTTGAACAACACCAAATCGTCTATAGTGCTCTGCAAGATAAAATGGGAACAATCTTACATGCACTACAAATCAAAACTATTTCAATTTAACGAGGACAAAATGGACCAAGATATTAATACATGGATTAGCAATAAAATAACTTCTTCTGATGTAGTTTTATTCATGAAAGGAACCCCTGAAATGCCACAATGTGGTTTTTCAAACCAAGTAGTTCAAATACTTAACTATCTGGAAGTTGAATTTTCTTCTATAAATGTCTTAGAAGATGAAAATGTAAGAAACGGAATTAAAGAATTTACAAATTGGCCGACCATACCTCAATTGTATGTAAAAAATGAGTTCGTTGGCGGCGCAGATATTGTCAGAGAAATGTTTGAAGAAAACGAACTAAAACAATTCTTTGCCGACAAAGGTATTAAGACAAACTAATTATCTTGAATAGAACTCGATCACCAAATTTGGTTCCATTTGAACCGGATAAGGCACATCGTCTAAGTTTGGTACTCTTTTAATTGTAATTTTGAAGCTATTTTGGTCGAATTCAATATATTCCGGTATATCTCTTTCCTGACTCTCAATAGATTGCAACACCATTGGAATGGTTCTTGATTTTTCTCTAACCTCAACAACATCACCAATTTTTAATCTATAGCTTCCAATATTTGTTTTTTTACCGTTAACAGTTACATGACCGTGATTAACAAATTGTCTTGCAGCAAAGACAGTTGGGACTATTTTAGCTCTATATATTACTGCGTCCAATCTACGCTCAAGCAGACCAATGAGATTCTCTCCTGTATCACCTTTAACTCTTACAGCTTCCCTGTAACAAGCTTTGAATTGCTTCTCGGTTAAATTACCGTAATAACCTTTTAATTTTTGCTTGGCTCTAAGTTGTAATCCATAGTCAGATGGCTTTCCTTGCCTCCTTTGACCGTGTTCACCTGGTGCGTAACTTCTTCTATTGACGGGGCTCTTTGGCCTGCCCCAGATGTTTTCACCAAGTCTTCTATCAATTTTATACTTGGCATTTATTCTCTTTGTCATTCTAAATCCTCCATTTGGATCCGCCCTCCTAAGCAATAAATTGCTGACAGAATTTTGATATCTAAATCAATTCGCGGGTTAAAAATATAGATATCACTACAATCAATGTATCTTTGTGTCAACGATTAGTTGTATATGTTTACTTATTTAAAATTTGTTTGAAAATTCCAAATAAGATTTTAATGTCTTTTTGTGTTAGGTTTTGTCGTTGAAACATACTTCTAATATTATTCAACATGATGCTCTTTTTTTCTGGAACGCTAAAAAACCCTTTATCGGTGAGAGTCTTTTCTAAAAACTCTAAAAAATGAATATATTCTTCTTTATTAGCATTTTTTGTCTTATCCTTTGCCAAGCCCTCAAATCTTCCTCTGTCACTCTCAGTAACTCTCCCTAGGGCTTTAACATCACCACTTGAATAGTACTCATAGACAGTTACACAAACTGCTTGAGCAAGGTTCAAAGAAGCGAATTCTGGATTTACTGGAGCAGTGATTATCTTATCTGCATAGGTTAACTCCTCATTTGATAAGCCAGACTTTTCTCCTCCAAATAAGATTCCAACTCTCTTACCTAGTTTTATGTTATCTCTCATATCATGAGCAGCTGATCTAGGACTTAAAACTTCTTTGATTATATCTCTTCTCCTTGCAGTAGTTGCGTATACAATATCTAGGTCTGTAATTGAATCTTTAACTTCATCAAATATACCAGCATTATCAATGATTGCAGATGCACCGGAAGATGAACTGTAGGTCTCAGAGTTAAGCCATCCGCTTCTCGGATTTACCACTCTTAATTTATATACCCCAAAATTTGCCATAACACGAGCAGTTGCACCAATATTATTACCCAACTGAGGCTTGGCTAATATTATTACTGGTGAATTACTCTGTTTCTCAACATTATTAGCTATTTTTTGGATCTTTTGAGGCATAATTTTATTAAAACCATTATTTGATATTGACCTAGAAACATCTATTGTTATAACAAATATAATATAATTTATATATTTAAAAACGCTTATAAGAAATAAGGTAACTAAATGATTGATCTAATTAAAATAGCAGAAACTGAAGCAGCTGGAGGAAATCTCAATGAGATATTTGATGGCATTTATGAAAAGGCAGATTTGAGACCAAATGGATATCCAGATGCAATAGTCTGGAAGGGCGGTAATCATAATTCCGATATCAACCCAATAGCTCACTCATTAACGGATGCCTTCGCATTATTAGGAACAATTTCAGCAATTGATATACTAGGCTTACCTTTTTATGCGCTGCCTATGTGGTCACAAATTAGACATGATCTAAAGCTCGCACCTTTGAGTTGGTTTGGTAATATGCCAATAACATCAATAAAGTGGTCCACTGCTGGGGATGCATATGTAAAAGATGCAGATGGTTCAAAAGTAGTTGTCATGGGTAAATCAGGAAATGCACCACTTAGAACTCAAGCTGGTGTTTACTGTAATGTTCGACCATATGGACCTATAACTGTTGTCAGATGCATGCCATGTTTACCATACTCACAAGACAAGAAAGTATTTAATGTTGACGAAAAAACAGGGATAATTCATTCCGAAATGAATACCCCTGGTATTCAAATGGCCCATGCCGCAAGGTTATTCCTGAAAATGGTGAATGATACTAAGAAACTTGGAAGAGTAGCGTTTAAACCAACACAAGCAATGGAAGATGGAATAAATGCAGGATTACTTACCTGGCTTCTTGAAGGTACAAAATTCAATGTTGGTAGAAAATGGGCAGTAAATGCTTATGACGAACACAAAGAAAATATCGATAAAATAATTGCATTACTTCCCAAAGATTTTAAAGCTGGCATGGACCAGTGGTCAGGACAAATTGAACAACATATTGCGGATACAAATTATGGCTTATTACTCTGGGATTTGATCAACCATCAAGACTGTATTGTACTAGCTACCGATCTAGATGGTGATAGATTAACAGACTTACTGGCAGATGTATCAGACCCACTCAGATATTTTGGAAGTAAAATACTTAAAAAAGTAAACTCCACAGCTCATATGGACTACCTTTGGAACGAAATGGGTTATACTACAGGGAATGGTCGGGATATGACATCTGTTATGTATAGAATGGATGGACCGCCAATACACGAACAAACACTCGGCTCTGCTGATGCTATGTTACTTAGACTTCTGGATGGGGATGAAACAGTCGGTGGAACTAAAAAACCATATGATCCAAGAATACATTTTGTTTTGATTAGAGACGCCTATTTAGACGCAAACCCGGGTAACGAAAAACTTAAGACTTGGCTTGATGATGCCCTCAATAAGTTTGATAATATTTATACAGCAGATAGGCCTGGATTTATTGATGGGTACAAAAAACTAAAAGATGCCATCAAGCCTTGGGCTTAAATTATAAACTAAATAAAAAAGTTATAACTTTTATTATTAATATGGCTGCAGCAAATATACCTGCAGCCAATAAACAATATAGAAACACATAAATTGCTAGTGGTATAAAGAAATTCTTTTAGAATGAATTCATCAAACTTAAGAATTAGCTAGATGTATATTTTATCAGCCAAACCATAGCAAAGTATTGCCCAAAGCATTGCTAGAACACCTGTTGAAATATATCCCTCTCTAGTTGCACCATCAGTTAATCCAAGTTTATCAACTTCATAACCATAAAATGATGCTGCTGAAATGAGGGTCATACCAATAAACATAAAATTAAAAAATGCCCATGTTGCTTCAGTACCTCTGAACAGTATATACAATTGCATCAGAACTGATGCAGAAATTATTGCACCTGCAAATCTACAAAAAAATGATGCTTCAATACTAACATTATATTTTGCTAAGAATTTTTCAGTTCGAAAAAGACAATTGAAACCATAAAATGAATTCATTGCTAAAACTATTAGAAAAACTATGAAGTAAAAAAGTCCATTAAAATTTTCAATCATATTTATTATCCTCCAAAAAGAAATACACAGTAAAATAATAGCGATGTATTCTTTACATTTTCTTAAATAGATAAATATTTAATGATCGTGACCACAATCCTCCAAGCTATCAGCAATATCTGTAAGGACTTCAAAGTAATGGCCCTTACCAAGAGGAATTGTCACTCCTGTTGGATCAAGAATACCCATTTTAGTATTCGTATCCTCTGCGATTACCTCAACAACTTTTGGGTTAAACTCTGGTTCTGAGAAGATGCAATGTATGTCGTTGTCAGCCATCAACTCCCTGACGTCACTTAGCTCTCTTGCTCCCGGCATAACACCAGGATTTATAGTTAATGCCCCACTTGACGGTACATCAAATCTATTTTCAAAGTATTGGTATGCATCATGAAATGTTACATAGCTGATATAGTGATCAAGTTGCTGGCTAATTTTTTCCTCCGTATCCCTGACCTTTTCAACAAATTTATCTCTGTTATTTTGGTAAGTTGATGTATTCGCTGGGTCCAATTTTGATAGCTCTTCTGCGATATTATTTGCAATAACCTTTGCATTAAATGGATCCAACCAAATGTGGGCATCAAACTCACCGTGCGCATGCTCGTGATGCCCATGCTCGTCATGGTCATCATGTTCATCGTGGTCATCATGTTTCGTATGCTTGTCTTCATCATGGTGGTCATTATGGTCATCATGATCGTCATGGTCATCATGTTCATCGTGGTCATCATGTTTCGTATGCTTGTCTTCATCATGGTGGTCATCGTGCTCATCGTGTTCATCATGGTCATCATGTTTCGCATGCTTGTCTTCATCATGGTGGTCATTATGGTCATCATGATCGTCATGGTCATCGCCCAGATAAATATTTTTTTCTCTAAACTTCAAAATAAAAAGTTCTTCATTATCCATTAACTCCACAATCTTAGCATTATTATTTATATTACTAAGAGGTTTTGCTAGGAAGGTTTCTAGATGCTCATCGCTGACAAAAAAAATCAAATCTGCATTATTGATAGCCTCAACATGTGATGGCTTCATAATATAACTGTGTGGCGATGTTGTTCCCTCGAGAAGTAAAGTTGGCTCGGATACCCCATCCATTATATTGGAAGCTATGGAGTGGATTGGTTTTATAGAGGTGACAACATTTAGATCTGATTTTGCGTCATTTGAAAATGTTAATATAAAAATTATAATTGGAATATAGAATTTAATTTTAATAGAATTTTGCATATTTTTTTCTTTATTATGTTATTTTGAATTATTAATTTGATATTAAAAGAACGTTATATTATAACATAACAATTGTAAAATAAAAAAAACCATAAAATGATTGAAAAAGAGAATAAAATTTTATTGGAACTGAATGGCGCTGGTGTAGCAAGATATGGTAAATGGCTTGTAAAAGACGTAAGTTTCTCATTAAGTGAAGGTGAAATCTTAACAATAATTGGGCCAAATGGTTCCGGAAAAAGCACCACTGCGAAAATGGCACTCGGTATATTAAAGCCAGACAAAGGAAGTATAACTCTACATACAAATAAAATTGCTTATGTGCCTCAAAAACTTCAAATTAACTGGACCCTTCCTCTTAGGGTCATTGACTTTATGAGGCTTACCAAAAAAATAAAACTAGAGGATATAAATAATGCACTTGAAATGACAGGTGTGGATTCCCTTTTATTCAAAAATCTAGATAACTTATCAGGGGGAGAATTTCAAAGAGTACTTCTAGCAAGAGCGATTGTAAATAAGCCAGAACTATTAATTCTGGATGAGCCGGTTCAAGGTGTGGACTTTAATGGTGAAATTGCTCTGTACAATCTAATTAATAAATTATCTTCTGAACTAAACTGTGGCACAATATTAATATCGCATGATTTGCATTTTGTTATGTCCAGTACAAATAATGTAATTTGTTTAAACGGACATATATGTTGTTCAGGATCTCCAAAAACAATTGTTCAAAGTAAAGAATTTATTGATTTATTTGGTGTAAAAGCAGCACAAACACTCTCTCCATATGAGCACGATCATGATCATTCACATTAATTGGATATAGCACAAACATGATAACATTAGATGATTTTTTCATAAGAGCGTTAATAGTTGGCATTGGTATTGCATTAATTGCCGGTCCCTTTGGCTGCTTTGTTATTTGGAGACGACTATCATATTTTGGTGAAACCCTATCACACTCATCCCTGCTCGGTGTTACTCTCGGTTACATTTTTTCCATAAATATTTCAATCACCGTCTTCTTAGTATCAATTATCGTTGCAATCTTGTTACTCTATCTACTTGAAAAAACAGAGCTGCCTTCTGACTCTTTGCTTGGATTATTATCTCATGCAAGTTTATCACTTGGATTACTAGTGGTTGGCTATCTCTCATTTATTCGCTTTGATATAATGGGACTATTATTTGGGGACATACTTGCTGTTAGTAAAGTTGATGTGGTGGTCATTTGGACCATTGGGCCATTAATATTATTAATTTTTTATAAAATTTGGCCATATTTAATCGCTGCAACTGTAAACCGGGATATTGCTGCTTCAGAAAATATGAAACCAAAAAGGTACGATATAATATTTATTATCCTGCTATCTGGACTAATTGCAATATCAATAAAAATAATAGGGATCCTTCTCATTACAGGACTGTTAATTATACCAGCAGCGCTTGCTAGAAATTTATCATCAAACCCAATTCAAATGCTATTCATTGCAAGTATGGCAGGAGTATTTTCAATCGTTATTGGATTATACACATCACTAGAGATCAATACATCGTCTGGACCATCGATTTTGGTTGCAGCTTCTCTATTATTTATTATATCATTACTACCAATAACAAAGAGAGTATTTGGTGCGAGAATTAAATAGGAAATTAACGCATGGATAAAAATTTAACTAATAATCAACAAATAGTTCTAAATTCCCTTGAGAAGTCTGATCAGCCTCTCGGAGCATATAGCATTCTTTTTAATATTCAGCAGAAAGGTATTAAATCACCTCAACAAGTATACCGTGCGCTTGATAAATTAATTGAGATTGGTGCTGTTCATAAAATTGAAAGCCTAAATTCTTATATTGCCTGCAAAAATAAAAATTGTGATACAAAAAAATCCACATCCTTCATAATTTGCGAGAAATGCAAAAATGTTAGTGAGATAATTGAAAAAAATTTATCGGATGAATTCTCAAAACTTACAAAAAAATCAGATTTCAAATACTCCACACATAACCTAGAAATATTTGGTTATTGTAAAAAATGCCATTAATTATAGTATATTAATCTTTATCTCTGATATATACAGAGACAGAGTTTATTATTTGATTTTTTTCTCCTACAGTGCTACCACCAGCTTGGGCCATATCGTTTCGTCCTCCACCTTTGATATCTGAGAATTCAGATATTATTTTTACGATTTCATTTGCACTGTACTTATCCACTAAATCATTCGTAACGCCTACAATAAGCATTTTTTTACCATCTTGATCACCTATGAGAATGATGATTGCAGATTTGACTCTTGCCTTTGTGTCATCCATTAGCTTTCGTAAATCTTTTGGTGAGACATCATCAAGATTTTGGTATATTAGATTTACATCACCTACCATTAACTCCTCAAGATTATCACTTATATTCTTGAATTTATCCTTTTGAGTTAAAGCATCAAGTTCCTTTTCGATATTCTTTTTCTGCTTGATTAATAACTCTAATTTTTCAATAATATCATCGCCTTGTGCATTGAGAAGTTCTCCAGCTTTAATCATTCGAGAATTTTGTTTTGACAAATAGTCTATCGCTTCTTGTCCAGTAATAGCTTCAATTCTTCTTACACCTGAGGCGATACCCTGCTCTGCCATAATTTTTATTGGACCAATGTCGCCAGTGTTTTTCACATGAGTTCCACCGCACAACTCAACAGAGAATTTTTTATCATTTAAATTACCCATTGATACAACCCTCACTTCTTCTCCATATTTTTCACCAAATAGAGCTCTCGCACCGGTCTTCATAGCATCATCAGTTGACATAACTTGTGTTTCAACTGAGTTGTTTTGCATTACAATATAGTTCGCTATTTTTTCAATTTCTAAAATATCATCATTTGGTATTGGTTTTTGATGACTAAAATCAAATCTTAATCTTTTATCATTAACCAAAGATCCTTTTTGAGAGATATGGTCACCTAATATTTGCCTTAATGACTCATGAAGTAGATGGGTTGCTGAATGATTTGTTGAAATCTTTTTCCTAAAATCTCTATCAATTTTTTGCAATAATTTTTGTCCAACTTTTAAATCTTTTGATTTTTGAGTGAGCGTCCCCTTATGAAGAAAAATAGATCCACCAATTTTTTGTACATCTTTTATGATGAACCTAATGCTAGCATCTTCGCTTATAAATTCCCCTATATCTGCAACTTGCCCTCCCGACTCAGCATAAAATACTGTTTGGTCCATTATCAAAGTTGCATCATGATCTGCCTTTACTACATCAACTTCTTTTTCATCTGCAATGATAGCAATAACATTACCTGCAGACTCATAATCACTATACCCATGAAATATTGTTTGAGGATATTTATTCAGCAATTCAAAATAAAATTTATTATCCACTTGTTCACCAGAACCCTTCCATGAAGCTTTAGTTTGACTTTTTTGATGGTCCATTTCTGCGTTAAAGGCGTTTATGTCGACAGTCATATTCTTTGCCTTTAAAAGGTCCTCCGTTAAGTCTAATGGAAATCCATAAGTATCGTATAACTTGAATGCTGTCTTACCGGAGAACACTTCATCCTTTGAATGATTGTCTAGCTCATCATTTAGTATTTTAAGTCCTCTACTTAAGGTTTCTCTAAATTTAGTTTCTTCATATTCTATTGTTTCTTTAATAAGCGAAATATTATTACCTATCTCTGGATATGCGTCTCCCATAGCTTCAATTAGTGTTGGTAATAGTTTATGTAATAATGGTTTCTTATATCCTATTAAATCTGCATGTCTTGTTGCGCGTCTACATATTCTTCTTAGGACATACCCCCTTCCTTCATTAGATGGCAATACACCATCAGCTATCAGAAATGCCGTTGATCTTAGATGATCTGCAATTACTCTGTAACTTGCGATATCACTATCTGGTGATTTTTTAACTACATCAGCTATTTTATTTATTATTGACTGGAATATATCGATATCAAAATTTGAGTGAGTTCCATTCAGTACAGCAGTCATGCGCTCTAAACCCATACCGGTATCTATGGATGGATTTGGTAAATCAATCCTTTTGGATGAGTCAACTTGCTCATACTGCATAAAAACTAAATTCCAAATTTCTACAAAACGATCACCATCTTCATTTGGTGAGCCAGGTGGTCCTCCTTCGATGTGATCTCCATGATCGTAAAAAATTTCTGAACATGGACCACATGGTCCAGTATCACCCATTGACCAAAAATTATCGCTTGTATTTATTTTTATAATTTTATCATCACTTAATCCGGAAATCTTTTTCCATAAATTAAGAGCGTCAGTATCTTCATGAAATACCGTTACTAGAAGTTTTTCTTTTGGAATTGCATATTCTTTAGTTATCAATTCCCATGCGTATTCAATAGCACCTTCTTTGAAATAATCACCAAATGAGAAATTACCCAGCATTTCAAAGAACGTATGATGTCTATGAGTGTATCCTACATTATCCAGATCGTTATGCTTACCACCAGCTCTTACACACTTTTGTGAAGTGACAACTCTTTCAAGATCAGTTTTTTCAACACCGGTAAAGAAATTTTTAAACTGAACCATCCCAGCATTGGTGAATAGCAACGTAGGATCGTTCTGTGGTACGAGTGAACTTGATTTATTTATTGTATGATTTTTTGATTTAAAATAATCAAGAAAAACATTCCTAACTTCATTTGATGTAATCATACAATGATTATAAACTAGTGATAGTTTCTATGTCTATAATGTTTGGAGGTTATTCTGAGATCTGAACATTTTTTTCATCTTCTATAACTGCTTCATCCGCACTAACGTCTTTTTTACTAAATGAATTTCTTATCTTCTGTTCAATATCATCTGCTATATCAGAATTATTTTTTAGAAATTGCCTCGCGTTTTCTTTACCTTGACCAAGTCTCTCATCACCATATGCATACCATGAACCAGCTTTATCAATTATTCCAATCTTTACACCAAGATCAATTAATTCTCCGGCTTTAGAGATTCCCTCTCCGTACATAATATCAAATTCAACTTGTTTGAAAGGAGGTGCTACTTTATTTTTTACTACTTTACATCTAGTCTCGTGCCCGATAACCTCGTCTTTTTCTTTGATTTGAGTAACCCTTCTTATGTCTATCCTAACAGATGCATAAAATTTTAACGCATTACCACCAGTTGTAGTTTCTGGACTCCCGAACATTACGCCAATCTTCATTCTTATTTGATTTATAAAGATCACCATAGTATTCGATTTAGCTATTGAACCCGTTAGTTTTCTTAACGCCTGACTCATTAATCTTGCTTGAAGCCCCGGGAGTGAGTCACCCATGTCTCCCTCAAGTTCAGCACGAGGTGTTAAAGCAGCAACAGAATCAATAACTAACACACTAACAGCGCCAGTTCTAACAAGTGTATCTGCAATTTCCAGTGCTTGTTCCCCAGTATCAGGTTGTGATATTAATAGCTCTTCAATATTTACACCAAGTTTCTTTGCATAAGATGGATCCAGAGCGTGTTCTGCATCAACGAATGCGCAAACCCCACCTTTTTTCTGGGCTTGTGCTATTGTGTGTAATGCTAGTGTTGTTTTACCAGACGACTCAGGTCCATAAATCTCAATCACTCTACCCTTTGGAAAACCACCTATCCCTAATGCAAGATCAAGCCCAAGTGAACCAGTGGAAATCGGCTCTATTTCAACAACAACTCCATCAGCACCAAGTTTCATAATTGACCCCTTACCAAATGATCTTTCAATTTGGGTTAGGGCTGTTTCTAAAGCCTTATTTTTTGCACTATCTGTGGTGTTATCTGCATCAACTGCGTGTAGAGTTTTATCTGACATTTATATATACCTTTCCGTAAAGCATTCGGTGATTTTATACTTTTGTACCACTTTTGTTCTCATTTAGTCAAGAACAAAATAATAATTAGAATTTCTAATTAAAAACTATTTTCTTTACTGTTAAATTTAATTCCTCAAGGGTAAAGGGTTTATTTAAGAAATGAACTTCTTTTTGTTTTTCCAAATCTAGTTCTTGGTTATTTTCAGTATACCCTGAAATAAATAATATTTTCTGTTCCGGCAGTATTTTCTTTACTTCTTTGACCAATGTTGGTCCATCCATTTCTGGCATCATGACATCAGTTATGATCAAATCATATATATCGTTGGCGCTCTTAATAAGATTTAAAGCCGAAACACCATCATAAGCTTCAGTTACCTCATACCCAGATAATTCTAGTGCCTTTTTAGTAAAAATTCTTACAGAATCCTCATCTTCTACCAAAAGAATCTTTCCATCTCCTGTTATGTCTTTTTTAGGAGATACATCTTCATTTACAACAGAAGTTGAATCTAAAACATTATCTTCAAAATATCTTGGAATATAAATATCAAATCTTGCGCCAGATTCTGGCAAATTATCTGAGACAAAAATGTAACCATTAAGCTGCTTGATTATGCCATAAACCATCGATAAGCCGAGCCCTGTACCATCATGACCTTTACTTGAGTAAAATGGTTCAAAAATCTTATCCCTAAGATCTTCGGGAATGCCAATACCATTGTCTTTAATAGTAATTTTTACATAATCTTTTTCTACGATTTGATGATTTAATTCATTTGGAATATCAATCTCGGATATATTGGATGTACTAATAGTAATTTTTCCATCAATTTTTTTGGACACAATGGCATCACGAGCATTAATCACAAGGTTTGTTATAACGGATTCAAATTGATTTAAATCTCCTTTTATTAACCAAAGATTTGACTCATGATCTATTTCAATTGTTATTTTGTCCCCAACGAGTCGATTGAGTAGAACGATTTGCTCCTGTAGGATGTCTGTAAGTAATATGGTTTCTAAATTAAAATTTTGTTGTCTTGAATATGCCAGTAACTGCCTGACAATGCCGGCTGCTCTTTGAGCATTATCCCTTATTTCATGTAACTCTCGAAAAGTTGGATCTTCAGGTTTGAAACGTAAGATAAGTAAATCAGTAGATACAATTATCGCAGTGAGTACGTTATTAAAATCATGCGCAACCCCCCTGCTAATTGGCCAATGGATTGCATTTTTTGATTTTGATATGATTGTTCATCAATTTCTATTCTGTTATCTTCATGAATATCTGATCTTGATTTCCTATTTGTTAGAATATCATATAGATAAATAATACCCAGTGTAGATGTAGAAATAATTATGAAAAGAGGCAATAGAATTGGTTTGATGAAAATTATTGAAGAAAAAAACACCAGTAATAGTGCAATAAATAATTTATATCTATTGATCGTATTTATAAGATTATTTAAATCTGTATATTTTTTCGTTTCTCTCATGCCTTTCTTGTGCTTCCACAGAGAGTGTAGCAGTTGGTCTGGCTTCAAGTCGAGCTAAACCGATTGGATCGCCAGTTTCTTCACAGAAACCGTATTCACCTTCTTCAATACTCTTTAATGCTTTATCAATTTTTGAAATTAATTTTCTTTGGCGATCTCTAGATCTTAACTCAACGGATCGATCCGTTTCATTTGATGCCCTATCTGTGTCGTCAGGAAAGGAATTTTTTTCTTGAAGATTCTCAAGAGTTAGCTTTGAATTTGAGATAATTTCTTGCTTCCAATTTAGAAGCTTCTCTTTAAAGTAATCGAGATGTTTTTCACACATATATTCTTCATTTTCACTTGGAATATAATCATCTAATTTGGCCATCATTATCCCTCAAGCTAGATTAATAACATTTATATAATCTGATATAAAAAACTAATCAATAATTTATGAGATAAAAAGTTAAATTTATCCCCCAACTATTGATAAAAAACTAATGATTTAGTAATTTTTTCTGTAATGAGCTGCTGGTAGTTGTGTATTGAAGTGTAAGCTTTTCGTCTGGATTAATTTTTTTATAAACTGCATGAGACATCAGAGCGCATTCATGGAATCCTGATAGTATTAGTTTTAATTTTCCAGGATATGTATTGATATCCCCAACCGCATAAATACCTGATATATTGGTTTCGAAAGTTTCTGTATCAACTAATATCCTATTTTCTTTCAGACCAAAACCCCAATCACCAAGAGGACCAAGCGACATTGTCAATCCAAAAAAAGGCATAAGAATGTCACAAGGTAATTCGATTTTTACATCATTTTTTTCACATATTACTGACTTCAAAGCACCACTTGACCCAACCAGTTCTGTAACTTGACCAACATGAAAATTGATTTGATTGTCATCACGTAGTTTCATAACTTTTTTTACTGTAGAGGCAGCCCCTCGAAAATTGTCTCTTCTGTGAACAAGGGTGAGGCTTTTTGCGATTTTATATAACTCAACTGTCCAATCAAGAGCACTATCTCCACCACCAAGTATGACAATATTTTTATCCTTAAACCTATCCTTCTTATCTATAGAGTAGCGAATGCAATCATTGTATAACTCTAAATTTGGAATATTTGGTTTTTTAGGTTCAAATGAACCACCACCCGCCGCAATGACAATAACCTTACAAATGAAAGTTAATTCTTTATCTGTTTTCACTTTCCAGATATTTTCATCGATCTTATTAATTTCAACAGCAAGTTGTTCAAGATGAAAGGTTGGCTGAAAGGGTTTTATTTGTTTTAATAAATTTTTTGTTAGGTCTTCACCTGTAATCATAGGATAAGCCGGTATGTCGTAAATGGGCTTTTCAGGATATAGCTGCGCACATTGCCCACCAGGTTTATCCAATATGTCCAAAACATGGCAGTTGATGTTTAATAATCCCAACTCAAAAACTGCAAATAAACCAACTGGAC
This sequence comes from Hyphomicrobiales bacterium, assembly GCA_038131735.1. Taxonomy (GTDB): domain Bacteria; phylum Pseudomonadota; class Alphaproteobacteria; order Rhizobiales; family TMED25; genus TMED25. Next base: position 425,058 of record JAYPPX010000001.1, on the reverse strand, counting down.
CAGCCCCAATGATGAGTGCGTCTGTATGAATTTCATTTGCCATACATAATACCTTAAAACTGCGTCTCTGGTGTTCTTACTGTCAAACCATCAAGATTAGCTTCTAATTTTATTTGACATGAAAGCCTACTGTTTTCTTTTATATTTAAAGCAAAATCGAGCATATCTTCTTCCATTTCAGATGCTTTATCAATTTTATCAACCCAATCTTTATCTATGTAAACATGGCAAGTGGCACAGGAACACCCTCCACCACATTCTGCTTCAATTTCGTGTATGTCATTTTTTTTTGCACATTCCATAAGTGTCTCACCTTCAACAGCATTAACTGATTTTAGTTCCCCCTTTGAATTTATGAAATTTACTGTAATCATTTTTACTCTTTCCTGTAATATTTCTAATAAATATAATGTTATCTTTTTATTTTTTCAATTTGAGACGAACAAGTACTTTTTTAATGAAAGTTATTTTCTCACGGAATGTATTAATTATTCCTTTAATTGTTTGATTAAATTCTGTAACTATAATATAGTAGTTTGTTGATAATTTAGTTTAAATATTATGACATAAACTATTATATTTATTACAAAATTAATTTATTAAAATGAGTGACTTAAAGATTGAAAAAGGGATAAATCCAAATCCCTCACAGAACAGCATAAATCATGCAAATGATGATGATATATATGCAGCAAGCCTTATAGAACAATTACAAAATGGCAAATCAAAAAGATTAAAAAGTCTAACCTTTTTAGTTACAACTTTTTACTTACTTATCTGCAGTGGCGTTTTTTATTATTTTAATAAAAGTAATATCTCTAATCTCGAATCCATATTTCTTTTACTTTTAGATCAAAAAATTCAAATATATGTTGCCTTATCATTGATATTTATTCCCATCCTTTGGCTTTATATTTCTCTGATTGGTAAAGTAAATGATCTAACAATTTTATCAAATGGGCTATTGAATGCCGCACTTCGTCTAACCCACCCAACTAATTCATCAGAAAAGGCTATTAAAACACTCGGCGGAGCAATTAAGAGTGAAGTCAACCAAATTACATTATCTGTTACTGATGCAATTAAAAGAACAAGCGATTTGGAAAAATCTCTCTCAATAGAATTGGAAAATATAGATGAAACTATCACGCAGAGTGAGTCGAAGCTTGAAAACACAATTAATTTGCTAAAAGCCCAAAGAGATGAATTGATGTCATCATCAGAAATAGCAAATTCTGATTTACAAAAAATACTTGAAACGATTGACTCCAGAACTAGTCATCTTGGTTCAGAGATTAGTTCTTATGTCGATCGTTTAGTAGGTCTTGAGGAAAATATAAATGAGAAAATTGATTTATTTGATGATGTGATAAATAAAATTCAGAATGCATCCAAAACCATTAACCTCAACAGCTCAGAGATTGCAGAAAATTTGGAGCAAACAAACAATAAATTACTGAGTCAAACTCAAGTTATTAAGTCCACCAAAGATGAATTAGATAATAGTCTAAGCAATATTAATTCAATGGTTACAAATCAAAATACTCGACTTGATAATTCAATAACAGAATTAAGAAATATTAGCGAAAAAATTGACTTAAAATTAATGAATGCGGATGACCTCTTAAGTAATTTCAGAGAAGTAATTGAACCAAATTTATTGAATATATTTAACGATCTAACAAAAGACATACAGTCTCTTGAATCAATATCACAAGAATTTGAAACCAAAATATCTAATGTTGGAAAAGAAACAGTATCTAAAATTGATGATAAGCTTAGAGAAGAAATCAAGATAAATAATCAATTATCAGAGTCACTGGTGGGCATTTCATCAAATATTGATGTCCAAATAAAAGAGCAACTAAAAAAACTAGAAGAGATATTTTATAATCTTCAAGATGACACAAAAACAACCATAGAAGATCAAAAATTTGAAATTGAAAAAACTTTTGATCAAAAAGTACTAGAATTCAATGCAAAAACAAAACTTATGAGTGAGTCAATTAGAGAAATTACAATTGAGACAACAGATCAATTAAATCATACAATCAATGAAATTCTCAAAACAATAAAATCAAACTTCAGTGAAACATCAAAAATTACTGACTCAGGACTTAAATCAATCCAAGAGAAAACTCATCAAGATTTAATTGAATTGAGTTCAAAGTTGATACAGAAATCATCAGAATTGGGGGATCAAACAACCTCAAACATAGATAAAATTTCTGAAGAAATTTCACAAAAGATTATTCAATTTAAAAACCAGGCAAGTGATATATCTGATGAATTAGCTGATGAAATATCAAATAAAACAATAAAATTGTCCACTGAAATGGTTGGTATCCAATCGGAAACTATCAATAATATCAATACAGAAATCAACAATCTATCTGTTGAATATAAAGAAAACATAGATGAACTTGTCAATGCTTCAGCATCACTTTCAGAAGAACTTAATACAACAAAAAATATAGTTAAAAGAGAGCTTTTTGAACTGCCGGAAGAAGCTTCAAATTATCTAACCAAAATGAGAAATGTAATTGAAGAACAAATCAGTGCAATATCAAAACTCAATAAATTAATTTCAGATTATGACAATTTTAGAGACATTGATACCAATTCTAATAAACCAATAGATGTCCAAAAAACGATAGAAAAATCGAAATCTCATGAAAAAGAAACCCATACACAAAAGAAAAGAAAATCTAGAGACTGGTTCTTACCTGAGATTTTAGCACCCAATTCAAGGCTAAATGAGAAAAAACAACAAGCAGATAATCAAAAGTTGGAGACTTTAGAAAATGAGCTCCTAGATACCCTTAAATTTGATTATGATAGAGTGAATTCAATTCTTACTGATAAAAAACCAAATGCGGTGTGGGAATCCTATTATAATGGTGAAGATCAAGTTATTACTGAAAAAGATTACTCCCGACTTGGAAGGAGATTGTTTAACACAATTAAAACCCGTTATTCTGAAAATAGAAGCTTTAGAAGTCTTACAAATAAATATCTAAAATCTTTTGAAGAAATTATAAATAATTATCAAAAAACAAATGATGAAAATAAGATTTCACTCTTGTTAGACTCAGAATCTGGGATTTTATTCATTCTAATATCACACTCAATTGGTAAACTAGACTGATACACACCAGAAAACAATATTAATGACGCCAGAAATATCTTCAATGAATGCGTTAAAATTAAATTATTATCCTGAAAAATTTAAATTAAATGATGGCTTTTCTATTTCAAGAGGATCTCGAGATACCGCGGATATTATTAAAGTTGAGATCACAGATGGAAAATTTCATGGTATTGGTGAATGCACCCCCAATGAGAGATATAGTAGAAATACTCAAACGGAATTGCTTGAACTCAGCAAAATAAAAAAAACAATTGAACAACATCACTCCATTATCAACCAAAATAATCTCTCTGAGTTTTTTATACCAAGCCCCGCAAGATCTGCTGTAGATATTGCTTTATGGGATTATTATTTAAAAAAAAATGGCCTTTCGATTTGGGATTATTTTAAAATCCAAAGACCAAAAAATTTAACAACAATGATAACCCTGGATCTTTCATCTCTTGATAAAACAATGACAAGAGCATCAAAATATAATGACTATGAAGTTTTCAAAGTAAAACTTGATGGCACTGAGAATGATTATATCAAGATCCGTAATATAAGAAATTTATACCCAAAAAAGAGAGTTGTTGTTGATGCAAATGAGTCAATACCAGTCAGAGATATGGGCAAATACTTAGAGTACGCAGAGAGATTTAGTATTGAAATGATAGAACAACCAATGAAAGTTGAATTTGATTTTTTGCTAAAAGATATCAAAGCAAAAACGATCATATGCGCTGATGAGTCATGCCATATATCGAGTGATATCGAAAAAATTAGTCAATATTATGGTGCAATTAATATAAAGTTAGATAAATCTGGAGGATTAACAGAAGCGCTGAATATGGTAAAAGCAGCCCAAAAAAAAGATCTAAAAATTATGTCAGGATGCATGCTTTGTACCTCTCTAGGCATTGCTGCTTCTCAAATAATTGCATACTACGCAGATTACATTGATCACGATGGGCCTCTATTTCTGGAGAAAGATAGAGATCCCGCTCTATCTTATGACACAGACAAAGTCTCAATTGCAAGAAGTTCGTTGTGGGGATGAATAATGGATATACTTCAAGTACTCAAATCTAAGAGAGCTTTACCATCAAAGTCAGTAATAAAAAACCTCACTATTTTATCAATGCAGTATGATATTGAAACGTACCTGGTTAATACTAGTGATAAAAAATATATTTTAAAAATAAATAAACAACCCACAAACCAGCTAAAAGTTTTAAAAGAGATTTATGAGGACCTGCGGGATATTAAATTTATTTCCTTGAAGATTTATTATTCTGATAAAGATCTATTGCTAATGGAGTATTTTGAAAATGACAAAAATTATGTCCCTGCAATTGACGATTATGAAATACTTGCCAAATTTCTTTCAGAATTACATTCAATTAAAGGTGTGTCTTATGGTTATGGATATTCCACATATTTAGGTAATTTATTACAAAATAATGAAAAATCTTCAAGTTGGACTAAATTCTTTTTAGAGAATAGATATGATTATTATCTAGAGATATTACTCAATAAATCCTTAATCGATAACATAAGATACAATAAGTACAAAAATTTTAGGGAAGTAATAATAGAGAATTTACCAGAGCCAAGTCACCCCTCTCTTTTGCATGGTGATATTTGGAGAGGAAATATATTAATCAATAGACAAGCTAAAATTCATAGATATCAAATAATTGATCCTGCGATATTCTATGGAGACTATGAATATGAGTTGGCATATATCTATCAAAATGGAACATTTGGTAGAGGCTTTTACGAATGCTATAACGAAATAAATAAAATCAGTGATGAATTTTGGGACTTCAAAATTTTGATATATCAGATTATTCCACTCATGCAATACGCAATATTGGAAAACAAGTTTTATTTGAGAGAAATTGATAAAATAATTGATTATTTTGGAAGAGCTTGATGCAAAGAGCTATTAATACTTCATTTATCAAGTAATTTTACTATAATATTTAAATCATTTAATTGAGATAGAACTAATGCAAATGTTTATAAAAAAAATATTCTTACTAATCTCATTCTTCTTATTACCACTAATTCAATATTCTCAAGCTGATGAAGTAAGTGCTAAGAAGTGCATCCAATTTTCTCAGATTGGGTTACATCAACCGGCAATTACTAATTGCCAAAAAGCATTAAATGAGGACACTAACCAGACTAGAAAAGATTTACTATTTGCTCTTGCAAATTCATATTATTCTCTTAATAACAATCAATTAGCCAAAGAAAATATCAATAAACTATTTGAGGTGGATAGAAAACCAAACGCAGATACTTTCTACCTAGCAGGGTTGATTGATCTAAATTTGAATAATTATTCAAGAGCATCTAATTTAATTGAAAAATCAATAGAACTTGGCAAGACAGGAATTGATACAAAAAGACAATATTCACGAGCATTATTCAAATCCGGCGAAGAAACTAGAGCTATCTTAATACTCACTGGTTTAAAATACGAAACTTCAAATGATATTCAATCAATATCCCAACTAGCTGAAATTTACATCATGATAGGTGATACAGAAAGAGCAAAAAAATTAACCCATGAGATTATAGAGATTAACCCTGATTATTCATATTCATATTATCTAAACCACCTCATATCACGACTCAACAACGATGACAATTCAGCTTTAATAAGTCTAAACAAGGCAATTATGAGAGATAGGGATAATGCAAAATTCTTAACCGAAAAAATAAAATTACTTGGATCTCTTAAAAAATTTGATATGGCTAAATATAATATTTCTATTTTAGATGATGCTGATAAAAATTCTGAAATAATATCAGAGCTTGTAAACGAAATAAGAAATGCTGAAGCATTAGATACTCTTGAGAAAGCTCAGCTAAATATTAAATCCAAGAATTACGAAGAAGCATTAGAATATTATAATAAATTAATTAGTAATGATAAATCTGATCCATTTTTATATTTTGAGAGAGGCCAAATTCTGAACATACTAAAAGATTATACAAATGCGGAAATTGATTTAAAGAGAGCATTATCCTTAAATGCAGATTTACAGAGTAAAAATATATATTTCATCATTGGGAAAAATTACTATCAAATGGGGAATATAGAAAAATCCATTGAATACATAGATTATGAATTAAGACACAATAATTCAAATACAAAGGCCCTCAAATGGCAAATTAGAACTCTATTCGAACAAGGGAACTATGCAGATGCAGAGTTATATGCGAATAGGTTAATTGATATAAATCCAAAATCTCCTGATGGATATGCAATACTAGGAGATATAAAACTGCTCATGGGTAAAATTTCAGAGAGTAATGACCTTCATAGTAAAGTTATTGAAATTGATCCAAATTATAAAATTGCAACCAAAAAGAAATTAAATTAAAAAGTTAAATTTTTTCTTCTAAATCTGGATAAAAATATATATAACTAATCTTACTTTAATTGAATTTATCGCATTTAAACTAATGCTTAAAAAAATTTTACAATGGGAGAGAATATGTCAAATACACCTTGGAAATCAGATCAGTGGCTTACTAGCCAATGGAACTTCGCCCCAGAAGTTACAAAGGAAATAAATTTTCCTGAAAAAATACAAATACATGATGTAACACTACGTGATGGTGAACAACAAACAGGAGTTGCATTTAATTATGATGATAAAATTCGTATTGCTGAGGCTCTAGCTGAAGCTGGTATCCATAGAATTGAAGCTGGTATGCCAGTTGTTTCACATCAAGACGCAAAAGTTGTCTCAGATCTTGCAAAAAGAAATCTTGGACCTGAAATATTCTCATTCGCACGATGCATGGTTGATGATGTGCAAAGAGCTGTCGACGCAGGAGTATCAGGTGTTGTTATGGAAGTTCCATCAAGTCAGCATCTAATTGAATTAGGTTATAGGTGGGAATTTGAACGAGCTGTGGATCTATCTATTGAGTCTACAAAATATGCTCATGAACAAGGATTGAAAGTGGTATTTTTCCCAATTGACTTCACAAGATCTGATTTAAAATGGGTTATCGACTTAATTGAGAAAGTTGGTAATGAAGGGCACATGGATCATCTGGCATTAGTTGATACTATGGGAGCAACTTCAATTCACGCAATGCCATATTTTGTAAATGCAATCAAGCAAAGAATTAAAGTTCCACTCGAAGCTCACTTCCACCAAGACTTCGGACTTGGTATTGCCAATACATTGATGGCTGTATCAATGGGTGTTGAGGTGATTCACTCAACAGTTCTTGGCTTGGGTGAAAGAGCTGGTAACGTTCCAACAGAGGAAACAGTGATGGCTTTAAAGACTCTTTACAATAAAGACATTGGCATTAAAACAGAAAAACTAAAAGGAATTGCTGACCTCGTTACAGAACTTGCTGGTGTGAGAGTGCCATCCAATAGACCGATAGTTGGCGATGATCTATTCAATGTTGAGTCTGGTATCATTGCAAACTGGTTAATTAATTGCGGATATGAAAATCAAACAGAACTATTCCCATTTAGACCAAGCATGGTTGGGCAAGCTGAACCTGAGATAGTTATTGGTAAAGGCTCTGGTATTGACTCTATTAAAGATAGATTAAATAGATTCCAAATAAAAGCAGATGATAAGCAAGCAATGGATATCCTTTTAGCTATCAAAGATTGGGGTCTAAAGCATAAGAGGCTTATGAACGATGATGAATTCAGAGCTATAGCTGAAGAAACACTATCATAAAGGAAAAGACATGAAGATAGATCATTACGCCCGTGGCGGGTTCAATGTCAGCTACGAGGAGAGAGTCTCCCCTGCTGATTTACGCAAACAGAGAATTGACAAAGCTAGAGCTGAACTCAAAAAAGCAGGGTTGGATGCTATCCTTGTTTGGAAAGATGAGAACCAGAGATATCTTACAGATCTTAGACCTCAAATTATCCATGGTAAATCTTCATGTTTGAATGGTGCATTACTAATTGAAAACGAAGACCCAATACTTTTCTGTTCTGGAGGCGAAAGAGACAGAATTGATAGAACAATGCCTTGGATCAAGGAAGTTCATACAATTCCAATCATTGAAGAGAAAGCTCTTATTCACGGTCTTGTGAAAGATATTCTTGGACCAGTCCTCAAGAAGTACAAAATAGACAAAGGTAAACTTGGTTTAGATGAGTCAAATGTTATCTTCCACAAAGCTTTGCAAGAATATTTCCCAGATCTATCCATAGAAGATGGTGATAGTCCAATGCAAAATGCAAGGATGATAAAACTGCCTGGAGAAATTGTTATGCTTGAAGAAGCAACTGCGATTGCCGATGCTGTTTGTGCTACTGCTATCAACTCAGTTCAAGAAGGTGTTAGAGAGTGTGATATAGCAGCAAACGCAATGCATACATTGTACTCACTGGGCGGTGAATATTCGCATGTTACAACTCCTTTTGTTGCTTCAGGTGAACACATGGCACCCCCCAACAGAATTTGCTCAGATAAAATTGTAAGAGATGGTGACCTAGTTTTTATTGACATTGGTGCAGCGTGGAATGGATATTTTGGTGACATGGCAAGAACCGTTTACTGTGGAACTCAGGCATCTTTCCCATCAAAAGAACAGCGAAATGTATATAGTGCTGTTTATTATGGATTGAAGGCTGGTATTGCTGAAATGCGTCCTGGCAGAACAAACAAAGATGCTGCCAATGCACTTATTAATGAGGCATCTAAATTTGGACTTGGTGGACGCTTTTTATCACTATTCATTGGTCATGGTGTTGGTATAGGAGCAAATGAACCACCATATATTGGTGAAACACTCCCTGGAGCGCCTGAATATGAATTCAAACCTGGTATGGTATTCGCAGTTGAGCCTCTAATATGGATTGATGGTGTAAGAGGTGGTGGTGGAGTCAGACTTGAGGAAATGGTTTTAGTCACAGATGACGGACCTCACATCATGTCTCGTACTCCATTTGACGAGAGATTAATCGAAGTAAAATAATTCTAAAAAAAGAGGAACTGGATTATGGCAAAAACAAAAATATTTATAACTCAACCAATTGCTCAAAGTGCAATTGATAGACTTGAAGCAAGAGGAGATGTAGAGCTAAAAATATACCCAGATGCATCAAAAATCATACCGTATGATACATTACTCGAAGAGGTTAAAGGTTGTGATATTTTATATTGCCTACTCCATGATGTTGTTGATAAGAAAATCATGCAAGCTAATCCAAATCTCAAAGCTGTGGCATCTCAATCAATTACACCAGATAGAATTGATGTTAAGGGAGCGACGGAGATTGGTATGCCAGTTACTGTAATACCGGCGGTTGTAACAGATGCTACTGCTGATATTGCATTTGGATTGTTGTTATGCGTAGCTCGAAGGATTCTCGAAGCTGATAGATTTGTGAGAGCTGGTGGTTACCCAGGGGCACAATCTGCTATGTTCCTTGGAGGTGATGTCTCAGGCAAAACACTTGGACTAGTTGGAGGTAGAGGTAGAATCGGAAAAGCAACTGGACTGAGGGGTAAAGGTTTTGGTATGAAAGTCCTCTACTGGGGACCGAACAGAATGGAACTAAGTGAAGAAAAAGAGTATGGATTTGAATATGTTGAATTTGATGAACTATTTAAACAATCAGATTTTGTCTCTGTCCATGCAGCAGAACGTCCTGAAACCATTCATTTAATCTCAGATAGAGAGTTTAAGCTCATGAAAAATTCAGCATACATAGTTAATTCAGCTCGTGGTCCAATAATTGATGAAAAAGCTCTTGTAAGAGCTCTTCAAAATAAAGAAATTGCTGGTGCTGGGCTTGATGTTTATGAAAATGAACCTCAAATTGAAAAAGAACTTTTTGAAATGGATAATGTTGTATTAGCACCACATTTGGGTTCTGCTGGTAAAGATGTCAGAGAAGGAATGGCTCATCGAGTAGTTGATAATATTGAAGCGCTAATTGATGGAAAAACTCCACCAAATTGTGTAAACCCTGAAACTCTAAAGTAAATAGGTGAAACATGAAAAATACTCCACTAGTTGTTGTTACTGATAGCCCTTTTCCATCTTTGGATCCTGCAAAAAAAGCGCTTGAAGCTGCCAATGCAGAAGTTATACAGGCTCCGAGTAATTCTGAAGAAGATATCATAAAAGCAGCAGAAAATGCAGACGCAATACTTGTAACCTACGCAAAACTTAATGAAAATATTTTAAGGAGCCTAAAAAAGTGTAAAGCAATAGGTAGATTTGGGATTGGTGTAGATAACATTGATCTAAAAGTTGCTGGAGAATTAGGCATTTCTGTAAATTATGTTCCAGATTATTGTCTGGATGAGGTATCTGACCAAGCTATGGCAATGATAATTTCAATGGCTAGGAAAATTCCTCAATCAAATAAATTAGTGCAAGCAGGTCGTTGGGAAATGCCAGCAGTCGTACCGATTTATAGACTTAGAGGAAAAACTGTGGGATTAATTGGCTTCGGAAATATCCCAAGATTAATGGCACCAAAGGCTCAAGCATTTGGTTTTAATGTGGTCGCATGCGATCCATATGCTCCGCAGGAAGTATTTGATAAATATGGTGTTAAAAGTGTGTCAATGGATGAATTATACGAAACATCTGATTTTATCTCAGTTCACGCTCCCCTTCTTCCAGAAACAAAAGGCTTAGTTAATATGGAAGCATTCAAGAAGATGAAAAAAACAGCGGTAATAGTGAATACAGCTCGTGGTCCTCTAATCAATGAAAAAGATTTAATTAAAGCACTTGATAATAATGAAATTGGCGGTGCTGGATTAGATGTTGTTGAAACAGAGCCCCTTCCAGCTGACTCACCATTAATTGGCCGAGATAATGTTATATTAGCTCCACATACTGCGTTTTATTCTGTTGAAGCTCTTGAAGAATTACAAACAAAAGCAGCTTCTGATGTAGCTAGGGTATTAAATGGGGAAAAACCAATATATCCAATCAAAGCATAAGTTAATTGATTATACCACTCCTTGATAATATCAAGGGTGGTTTATCATTAAAGGAAAAATTTGTAATCTTTCCAACTATTATTTCATGATCACCACCAGGAAATATTGAGTGTATAACACACTCAAAATTTGCAACACACTCTTTTATCTTTGGTAATTTATTATCGCTCATTTCCCAATTTACATCATTAAATTTATCATTTGATGGAGTTGAAAATTTTTTCAATAGATCTTTTTGGTGAGAAGATAAAACATTAACCTCGAAGAGTCTCCTGTACTTAAATGCTTCAATACTCGGGGCATTTTTTGAAATTCCCCACATAAGCAGTGGAGGTTCAAGTGATAATGAGGTGAATGAATTAATTGTTAGTCCAACAGGTTCAAGATCTTCACTTGAAGTAGTTACAATTGCCACACCGGTTGTGAAGCAACCAAAAGCCTGTCTTAGTTCATTCTGATCCATCTAAAATTAGTATATCTTTTTTGTATTAAGTTGCTCTGATAATTGGTCTAGCGCTTGTTTCAAGTTATCATGAATAGGGATACCATTTTTCTTTCTTTCATTGAAAAGATTATTCGATCTTTCACCAGGTAACCTAACTTCGTCAAAGCCAGGCAATACATTAGAACCTTTCATTTGCTCCCACACATCATCTATATTTCTTTTAAATTGATCTACATCTGTAAATGCAGCAATATCAACTGCTATAATAAAATGACCTGTGTTTGTAAAACTTTTTGCATCAGCATTGAAGTCAACTACAGCCTTGCCAAATGCAGCACCATTTAAAGTTCCTGCAAGAATCCCAAACATCAGAGCCAAACCGTAGCCTTTTGCTTCACCAATTGGTAATAAAAAGCCTTCACTTGATCTGGAGGGATCTGTTAATGGTTTCCCTTCTTTATCAATCATCCATCCAACAGGCATTTCTTCTTTTCTTTGTAATTTTTCTTTGACTTTACCATATGCCGCAACTGTTGTAGCCATATCTAAAACAATAGGCGGTCTCTTCATGCTAGGAATTGATATTGCTATTGGATTTGTTGATAAAAGTAGGTCAGTGCCACCCCATGGTGGTACATGGTTAGAACTACCAACAGCTACATATATTCCAATCATATCTTCTTTTAGAGGAATTCGAGCATACAGTGAGGCAGGACCAGCATGGTTTGATGAGTTAGCGCCAACCCATGCCACACCATGATCCTTTGCTTTTGCCACTGCAATATTTGCAGCTTTTTCCATGACCAAATGCCCCATCGCATTATCACCATTTAACAGTGCCATAGCACTTTTTTCTTTCACAATACTTATATTTGGGTTTTTATTTATACCCCCAGCAATCAATCTTTTTACGTACTGTGGTAATCTAAATACACCATGTGTATCAACGCCGAGCATATCTGCTTCAGTCATAAGATTAGATACTATGCTTGCATCATTTTCTGGAAGCCCAACCTCTAAAAGTATTGTTTTGATGTAATCCTTTAATTGTGCTTCTGTAACATTTTTAAATTTATCTGACATCTAATCATCCCTTCCATGAAACATATCTAAAAAAAGCATAATTTACACGATAGTGTTTTATAATTTACCTATATAATGATATTCTAAATTTGTAATATAGGGAATAAATAAATGCCAGTTTATTGGATTGCTAGAGCAAAAATCATAGATCAAAAATCTTATAAAAAATATGCTGATAAAGCTGGCGGTATTGTTGAGAGTTTTGGTGGAAAATTCTTAACAAGAGGAGGAAATTTTAAAATTATGGAAGGAACTGATAATTTTACTAGGTTCGTTGTTGCAGAATTTCCAAATATGGAACTTGCTGAGGAATGTTTTAACTCTGATGCTTACAAAAATGCAGCCAAAAATCGCCGTAATGGATCTGGTGAAGTAGAAATCGTTTTCGTCGAAGCCAATTAAAATACATAAATTAGGAGAAAATAATGACAGCCAACATAATAAAATTTGAAGATAGACCAAATTTTGACCGAGGAGATGGTGTATCAACAGCATTACTCTACGGAAAAGATAATGCAGAAGGAATTATATTTACTTCAGGCTTTACAACATTCCCAACTGGAAGAGCTGCACCTATGCATAGCCATAACTGTTGTGAACAAGTTTTAATAATATCTGGGAAAGGTGAAGTTGAATGTGGTGGTGTTAAAACAGAGCTTAAATCTATGGATACATCATTTATTCCCGCAAATGTACCCCACAGGTTCAATAACATTGGTGACGAACCACTAACAATATTTTGGATATATGGCGAAACAAATGTTACCCGTACATTTACTGAAACTGGTGAAACTGTTCAACATTTATCTTCAGGAGACAAAGTTACGAAATGATTGCTTCATTCCAAAATGTATCAATCATAGGTGTAGGACAAATGGGCAATGGCATTGCCAAAAAAATTGATCAAATTGGTAAATTAAAATCAATTTTTGAAATTAATTCTGAACTATTAAATGATTTTGAAAATAGAACTGATTTAAATATCAACAACCTTGAAAATGGACTTAGAGATTGCAATATTCATCTTTTTATTGTCCCAAGTACAAAAGAAATAAGGAATTTTCTATTCGACTCAGATGGTATTAATCAAATAACCAGTGGCTCGGTAATTGTTGATTTAACAACATCAAATCCTGAGGAGAGTATTAAACTTGCTGAAGAATTGAAAGGTTATAACATTGACTATCTAGACTGTGGAATGACAGGTGGTGCTCAGGGCGCTGCAAATGGAACATTAACATTAATGATAGGCGGAGAAAAAGATACTATCCAGAAAGCAAAAAGTATCCTAGAGTCTTTTACTAACAAATTAGTTCATGTCGGTAAAACAGGTTCAGGACACGCTATGAAGTTGATCCATAACATGGTTACTCACACTATTTTTCTTGCAACAGTTGAGGGTGTCAGGGGAGCAAAAGAACTTGGCATTGATCCCAATATTGTTATTGATGTTTTTAACTCAGGTAACGCTCGAAGCTTTATTTCTGAAAAAAGATTTCCAAACCACATATTATCAGAAAAATGGGATGCAAAATCTCGTGTATCAAACCTATACAAAGATTTAAGTATGGTTACTAATACTCTAAACAATCTTGAAATTAAATGTCCATTCGGAAACTTAACAACTGCATTACTTAAAAATGCTGTAGATCAAGGGCTATCAGAAACAGACTTTTCGAAGTTGTATCTTGATTACTACAAACTCATCAATCAATAGAAAATGGTAAAAAATGAATAAAATATATTGGGCGGGATATCATCCTGAAAGATCAGTTCAAGCAAAAGGAATATTCTATTTAAAAAAGAAACTAGAAGAAATTTATCCGAATAATTTAGAATTTAAATTCGTTTCAGATATTGGGGACTTGAAATACAATGCTATTGATTTATTGAGATTAGTTGAAGAAGGTGAAATTGATTGCTGTTATTTTTTTTCAAGTTATCTAACTGAAAGAGTAGAAGAATTAAATCTTTTTGAAATTCCATTCCAAATCTCATCGCGAGATCAAGTATATAATCTCCTTGATGGCAGTGTTGGAGATTACATATCTCAAAAAGTTGAAGATAACACAGGCTACAAAGTTCTTGGCTATTGGGATAATGGCATTCGCCATATCTCATCAAATAATAGACATATGAAATCACTTGAAGATTGCAAAGCTTCTTCAATTCGTATTGCAAATAATAAAATGCATGAAGATGTTTTTAGAGCCATTGGCTTTGACCCAAAGTTCATAGATGTAAAAAAATTAAAAAATGCAGTTATCACAGGTGAAGTTAACACCCAAGAGAATCCCCTCACCAATATTATTAATTATGGAATCGAAGACTACCATCCATATATAACCCTCTCTTCGCATTTATTTGGAACATCAATATTACTGTGCAATAAGAAAAAATTTTATGATTGGAACCAAGATTTTAGAGATCATCTTCAAGAACAACTAAAAGAAGCCACCAAATATCAAAGGGCATTAGCAATGGAAGAAGACGTTACATGCATGAAACTATTGAAAGAAAAAGGGACAAAAATAATGGAGATTGATCCTAACTTCAGAAATCAATTAAAGTCTATTGCTTTTAATATTGGCGAAACCGAAATAAAGAAATTTCCAAAAGACATACAACAGAAGTTTGATGAGTTAATCTAACTCAGAAAATATCATCCATTCTGCTTGGTAAAACAATCTCTTTACCTTCTTTTGCGGAGAGATCCATTGCCATTGTCATAAGCAGATTTCTATGCCCATCTTGGGCAGTTGCATGAGGTGTTGCTTGTCCAGTGCATAATCTTGTATACCAGGTGTTTGTTTCTTCCCTCATTGGTCCCCAAAATTGGCCTCCTTGAATATCTCCAGCAGGATAACTTGTTAAAAAATCTACATGTCTTCCTTGAGGAGGAGCATATTCTCGTGAGGTATATCCTGCACCTTGTGCTATATTTGATGCCAATACCAAATCACGGTGTGTATCTTCAATGTCAATAACACCTTCTGTGCCAACTATCCCAATTTCTAGACCATAAACCGAACCTGGCCAAACTTCTGGAAGTGCCCATGAAATGTTCATACTCCAAATGGTGCCATCATCCATTGTAAAAATGCCAAATGTTGAGTCTTTTGTTCCCCATTGATTTAAGACGCCATCAACTGATTTTGCATAGACACTTACAGGATTTTTTCCTTCCATTAACCACATTGACATATCAAGACTATGTGTTCCGGAAACAACCATTGGTGTCAGATTTTGTCTATCATTTGTCTTATTAATTGTCGCGATTGGAACCATTTTATTCATAAATGCTCTTGTTACAACGGAATGAACATGTCCAATTTGTCCTGTTGTAAGTCTCTCTTTGACTGCAAGAAAACGCCTTCTGAAACGGTTTGTGTAACCCAGAACTGCGTCAATATTATTAGACTCAATTTCATCAATTATACGACGTGAGTCTTGAGGATTTGTTGCGAGTGGTTTTTCAATGAATAATGCATGTCCCATTTCTATGGCTTTTAGAGTTGGTTCAACGTGAGCATTTTCTTCCGTAGCAATTATAACAGCCGTAACCTCATTTCTATTTAAGAGTTCATTGAAGTCTGTAGTAAAAAAATCAGCATTACAATCTGCCGCTAATTTTTCAGCAACATCTTTTCTAATATCACATAATCCAAGCCACTTAACACCAGGATAGTCTCTTGCTAATTCAGCTCTTATTCTTCCAATTGTTCCGCAACCTATTACTGCAAGTCCAATATCTTTCATTAATTTTGCTCCTCTTTCAGTGGGTCTATATTCATTGGAAGATTTATTGGCTCCCCCCTCTCCGCTGATAAATCTGCAGCTTGATAAAGTTCCATCACGACTCGAGCTTCCCTTGGTTTAACAATAACTGGTTTATCAAACAGGATTGCATCAATGAAGTTATTCGTCTCTTCTGCCATTGGACCTGCGTTAACATGGGCCACGGGTTCCCCTGGCATTGATGACATAGGATATTCTATTCCCCTCTCACCTGTCATGATTGTTACATCATTATGAGAGTCATCCACCATAATAGCACCTTTAGAGCCAACAAATTCCATCTTAGTTGAAGAGTAGTTTGGATAACTTGGTGGTAAAACCCAACCTGCACCAACTGTAATTACTGTACCGTCATCAAGTGTAACCATTATAAATTGGCAATCTGCAGAGTTTGAATTTTTGATTAAAACTTTTTCAACTTGCTGAGAATATACTCTAACAGGTTTTCTTGGAGCCAAACACCATAGAGCATAATCTAAATCATGGGTTGCTTCCATTGCGGCAGGTGACAATCTTGTTCTTCCAACAATTCTCTTTGATAATTGTTGGGTTATGTTACGTGTAATTAACACACTTACAGGTTCGCCAAGAGTCCCATCAAGGAATTTTTCTCGAACATAAGCGTATTTTGATCGAAATCTTTGCGAATAACCAATTGTAAATTGTAGTTTGTTTTTTTCAGCTAGAGTTATCAATTCATCCGCTTCGGTTAATGTACGTGCGATTGGTTTCTCAAGTAAAACATGTTTCCCAGCTTCAAGTGCCTCTTTTGCTATTGGATAATGAGTACTTTCTGGGGTAGTTGAAATCATTATTGCATGAATATCGTCATTCTTTAATAATTCCTTGTAGTCTGTTGTTGCAGTAGTAGGATTTGTCAAATCTGCAACTTCTTTGAGCCTATCTTCGCGAATTTCGCATATGTGTAATTGATCGACAAGTCCATTTTTTGCAGATGCTTCTGCTCTTATACCACCGCACCAACCGGTGCCAATAATTCCAACATTTAATCTATACATTTTACCCCCCTTAAAATCACAATTAATTTTATATAGAGTTTTATCAATATTATCAATGCGAAATTAACTTATTGCTTCGTAATATATTAATAAATTTTTTAATCTTTAATAAAAATTCATACGTTATGAATTTATAAATATTTATGTAAAAAATGCATTCAAAGTTTACTTGTTATAATTAAAAAAATACTATATACAAATTGGCGGAAGTGGTTTAATACTAATCAAAAATGATGAAACCAACAGATACAAAGAATCCAAATTACTATCACAAGGTTGTTGATTGTCAGTGGGCATGTCCTGCACATACTCCTGTTCCAGAATATATTAGATTAATAGCTCAAAGAAAATATACTGAAGCTTATATGATTAATTGGGAATCAAATGTTTTCCCGGGTGTTCTTGGTCGAACATGTGATAGACCATGTGAACCAGCATGTAGAAGAGTAAGGGTCGATGAAGAACCGGTTGCTATTTGTAGGTTAAAAAGAGCTGCAGCAGATAATAAATCAGACGTAAATAACTTACTGCCTGAAATACCAAACCAAAAAAATGGTAAAAAAATTGCAATGATTGGTGGTGGTCCTGCTTCACTTACTGTAGCAAGAGATTTAATGCCACTGGGTTATGATTGTACTGTATATGAAAAAGATCCAAAAGCTGGTGGGCTAATGAGAACCAATATTCCTTCTTTTAGATTACCTGTAGGTGTAATCGACGAAGAAGTTGATAGGATCTTGGATTTTGGTGTTGTTAAAAAATTCAATCAAGAAGTTAAGAGTTTAAAGGCAATTCTTGATGAAGATTATGATGCAATATTTGTTGGTACTGGAGCGCCAAAGGGTAAAGATTTAAATATTCCTGGTAGAAATGAAGCTAGCGATAACATTCATGTTGGTATTGATTGGCTAACAAGTGTTGCTTTTAAACATATCGATAAAATTGGGCACAGGGTTGTAGTAATTGGTGGTGGTAATACTGCTATGGATTGTTGCAGAACATCACTTCGCCTCGGTGGAAAAGATGTTAAAGTTACAGTTAGAAGTCCAAAGAGTGATATGAAAGCCTCTGATTGGGAAATTGAAGAAGCTGAGTTAGAGGGTATTCCAATATTTGATAACCATTCACCAAAAGAATTTGTTCATGAAAATGGTAAGCTTAAGGGCGTATTATTTGAAAAAATGAAAGCAGAATACAATGATGGAAAAAGAACATTAATTGCAACTGGAGAAACAGTTCTTTTTGAATGTGATGATGTTCTACTTGCAATTGGTCAAGAAAATGCCTTCCCATGGATCGAAAGAGATATTGGCATAGAGTTCAATCAATGGGAACAGCCAATAGTTGACAAAACAACTTTCCAATCCACACAACCTAGAGTGTTCTTTGGTGGAGATGCTGCATGGGGACCAGAAAATATAATATGGGCGGTTGCTCACGGTCATCAGGCTGCCATATCCATTGATAATTTCTGTCAAAACAAAGATCTTAAAGACAGACCGAGTCCACTAACAAACCTTGTTAGTCAAAAAATGGGTATTCATGAATGGTCTTATCCAAATGATATATCAAACGATGATAGATTTGCCGTACCACACGCTGATATTGAGACTTCCCTTACTGACCTTAACTTGGAAGTTGAACTCGGCTATGATGAGAAGCTTGCTTTCGATGAGGCACAAAGATGCTTAAATTGTGACATACAAACTGTATTCACAGAAAACCTGTGCATTGAATGTGATGCGTGTGTTGATATTTGCCCAATCGATTGCATTAATTTTACTCAAAATGATACAGAAGAAAATCTTAGAAAGAAATTAACTGTTCCTGCCTTAAACTTAACTCAAGATATATTAGTATCTGATACATTAAAGACTGGAAGAGTTATGGTAAAAGACGAAGATATGTGTTTACATTGTGGTCTTTGTGCTGAAAGATGTCCAACAGGTGCATGGGATATGCAAAAGTTCACTTATATCGAAGCCCATGCCAAAAAAAGTACTATATCTGAATATGTCGAATAATATTTCATACAACGAACTTGTAATAAAATTTGCAAATGTAAACGGTTCAGGTTCCGCAAGTGCGAATACTTTTTGTGCTAAGTCGCTTTACCGCATGGGAATTCCAATTTCAGCAAAAAATATTTTTCCATCAAATATACAAGGTTTACCAACTTGGTATGAAATCACAGTATCTGAAAGTGAGAGACTCGCTAGAAAAGAAAAAGTTGATATCATGGTGGCAATGAATGCACAAACATATTCAAGTGATCTAAATGAAGTTATCTCTGGTGGTACATTTATTTATGACAATAGTATTAGAAGAAACTTCGATAGAGATGATATTACTATAATTGGCATTCCAATAGCAAAATTATGTGCTGAAGAATATAGTGATTCACGTCAAAGACAATTATTCAAAAATATAGTTTATTTAGGAAGCCTAAGCTTGTTGATAGGCATCGACATAGATGTTATTGAGAAACTTTTAGCTGATCAGTTTAAAAACAAACAAAATCTTTTTGATGCAAATATAAATGCACTCAATATTGGAAGAAAATATGTTATGGAAAATATTGACTATCCGCTAAATAAGCAAGTTAGAAAGTGCAATAAAAATTCTAACAAGATTATGTTAAATGGTAACGAAGCAGCTGCATTAGGCGCTCTTTATGGGGGCGCAACGGTAGCTTCATGGTACCCTATAACGCCATCAACATCCCTTGTTGAAGCATTCGAAAAACACGCCAACAAGCTTCGCAAAACTGAGGATGGGCATCTAAACGCTGCCATAATTCAAGCCGAAGATGAATTATCTGCTGTCGGAATGGCAATTGGAGCTAATTGGAATGGTTCAAGAGCATTTACTGCGACATCTGGACCGGGTATTTCATTAATGAGTGAGTTTCTTGGATTAGCATATTTTGCCGAGATACCACTTGTTCTGTTTGATATTCAACGCGGTGGACCTTCAACTGGTATGCCAACAAGAACTCAACAATCAGATATATTATCATGCGCTTACGCATCACACGGTGATACAAAACACATGTTACTTCTTCCAGCCGATCCAAATGAGTGCTTCGAATTTGGTTATAAATCTTTTGATTACGCTGAGCTTTTCCAAACACCTATTATGGTATTAAGTGACCTGGATATTGGAATGAATGATTGGGTTGTAGATGAATTTGAGTGGGACCCTGAATATAAGCATAATAGAGGTAAATTAGTTACCGCTGATGATATAGAAAAACTTAAAACATTCGCTAGATATCGTGATGTGGACGGTGATGGAATACCATATAGAACTATTCCAGCAACACATCCTGAATATGGATCTTATTTTACTCGTGGTACATCACACACAGATACAGGTGGTTATACAGAAAGTGGTGTAGTACACGCTGATATGCTAGATAGAATTTCTAAAAAGTTCGAAACTTCGAAAGAAATGCTTCCTCAGCCAATCATAAACATTAATAGTCCAAAATCAAAAATTGGAATAATTAACTATGGCAGCACAACGGTTGCTTTAAATGATGCAATGGCACAACTCTCTTCAAATGGGATTGGTGTAAATCATCTTCGTATCAGGTCATTCCCTTTTGCTAAATCAATAAAAGATTTTATCAATGACCACGATTTTGTTTTCATCCTTGAACAAAATAGAGATGCGCAAATGAAAAAGCTTCTTGTATCTGAAGAAAATCTTGATGTTAGCAAATTAATTTCATTGCTCAACTATGACGGGATGCCACTCACAGCAAACTTCATTGTCGATAATATAACAGAGTCAGTAAATAATAATAAAAATATTAAAGCTGCAAATTCACCACCAATAAAGATTGTATGACATGACATTTATTAAGAAACCAATATTTAGACATCCATCACTTCCAACGAATGCTATAGGACTTACTTACAGAGACTATGAAGGAGTCGTATCCACTCTATGTGCTGGTTGTGGTCATGACTCTATAACAGCCTCAATCATTGACGCCTGCTTTGAGTTATCTCTACCTGCTCATAAAATCGCAAAACTATCTGGTATAGGATGCTCATCAAAAACACCTAACTATTTCTTAAACAATGCTCATGGCTTTAATTCCGTTCATGGAAGAATGCCATCTGTTGCAACAGGCGCTAATCTGGCTAATAGAGATCTAACTTATATTGGTGTGTCAGGTGATGGTGATACTGCTTCAATTGGCTTGGGCCAATATTGCCATGCAATCCGTAGACAGCTAAATCTAACCTATATAGTTGAAAATAACGGCACATATGGTCTAACAAAAGGTCAATTTTCAGCAACTAACGACAAAAACTCAAAAAACAAAAGAGGGATGGATAACCCATTCGGTTCTATAGACCTAGCAATAATGGCTATAGAATTAGGAGCTGGATTTGTTGCAAGAAGTTTCTCAGGAGATAAAGAACAGCTTGTCCCATTAATAAAGGCTGCACTTGAATATGATGGGTTTGCACTCATTGATGTTATCTCTCCATGTGTTACATTTAATAACCATGGCTACTCAACTAAAAGTTATGATTACATTCGTGAGCATAGATCAATTTTCGGAGATTTAGATTTCGTCCCAGAAGAGGAAACAATCAATACAAGCTATGCTGAAGGAGAAACCATTTCATTAAAATTGCATAATGGAAGAGAAATCAACTTCAAAAAGCTTGGAGAAGATCATGACCCAACCAATCAGCACAAAGTTATCAATACATTACGAGAAAATAGAGCTGAAGGTAAAGTAACAACAGGGCTTTTATACATAGACCCAAACAAGTCTGATTTACATCAAACATTAAAAACCTCAGAAACCCCTCTAAATGCACTTGATATGGATGATTTGTGCCCGGGGAATGATCAAATCGATAATATAAACAATCTATTTAGATAGTATCCCAACTATTTATCATTATTATTTATCTTGCCCTTATCAGTGATGTAATATTTAATATTCATATTATTTATTTGTTTTAAAAGATAATATGGCTGTTACAAATACACTTGAGTTAATAAATATCCATAAGTCCTATGGCTCACTTGACGTCCTAAAAGGTGTTGATCTATCTGCACAAACAGGACAAATAATCTCAATCATTGGATCATCAGGATCGGGGAAATCAACACTCCTAAGATGCATCAATCAGCTAGAAGAAATTAACCAAGGTAAAATCTTTTTTAATGACTCTCTTATTGTTAGCAAAGATCAAGACACAAATAATAAAACCGACAAAAAAAATATACTCGAATTGAGAAAAAAAGTATCTATGGTATTCCAACAATTCAACCTATGGTCTCATATGACCATTTTACAAAATGTCATTGAAGCCCCAATTTCTGTCTTAAAAATGAAAAAATCTGAAGCAACTGCGCTCGGAATTGAAATGTTAACACAGGTTGGATTATCAGATAAATTAAAAGAATACCCAGCAAACTTATCAGGCGGACAACAACAACGTGCAGCAATTGCACGAGCACTCGCAATGAGTCCAGAGATAATATTATTTGATGAACCAACTTCTGCTCTCGACCCCGAATTAGAGAGCGAAGTTGTTTCAGTTATAAAAAAATTAGCTAGCCAAGATAGAACTATGATTCTAGTTACTCATGACATGAAACTTGCAAAAGAAATATCTGACTATATACTATTCATGGACGAAGGGATAATCCTTGAAAAAGGTACTCCTGACGTTATTTTTAATAATACTAAAACTGATAGATTGAAGAAATTTCTGGAGTCAGTAAGTTTTAGTAACACTTAAGAGGTATGTTATGAAGAAAATATTATTAAGCGCACTACTTCTGGGCTTCATATATTCACCTGTGAACGCTGATACAGTGAGAATGGGAACTGAAGGTGCTTATCCTCCATATAACTTTATTAATGATAATGGAGAGATTGACGGTTTTGAAAGAGATCTTGGTGATGAATTGTGCGATAGAGCTGGACTAGACTGTGAATGGGTACAAAATGACTGGGACTCAATAATTCCAAATCTAGTATCTGGCAACTATGATACAATTATAGCTGGAATGTCTATTACTGACGAAAGAGATGAGGTAATTGACTTCACTCAAGATTATCTACCACCTGATCCATCAGCTTATATCACGACAGGCGATGGAAACAAAGCTGCATACATAGGCGTAGTTGCTGCTCAGACATCAACAATACAAGCAAGCCATGTAGCTGAGTCAGGAGCAATACTTGTTGAATTTGCAACACCAGATGAAACAATATCAGCTCTAAGAAACGGTGAAGTGGAAGCTGTTATGGCTGATAAAGCATTTTTAGCCCCTATTGTTGCTGAGTCAAATGGAGACTTTAAATTCATCGGTAAAGATGTGTTTATTGGCGGTGGTGTTGGAATGGGTATTAGAGAATCCGACAGTGATTTAAAAGATACTTTCAATGCTGCTATTGACTCAATGAAAGAAGATGGAAGTCTTAATGACCTAATCAAAAAATGGTTTGGTGAGGACGCATCTATTTATTAATAGATTAATTTTTTGGGAGGCCTCTTGGCCTCCCAGATTAAATCAAAAAAGTTGACCCATGTTTGAGTTTTGCTCTGATCCAAGTATCTTATCAACCTTTGATTGGTTCAGTTGTTACCTCACAAATGGGAAACATATCCAATTTTATAAATCTTTTGGACTAATCATTCTTCTTTTAGTTCTTACAGCACCACTGGCTTTAATGTTGGGTCTGGCAGCTGCAGTAGCAATAAAATCAAATTTTTTTTTACTGAGACTTATTAGTAAAACTTACGCCAATATTGTAAGGGGAATACCTGATATTATTTTCTTCTTATTTATTCCTATTACAATTGACCAATTAATTGAATTTACAAGGCATAAGATTAAATGCCCCGAAATAATAGATAGTGTTTGGCAGGGCAATGACTTTATTGTTTGTAGTGCCGCAAAACTACCATTAAGCTCAAGCCCTCAATGGATACATGACATGTATGGTTTTTCTCTAGCAATATTGTCATTTACAATTGTGTATGGTGCATTCGCAGCAAACACATTCCATGGAGCAATGAATTCCGTACCTCGTTCTCAGATTGATACCGGTAAAGCCTTTGGAATGAATAAAAAACAAATTTATTTTAGCATCATATTCCCGCAAATGTGGAGGTTCGCGCTACCTGGGTTATCAAATCTTTGGATGTTATTAATAAAATCAACCCCTTTACTTTTTTTATTAGGGATTCAGGATATAGTATTTTGGGCAAGAGAGCTTGGTGGCTCAAAAACATCTATATTCCAATATCCGCATCCAGATTGGAGAGTTTGGTATTTCCTATCCTTGTTAGTATTTTACCTACTCCTTACAAAAATTAGTGAGATCGCTCTTAATCGCGTTTCCAAAAAATTTTATTTGCCAATTTAAGGGTCAACCATGATCTGTGAAAATACAATTCAATTATATTCTTTAAGATCGATAGGTATTGGTGAGAAACTATTACCAAAGAGTGATATAACCCTATGTGATCAGTTTGTCTTAATTGGTAGCGGTATAATTTGGAATATATATTTTTGTATTATTGCCTTGTCTCTTGGCTTTATTTTTGCCATTTCGACTGCAATAATAAGAAATAATAAATATCCTTTCGTATCAAAGGCAGTCGAAATTTATGTCTTCGTGTTTAGAGGCTCTCCGTTATTTATACAATTCTTTTGTGCTTATGAATTATTCGTACTATTACCCAAAATGGGTATTGATATTAATTTAATTTTTACAACAGTAACATTTCAAACAAGCTGGCTCACAAAAGCTTGGTTAGGAGCAGTAATTGTCCTGTTTTTGAATACTACAGCGTATAGTTCAGAAATATTCTATGGGGCATTAAAGTCAATACCAAAACAAGACATTGATGCTGCAAACGCTTTTGGTCTATCTAACTTGAGAAAATACAGAAAGATAATAGTCCCAACAATGCTGAGAAATTCTTGGGCATCATATACAAATGAAGCTATTTTCTTATTTCATGCAACGACGCTTGTGTTTTTTAGTAGCTTTCCAGCATGGAGGCAATCGGGTGATGCACTCTACTATGCAAGTTATTTTGCAGACAAAACTTTCAATCCGTTCATCCCCTATCCAATAATTGCCGCATACTTTATTTCTATTACACTTTTAATCATATTGATTTTTCAAATAATAAATGTATATTTTAACAAACATTTACCAAGAGAGAGAAAAAGCTCAATCAGGTTTTTATCAAATTATATTAGATAAAATTTAAACCAAACAGCAACACACAGACGTTAAATAAACATACGTTAAAAATAAATTTATTAAATATCAAAACATAATGAAAATTAGATCACTTATCACAGCTTTAGCTATTATAATTATTACTGCATTGTGGGTTGGCTCTGGATATTTTACAAAGCCATCTCAAACATCCGAAGCACCAGCAGACGTAGTCGACGAAGTACAAGAAGACTTCACAGTTAGATACATTGAAAGTAAATCATCAGATTTCAATGATACCTTTAAGATTATCGGCAAAACTGAGCCAAATAATCTATTGGAATTAAGATTTGAAACAAATGGAACAATAAAAAAAATTCACACTAAAAAAGGTGAATATATTAATTCAGGTAGTGTTATATGCGAATTAGAACCTGATGATAGAATTGAAACATTCGACTCAGCTAGGGCTAGACTAGACGATGCACAAGTAAAATTTGACAGTAGAGAGGAGTTGGTTAAAGCAGGTTATAATTCAAAGAATAGTCTAATATCTGAAAAATCTAATCTTGAACAAGCCAGAGCTTCATTTAAACGTGCACAAATTGAAGTGGAACGTATAGAAACAGTTGCGCCCATTAATGGTACCATAGATGATATTATCCCTGAAGTAGGTGAATTAGCTACAATAGGTAACATTTGCGCTATTCTTGTTAATACAGACATTATAATTGTCTCTGGGAATGTATCAGAAAAAAATGTATCAAAACTAACCAAAGGAATGCCTGCAAAAGTTAGACTGATCGATGGTTCAATTGTTGATGGATTGCTGACCTACATTTCAAATGTAGCTGACCCTAATACACGAACATTCTCAACTGAGGTTACTGTAGATAATAGTAAGAATACTATAAAAGTTGGTACAACCACAGAAGTATACATAAATAATAATATTTTGAATGCTCATTTAATCCCCTCTTCTATTTTAAGTTTGAGTGATAATGGAAATATTGGCATCAAGATTATCGATGACAACAATACGGTAAAATTTATAGAAGTTGAAGTAACCAACCTTAACAATAAAGGTGCCTATATCTCAAATTTACCCGAAACAATTAGAGTAATCACTGTTGGACAAGACTACGTCAAACCTGGTGATACAGTAAATGCAGTTATAGATAATATAAACTACTATGAATAAATTTATTGACCTACTGCACGCGCAGCCCAGAACTATTCTAACTTTGCTATTTGCACTGATTGTTGGTGGAATATACTCATATATAAGCATACCCAAAGAGTCAAATCCAGATATTGATATTCCTGTTTTTTATGTATCAGTTGTTCAACCTGGCATTAGTTCACAAGACTCCGAAAGATTAATTTTAAGACCTCTTGAAAATAAATTGAAGGGGATGGATGGGCTCAAACAAATACAATCTGTTGGTGCAGAAGACTATGGAGCTGTCATACTTGAGTTTGATATTAAGATTGATAATGAAAAAACTCTTGCAGACATCCGTTCAAAACTCTCAGAAGTCGAATCCGAACTGCCTGATGAAGCAAATGAGCCCAAAGTTACTGAGGTAAATTTTTCTCTTATACCATCTATTGTCGTCACTGTATCCGGTGATGTTCCTGAAAGAACACTCAATAAATATGCAAAAGAACTTCAAGATGAAATTGAAGAACTTGATACTGTCCTCAGTGCTGATTTATCTGGTTCAAGAAATGAAATGGTTGAAGTCATAATTGATACCACAAAATTAGAATCCTATAATCTTACAGCTTTAGAACTAATTTCTGCGATTAATCAAAACAACAAAGTCATATCAGCAGGGGCTGTTGAAAGTGATAATGGCCGATTCAATGTAAAAGTTCCAGGGTTATTTAAAACTATAAATGACGTATATTCTCTCCCCGTAAAAAGAAATGGGGACATAATTATAACTCTAGGTGAGATTGCGGAGATAAAAAGAACTTATGAAGATCAATCTGATTTTAGTAAATTTAACGGTAAACAGGCAATTTCTGTAAATGTAATAAAAAGACTTGGAGTTAATATTATTGAAAACAACAAAAATGTTAGATCAGTTGTAGATGAATATACTAAGGATTGGCCTGACATCATTAAGGTTGATTATTCATTTGATCAATCAACAAATATATTTGAAGTACTAAAATCTCTTGAAGCTGCAATACTAACAGCAGTTGTTCTTGTTATGATTACTATTATCGCTGTGCTTGGCATCGGTCCTGCAATATTGGTGGGGCTCAGTATTCCAATTACATTTATGATAAGCTTCCTAGTTATAAATTTAATTGGGATGACTGTAAATATAATGGTTTTATTTGGTTTAGTTCTTACTGTTGGAATGTTAGTTGATGGTGCAATCGTTATTGTTGAATATTCCAAAAAACTTACAGAGAGAGGTATTGCGCGCAAGGAAGCCTTTCTAAATGCATCAAAAAGAATGTTTTGGCCAATTGCAGCCTCTACAGGTACTACATTGGCTGCATTCACACCAATGCTTTTATGGCCGGGTGTAGCTGGTCAATTCATGAGTTATTTACCAACAATGGTAATAATTGTATTGACTGCTGCACTTGCCACTGCACTAATATTTATCCCAGTTCTTGGATCTTTGGGAGGTCATAGAAGTCCTTCCGATCAAATATCAGATACTGAGTATGATAAACCATCACTATATGCGCGCTTAATCGAAATCATAATTAAAAGACCATTAATGGTTCTGTTTTCAGCAATACTGCTTGGGTATTTGATCTTTAGTAGTTATGCAAAATACAATAATGGTGTCGAATATTTTGTTGATCAGGAGCCAGAGGAAGCAGTCATATTTATTTCAGCTCGTGGTAATCTCTCTCTTTATGAGACGCAAAGCATGATTGAAGATGTTGAAGCTGAAGTACTTCAAGTTGCAGGTATACAAAATATAAATACCAGATCAAGTTTAGATGGTGGTGGTAATCCAGGCGATCAGCAAGATAAACCAGTAGATGCTATTGGCCAAATTAGTATTGAATTAGAAGATTTTGAGAAACGTCGAAAAGCTAAATTTATTTTTGAAGAAATCCTTGATAGAACTAAAGATATTGCGGGTATCAATGTTGAAATTAGGCAAATTGAAGGTGGTCCACCAACCGGTAAAGATATTAGACTTGAAATCACATCCACAAACTATAATAATGCAAATGAATCTACAAAGCTCATAAGAAGTTACTTTGAGACTGATCTTGATGGAATAAAAGATATTGAGGATACACGACCATTACCTGGTGTTGAATGGGCGGTTGATGTAGATAGAGAAAAAGCGGGTATCTACAACACAGATATAAATACGATTGGTTCTGTAATAAGGCTAGTTACAAATGGTATACTAGTTGGGAATTTTAGACCTGATGACTCAGAAGATGAAATAGAAATTCGAGCAAGACTCCCAAAAGAAGATAGAAATATAGATCAATTAGATAAACTGAACATTGAAACCCAACAAGGTTCGATTCCAATCAGTAATATTATAACCAAAACCTATCGTGACTCTGTACCAAATATTAGTAAATTAAACGGCAAATTTGCATTTGTTGTAAAAGCAAATACAGAGGATGGTGTTAATACAGATCAAAAAGTGAGTGAAATAGAACAGTGGCTAGATAGTCAAAATTGGCCTGATGATGTTAAATTTAAATTTAGAGGTGCTGATGAAGAGCAAAAAGAAGCTGGTGCTTTCTTAGGAAAAGCCGCACTTGCTGCTCTAGCACTCATGTTTATCATTCTAATTACCCAGTTTAATAGCTTTTATCAGACATTTTTAACTCTATTTACAGTAATCTTATCAGCATTTGGTGTAATGCTGGGTATCTCTGATAACAGGTCAAACATTCTCTATCATCATGACCGGAACGGGTATAGTTGCCTTGGCGGGTATTGTGGTAAACAACGCTATTGTATTTATTGATACATACAACTCAAATTTAAGAGAATTTAAGGACCCAATAAGATCTGTCGTTCAAACAGCTAGTGAAAGGCTGAGACCAATTCTGCTCACAACAATTACTACAATTATGGGTCTCATACCAATGGCAACGCAGGTAACTTTTGATTTCATAGGAAGAGACATTCTTGTTGGAGGTATAACATCATCATGGTGGGTACAGATGTCGACAGCGATTATCTTTGGATTGTCTTTCTCTACAATTTTAACATTACTACTATTACCAACAATGCTGGTAATGCCTTATGTGATTAAGAATAGAAAGAAACTGAAAACTAAGAGCCCGGAACCATTAGAACCTGCCCAGGAAATATCAAGTCAGGGTTAACAATCTGATTTGAGTTTGCAAGGTATATAACGGTATATTGCATACCTGAGCCATACTTCTTTCTTGAAATATTCCAAAGGTTATCACCCGGCTCGATTGTTATAGTATTTAACTGCAAACTATTATCTATTCCATCAAATAACCGAGTAAACTTTGTTGATGTTCGAGCGATAACAAAATCTTGATCATCAACCATATCTGCTCTTATTTCATAATCTCCAGGAATGATATTTTCATCTATGTTTAATGACCACTTACCCAAATTATCAGATAATGTCTTTCCAATAAATTTATTATCTATATAGGCATTAACTTCGGTATTTGCTTCTGCATTACCGCTTAGGATCAGTTTTTCTTCGTCATAATCAATAGTTCTTATGTTAACAACACTCTCATCTTGAAGAAATGATGGATCATCAGATAGAATTCTACTTGCCTCATTTTCTTGTGTTAAGAGAATAATTTCATCGGTTACATCAGGTTCTATTGGGTTATTTAGATTTTCAATTGGCATAATTGTTACAATTTGATCAGAAAAGACCTCAATTTCTGAGTTTTCATTTGTCGTTGAGATCTTTAAATTCAGTATTTCGTTCGGTATTTCTTCATCAATTGTGATCACCCATTGTCCAAGTCTATCTGATACACCTTCACCAATAAGGTTATCTTCATTATAAATTCTAATTTTTTGATTTGGCTGTGCTCTACCTGCAAGTACTGATACCCCATCCCTATCAATGCGGACAACATCGAATGAACCAAGGTTTTCTTCTACAACTTCTTCTACTTCTTGTACTTCGACTATGTCTGTTGTTTGGTCTTTAATCTCATCGACTTGTTCAGCCACATAAACCTCTGATTGTGAAATCTCTTGTACGTTATCGATAGGATTTGAAGCGTTTTCTGTACTGGATTTAAAATATTGTAATACCGCTAAGATTACGATGAGTAAAATGAGCAAAACACCAAAGATTTTAGTTTTATCATTCAACATTTAAAAATATCTTATGTTAATTTCTGTCTATTATAATATCATGTATAGTAAATTAAAGTATTTTATATTTTAGACACCCCTGACTATTGATTATGGATAAAAAAATAAAAACAGTTTGTGTGTTCTGCAGCACCTTCAACCCAAATAACCTCTTCCTTGACGAAGTTAGTGAACTGGGTAGGTTATTGGTAAAAAATGACATTTCAATCATTTATGGCGGCGGAAATAAGGGGTTAATGGGGCACATTGCACGATCCGTTTTAGATAACGGAGGTAAGGTCACAGCAATCATCCCTGAGTTCCTCATGAAATATGTTGAGATAATTGATGGCATCGATGATGTAATAGTGACAAAGGATATGCATGAAAGAAAACAGAAAATGTATTCGTTGTCTGATGCATTTGTTACACTGCCTGGAGGTATTGGTACGCTCGATGAAATGACCGAGGTATTGACATGGAACCAACTTAAACAACATAATAAAAAGCTTGTTATGGCAAATTATAACAATTTTTGGGATCCATACATAAATCTCCTAGAACATCTTCATGAGAGCGAATTTTTAAGTAATCTAGAAAAGATTAATTATCAGGTTGCCTCTTCGTCACAAGAGATTTTAGAAATCTTTGATTATTAATCTGAATAATATAAAGCACCGGTCTTGAAAACCAGCAACGGTGTGACTCTTTTGTAGATTTAAAATACTTCAAACATAATAAAGGTATAAACAAAGAAAATTATATATCTTTCCAACCAATTTTTTTTTGAAAGTCTTTATAATCTCCATTGAAAAAGAAGGCTTTACCTTCATCATAAATTATCAGTTTATTTGCAATTTTTTTCAGAAAATACTCATCATGGGTTACCATTATTACTGAACCTTCGAAAATTTGAACTGCCTCCATAAGTGTTTCTGTTGACTCCATGTCCAAATGATTTGTTGGTTCATCTAAGAAAAGTAGGTTGACTGGATTTAATAAGATTCTACCTAAAGTAACACGACTTTTCTCTCCGCCTGAGAGTACACTAATTTTTTTATTTGATGATTTACCAGGAAACATCATATGAGCGCATATCGTTCTCACTTTAGTTTCTGGAATTGATGGGTCAACGGATTGTATCTCTTCATAAATTGATTTTTTATCATTTAACCTATCAATATTCATTTGTCCAAAATAGCCAATTTTCACTTTCTCATGAACACCAACTGATCCTTCAAATTTATCGATTTCTTTTGAAAGTAATTTTAAAAGAGTTGATTTACCTTTTCCATTTTTTCCAATCACACAAATCTTGTCACCCTTTCGAACATTAAATGATAAGTCATTAATTAATATTTTATCGGGACTGTAACCAAAGCTGAGATCTTTAACATTCATGAGGCTTTGCTTACTATTATAGTTAAGGTAGTTGAACTTAAAATCTAGATTAGCAATTGTTTCAAGCTTCTTGTTAACTTCCTTCTTCTCTAACATTTTTACTCTCGATTGTGCTCTGCTGGCTAATGTAGCTTTTGATTTAAATCTATTGATCCAAGCTTGGGTCTTTTCACGCTCTTTTTCCTGATTAATCCGAGTTTTTTCATAAATTTCTTCTTCCTGCTGGATTTGCTCTTTTATGTTTTTTGTATTACCTGGAAATTTCCTAAAATTACCACGATGGATATTAAGAGTATGAGTAATTATACTATCCATAAAATTTCTATCATGGGTTATAAGTATGAGTTCTTCTGTCCAGTCATTGAGGAATTTTTTGAGCCATCTAATCGAATGAATATCCAAATAATTTGTAGGCTCATCAAGCAGTAATAAATTAGGCTCTTGAAGTAATACTTTAGCAAGATTCACTTTCACTTGATAGCCGCCAGAGAATAAATGGGGATCTTGTAGCATCTCTTCGTCAGAGAAGCCAAGTCCATTTAAAATCTTTTCCCCTTTCCAAGTTTCATATATTCGTTCTTCAGGTAGAACACTTGTAACTTCATCAATAATCGTTTTATGCTCAAATTTTATGTGTTGTTCAAGATAACCAATTTGATAGTTTCTTGGAATTTTTACTTCACCGTTATCAGGTTCTAATTGCTTTAAAAGTAATTTTAGAAATGTTGATTTACCTGAACCATTTCTTCCTATAAGACCAATTTTTTCTTTTTGATTGAAATGGACATTAACATCAGTGAATAATGGATTACCATCAAAAGATATTGATAAATCTTGAATTGTTATCATTGAAACTTTAGGCCATTGGAAAATTGCATTAGACAATAACGTAGAAATAATTGATTAAAATTACTTTAATTGATAACACTTACATTGGATAAATCAACTACATTAATATCCTATGGAGGGGTGGCTGAGTGGTTGAAAGCACCGGTTTCGAAAGCCGGCAACGAGGTTAACTCGTTCGGGGGTTCAAATCCCTTCCCCTCCGCCAGTTTTCAGATTTATAATCAAATATTAGACTGAACAAGTTTATAATTAATTGCATCGTATAATGCTTGAAACGATGCATCTACGATATTGGGAGATACGCCAATGGTAACCCACCGCTCATTAGTTTTTGTGTCAGATGACTCTACCAAAACTCTGGTTACGGCCCCTGTACCACCATTCAATACTCTCACTTTATAATCAACGAGCTGCATATTCTTAAGGTATTTATTATATTTTCCAAGATCTCTGCGCATAGCATTATCTAGTGCATTTACAGGACCGTTACCTTCACCTGAAGAGATAAACCGTTCGCCATCAACGAGTACTTTGACTGTTGCCTCTGATACAGTAATAAGTTCACCTTTAGCATTAATACGTCTTTCCACTAAAGTCCTGAAACTTTCAACATTGAAGAATTCTTTTAAATTGCCAAATATTTCACAAGCCAATAGTTCAAATGATGCCTGCGCACTTTCATAAGTGTAACCTCTTGACTCCCTCTCTTTAACAATCTCCAATAATTCAGTAATTCTTTGATCATCTTTTTGTATGTTAATACCCATTTTCTTCAATGCAGAAATAACATTCGATTTTCCGCCCTGATCGGATATTAATAATTTTCTCTCATTACCAATGGATTCAGGTTCTACATGCTCATAGGTTTTAGGATCTTTAATGATTGCAGATGCATGAATACCAGCTTTCGTTGCAAAGGCACTTTCACCAACATAAGGCGATTGTTTATCAGGCGCTCTATTCAAGATATCATCGATGATTAGGCTTGTTGTCCTAATATTTTTAAGAGCTTTATTTGTTACTGATATTTCAAAGCTAGTATTAAATCTCTCTTTTAAAAGAAGGGTCGGTATGATTGTGATTAAATCAGCATTACCACACCTCTCTCCAATACCGTTTAGCGTACCTTGCACTTGACGCGCACCGGATTGAATTGCGGCTAGACTATTGGCTACAGCATTTCCTGTATCATTATGAGCGTGGATACCTAAATTCTTACCAGGTATTACATTGCATATTTCAGTGACAATTTCAGATACTTCATCAGGTAATGTACCACCATTTGTATCACATAAAACAACCCATCTTGCTCCTGAATCATAAGCTGCCTTTACGCATTCTGTAGCGTATTCTCTGTTATTTTTGTAACCATCAAAAAAATGTTCACAATCAACCATGACTTCACCATGTGATTTAGAAGCAGCTTTAACTGACTCTTTAATTGATGAAATATTTTCTTCAAGCGTACAACCAAGCGCTTTTCTTACATGAAAGTCCCATGATTTTGCTACATAACAAATAGCGTCCGTTTTATAAGATAGTAACTCATTAAATCCAGGATCATTTGAGGCTGAACGACCGGGTCTTTTTGTCATTCCAAATGAAACAAATTTTGAATTTTTGAATTTTGGTGGTGAATTAAAAAAATCTGTGTCTGTTGGATTAGCCCCAGGATATCCACCTTCAACATAATCTATTCCCAAATCATCAAGAATCTTTGATATTCTGTTTTTATCGTCCAAAGTGAAATCTACGCCTGGCGTTTGGTTGCCGTCTCTTAGAGTCGTATCAAATATATATATTTTTTCTTTACTCATTTATATATTCCCAGGTGGACTTATCTCCATCATCTTGAAGCTTTATTCCCATTAATTCAAGTTTATTCCTAATTTCATCGGATTTTTTATAATCCTTTGCCTTTCTTGCGGTATTCCTCTCTTCGATGAGTTTGTTTACTTCCGTTTCATCAATTGCATCTTTTTTACTATTTTGCTCTAATGCCATTGAACGACTTAAATCTTTAATATTAATTCCCAGAAAGTTTAATGCTCCAAAGAGTTTGTCATATTCTTTATTTGAAAAATATCCATGCATTTTCGTAATTGCTTGAGGTGAATTGATATCATCCAAAAGGGTTTCATAAACTTCCGATGGTACCTCTTGAATTTGCACATTATCTTGGTTTGATACGGATACCCATTTCTTCAAAATGTTCTTAGACTCCTCTAAACTACTCTTTGTCCAATCTATCGGTTGTCTGTAGTGTGTTCTTAACATGGTAAATCTTAGGATTGCACCGTGGTATAAATCTAACATATCGTTTAATGAAACCACATTTCCGAGTGATTTCGACATCTTTTTACCTTCAATGTTTAATGTTCCATTATGGACAAAATATTTGGCCATATGTTCATTGGAATGATATGAACATGATTGAGCAACCTCATTTTCATGATGAGGGAATATCAGATCAATTCCACCTCCATGAATATCAAATTCTTGCCCTAGATATTTTGATGACATTGCTGAGCACTCAATATGCCAACCAGGTCTGCCTTTCCCCCATGGACTATCCCAGTAAGGCTCATTTGGTTGACTTGGTTTCCATAATACGAAATCAAGCGGGTTATTTTTGTAGTTTGCAACCTCTATTCTTGCACCAGCTATTAAATCTTTTTGAGATTTATTGGATAAGCTCCCGTATTTATCATATTTATTTATGTCAAATATTACATGTCCATCCGCTACATAAGCTGATTTTTTATCAATGAGGCCTTCTATGATCTCAATCATTTCAGATATATGTTCCGTCGCACGCGGTTCAATTGACGGAGGCAAACATTCTAATTTACTTGCATAATCTTTGAATTTTTTTTCAATATCCGTTGTTAGCTTCTTAATTGCCAGATTTGTTTCAATATCAGGGTATTTTTCTGATGCTATTTTGTTTATTTTGTCATCTACATCAGTGATGTTACGAACGTAAGTTACTTTCTCATTTCCGTAGAAGTTTCTTAATATCCTGTAGAGAAGATCAAATACTATTACTGGCCTTGCATTACCTATATGTGGTTCGTCATATACGGTTGGACCGCACACATACATCCTGATTTTATTGATATCCAAAGGAATGAATTCATCTTTTTTCTTAGTTATAGAATTGTATAGGTATAAATTCATTCGGATTACCTTAAATTATTCACTGAGATCATATTTAAAATCTTCTCTAAAGTCCTATTAAAACTCGAGTAATCACCTGTGGCGCGTGTAAAGATCAATGCACCCTCTATAGAGATAATAATATCCTCCGATATAGCTACTGCACGCGCATTATCAATACCCTCATCTTCAATAATTTTAATGAGGGAATCCTTCCAATACATTGCAGCGTTCTTAATTTGGTTATGAAAAATATCTTTTGTTGATCCAATAGCAAATACATCTATTAAACAAGACCTTTTGCCATTGTTATAAAATAGATTTATACCTTCTAGCATATTTTTTATTTTTGTTTGGAAATTAAGATCCGTTGCAAGCGGTGCTAATACTAATTTAGTAAAATCTCTACTGATTTTTTCATAAACTGCATTAGCCATTTCTTCTTTTCCACCCGGGAAATGATAATAAAGGCTAGCTCTGCCGAGTCCTGTCTTTTGAGATAATATTGTTAGACTTGTCCCGTCGTAACCAAATTCACAGAATATATCAATGAGTTTATCTACTAAATCTCTATATGAAACAATTTTTACCAAACCATCACCTTTAGAACGATCGTTCGATTATAAATCAATTTAAATGAAAATCAAATATAATTATCTAATCTTTTTTGGACTTTATCCTTGCCAAGTAAGAGTATGAAAGTTGCCAGCTCTGGACCTGAGGTCTCGCCGGTGAGTGCAATTCTTATTGGTAAGTATAATTCTTTACCTTTTAAGCCAGTCTCGGCTGCTATTTTACCTGTCCATTCTGACCATGTATTTTCATTCCAAGGATCTTCAGGTAATAATTCCTTTGCAGCTGTAATTACTTCTTTGTTTACACTCTCAATAGCATTAATAGGGTTATCTCCTACAATATCCCACCATTTTTTGGCTTCATGGATATTATTAATATTTGTCCTTATAACATTCCAAAATTTTTCAGCATTCTCACCTGTTATTCCATCTTGTCCTAATCTATCACTAGCTCTTTCAAATGGAATATTCTGAATAATCTTTTTGTTCAGCACTTCTAGTTCTTCAACACTAAACCTTGCAGGTGAACGAGAGATTTTTGATAGGTCATAGTTTTTGACTAATTCATCGGTTGTTTGGAACGCTTCTACAGCATCTGATGTACCAATACGCGCGCAGTAATTTATCAGAGTAATCGGTTCAATGCCGCTTTCTCTAACTTCCTCGAGCGATAATGACCCTGATCTTTTTGACATACGCGATCCATCTTTTTGCACCATTAAACTGTGATGACCAAAATTTGGGATAGATGCATTGAGTGTTTTGAATAACTGTATTTGTGTTGCTGTGTTAGATACGTGATCTTCACCCCTCAATATATGAGTGATTTCTAGATCAATATCATCAACAACACTTGGTAATGTATATAAGAACGTTCCATCTGCCCTAATCAAAACTGGATCTGAAAAAGATCCACAATCAATTGTTTGGCGACCCCTAATCAAATCGTTCCATTCAACAACCTCACGATCAAGTTTAAATCTCCAATATGGATTTATACCATTTGTTTTATATTCATTTTTTTGCTCTTCAGTCAGGTTCAACGCACTCCTGTCATATATTGGAGGCTGACCACGAGATAAACTTAATTTTCTTGCACGATTTAGCTCTTCATCAGTTTCAAAACAAGGGTAAAGCTTGCCCTGTTCAATTAGCTTGTTTGCAATATCTTGATATTTCTCGGTTTTTTCAGACTGTCTTTTAATATCAAAAATATCTATTTCTAGCCAATCGATATCGTTAAGAATAGATTTATAATATCTCTCCTCTGATCTTTCAGTATCTGTATCATCGATCCTTAGTATTAACTTTCCATCAATTGCCTTTGAATATATATAGTTCAATATTAATGTTCTGGCATTTCCGATATGTAAATTACCGGTTGGACTTGGAGCAAATCTGAGTTTATTGACTGTCATAATATTTTCTAACTTTTGTCTCTAAAATTGTTTGTAATTGGATATCTTCTGTCCTTTCCAAAATTTTTACTGGATATTTTTACCCCTGGTGGTGCCTGCCTCCTCTTGTATTCTGATATGTACAAGAGATTTTGTATTTTAGTCACCCATTGTTTATCATGCCCTGATTTTATAATATCTTTTACGGATATCTCTTCTTCAATAAGTTTGAATAGAATGTCATCGAGGACATCATACTCAGGAAGAGAGTCTTGATCCGTTTGATTATCTCTTAATTCAGCTGTTGGGGCCTTTGTTATAATATTTTTTGGAATGACTTCATGTTTTGGACCCAAACAAAATTCAGGTTTATTATTATTACGCATCTCAGCAATTTTATATACTTCGGTTTTATACACATCCTTGATTGGGTTAAAAGCACCAGACATATCACCATATAACGTTGCATACCCCACTGCCATTTCTGATTTATTTCCTGTGGTTAGTAGAAGTTTATTAAATTTGTTTGATAATGCCATCAACAAAACCGCTCTGATCCTAGATTGAATATTTTCTTCGGTGATATCTTTGTTTGTCCCTTCGAAGAATGGGTTTAACTGGTCTTCTGCTGCATCAACCATCTTCTCTATCGATATTTCATCTGGATTAATTCCAAGGTTCTGGGCACATTCAATAGCATCAGCCAAACTCTCTTTACTTGTGTACTTTGATGGCAACATTACGCATTGCACGTTCTCACTGCCTAGAGCATCAACTGCAATAGACGATACTATTGCTGAGTCAATCCCACCTGATAAACCAATAAGAACCTCTTTGAATTTATTTTTTTGAACATAGTCTCTAAGTCCAATCACACAAGCCGAATATATATCTACTAATTCTTCAGTATCAGTTTGTTGGACAACAGTTTTGCATAACCATCTATCATCATCTTTAGTCCATAATGTACTTTGAATATTTGAGACAAAATTCGGTAACTTTACTGGCATACTGTAATCTGGGTTAATAACAAAAGAACCACCATCAAAAACAAGCTCATCTTGTCCACCGATCTGGTTTACATAAATCAGCCCCAGACCACTTTCCACAACTCTTTGCATAGCTACATTTGTACGAAGGTCTTGTTTTTCACGATTATATGGTGAACCATTAAGTACAATTAGTAATTCTGCTCCTGTTTCAGCAAGGCACTCAACCACATCCTCGTGCCAAATATCTTCACATATGGCTACCCCAATTTTCAATCCACGAAAGTTTATTGGGCCAGGCAAGTTACCCTTATTAAATATTCTTTCTTCGTCAAATACATCATAATTAGGTAGATGGCATTTATGCTGAGTTGAGATGATTTTACCATTATCTATTAGCACCACTGAATTAAATATTTGATTTTTATCCCTTACCGGTAAACCAACTAAAATTGCTGGACCTGGTTTCTTTGTTTCTTCAACTAACAACTTTAGATATGTATCGATCTCATCTAGGAAAGAATACCTCAGCACTAGGTCTTCTGGTGGGTAACCGGACATAAACAATTCTGAAAAAACTATTAGATCAGCATTTTCACTATTTGTATCATTTCTGGCCTTTAAAATGAGATTAAAGTTATGCTCTACATTCCCTACAATTGGATTTTCTTGTACCAGAGCAATGTTAATCTGATTATCTTTTATCATCTCTAAAATCAAGTTCTATAGTGTTGATCTTAATTCATCAGCAACAAGGAAAGCTAACTCAAGAGCCTGATCCGCATTTAACCTAGGATCGCAATGAGTATGATATCGGCTTGAAAGGTCTTCATCTCTTATAGAAATAGCTCCACCAACACATTCTGTGACATTTTTTCCAGTCATTTCAACGTGTATTCCACCTGGGAATGTGCCTTTATCTTTGTGAATTTTCATATAATTTCTAACTTCATTCATTATATATTCAAAAGGACGCGTCTTAAAGCCAGACTCTGATTTTATGGTATTTCCATGCATTGGATCACAAGACCAAAGTACATTCTTATTTTCTTTTGATATGATATCAATAAAACTAGGCAAGTGTTTTTCTACATTCTCATATCCAAATCTGGCTATTAATGTTATCCGCCCAGCTTCATTGTCTGGATTCAGAGTATCAATTAAACGTATAAGATTTTCTGGTGTTAAAGATGGTCCACACTTGATTCCGATAGGATTTTTTATTCCCCTACAATATTCTACATGTGCTTCATCAGGGTCCCTAGTTCTGTCGCCAATCCATACCATGTGACCTGAAGTTGCATACCAATCACCTGTAATTGAGTCAACTCTCGTCATTGCTTCCTCATACCCTAGTAACAATGCTTCATGACTTGTATATAAATCTGTAGTCCTTAACTGGGGCACAGATTCCGGGGTGACTCCACAAGCCCTCATGAAACCAAGGGATTTTGTTATATTCTCAGCCAAATCTGAATATTTCTCTCCAATAGGGGAATTTTTTAAAAATTCTAATGTCCAACTATGTACTCTTTCAAGGTCTGCATAACCACCTTGAGAAAAAGCTCTAAGCAGATTAACTGTTGCGGCGGATTGTCTGTAAGATTTCAGCAACCTCTCAGGATCAGGTTTCCTAGCATTTTCTTCGAATTCTATGCCATTTATTATATCACCTCGATAACTTATAAGCTCTTCACCATCGACAACTTCTGTATCTGAGGATCTTGGTTTAGCAAATTGACCAGCAATTCTTCCTACTTTAACGACTGGTAATGATGTTGCAAAAATTAATACAACTGACATTTGCAGAAATAATCTAAATATATCTCTTATATTATCAGGATTATGCTCTACAAAAGACTCAGCACAATCTCCACCTTGTAATAAGAATGCTCGACCTTGACTAGCTAGTGCTAGCTTTTCTTTCAAATCTCGTGCTTCACCAGCAAATACTAATGGAGGATATGTTGAAATCGTATTTTCAACATTTGAAAGATGATCTTGATCTTCATAATCTGGCACGTGTTTTATTGGTTTATTACGCCAGCTAGAAGGTGTCCAATTATGCATAAAATTCTCCAAAATTTAATCTCAGGTAAATATATATAAGCCAATTTTTCATAATAAGATAGTATTACAAGAAAATTTCTTCAAAGGCTATAATTCTTTGGTAACCCTATTTCTCATTGTCATTATTTCTTCGGAGGTAGATGGGTGCAATGGTATCGTATTATCTAAGTCCATTTTACTTGCTTTTTTATTGATCAATGTTGACATAATCTGTGTTAATTCAGCAGAGTCATCTCCCATCATGTGAAAACCAACAAGTACTTGAGTCTTGTGATCAATAATAAGCTTAATGAAGGTACGTTTATTTACATCTGATAAAGTATAATACAACGGCCTGAATGATGATGTATAAATGTCTATCTTTTTATATTTTTGCAGAGCATCTTGTTCTGATAAACCAACGGTTCCAATTTCAGGATTTGAGAAAACAGCTGTTGGGATATTTTCAATGATGTAATTATCCGTATCTTTTTCAAATTGCTCCCTAGCAAAAATCATAGCTTCTCTGATTGCGACAGGAGTTAGATGATAATTATTTGCAACATCACCAATTGCATAGATATTTGGTATGGATGTTTGGAATTGGTTGTCAACAATCACTCTTCCGCTCGCGTCTGTTTCTATTTCAATCTTATCTCCTATAAATGAAAGATCCGAATTCCTTCCTGTCGCAAAGAGCACTAGATCAGTAGAAATAGTTGAACCATCATTTAAGGTTGCAATGTACTTACCATCATGAAGATCTAATTTTGTGATATCAGTATTTAATCTCACTTTGCATTTGTCTGACTGAATTTGTTCATAAATATTATTACTTATATCAATATCAAAATTTTTAAGAAGTTTATCACCCCTATAGACAAGTTCACACATGGTTCCGAAACCTGATATGATAGAAGCAAACTCAAGAGCTATGTACCCCCCACCTACAATCACAACATTATCTGGAAGTTTATCCAGCTCAAAAAAATCATCTGATGATATTCCATGTTCAATTCCCGGTATATTTGGGAAATTTGGCTTTGCGCCGGTCGCTATTAATATTTTCTTACATTTGAATTGATCACCATTTGATAATTCAACAATATCCATATCAATAATTTTTGCCTCGGACTCAATTACATTTGCTCCAGATTTTTCGAGATTTGCTTTGTAAATATTACTGAGTCTTTGAATTTCATTATTCTTATTTTCTATTAATCTTTCCCATGAAAATTTAGGTTCGTCAAAGCTCCAACCATAACTTTGAGCTATAATATTATGTTTACTGAATTTCGAACTGTAGCTCAGTAATTTTTTAGGTATGCAACCTCTGATAACGCATGTGCCACCAATTCGATATTTTTCTGCAATGACTACATTTGCACCACTTTGAGCTGCTAACCGAGCTGCCCTTACTCCGCCTGAGCCTGCACCAATAACAAATAAATCACACTCTTTAATATTACTTCCCATTATAAAACCTATAACTAACTAATTATTTGAATAACACTTCCGATGCCTTTTCACTCTCGCCTAATATCATTGAACTAGCCATATTGATAAATAATCCACTAGTAACGACACCCGGGACACTTTCAATTTTATTTTTAATCTCATGAAGTGAATTGAGCTCAGTACAATAACAATCAACTACGAGGTTACCCCCATCTGTATTGAAATTTGATCCATCATCATTTGGTCTAATTTTAATTTCCGGATACAAATCATATTCTGAGAAAATATTTTTCAATAATGTGATTGTTGATTTTGGTCCAAATTTAACAATTTCAACTGGCAGTGGGAATTTTCCTAACTTATCGACATA
Source organism: Hyphomicrobiales bacterium (assembly GCA_038131735.1). GTDB lineage: Bacteria > Pseudomonadota > Alphaproteobacteria > Rhizobiales > TMED25 > TMED25. The sequence continues at coordinate 381,819 of JAYPPX010000001.1, read as the reverse complement.
TTTTGTATCATCTACGATGATAATATAATTTTTAGAGATAGATGCTATCATCTTTTCACGCAAAAGTGCCCCACCTCCACCCTTGATCATATTTCCATTATGATCAATTTCATCAGCTCCATCTATGGTGAGATCTAAATAATTGAAGTTATCAATTTCTTCGATATTGATTGAATTATTTTTTGCTAGGAACTCAGTTTGAGCAGATGTACATGCAAATCTGCAATTGTCCTTTAGCTCAGGATTATCACCCAATAACTTTATTAACTCGTTTGCAGTTGATCCAGTCCCTAGACCAATATTCATCCCTGAAGTGATTTTTGTGATCGCAAGTTTTGCTGCATTTATTTTTTTTTGTTGTGTAACCATCAGAAATTTATTGGACCATATAAAACATTCCTATATTAATGTTTTTAACACATATAATTGCAAAAGTAATAAAAATGATAAAGCGAACTCGCCAAAAAATGGTTGTATTTGATCTGGATGGAACACTGATAGATACTGCACCAGATCTTATCGCATCAGCAAGAGAGGTCATCTGCGAAATCATTGATGTCGAAATTGATCCAGAAACTTCAAGAAAATTTATTGGTAAAGGTGGAGAATATTTTATAAAAAAAAATCTTGAATTTAATAACATAAGCCTTGAACAATCTAAAATTGAGAAACTAATTTCTCAGTTTCTAGTTATATACGAAAAGAACATATCCAATAAAAGTTCTTTGTACCCGAATGCCCTTAGAATTCTCAACTGGCTTAAAGACAATGACTATATTCTAAATATTTGTACTAACAAGCCTGAAAAATTAGCAAAAATAATTTTAGAAGATTTTAATGTCATCAGCTATTTCGATGAAATAATAGGGGGCGATACGCTTGCTCAAAACAAACCAAATCCACTTCCTCTTTTGACTATAATGAAAAACCATAATATTAAACCACTAAATACGCTTATGGTAGGTGATACTACCACCGATATCCTTACAGCAAAAAATTGTAATGTGAGATCTGTTTGTGTAGACTTTGGTTACTTTGACGAGAAAATTCCTGGCGTTGAAGCAGATTTCTTGATATCAGACCTTTTTGAAATAAGAGAAATATTACTCCAAAACTATTAATATTTTAGGCAAATTTTGAAAATATTCTTGCCCACGTTCTAATCCCACCTATATAAGAAGATAAATTATATTTTTCATTTGGGCTATGTATTCGATCGTCATCAAGTGCAAAACCAACTAATACTGTATCCATATTCAATTGAGTTTTAAATACTTCTACAACTGGAATAGAGCCACCACCGCCTGTATACACAGGAGCTTTTCCCCACTCCTCTTTAATCGCTTCTGAAGAAACTGAAAAGAATTCACTATCAGTATTAAATTCTATAGCTTTGCAATAGTCAGACCCTTTAAAATTAACTTTTATTCCTTCTGGAACATTAGATTTTATAAATGAGTGTATATTATCTAATATTTTCTTTGGATCTTGTTTGCCAACAAGCCGACAAGTAATTTTTGCACTTGCACTTGAAGGTATTACAGTTTTAGTGCCTTCATCAGTGTATCCGCCATAAATTCCATTAATCTCAAAAGTTGGACGAGACCAAGTTTTTTCAAAAATAGTTCTATCATTTTCGCCTGATGAAGTAATTTGTCCAATTTTATTCAAATAATCAGTTTCATTAAATTCAAGTTGAGACCAACTTGCTTTTACATTCTCTTGAACCTCACTCACGCCATCATAGAATCCAGGAATCATGACCTTTCCATCTGCGCTGTAAATTTTTGAAATTATCTCACTCAATAATCTTATTGGATTCCAAGCAACACCTCCATATTCACCAGAATGAAGATCTCTATTTGGACCAATAATTTCAACCTCTTCAGATAAAAGTCCTCTAAGACTTCTTGTAATAGCAGGAGTGTTCTTATTCCACATGCCTGTATCACAAACATATGCAATATCTGCTGATAGCTTATCCTCATAATCTTTCAGGAAAATTGGTAAAGTTTTCGAGCCACATTCCTCTTCACCTTCTAAAATAATTTTAAGCGAGAAAGGAAGTTCACCATAATTTTTAAAAAAATATTTGAGTGCAATTAAGAATGTCAGCAGTTGACCTTTATCATCGCTAGCACCACGCGCAACAATACACTTTTCTCCATCAATTTCTGAAATTGTCGGCTCAAATGGGTCAGAGTTCCAGAGACTAATTGGGTCTACAGGCTGAACATCATAATGACCATAAAAGAGTAAGGTTTTAGATGCAGCCTTCTGTGATTTATATTCAGAATAAACAATGGGATGACCCTCTGACTCATAAATAATGGTATCTATATTAATTTCTGTTAAATAATTTTTTAGCCATTCTGCTGCCTTCATACATTCATTTGCATATTCCGGTATTGTTGAAATAGATTTTATTTTTAGAAAGTCATTTAGTATGTCCACATTTAGCTGTGTATCTTCACTAATTTCTGAGAGTATATTTTCAATATTTATGACCATCAGCCCAATCTTTTCTGAAAAATTTTAATAAATAAGCAAAACTAGTTATATCAAATTTTATACAATAGATCCAAAAAATATCCCAACCAAAAATAGAGATATAGAAACTATATAAATCCAAATACCTTTCATTATGTAATCAAAATTTATTAACTGAATGCCATCCGGATTTATAACAAAAAATTCATCATTTTCAGTACTAGAATTATAAACATTGATGATAATATTTAGAGCCCCTGCTATGGATGCACTAGCCCAACCCAGGCTGACTGGGCCCATTTCTTGCGAGTGCTGACGTGTGATAGTAATAGCTTTTTTCCAATCTTCCTTGAGGATTAAAGACGATAAAATGATTAGAAGTGAGGTGAGTCTAGATGGGATGTAATACATAATGTTTTCCAGATATGATATAAACTTCCCAAAAAGTTGATATTTAGGACCTGTTTGAAGAGTTAACTTATTGACATAAGAGATAAAATTACTTATTAGCAGCCCCGGTAAGCCCATAATGAAAAGCCAGAACAAAGGACACACAAAATGAAGCATTAATTTCCTAAACAAATTATCAATTGCAAGAGCAGTTATTTCACTTTCATTTAACTCTGAGCAATCAACTGATGATATGCTTCCCAGCCCCTCTTTGGCTTGGTCAATTTCATCTTCCATAAAATTATTATAGATGGCCTTAATTTCATTAAATGAGGATTTTATATTTAAAAAGAGTGATACAAAAAAACCTATTAAAATATTCCCAAGAAAATTACCAAATAGGATTTTTTCTAATATTATTGCAAGAAACCATAAAATTATGATAGCCATCAACGTTACAATTGTTCCATTAAAAACTTTTGTGTTATCAGAGAATTCATCTCTGTTAAATTCCCGATCTATAAAATCAATAAATCTTCCAAAAACTATGACTGGATAATTTAATCTTTCAGAAAAATTGTTTTTGTTACCCCATATGAGGTCTCCAATGATAGCGGCAAAAATTACGACTATGAAATCCATATTATTCCCATACCTTTGATATATATTAAGTTTCTCATAATTAGTATTTCTTTGGTACCCTAAACGTTTATATTATGTGATTTATTATTGTGTATTTGAATTGCAGACGCAATTAGAGGCACTGTCAAAGCAGCAGCGCATCCGTTAGCTTCCGATAGCTCAAGATCTAATAATGGCTTTTTATTAATAATAGATAATAACTTACCATGAGAAGGATTATGGGATTGGTGAGCAGCATAGCAGTGATCTATTGTATGAGGAGATATAGCGTATAAAAGTGCCGCAGCAGTACACGCTGAAATTCCGTCTAATATAACTGGAACTCTCTCAAAACGAGCAGAAATTATAGCTCCTACCATTGCTGCAAAGTCTCGTCCACCCAAATTCCGTAGTATTTCTAGTGGTTGTCTTTCTTTGTGTAAACTAAGCGCAGCATTTATAATTTTGACTTGATTTTCCCTAATTGTAATATCTACATCAGGATCCAACCAATCCTCAATATCTCCTCCAAATAATGCGCAACACATTGCAAGCGCAATAGTATCATTACCTATTCCTGCTTCACCAAGGCACAATAAATCTGGGTTAGATGAGATTGCCTCACGGCCATAAAGTATGGTGGTAATACAGTCGTTAATTTCCATTGCAGGCTTTCTTGTAATATCTTCTGTTGGTAATTCCATAGCTAAGTCAAAAACCTGTAACCCAATATTATGAAGCTTACATAATTGATTTAATGAAGAGCTCTCCGATTTAAAACCACTGACCAATAAGTCTTGATTTGATTTTGGGTACTTTGAAATCTCATAATTATCTGATATTCCATGGTTAGAGACAAAAATTGACATAACTATATTATCAGCTCTCGGTGGGTAGGACCCCTGCCAACCAGACAACCATTCCACCAGTTCTTCTAAAACACTAGTTTGTGCAATATTTGATTCCTTTTCAGCCTTTCTCACTAAAGAAACCGCTTCATCATCAATATCCGGGACATCTTTTATAAATTCAACCAACTCTTGGAAAGTTGGGATTGTATTTGTTGTCATTGTCATGCTTCTCGATACTGTTTGTGGAGTGAAGTGATAAATTTGAATGCACTAAAATCGCTATTTCTGTATTTATCCAGACCTCGTCTCCAATTTTTTGCATTTGGTTTATTATTAAACAGACTGAGAAGTGGTTTTATTATTTGAGATTTTGATACACCAAGTTGCGTTTGTTTATCTGCATAATCACTGTAAATATCAATAATATCACTTATAGAATTGATATTCTCTTCACCAAATATGATTGGATCTACATCGTAAAAGAAAAGAGGATCACTAATGACTTTTCTACCTAACATTACACCATCAACATAATTTAAGTGATTTTCAATATCAGTGTATGACTTTATCTCACCATTAATTATGATTGGGATATCAGGATTAATATTTTTTATATTGTAGACCTTATCATAATCAATTTCTGGTAATGTTCTATTTTCTTTAGGACTTATGCCGTTTAACCAAGCTTTTCTTGCATGAATTATAACTAGGTCAACTCCAGCATCAATAATTGAGCTTATGAATATAGGCAGTTGTTTATCGATATCTTGATCATCAACGCCTAAACGACACTTCACAGTAACAGGTATCTTAACCTTATTTTTTATACTAGTGATTATTTCAGAAACTAACTTAACGTCAGTCATAAGACAAGCACCAAAATTTCCACTTTGCACTCTTGGTGATGGACAACCAATATTTAAATTCACTTCATCATAACCATAATTTTCACCTATTAGAGATGCCTCTGTCATTTTTTCAATGTTGGAACCACCAATTTGTAGAGCGATTGGATGTTCTATCTGATGATATTTTAATAGTTTATCTCTGTTACCATGAATAATTGCATCTGCAGAAATCATCTCCGTGTAAAGAAATATATTTTGTGATAAATGCCTCAAAAAATACCTAAAATGCGTGTTTGTGTAATCCATCATAGGAGCAATACAAACTTTATGTGATAGATGATTATTCATTAGTGCCCAAGATCAAAATATTTTTCACCATATTTGACAACCAGAGGTATCAATAAATCCTCTTCATCATTGAGATGCGCCATCAATAGTTTATCAAATGCATCATTAACTTTTTTATATGATCCTACGACTTTTTTGATGTCAAAAGCCTTGTTATCATTGATAGTTTTTATAAGAGAATTACCTTCAACGACGACGCTATCAATAGAAGAGTGAATAAGGTGATGATCATTTTCAAGTAAATCAAGACCATATGAAAATTTTTCTATCTTTTGTGAAAATTTTGGAAAAATATAATTATCCTCTACAGTGTGATGAGAGTTCAGATTTTTTAGCATTAAATTCATCAATTGAATATAATCACTTAAAAATTTCTCTGCTGAAACTTTATTATCAAGAATGTTCTGGAGTGATTGGTTAATTGCAAAACTGATCTCTTTGAAAACAGAGTGGCGACCTAACCAATATCCTACCCAATTGCCATTTAATACATCTTCTTCCCATGTATCTCTTGGATATTTTTTTAATAATTCTCTTAAACTATCAGGTAGACCATTTCTTTTTCCGAGTTGATCTATTTCTAAAATATCTGCCAAAAAACCACTCCAATATATGTACTTTATTCTCAATAAAGTCCAAATAATAACAGAAAACCCTATCAAGATTGAAAAAAAATTATTAATTTTTAGTTAAATTAATTTTCTATATAAATCAATACTTTATATAATAAATTATAAAAATTCAATTAATTTACTATTAAAATAATGCATTTTTTTCTTTACTTTTTAGCTGATATACGAATCAATAGTAAGTGATTCGGAATTGCGGAAACGAATCACTAGGAGGAGGAAATGCAGTTGGAACTAAACCATCCAACTGTTGGTGCACAAAACAAGCTAAGATTAGTTTGTTTTTGGTTGGCATTAACAGTAATCGTTGGGTCCACATTAATACTTGCGTACAATGAGTTTACAGAGGCCTCATTGTTCAGTATCCTTGACATAAATATCACACCATATGCAATTATCACTAATGTAATTATGCTCTTAGTAATTACAGTTTTGAATAAATCACAGTTAAGTTACAATAATCAAATAATCGATAGATTATCCTCTCTGGAACATCACCAAAACCTCATAACAAACAACAGGGATCTATTATATTTTAACTGGTCACTGGATAATAAGAAAATATACCTATCAAATAAGATATTTAATATTGAAGATATTGATAGAATGAATAGCATGTCTTTTGAAGATTTTCTGAAAAAAGTTAGTGGTAGTAATACGAATTTTTACCAACTTGCAAATGATACAATTAGGAAGAAAATCGATCAAATTGATACTACATTTAAGTATCAAACAAACATCTCAAATAATTGGTACAAATTTAAGGCTAAAGTTATCGAGGACAAAGCTGGAAGACGTCATATTTATGGAATAATGATTGATAATACTCGTGATAAAAATCATGAATTAAATGCAAATAGATTACAAGCAACACTAAACGAGGTGATTGAGTCACTGCCAATATCATTTGTTTTGTTTGATAATAAAGATAAATTGATAATGAGTAATAAAAAATTCAGAGATTTTTATACAATACCTCAAAGTGTAACAAATACGGGCATGAACAAATCAGAAATAAAAAGACTTCTAACCAAATCTCTTGTTGAGCTTCCAGTGAATAAAAATACAGATTATATTGACCCGAATAACTCAAATTCAATGAGAGTTAGTGAAATACAGCTAAAGGATAAAAGGTGGATTATGAATACTGAGATCACAACAAGCTCAGGTTATTCTGCATCAATGGGCTTGGATATCTCAAACCAGAAGAAAAATGAGCAAACTCTTCTGAAGAATGAACATGAGTTAATTTATAAAGTTGAGGAGCTTGAAAATCTCAGAAGAAAACAAGAAATTCAATCACAACAATTAATTGAATTAGCAAAAAGGGTTAACTCTGAAAGAGACAATTTAAGAGAACTAGAAAACGATAAGTCTAAGTTTTTACTTAATATGAGTCATGAACTAAGAACGCCTTTAAATGCAATAATTGGTTTTTCTGAAATGTTAAAAAATCAAACCATTACAAATCCAGACAAAATTATTGAATACGCTAATGACATTCACAATAGCGGTAATGAGTTGATGCAAATAATAAGTAGCATTGAATCAATGACAAGTCTTGAAAAAGAAAATATTACAATAAATAAGAGAAATCAGAAGATAGATTATATAATTGATGAAGTTTTAGATGACTTCAAAAACGATATTCTGCAAAAAAACATAAGTGTAAAAAATAGATTCGATTTTCATTCCAACATTAACTGCAATGAAACAGCTATCAAACAAGCAATATCAAATATAATTTCAAACTCTATTAAATTTAATAAAGTTGGTGGAACAATAACTATTAAAAACGAAATCCAGAATGGATGGCTAAATATTATAATTGAAGATAATGGTCACGGAATGCAAAATTCTAAAATTGAGAGTATTTTTAAACCATTTAATAAATCACGCAAAGAAAGTATTATTAACCAAGAAGGCGCTAGGCTGGGATTACCTATAGCAAATAGTTTAATAAATGTTCATGATGGTAATATTAGTTTGAAGAGTGCTGTTGGAAAAGGAACTACCGTTACAATTTCAATTCCTCTTATTTCTTCTGATGAGCTTGGCCAAGATCGCAAAACAGCATAATTAAGATTTTTTATTTTTGATTATTTTGTAAGATACAAATCCAATACCTAATATCAGAATTAAAAAAGGTGTTACCCACAAAATAAATGTATTTCCTTGGAACGGTGGCTTCATCAGAACTGCATCACCATATCTAATACGAATGTTTTCGATAATTGTACTCCTATCATTACCTTGGCTGAGTTGTGTTAGGATATATGCTTTTATTGACTTTGAGAAATTTGAATTAGACTCGTAAACATTTTGTCCATCGCACTCAATGCATTTTAACTCTTTAGATATTTCCATCATTTCTGATGTATTATCTGCCTGCGCCGAATGGGTCTCTCGATAATCACTTATGCCAAAAAAAACCAAGAATGACAGAAATAAAAAAGATAATATATTACTCTTATTCATCATATTAATCTCAAAATAATTTTGTTTTGCGGTTTAGTCTGATGACTGCCCCAAATACCATAAGGAACCCTCCAAGCCAAATTAGCCTAACTAGAGGCTTATATGATATTGATGCGAAGACATGCCCTTCATCAACTTCACCAATAGTAAGAAATATATGATCAAAAAAATATCTGTTAATAGCGGCTTCGGTTGTAATGTCACCACTTTTTCTGAATATCCTTTTCCGAGGTGCCATCTTTTCTATTTCTTTACCTTCTTTATAAATTTCAAAATTCATAACTAAGTCATCATAATTTTCACCAATTTCTGCAGAGACTCCTGTATACTTAATTGAAAACTTATTAAGTTGTATTTCTTCCCCTAGATTAATCTTCGTGTCTTTATTTTCTGCATACGCTGAAGCTGCAACAATTCCAATTATCATTAGACCAAATCCTGCATGAATAACTCTGGAACTAAGTCTAAGCGAATTTATCTTTCGGAGATCTTGTAAATCAATTTTTGAAAGCGAAAAACTTATATTCTCAATATTTCTAGGTAAGAGATCTGTTATTGAAACAATGATGATCCACATTCCCAATCCAATGAAAAAGATTGCTAAATTCAAACTTTTTCCTTCAATAATTATTTGAAGCAACAAAAGAATTGATATCGTTAAAGCCAATGAAATAAATAACTTCTTAAGAATAAACTGGTTAATTCTACCACTCCACGGCAGGTTCGGACCTATTGGCATAAGAATGGCTGTAAATATTAATATTGGAGTCATCACAAGATTAAAATATTGTGGACCAACTGTTATTATGTCTCCTGTTAAAGCATCTAATATAAGAGGGTAAATTGTTCCCAACAGAACAACAATGCAAGAGGTTACCATGAGATAATTATTAATCTGGATAAACGAACCCCTGCTAAGGATGACAAAATCACTCTTATCAACCTTTCGATCAGAATATGAAAAGAATAATAATAATGAGCATACGATAAAGATGGACATAATTATAAGAATCCATAAACCTCTCGATGGGTCAGAGGCAAAAGAGTGCACTGAAGTTAACACCCCTGATCTTACTAAAAAAGTTCCCAAAAGACTGAATGAAAAACTTAGAATTGCTAACAAAAGGGTCCAACTTTGATGTCTTCCATTTGAGTTGAAATGCATTAAAGAATGAATTAGTGCAGTACCTGTAATCCATGGTAATAAGGATGCGTTCTCAACTGGATCCCAAAACCACCAACCTCCCCAACCAAGTTCATAATATGCCCACCAAGAACCGATACATATTCCAGCAGTAAGGGATCCCCATGAAATATACACCCACTTTTCAATCCATTTTCCCCAACCATCAATATGTTCCCTTTCGAGCATAATTGCTATGGCAAATGAAAACACAATTGAATATCCAACATAGCCAATATATAGAAGTGGCGGATGAATAATGAGTCCTGGGTCTTGAAGTAAAGTATTAAGCCCAAACCCATCTTGTGGAACAGGGTTCTGGAATATAAATGGGTTGGACGTAAATACTATAAACAAAAGAAAAGCTAGAGTTATCGTGGATTGTACAAATATGATATTTCTTAATATATTTCTGGGAAGCTTTGTATCAAAAACAATTACAAAAAAACTAAATAGACATAGTATAAGTACCCACAATAACATTGAGCCTTCATGATTACCCCATACACCTGTAATTTTATATACAAGAGGCATATCAAATTCTGAATTTTTCCAAACTGTTAATATGGAGAAATCTGATATTATAAACGCATAAGTTAGGAGTATGTATGAAAAGAATATGATAAGGAATTGTGAAACCCCAAATAAGCTCGTGTAACGTATACTTCTGATTGGATTTTTTGAATATATTCTCGAATATAATATTGATAATATACAACTGATTATAGCCGCCCAAAGCAGCAAATTACCAATAAATGCTATCATGGCAAACTCACATAAATAATCGTATTAATTATTTCTGATGTTTTCATACACTTCCTTTGGCATGTAATTCTCATCATGTTTGGCCATTATTATATTGGCATAAAATGCATTTCCATCTAACCTGCCCTCTGCAATTACCCCTTGGCCTTCTCTAAATAAATCAGGAAGAATCCCTGTATAAAAAATTTCAATTTCACCATCATTATCTGTGACAGTAAATTTTATGCTATCATCATCTAATCTTATTAAACTATTATCCTTTACCAGTCCTCCAACTCTAATGAGGTTATTACTGTCTATTTGATCAACTTCACTTGGAGAATAAAAATATACAATATTATCATCGAGTGCGATAAGAATGAGTGCAACTGCAATAGCAGACATTAAAAATGATGCCAGTAATAAATATACTCTTTTGATATTCTTTCTCATAATTTTGTGATTTTTTTCGTTATATAATCTTCATAATCATCGTCATTAACGTCTTCCTCACTTACAACGTTATTAGATATAACTGAATTTTTTGTTTCATGGACGCTTTGATAAGATCCGGAAATTAAATGATGCCAATCAAATAATTCTCCTCCTGTAGAGATAATCTTGTAGGCGCAAGTTTCTGGAAGCCATTCAAGCTCACCAATGTTAGATGGTGTAAGTTTTATGCAATCTTTTACATATTTCATTCTATTATTGTAATCATTACACTCGCATTTCTTTAAATTGAATAGCTTACAGACCATTGATGTATCATAAATATCATCAGAAATCTCATCATGTAACTTTAACGTACAACATTTGCCACAGCGATCACAAAGTGATTCCCACTCCTCCGGGCTCATCTCACTTAGTGTCTTTTCTTTCCAAAACATAAATAGATATTAATAATTTAAAATGACAATTAAAAAACAAGTTTAGATCGTATAATATATTAGGATGTTCATATATAAACTAATTTTTTCACAAAACCGTAATAAATATTCATGACCGACTTAGAAGAAATATTAGATAATATGGAGTTCCTCGAAAATTGGGAGGACAAATATAAATACATTATTGAATTAGGTCAATCGGTCACTAATTTAGATGATGCCCTCAAAAATAATAAGACTAAAGTAAATGGTTGTGTAAGCCAAGTATGGTTATATTCATCGCTAAATATTGATAAAGATGGGGAAAAAGTCCTAAAATTTGTAGGTGACAGTGATGCATTTATCGTAAAGGGGTTGATCGCAATTCTAATTGCAATATATTCAAACAGGAAACCAAGTGAGATAATCGATATAAAACATGAAGATATATTTGAAAAATTTGGACTACAAAGCCACTTATCTCCGCAACGCTCAAATGGGTTACTCTCAATGATACAAAGAATAAAAGATGATGCACATTCATCAATTAATTCTGGAAATTGAGAAATGAATAAGTCACTCCTAATTGTAATTCAAATAGCGACTCTTTTTCTCTTTTGGTATCTATTATCTGGTAAAAATGTCATTTTATTAATATCAGTAGGTCTGATTTGTTCGGTCTTGATCGTTTTCTATCAAAATAAGCTAAAGATGGTTGATGATGAATCCATGCCGATTTCAATTCTACCAAAAGCTGTTCTTTATTGGATGTGGTTATATAAAGAAGTTATTCAATCAAGTCTTTATGTGTCCAAGTTAATACTCTCAAAAGAAATGGATATCACTCCACAATACTTTAAAATTAAATCAAATCAAAAAACAACAATGGGTTTTAATATATATGCAAACTCTATAACAATGACACCAGGTACGATATCTGTAATTACAAATAATTCATCAAAAGAGTTAGATATACACGCCCTTACAAAAGATACAAAAGCCTCATTACAAAGCGGAATAATGGATAACAAAATAAAAAAATTAATGGGTGATACGGATGTTTAGTGTCGTTATAATTATTATATCTATCACACTAATGATATCCCTCTATAGAGCACTCATTGGTCCAACATTATTTGATAGGCTACTTGCTGCAAATATTATTGGAACAACAACTGTATTATTTCTGATTGTTTATGGATTTATGACAAATAGAACCGATTTTCTTGACATTGCAATAACATATATTCTGCTTAACTTGATTGGAACTTTTGCTGTTCTAAAGTATTTCAGATATGGCACCTTAAGCCATGGTGAGGAAGAATAATTGTGATTGTTTTACAAACATACATATCTTATGGATTAGTTATTTTGGGTTCTATTTTTCTTTTAATTGGTGCAATAGGCCTAGTTAGAATGCCCGATGTATTCACAAGAATGCACGCTACCTCAGTAATGGAAACTACTGGTGCAAGCCTTATTATTTTTGGCTTAATTATATACTCTGGGTTTAATGCTGTGTCGCTTAAATTAGTTGTAGTACTGCTCGCTATACTCTACTTATCATCCGTTGCAACTCATGCACTAGCTAGAGCTTGTATCCACGATAACATAAAGCCAATCAAAGTATCAGGGAGGACAAAAAAATAGAAATCTATGTTAACATGATTATTCTGACGCTTATGGCTATAACAACACTTGGTATAATAAAACTAAGAAATTTGTTTAGCGTTGTAGTACTAAGTACAATTTACAGCTTTTTGATGGCAACATTATTACTAATATTTGATGCTGTTGATGTTGCCTTAACGGAAGCTGCTGTTGGAGCAGGTGTTTCTACTGTGCTTATGTTAACAGTCATATACTACACAAAAACTACTGAAGAAGAGCCAAAGCATAGTTCAATAATTCCTATCATGGTTTGCTTGGCTATAGGTGGGCTTTTAATCTATGGTACATACGGTCTTCCTCCATTTGGAGCATCAGATACTCCATTGCACAATCATGTCTCAGCACAGTATCTGCAAAGGTCCATTCCCGAAACAGGAGTTCCGAACGTTGTTACCTCAGTATTAGCAAGTTATAGAGGATTTGATACACTTGGTGAAGTGATTGTTGTTTTTACAGCAGCCATTGGTGTAATCTCCCTTTTGAAGAAAGATAATTCTTAGGATATTGGCATGAGATTAGATCTATTACTCCGAATTTCTTCAAAAATATTTATACCTTTTATTCTCATTTTTGCATTCTATGTCCAATTCCACGGAGATTATGGTCCGGGTGGTGGCTTCCAAGCAGGCGTTATCTTTGCCTCAGCGATAATACTTTACACGATTATATTTGGATCTACAAAAGCACTAAAAGACTTTCCTGAATGGATTTTTCATTTGATGATCCCCTTGGGCGTTATTATTTTCGCTGGGACAGGTTTTATATCAATTCTAAATGGATTTAACTTTCTTGATTACGACGCATTAGCTCATTACCCAAAACATGGACAGCATATTGGTATTATTTCAATTGAGATTGGCGTTTTTGTAACTGTCATTGGTTCCATGGTTTCAATATTTTATGCATTTGTTAATAGGGGTAAGAAATGAGTTCATTTTTATATAACTTCGTATCATCTTATAACTATTACATAATCATTTTCTTAATGATAAGCGGTCTCTATATCGTTGTTTCACGAGGGAATATGGTAAAAAAATTAGTCGGTTTAGCGCTGTTTCAAACATCAGTCTATATTCTCTACATTTCACCTGGAAAAATATTAAATGGAACTGCACCCATACTGAGTGATGATTTTTCTGTCTACTCAAGCCCATTTCCACATGTTCTGATATTGACTGCAATCGTTGTTGGTATTGCAACACTAGCGCTTGGGCTGTCTTTGGTAATTCGTATTAATGAAGAATTCGGAACCATTGAAGAAGATAAACTATTTGAAGATGAGATATAAGAATGATTGACCATATCGCTGCAATAGTTGTCATGCTTCCAATAATTAGCTCAGTATTTGTAATGCTAATTCGCAATAATTCAATCAATTGGCTTATTTCTACAACTGCATCTTTGATTACGTCCATAGCATCCATAATGATGTATTTACAGATAAGCAAAAATGGAATTATTTCATATGCTATGGGAGGCTGGGAGCCCCCCGTTGGTATTGAATACAGAATAGATGAATTTAATGCTCTATTTATTATCTTAATTTCAATCGCATCTTTCTTAATACTTCTCTATGCGAAACATAGTTTAAATAGTGAGTTGAAAGAAAATAAAATTTCAACCTTCTACTCCATGTATTTGTTATGTTTAGGTGGATTAATTGGAATACTATCAACGGGTGATGCATTTAATGCCTTTGTGTTTTTGGAAATATCCTCATTAGCAACATATATCCTAATCTCAATGGGTTCAGATAGAAGAGCGCTTCTATCAGCCTATCAATATCTGATTATGGGTACAATTGGTGCCACTTTATACGTAATAGGTGTTGGACTAATTTTTGTCTTAACTGGAAGCTTAAATCTTTATGATATTTCAATAAGAATACAAGAATTAGAATTATACAGACCGTTATATGCTTCTCTGGCTTTCATTACAGTTGGAATTGCTCTTAAAGTAGCTCTCTTCCCATTACATGCATGGCTTCCAAATGCTTATGCATACACTCCTTCAGTTGGAACTGCATTCTTATCATCCACAGCCACAAAAGTTGCAATATATCTACTTATTAAATATCTATTCCTTGTTTACGGATATGACGTTGTTTATTCAAATAAAATATTTGTATTTGTTATCATTGGCCTATCCATCCTAGCAATGTTTGGTGCATCATTGATTGCAATTTTCCAGAGCAACCTTAAAAAACTTTTTGCTTATTCTTCAGTAGCTCAAATTGGATACATAACATTAGGAATTGGTCTTGCCAACCATAATGGATTAATTGGCTCAACAGTCCATATTATCAATCATTCAATAATTAAGGCTGCAATATTTCTGGCAATCGGATGCATTGTATTTAAAACAAAAATTTCGGATACACACCAACTAGCAGGTCTTGGAAAAAAAATGCCTGTGATAGCAATTCTCCTAACTATTAGCTCTTTAAGCCTCATAGGTATCCCAGGGACTGTAGGATTTATCTCCAAATGGTACTTAATTATAGGAGCACTTGAACAAGGATGGTGGCTGGTTGTATTGTCATTAGCGATCAGTTCATTATTAGCATTAATTTATGTAGGAAGAGTAATTGAATTAATGTGGTTCCATCAACCTGAGGATGCCATCATTGTAAATAGTAAGAGCCTCCCATTTGAAATGCTTGCAATTACCTTTATATTAACACTTGCTACAGTCTATTTTGGAATTGATACAAGACTCACAGCAGGACTAGCTGAAATTGCAGTGCAGAATGTTCTGCTTGGAGGACAATGATGATAGAATATTTGATTTATTTTCCAATACTCATCCCACTTCTAACAGCTATTGCAATCAAGTCATTATGGCCAATAGAAACCACGAGAAAGTTAATTTTATACATTGGTCCAATATTAACATTGGCTTTTTCAATATACATTTATGATAAATTTGATCAGCTAAACTCCAATGTTGATATCATAAATATATTTGACAATATAACGATCTCATTAGGGATAGAGCCAATAAGTATGGTTTTTCTCATCATGGTCAACACTCTTTGGCTCGTTGCTACTGCATACTCACTTGGCTATATGATTTCAAATAATGAGAAAAGACTTGGTAATTTTTTCTTATTCTTTTCAATATCCATCTCTTGTGCGAATGGAGCTGCGCTATCAAGCAATCTCATAACACTCTTTATCTTTTACGAGTTGCTTACAATTTCGACCTATCCTCTCGTAACTCATAAGGGAGATGAGCAATCAAAAGCATCTGGTAGAAAATATTTATTAATACTTCTTGGAACATCCCTATGCTTCTTCCTTCCAGCAATTGGATATGTTTATTACCTCAGCGGAGGGTTACAATTTGTTGATCAAGGTTTATTATTTACAAATCTACTACCTGATCAAATTAATCATTTTGAAATTTCAATTTTATTAATATTATTTGTGTTCGGAATAGCCAAAGCAGCAGTAATGCCTTTCCATTCTTGGCTACCCGCGGCAATGGTTGCACCCACCCCTGTTTCAGCGCTTCTTCACGCCGTAGCCGTTGTAAAAGTGGGTGTATTCTCCATAATTAAAATCTTGGTTTATACATTTGGAATAGAATTACTTCATGGACTAAATGTAGTTGATTTACTTGTTTATGTTTGTGGGTTTACAATTATTGCAACATCAATAATTGCATTAAAACAGGATAACCTAAAAAGGTTATTAGCGTATTCTACAATAAGTCAACTATCATATGTTATAATTGCAATTCTGATATTGACACCATCTGCAATTATTGCGGCTACCATGCATCTAATTGCTCACGCCGTCAGTAAGATTACATTATTCTTTGCTGCTGGTGCTATCTACACATCCACTGGTTTCACAAAAATAAGTGAAATGAATGGAATTGGCAAAAATCTGAAAGTTGTTACTATTGCTTTTACACTTGGTGCTATGTCGCTAATTGGTTTACCAATACTTGTTGGCTTTACAAGTAAATGGTACATAGTTCAGTCAGCAGCATCTGAAAGTCAATGGATAATTTTATCAGTCATTACTATTTCAACTCTATTGAATATTGGGTACTTTACTCCGATAATTTATAAATTCTTCTTTAATAAGAGCAATACTAATAAAAAATTTAAAGATCTACCATTAACTATAAACTTTGCTATTCTTTCATGCTGTATATTAATGGTAATTCTCTTCTTATATCCTACTCTAATCATCGAGGTAATAAAGAATGTCCAATAACATAAAGAAACTATGGTTAGGATTCATAGTTGTACTTGCTTTACTATTTTTAAGTGATCTTATAATTCATCGTCATAGTTATTTTGAAATAGATGGTTTCTTTGCATTCCCCTCATTATACGGGTTTCTCTCATGTGTTTTTTTGGTTTTTATATCTAAATTAATTGGAATTTTCTTAAAGAGACCGGAGGATTATTATGATAACTAACCTGTTACATCCTGGAATAATCCTAATAATATTTGGGCTCTTGATACCACATATTAAATACAGACAATTGGTGCCCATTTTCCCAATTATTAGTTTTATTATATTGATATCTCTTGATGAGGGCTCCCACTTTATTATCAATTATAATTATTTTGAACTGGTCATAATAAGTATTGATAAACTGAGTAAGCTATTTTCATACATATTCCTATTAATTTTATTTTGCACTTCCATTTTTAGTTTAAATCAAGAAAATAGAACTGAAATAGCTTCTGCATTTATCTATGTGGGTTCTGCAATTTCTGTAGTTTTATCTGGTGATTTGATAACACTATTTATCTTCTGGGAAATTATGGCCATTGCATCAACTATTGTCATTTGGTCTGGTTCAAAGGATGCTTATTATCCTGGAATTCGATACTTAGCTGTTCATTTGTTAGGGGGATCAATTTTACTTATCGGTATCATTGGGTATGCAAGTTCAACGGGTAGTGTAGCCTTTGATTTAATGAGACCAGAAAATATATTCAGTTACTTCGTACTCGCTGGTTTCCTAATAAATGCAGGCGCTCCACCATTTTCAAGTTGGATCCCTGACTCATACCCAAGTGCATCATGGTCTGGGACCGTATTTCTATCAGCTTTTACAACTAAAACAGCCGTATATGTTCTCATCCGCGGTTATGCCGGATATGAATTCCTTATTTATATAGGAGTATTTATGATCTTTTACGGTATTATTTTTGCGATACTAGAAAATGATATGAGAAGAATTTTATCTTACTCAATTGTAAATCAGGTTGGATTTATGATCGTCGCAATAGGTATTGGAACAGAAATTGCGATAAACGGTGCATCTGCACATGCATTTACTCACATTATATACAAAGCACTTCTGCTAATGAGTGCCGGTTCAGTATTTTACATAACTGGCAAGACAAAATGTACCGACCTCGGGGGGTTATACAAAACGATGCCACTAACCATGATTTGTGGAATAATCGGTGCTTTGTCAATTTCAGCATTTCCATTAACCTCGGGATTCATATCAAAATCACTAACCGTCCAAGCTGCTGTTTATGAAGATTTAAAAATCTTATGGTTATTATTAACAATGGCTTCTGCAGGCGTATTCTTGCACGCAGGAATTAAATTTCCTTGGTTTGTCTTTTTTCAAAAAGATGCAAAATTAAAAGCATCAGATCCTCCAAATAATATGAAATTAGCAATGATAATACTCTCATTCTTGTGTATTTTTATTGGTGTATTTCCTGGACTTTTATATTCAATACTTCCATATGGAGTAAAGTATGTGCCGTATACCGTAGATCATGTTTCATCACAGTTACAACTGTTAATGTTCTCTGGTTTAGCATTTTTCATTTTGTTAAAATTCCTCAAAAGAACATTAACTATAACACTTGATTTTGATTGGTTCTGGCGTAAATTTGGGCAATTGGTTATTAACGAATTTAATATCCAACTCTTGAGTAGGTTCAATAATATAATAAAATCTATTCAAGGTGTTATCGGCCAAACTTTTGAGAGTTTACATAAACATAATGGACCATCTGGTGTGCTGGGGAAATCATGGCCTACTGGTTACATGGCTTTCTGGACAACTGTTTTATTAGGTTCTTTTCTATTATTTTATCTATTTGCTTAATTATGATACAATAATTACATGGACAAATGGAAAGATAAATTAAGTGATATTCAATATTACGTAACCCGTGAAGCTGGAACTGAGCGCCCATTTACTGGACCACATTTAGATGAAAAATCTGAAGGGATTTATCACTGTGTTTGTTGTAACAAACCATTGTTTGCCTCTGAACATAAATACAACTCAGGTTCTGGTTGGCCAAGCTTCTACAATACCAATTACATGGATAATATTCATCAAGTGGATGATTTTAGTTTGCTCATGAAAAGAACAGAAGTGAAATGTAAAGAGTGTGATGCACATCTTGGACACGTATTCGAAGATGGACCAGAACCAACTGGATTAAGATATTGCATTAATGGTCATGCATTGAGCTTTAAAAAAAAAATAGGTAAATGATGTCAAAGACAAAAGAAGTAATTCCAGATAGTGATTGGCAGGATATTTTATCCATTGATAGCGATTTAACAGATGAAGAAAAATTAGTACAGAAAACCGCAAAAGACTACTCAACAAACAAATTAATGCCTCGCGTGAAAGACGCATTCAGGAATGAAAGATTTGATAAGGAAATCATTTCTGAACTAGGAGCACTTGGGCTAATCGCGCCGACTATTCCTGAAGAATTAGGAGGGGCTAATCTCAATAATGTCTGTTATGGTTTAATTGCATTTGAAATTGAAAAAGTGGACTCGGGTTATCGTTCTGCTATGAGCGTTCAAAGCTCCCTTGTCATTCATCCCATATATGAATTTGGTTCAGAAAAACAGAAGAAGAAATACATACCAAAACTCATCAAAGGTGATCTAATAGGTTGTTTTGGACTCACAGAGCCAAACCACGGCTCTGATCCAGCAGGTATGCAAACAAATGCAAAAAAAGTTGATGGTGGTTGGATTATCAATGGATCCAAAACATGGATAACAAATTCACCAATTGCAGATATTGCTATCGTTTGGGCAAAAGACGATGATGGTAATATTAGAGGATTCTTACTTGATAGAGATTTACATGACATTAAAACCGAGAAAATTGAGGGAAAATTTTCTTTGAGAACATCTGAAACTGGGCAAATTCACTTCGACGAATTATTTGTTAGCGATGACTTTGTACTACCAAATGTGGTTGGCTTAAAGGGTCCATTCTCTTGTCTAAATAAGGCTCGATATGGAATATCTTGGGGAACAATAGGAGCTGCAGAATTTTGTTGGCATACAGCAAGACAATACGCTTTGGATAGGAAACAATTCAATAAACCAATAGCTAGTAATCAATTAATACAAACCGATCTGGTAGATTTCCAGACACAAATCACGCTTGCAAAAATAGCAGTCTTAAAATTAGGAAGAGAGTTAGACAAAAGAAAAGTTAACCCAGCAGCAATATCTCTATTAAAAAGGAATAATTGCCAAATTGCTCTTGATATAGCAAGAAAATCAAGAGACATTTTAGGCGGTAATGGAATCTCAGATGATTACCATATCATAAGACATCTACTAAACCTTGAAACAGTGAATACTTATGAGGGAACAAAAAATATCCATACATTAATCCTTGGAAGATCGCAAACAGGTATTCAAGCATTCTTCTAATCCAACAATTTGAATTTTAATTTATTTTGATTTAAATTTTAAAATTTAAATGATAATATCCTTCTGTTTTATAATTAACTATAACGGAGAAAAAAATGGCATTTGAGCTACCAGATTTACCATATGCACATGATGCGTTAGGACCCTTTATGTCCGCAGAAACACTTGAGTTTCATCATGATAAACATCACCAGGCATATGTCACAAACGGGAATAACATACTAGCAGAGACTGATCTAAAGAATGAAACTCTTGAAAACATAGTGATAAAGTCACACGGCAATAACGCTGGTCTTTTCAATAATGCAGCACAACATTATAATCATTTGCATTTTTGGAAAATGATGACACCAGGAGGCTCTAAGGTGCCATCTAACTTAGAGAGTAAAATCAACGAAGATCTTGGTGGAATGGATAAATTCAGAGCAGATTTTATTAATGCTGGTGTTACACAATTTGGGTCAGGTTGGTGCTGGCTTGAACTAAAAAATGGGAAACTCAATGTTTCAAAGACACCTAATGGAGAAAATCCTCTTGTCAATGGTGCTACTCCATTGCTTGGTTGTGATGTCTGGGAGCATTCATATTATATTGACTATAGAAATGCTAGACCAAAATATTTAGAAGCTTGGTTTGATAATCTTGTAAACTGGGAATATGTAGCCGAGTTACTCGAAAATTCCAATTAGTATAATTACATCTACTAATAGTAGGTCTAAATTTAATAAATTAACCCCTCATTTCTCAATGAGGGGTTTTTTATTGGAATTGCAAAATATTATACAATAAAATTATCCAATTAAATCAATTATTTATAAAGTAAATCAACAGAAAAAGACCCCTGACGGTTAATTTTTTATAAAAAGTATGTTATCATACAAACCTACTAAATATAGACTACATAAATAAACAATAGGAATATTATGAAAAAATATACATTACCGTTAGTTGTAGTAATCTTAATCGCAATTGGTTTTTATGCTAATAATGCATTAAAAGATGAAACTAAAGTTGCAGATTGTGGAAGTGTTACTATAGCTAATATGAATTGGGCATCGGCTCAAGCAATCGCTGAAATCGATAATATAATCTTAACACACGGATATAACTGTAATGTTGAATTAGTTCCTGGTGATACCATGCCAACATTTACATCTATGAATGAAAAAGGTGAGCCAGATGTTGCTCCTGAACTTTGGTCGAATTCAATTAGAATTCCTCTCGATGCTGCAAAGGAAGAAGGTAGACTTATTCCAACAGGATACGTATTCAAAGAGGGCGGTGAAGAAGGATGGTTCATCCCAGAAGCAACCCTTGCAGCTAATCCAGAATTAAAAACTTGGGAAGATGTTATCGCAAGACCTGACCTATTTCCAAACCCTGAAAATCCAGAAAGAGGTGCACTAGTAGGCTGTCCTGCTGGATGGGCATGCCAAATCATTAACCAAAATCTTTATAAAGCATATGATATGGAAGCAAAAGGGTGGGATTTAATTGATCCAGGTTCATCAGCAGGTCTTGATGCATTAATCAATAAGGCAGTTAATGACGGTGATAATCTTCTAACATACTATTGGGCTCCAACAGCAATACTTGGGAAACTACCAATGTATATGCTTCAACCAAATGTTGAGCACGATAAGGATGAATGGGAAAATTGCACTGGCGTAGCAGATTGTGCAAACCCTGTTCCTAATGCATGGGGTTTCTCTGCAGTTGAAACAGTTGTATCAGCTAACTTCGCGGAAGAAGCATCTGTAGCGATGGATTATATGTCTAAAAGATCCATTGCAAACGCTAACCTTAACCAACTGTTAGCATGGATGGCAGATAACCAAGCTGACGGATTAGAAGCTGCAAAATATTATTTGGAAAATAACCAAGATGATTGGTCATCATGGGTTTCCGAAGATGTTAAAGAACGCGTCTTAGCAGCACTTTAACAGCAATCCTTATAAACCCCAGATATCCTATCACTATCTGGGGTTATCAATTTTATACAAAACCTCATGTCATTAATAACCGAATTTCCATCAATAAACCCGGAAACCTTAAGATCTATAAAAAAATCTATCGATGCTGGTTTCAAGGATTTCTCTCGTAACTATGGAGATAATATTGAAGGCTTCTTCGATCCTGTTAGATTTTTCCTAATAGAGTCTGAAAAATTTTTAACAGGAACGCCATGGATCATTATATTTATTTTGATACTAACATTAGCTTGGATAGGTTCAAAGAATACTAAAGTAGTACTCTCTGTTTTTATAATATTATCACTCATTGGATATTTTGATATGTGGGATAATACTATGAAAACAATATCAATGACATTCACTGCTGCTTTAATGGCTATAGTTTTTGGTATACCGCTCGGTATATTAATGGCTAAATCTTATCTAATGCAGAGAATAATGAATCCCGTTCTTGATGTGATGCAAACAATGCCAAGCTTCGTTTATTTGATACCTGTAGTTATGTTACTTGGTATAGGTAAAGTTCCAGGTTTAATTGCAGTGGTTGTTTATTCAGTGCCTCCAATGATACGACTGACTAATCTTGGAATCAGACTTGTTAACCCTGCAGTGATAGAAGCTGCAGACTCATATGGCGCGTCTAATATCCAAAAATTGATCCACATTCAAATCCCTCTCTCTTTACCTACAATTATGGCTGGCATAAACCAAACAATAATGCTTGCTCTATCTATGGTGGTTATCGCGTCAATGATTGGTGTGACAGGTTTAGGACAGCCTGTGTTAATGGCAATTCAAAACCAATACTTTACACTTGGAATATTTAATGGCTTCGCAATAGTCGGTATTGCGATAATATTTGATAGAGTATCTCAAGCTTATGGAAAAAGAATCCAAGAAAACTATGGTATGAAGGATGAGTAATAAACCATACATAAGTCTGAAAAATGTATCAAAAATATTCGGTGAGAAACCTGAAACTGTAGCTGATTTGGTATTGAACGGAATTGATAAAACAACGCTGCAAAATGATTATGATCACATAATAGGCTTACAAAATATTAGCATTGATATACCAAAAAATAAAATACAAGTTTTTATGGGATTATCAGGATCAGGAAAATCCACTCTCATAAGGCACATAAATCAGCTCATAAGACCGACCGTGGGCAGTATAACAATCAACAATATAAATGTCACAGAGTTATCTGATAAAGAATTACTGTCATTCCGTAGAGAAACTTTTGCTATGGTATTTCAAAAATTTGCGCTTCTACCGCATAGGACAGTTCTCTCAAATACTTACTTTGGACTTCAAATAAAAGGTGTTAAGCCTGATGAAAGAGAAGAAATTGCTATGTATTGGATTCAAAAAGTTGGATTAGATGGTTTTGAAAATTATCATCCAAACCAATTATCTGGCGGAATGCAACAAAGAGTTGGCATTGCAAGAGCTCTGGCTAATGACGCTCCAGTCATACTAATGGATGAACCTTTTTCTGCGCTCGATCCCTTAATTAGAATCGAGATGCAGGATATGTTAATTGAACTGCAAAGAGAATTAAAAAAAACTATCATATTTATTACCCACGATTTAGATGAAGCGTTGAAACTAGGTGATAATATCGCAATCCTGCGTGATGGTAAGATTATACAGTCTGGAACAGGGCAGGATATAATCCTAAACCCATTGGACTCTTATATTACAAATTTTACGGCACAAGTTAACCGATCAAGAGTTATTGAATGTCAGAAAATTATGAAAAAAATACCTAAAGATGAACTAACAAAAATTACAGCTACAAAAGATATGAAATTAGACGAAGTAGCTACACTTCTTACATCAAATAATATGGCTGAGATAGATGTGGTTAATTCAAGGAAATCATATCTTGGCACAGTATATTTGACCGATCTGGTCTCGGCTATGATAAATCCTATTGATGAAGACACAAATATAATATAGCTTGAAGCAAATTTAAGTTATAAATTCATTACATCATGAGACAATCCATAACTATCATAACTGTATTCATTCTTGGGTACTTACTCGCAATAATATTTCGATCAATTAATGGAATATTAGCTCCAAACTTAATTGCAGATGTAAATTTAACAGCATCTTCATTAGGCTTGCTAACTTCAACCCTGTTAATTGCTCATGCAATAGCTCAGATACCACTTGGAGTATATCTTGATAGTCACGGTCCCAAGAAGGTTCAAATAACATTGATGTTACTGGCCGCAGTTGGGTGTATTATTTTTGCATTGAGTTCAAACATCTATATCATGACATTCGCTAGACTTCTTATTGGTGTTGGTTTTTCAGGTTCCTTAATGAGCGGGTTTCGAGCAGTCAGTATGTATCTTAAACCAGAAAATTCTGCTCTTGGAAATGGTATTATCATGAGTGCTGGGCAGATTGGTTTACTAGTAACAAGCTGGCCAACTGAGTATTTATTAAACTTCTTTACCTGGAGAGGAACATACGGCGTCTTTATAGTTCTTATATTTATTGTAATATTGCTAACATATATTTTTATTCCAAAGCAAGGTTATACAGATAATTCAAAACCAGTTACACAGAGATTGTTAGATCTTAAAATAGTATTCAAAGATATGTCAATCTGGTATCTGGGTCCATTAATTTGGATAACTGGTGGAGCTCATATTGCACTACTCACATTATGGGCTGGTCCTTGGTTTAATAATGTGGCTGGGTATTCGAGAGATGAAGTTGCAACAGGACTTACAATCAATGCCATAGCAGCCATCACTGGTATATTTCTTAGTGGCGTAATTGCAAAAGTCCTAAGTAAATACAATGTAGATATTCTTAAAATCCTAACGATAATTTTAATTATTAATATACTATCATTAGCACCGATATTTATTCTACCAACTTCAATTGGTTCATACTTTTGGATCATATTTGCTATGACTGGTCAGGGTGGAATCTTATCATACCCCTGGATAACAGCCAAATTTGGTATGGCATTATCATCAAGGGCAAATACGATTGTAAATTTGGGCACCTTTGTTGTTGCCTTCTTCATACAATGGTTCGTTGGAGTTATCATAGATATGTTCCCATTAACATCTACCTCAGATTATAATCCAATGGCATATCACATAAGTTTTATGCTAATATTTGTAATACAAATTGTGATATTAATTTGGTTTTTTACAGGCCAAAAACATCTAAAACTAAATAAAGCAGAGATAGAAACAACATGAAAATAGAAATTTTATGTACTGGAGATGAAGTACTAAGCGGAAAAATCATTAATTCAAATTATTCATTCATGAGCGGTAAATTAGAAGAAGTTGGCCTAAACGTGATTTGGGGTACAACAGTTGGTGATAACAAAGAAGATTTACTTAAAGCTTTTGATCTTGCCTCAGAAAGGGCTGATGCTGTTATAGTTAATGGAGGACTAGGTCCAACTGTAGATGATTTATCACAAGAGGTTGCAGCTATTGCGTCAGGTAATGAACTAGAATTACGTACAGATTGGCTTGAGATAATGGAAAAATTTTTCATTAAAAGAGGCCGTGTTATGACGGAAAACAATAAAAAACAGGCAATGCTCCCAAAGACATCAGAACTTATAAACAATCCTATTGGTACAGCTTGTGGCTTTGCAGTAAACATTAAAAAAGCTCGTTTCTTCTTTACACCAGGTGTGCCAAGAGAGCTATTTCTTATGCTGGAAAATGAGATTATTCCAAGACTTCTAAATATGTCTGGTGAAAATATTGTTACAAAGCTTAAAACCTTTCATTCATATGGTATTGGGGAGTCAAGAGCTGACTCGTTACTCAAAGATGTAGTTGAATTAGCTCCAAATAAGAATGTGAAATTAGGATTTCAGGCACACTTCCCTCAATTAGAAACAAAATTATTTATTCGCGCATCTTCAGCAGATGAAATTGAAAAAAATTTAATCCCTGTAGAAAATGAAGTTAGAAAAATCCTTGGTAATTACATTTTTACAGAAGATAAAGATACCTTAGAGGAGTCAATAATTAGATCACTTTCAAAATCTAATCAAACACTATCTATAGCTGAATTTCTGACTCAAGGTAATGTTAGTTCTAGATTAGCTGGTGCAGATAAAAAAGGGGAAAATTTAAAATTCTCAATTAACTCAAATAACATTGAGACACTTACTAAAAATCTTGAAATTGATAGTGATATAGAGAAGAGTCTTATACTTAATGAGAAAATGGCAGAGAATTGTCGCTTGAAATATTCAACTGACTTAGCTCTATCAGTTCTGATTAATTATCTCGATAATAATGAGGCTGATACATATATTACTCTATCATTAGGTGGAAAAATTATATCACGAACAGGGAAATTTATTGGGGATGAATATAGAGTCACATTAGGTAGCGCTGAAATGGCACTTGACTGCTTACGTAGACATCTATCCAATCTGCCATTCGATGAAAAATCAGACTTTGAAAGATAATTACTTACTTAATATTTCTTCTAATTTTTTAAACAGAATATTTATATTTGATGGATCAAGGGCTATCTCACCTTTATGCGTCATTTTTGCTATTTCAACAACAGCATCATTATATGGAGTTGGGATCCCTAACTTTCTACCCTCTTCAGAAACCCTTCCATTAATAAATTCAATTTCGCTTCGTCTCCCCTTAACATGATCCTGTGCAGCATGAGTTCTAGCATTTGGACCCACATCTTTGACCATTTTTTTCATAACAAGTTCAGCAGCGTTCTCTCCTGCATTCCCTATATCTTCGTTTGTAAGTCCAAAAAGTGGTTCTATCATATACCCAAGTGTTTGACCTACTTTAAATGACTCTCTTCCGACTCCAACTGAAAACTCGAACATGCCTGGTAATTTTACTGCTTCCCAATTTTTTAGGTCAAGAGAAGAAAAAGGGCAGGTCATAGAATTGGCAATTAATTTAGTCCATTTTGCACCATAAATATTATCTGTTAGATCACACTTACCAACATTTAACATAATTTTTTGAACTTCTTTTAGTCGGGGGGTGATCTCACCTGTAAGTTCTCCGACGGCAAACCATGTTCCTGATGGAATAGTGTTTCTTTGAACAATGCCCGGGTTAAAAATCTCACAACTTAATTCAACTACTGCACCAATTACATTTTTTTTGCCGACCATTTCTGCATTAAGATCATCATTGTATGCATTTTGCAATCCAACAAATACTCCATCTTCTTTTAAATATACAGATGCAAATTTTGACATCCATTGTGTATCATAAGCTTTTACAGCCATAAATATATAGTCAAATTTGGGCTGTAATTTTGCTAGATCACTTATGTGATATGCTATGACTTTAGTATTCTTCTCACCTTCTTGAGAGATAACGGTTAGACCATCAGCCCTTATTTTATTTATATGATCAGACCATTGATCAACCAAAACCACATCTAGTCCTGCTTCTGTAAGTGAAGCTGAAACGCATGAGCCAATCGCACCACCACCAAGTATACAAATTTTTTTCATTTAACCACTTTGATTATAGTATTAGAACAGACCTTCAATATTTCCATTGTTATCAAGGTATATGGACTCCGCAGCTGGTTTTCGCGGTAAACCTGGCATCGTCATAATATCGCCAGATATAGCAACAATGAACCCCGCGCCAGCGGACAACCTCAGTTCCCTAATCTCAATATCATGATCTGAAGGAGCATTTTTTTGAGTGGGATCAGTTGAAAATGAATATTGTGTTTTAGCCATGCAAATAGGGAGATCATTATAACCATTTTTTTCTAACTCATTAATTTGAGTTAGGACCTTTTTACTAAATATGACATTTTTAGCTCTGTATATCTCACTTGCAATTTTTCTAATTTTATCTTCTATCTTATCGGTGAGCTCATATAAATAATCAAAGCTATTTACATCGCTATCGCAAATATCAACAACCTCTTCAGCTAATTCTTTGATACCATTTCCTCCATCTCCCCAGTGATTTGAGAGAATGACTTTGGACTCAACACCGCTGTTTTTGATTGTTTCCTTTAAAGCGTTAATTTCTTGATCTGTATCATTTGTAAATTTATTGATACATACTACAGTTGGAACACCAAATTTGCTTATATTTTCTAAATGCCTGATAAGATTTTTAGATCCATCAATTACGGCTTGTTTATTTTCTTCGTGTAATTGATCAATCTTAACACCACCGTGCATTTTTAGTGCGCGTATTGTTGCCACGACAACAGCAACTGAAGGCTTTACCTCCAGGTGTCGGCATTTTATATCAAAAAATTTCTCTGCACCGAGATCAGCACCAAATCCGGCTTCCGTTACAACATAATCTGAGAGTTTCAATGCTAATTTTGTTGAAATGATTGAGTTACAGCCGTGAGCAATGTTAGCAAAAGGTCCACCATGAACAAATGCTGGATTATTTTCTAATGTTTGAACAAGATTTGGCATCAAAGCATCTTTTAAAAGAACAGCCATGGCTTTATTTGCTTCTAGTTGGCTTGCTGTTACTGGCTCCTTATCTCTTGTATATGCGACTACAATTTTTCCTAATCTTTCGGTTAATTCTTCTAGTGAACTTGATAGACAAAAGATTGCCATCACTTCTGATGCTACCGTAATATCAAAGCCATCTGATCTTGGATAACCGTTTGAAATCCCGCCAAGTGAAGATACAATCTCGCGTAATGACCTTTCATTCATATCCAAAGCTCTTCTGATCACAATTCTTCTGGTATCTATGTTTAATTTATTACCCCAATAAATATGATTATCAACCATTGCACATAGTAGATTGTGAGCAATACCTATTGCGTGGAAATCGCCTGTGAAATGCAAATTTATATCCTCCATCGGTATAACTTGTGCCATACCACCCCCGGCTGCACCGCCTTTCATACCAAAGCAAGGTCCCAATGATGGTTCCCTTATACAGATCATAGCTTTTTTGCCTAATTTATTAAGACCATCACCAAGTCCAACTGTTGTAGTTGTTTTACCTTCACCCGCTGGAGTTGGAGTAATTGCAGTGACTAAGATCAGCTTACCATTACCTTTGCGGTTGATACTCTGATTTATTAAATCGAAAGAGATTTTTGCCTTATTTGATCCATAAGTTTCAATATCTTTATCATTTAGACCTAACTTTTTTGCTATATCTTCTATATGTTTTGGTTTTGCTTTTCTCGCTATTTCTATATCTGTTGGCATTTTCTTTTCTCTTTAAATATTATAATTCTTTATTTTTACTGACCACAAATAGTACCAATTTCAATTTTATGCTGATTGATAAATTCTGTTGCTGTAACCTTCTTACCGTCTACACGAACTTTCTTTATTGAAATTGCACCATCTTTTGTTCCAATTATTAAACTGTCACTATTAAAACTAAGGATTTCACCAGAATTTTGGGTGGTTTGATCTAATAAACCAACTTCGTAAAATTTTACTTCTACTCCATTTATCAAAGTCCATGCTCCAGGTTGTGGATCACTCGCTCTGATCTTATTGTAGATAGACTTAACATTCTGTGACCAGTCTATCTTAGCTTCTGCTTTGCCAAACCAACTTTCATAAGATCCCTTGTCTAGATCTTGTTCTATTCTTTCAGCACTATTATCTCTAACAAGTTTTATAGACTCCTCTAATGCGTCAATTCCCATTGGAAAAAGCTTATTAAAATACAATTCACCCAAGGTTTCATCTTTAAGAATTGCACATTCTTTTTGTAGCAGGATAGGCCCTGTATCAAGTCCATCATCTGGCCAAAAAATTGTTATACCTGTTTTATCTGACCCATTATTTATTGGCCAATTTATGGAGGATGGTCCCCTATGCATTGGCAATAATGAAGGGTGGTACTGTATAGACCCTAATTTGGGCAAATTTAATACATTACTTGGAACAATTAATGTTACATAAGCCATAACACATAAATCAGCATCGAATGACTTCATTAGATCGTATGCTTCCTGAGTTTTCCAACTAGATGGTTGATATACGGGAATGTTATTCTTGGTAGCATTCTCAACAAGTGGGTCAATTCTTCCATTCTCCTTATCTGGAGCAGCACAAACAGCAACTATATTTTCTTTATTCTCAATTAATCTATCCAGTACAGCACTTCCAAAAGCTTGCTGACCATGAAGTACAATTCTCATTTTATCACCCTTATTTCATAGCATTCGTATTATTGATTTCATTTATCTCTTCATCTGAGTAATTTAGAAGCCCTTTTAGAACTTCATCATTATGCTCTCCGAGTAATGGAGATCTTTGTACATCAGCCTTTGAATTTGATAATTTGATTGGACAACCGACTGTAATATACTTACCCCGTGTTGGATGATCCACTTCTACAATTGTACCTGTTTTTTTGAGTGACTCATCATGAGCTATTTCTTTCATAGATAAAATAGGTCCACAAGGTATCCCGAGTGGATCACAAATTTTAATTACTTCAAATTTTGTTTTGGTTTTTGTCCACTCTTCAATCGTATCAAAAATGAATGACAATTTATTGAGTCTCGCTTTTGGAGTTGAGAATTCAGGATCATCAATCCATTCATCTTTACCTATGACATTACAAACCTTATCCCATACTGGAGCTTGTGTAATAAAATAGACATAAGCGTCAGGATCGTTCTCCCAGCCTTTACATTTAAGTATCCAACCTGGTTGACCACCGCCTGAGTCATTTCCAGCCCTTGGTGTCGTGTCTGTAAAGGGAATACCCTGCCCGAATTGACTGTACTCAGTTAGTGGACCACTTGACAATCTTTGGTAGTCTCTTAATTTAACCCTGCATAAATTTACTACACCATCCTGCATTGCAACATCAACTTTTTGTCCAATGCCTGACTTTTCCCTGTGGTAAAGTGCTGTAACAATACCCAGTGCAAGATGCAAGCCTGTTCCAGAGTCACCAATCTGAGCACCTGTTACTAAAGGAGGTCCATCAAGAAAACCTGTTGTTGAAGCAGCACCACCCGCACATTGAGCTATATTTTCGTAGACCTTACAATCTTCGTATGGTCCTGGGCCAAAACCTTTTATTGATGCCAGGATAATTTTTGGATTTAATTTATGTATATAGTCCCAACCATAGCCCATTCTATCAAGAGTTCCTGGTGCAAAATTTTCAACAAATACATCTGATTTAAGAATTAAATCATCTAAAATCTTCTTTCCCATCTCATCTTTTACATTGAGCGTAACGGATTTTTTATTGTGGTTAAGCATCGTAAAATAGAGTGAGTCAACATCATTCTTATCACGCAATTGTGAACGTGTAATATCTCCACCCCCAGGTCTTTCGATTTTTATAACATTTGCTCCGAACCATGCCAGCAGCTGTGTACATGTTGGTCCAGATTGCACGTGTGTGAAATCAAGAATTGTTACATCTTTTAATGCTTCCATTATTTTTTCCTCTATTTATACATTGTTTGCGCTTTTGTACCTGGAGCGTATTCATTTGGATCCACCCAGATATTAACGACAACAGATTTTTTATGCTTTTTAACATATTCCCTGGCTTCATTTAATGCTTTAGAAATCAAATTAGGATCTTTCACATCAATCCCATGCGCACCCCAAAGTTTTGGAAACTCTGCAAAATTCATATCACCTAACTTATTAGCAATATTACCTTTTTGTTGACCGTATTTTGCCAATTGACCATATCTAATTTGATTCATCGCTGAATTATTACCTATGACAGCTATAAATGGTAAACCAAACCGATCTGCTGTTTCAATATCAAATGCTGTCATTCCAAAGGAGCCATCGCCATAATAACAAAGCACTTCCTTATTTGGATTTGCTAATTTTGCAGCTATAGCAAAACCTGTCCCAACACCCAAACTACCAAGCGCTCCCGGATCCATCCACTGACCAGCATTTCTTGGTCTTACAGCCTGTGCTGATATAGTAACAACATCTCCGCCATCGCCAATAAAAATAGTATCATCAGATAAAAATTCATTTATTTCATAAGCTACACGATATGGATGAATAGGTTTATTGTCAGACTTCAATGTTGGCAATAACTTCTCATATTTTTCATCTTCTTTTGCAGCCAGAGACTCCACCCATTCATGACGTTTTGTAAGGGTATTTTGAGAGTATTCAGGCATATATTCCTGAATTTGAGCCATAATAGCACCAGGATGCCCAACTAATCCAACATCAACATCCCTATTTTTCCCTACATTTGTATAATCCTGATCGATTTGGATGATTTTTATATCTTTTGATATTCTTGATCCATAGCCCATTCTAAAGTCAAATGGTGTACCAACGATTATTATCGCATCTGCATCTTTGAAGGCATCACCCCTCGTCCTGTCAAAACAATATGTACTTTTGCTATCAATCATCCCTCTACTTGCGCCGTTTGTATAAGCAGGAATCTGCAATTTCTCTATAAAATCTATCGCTTCATTCTGACTTCGGCTTTGCCATACTTGCTGACCAAATAATATAGCAGGTCGTTCAGATACATGCAGAATCTTCGATACTTGTTTTATTGATTCAATGTCAGCTTGAGATTTTATAGAAGCTCTATATTTACCTAGCTCAGGTATTTTTGCACTGCTCATTGGGATTTCTCTATCTAATACGTCTCTTGGTATTTCAAGATATGAAGGTCCACAAGCTCCATTAAAACATTCTCTTGCTGCCATAGCCACCATGTCTGAAATTCTCTCAGTTGACATAACTGTTGAAGAAAATTTTGTAATAGGTTTAAGAATCTCCATATGTGGAAGTTCCTGAAGTCCACCCATTTTCCATTGTGAGAGAGCACTCTGCCCTCCGATATGAAGGACGGGGCTTTCTGATCTGAATGCTGTAGCAATGCCAGTAATAGCATTAGTGAACCCGGGACCCGCTGTTGTAACTAAACAGCCAAGCTTCCCAGTCTGCCTTGCATACCCATCTGCTGCATGGGCAGCTGTTTGTTCATGCCTAAAGTCAAGGATCCTAATGTCCTCTTCAATACAACCGTCATAAATATCGATTATATGACCGCCACACAATGTAAAAATCGTATCAACACCCTCGTTTTTTAGAGCCTTGGCGACAAGATGACCTCCCGAGATCATCCCTTCTTCGGTGCTTCTTTTTTTTAAAATTTCTTCAGTAGTTGTTACCATTATTCTATTTCCAAGTACTAATTATTTATTATTTAATTGGTGAGAAAGGAGCGCCAGACATTAGCTTATCCTCTTGGGCCACAATCATTCCAGCAATTTTTTGTCTATAAAGTGTCCAACCTGGGTCAGCATCTCTTTGTTCCCTGAGTTTTTCAAATTCCATTAAGTCATTGTATTGCCAGATGTGAACAACTTGATTGAGTGTGCCAACTTTACTCACAAAATAAGCCACAAGATTGAGTCCATTTTTAACAGCGACTGGGTATGCAAATTCTTCAAAAATCTTAACATACTCATTTGTTTTTCCAGGCTGAATTGTATAGGTTCTGTGATCAAATATCATTTTTATCTCCCCAAGTTGATGTTAGAATTTAATCAATTGAATATTTTTACAATATATAATAAATCTTATAATATAAAAATTATTTCATGACACTAATAATATGAGAAAAGATATGCTAAACAAAGCCTTGATTGCTGGAATTTTTTCAATAGTCGTCATAGGAACATTGTCATTCTTAACAAACGGAACAGATCTTGGATTATTCCTTGTTGCTTCTTTTGGTTCTTCTATGGTGCTTGTATTAGGATATCCAGAAAGTCCATTCGCAAAAGGAAGGAACGTATTATTTGGGCATGTTATAACTTCACTTGTTGGTTTGATATGTTACGCATTTTTTGTTGTTGAATTAGACATGTCGCCATCAATGATCATCCCCATTGCGGTAGGTTTTGGTGTCTTCTTTATGATACTATCAAATTCAACTCACCCACCCGCTGGTGGTAACCCAATTATTGTGATTTTAGGTGGTTATTCTTTTGATTTCTTGATAACACCAATTATTTCTGGTTGTTTGATAATTATCATTCAAGCCTATTTAATAAATAATTATATACTTAAAAAAGACTTCAAATTATTTTAAAACTTTATGTTTGATGCATCTATTCAAAGATGTTATTAAATAAAAAAATTATACTAACCAACACATGGAATAAATAAAATGAAAGTATTATGCATATTATACGATGATCCTAAAGGCGGTATGCCAAAAAATTATGCTTTATCTGAATTACCAAAACTTGATAAATATCCAGACGGCATGTCTCTACCGAGCCCAAAATCAATAGATTTCACACCTGGTGAATTACTTGGCTGTGTGTCTGGTGAACTAGGCTTGAGGAAATTTCTAGAGTCAAACGGTCATGAACTTGTCGTGACATCTGACAAAGATGGAGACAACTGCCAAGCAGATAAAGAATTAGTAGATGCTGATGTTGTGATTTCACAACCATTCTTCCCATTTTATTTAACTAGAGAAAGAATTGAAAAAGCGAAAAATCTTAAAATGGCTGTAACAGCAGGGATTGGATCAGACCATGTAGACTTACAAGCTGCAATGGATCACAACATTGATGTTGTCGAGGTAACATATTGTAACTCAAGATCTGTTGCTGAACATATCGTAATGATGATTTTATCTATGGTCAGAGATTATCATAATCAACACAGAATTGTTAATGAAGGCGGATGGAATATTGCTGATGCAGTTCAAAGATCATATGATGTTGAAGGTATGCATGTTGGAACAGTAGCAGCAGGTAGAATTGGTCTTGATGCACTAAGAAAAATGAAACCATTTGATGTTCATTTGCATTACTTCGATCGTCACAGATTACCTGAATCAGTTGAGAAAGAATTAAATCTTACATTCCATGAAACTGTTGAGTCGTTAGTATCCGTGTGTGACGTAGTAACAATAAATTGTCCTTTACATCCAGAAACAGAAAATCTATTTGATGAGACTCTAATCAATAAGATGAAAAAAGGTGCATATATTGTAAATACTGCAAGGGGAAAAATTTGTAACAGAGAGGCGATTGCAAAAGCACTCGAGTCAGGACAATTGAGTGGGTATGCAGGTGACGTTTGGTTCCCACAACCCGCTCCAAACGATCATATTTGGAGAACAATGCCAAACCATGGTATGACTCCGCATACATCCGGCACTTCTCTCTCTGCTCAGGCTAGATATGCAGCAGGCGTTAGAGAAATACTAGAATGCTTCTTTGATGGCAATCCAATTAGAAATGAATATTTAATTGTGAAAGATGGTAACCTAGCAGGAATGGGTGCACACTCATACAGCAAAGGTAGCTCAACTAGCGGTTCAGAAGAAGCAGCTAAATATAAAAAGATATAAAATAATATTATTTTTGTTTTTTATAAGGGATAGGGTTTACACTCTATCCCTTTTTTTATTAGGATAGAGATGATGAACAAGAATGAATATAAAAATTTTGATGCAATAGGTCTTGCTAATCTTGTTAAGAATGGAGAGGTTTCACCTTATGAATTACTTGATCTTGCGATAGAAATTACAGAAGAAAATGAATCAGAAATATCTGCCCTCAATATAAGACTCTATGAAGAGGCAAGGTCATATATAAAAAATGAATTGTCTGGAGGATACTTAGAAGGAGTCCCCTTTTTAGTAAAAGATTTGAATGTTAGTATAAAAGGTATTCCAACTACAATGACCTGCGATCTTTTCAAAGATAACATTGCAGATTTTAATAGTCATCTCATAGAACAATATAAAAAGGCCGGTCTTGTAATTTTTGGACTCACAAAAACACCAGAAATGGCCTTATCATTAACAACGGAACCACTCGCTCATCCGCCCACAAGAAACCCTATCAATATAAAATATTCCCCAGGTGGATCATCTGGAGGCTCGGCAGCTGCTGTTTGTGCAGGCTATGTACCAGCAGCCCACGGTACAGATGGTGGTGGAAGTATAAGGGTGCCTGCAGCACTTTGTGGACTATTTGGGCTAAAACCATCAAGAGGAAGAATTTCATCAGGTCCATTGATTGGAGAGGGATTGGGTGGCATGGTGACTAGCCATGTAATAACAAAATCAGTAAGAGATAGCGCTGTAATCCTTGATATTTCAAAAAATAATTTTCTTGGTGAACCTTATTATACTACTGATGAAAAAGTTTTCTTAAATGAAATTGATAAACCAACTAATAAATTAAAAATTGCTTACTTAACTAAAGACTTTTTTGGTACAAAAATAAGCAACGAATTAAATCAAAATACAATAAAAATTGCAAAACTCTGTCAGTCGCTTGGTCATGAAATCAGTGAAGAAGAAATTTATCTGGGAGATTTTGATATTCTCAGAGCTTGGAAAATACTACCTGGTGTAAATCTCTTGAATATAATTAATCAAAAATGTATGAGTTTAAAGATAGATATCAAAGATGCAAACATAGAACCCCTTACTATGGCATGGATAGATGATGCTAAAAGCTATAGCGCATTAGATTATCACAAAACAATAAACATAATGCATGCAATAGGAAGAAAAATTTCCTATTATTTAAGTAAGTATGATTTAATTTTATCACCTACTCTAGCTATACCCAAACTAGAAATTGGGGTCATAAAAGGAGACCATACGGATATTGACAAACATCTAAATTTTTTATTTAAATCCTTTTCACCATTTACTGCGATTTTTAACCAGTCGGGGGGTGCTGCAATGTCAATTCCGTTTGGCAAGACTTCTGATGGTTTCCCGTTAGGCATGCATTTTGCGGGTGGAATTGGTGATGAATTGAAACTTCTTAAACTCGCCTATCAAATCGAAAAAACTGCTCCATGGACCTGATATAATTAGAAGAAAAAAATATTCAAAAAATTATTCCTAGAATTAGTGATAACAAAACAATAAGTGATATATTCCTTCTTAATTCGAGATACCATCGATTCATTTTTTCTATCAACAGATATGAATAATCGATCCATAACAAAATAGTAAAGGCTGTAAGGAAAACACTTTTAAAGTAGAACTGAAATATATATGCAAACCAAATACCCAGAACAATTACATTTGATAATATTAAAACATTTACTTTTTTATCATTATTCAATGACAGGCCCCAGTGAGAACCAGAAATAAAAGAAATTATCAATAATGAATATATATCTATAGAATTTGATATGATTTGCTCATAATTTTTTGGATAGTCAAATATTGAACTTATCGCGTAAATTATGAAAGGAATACCGCCAGAGTATGTAAGTAAGTGTATTAATCTCTTTCTATTAAACGCCATGAATTAACCTAAATCGCAGTGTTATTCTCTATGAATTCATTCGCTTTACTAACTATATTATCGCGTCTGGTAGTATCCATTTTATCGTATGATGAAACCATCAAAGACAGTCGTGGATTCTTTGAAAAAAAATCTCGATGTTTGTTTATGAAACGCCAATATAGTCCATCCATTACTTCACACCAGTCACCCTTCTTGAAATCCATCATTTTAAGTATGTAATTTGAACCGCAAATGTATGGCTTTGTTGCAAAAATACCACCATCACTAAACAACCCCATTCCATATACATTGGGACCCATAACCCAATCAGATGAATCGACAAAGGCCTCCATAAACCAATTGTGAACTTCAGTGGGATTTATCTCACATAGATTCATAATATTAGATAATATCATCAACCTTTCTATATGATGCGACCATCCCTCACTAAAAGCATTTTTTATAGCATGATCTAGTGGATCTAAACCTGTATTTGCAGAATACCATGAAGATTTCATTGATCGATTATGCTGAAAGAAATTCCTATTTTCAAAATCATCACTAAAATTCTGATAAATTCCTCTTATAAATTCCCGCCAACCAATAATTTGACGAATAAATCCTTCAAGTGAATTGATCTTAATTTCATGCTTCAAAGCAAAATCCATAGTCCTATCAATGATCTTATTAGGGGTTATTAATCCCAGATTCATATATGTACTAAGGGTACTATGAAACAAAATATTATCTCTCTGAGTGACTGCATCTTCATAATCACCAAAATTATTTAATTTATTAAGTAAGAAAAAATCAAATATAGTGTCAACATCATCTTCTGTTGTAGCAAACTTGAAGTTATCTGTGCTACCATGATGATCAGAAAATCTCTGTTCAACAAATTGCTTTAAATCATTAGTATGTTTTGTGATTAATATTTCTGGATATTTGGGTATCTCAACACTTGCTGGAATTTTTTTTCTATTTTCACTATCAAAACTCCATTTACCACCAACAGGCTTTGAGTCCTTATCAATGAGCAGATTCATTTTTATCCTTACCATCTTATAAAAAGATGCCATCTGAGGTCTATTCTTTGATAAAAAATCTTTAAAATCACTTCGTGTATTTAGAAACATCGGAGAAGTGATTTCTTCAAAAATGATATTATTTTCTATAAGGTAGGATTTGATGTTATTTTCAAAAAATTTATCTTCTATCTCAAAAAAGTAT
Organism: Hyphomicrobiales bacterium; assembly: GCA_038131735.1. Lineage (GTDB taxonomy): Bacteria > Pseudomonadota > Alphaproteobacteria > Rhizobiales > TMED25 > TMED25. Next base: position 342,528 of record JAYPPX010000001.1, on the reverse strand, counting down.
ACTTTCTTTATGCTCTTCTCTTTGATAATAGCGTCAAGCTTACGAATATAATCCTCTTCAAAAGATTCATGATCTTTGTCCAAATAAGTAATATCATAACCATTCTTGCTTAGCTTATCCGCATATGATCTCATCGCAGATAAGAATAATAATATTTTTTTCTTACTTGGTTTCAGATGCTTACACAAACTATAGTCTTCTGCCATAAAGAATATTGTATCGTTTTTATATTGTGCAGTATGATGAAGAGGAAATAGTTGATTTCCAAGTATTATAAATAAATTCATTAAGCTTTTAGTTTTCAATACTATCTAAAATAAAAAGAGTAACAAAATTTCTTTATACAAACAATTATATTGATTAGATCTAATGCACGAGAGTAAATTAATTGGCTGGGGCGGCAGGATTCGAACCTGCGATCACGGGATCAAAACCCGATGCCTTACCGCTTGGCTACGCCCCAATATTCGCATAATAAATAAGATGATATAAATCTGGCTATGCGTATTGATGATACATTAGTATAATATCTTATAATAAAAATAAATTAAAAAATACATGTCAATAAACATAAAAGTGATCACCGCCGATAATCCAGGACCCACAACTAATAATGGAACTAATACCTATATTATAGGAGATCAGGAATTAATAATCATAGACCCTGGTCCAAAATCTGAGTCCCATTTTAGTAATATTAGAGAATATATTAACAACAGGCCTGTAAAGATGATTCTTATAACACATCATCATTTGGATCATATAGGATTATTAGCGGATTTATGTAACTTAACCGATGCTAAGATTTATCTTGATAAAATACAACTGAAGAAATTATTAGAAGTCTATCCCGATATTAAAAAACATACGAAAATACTAAATAAGAGTATTATCTTTGCAAATGTCACCATTGAACCGATATATTCACCAGGTCATGCATCAGATCATTTTTGTTTTAGAATCCCAGGTGAAGTGATTTTTACCGGTGATCATATCATGGGTTGGTCAACAACAATGATAAGAAAACCAGATGGAGATATGGGGCAATACATTCAATCTTTAAATAAAATTAGTAAGTACACTAAAGAAATTTTTCTCCCAGGACATGGAAATAAAATAGTCGATGGTCATAAACGTTGCGAAGAACTTATTGACCACAGAAATAAAAGATCAAATCAAATATTGAGAATTCTTGAAGAGAAAGATCTAGAAGCTCATGAGATTACGAAGATCATTTATAAAAAGATTAGTAAGAAGCTTATCGCATATGCTGAACTTACGGTTGAAGCCAGTTTAGATGAAATGATTGCTAGAAATCTTATAGAAAGAAAATCCGTTGATAACAAATATATTTATTCAATCAGAACATAATATTTCTTATGGATATAAGTAGTTTTTTGTCCAAACATTACTATCAAATTTAAATCTTAATCTTTGATGCAATCGAAATTCAGAGTTTAACCAAAATTCAACCTCAGATGGTATTAACCTATAACCAACCCAATAATCTGGTCTATTTAGATCTCTATTCTCATTTTCTATTGAATATTTTTTATATTCTTCAGCAAAAGTTTTTGGACTCTCAAGTATTGATGATTGTTTACTGACAATAGCACCAATCCTGCTTCCACGCGGTCTCGAATTAAAATATGTGTCCGACTCCGCACTATTTATAATTGAAACTTTTCCCCTGAATCTCACTTGTTTTCTTATACTTTTCCAATGAAAGCATAAGGCTGCATTACTATTTTGATCTAGCTCCGTGCCCTTTTGGCTATTCTTATTGGTATAAAACACTAGCCCCGTGTCAACTCCTTTAAGTAATACCATTCTGACATTTGGCAGTCCTTCTTTGTTCGCTGTTGCTAGTGCCATTGCATTGGGATCGTTGATCTCCAATTTTTTTGCTTCTTCAAACCAGCTATTAAAAAGTTCTAGTGGATCAGAGTAGTTTAATTCTTCTTTATTAAATCCTTGGTAAGTATTCATAGTTTAATCTTATCATGTAGTTGTCATGATTACTTTATTATAATAATATTATTTAATAATTATTTGGTATGAATTAGATATGAATACAAGTATTAATCAAAAATTGATGCATGGAAAAAGGGGCTTGGTTATGGGAGTAGCCAATAACCGATCAATTGCATGGGGTATAGCTAAAGCACTGCATAATGCTGGAGCGGAACTTGCTTTTAGTTACCAAGGTGAAGCAATTGAAAAAAGAATTATCCCGCTTGCAAAAGAACTTGGGTCAGATATTACTATCGAATGTGATGTTTCTGATGAAAAATCTATCATTAATTTAATAAAAGAATTAGAAAGTGAATGGGGGAAAATAGACTTCCTTGTTCATGCTATAGCCTACTCAGATAAAAACGAACTAACTGGAAGATATATTGAAACTTCTAAAGAAAACTTTATGCAAACAATGCATATTTCATGTTACTCGTTTACATCCATACTAAAACATGCAGAGAGAATATTAAATCCGAATGCCTCTGTTGTAACCCTAACATACTCTGGTGCTGAGAGAGTTATGCCACATTACAATGTAATGGGAGTTGCGAAAGCAGGTTTAGAAGCATCAGTAAAATACTTAAGCGTTGATATGGGTAAAAATGGTACAAGAGTTAACGCAATTTCAGCAGGGCCAATAAAAACATTAGCCGCGTCAGGGATTGGAGACTTTAGATATATTCTGAAATGGAATGAATATAATTCACCATTAAGACGAACAGTTGATATTGAAGACGTCGGTAATGCAGCTATTTATTTACTGTCAGATCTTAGTAAATCAGTAACAGGGGAAATACTTCATGTTGATGCAGGATATAATATTGTTGGCATGAAGAACGAGGAAGCCCCAGATATCACGGTGACTTAGGAAAAGTGAATGTCTCATAATACATTTGGTAAAATGTTACGATTGACTACATGGGGTGAAAGTCATGGAGAAGCGATTGGTTGTGTTTTGGACGGATGCCCTCCAAATATTGAAATATCACTTAGTCAAGTTCAAAAATATCTCGATAAACGCAAACCAGGGCAGTCCAAGTTTACAACTCAAAGAAAAGAAGATGATATAGTCGAGATTTTATCAGGAACAATTAGAAATGGTGAAGATAAATATATAACCACAGGAACACCTATATCGTTAATAATCAAAAATAAAGACCAAAGGTCAAAAGATTATAATGATATTACAGATAAGTATAGGCCGGGACATGCCGATTTTACATATGCAAAAAAATATGGGTTGAGGGATCACCGCGGTGGTGGTCGATCGTCTGCACGAGAGACAGCAATGCGCGTTGCTGGTGGAGCAATAGCAAGGGAGATTATACCAGATATTAAAATCAGAGCTGCTCTGATTCAAATGGGACCAAATAAAATTAAAAGAGAAAATTGGGATTGGGATTTAATAAACAATAATCCATTTTTCTGTCCTGATAAGAATGCTATACCAATATGGCAAGATTATCTTGAAAAAATACGTAAAGATGGTGACTCTACAGGCGCAATAATTGAAGTTGTTGCAGAAAACGTCCCTGTTGGTCTTGGTGAACCAATTTATGGTAAATTAGATCAAGAAATTGCAGCTGCCATGATGTCCATTAATGCTGTAAAAGCAGTTGAAATTGGTGCAGGTTTTGAAACGGCTGAGATGAAAGGTAGCGAAAATGCCGATGAGATTATTATTGATAATAATAATATCAAATTTTTATCCAACAATGCAGGTGGTGTTTTGGGAGGAATATCAACCGGACAAGATATCATTGTAAGATTTGCAGTAAAGCCAACATCCTCAATACTAAAGCCGGTTCGTACGATAGATAGCGAAAACAATAATACGGATATTATAACGAAGGGAAGACATGACCCTTGTGTCGGCATTAGGGCAGTACCTATTGGTGAGGCTATGATGGCACTCGTACTTGCAGATCAATACCTAAGAAATAGAGGTCAAATAGGATAAATTAATTTATTCTTTTTCTGCAAAGATCAACCATTCCTCATTTCCATCTTTCCCTAAAAGAGGTGATTTAAATAGTTTTATCTTTGAGAAATTCCTTAATTTAAGAAAAGATAGGAATTTATTAATCGAATTCCATGTAAGTGTTCTATTTTTTACAACTCCTTTCTTATTAACTTCATTAATACCAACTTCAAATTGTGGTTTGAATAAAATATAAAAAGAAGTTCCTGTTTTTGCATATGTAAGAACCTCATTCAGTGCTTTATCTAGACTAATAAAACTAAGATCTACACTTATTAAATCGACGGATGATATCAGATCTTTGTCTAAATCTCTGACATCTACTTTTTCCATATTTATAACTTTGGGGTCTTCTCTTATCGAAGAGTCTAATTGATTAATTCCTACATCAATAGCATAGACCTTTCCGACACCAAATTCTAGAAGCACCTGAGTAAATCCACCAGTAGACGCTCCAAGGTCTAAACAGACATTATCTGATATATTTTTATTAGTCTTTTCTAGGAGGTACTTTAATTTCCATGCAGATCTTGATACATATACCTTGTGGTCTTTTTTTATTTCAACTCTATCGCCTGAAGTAATTTTCTTACTAATTTTTCTTTCAATTTCACCATTTAAGATGATACCACCAGCTTGTATTGCATTTGCCGCTGAATTTCTTGATTTGAAAAATTTATTTTCAACCAACCAAATATCTAATCTTTGGTATGACTGACTAATTGTCATCTATCATTTCTTGAATATTTTTTACTATATTTTTTGAGTCAAGCCCCGCTTCTATTAGTTGATTAGCTTGTGTATCATGATCAATAAATTTATCTGGCATCATCAAATTTTTATAAACCAGATTCTTATAGAGTCCCAGATCTTGAATGAGTTTTGTTACTTGAGCTGAAAAACCACCTATTGAGCCTTCCTCAACAGTTAGGATATATTTGTGAGATTTAATATTATTTTTCAGTAAATCAATGTCCAGTGGTTTTGCAAATCGAGCGTCAATTACTGTTGGCTGAATATTCAATGTATTTAGGCTTTCAACAGCTGCCATACACTCTTTTAATATCGAGCCAAATGATATGATCAATACTTCATTTCCTTTGACTACTGTCCGACCTTTTCCGATTGGAATCTTATCAATTTTAGTGGGGAATTCGATACCTGTACCACTTCCTCGGGGATAACGAAAGGCAATGGGTCCATCGTTATAATCAACCGCAGTTTTAACCATTCTTGCCAATTCTAATTCATCTGATGGTGCCATCACTACAAAATTAGGAATAGAAGAGAGATACATTATATCAAATGTACCGGCATGAGTTGCCCCATCTTCACCAACTAAACCTGCTCTATCTATAGCAAATCTGACTGGTAAATTCTGAATTCCAACATCATGAATAATTTGATCATATGCTCTTTGGAGAAATGTTGAATAAATTGCACAAAATGGTTTAAATTTATCAATCGCTAGACCCGCAGCAAATGTCACTGCATGTTGTTCTGCAATCCCAACATCAATATATCTATCAGGAAATTTATTTTGAAAAGCATCGAGCCCTGTCCCAGATGGCATTGCAGCAGTAATCGCGATAATTTTATCATCTTGTGACGCTTCATGTATTAATTGATCTGAAAAGATTTTTGTATAATTTGGAATATTTGATTTTTTCTTTTCTTGTAAACCTGTATCTACATCAAATTTTGATACGCCATGATATTTATCTGCCGAATTCTCAGCAGGGGAATATCCCTTGCCCTTCTTGGTTACAACATGAACAAGAATTGGACCATCATTATGTGATTTAACATTCTTCAATATTGGTAGTAGATGATTGAAATTATGACCATCTATTGGCCCCACATAGTAAAATCCAAGCTCTTCAAATAGAGTTCCTCCTGTAAAGAAACTTCTTCCATGACCTTCAACCTTTTGTAAGATTTTCTTCATTGAATTTGGAAGGTACCTTATTATTCTTTTCGCATAATTTCTAAAACCTCGATAAAATCCTCCTGAAATTAATTTGGCTAGATAAGCACTCATTGCTCCTACAGGTTGTGCAATTGACATATCATTATCATTAAGGATAACAATTAATTTATTTTTCATTGCTCCAGCATTATTAAGAGCTTCAAATGCCATGCCAGCACTCATGGCACCATCCCCAATAACAGAGATTATATTATAATCTTCTTTCTGAATATCTCGTGCAATACTCATACCCAGTCCAGATGATATTGATGTAGATGAATGCGCGGCTCCAAATGGATCATATTCACTTTCTGATCTTTTTGTGAAACCAGATACCCCTCCTCCAGTCCTAAGAGTGTGCATTTGTTTTCTTCTTCCGGTTAGAATTTTATGTGGATATGACTGATGTCCGACATCCCAAATAATCCTGTCATGCGGAGTATTAAAAACATAATGTAATGCAATAGTTAGTTCAACGACTCCCAATCCTGCTCCCAAATGACCACCTGTCTTAGAAACAACTTCAATTAGTTCATTTCTCAATTCATTGGCAAGGATTGGTAAATCTTTTTCATCTAATTTTCTGAGAATTGATGGATCATCAATTTTATCTAGATAAGGTGATGAGTTCATCAATGATCACTTTCATTAGATAAACTTATATCCTTTTGATTGATTATTTCACCTTTTTTATCTATCTTAATTGCCTTGATTCTAGACTCTGCATTTTCAAGAAGTTCTTTACAATGTTTTGCAAGCTTTGAACCGTATTCAAATTTTTCTACGGACTCAGATAATTTTACATCACCGCTTTCTAGACCTTCAATGATTTCATTTAATTGATCCATCGCTTCCTCAAAATCAAGATTACTTATATCAGAAAGATTTGATTTTTTGTTCATTGCGTTAACCTACTCTAGTGATAATAAATAATTAATGATTTTGACTAAACAGTATAAAATTATATATAAATATTTTGACCGAGTTAATAAAAAAATGAAAAAAACTATTTATAGACCAAACAACTACAGTCTCCAAAAAGCAGTGGATGTCCTGAATCAATCTGGGGTCATAGGTTTTCCTACAGAGACTGTTTATGGACTTGGAGGAAACGCTTACTCGGATCAAGCAATAAATAAAATATATGAAATAAAAAATAGACCAAAGATAAATCCCTTAATCATACACGTTTCAAGTTTTAAATTAGCTGAGACTCTCGGAGAGTTTTCTGATACTGCAAAAAATATTGCATCCCAATTTTGGCCAGGTCCTCTAACTGTTTTGCTAAATCGTAAAGCTAATAATGGTATCTCAGAAATTGCAACTGCAGGACTAAATTCAATTGCAATTAGAATACCTTCAAATAGAATTGCAAACCTCTTACTTAAAAAATTTGGTAAGCCAATTGCGGCGCCTAGTGCAAATCTATCAGGTACAGTGAGTTCTACAAGTGCATCTCATATTTTTGATGATTTTGGGAGTCAAATTGACATGATTATTGATGATGGTCCATGCCTGCATGGCATAGAGTCTACTATCATTGATGCTCGAAATAATAATCTTAAAATATTGAGAGAAGGTAGTATTACAAAAGAAGATATTTTTAGAGCCACAAATTTTATTATAGAAGAAAACTCAGAAAAAAAAATTATCGCACCTGGACAATTAGAAAAACATTATGCACCAAAGGCATCACTTAGAATAAATGTTGAAAAACCAGATAAAGATGAGTTTTATATTACATTAGGGAAGAGTAAGAATTTTTCCTAACTCTATTAATTTATCTAGGAATGCAGATTTAACAGAATTTGCTAATAAGATATATTCTGTTTTAAGAGAGTTGGATGATAAAAAAATCAAGAAAATTGCGGTGGCACCCATACCTAATTCAGGCATTGGTCAGGCAATTAATGATAGATTAAAGAGAGCTTCAAAATAAAAACAAATCATGATTAAAAGAGATTATCCAGATAGACCAATCAGTGCAGTCGCAGCTGTCATAGTTCACAATCAGAATGTATTATTAGTGAAAAAAAATGCTACTGATAATATATGGAGTTTCCCCGGAGGAGCTGTAGAACTTGGAGAAACTCTTCAAAATGCATTGATAAGAGAAGTCCATGAAGAGACCTCAATTGAAGTTGATGTTTTAAGATTAATCACAAATTCTGATGTAATTAGGGTTGATGATAAAAATGATTTCAGATTACATTATGTTCTCTCAATATATGAATGTTCATACATCAAAGGAGAACCAAATTTCGGTGACGACGTGATAGATGCTGCATGGCATAAGCTAAATGATTTAGATCAATTAAAACTGATTGATGGGGCTCGAAATATAATTAAGGATTATCTTAAATAACTTAGTTTTCTATTATTATTCTTTTTCGACTTCTTCCAGAAATCATTAATTCTGATCTATTTAAAGCATCAGTGATATTAATTTTCTCTGTAATCTGAAGTATATCTCTCATATCAATTAAATCAAAAAGTTTATCCCAAACATCTCTCCTTTTTTGTTCAGGACAGAGAGATGAGTCAATTCCGATCAGTTTAACACCCCGTAGAATAAAAGGAGCAACATTAGTATTTAGATTTAATCCTAAAACTTGCCCACAAATTGATACAACGCCAGCCCTATTCGTTTGTGTTATAATATTTTCCAAAATATTACCTCCAACTACATCAACAGCACCAGCCCATAATTCTTTTGAGAGCATTTTTGGTTTATTCATAAAATCTTGAGCCTCAAGTATTTCAATAGATCCAAATTTTTCTAAATAGGACTCATTTTCTATTTTGCGCGATGTTACAACAGATACTTCAAACCCATGTTTTAATAATAATTTAACTGCAATCCCACCCACTGCTCCCGATGGACCAGTCACTAGTATTTTTCCATCTTGAGGAGTAATATTATTTTCAATTATGCTGTTTACCGCAAGACAAGCTGTTAGTCCTGCAGTACCTAAGCCCATCACACTCTCATAGGTATAATGTTCTGGTATTTTGATTAATTTTTTTTCTTCAAATGCGCAATGAGATGCTAATCCACCATGGTATAATTCACCAAGCCCCCAGCCAGTTGCAAAAACTTTATCCCCTTCTTTAAGATGTTTTCCTTTTGAATTAATCACCACCCCACTAAAATCTATTCCAGGTATAAGTGGGAAGTTCCTAATTATTGGAGCAGTACCAGTCAGTGCGAGTGCATCCTTGTAGTTAATCGCAGAATTTTTTACTTCCACCAAGACCTCATTATCAAGATATTCTTCTCCATCCAGCTCAATATAATTTGCTGTTGTAGTTTCTTTCTCTTGATTAATAAGCCATGCATTAATTGTTTTTAGCATATTAGTATTTTAAAAATGATATTTTATATATAATTTACTATATTATAGATAAAACATTTTTCAAAAATTAAACATGTATCTTTTATCAAATAGAGAAGTGATTGAAATATCAGGTAATGACTCAATTTCGTTTTTGCAAAACATTGTCACAAATGATGTGACAGAAATTAATCAAAAGAAAATAATTCATTCATTTCTTCTCACAAATAAAGGCAAAATCTTATTTGATTTTTACTTACATAAATTTGAAGAGAAAATTTTAATTGATGTAGATAGAAATTCCTCTGATGAACTAATCAAATACCTCTCTTTTTACAAACTAAGAAGTGACGTCAAACTCGAAAAGCTGAATAGTTTATTTGTATATTGGACAAACCAAAATATAAAACACCCAAAAGATCCAAGAAACCCTGATAATGGGACGAGATTAGTTAATTATGAATCATTGGACAAAGACATAGATAAAATTAATAATGACTATGATGATAATAGAATTTTTAATTCAATAGTCGAATTGGGAAAAGATTATAATTCAGACACAATTTTTCCACATGAATTACCATATTATATTAACTCAATTTCATTCAAAAAGGGTTGTTTTATTGGGCAAGAAGTTATTTCTAGAGTATACCATCAAAAAGCACTCTCAAAAAAAACTTTCATCAGATTGACTTTTACAGGAAAACCACAACAACCTGGCAAAACCATATTAGATAGCAATAAGCAGGTTGGATTTTATGGCTCACATTCAAGTAAATATTGTTTAGTATATATTGATAGAGGATTATCTGATTCAGATATCTTCATAAGTGATGGGAAACTTAAAACCAAAGAGTAAACTATTTAACTTTTAAAATATTTCTTAAATTAATAAAAATTTTATCTTATTTTTCTAAACTATAATTGTTTTTAGGTACGATTGTATATATATATATAAATGAATAAAATTAAGGTCTTTGAAAAAAAAGAGATAACTTACTTGACATCAATGACACATTTACCAAATCTTGAGTTCACTGCTGACTTGGCAAAAGAAATGCAACCTTATTACGAGAAGGTTAAGAGAGTTATTCCAGAAATAGAATGGCCGATGCATGCTCCATATATCAAGGCAATAAATGAGATCAAAAAAGAAAAGAATGCAGTTTTACTAGTGCACAACTATCAAACACCTGAAATATACCACTGTGTTGCAGATTTTGTTGGAGATAGCCTAGCACTATCAAAAGAAGCAGCACGTACAGATGCTGATATTATAGTACAGTGTGGTGTTCATTTTATGGCTGAAACATCAAAAATATTAAATCCAAATAAAATTGTGCTTTCACCAGATTTAAACGCGGGATGTTCTCTTGCTGAATCAATTACTGCAGATGATGTTAGATCATTAAAAGCAAAGTATCCTGGAATACCTGTGGTGACGTATGTTAATACCTCCGCTGAGGTCAAAGCTGAATCAGATATTTGCTGTACCTCAGGAAATGCAAAGAGGGTAATTGAATCTCTTGGAGTTGGTAAGGTAATCTTTATTCCAGATAAATATTTAGCACAGAATATTGCAAATGAAACTGATATAGAGATTATTACTTGGGACACTGGCAGTTGCGAGGTGCATGAGTTATTTACTCCAAATGATTTAATTGAGGCACGAGAAAACGAAAATGATCTAAAAATTATAGCTCACCCTGAGTGTCCACCTGATGTAATTAAAGAAGCTGATTTTTCTGGATCAACTGCGAATATGATCAGTTGGGTAACTAATAACAAACCTAAAAAAGTTATGATGGTAACAGAATGTTCAATGAGCGATAACATTGCAGCTGAGAACCCAGAAGTAGAATTTGTAAGACCTTGTAACCTATGCCCACATATGAAAAAGATAACATTGCCAAAAATTCTTGATAATCTTATTTATCTGAATAATGAGGTCAAAATTGATCCCATTATCGCAAAAAGGGCATTCAACGCAGTAGATAGAATGATCAAATTAGATATATCATAAGGTATATTCTAGTGAACTCTCCAAATAATAGCATAGTAATTGTTGGCGCAGGACTAGCTGGATTATTTACAGCAATTAAACTAGCTCCTTTAAATGTAGTAATTGTCGCATCAAAAAAATTAGGTTCTGGTACATCAAGTCAATGGGCTCAGGCTGGCATTGCTGCGGCGATGGGTAAGTCAGACTCGATCTTATCACATCTCAAAGATACAATAGATGTTGGCGGCGGGATTGTAGATGAAAAAATAGCTGAACTGGTCATAACTAATGGACCAAGTAGAGTTAATGATTTAATCGCTCTCGGCGTTCCATTTGATAAGGACACGAATAATGAGTTAATTCTTCGAAAAGAAGCAGCTCATCAACATAATAGAATTGTATCTGTTAGAGGTGATATGACAGGTAAGAAAATCATGGAGACCCTCACTCAGATAGTAAAAAAATCTGATCACATCCGTGTTATTGAAGGATATAATGCTACGGAGCTTCATCAAATTGATGGAAAAATTCAAGGTATTAGCATACAAAAAGAAAATAAAGTAGAGTTGATAAATTCAAATTGTGTTGTATTAGCAACTGGAGGAATTGGCCAACTTTATAAAATAACAACCAACTCAAAAGAAGCACTTGGTGATGGAGTTGGAATGGCAGCACGAGCTGGAGCTGTTTTGTCTGACATGGAATTTGTTCAGTTTCATCCTACTGCTTTTGATATTGGGATTGATCCAGCGCCCCTTGCAACTGAAGCTCTTCGTGGTGAAGGGGCATTAATAGTAAATACAAAAGATGAAAGATTTATCTACAATAGTCATAAAGATGGTGAACTAGCACCACGTGACATTGTTGCAAGGTCAATCTTTCAAGAGCAACAAAAAGGTCAAAAAGTTTTCCTAGACTGTAGAGGGGATCTAGGTAACAGGATGATTAACGATTTTCCAACTGTATATCAGTTATGCAGAAATTCTGGTATAAATCCTAGTGAAGATAAAATTCCTATTTCACCTGCCGCTCACTACCATATGGGAGGTATATTAACTGATGAGAATGGAAAGACAAATATTGAGGGACTCTATGCTTGCGGTGAAAATGCATGCAGTGGTGTGCATGGAGCAAACAGACTTGCGTCAAACTCACTCCTAGAAGCTATTGTATTTGGGGACATAATATCAAAAGATATAAAAGAAAATATGAATAAATCAATGGCATATAATGAAGTCAGGATTGACATCACCAAGTCTAAGTCATTGTCAATATTAAAACTTCAAGAATTGAGATCTATTATGACTGAATTTGTTGGCGTAGAAAGAGATCAAGAGGGATTAGAAAAAGCCTACAGTATGGTTAAAGATATATATACTGAATACACTAAGAATGGATTTTTAAATAACAGTTTGATAACATCATTATTAATTATACAATCAGCATTAACCAGAAAAGAACATAGAGGAAGTCACTATCGAAAAGATTTTCCAAAATTAAACAAAAAACTCAACTCCAGAAGTTTTATAACATATAACGATCTTGAATTATGAACAATATTATGAATATACCTCATCATATTCTCACACCACTAATAGAGAACGCAATCAATGAGGACATTGGTTCGTTTGGTGATCTGACAAGTGTTTCATTCCAAGATTCTGGTAAAAGACTAACTGCTTCTATAACTACAAATCAAGATGGTGTTATTTCAGGTTTGATATGTGCTGAAATGGTTTTTAATAAAATCGATGATACATTGAATTTTAAATCACAAGTTAAAGATGCTGATTTTGTTAAATCTGGAACTGAAATTGCAAAAATTCAAGGTAATGCTTATTCCATTCTTGCTGGCGAGAGAACCGCACTAAATTTCTTAGGACATATGTCAGGAATAGCATCAGAGACATATAAATTAGTTCAGATGATTTCTGATACAAAGGCATTAATTCTATCAACAAGAAAAACTACACCCGGTCTCCGCGTGCTTGAAAAATACGCCGTTAAATGTGGTGGTGGTCATAACCATAGGTTTGGTCTAGACTATGGTATCCTTATTAAGGATAACCATATTAAAGCGGCAGGAAGTATCACTAGGGCAATAGAACTGATCCAAGATAACAAACCCTATTTAACTGAAGTAGAAGTTGAAGTAGACACAGTTGAACAATTTATGGAATGCCAAGAACTTGGTGTTAAATATATATTATTAGACAATATGAATCCGGAGCAGATCGAAGAATGCATCAAACACAATAAGCAGAACTCTTTTCTAGAAGCATCTGGTGGGATTAATTCTAACACAATACAGGGAATTGCTAGAACTGGAGTTAATTATATATCCATTGGAAGATTAACACACTCGTCCCCTTCACTTGATTTAAGCTTACATATTAAATAGAAACTATTTTTTGATTTCAGCCTGAGCAGCAGCTAAACGTGCTATTGGAACTCTATATGGAGAACATGAAACATAATCTAGATTATTATTGGCACAAAAGATAATCGACTTAGGATCGCCACCATGCTCTCCACATATACCAAGTTTAATACTAGACTTAACACTTCTTCCTCTTTCTGCAGAAATCTTTAGTAATTCACCGACGCCCTCTGTATCAATTGATACAAAAGGATCCTTCTCAAGGATATTTTTATCAACATACTCCTGAAGAAATTTAGAAGAATCATCCCTACTAATTCCAAAAGTTGTTTGTGTAAGGTCATTGGTACCATATGAGAAGAAATCGGCAACTTCAGCTATCTCATCAGATCTTAGTGCTGCCCGAGGCAGTTCAATCATTGTCCCAACCGTATACTCTAGTTCGATTTTATGCTCATGCATGACCTCTTGGGCAGCCTTATCGATTACACTTTTGACAATCTCAAGCTCTTTCCTAGAAGTAATAAGTGGTACCATTATTTCTGGAGAAACTACTTTCTTGGTCTTCATGAAAATTTCTACACTCGCTTCAAATATAGCCCTGGCTTGCATTTCAGGTATTTCTGGGTATGTAATTGCCAGTCTGCAACCACGATGACCTAACATTGGATTAGTTTCAATAAGTTCAGTAACTCTATTTTTCAAATTTTCAATTGATGTATTGAGAGAAGACGCAACTTCTTCGAAATCATTTTCTTCATGAGGTAAAAATTCATGTAAAGGTGGGTCAAGTAACCTTATTGTTACAGGTAGATCACCCATTACCTCAAATAACTCAACAAAATCATTTTTTTGCATCGGTAACAATTTAGACAAAGCAACTCTTCTCGCTTGCTCATCTGTTGCGAGTATCATTTCTCTGACAGAATTTATTCTGCCTTCATCAAAAAACATATGTTCAGTTCGGCACAATCCTATACCTTCAGCACCAAAATTCTTTGCAACATTTGCATCTACTTTGGTTTCTGCATTAGCACGTATCTTAAGCTTGCGTATATCATCTGCCCATTTCATGATTTTTTCAAAATCACCGGATAGATCAGGATCCTTCATTTTGACTTCACCGCTGATAATGTTACCATTTGTGCCATCTATTGTTATTATATCTCCTGATTTAAATTTTTTATCGCCAACTATGAATAACTCATTTTCATAATCAATTCTTATTGAACCTGCGCCAGATATACACGGCCTACCCATACCTCTAGCTACAACTGCAGCATGACTTGTCATTCCTCCGCGTGTTGTCAGTATCCCTTGTGCTGCATGCATACCATGAATATCTTCTGGACTTGTTTCAATTCTTGTCAGAATAACCTTTTCGCCATCGTTTGAAGCTTTCTCTGCATCATCTGCATTAAAAACTATTTTACCAGAAGCGGCACCTGGTGATGCAGGTAAACCTGTGGCAATTATATTTAGTTCTTCGCTCTCATCAATTGTAGGATGAAGTAATTGGTCAAGGCTATTAGGCTCAACCCTTGAGATAGCAACTTCTTTTGTTATTATTCCTTGTTCAAACATGTCAACCGCGATCTTAATAGCAGCAGAAGTTGTTCTCTTACCTGAACGCGTTTGTAATATCCATAATTTTCCCTGTTGAATTGTAAACTCAATATCTTGCATATCTAGATAGTGGTTCTCAAGTTTATTTGCCAATCCAATCAAGTCCTGGTAAATATTTGGCATAAGTTTTTCAAGTGATACAGCATCAGAGTTTGCCTCTATTCTTGCCTCTTCAGTTATGTTTTGCGGTGTACGAATACCCGCCACCACATCTTCACCTTGAGCATTTATTAGGAATTCTCCGTAAAATTTGTTTATACCATTTGATGGATTTCTTGTGAAAGCGACACCTGTCGCACTGTTATCATCTAAATTTCCAAATACCATAGCTTGAACATTTACAGCTGTACCCCATTGGTCTGGAATATCATTCAATTTTCGGTAAGTAATGGCTCTATTATTCTGCCAAGATAAAAATACGGATGATATTGACCCCCATAGTTGCTCATTAACATCTTGTGGAAAATCTTTTCCATTCACTTCCCTTACTTTTTCTTTGTATAATGACACTATTGATTTCCAATCAGCACCATTTAAATCTGTATCTAGTAAGTAATTGTTTTCAGCTTTATAATCCTCAAGTATATCTTCAAAATAATGATGCTCGATATTTAACACAACATCAGAATACATCTGGATAAATCTTCTATATGAGTCATAGGCAAACCTCTCGTCACCGCTTTTTTTGGCCAGCCCATTAACAGTTTTATCATTAAGACCAAGATTGAGAACTGTATCTAACATACCTGGCATTGAAGATCTCGCACCAGACCTCACTGAGACTAATAGTGGGTTCTCATTAGAACCGAACTTGTTATCAACTAGACTTTCTATTTTGGCAATTGCATCAGAAACCTGTCCATGTAAATCATCAGGAAAACTTTTGTTATTTGCATAAAACTCGTTGCAAACTTCAGTAGTTATTGTAAACCCTGGAGGAACTGGAAGCCCTAGTTTAGACATTTCTGCAAGGTTAGCTCCTTTACCACCCAATAGATTACGCATATCTGCGTCACCGTCAGTCATTTCCTTACTAAAAACATATACCCACTTGCTCATTATATATCCTTTAGAGTTTATTTTATATCAACTAGCTTTAAATCCACTATATGTTGTAAAAGAAGTAAAACTGAAGCCAATAGATTTATTCTATTGGTTTTAATTTTTATATCTTCATCATTCACAACTACATTATCAAAAAAATTATTAATTTCAGGAGTCAGAACTGACAACTGGTGCATAAAATTCTTTGCTTCATTTATATCATCAGATTTAATATTTTGTTTAATAAGTTTTTGTACGCCTGTGTATAAATTATTTTCTTCTTCTTTTTGAAATAAGTTGACTGAAATATCTTCAAATTTGGCATCCAAATAATCACTATCAATAATATTTTTTATCCTGTTTAAGGACCTAAAAAGTTCTTGCCCTTCAGTTGTCTGAATAAAATCATTAATCATATTAATTTTTGAGTTTATTCTGTAAAAATTGGATGTTTTATCAGCCGCTATGATTGCATTAGCGATCTGAATATCAATTTGTTGGTCACTTAAAAAAGTTCTGTACCTATCAATTAAGAATTCAACTAAATCTGAGGAAAGTGAAGATGCATCGCTTTTATTACATATATTTGTCTCTATGAATAATTCTTCGATTAAATGATCAAAATTTAAATCCAGGTTGTTCACAATAATATTTCTAATTACACCGTTACCTGATCTTCTCAGTGCATATGGGTCTTTTGAACCTGTTGGCTTTTCACCAATTGACCAAAAACAAACTAAATTATCAAGTTTATCTGCTAATGATAAAATGTAAGATAAATAATTATTTGGAACTTTATCCTTAGGTGAATTAGGCAGATAATGTTCAGAGATGGCATCACAAATACTCTTATCGTATCCCTGATTTAGCGCATAATACCTTCCCATTACACCTTGTAACTCAGGAAATTCTCCTACCATTTCTGTTAGTAGATCATTCTTAATTAGCTTTGAAGCCAATATGATGTTCTTATCTTTTATATTTAAGATCTTTGATATTTTCTGAGCAATGTTGCCAATACGTTCAACCTTATTTGATAAAGTACCTATGTCCTTATGAAAAGTAACACTTTCAAGCAATTCACTCTTTTCAATTAGGGGTTGTGCATTATCACGATCCCAAAAATATTTAGCATCATATAATCTTGCCGATAATACCCTTTCATTTCCGTTGATAATTGATTTACCTTTATCTGTTGAGTCAATATTTGAAACTAAAATGAATTTGTTAGTTATTTCACCAGTTTTATTATCAATAACGGAAAAATACTTTTGGTGGCTTTTCATTGACGTAATCAATACTTCTTTTGGAAGTTCAAGAAATGTTTCTTCAAAAGTGCCTAGGTGAACAATTGGCCACTCAACTAATCCTGACACTTCATCCAGCAAATCTTCATCCATCAGAATTTTTAAGTTATACCGCTTTTCTAT
Organism: Hyphomicrobiales bacterium; assembly: GCA_038131735.1. Taxonomy (GTDB): domain Bacteria; phylum Pseudomonadota; class Alphaproteobacteria; order Rhizobiales; family TMED25; genus TMED25. Next base: position 324,742 of record JAYPPX010000001.1, on the reverse strand, counting down.
TTGCTGTACTTGAGACAGTATCTCATTTTTTCTATCATCTACATCTAGCATGACATAGTTTTTATGCAATTCTTCTAAATAGTTATTTATTGATTTGATGGTTATTTGATCATTATGAAGGAACCTATGACCATAAGTGTAATTATTTGATCTAATATTCTCAATTTCAAAATTAACTGGAATAATTTTTGCTTCGTCAAATATTACAGCAAGAATATTTCTAAGAGGCCTTACCCAACGAAGACTTCCACTACCCCACCTCATTGATTTTGGCCATGGGAATTTAGTAATTATATCTGTAATGAGAGCAGGAAGTATTTCCGGCGCATACTTTGACGGGGTTTTTTGAATAAATTGATATCTATCACCTTTTTTATCATGAATAATGGTACAATCTTTAGTTGATTTTGCACCACAGGATCTTAAAAAACCATCGATAGCAATTCTAGGGGCATCAACGCGTGGACCAAGCTTCTCAACTTCTATCTCTTCACTGAAGAGCTCTATTTCTTCTACAATTATTGTTAATCTTCTTGATGAATACAATGATCTAATTTTTTCGTGTTTTAATCCAATTTCACTTATCCGCTGAATAAATTCATTCTCAAGATGCTTAGCAGCATTTCTTTGCATTCTTGAAGGTATTTCCTCAGATAAAAGTTCTAGGACAAAGTTAGCCATATGAGCACCTACTCTAAAAATCTCTAGTATTCATCCATGCATCAGCTGATTTTTTAGCTAATGCTCTTACTCTAAGGATGTATGACTGTCTTTCTGTTACAGATATTGCACCACGTGCATCTAATAAATTGAACAAATGTGATGCTTTGATACATTGATCATATGCTGGCAAAGCAAGGTTTAGATCGGCAAGTCTATTACACTCTTTTTCAATTTTATTGAACTGATCAACAATGAGATCTGTATCTGCGTGATTAAAATTATAATCTGAATACTCACGCTCTGCTTCTTTGAACACATCACCATAGGTAACTTTTTTTTCATTTTGTAGACCGTTATAATTCAAGTCATAAACATTATCTATGCCCTGAACATACATAGCTAATCTTTCCAACCCATATGTTAGTTCACCGGTGACTGGCTTACAATCATACCCACATACTTGTTGAAAATATGTAAATTGAGATACTTCCATCCCATCACACCAAACTTCCCATCCAAGTCCCCATGCCCCGAGGGTTGGACTTTCCCAGTCATCTTCTACAAATCTTATATCATGTTTAGATTTATCAATTCCGATATATTCAAGGCTATTAAGATATAGGTCCTGAATATTATTTGGTGATGGTTTCAAAACCACTTGAAACTGGTAATAATGCTGCAATCTGTTTGGGTTTTCTCCAAACCTTCCATCTGTTGGCCTTCTTGATGGTTGAACATATGCAGCATTCCATTTTTGACTTCCAAGCGCTCTTAATATTGTGGCAGGATGAAAAGTTCCAGCGCCCACCTCCATGTCATACGGCTGGAGAATAACACATTCATTTTGTGCCCAAAAATCCTGAAGCATTAGAATTAAATCTTGGAATGAATTACGAGGATCTTTCAATGTATTATTTTTATTAGCCATAACTCTAGCTATCTGAAATTAATGATAAGATTTATTATCTATATAGGATAAATATTTATTATACAATTTTTTTTAGATTTTACTTCTGCAGATAAGCATAATTCAACTTGTTAATATCAATTCTAGAATTACCTCTCAGAATTTTCTCAACAGTGTCTGTATAATGACCATTTTCATCATGCATAATCAATGGATATAATAATCGTGCTTTTGATTTTGAACCCTTCGTTAACTGGATAATAATCCTATCTGCATCTTTTCCCCTTTTAGAGGTTAACGGTAATATATTAATGCTACCGTGATTACCAAGTGAATTAATTATACTCAACAAGTTTTCAATCCTATTTATTATTGTTAGTGTCCCGTTATGTTTCAATAAATTATTGGCAACATCAATCCATTTAGGCAAATCATTGACTGAAAAAGTTTTAGCAATTTTATTGTGATGAGATGTTGGAATGATATTTTTTTGACTATCAAAATATGGAGGGTTCATAAATATATGATCAAATAAAATATTCTTTTTTGAACTAATTAAATGTGACCTTATCTTAGTATCTAAAATATCTAAGTTTCTAATTGTTATTTGGTTATTCATATCATTTAATTGAACATTTCTTTGCGCAAGTGAGACATTTGTATCATCATTATCAATAGCAATAATTTCAATATCTCTTACTAAATAAGCAAGAGCTATAGATGCGGTAGCATTGCCAGTTCCAATTTCTAATACAGTAGCCCCAGACTTAGCGGGAACTGCTGCAGAAAGAAGTATTGTATCCGATCCTGAGCGTCCACCATCTTTGAGTTGTTCTATTGTAATTTTTCCATCAAGAAATTTATCCATGGAAGTGGTGGGAGTATTTGTAGTTTTATTCATTTTCTAAAAATTAAAATTTGTTTATTAATATCAAAAAACAAATTATACCTTATGTAAATAAAAATTGAGATATTTGATGAATAAGAGCGACATAGGTATAAAACAACTAATTTCATTAACTGAAAAAGATATGGAGAAAGTCAATAGCCTCATAATACACAAAACTATGTCAAACACAGAGATGATCCCAAAAATCTCACAGTATCTTATCTCTTCTGGTGGGAAAAGATTAAGACCAATGCTTACAATTGCTTCAAGCAGACTCTGCAATTGTGATAATGAGCATTACATTACCCTAGCTGCAAGTGTTGAATTCATGCATACAGCAACTTTATTACATGACGATGTCGTAGACGATAGCCGCATGAGAAGAGGAAAAATATCCGCAAGAATGCTTTGGGGGAATGAAGCGAGTGTTCTGGTAGGAGATTACCTTCTTGGTGAAGCATTTAAAATGATGGTTGACGCACGCTCACTTGAAGCTCTCGAGGTCTTATCTAATGCTGCTGCAATTATTGCAGAGGGCGAAGTTATGCAACTAGTTTATTCAAATCAATTGTTATTAACTAAAGAACAATATTTTAAAATAATTGATCACAAAACCGCAAAATTATTCAGTGCTGCTGCTGAAATAGGTGCAATCATCTCAAACGCACCAATGGAATATGCAGAACAACTAAGGGACTTTGGACAATTCTTAGGAATTGCTTTTCAGCTAACTGATGACGCTCTTGATTATAGTTTAGATAGTAGTGACATTGGCAAAGACATAGGTGATGATTTTTATGAAGGTAAAATAACATATCCTATCATTGTTGCGATTGAAAAGGCTGGAAAAGAGGAAAAGACAAAGTGGGAAAAATTGATGCAAAAAAAACAGCGGGATGAAAATGATTTTCAACTTGCCAGGGATATGCTAGTGGCCTCTGGTGCAATCAAAGAGACTTTGATTGAAGCTGAAAAGTACGCTCATAAAGCTATCAAATGCCTTGATTGCTTTCCTGATAACGATATCAAAAAGGCAATGATTGATGGTGCCCATTTCTCCTACAATAGAGATATTTAATTTTCAATCTTAACAGATTTTATCCAAAAATTTGGATAGATAGTTCTTATATGCTTCTCACTATGAACAGCATCTTCATATTTTTTATATAACCCGAAACACGTTGAACCACTTCCCGTCATTCTTGAAAAAATACAACCACTCGTATCTTTAATTTTATCTAACACATCATTAATAATGGGGTATTTTTTTACAATAATATCTTGAAGATCATTTTTTGAACCCTTTAAATTTTCAATACTCAAATCATCTTTAAGAATTGTGGTTTTTTCATCTATTTTTTTAAAAATAAAATTTTCAAAAGCCCACTTTGTAGACACTGAAATATTGGGGTATACAATCAACGCATATAATGGAGAGTCAATGCTCACTCTATCAATGGACTCCCCCAGACCTGAAACTCTTGCAGAACAATTCTTATAACATACAGGAATATCTGCACCCACTCTTTTAGCGATTGAGTCTAGATTAATATCATTAGGATTAATATTATTGTCCTCAACTAAAAACCTCATAAATGATGCAGCATCAGCTGAACCTCCCCCAAGACCAGCGGATATAGGTATTTTTTTCTCAACATGGATTGAATATTTATGTAGGTTTGGGTAATTTGCTAAAAAATATTCATAGATTCTAATTATGGTATTATTTGTTTCTGATATATTTTCTTGAAAGGGGCTATCAAATTTTACTAATAGTTTTGATGATCTTCTGACTTCAATTGTATCACTCAGGTTTAGAAAAACTATGGTACTTTCAATATTATGATACCCATCATCTCTTTTATTCAATACTTTCAAATCTAAATTAATTTTAGCAAAAGCGGATAAAAAAGAAGTTGATTTCATGCAAATATAATTAAACTACATATTAGAATAATTTGGTCCTCCACCACCTTCTGGGACCTGCCAATTTATGTTTTGATTTGGGTCTTTAATATCGCAAGTCTTACAATGCACGCAATTTTGTGCATTAATCTGGAGTCTTGTTTCATTGTCATTTTTTATCCATTCATAGACTCCAGCAGGACAGTAATTTGCTGATGGCCCTCCATATTCCTGATATTCACTCTTTAATTGAAGAGTTGTGTCCATAACATTTAAATGCACTGGTTGATCCTCTTCGTGATTTGTTGAAGATAGGTATACAGAAGAGAGCCTATCAAATGTATATACTCCATCCGGTTTTGGATATTCAATTACTTTTGCATTATCGATATGAATTGTAGATTCATGATCTGGTTTTTTATGGGATAATGTAATTGGAATATTAATACCAAAATCTCGTAACCACATATCCAATCCACCAAGTCCTATACCTATAAAAGTTCCAAATCGTGACCATAGGGGTTTAACATTTTTGACTTTAGACAACTCTTTAGCAATTGAACTTTTATCATAACTTTCTTGATATTCAACTAACTCTTCATCTGTCTGACCGCTCACAAATTTCTTAATCACCTCTTCAGCAGCTAATACACCGCTCATGATAGCATTGTGAGAGCCTTTAATTCGAGGAACATTTACAAATCCAGCAGCACAACCAACAAGCAGCCCCCCAGGAAATGTTAATTTTGGCACAGATTGGAATCCACCTTCATTTATAACCCTTGCACCATATGAAATCCTTTTTCCACCTTCCAAAGACTCCTTTATTGACGGGTGCGTTTTAAATCTTTGCATCTCTTCGAAAGGAGAAAGATTCGGATTTGAATAGTTCAAATGAACAACAAAACCTATAGAAACTAGATTTTTATCAAAATGATACATAAATGAGCCACCACCTGTTTTACTATCTAATGGCCAACCCATGGTATGCTGAACTAACCCTGGTTTGTGTTTGTCCGTTGGTACTTCCCATAATTCTTTTATTCCAATTCCGTATTTTTGAAAATCTGAGTCTCTATCTAAATTATATTTTTTAATTATTTGTTTCGTTAGATGACCGCGAGCACCTTCTGCAAGGATTGTATATTTTGCTCTGATTTCCATACCTGGCATATAGGTATCCTTTTTGTTTCCATCTTTTGATATTCCAAAATCACCGGTAACTACACCTTTTACAATATCGTTCTCATATATTATTTCGGATGCTGGAAATCCCGGATATATCTCAACTCCCATGGACTGTGCAATGTTGCTAAGCCATTTGACAACATTTGATAAACTTGTAGCATAACATTTGTGATTTGACATCAATCGAGGCAGAAGAAAATTTGGAATCCTGAGTCTACCCGCCGGTCCCAAAATATAGAATCTATCATCAACAACTTGATCCATCACTGGGGGTTCCATATCTCTCCAATTAGGTAATAAATTATCAAGTCCAATTGGATCGATGACGGCACCAGACAAAATATGTGCTCCGACTTCTGATCCTTTTTCTAGTATGACAACATTAATATCTTTATTTTGTTTTTGTGCTTCGCTTTTAAGCCTGATGGCAGTTGCTAAACCAGCCGGTCCAGCGCCAATAATCACAACATCTACTTCAATGGAATCTCTTGATTGCTCTTCACTCATTATTACTTTTTGACCTTTTTATTAATTAATGTCCAATTTTAATAATTATAATTTTTTTTATATTAATTACATTAATAATAGTTACAATTAATAGAATAAATATAAAAAAATAAACTAATAATGAGAGATCTACAGAAAATTTTGTTACTTGATTGGTACCAACAGGAAAATATTACTCTTTCATTCAAGAAAGAACTAACTCATAAAAAAAAACAAAATAAAGTAATACCCCATTCACAAGAAATAGAAGATCTAACATCTCTCTCTAACATTATACAATATATTAATGAAAAACCTCTCTCAGGTTTAAAAAAATATTCAAATCATTCTTTGATCTTTGAAGGCAATAGCAACCCCGATTTCTTAGTTGTAAATGATTTCACAAACTCTATGGAAGAAAACTCAAAAACAAATATTCTTTGCTCAGATGAGAGAGAATTATTGGAAAAAATGCTGAGTGCTATTGATATAAATTTGAATGACAATTCAATAATTAATGTTTTCTTTTGGCGTACACCAGGGAATAGAAATCCGACTAAAGATGAGATTGAGGATTGTATGCCAGCCGTAAAAAAATTAATAGAAATCCTTGCTCCTAAATACATCATCACTTTGGGTGATCTTGCACTAATGTCAATTATGGAGAGAAATTCTAATCTTATGGACTCACGCGGAAAAAAACTTAACTGTACATATTCTTCTATATCAATATTTGCTCTTTTTCATCCAAGATTATTAATTAAACAACCATCACTAAAAAGACTCGCTTGGGAAGATTTGAAATTCATAAAAGAAAATATCAATAAAAATAAAAATGGAACCTACTCATGAGTGAAGAAAAAGATAAATTTATAAGTTTAAAAATAGGGATAATAACCGTCTCTGATACTAGAAATGCCAAGAATGACACCTCAGGTGCATATCTATCTGAAGCAATTAAACAAAGTGGACATGAAATATCCAAGAGAGTAATCGTAAAAGATAGTATTGAACAAATACGTAATATTCTTCATGAATGGACGTCCGAAAATGCTGTAGATGTGATAATCACTACTGGTGGAACTGGACTTACTGGAAGGGATAAAACTCCAGAAGCCATAGAACCACTTTTAGACAAAAGGATTGATGGTTTTGCAGCTCTCTTTCATCAAATTAGCTCAACCAAAATTGGAACTTCAACAATACAATCAAGAGCATTTGGTGGTATCTATAAAAATATATACATATTCTCTTTACCTGGATCAACAAACGCATGCAAAGATGCATGGGATGGAATTTTAAAACATCAATTAAATATAAATCACAAACCATGTAATCTTGTTGAGATCATCCCAAGGCTCTCCGAAAAATAACAGTCAATATGCTAATCGAACAAAAGCCCTCATTAGAATTTGAAAATTATTATAAAAGTAATGGTTATGAAACTATTGCAGGGTTGGATGAGGCAGGACGAGGTCCAATTGCTGGTCCAGTTGTAGCGGCAGCTGTAATTCTTGATCAAAAAAATATCCCAAGCGGCATAGATGACTCAAAAAAACTATCAAATACTCAACTTAAAAAGTTATACTTTGAAATAATTAAGTCATCAAATGTTGGTATCGGAATAGCAGATGTTGAGTGTATTGATAGCATAAACATTTTGAATGCAACAAAAAAAGCAATGAATTTAGCCAGAGCGATGTTAAGTAAAAAACCTGATATACTACTTATTGATGGTAATTTCACAATAAATAACAAAATAGAGAACGTTCCTATAATAGGAGGAGATAGAAAATCTCTGTCAATTGCAGCAGCTTCAATTATAGCAAAATATATTAGAGATGAAATTATGAAAAAATTTGAATATATTTATCCAAGTTTTTCATTTTCAAAACACAAAGGCTACCCAACATCCTTACATCTAAGTGAAATTGAAAAATTTGGAATAATCGAACTACACAGAAAGACTTTTAAACCAATAAACAAAGATAAAAAAAAGTAATAATTTAGAAAATAATAACTTTTTGTTGTCAAAATATAAAAAAATAATTTTTAGCAACAAGATGTTAAAGAAAATATCAAACGAGATACCAAAAAAACTAATCAATAAGATCCTTCATGGTGACAGTTATGCAACCATGCAGAAGTTACCAGATGACTCCATTGATTTAATATTTGCGGATCCACCCTATAATTTACAATTAAATGATACTCTTTATAGACCTGATTATAGTGAGGTTGATGCAGTTACTGAAGACTGGGATAAGTTTAGTGATTTTAAATCTTATGATGAATTTACCAAAAAATGGCTTTATGAATGTAAGAGAGTTTTGAAACCATCTGGTTCAATTTGGGTTATTGGTAGCTATCATAACATCTTTCGAATTGGTTACATGATGCAAAATTTTGGGTTTTGGACTCTAAATGATATCATATGGTCAAAAACTAATCCAATGCCACATTTTCGAGGTAGAAGATTTACAAACGCACATGAGACGATTATATGGGCAGCAAAGGATAAGAATTCCAGATATAGATTTAACTATGACTCTCTAAAATCATTGAATGATAATATTCAAATGAGATCTGATTGGACCATTCCAATATGTAATGGTAAAGAGAGATTAAGAGACCAAGAAGGAAATAAAATACATCCTACACAGAAGCCTGAGGCATTATTGTATAGAATCATACTCTCATCCTCAGATCCAAATGCAATAGTACTAGACCCCTTCCTAGGTAGTGGAACAACTGCAGTGGTAGCTAAAAAACTCGGTAGAAGATGGATAGGAATTGAAAATAATCCGGAGTATATCATAGCTGCTAATGAAAGAATTAAAAATACATCCAAACCGAGCCCTGAAGCAATAGATATAAAAGCTACAAAAAGAGATCAAGTAAGGGTACCTTTTGGAGTATTAGTTGAAAGAGGATATATTGAAATTGGAGAAAAACTATATTGCTCCAAGAAAAAAAATATAGCAATTGTTAAAGCAGATGGATCTTTACAATCAAATGAGATAGTTGGTTCCATTCATAAAATTGGGGCTCATTACCAAGGCACAGAAAGCTGCAATGGATGGATCTATTGGCATTATCTCAGAAATAATAACTTGTTCCCCATAGACAACCTCAGAGAGGAAATCAAATCTAATTTAGACCACAAAATAAACTAGTCTTTAATTAATTTCAAAACCTTCCTCATCAAGCTCGATAATCCCAATTTATCTACATTCCGAAGAGCAACCCAATCTGAATTCTGGAATGTAAAATTATCAAGTAATTGATAATCGCTAAAGGGTATCTTAATTACTTTTAATTGCAGTTGAAAATGTGAAAATCTATGGTTAACAACACCAATATGATCTTTGTCTATCTTACTGAAGTTAGTAGTTAGTTTTTCATATTTTTGATCATCAACCCAATCTGTTGTTGGAAATTGATAAGTTTTTGCAAGTATTCCTTTGTCAGGTCTTTTTGAAATTAAATATTCACCAACTTTATTTTTAATTACAAATACATTTCCATATTTTTTTGGTAAAGATTTTAAATCTTTATTTTTTCTAAAATCAAAATTGTTTTTTGAACTTGCTTTACAATGCTCTCTTATTGGACAAATGTCACAAGATGGATTATTAACACTGCAAATAGTAGAACCTAAATCCATTAAAGCCTGAACAACATCCCTGGGTGAAGCATTGTGTGTTAATTCTTCCATTAAATTTTCAACATTTTTTCTGTTTGTACCAGGGTTAGAATAATCCAATTGAAAATATCTCGTTAACACCCTTTGAATGTTTGTATCAACTGCTCTCGATGGGAGATTGTAGGCAATTGATACAATTGATGAGGACATATATTCCCCAATTCCTGGAAGTTTTTTTAATATTTCAATCTTATTTGGTATCTCATATGAGAATTCGTTTGCAATTATTTGAGATGTTTTTAATAGGTTAGTTGCTCTGGAGTAATATCCTAGCCCTGACCATGCTTGGATTATTTCATTTTCTGAAGCATTTGATAAATCATATAATGTTGGCCATCTACTTATAAATTTCTCAAAATATCCAATAACAGTTGATACAGTTGTTTGCTGAAGCATAAACTCACTCACTAACACATAATAAGGCGAGTTTTCATTGTTATAATCGCTTCGCCATGGAAGTTCTCTCCTATTGGAGTTATACCAAGAAATTAGTGGGTATGTAATATCGTTTGGTTTGTACATTTTTTGAAATAAGAATATTATAATAGTACAGATTAGGTGAAATAATTTTAATATGTCAACAAACGATAATATTTACCATTTAAAAAATAACAACGTAAGATTGCACATAAGTAATTTTGTTCGCGATATCATCAGTCCATTTGAAAAAAAATATGGAAAAAAAACGAGTGAACTAGATGAACTATGGAAAATTGCATTAGGTAGTGAATTTAGTGACTTCGTAAAACCAAATAAAATCACAAAAGAGTACAAATACGTAAATAATCAGAGAGTAATGATAAGAAAACTCCATTTAGATGTTGATAGCGCTCGAGCTCTTGAAATTACATATAATTCTGAAAAAATTATTAATAGAATAAACAAATTCTATGGTACTGATTTTATTTCACAAATTATAATTAAGAACAAACACCAATCAAATAATACGAACAATATGAGTAAAATTAGCAATCAATATAAGAAATCTCCCTCAGTTAAATTTAGAGTGAACACTGATGGAATTAAAGATGATAGTTTAAGAAATGCACTAGAAAAACTTGGTCGCAATATAAAGGAGTCATAAAGAATGATAAAAAATAAAATATTAATTTCATCAGTTGCAATAGTTTGCTTATTAGCAGTTGTTTATTTTACATTTAATGAGCCAACAGAAAATAAAGAAGAACTAATTTTATATACAATGAATGATGTAAATGACTCTCGATCTCAAGTTATTCAACAAATGGACTCAAATATTATTGATGTATCTCTTGAGGAACTAACTCTTGGAGACCCGAATGCTCCCATTACAATTATAGAGTATGCTTCCATGACATGCTCACATTGTGCTGAGTTTCATAACAAAACATACCCAGATTTGAAAAAGAATCATATTGATACTGGTGAAGTTAAATTTATTTTTAGAGAATTTCCGCTAGACAAACTAGCTATGGCTACTTCAATGTTGGCAAGATGTGTAGATAATGAGATATCTATGGCTTTCATTGAAATATTATTCAAAAATCGGGATAGATGGATATCAGAAAACGCTCTTAATGAGTTAAAAAACTTTTCAAAGCAGGCAGGCTTGGATAGCAATGAATTTGATGCTTGTCTGAACAATCAACAACTGCTAGATGATTTAATTGCTGGCAAAGAAAAAGCTATTGAAGATTATAAAATAAATTCAACACCTTCTTTTATTATCAACGGCGAAGTAGTTTCAGGAAATAAACCCTACTCATTTTTCAAATCTAAGATAGAACAAATTTTAGCTAAGTATAAGGGTGCTTAAAACTCATAATTATGGAATTAAAAAAAATTAAATTACATGGCTTTAAGTCATTTGATAAACCAACTGAATTAGACATATATCCTGGGTTAACAGGAATTGTTGGTCCAAATGGTTGCGGAAAATCTAATATACTTGATAGCCTTCAGTGGGTAATGGGCGAAACATCCTATAAAAATCTCAGAGGATCCGAAATGGACGATGTAATTTTTTCAGGAACAGACACGAGTGCCTCCAGAAATTTTGCGGAAGTATCGGTTGTTTTGGCAGAAAATAAATTATCACACAAAAATGACTCTGATAACGAATATGAAATTAGAAGAAGGATAGAGAGAAATTCGGGCTCAAAATATTTCATCAACTCAATTGAAAAAAGAGCAAAAGATGTTCAATTATTCTTTGCAGATAATTCACTCGGGCCTCATTCAGTTTCCATAGTAAAGCAAGGTAATATCAACCAATTAATTGAAGCAAAACCGAGTGAACGAAGGAAAATATTGGAAGAAGCAGCTGGAATAAGTGGGCTACACCACAGAAAGCATGAAGCCATTCTTAGGTTGAATGCTACAAAAGCAAATATTGAACGATTAAATGATATCATTAATGAAATTAATACTCAATTATCCTCACTTAAGAGGCAGTATAACCAAGCAGAGAAATTTAAGATTATAGCAGCAAGAATTAGACAATTTGAAAAAGAATTACTACAAATTGATTGGAATACGTTGACTGATAGAGAGAATGAATTAAAAAATCAAATTTCAACAAAAGAAAATACTATTAAACTCCAAAAAAACAAAATTAATGATCTTCAAATCAAAGAGGGTACTCTAAAAAAACAAATACAACCTATCAGAGATAACTACAATTCAACTTCAGAAGAAATTCAAAAGAAGAATAGTTCTTTGTTAAACATTAAGAATGAAATCCAATATACTTCAGAGAGAATTAATAATACAAGAAATCAAATATCAATAATAAAACAAGATATTCATAGAGAAGAAAAGAACTTGGCAGATCACAAAGATCAATTGCAAAAATTAGCAATTAAAAAAGAGGAACTGCAGAGAAATCTCAATGAGATAAATAAGATAGAACATGAAGTTCTAGAGTCATCTATGGGCGCGACACAAAACTATAAGTCCCTTGAAGAAGAATATAATAACTTTCTCTCAAAACTAGTGGAAAAGAAAACTGAAAAAACAACAATTGAGAATCAGATTAAAGATATCGAAAAAGGGTTGTTGCATCACTCTGCTGAATTAGATGGGCTGGTGCAGGAAGAAAAAAAAATAAAATCGGAAAATAAGCATGAAAAAGATCGGCAAAGTCTTATTGACGAACAAATATTAATAGAAAATAATCTAAAGACATTATTAGTTGATATATCAGAAAAAGAGTCCCTAAAAGAAAAATTATTACAAGATAGTCAAAATAATAAGAACCAAATTATTGAACTAGAATTAAAAAATAAGCAACTGACTATTGCCAGAGAAAATATTGAAGCGTATCTCAAGGAAAATGATACATCAGACTCAATTATTGACTCCATTGAGATTGAAGAAACTTATAAAGTATTAATTAGCTCTTTACTTGAGGATTTAGAAAACTCAACATTAGATGAAAATACAAAATATTGGCTACATAAAAAAGTAATACATTTAAATAAATTTGATAAATCTATCAAACCACTATCTGATATTGTTCAAGGACCCAAAGAAATATCTTTATTCCTTCAATTTTCAGGGTTTACAGAAGAAAAAGATATTAAGAAGGTCCTAGAACTATTAGAACCTGGACAACAAGTCATAAATTCTGATGGTAAGATTATTAGATGGGATGGACTCATAAAAAAAATTAATATTAACGACGAAACAAGTAATATATTAGCTGCCAAAATTAATTTTAAAAATAATCTAGATCAATCAGAAATGATTAATACTGAAATATTAAAATTAGAAAATCAACAAAAACAAATTGAGTCAAAATATAAATTGACAATGGAAGAAGAAAAAAAATTGAAGGAATTATGGAGTGCAAAAATAAACGAACAGCAAAAAAATATTAATTCACTTCAATTGATTAATGAAGAAATAATTTTGGCGCAAGATATAACCACGCAAATAAAGACAAAAATAAATACTGAAAATGATACTCTTAAGAGTCTGAATGATAGAATTCAATCACTAAGATCACAAACAATAAAGCAAGATGACATTGATATTCTGGAAAAGAGTCTGGGTAAGATAAGACAGGAATTTTATAATGCAAAAACTATAGCAGATATGAAGGAAACGAATACTCAAAATTTATTGAAGGAAAAAAGAGAACTTGAAAAAAATCTTGAAGATATTGCGGCAAGTGAAGACTCATGGGAAAATAGAAAAATTCAATCCGATACTCATCTGCAAGAATTAAAGTCTCGTATGGAGAATTTGGATATTCAGCTTAACAAACTTCAAAATGTGCCATCACATCTAGAGAATGAACAAAAAGAAATTGATATGAGTATACAAGATCTATCCCAGAAAAGGCTCTCTCTCCAAGATGAACTCTTAATGAAAGAGAATGAATTTGAGGCTAATTCAGCAGATATCAAAATCCAAGAGAATAATTTATCCAGAGAGACAGAGAGTTTAGTCCATGCTAAGGCCCAAATTGAAAATCTGGAAGAAAAGAAGATTGATTTAAAAGATAAAATAAAAATCAATCTTGAAATAGATATAGATAATTTACTTGATGATTTTAATCCTGAATTAGATAAAGAGACTATCATTCAGTCACTCGCGTCAGCACATAGACAACGTGAGCAAATTGGAGCAGTAAACCTCACTGCGGAAGATGAATACATTGAAGTCAAAAATAGATATGATCAGCTCATAATTGAACGAGATGACCTACTGTCTGCTACTGAAAATCTTCAAAAAGGAATTGTTGAAATAGATAAAGAGGCTAGAGCTAGATTACTTAATTCCTATGAGAATGTTAATAATAATTTCAAATTATTATTCGAAAAATTATTTGATGGCGGTAAAGCCGAGTTAAGATTAAATACCGAAGAAGATATACTTGAGTCTGGACTCGACATTATAGCTTGGCCTCCAGGAAAGAAACCCCAAACAATTTCATTATTATCAGGTGGTGAACAGGCATTAACAGTAATTGCTCTCATTATTGCAGTGTTCCTCGAAAATCCTTCACCAATTTGCATTTTAGATGAGGTTGATGCTCCATTAGATGATAATAATGTAAAAAAATTCTGCGATCTTCTTGATGAACTATCAAAAAGTACACAAACCAAATTTTTAATTGTCACTCATCATCCTTATACCATGTCCAGAATGGATCGGCTCTATGGAGTAACAATGGCAAAAAAAGGAGAAAGTGTAATATTATCGGTAGATCTAAATCAGGCAGAAAATATAGTGAAAGAAAATAATGTCGCGTGATGAAAAAAGTGTACAAGAAGAAAAATTAAAAGAAATAGGTGAGAAGATTGAAAAATATAAACTCAATCATACCACAAATGACGTCAAACAAAAAAATAAACGGGGAAAACAAATATCTATTGCCATGAGACTGTCAACAGAACTTGTCGTGGCGTCGATTGTTGGAGCAATTCTTGGTTGGTATATAGATAAATGGTTAAATACAAAGCCAATATTTTTTATCATTTTTTTGCTACTTGGGGTCATTTCCGGAGTGAAAACTGCGATATCTACATCAAAGCAATTATATGATGAAAGCTAATTACTAAATTGATTCACAATTTAGTGTATTTTTTTTATCAAAAATAATAAATTTACTACCAAAAATGTTAAAACTTATATATAAGTTAGTTGTAAAAATGAGGATTAAATAATGGCTGCTGAAAAATCTGGTGCTCCTGATCCAATGCATCAGTTTGACATCGTTGAACTGGTTGACATAGAGTTATTCGGGCTTAACCTATCTTTTACAAACTCATCATTGTTTATGGTATTCAGTGTTGCCTTAATTATTTTTTTAACACTCTTTTCATTTAATGGGAGAGCGACAATACCAACAAGACTCCAATCTATTGCTGAATTGTCATATGAATTTGTGGCTAAGATGGTTAGAGATAATGTTGGAGATGAGGGTCAAAAATATTTCCCATTTATTTTCTGTTTATTCATGTTCGTACTCTTTTGCAATATGCTTGGAATGATTCCCTATACCTTTACAGTTACAAGCCATATAATTGTAACTTTTGCACTAGCAATAGTAATTTTCTTTGGCGTAACACTCATCGGGTTTATTATGCACGGAATAAAATTCTTTAATTTTTTCGTGCCAAGCGGTGTACCAAAAGCTTTATTACCTCTATTGGTTGTAATTGAGGTTATTTCATATTTAACTAGACCAGTAAGTTTATCTGTAAGGTTATTTGCAAACATGATGGCAGGTCATACTATGTTAAAGGTTTTCGGCTTTTTTGTTGCAGGTATGTTCTTTTCAGGAAATTTATTTATTTCCCCACTAGGAATAGCTCCGTTAGCATTTATCGTTGCTTTTACTGGATTAGAAATACTCGTAGCATTCTTGCAGGCATATGTTTTTGCAATCTTAACTTGTATATATTTAAATGATGCAATTCATATGCATTAATTGTTATTAAAAAAAAGGAGATAAAAATGGAACCAGAAGCAGCTAAGTTAATTGGAGCAGGACTTGCAACAATAGCACTAGCAGGTGCAGGTATTGGTATTGGAACAATTTTTGGTAATTACCTATCAGGTGCACTAAGAAATCCATCTGCAGCACCGGGACAATTCCCAAACTTGCTATTAGGTTTTGCTCTTGCTGAAGCAACAGGACTTTTTGGTCTTGTTATCGCGCTAATACTTCTTTTCGTTGTATAATATCTTAATCTTATAAGCGGATAGGTATTTATGTCTGAATCAAGTATGCCTCAGTTGAATCCAGAATATTTTGCCTCGCAAATATTCTGGCTTATTTTTTCTTTTGCAATTTTATACATTGTTATGGCAAAATTTGCATTACCTAAGATTGCCAATGTAATTGAGACAAGAGAAGATATTATTGCTCGAGATCTCGAAGATGCAGAAAACTTCAAGAAAGACTCTGAGGCAACTGAACTAAAATATACAAATGCTATAAAAGAGGCACAGAACAAGGCCTCTGAGACACTAGCAAACTCCAGAGAAAAACTAAATAAACAGATTGAAGCTGATAAAAACTCTTTTGAACAAGAAAGCTCTGATTTAGCATCTAAGTTTATTGTTGATCTTGATAAGAAGAAACAGAAAGTTTTGCAAGACTCAGAGCAAATAGCAAATGAAGTAGCGCTTGATATTATTGATAAGATACTTGGATCTAATGCACTTAATCAAAATAACGTGAAAAGTGCTATAAAGACAATATTGAAAAACTAGTAGGTGGATGAATGTTAGAAAAAGATGCAACATGGGTAGCAATTGGCTTTATCTTATTCATACTTATGCTCATTTACTTCAAAGTCCCTGGACAAATCACAAAAATTTTAGATAATCGAGCTGAAAAAATAAAAAATGAACTCGATGAAGCTAGAAAGTTGAGAGAAGAAGCTCAAGCCATATTGGCAGACTTTCAGAAAAAAAATAACGAAGCTGAAAAAAGTGCAAAAGCTCTTATTGATGAAGCAAAAAAAATAGCAAAGAACTACGAGAAAGAAGCCAAGTTAAAATTTGAAGAAAGCTTGGAGCGAAGAAAAAAACTTCTTGATGAAAAGCTAAAAAGAGCTGAAGTAGAAGCCCTCAATCAGATTAAGAATGATATCACTGATATTGTATTTGACGCGATTGATAAAACCCTATCAAACGATAATATAAATAAAGACGCCTCAGATAAAATTATTGATAGCGGAATAAAAGAAATAACCAAATAACTTTATTTGTTTTTATTATATTCAATTTGATCGGCTGTCAGTTTAAATCCAACAAGAATTTGATAATCTTGTGATCTTTTTGATTGTTCAAAATCAACTCTATAATCATTTGCAACATATTCGAACCTAGCCAATGAGGCGCCATCAGGTATATTTACATCAATGTCTATATATTTCCTTGATAAAACTTCCTTCCTTTTATTGACTACAGCTATGAAAGCTGGCAGTTCATAATTATTATCAATTGCTTGTTGCCCAAGTGAAATTGTACCAATTATATATAAATTTCCCAATGAATAGTCTTGTTCTATATTACATTCATAGTCTACTCTATCAATTCTTCCTCTATAAATAACATTAGACTCCTCCGAAGAACCAAAATCCATAAATTCATTAATGCTGATTGCATCAGCAAGTATCATCGGTTTTGGACAAATTACTTCTTCAGTTACATTTTTATTAAAGGGATTTATGTTATATTTAGTAAGGTCTGGCATACCAAGATTTGGCATACTAAAATCAGACACTGTTTCACATGCTGATAAAAATAAAACTAATATAATTGGAAGGAACTTTTTCATTTATTATTCGTGAAATATATTTGAACTATCATTTTGTTATATATATTATTCATAATATCATTTGTAAATCTATATAAATATACTTTGTTGAATACTTGTGTGGATAATAGATAAAACAATAAGGAAACAAGTAAAATAAACGAATTAAACGTACATTTAGCAAACCCCAGGGGCTTTTGTGCTGGAGTTGAGAGAGCAATTCAGATCGTAGAGCAAGCGTTATTGGAGTATGGACCACCTGTTTTTGTAAGGCATGATATCGTGCATAATAAAACGGTTGTTAATGAACTAAAATCAAAAGGCGTGATATTCGTTGAAGAACTGGATGAGATACCAAACACAAAACAACCAATTATCTTTTCTGCACATGGTGTAGCTAAATCGGTCATTAATGATGCAGAGAATAATAATCTAAATATTATTGATGCTACTTGCCCATTAGTTTCAAAAGTTCATATTGAAGCAGCAAAACTTTACAATAATGGATATGAAATTATACTAATTGGGCATAAGAATCACCCAGAAGTAATCGGTACTATTGGACAATTGCCAAATGGATCAATAAAATTAATTGAAGATATAGAAGATGCTAAAAATTTTACTCCAAATCAAACAAATAAATTAGCCTATATTACTCAGACAACATTATCCGTAGATGATACCATTGAGATCATTCATTTACTAAAATCAAGATATCCAACTATTAAATCACCTCATAAAAATGATATATGTTATGCAACCACAAATAGACAAGAAGTTGTAAAAAGTATTTCTAAATTAGCGGATGTAATTTTTGTTGTTGGTTCAGAACATAGTTCAAACTCTCAAAGACTGGTTGAGGTAGGTAAAAAATCTGGTTGTAAAGCTAGCTATCTAATTGAAGATGAAACTAAAATAAAGTGGGATGTATTAGATAATATCAAAAATCTAGCTATTACTGCCGGTGCATCGGCTCCTGAGGTTATTGTTGAAAGAATAATAAAAGAAATCTCAAAGAAATATAAAATTAATATAGTTCACAATACATATACAGAAGAAAATATAAGTTTTAAATTACCTAAGATTAAAAGATAGATGAATAAATGGCGGTATATACCAAAGTAGATCTTGTAGAGGCTCAAAATTTTATTGATAAAAATTATGAGCTGGAAGATATTTTATCCATTGTTGAGATCTCAGAGGGGGTAGAAAATACTAACTACATTTTAGAGACTAGAAACAACAAATATATCCTGACTTTATATGAAGACCGTGTCTCAGTCTCAGATTTACCGTTCTTTATTGATTTGATGGTTTATCTTGATGAGAGAAATATAGTATGTCCAAAACCAATAAGGATGAAAAATGGTAAATATATTGAAGTTCTTAATGAGAGATATGCAGCAATATTTAGTTTTTTGAGTGGGAAGTCTACTCGAAAAATAACAAATAAAAATTGTTTCCTAGTTGGGCAGACACTTGCAAATCTTCATGAACAGACTTCTGAAATAAAAATAATGCGCCAGAATCAACTATCTCAAAAACACTTACATAAATTATTTGACTCAATAGAAAATGAAACATTTACAATTAGAAAATCCCTTCAATCTGAAATTAAAGATGAGTTAAATTATTTAAATTCAAATTGGCCTACAGACCTTCCGAGTGGAATAATTCATGGTGATTTATTTCCTGATAATATATTTTTTAGTGGTGATGAACTAAGTGGAGTTATCGACTTCTATTTTGCATGCAACGATTTTTACGTATTTGATATTGGTATATCTATAAATGCATGGTGCTTCGAGAAAGATAATTCATTCAATATTACTAAAGCAAAGCATTTGCTCCAAGGATATAACTCAATTAAAGAACTAACTTATAAAGAAATTGACGCCTTACCAATCATGTGTAGGGGAAGTGCTCTGAGATTCTTATTAACAAGATTAATTGATTGGAATAAACCAGGTGATAATGCCCTTGTCACACCAAAAGATCCTATTGAGTATTATGCAAAATTAAAGTTTCATCAAACTGTAATCAGTGCAAAGGACTATGGACTATATGACTGATAGAGTTGAAATCTATACTGATGGAGCGTGTTCTGGTAATCCAGGTATTGGTGGTTGGGGTGCTTATCTTAAGTATAAAGATAATGTAAAGGAATTATCAGGATCTGCAGAAAATACCACAAATAATCGGATGGAATTAGTTGCAGCAATTGAAGGATTAAAGATTTTGAAAAAAAGTTCTAAAGTTAATTTATATACTGATTCTGTTTACCTCAAAGATGGAATAACAAAATGGATATTCAATTGGCAGAAGAATAATTGGAAAAATGCTAATAAAAAAGATGTAAAGAATAAAGATCTATGGATTCAACTTCTTGAGGTAGTGAATAAGCATGATATCAATTGGATATGGGTAAAGGGACATGAAGGTAATAAAGGAAATGAAATTGCAGATGATCTTGCAACATCTGCAATAAGTAATTTTAAGGGTTTATAATAAAATCTTCTAAGAAATATTGTCCCTCTGTTTTTATTAGAAATGTCATTTTAATATCTTTACTCTCAAAATCTTCAATATATGATCTGAATTTATAATTATAATTCATATAATTTTCTTGTTGGGATTGGTTATCGGATAAAAAATACTCCTCCGAAGTTAATGGGAATATAGCATCAATCTTTTTACTAAAGGTAATTTGAAGATTATCATTTGATGTTAAGTCATTAAATTTAATATCGTTTATAAATGTAATGCCATCGCTTCTATATTTGGGAATATTTTTTAATGCATTATGAATTAATTTATATCTGATTTTACTATCA
Source organism: Hyphomicrobiales bacterium (assembly GCA_038131735.1). Taxonomy (GTDB): domain Bacteria; phylum Pseudomonadota; class Alphaproteobacteria; order Rhizobiales; family TMED25; genus TMED25. The sequence continues at coordinate 303,904 of JAYPPX010000001.1, read as the reverse complement.
TTTCTCTGCTTTTCATCTAATTGAAAAACAATGGTTTGGTTAATAGGAATACAAACAAGATTACAAATTCCAAAATTCATGTCTAAAACAATATCCTCTCCATACTTATAGTTTTCGAGTGATAAAGCAATTGGTATAAGAACTGCGTCCTCATAGATATAATTAGTGCCAAATTCATCCTTTAGTAGCTTGGGTGTTGGCCAATTAATAGAATAATCATTGATATACTGGTTCTTGATAATTATTGAAGGCTCAATTCCACTATCACCTGGGTTTGACCAATAGGTATAAGTATTGTCGTCTAATAACACTTCCACACCAATGTAGGTCAATCCATTGCTGACTTCCGATGTAATAATTCGTATTTTTGAATAGGTATTCTGATACCAGTCATCATTGCCGTCATCTAATACCAATCTATTCATTACACCTAGTGTAATTAAAAATAGTACTAATAATAGATTGGCTATAATTCTAAGATTTTTGACCATTATTAATTTCATTATATTTATTTTTTGTGAGAGCAAAAAGTAAATGGTCCTCCCATTTACCATTAATACGGAGAAACTCTTTTGCATATCCTTCTTCTTCAAAACCAATATTAATCAAAAGGTTTTTAGATGCAATATTTCTAGGAATACAAGCCGCCTCAATTCTGTTGAATTTAAGTTCTAAAAACAATTGTTTTATTAACAATTTCAAAGCGTTTCTCATATAGCCTTTTCGTGAGTGATTTTGACCAATCCAATAACCAAGTGTACAACTTTGTGAGATGCCGGTTTTAATATTAAAAACATTAACGCCACCAACTAATTCATTATCTGAGTTAAAAATAAAAAAAGAATATTGGAGATTATTTTTTCTTTTCTGAGAATAAATTGATAGTAACTTTAAATATCTATTAAAACTATGTTCTCCGGGTCGCCAGGTTGGTTCCCATGGAGTTAAAAAAGCTCTACTCTTTTCCCTCAAAGACTTCCAACTTTTATAATCAAAAATTGATGGATATTTAAGTGTAATCTCAGATGAAGATATCGATTGATTTTTTTTATAGAAAACCAAGTTAAGACTCCTATATTATTTATAAAAGCTCAATATATCCTCTTTAGCTCTAAGAGTCTTAATAGCACCAAGCGCACTAATTGTCATTTTTTCTGGTATAAATGTCTTTTCAATAAATTCTTTTATATGGTTCAAATTTATTGACTCAATTTTATTAAGAGTCTCATTAATATCAATAACCCGACCATAAATTGATACTTGCCGTGCAATTTGGTTCATTCTTGCCATTGGATTTTCTGATGACATTAATAATCCTGCTCGTATTTGTTTTTTTGCTTTATTAATTTCCTGCTCTGAAATGTCTAATTTGGATGATAATATTTCATTAGCAACAGCTTCACTGTACTCATTAACTTTATCTGGTGATGTAGCAGAGTAAATCCCAAAAACTCCAGTATCTCTGTATGAACTAGAGAAAGAGAATACACTGTATGCTAGCCCTAATTTTTCTCTTATATTTTGAAATAATCTAGATGACATGCCGCCACCTAAAATGTTTGAGAAAATATGAGATACATACAAATCATCCGCGAAGTATGAACAACCTTCAAATGCATATATAATATGAGCCTGTTCAATATTCCTCTCTTCTCTAATTTCAGAAGGGCTATACTCAGCGTCTTTGCTAGGAGGTGTTTTTCCTTTAGGAATTGAGTTAAAATATTTATTACATAGATCCACTAATTCATTATGTTTTATGGCTCCTGTTGCTACAATTGTTAGATTTTCTGCATGATAGTGATCATCCAAATAGTTTTTTATATTTTCTGATTTAATACTCATTAAAGTCTCTTTATTTCCAAGTATAGATCTTCCGATAGCTTGATTTTGGTAGGCAGCACTCTGGAAATTCTCAAAAACCATATCATCTGGTGAGTCAATTGTAGAAGCTAACTCTTGCAATATAACATTTTTTTCTCTACTCAATTCAATAGGATCGAATACTGAGTTTTGTATGATATCAGATAAAATAGACACACCAATCTCAACGTCATTTTTTAGTAATCTCACATAATAAGATGTCCTCTCCACACTTGTTGAAGCATTTATGTCTCCTCCAACATTTTCTATCTCAAGGGCAATTTGTTTTGCTGTCCTTGATTTAGTACCCTTAAATGCCATGTGTTCCAATAAATGTGATATACCTTGCTCACTCTTCTTCTCGTTCCTTGATCCAACTTCAGCCCAAACACCAAGGGATACAGAACTAAAATTTGGCATATATTGTGATATTACTCTAATATTGTTATCAATCTTACTATCTGTAATTAACATCTACTTATTTCCCATAATTATTTAAAATATATTCTTTGATTTCATTTAGTTTATTATTCTTTGAAATAATTCTCTCTTCTTGTTCATATATATTACCATTAGCTATTGGTAGTTCAGGATATTTTCCGATAGCCTTATCAACTGTTTCAGGAAATTTTGCAGGGTGAGCTGTGGATAAAATAACTGACTGTTCATATTTGTTTTTGAATTGTACACCTATTGCAACTGCAGTATGAGGATCTATAATTTCGTTATATTCTAAATATACTTTTTTAATTATTTCTAATGTCTCAGAATCATCTAAAGATCCAGCCCCGAAAGAAGCTCTGAATTGAGTCAATTGCTCATTATCTAATTTAAATCTATTATGATTTGCAAGATCTGCCATTTTTTCACAAACTATTTTTGACTTTCTTCCAACTAAATCAAATAGCAACCGCTCAAAATTACTTGAAATCTGTATATCCATAGATGGTGAAACTGTAGGAATAACTCCAGAAATCTCATAATCACCTGATTTAAAACATTTCTCTAGAATATTATTTTTATTTGTAGCAATAACTAGCTGATTAATACTTAAACCCATCTTCTTTGCAATATATCCTGCAAAAATGTCCCCAAAATTCCCAGTCGGCACAATAAAATTTATTTTTCCAGATTTATCATTAAGCTGACTGTAAGCCGAAAAATAATACATGACCTGAATCATTATTCTTGCCCAATTTATTGAATTAACAGCAGTTAGCTGGACGCTATCGGAGAGTTTTTTATCTTTAAATAGAGCTTTTACAATGTTCTGACAATCATCAAATGTACCATCAATCGAAATTACATGTACATTACTAGCTGAATTTGTTGTCATGAATCTTCTTTGAACTTCTGATATTCTATTTTTTGGGAACAAAACATACAAATCAATGTTATTTTTATTTGCAAAAGCTGATACAGCGGCGCCACCTGTATCACCCGATGTTGCACAAATTATTGATGCTCTTTTTTTCTTTTTATCTAATACATACTCGATCATCCTTGATAATAACTGCATAGCTAGATCTTTGAAAGCTAGTGTAGGACCATGATGAAGTTCTAGAATAGATATTTTATCATTAATATTTTTTAATGGTGTTACCCTCCTATCTCTAAAGGTACAATAGGACTCATCAATCATTTGTGATAGTTTTGAGGCTTCAAATGTATCTCCAGCAAAAAGCTTCACAATTTCAAAGGTAATATTTTGATAGTCTTTAGAGAGTAGCTCTATGATTAAATCTTCATCCAGTTCAGGAATAAACTCAGGTACGAAAAGACCGCCATCATCAGCTAGACCTTTTAGAAGTATATCTTCAAAAGAAAACTTATGTTTTTGATCACGTGTGCTGATGTATTGCATTTTAACGTATCTTTCTTCTACTTATCATTATTGAATATAAATATATAAATAATAATACTGTTGCAAGACTATACCATGTAATTGCATATGATAGATGATTATCAGAAAAAGTTAATTTTGTTTCATTCGATTGAGGTAGCTTAATGTCAGTATCAATTAGATCAATATAAAAGATTGTATTTATTTCAATTCCAAAAATTTTACTTAGATCCTCTTTATTAAATAAATACGTAACTTTTTCTATGAAATCTGCTTCCGGTGTAAATATATTATTTTTCTCATATCTTTTTATATATCCCTCGATTGAAACGTCATACTCTATATCATTATATTTTGGATAATTACTTATATTTGATTGTGGCACAAACCCCCTATTTACAATTAAAACATCATTATCTTTAACTATGAAAGGAGTTAATATCCAGTATCCCGCTCCACCAAACTCCCCTCTTGGATTTGATAAGTTAGCAAAAACACGCGCCTCTAATCCATTCATGTATCTCCCTTCTATGCTTACTTTTCTGTATAGCCAGTCATTTAAATTTTCTGCTGTTATCTCTATATTATCTAATAAGATAGTCTCGTAGCTAGTCCGCTTTATTTGGTCTAATAATTCAGCTTTCTGTTCTTTACGATCTAATTGCCATGACCCGAGGCAAAGTAGTATGACAAAGGTAAATATTACAAGAAGGTTTAATATTAATAACTTAAGTTTACGCATTCTATATTTTATTGGATTTTTTTATTTTATATGCTGAGTATAGAAATAAACTCTTCACAGGTCGTTTAATTAATAATGATAAAAGTATTGTCATTGGCACCCATATAATTAATTGCATAACTAAATCAGGTTTGTAATTAAATTCTGTATATAATATACCACCCATGATTATTATACCAACAATCAGAATAACAAAAAAAGTATCAGCATCACCTAGATGATATCCAGAATAATCTTCTGAGCAGTTTTCACATTTTTTCTTGGTAATAAAAAGATTAGTAAATGTAGATGAGTTAACACAGTTAGGGCATAGACCCAACAAAACTATTTTAAATAAACGTGAAAAATTACTTTTAAGCAAATACAATTAATCTTGGAAAAAAATTATTAATGAGGAATAATATCTCCAGCTCCCCAAACATATATAGCAGCAAAAAGGAAGAGCCAGACCACATCAACAAAATGCCAATACCATGCAGCTGCTTCAAATCCAAAATGACGATCTTTATTGAAATGCCCTGCACCAACGCGCAATGTACATACAATTAGGAATATAGTACCGACGAGTACATGAAAACCATGAAATCCAGTAGCCATGAAAAAAGTTGCTCCGTATATATGACCACTAAAGTCAAATGCAGCATGACTATATTCATAAGCTTGCACGCATGTGAAGACAGCTCCTAAAGCAACTGTCAATAATAAACCAAGTCTAAGTCCTCTACGATCATCGTGAAGCAAAGAGTGATGTGCCCATGTTACAGCAGTACCAGATGTTAGAAGTATTAAAGTGTTTAATAATGGTAAATGCCATGGGTCAAAAGTTGCAATTTGGTCAGGTGGCCAATGTCCACCTGTTAGATCAGTTCTCAGATACTGTTGAACTTCCCCTGCATATAACGAAGCATCAAAGTATGACCAGAACCACGCAACAAAAAACATTACCTCTGAGGCAATAAACATAATCATACCATATCTTAGATGCAATTGAACGACTGGAGTGTGATCCCCTTTATGAGCTTCCTTAATCACCTCTCTCCACCAACCGTACATTGTATAAAGAACTGCTAAGAGACCTAAAATTAGAAGCCAGTAACTATCTTGATGAAAATACAAAACTGCTCCAATTGCAGTAACGAAAGCTGAAATGGCCCCAATAGCAGGCCAAGGGCTCGGATCAACTAGGTGATAATCATGATTTTTTGTGTGGGTTTCACTCATTATAGTCGTCTCTCAATATATGAATAGTTTCGTTAAATTTTGCCTTATTATATACATAATTCTTTTACAATAAATCCTTATTTTTAAAAAAAGTATAAGAAATAGTAATTGTATCAACATCTTTTAATTCCTTATCACGATCAATTGATGGGTCTATAAAAAAAGTTAGAGGCATTTTGATTTCTTCCTCAGATTTTAATTCTTGACCCGTAAAACAAAAGCATTCAACTTTGAGAATATAAGCTGCTGCCTCTGCTGGAATCACATTATATGTAGCCACTCCATTAGTGCTAATATTTGATAAATTTTTTGCTTCGTAATAAGTGAAGATATTATCTCCAGATTTTATTTTATCGGATATTTTTTCTGGTGTTACTGACCAATTTAAATCAGAAGCAATATTAGTATCATAACGAATGATAAATTCACGGTCACCAATTTCAGATGATACATTAATTACACTTGGCGTTCCTTTGTACCCAGTAACTTTACAAAATAATTCATACAACGGGACAGCTGCAAGAGATAATCCTCCCATGAACAGGATAATTGATAAACATAAAACTAATATTTTTTTATTCTTATTCATTGAAGATAGCTTCTTTTATCTAGGAGATATTTGATATTAATCGAAGAATTGTTGTCACAAAAAATATTATAACTAATAAGAATAAAATTATAGCAATTGCTTGTGATTTTTTCCTCCTGTTAGAGAGGAATAAATCTTTTTTGGTTTTATTATCGTTTATATCATCATTGTTCATGAAAAAATTAATCCTCCAAAATAAAATCTATGTCCATAATCAATTAGGAATAAAATATAAATTAAAAATAGATATAAAATTGAATATAAAAATAATTTTTTTGAGTATTTCTTTTGCTTCTGCTCATCACTTGATTTAAGCAATTGTAGAGAAATAATTATAAAGATAAGACTTAAAATAATTGCTGGTATTAGATATAAAATTGATACCATTCCAATATAATATGGAAGAATGACAGAAATTGACATTATTACTGAATAATACACAATTTGACGTTTTGTATAATTATCACCAACTACATTTGGCATCATAGGAATACTAGCTTTTTCATAATCCCCGGATGTAACAATAGCAAGAGCCCAAAAATGTGGTGGAGTCCATAAAAAAATTATCAAAAATAATATAATAGGCTCTATCGTTATAGGCGCACCAGTTGATAGCCAACCAATAACTGGTGGAAAAGCCCCTGCGGCTCCTCCTATAACAATGTTTTGCATAGTTCTTCTTTTTAGCCACATTGTATATATGACTGCGTAAAAAAATATTGTGAAGGCCAACAAGAATGAAGCACTCCAGTTAATAAGTATACCCATAATTACTACAGAACCTGCAGATATTACCATGCCATACGTAAGAGCTTCATTTTTGTTGATGTTGCCTGCTGGTATTGGCCTATTAATTGTTCTCTTCATTAATCCATCAATATCTGAGTCATACCACATATTGAGAACACCAGATGCTCCAGCCCCAATTGCAATACAGATTATTGCAATTAATGCTATAAATGGATGAATATTTATTGGAGATAAGACCAAACCAACAAAGCTCGTGAATATCACAAGGGACATTACTCTTGGTTTCATCAGATCATAAAAATCTCTCACACTACTGGAGGTATATTCCATGATTATCCTTACAACCTATTTAGAGGTTTTAAGAAATTAATGCTCGGCATCCCTTGTAACAGTTGATGCTTTTTGCATCGATGCATCACCACCAATAAATGATCCAAAATCAACTGGTTCAGGAAGATCTTCAAACTGGTGAAATGGAGGTGGCGATGATAGTGTCCATTCAAGGGTTGAAACACCCTCACCCCACGGATTGTTTCCAGCTGGAACTTTTCTTGCAAATGCTAAATAAACACCAAATAAGAAGACAAGAACTGCAAAAGATGAAATATATGATCCCATTGATGAAACAAAATTCCAACCAGCAAAAGCATCAGGATAATCAACATATCTTCTTGGCATACCTGCAAGTCCTAAAAAATGCTGAGGGAAGAAAATCATATTAACACCAATAAATGTTAACCAGAAATGCAATTTTCCGACTCTCTCCGAAATCATATAACCTGATATTTTAGGGAACCAGTAATACCATCCACCAAATATCGCAAAGACTGCGCCCATGGATAAAACATAATGGAAGTGCGCTACAACATAATATGTATCATGGAACGATCTATCTACACCCGCATTTGCGAGGACAACTCCTGTCACACCCCCAATTGTGAATAAAAATATAAAACCAATTGCCCACAGCATTGGAGTTTTGTATTCAATTGAACCACCCCACATTGTTGCTATCCATGAGAATATCTTAATTCCAGTTGGAACAGCAATTATCATTGTAGCTGCAACAAAATATGCTTGCGTGTTTACGCTTAGCCCAACTGTGTACATGTGATGAGCCCATACAATGAACCCTATAAGACCGATTGCAACCATCGCATAGGCCATTCCAAGGTATCCAAATATAGGCTTACGTGAGAATGTTGATATTATATGGCTCACCATACCAAAACCTGGAAGAATAAGAATATACACCTCAGGATGACCAAAAAACCAGAACAAGTGCTGGAACAATATTGGGTCTCCACCACCAGCAGGATCAAAGAAAGTAGTTCCAAAATTTCTGTCTGTAAGTAACATAGTAATTGCACCAGCTAGGACTGGAAGTGATAGTAGAAGTAGGAAAGCTGTTACTAAAACAGACCACACAAAGAGAGGCATCTTGTGCATCGTCATACCTGGTGTTCTCATATTCAGAATAGTTGTGATGAAATTGATTGCTCCAAGAATTGAGGACGCACCGGCGATGTGAAGAGATAATATTGCTAAGTCCATCGCAGGCCCAGGTTGTCCCATTGTAGATAAAGGAGGATATATAGTCCATCCACCCCCAACACCATTTGCTCCAGGAGGACCAGGCACAAACATAGAAATTACAAGTAAAGCGAGAGCTGGCGGTAATAACCAGAAAGATATGTTGTTCATCCTTGGAAAAGCCATATCTGGTGCTCCGATCATTAAGGGCACAAACCAATTACCAAATCCACCGATCATTGCAGGCATAACCATGAAAAATATCATGATTAGTCCATGCCCAGTAGTAAAAACATTGTAGACATGTGGATCACCAAATATTTGTAAACCAGGTGACTGAAGTTCTAGCCTCATAAACAATGATAACATCCCACCAACTATACCACTGACGATAGCAAATATTAGATACATCGTTCCAATATCTTTATGATTTGTTGAGTATACCCAACGTTTCCAACCAGTTGGGTTTGAATGATGAACTGCTGCTTCAGTTGCCATATTTTGCCTCTTTTATTACTTAATTAATTTAACTAATTCTATATTATTATTATGCTTCATTGTGCTAGCAAATTGTTCTGATGCACTTGCTAACCAAGCTTGATAGTCTGCATTGTCTAAAACATGAACCTCTATTGGCATAAATGCGTGTCTAACTCCACAAAGTTCAGAACACATTCCATAGTAGACCCCAGGATTATCTACTTTAAACCATGTTTCGTTTAATCTGCCAGGTATTGCATCCATTTTCACTCCAAAAGATGGAACTGCCCAATTGTGTATTACGTCAGATGATGTTACTTGCACTCTTACAACTGCCCCCGCAGGAACAACAAGCGGATTATCAACTGAGAGAAGTCTTAGTTTTCCTTCAGTTAATTCGTCTTCTTCTAGAGGTAGTGAGTCGAAATACATACCATCGTTATCAGGATACTCATATCCCCAATACCACTGATACCCAGTAGCTTTGATTGTTAAGTCTGCATCAATAGGGATATCTTGCTGTGTATATAGTATTCTGAATGAGGGAATTGCTATAACAATGAGGATTATGACTGGTACAACAGTCCAAATAACCTCAATTAGGGAATTATGGGTTGTTTTTGAGGGATTTGGGTTATTTTTTGCACTAAACCTAATCATTACATAAATTAATAATGCAGTTACAAACAGTGTTATTACGAGGATTATTGGGAATAGGAATGAATTATGAAACCATGTAATATCAGCCATATTTGAAGTAGCAGCATCCTGAAAAGTAACTTGGTAATCTTCCGGTACCCCTATATTCTCAGATGCGTATGAAATTGTAGGAAGTAAAGCCAAAAATCCTGGTAGTGAAAACTTCAATTTTTGAAAAAATTTATTGTAGATAGATCTAATCATTAATATTTTATCCTGAGTTGCGAATGCATATTTTTTAAAACAATTTATTTATATAGAAATAATGTTTTTTGCACAAGTAATCAATATGTTAATCCTATAATATTCACTAATTATATTTATTTTTTCTAACATTACGTTTTATAATCAATTGCGTATTAAAAATTCAATTATTTTTTCGAAAAAATTTATGCATTACCTAGTGAAAATCAATAAATTATCTCTATTAATAATTTTTTTGCTCTTAAGTGTTTTTTTAGGAAGCTCAAACACCCATGCATATGAATTAAATAAAAATATTGTCTACTTCCAAGATATCTTTAAGGGCATTCTGTTAGAAGATAGAGATAAATGGTCAATAGTTTGCGAAGAGAATAATGAAAATAATTGTATACTTACTCAATTTCTTGAAACAAAAACTGATGCCATTCACATTGTAATACTTGTAAATATTATAAGAGATGAAGATGCCAACTACATAAGAATAATTCTGAAGGAAATTTTGAACGAGGGGCCAATCCCAGAAGATATTTATATCATATCAAAAGATAAAGAGCTTGTTTACAACATCAAACAATCACAATGTATTGATGGACAATGTGAATTTATTGATCAAATTAATCCTGAATTTATGTCAATGCTTCAAGAAGATAATGATTTCATTATTGGAGTTTCATTTCAAGATCTGTCTTTAAATATTGGAGCCTTAGTAAGTGGAGAAGAATTTAGTGTTTTATATGGTAAAATAAAACAGTAATTGAAGTATTTGTATATTGTAAATTGTAAACAAGATATATACTATATTATTAATTATCAGCCACTTTCAACCATGAGGTTTAAAATGAAAAAAGTAATGGCAACATTTTTAACAATAATATTAATAAACTGCAGCTATATTCCATTCGCTGCTTCTAAAAGTTTGTGCGATGGCCCTGCGGGTGGCTTACTTTGTGGAGCTGGCATAGGTGGTGGTATAGGATCGGCACTTGATGGCGAAGATGGTGCAAAAACGGGTGCAATTTTCGGAGGGCTAATGGGCCTTGCTGCTGGTATAAATGAAGCCGAACAAAATAAGAAGTACGACGATCATAGTGAGCACCATGTAATTATATCAAATGATTACCCTGCACTTTTAGTATACAATACGCAAATTGCTCTTATCAGTATTGGTTATTATGTAGGTATGTATGATGGATCATTTACAAATGAGACAAGTGATGCAATCAAGAGTTATCAAAAAGATAACAACTTAATTGTAAATGGAATACCAACTGAGGAATTGTACGAACGTATCAAACGAGATGTTGCAAAACTATATACTCAAGAATAATCTATTTATTATTGAGAGACTGACCCAAATAGAATGAACATGTGCCAATTACAGCTAAAAATACTAGCTGTATTGGCATATATATCAAACCAACACCTGCTAATAGTGCTGCAATGTATGAAGAAGCTCCTGCAATACTATATTGAATACATCCTGATAAACCTGAAGCAGCCCCAGCAAGTTTTGGTCTAATACTAACCACATTTGCGATAATATTTGGCATAACAATGCCATTTGAATACGTAACAATCATCATTGTTCCAAAAATTATGTATATATTTAGGATCTCATTGATAAATAGGATTAACATGATTGTTGAACCCAAGATTGCTCCAAAAACTGCAAATGAAATCATTCTTAGTGAACCTACTCTCTCTGATAATTTTGCAGTAGTAAAACTTCCTGACATAAATGCGAAAGATATTAACATAAAAGTAAAACCATAGTGTGTAGGACTAAAATTGAGTTTTTGAATTACTAAATATGGTGCAACACCCAAGAAAGTAAAAAACATAGAATTTGTGCATGACATTGTAATAGTAAATAAAATAAATTTTGGTAATTTAATTAATTCACCAAAGCTTCCTATCAAGGAACTAATATTGCCCTTGATTCTGTCTTCAGTCTTGGTTTCTTCTAAATTATAAAAAATATTTATTAAAAGGAAAATTCCTACAATAAGCATAATATAAAATATACTTCTCCAACCAAATAGATCCTGTAATATACCACCCAAAGGCGGTGCAATCATTGGCGCTATAACCATCACAGTCGTAACATAACCTAGAGCAGATGCTGCTTTCTCTCTGCTGTATACGTCCCTAATTATTGCCCTTCCTAACACTACACCTGCCACACCACCAAATGCTTGTACAAATCTTCCAAAAATTAATACCTCACTGGATTGCGCAAAGCTGCAAATTAATGTCCCAACAAGAAATACTATAATACCAAGCATGAGGATGGATCTTCTGCCATAAGCGTCTGATATTGGTCCGATAAAAATTTGTCCAACTGCCATTGAAATTATGAATGATGATATAGCCATTTGCGCACTTGAATATGAAATATCAAAATATAAAGATAATGCTGGAAGAGATGGAACAATCAGATTTAGGGTTAATGGAGCAAGACCAGTTACTGCTGCCAATGACCATATCGATGGTGGTTTTGTTGTAATTTTTGTATCCATTATAATTTATGTTTTAGATCAGATATTGGAGTAATTATAAATGTTATTGATGTCTTGTGACCAAACTGTGTTAAATCTCTTAATCAAATCATCTGAAGGTGTTTCTTTCTTATTCAAAATATCCTGAAGAGGTCGCATATAAATTTCTTCTGTTTGTTGATCGTTATTGTATATATTTCGATCATTCAATCCACTTAGTGAAATAGCTATAATTTCACTTATCAAATCTGTTATATTGAATTTTTGAAATTTTGCATCAAATCCACTTTTGTTCAGATTATTTTCAAATTCAAGTACATCTAATAGGGTCCATTCTTTTACTAAATCATAAGAAGCATCCAATGATGAACTACTATACATCATACCAGTCCAGATTGAAGCTAAACTGATGATAGAAGCATGATTGCCTGAGTCAGCTCCTCTCATCTCAATAAATTTTTTCAATCTTACTTGTGGGAATAAAGTTGATAAATGAGTCTCCCAGTCTTCCAATGATGGATAATATTCTATATCTTCTTCATCACGAAAACCATTTTGAAGATATTCTTTAAATAACATTTTCTTTGGGATAATATACTTTCCATTTCGATATATGAAATACATTGGAACATTTAGAGCATAATTTGCATATTTCTCAAAATTTAGATCCTTTTCAAATGCAAATGGAAGATAACCACACCTGTCATTATCTGTGTCCTTCCATACACTGATCCTGTTTGATAGCAAGTTTGTTGATTTTCCATTCCTAAAAGGACTATTATAAAATAACATTGAAACTAGTGGTTGTAATGACATTGCAACCCTAAATTTTTTATAGAAATCTTGTTCACTCCCATAATCTAAATTTACTTGTGTTGTGGCGGAGCAATGCATCATGTACAGCCCCAAAGAACCTACAGTCGGCATGTATTTTCTCATAAAATGGTATCGTGTCTTTGGAACTTGCGTCATATCAGAAAAGTCCCATTTAGGAGTAAAACCAAGTCCGAGAGCATCAACCCCAATCGTGTCGCATGCATGTTTTAATTGCTTGTGATAGTTCAAAAACTCTTCGTTTGTTTGATGTAAGTTTTTACATAATGAACCTGATAATTCAATCTGACCACCTGGCTCAAGGCTTATACTAGAATTATGATCTTTATCATTCAATCCAATCACATAATCTTTATCATGTATTGGTTGCCATGAATATACCTCCATAAGGAATTTAAAGATCTCTTCAATTCCATTTGGACCATAATAATTTATTGGCTCCAAAGAATCTCTGTAGAATAGAAATTTCTCATTTTCTGTGCCAATACTCCAATTCTGAGTTTCTTTTGATCCTGTGTGAAAATATTCTATAAGATCTCTCTCAGTGATCCATTCATTATGATCGTTTGTTTTTTTGTCCATTTTTTTAAAAGTTTCTCGGTTTAATCTGGTGGTCTGTACTAAATTACCACTTTGTTATTTGTTATTTGTACAATGGTGGCAGCGACTATTGCAGCAGTATCTGCACGCAAAATCCTGGAGCCTAGTGATACAGGTCTTACATTCCCTAATTTAATCATATTCAATCTTTCATTATCAGAAAAACCACCCTCAGGTCCAATCAAAAAAGCGACAATTCTCTCTTTCGCACCGTTTAATACATTGTTTGGCAGAACCGTATTTTTTTTTTCATCGCAAAACAATGTTATTTCTCTGTTAAATTCTTCAATTATTAAATCTGATAATAATTTTGGTTCTGTGATTTCTGGAACTATCATCAGGCCACTTTGTTCAGCAGCTTCTTTCGCACGCAAGTAGAGTTTTTGAATATTTAAATTTTTTGTATTTGTGTAATCTGTGATTACAGGAGTAAACTTTGTAATGCCAAGTTCTGTTAGTTTCTCAATTATATAATTATGGCGATTATTATTAAGAGGAGTAAAGTAGCATCTCAGAGGCTCATAAAATAGTTGTTCCTTTTGATTATGAACCACTTCTAGATTGATGAGATCTCTATTTATACTTTTGATTTTACCTATCCATTCACCATCTACACCATTAAAAATTAATATTTGATCATCTATTTTTATTCTCATAACATTTTTCAAATAGTGAAAATCTGCATTCTCTATATCCAGGATTGAAGACTCTTTAAGTGGTCTATCTAAAAATATGCGTATTTTTTTAGGTGATTTCATAAGCATTTTTTACCAATATATTAATAATTTTGATATAACTATTTCATCTAATAATTATTTTGAAATCTGATCTTATTGTGCACATAATTCAAACTAAAATCCAGAACTATATATTGATCACAAGACAAGACAAACCAACAGGATGGATGTTATTATTCATCCCATGTTTATTTGGAATATTCTCAGCTTCAATTCACAAAAACCTACCGATAGATTTAAAAGTTATAATTCTCTTTCTTATTGGTTCTATTCTTATGAGGTCAGCAGGTTGTATTTTTAATGATATTGTCGACAGAGATATTGATGCAAAAGTTGAAAGAACAAAAAATCGTCCTCTTGCAAACAAAAGTATGAGCTTGTACGAAGCTATATTTCTTTTACTTACCTTGCTAATTTTTAGTTTTTTAATACTTATTTCGTTGAACAAATTGACAATAATTTTAGGTTTTGCATCTATTATACTTGTTGTTCTATACCCATTTATGAAAAGAATAACATACTGGCCTCAATTATTTCTTGGCTTTACTTTTAATTGGGGAGCTATTGTTGGATGGACTGCGATCTCAAATAGTATAAACATTGAGATGTTCATAATCTACATATCATCAATTTTTTGGACCTTAGGATACGATACAGTTTATGGTTATCAAGATATAAAAGATGATAAAGTAATTGGTGTAAAATCAACATCTGTACTCTTTGAACCATACTCAAAAAAAGTTATTTGGTTATTCTATTTTTTAAGCTTTAGCGTGATGTCCTATGCCCTATTCTCTATAAAAGTAGCAAATATTTCAGTCATTTTTTTTATTGCTACTGTAATTTTTAGTTTGTATCTAATCAGAAGATTAAATTTAAGAGATGTTCATTCCTGTGGTAATTTCTTCTCAAAAAATAAATATATTGGCTTTCTAATTGCTATCTCAATTGCTTTATCAATATGATAACGATACAATCACCATATGCGTCTTAACACAAATTTTTTTATCAAATCTTACAGGGTAACTACCGCTCTTATAAGTTTTTTTATTGATATATTTTTGCTTTACAGGAAATTTCTCAAAAAAGAAAATGAACTATCATTAAGACAAAAAACATCAAGAGAATATGCAAAAAAACCAACTGATGAGCATAAATTTACATGGATACATGCAGTAAGTATTGGTGAAACGCACTCTGCAATAACTGTTGCTGAGATAATTTTAAAGAAAGATCCAAATCAATATATTTTATTAACCACAAGCACGATCTCATCTTCAGAAATAATTAATAAGATTGATAACGAGAGAATAATCCATCAATATCTGCCTCTTGATGTACAAAAATATGTAAATAAATTTATCAATTATTGGTCACCTTCAGTTTGTATATTTATGGAGGCAGAAATTTGGCCAAACTATTTTCTAGAAATTGAAAAGAGAAAAATCCCTCTATTCATCCTCAATGCGCGATTAACAGAAAAAAGTTATAATCGCTGGAATAAATTCCCAAAGTTTGCAAAAAAAATATTAAATATTCCACGACTCATATCATGTCAAGACAATGAGACATATGAGAGATATAAGTCACTTGAGGTAGCACGTCTCACAAAATCAGAGAATATTAAATATGCCAACAAACCTCTTAGTGTTGATGACAATGAATTTAATTCCTTAGATCAGTTATTTAGTGAGCATTTAGTATATATAATCGTATCAGCTCACGATAAAGAAGGAGAAATTTTCTTATCAGTTCACAAGCAATTGCATTCGATAGACCCAAATACCGTTTGTATATATGTACCGAGACATCCCTCCGGCATAAGAGAAATAATAGACTTACTAGATAAGGATAAAATTAGTTGGACTAAATTACCATCACAAGAAACTAACAAAAATGAATACAATAATAATATAAATTTTTATATTGTTGATAAATTTGGTGTCCTCGGCACATATTTAAAACTATCAAAATTAGCGATAATTGGTGGTTCGTTCATTGATATTGGTGGACATAATCCAATCGAAGCCGTCCAACTTAATTGCCCTGTTTTTCATGGAAGTTACACAAGAAATTTTCATGAGGTATATAGAGAATTAGGAGAATTAGATTGTTGTAATCAATCCGATAATAAAGAAGATCTCATTAAAAAAATTAAATCATACTTTTCAAACATAGACCGAATGGAATTAACAAGAAAAAATATAAAAAATATAATAGATACCAAGAGATTATCTGTTGAAAATGAAATAAATGATATTTTATCTCTTAAAGATGGAGATTATTCATGAAAAGACCTCAAATGTGGAATAAAAAAACAAAATTTCACATTGTTTTAATACCATTTGGTTATATATATTCATATCTTTCACAATTAAATTATAAGCTAAAAAAAAAATATAGATCAACCATACCAATCATTTCAATAGGTAGCCCATTAATAGGTGGTGGTGGCAAGACTCCAACTGAAATGGCAATAATTAATTTTCTAATATCTCAAGGAAAGAGTGTCTGTTCATTATCCAAAGGATATAGTGGGTCAATAAAAGAACCAACATTGGTTACAAAAAAACACAGAAGTAGTGATGTTGGTGATGAGTCTATTTTATTATCCAATGTATCAGACACTTTTGTTTCGCATAACAGAACTAAGGGTCTCAAATATATAAACGATAACTTTAAATATGATTTTATTGTTATGGATGATGGCTACAGGGATGTTTCTATTGAAAATAAGATAAATATTTTAGTTATTGATAGTAATATTTCCAATATAAATCATTATCAATTCCCAGCTGGAGACTACATAGGTAAATTAGAGAATTCAATAAATTTCGCTGACTTTATTTTAATAATAGATCCAGATAAATTATCCAATCAAATTAAAAATAGCATTTCAAGTGTAAATAAAATTATCATTCAAGCGAGCACCCACTTCAAAAATAAGTGTAGCGAAATATCTGATAGAGTTGCATTTACAGGAATTGGTTTGCCAAATAAATTTTATCGATCGCTTATTGAGAGAAATCATAATTTATTGGATAAACTCACTTTCAAAAATCATCATAGATTTACAAAAAAAGAAATTGAACAGCTCATCAACATTGGCAAGAGTCATGAAAAGTATACTTTGATCACAACAGAAAAAGATTTTGTCAGAATAGACGATGAAAATGACCCTAACCATAAACTAAGAACAATGATTGATGTGCAAACTATTGAAATTAAATTTAATAATTTAGATACAATTTTGGATATCATTAAATAGTGAATAGCATTTTTTGTATTTATATATTTTTTTTATGCTGTATGAGAGCTAAATGCGCACTATCATAGGCCTCTTGTCTTTCAACTGACCAATATTTTAAATCATTTAAACTAATTCTATTCCCAGAAACAGCGCATAAAACGTATTGCCCATCCTTAATTATTTCAAACTCACCGTCTAAATATTTTATTTTAGCTTGTTTTTCTGTGCTACCTATTTCACTGAATTTAATCATTTGATTTCCTATTTCCTTGTATTTCTAACATCTAGTTTGCCATCAGAAAATATAACTCTCATTGATTGATGCTCCTCTGCATCTTTTAGAGAAGAAATTATTTTTTTATCATCAGGAGACTTAATCACTGCATATCCTCTATTTAATATATTTTTATAATCCAATGACTCTAGTAATCTTGACATTGATTGTATTTTATTTTTTCTATCAGTTATCATGTTTTTTGAATGGAAGTTTAGGTTATTACTTCCACTAATTCTGTAGGAGTCTTTTACACTAATAATTTTATCTGCTCCTAAAAAAAGTAAGCTTTGGCTATAATTTAATCTAGAGGCTTTTTTATCGATATTATCTTCCAATGATTTTTTGGATAACCTTCCAAATATCGCACTGAACGTCAATAACTTCTCTTGTAAATAGCTTTTTCCAATAATTGAGAATGACTGTTTAAAATAGTTTAAATTGATCCATGTTTTTTTAATTTTATCTTGCATGAAGATATTTAATAGATTTTGATATGAATTAATTTTAGAATAAATTTCATCTATCTTTGGAAAAATTTTATTTGCTGCTGCGGTAGGTGTAGCTGCTCTAAAATCTGCAACAAGATCAATAAGGCTTGTATCTGTCTCATGTCCAATTGCACTCACTACTGGTATAACTGAATTAAATACAGACCTTACTAATGTTTCATCATTAAAGCCCCATAGATCCTCATAGGAACCTCCCCCTCTAGCTACTAAAATTATATCAGGCTTTACGGATTCATTGCTATTTAGATTATTTAGCCGTTCAATTACTTCACTAATTTCAATTGGACACTTTTCACCTTGCACGGATACATCAATAAGAAATAAATCAGAGGGATAACCATTATCATTAAAAACTTTCAATATATCTCTGATTACAGAACCAGTTAATGATGTGACAATAGCAATGCTTTTTGGATATTTCGGTAAAATTTTTTTATGAACTTCATCAAACAAACCTTCTGCCAATAATTGTTGCTTTAATTTTTCAAATTTTGCCTTTAAAACCCCCTCGCCAGCTAGTTCAATACTTTCTATATGTATTTGATAAGTTGAAATCCCTTTTGAATAAGTGGTAATTCTTCCTGAGGCTATAACTTCAAGACCTTCCTCTGGTATCACAGTCAAATGTCGATATGTATCTGGCCAAATTACAGCATTTATGAGATCCTTTTCTTCTTTCAATGATAGATAAACAATCCCATTCTTACTTATTTTAAGCCCTGACACCTCTCCTCTAACTCTGACATAACCAAAACCTCCTTCTAGTGATCTTTTTATTTCGTTTGAAATTTCACTTACTGAAAATTCTGGGATATTTTCATTAACAAAAAACATTCATAAACAAAGAATTTAAATTAACATTATCAACTTATAGGTTATTATTATTTTGCGTTGAAATCAAAATTTAAACTAAAATTCAAATAAATGAAAATACTAATAATTGGAAGCGGTGGACGGGAACATGCCATTTCGATGGCATTATCTAAGAACTCAAATAATAACATGATTTATGCTATGCCTGGCAACCCTGGCATGCTTGAATATTGTGAATGTGTAAATATTGATCAACTTCAATTTAATGAAATCATTTCATTTATTAAAAAAAATTCTATTGATCTTGTAATCATTGGACCAGAAGTTCCAATTTGTGAAGGATTAACCGACATTATTGAAGATCTTGGAGTAAAAGTTTTTGCCCCTAATAAACTAGCATCTGTATTAGAGTCATCCAAAAAGTTTACCAAAGAAATATCATTTGAAAATAATATTCCAACTGGTTATGCAAAATGGTTTATAGATTTTGTGTCTGCAGAAAATCATCTAAAAAGTCTAGAGCCTCCATATGTTATAAAAGCAGATGGTTTGGCTGCTGGAAAAGGTGTTTCTATATGTGAAAATTATGATGATGCAATTGACGCCCTTAAGGATATATTTAATGGGCGCTTTGGAAAAAATCAGTCAGTTGTGATTGAAGAATTTCTGGATGGAGAAGAGGTAAGCTACTTTGCAGTCACAGATGGTACAAATATGTGCCCATTAATTGGCGCACAAGATCATAAAAGACTCCTAAATGGCGATTTAGGGCCTAATACTGGTGGTATGGGTGCTTATTGCCCTCCACCACTTCTCAATAAAAATCTTGAAAATAAAATAATTAGTCAAATTCTTGAACCCACACTAAATGGTTTAAAAAATCGAGGTATAAACTACAAAGGCATCCTCTTCGCTGGTTTAATGGTAAAAGATAACGAGCCAAAGCTCATAGAATATAATATCCGATTTGGTGATCCAGAAACCCAAGCATTATTAATGTTATTAAAATCAGATTTTACAGAATTAGTTATGAGCGTTGTGAATGGAGATTTAAAATCTCATAAAATCGAATGGTATGATCAAAAGGCACTTACTGTAGTTTTAGCAAATGAAGGTTACCCAAATCAATATAATCAAAACGAAGAAATCACTGGAATTGATGAAGCAGAAAAAAACCAAAAAATAAAAGTCTTCCATGCAGGTACTAAAATTAGAGATGGAAAGCTCATCGCAACTGGTGGTCGAGTATTAAATGTAACTTCTATTGATCATACAATTGAAAATGCAAGAGATAATGCCTATGGTGCGATAAAAAAAATTCACTATAAAGGTAAAATTTACAGGGAAGATATTGCTTGGAGAGCCCTGGGATAAATTATCTTTTTGTTTTAAAATAAGACTTTATCAGTTTACTGCAATCAATTTCTAAAATACCCCCATAGATTTCTGGCAAATGATTACATTCGTCGGATGAAAAATATTTATTTAAATGGGATGACACCATATCATTTCTTTTGGATGAATAAGCTCCAAAATACAATCTACGAATCCTTGCATTTGATATAGCACCTGTACACATTAAACATGGTTCCATTGTTACAAATAAATCATAATCAACCAATTTATTTGTTTTTAATTTCTCGGAAGCTAATCTGATTACAACTATCTCTGCATGTGAGGTTGGATCGTGAGATGTTTCTGTTAAATTATGTGCTTTAGATATTATTTTCCCGCTTTTGTGAACCAAAACAGCACCAATGGGAACCTCGTTATTATTCTGAGCCTTTAATGCCTCTTCAATTGCAATTTCCATAAATTTCATTGTTTACCTCTAAAACAATTCATACAAATTTTCTTTTTTTTAATATAATCAAATTATGTCAAATATAACCAATAAAAAAAAAGTTCACCAACGTATCGCAAAATTAATTGCACATTCTGGCGCTTATTCAAGAAGGGATGCAGAAAAGCTTATTAATGAAGGGAAGGTAGAAGTCGATGGTATAATCTTAACCAGTCCTGCAACGCTAGTAGATGGGAGTGAAAAAATAATTATCGATGGTAAAAAAATTAATACTAATTTTCAGACAAAAATCTGGCTGCTTAATAAGCCTAAAGGTTTTATATCAACAAGTAAGGATCCCCAGGGTAGAAAAACTATTTTTGATCTACTACCTAAAAATATCAATCATATAATGCCTATTGGAAGATTGGATATTAATACTGAGGGATTATTATTGTTTACAAATGATGGGAATTTATCGCGTTATATGGAGCATCCAGATAATAAATTAATAAGAAAGTACAAAATAAAAGTTCGTGGTAAAGTTGCTGAAGACTTAATTACAAATATGCAAAAAAATATAACAATAAGTCGTATACAATATAATATTGTTGCTGCCAATATCATATCCCACAGTCAATCTAATACATGGCTCAGTATTGAAATATCAGAAGGCAAAAATAGAGAAATTAGAAATATTTGCGAGCACTTTAGATTACAAATCAATAGATTAGTAAGAACAAATTTTGGTCCGTTTGAATTGAATAATATACAAAAAGGTGAATTCATTGAACTACCAAAAAAAATTATAATTAGCCGACTAAAAAAAATAGGTTATATGGGATGAATGGATGCGTGTAATAACAGGTATTTCCAAGGGTAAAAAATTAATCTCAAGTAAAGATAATTTTATTAGACCCACTTCAGATAAAGTAAAGATGGGAATATTTAATGTTCTCTCTCATGGAAATATAAATTTTCATTTCGAGAACTCTGTAGTGCTCGATTTATTCTCTGGTTCTGGTGCCCTTGGTATCGAAGCATTATCAAGAGGGGCAAATCATTGTTTATTTGTCGACAAAAGTAGAGAATCATTATCAATATGTGAGAAAAACATAATAAACTGTAACTTCATAGAGAAATCATCCTCTAAGTTGTTTGATATAAAGAGTAATAGAGATTTCAATAATGGTGCTAATTTTGATCTAATATTTGCAGATCCTCCATATAACAATGATTTTGTGCCGATAATATTTAATTTTTTGACCAATAATAAATTATTTAAAAAAGGATCTCTGATTGTGATTGAAGAAAGTATTGATCAAAAATTAACTACTAATGAAGGATTTGAGCAGATTGATAGAAAAGTCTATGGTAAGACTCAAGTATTATTCTTTGAAGTTATCTAAATTCTTTCAAATAGTTTTTCAATCTCTGTCTGACTAAGAAAAATATGCGTAGGTCTCCCATGATTACATTGTCCTGAATTAGGTGTTTTCTCTATTTCTCTGAGTAACGCATTCATTTCATCTACTTTTAATACTCTTCCACTTCGAACCGAGCCATAACATGATATTTTTGATAAGATATCATTTATTCTATCTTCAAGCGTTCTTCTCATAAATTCATCAGAGGGTAAATCCAACAAGTCCCTCATTAATTCATTCACATTAGAATCTCTTATTAATGAAGGGATCGATCTGATAAGTACTTCATCACCAAATTCTTCTATTTCTATGCCTACAGTATCTAAATCATTTTTAAATGATAATAATTTTTCTTTATCAAATTTATCGCATTGATAAACATGAGGTATGAGCAATATTTGCCTCTCAATTGCATTTTTATGAATACTTTCTTTTAGTTTTTCAAAAACAATTCTTTCATGAGCGGCATGTTGATCAACAATTATCATACCTTCTGAATTTTGAGAGAGTATATAATTTTTAAAAATCTGACCTTTGGCAAAGCCCAGAGGAAACTCATTAATGTCATTCGTTATTGCATAAGGAGATGAGTTTTCTTTTTCTGATATTTCATCATTATTGTATTTATTTGAAGTGTAAGTTTCATCACTATCATACATTGATAGATTAACCTGAGAGTTAATTTGTTGGCTTTCGTATTGACTTTTATTCATTTGAGCGACTTTTTTTTCATAAAACTGACTAAAAACATTTAAGCTCTGGTTAGCTTTATGATTTAGAGCCCCTCTTATAGAACTTACCAATTTTGATTGTATTATTCTCTCATCAGTAAATCTAACCTCAGATTTTGAGGGATGGACATTTATATCTACTGCGTCATATGGAATATTTATTTTAATTACAAACATCGGAAATCTGCCCTTAGGAAGTTTATCACCGTATGCAGCTCTAATAGCTCCACTCAATTTCCTATCTTGAATTATTCGATTATTTACAAGTAAGTATTGATTATTAGAATTAGATCTATTGTATGATGGTAAGCCAATATTTCCAAAAATGCTCATATGAGGTTCTTCATGACTTAATTCTATCATGTTTTTCATGAAGTCAGCGCCGAGTATTTCTTTTATTCTCCATTCAAAAATTTCCTTATGATCACCATCAATAGATCCATAACTCATATACCTTAAGTTATCTATTTCAACATTGAATAATATACTTGGATTTGATACCGCAAGTCTCTTTATTGTCTCAACTATAGAATTTTGTTCAGATCTCGAGCTTTTTAAAAATTTATATCTGGCTGGTAATTTTAAAAAGATATTACTAACTTTTACTACAGTACCTTGGTTTGCAGCTGATTTTTTATAGTCTTTGATATCACCATAATCGACAACAATTTGATACCCTGTTCCATTTCTTGCTTTAGAAATAATTTCTAACCTAGAGACTGAGCCAATAGAGGGGAGTGCTTCTCCTCTAAAGCCAAGAGTTTTTATGTTTTGAAGGGTATTTGAATCTAGCTTTGAAGTAGCATGCCTCTTAATACAAAGTTCCAGATCTGCAGGAGACATTCCATCGCCATCATCTTCAATTTCAATATATTCTTTACCACCATCTTTAATTCTGATGGTGATAGTTTTAGCATTAGCATCTATGGAATTTTCAATTAATTCTTTGACTATTGAAGCTGGTTTTTCAATCACCTCTCCAGCAGCAATTTGATTAATGGTGTTATTATCAAGAAGCTTTATTGTCATGCCAATAACCGAACGTACGTTCGTTTTTAAAATAACCCAAAGCCACTACTCAACTCTCCCCATAGCCCTTTGAATACATTTGGCCTTTCGGTGCTATCAGAATTTTTATCTTCCTCTGTATCCGATCCTTCCTGAAGTTCATCTGTGGCAATTGATTCTTCCTTAACTCGATCTATACCAAGAACATCCTCAATTCTAATATCATAGTTCACGTTATCATTTGATTTGCTTGAACTTGCCTTTAAGTTGCTTAGCATGAATTGGTTCATGCTCAGACCTTCAACATTGACCCTATCATCCATAGAACTAATTGGCTCATTATTTCTAATTGGCTCATTATTTGATATTGGACTTATTTGACCCAATCTTTCAGATTCAATTTCAGGATCTAAAACTTCATTATTTTCGCTCTTTAATCGTGCTAAATACTCAGCCAACGTCTCATCCTCGAAAGCCCCTTCCTCAGAATATAATTCCTTCTTAATTTCCGGGTTTGCATCTTCAGCCTTGGCCATTTGCAAAATGAAAGCCTCACCTTCTGAAACTTCATTCACATTTTGCTCACCTAAAACTGCATCTTTAGCAGTTGTCATTGGTTCATCAATAAACACGACTTGATTTTCACTTGGAGGTCTTAATAGATAATCAGGTGGCATTTTTAGTGGTTTTTTGGTTATTGTCAAAAATTCGTCTGGAGGACCAGCTTGAAATGCATTACCTGAATAAGAAGTAGAAACAAATTCTTTTAATGAAGAACCACAGCTAGGCAATACACAAAGTAATGAGAGAAGTAATACTTTTGATAAATAATTTTTACTATGGTTCATTTAACTAAATTCTAATTTTTTTTAATGTTAGGATAAATATAGCCATATATCAATATGAATAGCCCCAATACTATATACATATCCGCAACATTAAACACATACCAACTGAAATTTTTTATATGAAAATAAAAAAAATCTGCAACTGCAGAATAGATTACCCTATCCATGATGTTTGAGATCGCACCTGAAATAATTAGTATGCTTGAGATCATTCCAAATTTATTACTTGAGTTATTTATAATTTTCAGCACCCAAAGGCAAATCATAAAAGAAACAACACTTATTATAAGTTGTCCCGCATAACTGTCTTGCGGGAAAAGCCCATAGCTAATTCCTTTGTTCCACACTAAAACTAGATCAAAGAAATCTGTTAAAGGAATTGGACCCTTATTATCATTCAATACATTTAGTAAGTAAATTTTTGTTAATCTATCAAACAGAAAAAGAACAAAAATGTATAAGATATATCTCTTTAGCTGTATTAAAAACTTAATATTTTCAATTATCATTCAGATGATACTTATTTCAATTTCATAAATTCTCTGACTGCTTCAGCATCTCTTTGGGACAGTGTCGGATACTCTGGATCTCTACCCACATCCTCAGATATTCGCCATGATCTCTGGCATTTGGCTCCTTTTGCCATTTCCACAACTACTCCAATATTAGGCTCTTCTTCAAGTATAAAACTTTCCTTGATAGGTGATTGATTGACAACACTGAAACTGCTTGTAATTGAAATCTCAGCAAGATCTATATCTTCTATGGTGCGTAAGAGATTATTATCATCTATATATACTTTTACGCCAGCCTCAAGGCTAGAACCAATTTCTTTCTCTTTTCTCTTTATTTCTAAAGCAGCTGTAATAGTCTTTCTTATTTTTTTTATATTTGACCATTTTAAATCTAGTTCTTTATTTATCCATTCTGTGTTGATTGGCACAAAATGACTTTTGTGAATAGACTTATTATCATTGAATTTATAATGTCCCCAAACCTCATCCATTGTGAAACTTAGAATAGGCGCATATAGTTTAATGATTATATTAAAAATATTATTTATTACGTAAAGCGTTGATCTTCTCTTGGTACTGGAAAAAGCATCACAATACAGGCAATCTTTCCTTATATCAAAATAAAAGGCAGATAGTTCTAAATTGATAAAATTCATCAGTAATGTCGTAACCCTTCTATAATCATATTGATTATAAGCCTCCAAAACCTCATTCTGAAGATGCGTAAGTCTATCAAGCATATAGAGTTCAAGTTCATCCATATCTGTTTTATTATACACCCATTTCTCATCATAATTTGATAGAACACCGAGCATCCAGCGTGTTGTATTTCTAATTTTTCGATATGCTTCTACAATTGATTTTAATATTTCATCTCCGATACGCTGATCATCACTATAATCTGTTGATGCGACCCATAATCTCAGTATATCTGCACCATATTTCTTCACAACATCTTGAGGAGATATTACATTTCCAAGGGACTTTGACATTTTTTTCCCATCCTTATCCATAGTAAAGCCATGGGTTAAAACGGATTTATATGGTGCCCTTCCTCTGGTAATACTACTTTCAAGTAATGATGAGTGAAACCATCCCCTGTGCTGGTCACTACCCTCCAAGTACATATCGGCTGGCCATAATTTTTCTTTACTATTTTCTAAAACAAAAGCATGGGTTGTTCCAGACTCAAACCAAACATCTAGTATATCATTAACTTTTTCCCAGTTATTAAAGTCATCAACAATACCATCTAAAAATCTTTTCTCTGATCCTTCTTTGAACCAAGCATTTGCACCCTCATTTGAGAATATTTCATATATACGTTCAAGGAATTCTTCAGATTTTTTAAAATCCTTATTTGGAATAAAACTACCGTCAGTTTTATTTACAAATAATGCAATTGGAACACCCCAAGATCTTTGCCTAGATAGAACCCAGTCTGGTCTATTTTCAATCATGGAATTTAGACGATTCTTTCCAGCAGGTGGGTAAAACTTGGTATCAGAAATTGATTTTAATGCTATTGATCTTAGTCCCTTTTGCTTATTATCCTGCATTGAAATAAACCACTGCGGAGTATTTCTAAAAATTACTGGTTTCTTGGATCTCCATGAATGTGGGTATTGATGTTCAAATCTTTTTCGAGCAATTATTGAATTAGCCTCTGCTAATTTACTAATAACGTAATCGTTTGCTTTTCCTTTTTTACCATTTTTATCAAAAACAAAAACACCATCAAACCCATCAATGTTTGAATTAAATGCCCCATCCTCATTTACAGTATATGGTATTGAAGTATCTATCCCCGCTTTTTCAATATCTTTTTTATATTTCATCCATATTTCAAAATCATCAGTACCATGCCCAGGAGCAGTATGAACGAATCCTGAACCCGCATCATCGGTT
This sequence comes from Hyphomicrobiales bacterium, assembly GCA_038131735.1. Taxonomy (GTDB): domain Bacteria; phylum Pseudomonadota; class Alphaproteobacteria; order Rhizobiales; family TMED25; genus TMED25. Next base: position 276,242 of record JAYPPX010000001.1, on the reverse strand, counting down.
ACATGATTTCCATCAAGCAATGGAACTTGGAATTCAAAACCTTTAAAAATAGACTTAAATGGATGGCTGCATATCAATGATTTAATTACATCTGGCAGCACTTCTTTAATTTTTGTATATTTTACTACCTTTGCAGAACTCATTACAGCTTCTACTAGGCTATCAGCAATCAGATATTTCTCTCCGACTTTGGCCCATACATCTCCTTCTGTTTCTTCTATTTGATACAAGCTATATTTGATCTCAGATGAAAATGATATTGCCCTATTACCAGGTATTGTCCATGGTGTAGTAGTCCAGATAATAATATAAGCTCCAGATAATAATTTTGATGTCTCATTTTCTATTATCTTTGTCTTGTCTCTATCTACAGCAAACTTTACCCATATAGCATCTGAGACATAGTCCAAATATTCAACTTCAGCCTCAGCCAAAGCAGTCTTTTCAACCACGGACCACATAACAGGTTTTGAACCTCTGTATAAAGCTCCATCCATCATGGCTATTTTTAATAATTCTTTTGCAATTAGAGCTTCTGATTCAAATTTCATGGTTGTATATGAATTGTCCCAATCTCCAATTACACCAAGACGCTTGAACTCATCTCTTTGAACATTGATCCAGTGAGTGGCAAAATCACGGCATTCATCGCGGAATTTATTGATAGGAATTGAGTCTTTGTCAATTCCTTTCTCGCGATATTTTTCTTCTATCTTCCATTCGATTGGTAATCCGTGGCAATCCCACCCTGGGATATATGATACATTATAACCCATCATTGATTTTGATCTCACAATAAGATCTTTTAGAATTTTATTAAGAGCATGACCGATATGTAGATTACCATTTGCGTATGGTGGACCATCATGCAATACAAATGTCTCATTCCCATCAGCATTAATTCTGTTTTGATGATAAATATCTTCTACTTCCCATTTTTTTAGGATTGCTGGTTCAGCATCAGGAAGGTTTGCTCTCATCGGGAAATCTGTTTTTGGTAGAAGAATTGTCTCCGCCCAATTTATTTCTGCTGTATCCTTGTTATCTACCATTACTTTTATTGCTTATGAGTTATCAATCAAACTAGTATATTTGTCGTAATATTGCAGTTTATCTTTAACATTACAACAATCAATTTCCATTTGTTTTATGAGTTCTTCTTCGTTTTTAAATTTTTGATCTTCTCTTATGAAATCAATAAACTCAATTTTGACCTCTTGATTGTAAATATCTCTATCGAAGTCAAAGATATAAGTTTCTAGGATATCCCCTTGATCATTGAAGGTAGGTCGCGCTCCATAGTAAGAGGCCCCATGATATTTTTTACCCTCCAAATATACATTTGTTGCGTAAATACCATGCGCTAATTTAAGTGTATCCTCAAATTCAATATTAATTGTTGGGAACCCCAACTCAGTTCCTTTTTTCTTTCCGTGTTTTACATGACCATTTACAAACCAATAATGCCCAAGCAGTTTAGTTAGATCCGTAATATTACCGCTTGTTATATTAGTCCTAACTCGTGAGGAAGAATAAATCACTGAATTTATATCTTTTTGTTTCTGTATACTGTTAAAACCTATGTCTTTTGAATTACATAGTTCTTCTAATTTATGAACATCACCAGACCTCTCATATCCAAATCTGAAATCTTCACCTACAATCACATGGGAAGCCTCCAGATTTTTGTATATTACTTCCAAAAAAAACTCTTCTGGGCTCATTTTTGACAAACTTTTATCAAAATTTAACTCAAACAGAATATCGATTTTAAGTTTTTCTAATATTTCAATTTTTACAGCATCTGTTGTTACTTGATGGAAATTTTTTAGACCACCAAAATAAGCTTTTGGATGAGGATCAAAAGTAATAATACCAGATTTTTTTCCTTCAGCATTGGCGACTTCTAATACTTTATTTATTAGGTGTTTGTGTCCAAGATGTATGCCATCAAAATTACCAATAGCAATGACACTATTTTTGTAAATGTCGGGTATATTATTATAACCATTAATTATATGCATATTATTACTTAAGCTCATTTTGTATGTATCGCGGTTCTACACTCAGAGAAAAATTGGAATTGATATAGTCTCTTATCATATCTATATCGATTTTAGAACTATGGTTTTTGCTCACAATTTCATTTTTATGTACACCATTGAGAATAAACATGGAGTCTATCTTAAAATTGTCCGCGCCAGTAATATCCGTATGTAACCCATCTCCGATTGCAAGAATGTCAGATTTACTAATTGAATTTTTTTGTCTTTCATTGGCTTCATACAATGCCAACTCGTATATGGGTGTATATGGTTTGCCAAAATAACTAACTTCCCCTCCCAACTCATTGTATTTTTGGGCGATCAGTCCTGCACACGGTAATTTAATTTCTCCCCTATGGACATACAAGTCTGGATTTGCACAATGTATCTTAATTTTTCTATCCAAAAGGGTATTTAATAATTCTTCATAATCATCCAGAGTTTCCGTATATTCATCAAAAAACCCAGTACATATGCATTCTGAACAATAGTCTTGATCTGACAAATTCAAATCTAAATCAGAAAAGAGTGAGTAATCTTTTTTTGGCCCAATATGAAAGATGGGTTTATCAGAGATAGAACAAATCCAATTGTAACTGCAATCACCAGATGTAACAATATTTTCACAAATTAATTTATCTATACCCATATTTAATAAATATTCCCTAACAACTTTAGATCTTCTTGGTGCGTTAGTAATTAAGAAAACTAAGCCACCTTGTTTCTGAAAATCCATCAAAAATTCAACAGCTTTTGGATAATAATCTTTACCATTATGAATGACACCCCAAATGTCACAGAGGATGAGCTTATAATTTTTATAAATATCGCTTCTTTTTGGAATTATCATGTGTGTGCGCATAAGTTATCAAATAACAGTAACAAACATAATCTTTATACATTAATAATTCAATAATTGTTGATCTATAACAAAATCAATTTTTTTTCATATTCTTAAATATATTTTCTTATATCTATTGACAAATTTCAGTAAAATTCATATATCAACGTTGTTAGCACTCTATTAGGGTGAGTGCTAATTATTTATCAATTAAAAAATTGGAGATTTAAAAATGAGCTTTCGTCCTTTGCATGATCGCGTTTTAGTACGTCGAGTAGATGAAGATGAAAAAACAACTGGTGGTATTATTATCCCAGATACAGCCAAAGAAAAGCCAAGCCAAGGTGAAGTTGTTGCTGTAGGCCCAGGTGAGAGAGATGACTCTGGGAATAGAGTTGCACTTGATGTGAAACCAGGTGATAAAATTTTATTTGGCAAATGGTCAGGTACAGAAGTTAAAGTCGGTGATGAAGAACTCTTAATTATGAAAGAGTCTGACATCATGGGCATAGTAGAATAAACAAACTAGGAAGGATAAAAAAATGGCTGCAAAAGAAGTTAAATTTTCTGCTGATGCAAGAGATAGAATGTTACACGGTGTAAACATTCTTGCAGATGCTGTAAAAGTAACATTGGGCCCAAAAGGTCGTAATGTGGTTATAGATAAATCATTCGGTGCACCAAGAATAACAAAAGATGGTGTTACAGTTGCCAAAGATATTGAACTTCAAGATAAGTTCGAAAATATGGGCGCACAAATGCTTAGAGAAGTAGCATCTAAAACTAATGATGTTGCTGGTGACGGAACTACAACTGCAACAGTTCTTGCACAAGCAATCGTTAAAGAAGGTGTAAAAGCAGTAGCAGCTGGCATGAACCCAATGGATTTAAAACGTGGTGTTGAAATTGCTGTAGCAGCAGCAATTAAGGACCTTACAAGTAAATCAAAGAAAATCAAAAGTTCTGATGAAGTATCACAGGTCGGCACAATCTCTGCAAATGGTGAAGCAATAATCGGTGAGAAAATTGCAGAAGCTATGCAAGTTGTTGGCAATGATGGAGTTATCACAGTTGAAGAATCAAAAGCACTAGAATTTGAACTGGAAACTGTTGAAGGTATGCTTTTTGATAGAGGATACTTATCACCATATTTCATTACTAATGCTGAAAAAATGATTTGTGATCTTGAAGATCCATACATTCTTCTTTTTGAAAAGAAATTATCAACCTTACAACCAATGCTTCCAATCCTTGAACAAGTTGTTCAAAATGGCAAGCCGCTATTAATAATAGCTGAAGATGTTGAAGGGGAAGCACTCGCGACTCTTGTTGTTAACAAACTTCGAGGCGGTCTAAAAGTTGCTGCAGTAAAAGCTCCAGGTTTTGGTGATAGAAGAAAAGCAATGTTGGAAGACATAGCAATTTTAACAGGCGGACAAGTTATATCTGAAGATATCGGTATTAAACTTGAAAATGTTTCACTTGATATGTTAGGGAACGCAAAAAGAGTTTCAATCACGAAAGAAGAAACAACAATCATCGATGGCTCTGGAACTAAGAAAGATATTGAAGCCCGAGTTAGCCAAATCCGTCAGCAAATAGAAGATACAACTTCTGATTATGATAGAGAGAAACTACAAGAAAGACTTGCTAAACTTTCTGGTGGTGTAGCTGTCATCAAAGTTGGTGGTGCAACAGAAATTGAAGTGAAAGAGAAAAAAGACAGAGTAGATGACGCATTAAATGCAACACGTGCTGCAGTTGAAGAAGGTGTTCTTCCTGGTGGTGGTGTGGCTTTATTGAGATGCACAAAAGCTGTTAAAACACTTACTGATAAGAACGCTGATATCCAAGCAGGTATCAATATTGTTCTAAAGCACTTGAAGCACCTATTAGACAAATTGTTGAAAATGCTGGTGTTGAGGGATCAATTGTTGTCTCAAAAGTACTTGAAAACAATACACATAGTTTTGGTTTCGATGCACAAAGTGAAACATACACTGATCTAGTGAAAGCTGGTATTATCGACCCTACTAAAGTTGTGAGAACTGCTTTACAAGACGCAGCATCTGTCGCAAGTCTATTGATAACAACAGAAGCAATGATCGGTGATCTACCGGAAGACAAACCTGCAATGCCAGCAATGCCTGATATGGGCGGCATGGGCGGTATGGGCGGCATGATGTAATTGCCTGCAACCGATACCTAAGGTTAAATAACAAAAAACCCTCTCATTATGAGAGGGTTTTTTTATTTTGATAAAATTATTTTAAATTCCTGAATATTTTCCTCAGAGCATTTTAATTTACTGAGTAAATTTTCAAGTAGACTCAATTTTTCTTTGTTCCATTTTGTATTTAAAGCACCAAACAAACATGCCTGACTTCTTAAAATTGTTCCTTTGTCAATTCTTTTAAGTTGATTTGCCTTCAACGTAGATCCCGTACTTGTGATATCAATTATTATTTCTGATGATCCATATGCTGGGGCACCTTCAGTTGCTCCATGACTGTCGACAAGCAGATAATCAGAATAGCCAAGTGCTTCAAAAAAATTGCGTGAAATATTTGGATATTTTGTTGCTATTCTTAGTCGTTTTTTATTCTTAATTCGAAAATCATAAATGACGTCTTCAAGATCAGTTATTGATTTTACATCTATCCAGCTTGACGGAACGGCAACAACCACATCTGCAAACCCGAAGCCTAATTCCATTAAATTAAAAATACAATCTTTAGGCTCATAAATATATTCCTCAATTAAATCTAAACCCGTTATTCCTATGTCAATGGAACCCTTTTGCAGCTCATATGAAATCTCCTTTGGAGATAAAAAAATGATATCGATATTTTCAATACCAACCATTTTACCAGTATATTCCCGTTCACCATTTCCTCTTTGAATTTTCAAACCTGAATTTAAGAAAATTTCTTCAGTATCTTTTTGAAGCCTACCTTTATTTGGGATCCCAATAATCAAATTCTTAGCCATCTAATTTTCCTGAATATAATAATCGGTCAACGTATATTGAACAACCAACTGCAGGTATTGGTTTTGTTGAACCCAATTCTTCAAAAATTTTATCATACCTACCGCCAATTGCTATTGGGTCGCTTATCGGTGTTTTTGTGTTGTTTATTTCAAAAATCAAACCAGTGTAATATTCAGCTTTACGTGATAAAGTTGTCTTAAATTGAATATTATTTAGAGGTATATTTATATCTTTAAGGTATTTAATTCTATTTTCCAATTCAACGATTGAATTTTTAAGATCAAGAGAATAGTTATCCTCAAACTTTGATAGTTCAGTAATACAACTATCGATATCCCCTGTTATTGATAAAAATTCAGAAATTTGATTGATTGTTTTTTGATCTATCTCACTGAGATTATTTGACTCCAATTTATCCAAATAATTATTTACGATTTCATCTGGGTCCCTACCAGAAAATATTGAAATATTTTCTTCTCCCAATAAAGACTCAATAAATCTTATACTACTCAATGATCCATTTTTGTACTGAGCGATCAAGTATTCTTGGTTTTCTGCTTCAAATTGTCTATTAATTAGTGCCTGAATTGCATCTTTAATTTCAACATTATCAAGACCATTCCAATACAAACGTATTATTTTGTTAAACAGATATTTGCTAAGATTTAAGTTTTTTAAAAATTGATAGAATATTGATACATCACTAATTGTAATTCTTAGATCAAAGCCGCTAAAGTCAGATAGAACTTCATAGACATTTGAAATAATTTCAACTTCAGACTCAATCTTTTTTTCACTTCCAAAATTTTCTATCCCAATTTGTCGAAATTCGGGACAACTGCGTGTTTTTTCATTTTTTGTAGGAAAACGAAATGCATAACCATCATAAACGTATTTATTGTCATGTATTTCATTATTTTTATAACTTATTGCAAGAGGAAGTGTGAAATCTGGACGTAGACAAATTTCTTTGCCATCAGGTGAATTAGAGAGAAGTAATCTATTTCTTACGTCCTCACCCATAAAATTCATAACGATATCTGCATCTATCGTCATTGAAGGGTTATATAAATTATATCCCTCCTTGATAAAATATTCTCTTATGATTGCGGGATCTTTGTTAACTATTTTATTCATATTTTTTTATTTATTTCTGAGAAGATTTCAGAAATCTTATTTGCAACTTGATCCCTATTAATCTCAAATTGAATTTCATCGTTATTTATCCATTGGTCACGATTCTCAATCATATTCGATATTTCTTTTCCTTTGATCAAATTCTTTACAGTTACTATCCCCATCTCTCTTTCATTAGTACCTTCAATAATTACAAATGGTGAGTTTCGTCTATCAGCATATTTCATTTGTGCTTTCATGCCAGAACCACCAAGATAAACTTCAGCAGAAATTCCTTTTTTACGAATTTCTGTTGCTAGCTGATAATAACTTTGTTGGTATTCTCTATCCATGTTCAAGATTAAAACAGGTCCATAATTATCTTCAAATATATCTAAGTTTGCCATTTGCATAACAGTTACCAAACGACTCACGCCAATTGAAAAACCACTTGCAGCCACCTGATCCTTTCTAAACCTGGAAATTAACTTATCATACCTACCACCTCCGCCAACAGATCCTATGATGGGCATTTCATCTTTCTTTTTTTCATCTAACACAATATTAGTCTCGAATATTGTTCCTGTATAATATTCCAATCCTCTGACTATAGTCCCATCGAATGAAATTTCTTGGTTATAACCTAATTCAGTTAGTAATTTATCTATTCCAATTAACTCATCTATGGCTATTGGTCCTTGCTCTGTTTTGGATATTATTTCTTTTGTCTGATTAATAAAGTCATTCCTGACAGTTGATCCTATTGATATAAAGTTTAGAATTTTCTCAATACTTTTTTTCGATAATTGAGCTCCTTTTGTGTAATCACCTGACTCGTCTTTCCTGCCTTCTGATAATAATTTTTCAACACCACTTATACCAACTCGGTCTAGTTTATCAATTGCCCGAAGTATTGTAAGTCTTCTATTTTCATCAATATCATCATCTTTTTTAATCAGTTCTATGATTGCATCTAATAGCTTACGATTTGAAACCTTGACATTAAAATTTTGTTCATTAAGGCCAAGCGATCTCATTGAGTCAGTTGCCAGCATTAATAATTCTGTATCAACAATGAAGTTATCTGATCCAATGATATCTGCATCTAATTGCAAGAACTCCCTGTATCTGCCAGGTCCAGGCTTCTCATTGCGCCATACGCTCCCAAATTGATATCTCTTGTAAGGTTTGGTAATTTGATCATAATTTTCTGACACAAATCTTGCCAAAGGTGCTGTCAGATCATACCTCAGTGAAAGCCATTTCTCATCATCATCCTGGAAAGAGAATACGCCTGCATTTGGTCGTTCTGAATCTGGTAAGAATTTACCTAGTGCATCACTAAATTCAAAAGCTGGAGTTGATAGTTCTTCAAACCCATATGACTCATAGACTTTAGTAATTTTTGAAACTATATTTTTAATTTTCTGCAGTTCAGAACCATAAACATCACGCTGACCTCTAGGTAAAGAGGCTTTGATTATATTATTTGAATTACTTCCAGACATTTTAAAAATACCTAAGTGTTATTAGTAAAGTTCAAGATCCAATGATGAATTTTGAAATTATACTAGATTATTATTTTTACAAGAAAATTATTAAAATAATAATAACGCAGTATTTCATATTTTATTAGAATAAATTTCTATTTAAGAAATTTTAATTATTGATATTAGAATAATTTTTCATTAATATATTCAAATTGGTATTTTTTTCTAAAATAATTAAGTGAAAGAACATGGCAGCAAAATTAGATAAAATCGATCGCAAAATACTCAATCTTCTTCAAGAAGACTGTACTATGGCTGTATCTGAAATATCAGCAAAGGTAGCACTTTCCTCTACTCCATGTTGGAGAAGGATCCAAAGAATGGAAAAAGAGGGCATTATATCAAAAAGGGTTGCGCTTCTTGATCCCAAAAAAATTAATGCGGAAGTAACAGCATTTGTTGCAATTAAGACTAATCAGCACAATAATCAATGGCTTGCTGAATTCAAAAAAATTGTAAATTATTTTCCTGAAGTTGTTGAATTTTACCGCATGGCTGGAGATATAGATTACCTATTGAGAGTTGTAGTGCCAGATATATCTGCTTTTGATAGATTTTACAAAAATTTAATTGAACGAATTGACCTGACGGATGTATCTACGAGCTTCTCAATGGAGCAAATCAAATATACAACATCTCTTCCATTAAATTATACCGAAGAGGTGGCAAATACAGATGCAAGCTCCTAATTAACCACCAGTGACAGACATATGCCTATCGACTGCAGGTTTCTTATGATTTTCATCAATTATAAAATTGTGACTTTTTGGTTTTAAATTAATAGACTTATGGATCAAATTGATTATCTCTTGATCTGATGCGTTGGCTCTCATCATTTTATTAAAATCCATAGAGTCATCTTGCCCAAGACACATATACATCTTTCCTGTACAAGTTATCCTTACTCTATTGCAATCAGCACAAAAATTATTACTAAGAGGCGTTATTAGACCTAAAATACCACCAGTCTCTTTACAGTCATAATACCTTGATGGACCACCGGTCTTATAATCAGATGCCGTAAGGGTAAATTCGCTATCTAACTGCTTCTTATATTCGGTAAGAGGAAGGTAATTTTCTGTTCTATCTCCATCAATGTCACCCATAGGCATCGTTTCAATTAAAGTCATATCCATATTATTTGCATGAGCCCATCTTATCATTGATGGGATTTCATGATCATTAACCCCCTTCAATGCAACAGTGTTTAGCTTGACTCGAATACCTGCCTTTTGAGCAAATTCAATACCTTCAAGAACCTGTTCTAAATTACCCCATCTAGTTATTTTTTTGAATGTATTATGATCAAGTGAGTCAATTGATACATTTATTCTTTTTATATTATTTTTGAAAAGATCAGAGGCATACTTTTTCAACTGACTACCATTTGTTGTAATTGTGACTTCTTCTAAATTTGATCTACCAATTTTTTTAGAGAGGCTTTCTATCAGCCACATAATATTTTTTCTTACAAGTGGTTCACCGCCAGTAAGTCTAATTTTTTTAATACCACATTCAATAAAAATTGATGCTAATCGATTAAGCTCTTCAAGTGTCAATAAATCAGCCTTTGGCATAAAAGTCATATTCTCAGCCATGCAGTATACACATCGAAAATCACAGCGGTCAGTTACAGAGATTCGTAGATAATTAATAGACCGTTCAAACGGATCCATTAAGATATGTTTATTGGATGAAATGGTATTGTTTTCTAACATCAGAATATCATAACAAAGTTCTTGTATTAAATAAATTCAATTTATATGATACTGCTTATTGATTGATTAAGTAAGTGAATATTATGGCAAATAATAAAGTTTTTCAAAATGCGCATGATGCAATGCAAGGTATACTTTTTGATGGCATGACAATACTATCAGGAGGCTTTGGAATTTGTGGGATCGCAGAAAATATTACAGAAGAGATTAAAGCGAGTAAAGTCCAAGGGTTAACTGTTGTATCAAATAATTGTGGGATTGATGGTTTTGGACTTGGTACCTTACTTCATACACGTCAAATTAAGAAAATGATTTCTTCATATGTTGGTGAAAATAAAACTTTTGAAGAACAATACTTAAAAGGTGAATTAGAGCTTGAATTCTCACCTCAAGGTACTTTAGCCGAAAGATGTAGAGCTGGTGGTGCCGGTATACCTGCTTTTTATACAAAAACCGGAGTGGGGACGATCATTGCAGAAGGTAAAGAAACGAAAGTTATTGATGGGGTTGAATATCTTCTTGAAAAAGCGATTACAGGTGATTTGTCAATTATCAAAGCCTGGAAGGGTGATGAGTCCGGCAATTTAGTATTTAGAAAAGCAGCCAGAAATTTTAATCCACCAATGGCAAAGGCAGGAAAGATTTGTGTTGTAGAGGTAGAACAACTTGTTAAGACTGGAGAGTTAGATCCAGACCATATACATCTACCTGGAATATATGTTGATAGGATATTTGAAGGAAAATATACTGAAAAGAAAATTGAATTTGTAACTCTAAGAGAAGAATAGTAGGTAGATCATGGCATGGACAAGAGAAGATATATGTAGAGTTGCTGCACTAGAACTCAAGGATGGTTATTATTGCAATCTTGGTATTGGCATGCCAACAAAGGTTGCAAATTATATACCAGATAATATTAATGTAACACTGCAATCAGAAAATGGAATGCTAGGGATGGGCCCCTTTCCCCTAGAGAATGAAGTAGATGCAGATATTATAAACGCAGGAAAACAAACAATAACAGAGTTACCAGAAACCTCATATTTTGACAGCTCTGAGTCATTTGCGATGATTAGAGGTGGTCACATTGATTTATCTATACTAGGCGCTTTGCAAGTGTCTGAAAAAGGTGACCTCGCTAATTGGATGATACCAGGTAAAATGGTAAAAGGCATGGGCGGCGCAATGGATTTAGTTGCTGGGGTTAAAAAGGTACTTATATTAATGGAACATACAGCAAAAGATGGACAACCTAAACTTCTGAAAGAATGTACTCTTCCTCTAACAGGAAAATCCGTTGTAGATATGGTCATAACAGAATTAGGTAAATTTGATATTACGCCAGAAGGTGTGCATGTAGTGGAAATTGCTCCGGGTGTTACATTAGATGAAATCAAATCCAAAACCCAAGCAAAAATTATAGACTAAAATAATCTAACTTTTTGTAAGCTCTCTGTTAATCAAAATCACTGGCAAAAGTCCGGCTATGACAATCGTTAATGATGGTAATGCAGCGTTTTGAATATCTGATAGGGAAGCATAGGTGTATACATTCGTAGCTAATGTATCAAAATTAAAAGGTCTTAATATCAAAGTTGCTGGTAATTCTTTCATAGTATCAATAAATACCAATAAAATTGCCATAATTATAGCTGGCTTGATAATAGGAATCTGTACCTTTTTCAGTGTCTCATATTTTCCCATCCCAAGAATTCTGGAAGCATCTGCAAGATTGCTATTTAAAGTTGAAAAACCTGCATCTATTGTTCCATATGACACTGTTAGAAAACGAGAAATATATGCATAGAAGACGCCAATAAGTCCACCTGAGATAATAATGCTTGATAGTGAACCAAATAGTAACAATGATGTATGATCAATAATTTTATCAATTAGTGAAAGTACTATAATTACTCCAAGTGCTAAAATTATTCCTGGAAAGGCATACCCCAAACGAGAAATACTAATTGCAGCTTTTGTGAGTATGTTTTTTGATGAGCTACTTGAGATGACGAGATATAAGGCAACTATGAGCGCAATAAACGATGATATGGCTGATAAAATAAAAGAATTAAAAAATAAGGTAACAAAGTTTGAGAATTGAATTTCATTTAATCGTTCAATCACAAAACTAAGTAGCAACCATGATGGTAGAACAAACCCTATTAATACAGGCGTTAAACATATTATAAAAAAGGTATAACCACCTTTTTTTGAGAGAGTGAGTCTGCGTGAACTAGATAATCTAGTATCTTTGAATGAAAATGCCCTATTCTGTCTCATTTTTCTCTCAAGGAATATAAAGAACCCAATTAAAAAAAATATACATAGAGTTATTTGAGTTGCCCCCTGTAAATTACCCTTTTCTAGCCACGTTACATAAACACCCACAGTAAGTGAATTAATTCCAAAATATTCAAAAGCGGCAAATTCGTTCAAACATTCCATCATAACCAATATTAAACCAATAACTATACCTGGACGAGCGATCGGTAATGCTATTCGAGTAAAACTTTGGTTGAATGAAAAACCTAATGTCCTACTTGCTTCAATTAGAGTAGTTGACTGTCTCATAAAGGCTGCTCTTGCAGTCAAAAAAACATATGGATAGAGTACGAATGACATAAGAAAAATACCACCACTAGTAGAAAATATATTTGGAAACCAATAATCTTGAATTGTTTGCCATCCAAATATCTGGCGGAGTGAGGATTGAACAACCCCTGTATAATCAAGAAGCTCTCCGTATGAATAGGCAATAATATATGTTGGCATTGCTAGCGGCAAAAGACACAGCCATTCAAATATTTTTCTGAATGGAAATTCATATATAGTAATTATCCATGCAAGGCCAGTCCCAATTAAGAAAGTTAAGAATGATACCCCTATTAGGATTAAGATTGTGGTTAAAACATAATCAGGTAAAACAGTTGAAATTAGATGAGGCCAAATATTTTCATCTGCTGAAAATGCTACAAATACAATACTTATAATAGGAATAATTAAGATTATAACTAAAAAACCAAGGATTAAATTATCAAGTGTAGATCCTGAAAAAATTTTTTTAAAGAGTTTACTCATTCAATCCAATCACAAATAATTTGTAGATATTTTGGTATCAGTTATATTCAATTATCAAAATTTACGATGTCAACTATTCTACTCGCTCTAGACCTTCTTTCAGCAATTGATAAAAGATCTGTTTTATCAGCATTTAAAACTCCAAATCCTGATACAATTGTTGATATTTCTGTTCCGCGTTTTAATGGATATTCATGATTTAATTCAGCATATATTCTCTGAGCCTTATCAGTTGTTAAAAATTCAAGAAGCTTAAATGCATTATCCTTGTTAGGCGCATACTTGGAAATAATTGCACCAGAAATATCTATGTGTGTCCCTCTTTCATTTGAATTTGGCATGATAATTTTTACACTATTCGCCCAATCTTTTTGCTCTGGCTCTTTATCATTCAGGAGCATCTGAGCCATGTAGTATGAATTTCCAAGTGATATATCACATAATCCTGAATATATCCTTTTTACCTGTTCTCTATCATTTCCTTGCGGTTTAACAGCCAAATTGTTCCTTAAACCTTCGAGCCAATCAATAAACTTTTCTTCACCATTATTTAAGAGCAATGATGAAAATAATGTCAAATTATATTCATGCTGACCAGAGCGTGAACAAATTCTCCCAAACCATTTCTCATCAGATAAATCTTCATATGTTAAATCATTCTCAGTCACTCTCTCTTTAGAGGCGAATATAACTCGACTTCTTGCAGTTAGTCCAACCCACATACCATCTTTATCTCTATATTGTTCAGGAATGTTCTCATTGATAATTCGAGAATTAACTCTCTGAGCAATATTTCCATTTACAGCGTCAATCAATCGCCCAATACCTACCGTTAGTAAAATATCAGCACTGCCATTGTTTGATTCACGTATCATTTTCTCAACAAGGCCACTACTAGCGTAAAGAATATTCGTTTTTATGCCTGTATCTTTTGTGAATTCATCAAGAAGCGGTTGAATTAACTGTGGCTGACGATATGAATAAATATTTACTTGATTTGTTTTTGACAGGGCTATTTCAACATTAAGAAATAAAAATAAGAATATATATAAAATTTTATGTGTAATGTTCATTCAACACTAATTTAGAATTATTATAATTTAATCTAGGTCAAAATTTGACGCCTTTAAGTATTGAAAATAAAGACTAAAGTCAAGGTTTATTTATTTTTTGATAGATTTAGCAGATGCAATTATTTCTTCTGCAATTTCTATTGCATCTTTGGGAGAGAAATCAAGAGGTAAACTTATCTCATCATTTTGTATAAATATTCTGACCATTCCTTCAGATGTTGGTCCAACTTTTAGATCAGTTTCTTTATTATGAGGCGTATTGATTCCCATTGCTTGAACTTTCTTTAAAAATGATATAATTGTTTTTATATCAATTATTATACCTTTATAATTAAATATTGGTATACAAATTATTGCTGTATATGTGCCGCTGTAGCTCAGTTGGTTAGAGCGCCTGATTGTGGATCAGGAGGTCCTTGGTTCGAATCCAAGCAGTGGTACCATTTTCTGGTTAGGAACTCTTTTCTAATTACTAAATCTCCAACGTTTTTAGGCTAGTAATCACTTCCTATTTACATGATTCTACATTAATGCAAAATCATTATAAAACACATAAACTATAATCATACCTGACCTATATTACGCCTCTATTTCTTCAGATCAGATAATCTCAAAAAATATTCCTTTCTGATGCCATCTTAGTTTGTAGTGAACTATTATGTCTAAGTAGTCGTTATATATATAATAATAAATTTGAAAGCCTTCTAACATACACAAAGTTTAAATCTCAGTAAGGCAAAACACATCTGTAAAAAATTAAGCATCTCACAGTTGAGATATTACAGAATGTTTATCACTTTTCGTAAATTTTAAGAGGTAAAAATGAGACAATTTATATATAATTCATGGAATGGTGTGATGGATACTCGATATAACCCTTTGAAGAATATTCCTGATCTGCAGGTTCAGCACATGGTAATGCAGGTTCTTGCGTTTATGTGGAGTCTTGTATTTGGACTATTCATAATAGAGAGCACCTTCAGCTTTGGTATCAGCGCAATAGCTCATGCAGGGATCCTAGCGGCAGCTTGTATTACTGTAGCAACTTTCAATATTGCTGAAAAATCTCCATACAGTTTTATAGACGGATATCATTCCGCCAACAGAACAAGAAATTATATCTGGTCAAACGGTTTAAAGACTAAGCTAGAGCATGGTGACCCTGGTGGAGAGCATGAATAAGAAACTTTCCACCAAAGTGAATTTTAATTTCTAAGCCAAGTCTATAGTATTTAATTCATAAAGTTGAATGTAATCAATACATTTAAATCAAATTAATACCAAGTTTTTCGCATATTCATTTTTATTTTGCTGATAGGCGTTAGTATTGAGTTAATTTGCTTGATTATGATCAGGAGGTTCTTGGATTGAATCCAAACAGTGGTACCATTTTTCTGGTTAGGAACCCTTTTCCTCATTTTCTTCTTCTAGGATTTTTTTATTAACATCACCAATTTTCATTTCAAAAAGTTTGTTATACTCATCTTCCGTTCCTTTTTTTCTATGCCAATCTCTCATAGTAAAAACACCGGCAAACTTCTTCAATTTCTTATGCTCTTTCCATAGATTGTAGTATAGAACTGCCAAAACTATTGCAATGGTTAAGGTTAACAAAAATAATAGGTTAAAATTCATATGAGGAGTATATCACCAGTGTCATTTGGTGCAATAAGGTAATTCAAACTAATGACATGCTTGATTATATTTTTTAAGTCTCCAATAGTTATATGGCCAAGGGGTTAAAAAACCAACTAGTAACATTATCGGTATAACCCACCAGGTTAATTTTGCACCTCCTGTCAATACAACGTCAGTTATGTTCATTGCAGCTTCCATTGATATCATTGAAATAAAACTCATCCCCAATGCCGTCTTCAATGCAGACATAAACACTATATTTTGTCGCATAAGAATAATAGTCTCTAAAATTATGCTTGTTAAGAGGCCATTACATATTGCAAGAAGCATAATAGACATGGTTGACCATGGTATTCCTGTATATTGAAAATATGCAATTGTTCCAAAGTCACCTATAGAACATCCAATTAGACACCATTTTGTGTTGTTAGCACTTCTTCTCCATGTGTGCTTGCATTTCCAATCAAATTTGGAAACAGAGCTTTCTATTGTCATTATTACTACCTAGTGAAATTTGTAATATTAATTATATATGTATATATTATTTTTTAGCAATAATTAATAAGGGAATAAAGATGTCCAATTCAGATATTGTTTCACCGTGTATAAATGTATGCAAAGAAGACCCAATTACAGGTTACTGTTATGGGTGCGGCAGAACTGAAGAAGAAAAAAATATTTGGCGCGATGAAAATACGTCCATTGAATGGAAGACCAAAAATATATCCGAAATAGAACAAAGGCTCAATGGTTGGCAAAAAACTGCATTTCAGGAGTCGTATAAAAATAAACAGGTAACTGGTAACTCTCTAATAAAAGAAAAAAAACTAGCGCAATAAAGCTCAAGGTATTTGCCAGTTAACTTCTTTCTTATAATTTGATTTCAGATATTCATTTGCTTTTGAAAACGGCTTTGACCCAAAGAACCCACTATGTGCAGAATAAGGCGAAGGATGTGGGCTTTGTATAACTAAATTAGAGTCCTGATCAATAAAACTACACTTTTCTTGTGCTTTCTTCCCCCATAAGATATATATAATGCCACTTTTGTTATTATTTAGTAGTTCTAAAACCCTATCCGTAAATTTTTCCCATCCCATATTTGAGTGAGAAGCCGGTTTACCCTGCTCAACGGTCAAAATACTATTCAGCAGAAGTACACCCTGTTTACACCAACTTGATAAATTACCATTATTTGATATTGGGATGTCCAAATCATTATTTAATTCTTTGTAGATGTTTTGCAGAGATGGCGGCAACTTAATCCCGTCTTGAACAGAAAAACTTAATCCATGTGCTTGACCGTTTCCATGGTATGGATCTTGTCCCAATATTACAACCTTAACATCATCGAATTTTGTTAGTTCAAATGCATTAAAAATTAAATGACTGGGTGGATAAATCGTTTTATTTTTACTTTTTTCTTGCCTCAAAAAAGTGCTTAAATCTCGCATGTACGGCTCAGAAAACTCATCTATTAGGTGCTTCTTCCATGAGTTTTCAATCCTTACATCTATCATAACGGCATGTGTATTAGTTAATTAACCAATTACTTCGTCATTGCTTGCAGCTTCGCCATAAACTTCTGGATTAAGAACATCAAACGGACGTTTTCCATCAAGAAATCTCTCTATATTGTGAACAGCTCTTAGTGCCATTTCATCTCTTGTCTCCCTTGCTGCAGATCCTATGTGCGGAGTCATCACCACATTTTCTAATTCATACAGACCTTTTCTTGGTCCAGGATTTGGTTCCGGAACCTCAATCTCATAAACATCTAGTCCAGCGCCTAATATCTGACCGGACCTAAGAGCATTTTCAAGTGCTTCCTCATCAAGGATTGGTCCTCTTGATGTGTTTATTAAGATAGATGTTGGTTTCATGAGTGAGAGTAAATATTCGCCAACTAGTCCTTTTGTATCATTAGTTAACGATGTACATAAAACGACAAAATCGGACTCCATGAATAAATCCTCAATTGCTCTATATTCAGCATTTCCAAGTACTAACTCCTCTGCTGCTGATAATCTTTGCCTCTTATGATAAATAACTTTCATATCACATGCAGCTGCTCTTTTTGCAACACCTGTACCTACTGCGCCCATACCAACTATCCCAATAGTTTTCCCATATAAACGTGATCCTAAAAATGATGTTGATTGATTTTGTGTCCATTTCCCATCTTGAAGATATCTTTGTGCTTCAGGTAATCTCCAAGCAGTCGACATCAATAGAGCAAACGTAAACTCTGCAGTAGTCTTACTAACAAAATTTGGAATGCCACATAATGGCACTTTTCTCTCTGAGCACGCCTTTTTATCAACAAATGTAGCCTTCATATGCATTGCTGAAACTAATTTTAGGGGCTTAGCCGCCATTATAATCTCTCTATCAAACTCTACTTCACCAAGTGCATACAATATATCTTTGTCGGTTACTTCTTTTAAGATTTCATCATGTGGCATTGGTCCATCTGTACCTGTATACATTGTAACATCTCCAATAGTCTTTAACTTTTCATACGCTACTTTTGAAATTTCTTGAGGAATAAATATCTTTACCATCTTTTTCTCCTTATTTTTTTTAACCAAAAGGTCTCATATTAGCAAAATCTTGATTTTTTGATGTGTTGATCTGTATTAATGCAGTTTTACCATCGTCATTCTTATCTTTTGCATCAAGTATAGCTTTTGCAATATCATCTGGGTCATTAACAACAGTTGACCAAGCTCCCAGAGATTTAGCTATTTCTGCATAATCTCCATCTAAATCACGCGCCTTATATTTTTCGTGACTAACTTTCATATGATTAGTTTCTATTGCCATAGTCTCATTTCTGAGAACAATTGTTGTAATTGGTAAACCTGACCTGGCAGATGTTTCAAGATCTAATCCAGTCATACCAAACGCCGCATCACCCATGAAATTGACACAAAATTTATCAGGGGATGCCAATTTTGCTCCAATGGCAAGTCCCAATCCTGTACCCAACTGATGTGATTTTCCCCATCCAATATAGGATCTTGGTGTATCCGATTGATAAAAAGGCATCATTTGATATCTCGGGCTACCTGCGTCATGTGTTACAATTGCATCACTAGGATCAATATTTTTCATGAATTCCGAAATTACTCTGTATGGACTTATTGGAGTATTTTTTGAGTTTAAATGTTGGTCCCAATTATTTAAAAAATTATCTCTAATTCGTCTTATTTCTGAAGCTACATCATTTTGGATTACTTTATTGCCAAGATAATCTTTACAAGAGTCGATTAATTGTTGAATTACAAGCTTAGTATCGCCTAACAAAGGAAAGTCAATGTTATAATTTTTATATAAATCAATGGGGTCGTTTGTATTATGAATTATAATCTTTCCTGGTGGTATAGTTGTGACCATTGGATGCCTTGTTAAGCTCGTACCAAGTGCAATTACTACATCAGCATTTTTCATAAAATGAACCACAGGATCGCTCATAACGCCGGATCCACTTCCAAGTGCCAATGGATTATGACGTTCTGAAATTGCGCTTTTCCCTTCCATGGTTGTCATTACCGGAATTTGCAATAATGATGCTAGCTCTTCAAGTTCCTTTGAAGCTTCGGAGTAAAGTACACCTGCACCCGCAATAATAATTGGGTTTTTTGCGTCTAAAATTATTTTTGAAACTGTACTTATATCTGCATCGTTTGCTTTTGATCGCGCAAAATCTACACATTTGTATTGTTCAACTAAGCTTTCTTCAATTTCTTTATTGAGAATGTCCTCAGGTATTTCAACCATTGCTGGACCTGGTCTTCCAATTCGAGTGCTTGATATTGCTCGTCGGATAACATCAATAGTTTTTTCTGGTGTTGTTATTTGCTCAATATATTTTGTTATACTTTCATAAGATTTTAGACTTGAGTATAAAGGGAAAACTCTATCTCTGCTTAATGGATGCCCCAGTGGCAATATCAACATAGGTGTTGAATCACTAAATGCAGTTGCAACACCAGGGTATGCATTCTCGGCACCGGGACCATATTGCATTGCAAATACTGATAGTTTTTTTCCATTTGTTATCCGGCTGTATCCATCGGATATACCAAGTCCAACTCTCTCTTGACGACAAATTATTGGACGAATATCAGCTTGAGCAGCTGCTTCTATAACTGGTGTAGTAGGAAAACAACTAAGATAATCAATTCCTTCCTTTTTTAGCACCTGAATTATTGCATCAACAACTCTCATGGATAGCCTAACCTCTTTGATTATGAGTTTCTATTGATTTCTAATCGTCTGTCAACCTCAGTAATTATCGGGTCAATAATACTAGTATCTTTGCCCATTTGGGTAGCAATGAGTTTCATTAATTTATCAACCCTCTCAATATTCTTCGCACCAGAAAACAATGCTCTAGCAGCCGAAGATGGCCTGATTAGACTTTCTGCTGCTGATGCATATTTTTCAAATGGGACTTGGTCTGTTTCAATTGCACCTAACTCTATTGCAATACTACTGACCCATTGATAAATCTTTTTTGAAAGATCAATGTCTGCATGCACCGCTTCCTTTATTGCAACGGCATTCTCAGGCTTGACACATCTATAGTTCCCAGCTAAAAGCATACTCCATTTAGCGAGAGGAACAAATATTGACTCATGTACCTTTAGCTTCACAGGTAATTCTATCATTTCACCTTCGTGATTATATTTGATATTTTCAATATCAGCCTGAAGGTTTCTTAAAATTTCTGTTTGTCCATCAGATGGAAACCGAGCAACCTTAAAATTAGTTGGAAGACCAACTTGCAGAACATTTATTTTTTCATCTGGTGGTCTAAATGCCTGTGGGTCTGGACTACATAAGGTCATAAAATTTGGATCAAAATATTGCCATACATCGGGTTTGGTATATGCACCATGTAATTTGCTGGTATCTAAATTTTCAATTCTTGCAATGTATGGTAATGGAGGCATATTCATTATGGACATACACGGTAATTTACTCTGCCCAATATCTTTTAATAATTTTGCTATTTCGTCAGAACCATATTGCGGTTCTTGCATGGCTAAAGCGATAAGATCATATTTTTTTAAATCTACATCATTAGGTCCAAGAGCAGACAAAATACCATCACAATCTTTTGACCTCAATTCAACAACTGTATTCTTGTCACGGATTGGTAATCTTACAACTGCACCCTCTTGATTAATTAGTTCAACCTCTTCTGGAAGACATACTAAATCTACGTTGTGTCCTGCTAGTGCTAATTTAATTCCCAATAATGAGCCATATGATGCCCCTAATATTAAGATCTCATATTTTTTTGCCATAATTAATCCCCCCTAAATTTTGAATGTTTTGTTGAAATATTTCTTCGGAAGCATTAGATGAACTCCCTTATTGCCATTTACGACTTGGGTAATCCTCAAGTCCCCAACATAGCTCAGTAAAGTATATGCATCCTCTCTCGATAAATCACCATATAAATTTAAAAATTTGATCATTTCTCGTGTAACTATTTTTACACATTCATCAAGATCTGGATCAAAAGCCATAGTGATCAAAAAATCTTGAGTTTCTGCAAAGGGCCACTCAAGCGACATATCGCTTCTATTTTTTAGTACAAACTCACCCCGCATGTCCATTTCAACAGCAGATGTACAAATTTCTCCATCACCTTGAGTGCCATGCCCATCTCCAACCGAAAATAATGCCCCATCGTTAAAAATAGGTAGATATAATGTCGATCCAGGTTTTAATTCTTTATTATCCATATTCCCACCATTCTTTCGTGGGGGTACTGTTGGTAATTTACCCCATTCAATCGGTGGCGCAGTCGTGATAACCCCAAAGAATGGGTCAAGGTCAATATTCATTCCCCATGGGGTTTTTGCAATTTTGTTTTTTTTATCTATTTCTAGATATGTGACATGCTTGTTTTTGAAATCATCAGGTAAGGCACCCTTTAAAGGAGCAATACCTGTGTACGCCCAGTCCGAGTCTAAGTCCACAGAGTTAATTTCAACTTGTAAAACTTCTCCTTTTTTTGATCCAGTTATGTTAATCGGACCAGTACACATATGTCCACCTTGTAAGGTTCCACGAAATGTTTTTTCATGGATTTCTAGTAAAGAATCTTTCACTTTGTATGGACAATTAACAACAACTTCTGGTGGGCCTGAAACAGTGGTAATCTCAATATGATCACCACTGTTTATTGTTAATACAGGCTCTATGTCAGAAGACAATATCCCCCAATGAACTGTGTCATATTTTGCTTCAAGGTTATGCTTCATTGGGTTACTTAAATTTATTTATCTTTTTACACCAGCCAACAAGTCTGTCACAGCGCATACTGATGCAGTATCTTCAAGGGCTCGACCTTGAGCTATTGCAGCTCTGTGAATATCACCTGCAACCGAGAGTAATGGTGTAGGACAACCCATCTGGTCAGCATAATCCAATATGACAGAAATATCTTTCTTTGTGATATAGTGATTAGCAGATACGTTCTCGTCATACTTATTGTCGACCATCATCTGCCCCCTGACCTCGAACATTCTGGATGATCCAGCGCTGGATTTAATGACATCGTAAACAAGCTGCGGATCAATTCCTGCTTTAATACCGTATGTGATTGCTTCAGCTGATGACACATTATGAATTACAACTAATAAATTAGCTATATATTTCATTTTGGATCCTGTACCAAACTCACCTAGAAAATGAACCTCCCTGCCCATTTTTTCAAATGCAGGCTTGATTTTATCAAAAGAGGCTTGGTCTCCACTTCCAAAAATGACAAGATCCCCTGCCCATGCTTGGTGACCGGTTCCACTCACAGGACAATCAAGCAGTGTTATTCCTTTTTCAGCAAGGATATCTCTTGCCTTTAACTTATCTGATATTTTTAGTGTGCAAGTATCCGCAACGATAACTTCTTTTCCAGATTTTGATATTTCATCTGCTACGGCCATTAATGCGTCTGGATGTGGGAGAGATGTGATAACTCTATCGACTTGATTGACTACATCTGTTGGTGATGAAGCTCTTACGACTCTTGCATTTCCCTGAGCTTCAAATCTTTCCTCGTTTACGTCAAAGCCAATTATCTCATAGCCAGCTGCTGTAAGATTTTTCGCATAAGCTGACCCCATTATTCCAAGACCAATTATTCCAATTTTTTCTGACATTTTAACCCCTTTACTTGATTTTTTTATTTCATTAACAATTTAAATCTGTTTTAATATATCAACTTATTTTTGATGATAGTAAACAAATTTAATTTTTGATACGTTATTTTAAGTAATTTATCAATAGGACAAAAAACGAGGAGAAAAATGAATTCAGGAAAAATTGACGCTAGAGATATAGATTATCCATACAAAGAATTACCTGTAATGGATTTGGCACCGATCATGAATGGTGATCGTGAAGCAATCAAAGAACTTGCTGGTAAATGGAAAGAGGCGGCTGAAACCCTTGGATTTATGTGCCTAGTAAATCATGGTATTCCCCAGGAAAAAATTGAAAAAATGGAAGAACAAATAATAAAATTCCATGATAAAGATGTTGATTTCAAAATGGACATCAAAGTTAATGAAAATCAGCGTGGTTATATTCCATCAAAAGCGACCATATTAACTCATTCCAAATATGAAGAACATACAAAAACAGACTCTGTTGAATGCTTGGTTTTAGCAACTGAATATCCAGATGACCATCCAAATGTAAAAGCAGGTAAACAATTTTATGGTAAAAACCAATGGCCAGAAATGGATAATTTCAAAGAAGACGTTATGGATTACTGGGATGGAATTATTAATATGTGTAAGAAACTACTTCCAGTATGGGCCGAAGCTTTAGGTGTTGAAGATAACTTTTTTGAGCCACATTTTGAAGAACTATATAGTTACTTCCGTCTTGCAAAATATCCAAAAGTAGAATTTGTTGAGGAAAAAGAATTTGGTCTTGGTGCTCATGCTGATACAGGATTTATGACAATATTACCACTAGCAAAAGAACCTGGTCTACAAGTAATGGATACTGATGGCTCATGGTTCTGGCCAATTATACCAGATGGAGCTCTTATTTTAAATTTAGGACAATTCCTAGAACGTTGGACAAACGAAAGATTTAGAGCAACACCTCATAGGGTATTGCCTCCAAGAAATAATGATCGCTATTCTCTTGCATGTTTTGTTAATACAAGCCTTGAAACAGTTGCAAAACAAATACCTTCATGCGTAAGTTCTGAAAATCCAATGAAGTACCCTGAAGAAAGCTATTGGGATTTCTACAAATGGTATATACAACAGACATATACTCACTACGGTAAGGTAGAAGAAAAAACAGCGTAGATAATCATAAAAATTTAACTAGATTATTCCTGACTTTTTGAGAGCATCAATCTTTTCGTCGGAATAATCTAGGTATTCCTTTAGGAGCTCCGTGGTATGTTCCCCATGTTGTGGTGGAGGATAACGATAAGTAATACTGCCTTCTTTCATCTTAATCGGATTTGCAATTAACTTATAAGGGCTTTTCTTTTCATCTGTGCCCTCCATGTTTAAGACCATCTCTCTTGAAATAACCTGAGGATCTGAGAAGACCTCTTCCAAAGTATTAATTGCACAACATCCAATATTTTTTGCTTCTAATTTTTCTAACCACCATTTTGTTTCATGCATTTTTGTGATTTCATTTAATTTATTTGTAACTTCTTCTCTATTTTTAACCCTTTGCACAGCTTCAGCAAATTTTTTATCCTCCAATAAGTATTCGCATGATGCAACTTCACAAAATCTTTCAAATGTTGCATCATTTCCTACAGACAGGACAAAATAACCATCTTTTGATGGCATAACTTGATAGGGTAATATATTAGGATGCTGATTTCCGAGTCTTTGGGGATTCTTACCTGTTGCTAAATAATTCATACCTTGATTTGCGAGCCACGCAACATGTGCATCCAACATAGAAATATCTAGGTGCTGCCCTTCATTGGTTTTATCACGATGCCTTAGAGCAGCCAGAACTGAAACAGTAGCGTACATACCTGCCATCAAATCTGCAATTGAAACTCCTACTTTCATAGGCTCACCATCTGGTTCGCCTGTTAAACTCATTACACCACCCATCGCTTGCACTAGAGCATCATAGGCTGGTCTATTTGCATATGGACCAGTTTGACCAAATCCAGTTATTGAACAATAAATTAAACCAGGAAATTCATCCTTGAGTGAGTCATAATCCAAGTTATATTTCTTAAGAGTACCTACTTTGAAATTTTCTACCAAAATATCTGACTTTGAAATTAACTCCTTTGCAATCGCCTGACCCTCAGAGGAACTTAAATCAAGAGTTAAGGATCTTTTGTTTCTATTCGTTCCTGAAAAATATGCACTTTGATTTGTATCATCGCCGTTCTGGTCTTTCATAAAGGGAGGCGCAAATTTTCGTGTATCATCTCCATTTTCTACTCTCTCAATTTTAATTATATCAGCACCAAGATCACCTAGTATTTGAGTACAATGTGGCCCAGCCAATACGCGCGTTAAATCAAAAATCTTGATATCCTTTAATGGTCCCATTTGATGTTTTACCTAAAAAATTCTTAAAAAGTTTATAAATTCAAATATAATCAAAAAAAATAGTATATAAACTTAAAAGAAGAAATAAAAAAATAGGAACAGAATGAGTTTACTAACAGATCGCTTAAAGTATGAAGCTATAATTGATAGACCAAAGATGAAAGGTCCAAACGACTCAAAAATTATAGTATGGACAACTGTCAATGTAGAATTATGGAATATAATAAGACCTATGCCAAGAAATGCATTGCCACCACCAATGGGTAATCAACTAATGCCAAACATCCCAAACTGGTCATGGCATGAATACGGTAATAGAGTTGGTTTCTGGAGACATTTAAATGCACTCAAATCCCGAGGAATTCGTGCAACGCTTGCAATAAATGGTCACGTCTGTTCAAAATATCCAAGACTCGCAGAAGCAGCGTTAGAAGCTGGTTGGGAGTTCATGGGTCACGGATATGAACAGCAACCGCAGCACTCACTCGAAAACGAAGATGAAGCTATTGCAGCTGCTGTTGAAGAGATAAGAAACTTCACTGGTAAACAACCTATAGGTTGGGAAAGTCCGGGCTTGACAGAAACTGAGGACACACTTGATTTACTTAAGAAAAATGGAATTGAATACGTATGTAATTGGCCAATGGATGATTTACCAACAACATTAGACACAAAATACGGTCCAATGCTGACACTTCCATACCCATTAGAAACAAACGATATTGTTATTCATATTATTCAACATCAACCAGCTCATGTTTTCTATCAACAATGTAAAGAAACTTTTGATCGGTTGTATATGGAAAGTGAAGAAAATATCAAAATCATGGCTATTAGTATGCACCCTTATCTTACTGGTACTCCACATAGGATAGGTCATGTTGAGAAATTATTTGACTACATTAATCAGCACGAGGGTGTTGTGCATATGACCGGTGAAGAAATATACCATTGGTATAAATCTGAAATGAAGTGAGATAGGTCATAATTAGATGAATAGCTCAAGCTCATTCAAAGATAAGATTGTTTTAATTACTGGTGCCGCAAGAGGAATTGGGAGAGCCACTGCCATTGAATTTGCAAAGCAAGACGCAAAAGTTATTGCGGTAAGTAGAACTGAAAATGATCTAAATGATCTACAGAAAGAATATCCAAATAATATAGAAATCTGGCCTTTTGATATCACGGGTGATGCTTTCTTTAAAGAAATGTCCACTCTAAAAAAACTAGATGTTTGTATTAATAATGCTGGAATAAACAGACCAAAACTTATCGAAGATGTTGATGATGAAACTCTTGATTTAATGCTTAATTTGAATGTCAGAGCTACTTTTAGAACTTCTAAACATGCTGTAAAAATTATGAAAAATAATAACTCAGGGGTAATAATAAACGTGACGTCACAGATGGGGCACATTGGTTCACCTACTAGAACTGTCTATTGCTTGACAAAACACGCAGTTGAAGGGTTAACAAAAGCCTTAGCTGTTGAAGTAGCGCCATCAAATATTAGGGTATGTTCAATCGCACCAACTTTCGCGGATACTCCCATGACAAAACCAATGTTTGAAGATGAAAAGTTTAAAAATTTTGTCTATGGTATGATACCGATGAAAAAGCTTGTCGATGTTCAAGATATTGTTGATGGAATATTGTATTTATGTTCACCACAAGCTAAGATGATAACTGGAACAAGTTTGTTAATTGATGGTGGTTGGACAGCCCACTAATAAAGGAGAAGAGAAATGGATATAAAGGTTAATCTTGATGCTATCAAAAAGGCATCGGAAGAATTATCAAATTGGGGAAGATGGGGTAAAGACGATCAAATTGGTACCTTGAATCTGGTGACTCCAGAACATATTGTCGAAGCATCAAAATTAATTAAAAAAGGTAAGGTATTTTCATTAGGGATACCACTCGATAGAGAGGGACCACAAAATGGTCTTTTTGGTGGCAGATTTAATCCCATACATCAGATGTTAGCAACTGGAACTGACGCAGTATGTGGAAGGCAAGATTGGAACAAGATTAGATATGCTGACGATACATTAAATTTATGTGTCCAAGGCGCTACTCACTGGGATGCTCTTGGACATATCTTTTACGAAGACAGAGCTTACAACGGTCATGATCCTAAACAGATTGATGTTACTGGTCTCAATGTATTAGGCATTGAAAATTCTAAAGATAAGATGAATGGTAGAGGTGTTCTTCTTGATATAGCAAGATTTAGAGGTGTTGATTGGCTTGCAGATGGAGAAGGAATATCCAACGAAGAATTAGATGCATGCGCAAAACATCAAGGAGTTGAAATTAAAAAAGCTGATTTTGTCATTATAAGAACAGGACAAATGGAAAGATGCTTGAGTGAAAATGCATGGGGTGGATATGCTGGAGGAGATGCACCAGGTGTGAAATTTGAAAATTGTTATTGGTGCCATGAAAAAGAAATTGCTGCAATATGCTCAGATACATGGGGGGTTGAAGTAAGACCAAATGAGACCTCTGAAGCAAATCAGCCATGGCACTGGGTTGTTATACCGGCAATGGGATTATGTATGGGAGAAATATTTTATCTCAAAGAACTTGCAGAAGACTGTGCCAAAGATGGTGTATATGAATTCTTCTTTTGTGGACCGCCACTAATTATTACCGGTGGGACAGGATCACCAATTAACCCTCAAGTATTTAAATAATTGGGTCAAAGAAGTGATAAAGTATATAAAAAAAAGACCTGAAAATTCTGATGCAAAAGAAGATAGTCTTGTCATTGAGGAAACTGTTCGATCAATCCTCAATGATATAAGGAAGAATGGGCATAAGGCTGTACAAGAATATTCAAAAAAATTTGATAACTGGGATCCTACTGATTTTCAGCTAACACAAGACCAAATAAAAGAAGCAATATCTAAATTAAGCAAAACTGAAATTGAAGATATAAAATTTGCTCAAAATCAAATCAGAAATTTTGCACAGAAACAACTTGAGACAATGAATGAGCTTGAGGTTGAAACATTACCAGGTGTTTTTCTTGGACATAAACATATCCCAATTGAAAATGTTGGCTGTTATGTCCCAGGTGGAAGATACCCTATGGTTGCGTCAGCACATATGAGTGTCCTAACCTCAAAGGTTGCAGGAGTAAAAAGGGTAATTGCATGCGCACCACCTTATAATGGAGGTGCCCATCCTGCTACGATATCTGCTATGCATTTTGCAGGAGCGGATGAAATTTATCTCATTGGTGGTGTTCAAGCTATCGGCGCAATGGGGATTGGTACCGAGAGAATTGATCCTGTCAATATGATAGTAGGACCAGGGAATTCTTTTGTTGCCGAAGCGAAGAAACAGATGTTCGGAGAGGTTGGAATTGACCTAATAGCTGGACCAACAGAAACGCTAGTAATTGCAGATGATACATCTGATGGTGAAATTTGTGCTACAGATTTACTTGGTCAAGCAGAACATGGTCCAACATCTCCTGCTGTATTAATTACAGACTCAGAGAGAGTTGCAAGAGAAACACTTGATGAAGTTGAAAGATTATTATCAATACTACCAACAGCAAGTATAACCAGAGGTTCATGGGATAATTTTGGTGAAATTATCTTATGTAAAGATAAAGAAGATATGCTCAAAGAGGCAAATATCCTGGCATATGAACATGTTCAAGTTATGACAAAAGACCCTTCTTTTTTTCTGGATAATCTTCAAAACTTTGGATCCCTATTTTTAGGGCATGAAACAAATGTTGCATATGGAGATAAGATAATCGGTACAAATCATACTTTACCAACAAAAAAAGCGAGTAGATATACAGGTGGTCTGTGGGTTGGAAAGTTTCTAAAAACCTGTACCTATCAAAGAATAGAAAATAAAGAAACATCAGCACAGGTTGGTGAAATCTGCTCTAGATTATGCATGCTTGAGGGATTTGCCGGACATGCAGAACAAGCTAACATTCGTGTCAGAAGATATTCTGGAAAGAACGTCCCTTATCCAGAAAAAAATTAGTTTTTCAATCTAACTGGCGAGCTTATGATATGGGGCTTGTAAACCCTCTATCACTTTCGGCATTGTCTCATTAATGTCCAATATTGGAAGTCCATGTGTAGGCGCTATGTACTTTATATCTAATTCTTTAACAAGCTCTTTGAGCTTATTAGTATAAATTTCCATATCTACAAAATTTGTCCAAAATAATGCGAGCTCAGCAAAAACTGCTGAAACATCAAATAGATCAAGGGTATCTGCCTCCTCTGCTACCATACCACAATGCCCATCCCAATGATAATGACTGTAAGCAAAACCATCACCTGGAAATAGCAGGTTATAAGGAGCTACATAACCCCAAAGAGAAGTTCTCATATCTCTTACCACTGGTTCTGCAGCAATAAATTCCATGCCACCAAGATCAATGCTATCACCAACTTCCATTGCAATAAAATTTTTACTAAAATTTGGGAAAGCCATATGATAATCATTCACATCACCGTGTATCTCTACATCAGGGTATAGATTGAGAAAACGTCCCACACCTCCAGAATGTGGTGTTTCTTGATGGGTGATAAATATATATTTCAGAGGAATATCTTTTTCCGATAAAATACCCTGAATCTGGTCATGCAATTCGTTAAAATCTTTTGGGTGCCCTGTCTCAACAAGTAGAGCAGAATGCTCACCAACTATTAGATAGGATGAGTTGTAGGAATGATAAATCTTTCCTTGATATCTTTGTTCCAAACAATCTCCTAACCAAAATATATTTTTTAATATTTCTCTTGGCAGCTTACTCTTTGTCATTTTTACCTCATATAATTTCTTGGTACATATTTTGCTTCAGTATTTGATACATCTAAGTCATTTAGTATATCATCTAATAATTCAAATTGTTGTTTTACTAAGTCTTTTCCTTGAAATATCTTACCATATCCTGGTGCAATCATATCAATATCATAGGAGTCATAAACTTTCCTAATATTATCTCGTAATAATCTTGTTTTTGCTCCCTCTAACCACCAATACCTAGTATTTAGCAAGAAGGATCTAACAAGGCCTTTAGTAATATTTGGATCATTTTGAGCTATAATCCATTCTTCTTGATCGGAACGCGCGATTCCATAGTTAAACATATCAGATGAAAAAAGTATTTTTGTTTGCTCGTCATATATCCAGGAAGTATTTATAAGTCTTAATGGCGCACTGATAACCTGGATATTTCTTCCACTCCCCTCTCCAACTTCACATGTCACTGTGCCGCGCAGAAGATTTGTAGGAATTTTTTTTAAGCTAAGATCCCTCTCCTTATCAGTAAAATCAAACCAATCAGGTGCTTCAGGATGCGGCGAATAATAGGAGATTACATTGAAATTATGTGAAATTGCTTTTGCATTTCCTACTGACATAAACTCATTAATACGCAGTGGAATAATTGATAAGGGTATATTTTTATCTAAAACTGAATTTAGTTGTGAGAGAATATTATCTTGATGGAATACATAGCCAGTATCGAATAAAAATGCACCGTTTTCTTCTTTGACAAGATAACAATTTAATGGCACATATCCATCTTCGTCAGGAGGATACGCGCTCAACCTGCCATCAAGTTTAACAATATTTTGTAGTGAAAATGCTTTATTAGGCGATAGTTCTATTATATGATCTTCCACATTATACTCCTTATTTAGGTACATATTAGTAACACCTTTTAATTAAAATTTTAAGTTAAATATTCTAGCTATGGGATGGATTAATGGATAACTCTTCAGATTCCAATTACTTGCAAAAAAATAAAGGACCATTTTTTGCTGTTCTTTCATCATTATGCTATGGCATTAATAATCCTATGGCGGGATACGCAATGCAAAATGGTGTTCCGACTATATTTTCTGTAGTTTCTCGAGCTGTTTTTATGTTCCTTATATCGCTCATACTTGCAGTCAGTGGAAAGCTAAAATTTAATATTCCTGCAGAGGTTAGATCACATGTTATTGTAATGTCGATTGCAACAGCCCTTATTAACTTGTGTTATGTAGGATCTATTAATTTTATTTCTGTTTCCCTCGCGGCAATTATATTTTTTACCTTTCCAATACAAATATTAATCACGACAATAATAAGAGAACAAGAAAGTATAAAGAATTCCGATATCATAGTATTTACTGTTGTTTTCTTGGGACTGATATTTGTTATAGTTCCAGATTTCAATAATATAAACCCCATTGGGGTTCTTCTAGCTGGAATATCGAGTGTAAGTGCAACTTTCTTATACTTTGCCGCAGGTGTAGCTTCTAGAAAATGTAGCCCAATTATCCTGGGTTTCTGGGTTCATTTAGGTGTAATACCAGTATTGTTATTATTCTTAATATTGCTATCACCCGCTATAGCATTTACTAATGTAGAAATATTTTTACCAGTTCTGGTACTATCAATTTGCTATGTTGGTGCATACTTTTTTCAGATGCTATCACTAAAATTCACATCAGTTGTCATATCCGGTCTTTTTTTTAATACGGAGCCACTCTTAACAGCTCTAGCAGCTGCTATAATACTTGATGAAAGATTATTAATGTCCCAATATTTAGGAGGCATGCTAATTTTTGTTTCATTAATAATAGTCAGTTTAAGAAAATAATAGTTTAGATAACCTCTATCTTACAATAGATATGATCACTTTTATCAACTATCTCGATTAACCTACAATTTGACTCATTGCAAAAAATTGGAAGATCAATTTTAATCATGCTGTCGGTAGCAACTATTGAGAGTGTGTCGCCTTTACTTAATTGTTTAATCTTTTTACTAATTTTCAGAATTGGAATTGGACATTTAAAGCCAACTAAATCAATATCATGGTTTCTATTCATATTATACCAAACATTCGTTCGAATATATTTTCTTGTTTTATTATGACTAAGCAAAATATAATATAAATAGTCTGAATGCTCTTAACAAGGTTTAATTTATGCAAAATTATAAGGTAACAGCCGCTATCTTAGCTGGAGGAAAATCCATGAGATTTAGAGATGGTGATAAAATTAATATCAAAGTGAATAGCACGCACATAATTGACCATTTAATTAAATCTATTCCAAAAAAACTAAACATTATAGTAAACACAAACTCTATTAGAATAGATCCCACAAAAAATAAGTTAACTATTGTGAAGGATAGGCATGAAGGCTATTTAGGTCCACTAGCAGGCATATATTCTTCCATGATGTGGGCTAGCATAAACGATCCAAAATCAACGCATATTCTAAGCATACCAATTGATAACCCGCTTATTTCATTAGGTAATATCAATAAAATACTGAAATTATCTAAGAACCATCCAAAAAAAATTATTGTTGCTTCTTGGAATGGATCCACAAATCCTGTCTTCGGCATATGGCCAATTGAAATGAGTAATAAATTGAATGAGGATATATCTAATGGAGCAAGGAGTGTTGAGGAATGGTCAAGAAACAATGGTAGGTTATTGTTAAATTATATATCTTTTGCTGATCCGTTTATTAATATAAATACAATTGATGATCTCAAATCATTAGAAAGTCGATTAACTCTATCATCATCAAAAGAAATGATGTAAATATTACTTCATAAATTATATGCAAGGTGACTCTAATGTTCGCAATTGATCTTAATGAAATTGGTATGCTTATACTCAGGCTAGCTGTTGCATACATATATCTGCATGGCGTTTATATGATTGGCTCAACCAAAAGTAGGCGTGCTATCGCTCTTGGAAGAACAAGCATACTTTTTAGAAGTATCGAGTCAGGAAAATACTTTCATTTATTTTCAAAATTTGCATTTTACTCGGCTCTATTCCTTATGAGTTCAGGTAGTTTATTAATCCTAACTGGAATATCAATTAAGTTAGGCGCATTAATGCTGATAATATTCACAATCCCAGCTATAATTGTTCATAAAAGAGAGTCTATAAAATCACATACGCTCTCAGAAAAAATAAAAAAGTATAGTAATGTTGAAACTCATGATGATATTCAAATGTTAGCAAATTTCAGCCATGCAGGACATCGTTCATCAGGAAATAAAAATTACATGCTTCTTGCGGTAAATATTTATTTGTATCTAATGGATAACTCAATCAGTTTTTTTGAGATCTTTAAATAGAACAATCACCCAATATTTTTTCCAATCTCCAGTGATGGACCTAAAACATTAGGTTCAATAATCAATTCAATGAGAGTTGCTTTTGGATTTGATTTCGCTTTTTCAAAAATTTCATTGAAATCTTCTGTCTTAGTGATTTTAAAAGAGTCTAATCCATATGATTTTGCTAATGCTACAAAATCAGGATTCATTATATTTGTACCAATAACCCTTTTTGGGAATTTTCTCTCCTGATGCATCCTTATAGTGCCTAATTTTTGATTATTTATTATTATAAATATTGGGTTTAAATCATTTTCAACTGCATTAATAATCTCTTGACCTAACATCATGAAGCATCCATCACCATTGAAACTAACTACTGTTCTTTTTGGGTGTACCAATTTTGCTGCAATAGCTGCCGGTACTGCATATCCCATGGAACCCCCTGTAGTAACTAATTGGGATCCAAGATTTCTATATTGATAATATCTGTGTACCCACTGAGAATTATTACCTGATCCAACTATTACAATATCATCATCAGCAAGTGTCTCATTTAAATAACCCAATATTTCAGATAAATTTAAATCGCCTTTCATAGGGGTCGGTTGGATAAATCTCATATATTCATCTCTAGCAGACTTCGCCCATTCTAACCATTTTGGTTTTACTATTTTTGGCAATCCTGATAAAGCATTAGCAAATTCTGACATACCACTGTTAATAGCAATATCTGGATAATAAACTGATCCTAATTCTTCTATTCCAGGGTGCACGTGAACTAAGAACTGATCAGGTTTTGGTACTTTTAATGAAGAATAACCCTGAGTTGTAACCTCACCTAGCCTTGCACCTAAAGCTAAGATAAAATCACTTTCTTCAATCCTTTTTTTTGTTTCTGGGGGTATTGCGTAACTTGAATGACCTATATAATTTTCATTTCTATTATCAAATCGATCTTGCGCCCGATAGGATGTTAAAACGGGTATCGAGTTGTCATTTACAAATTTAGTAACTTTATTAATTGCCTCCTGCGACCATGTATTTCCACCAATTATAATGATTGGTTTCAGTGCTTCATTTAATTTTTTATAGAAGTCTTCTATATCTGATTTTGATGGACTAGCTTGGATAACCCTCGGAGCCGGTGTTGTATTAACTGTTGTCTCATCAATCAACATATCTTCTGGCAATGAAAGAACAACCGGACCAGGGCGTCCTGATTGACATATATGGAAGGCTTTATTAACAAATTCAGGTATTCTGTCTGCGTCATTTATCTCAGCAACATATTTAGCCATAGGTTTAAACATCTCTTTATAATCAATTTCCTGTTGTGCCTCTCGTTCTCTTTCATCACGGCTAACCTGACCAATAAATAATATTAGTGGGGTGGAGTCTTGATGCGCAGTATGTATACCATTTGCTGCATTTGTTGCCCCAGGACCTCTGGAAACAAGACAAATCCCTGGTTTATTTGTAACTTTTGCGTAAGCATCTGCCATATTTGACGCACCTGACTCGTGTCTGGTTGTGATTAGTTTGATTTTATCCTTGTGATTATACAATCCATCTAATAAACCTAAATAACTCTCTCCCGGGACACAAAATATTGTATCCACTCCATTAACAACCAATTGGTCTGCCAAAACGTGTCCACCAATTCTTTTATTATTTAAAACCATTTATCAATTACCACGTGCTTCTAATTAAACCACCATCAACTCTTATATTACTACCTGTAATATAACTTGCTTTTTCACTTGCCAAAAAACAAACCACACTTCCAAACTCATCAGATTGTCCATATCTTTTGATAGGTATCTCTGCTGATGACTTTTCAATTGCCTCATCGTAGGTTATTCCGAGTTTATCTGCTCTTGCCTGATTAATTTGCAGCGTACGGTCTGTCATAATACGCCCCGGCATAACACTGTTTACTGTGATCCCATATTGCGCAACTTCATTAGATAGGGTCTTCATATACCCTGTAATAGCAGGACGTAAGGTATTTGAGACTAAGAGATTATCTATTGGTTGAACAACCCCTGACGAAGTAATAGTTATGATCCTGCCCCATTTTTTTTCTTTCATTGATGGCAAAACGATATCAGTGATCTTTATGATATTCACAACGATAGATTGGACATAGGTTTCCCATACAGAAGCTTGGGTATTAGCTGTATTTGAGGGTGGAGGACCTCCAGTATTATTAATTAAAATGTTTACATCACTATTCTTTAAGCTTTCTATAAAACTATCAACGCTATGTCTCTCTGTTAAATCAAGTTTAAATATATCACAATTTACTTTCGACTTTTGTTGTATCTGATCCCGAATAGACTCGAGCTTATTAACATTTCTTGAAGCCAAAATCAGATTACATCCCTCTTGTGAAAGGACTTCTGCAATAGAAAGCCCCAGTCCAGAGGAAGAACCCAAAATAAGCGCTTTTTTGTTTTTTAATCCCAATTCCATCTTATCACATATATAATTTAGTGATGGTGCCCCTGGCCGGACTCGAACCAGCACGCCCGAAAGCAACAGATTTTGAGTCTGTCGTGTCTACCAATTCCACCACAGGGGCAAATAAAAATTTAAATACTCGTTAGAGAGCCTGCTCGTTTTGTTCACCAGTTCTAATTCTGATGGCAGTTTCAATATCCCAAACGAATATCTTACCATCACCAATCTTACCGGTGTTTGCAGTTTCTGTTATTGTTTCAATTACTTTATCTGAAACAGAGTCCTCAACAACAACTTCTATTTTAAATTTTGGAATATAATTAATTTGATATTCAGCACCTCTATAAATTTCAGTGTGCCCCTTTGTTCTTCCAAAACCCTTTGCTTCGGTCACTGTCATTCCCATAACACCAACCTCGTTTAACGCTTGCCTAACATCATCCAATTTGTGAGTTTGAATGACAGCCATGATCATTTTCATTTCATTACTCCCTAAAACTATAATTTGTATCCTGTTTCACCGTGAGCCTTGTAGTCGAGACCTTCAACTTCATCTTCTTCATCTACTCGGAGCCCAACTAATCGCTTTGTTAGATTAACGATTATCACTGTTGCAACAAGACACCATACTGCAGTTACGATAACGCCCGTAGCCTGAACAGTCAGTTGGCTCATTACAGAAACACCATCAGATAGACCAACTCCTTGAAACGCTGGCAGAATCAGAATAGCAACCAGGAGTGTCCCTGTTGCCCCTCCAACTCCATGCACTGCAAACACATCTAAAGAGTCGTCAATGTTGAATTTTCCTTTAACAAGATCTACGCAGTAATATGTAATTACGCCTCCTGCAAGACCAAGTATGAAACCACCCATTGGTCCTACAAAACCTGATGCTGGGGTAATTGTAGCGAGCCCTGCAATTGTCCCCGTGACTAATCCAACAAGACTTGGTTTTCCAAATCTTAGCCACTCAATTACTAACCAAACTAATGAAGCAGTTGCCGCAGAAATATGAGTTACAAGTAATGCCATAGATGCATCAGTACCAGCTGTTAGAGCACTTCCAGCATTAAATCCGAACCATCCAACCCATAGCATAGAAGCACCCACCATCACCATCCAAGGCGCATGTGGTGGCTGAATTTGCTCTGGATAACCCGATCTTTGACCTAACATTTTTGCAATAACAAGGGCTGAAACACCCGCTGTAACGTGAACAACTATACCTCCTGCAAAATCATAGACACCCATTGAAGCAAGCCATCCGCCGCCCCAAACCCAATGACATACAGGGGCATATACAAAGACTAACCATAATGCAGAAATTAATAAGACCGCTCCAAATTTTATTCTTTCAACATAAGCACCCACAATTAATGCTGGTGTTATAATGGCAAATGTCATTTGGAAAGAGAAAAATAGTGACTCGGGAATGGTCCCAGATGCGGCATCGCGAGTAACACCAGATAAAAATACTTTTGAGAGATCACCGACATAAGCTCCCTCACCTGAAAACGCGAGAGAATATCCAACTGCTAACCAAACTATTGATGCTAAACAACAAATTGCAGCACAATGCATCAAGACCGATAAAATATTTTTTGACCTTACTAAACCTGCGTAAAATAGTGCAAGCCCTGGCATGGTCATAAATAAAACAAGCGCTGTTGCTGTCAGAATCCAGCTAGTATCTCCAGCATTAATCATTTTTAAATCTCCCCACGTTAAAATTAATTTTTAAATTATGCATAATTCTTAAGTGATAATCAAATACAATTGTCTGATTTCAAGTGTTTGTAGATATTTAAGTTCAGGGGAGATTGATATTGTTGAATAAATTGAGAGTTATAGAAAAATATTTAAACGAAAAATTTATCTCATTTTATATTTCTATCTTTGCTATATCTGAGAGTGTAGTGAACCCATTCCCTCTAGAATTAATATTAATTCCCTCAATTGTTAAACATCCTCACAAATACATCAAATATGCAATTTTAGCTGCCTTAATGTCAACAATTGGCGCAATATTTGGTTATGTCTTGGGATATTACCTTGAAGAAAAAATTATTAAATCTTTGATTGATATATCAGAATTTATCCCAATTTATGAAAAGTATGGAGCGCTAATAATCTTGATTGGAGCTATCACCCCATTACCGTTTAAATTAGTAACTGTGGCTAGTGGTGTGTTCAAGATCAATTTAATATTACTGATAATTTATAGCTTTATTGGACGTTACATTCGCTACCAAATAATCACATTATTGACTTACTATTATGGATCAAAGATGATTAATTCATTCCAAAAAATTAACAACTATTCCACTAATTTAAAATACTTCCTCTTATTAATTTGTTTAAGTTCGGGCTTGTATTTTTTTATATTTTTGAGATAGTTGTAAATTAAGATGAAACAAAATATGACAGTTTCCAACATAGTAGGAATTTATAGTTTAACGGTATTAATATCCGTATATTTTATGGAATTTATATTAGGTTGGAAACCTTGCGAACTGTGCATACTACAAAGATATCCATATTTTATCATCATAATCATATCGATTGCTCTTATGGTAGCAAATATCAAGAATATAAATATAAGTTCTAAATTAGCAATTGTTCTTATTTTAGCTCCGATATTTACAGGATTATTGATTGCTGTATATCACTTCGGTGTAGAAAATTCATACTGGAGGAATATCTCAGCATGTTCAGATCAATTATCAAAAATAGACTTAAACACAGACAATCTCTTAAGTGGGCTAGATGATATTAAACCAAACTGCTCAGATCCTGTTAAAATATTTGGCTTATCCATATCAGGCTATAATATTCTTTCTAATATTTTGATGATGCTATTCTTATTTGTTGGATGGACTAAGTTCAGACAAAAATTTAATTAATTTTCAGTAATGATTGTCTTTATGTAGCTAATAAGATCCTCAATTTCATCTAAGCTTATACTATGTGATAAATTTTCATATGATTTGCAATTATAAATGATTTTTTGTCTATCTAATTGGTTTTTAGAGTTCTCATAAAAATTAATTGGTACTACATCATCTAAATTTCCATGCATCATTAAAATATTAGGTTGTTGTTGACCTACTGGAATAATTTCATTCATTAATAAACCTGACAGACTTATTACCGCCAGTGGTTTTTCAATGCTTCTCAACCCAACCGCCAACGAGATCATCCCACCCTGACTAAACCCACATAATATTACGTCTGAAATATCCAAAGATCTTTTTTCTGCTTCTTTTTTTATATATTCATTGAAAACCCTATCAGTGACATTCTGTATATTTTGATCAAAAATATATCGCCTCTCTTCATCAATATGAAACCACTGATAACCTAGAGGGTTCAATTCACATTTATCAAACGCATTTGGTGATATAAATTCTATATTAGATATTTTTTTTTGGATATGTTCCCCGATCGGCAAGAGATCATTTCCATCTGCTCCATAACCATGCAAGAGAACTAATAATTTTTTTTTATTACTCATTAACTCATTTCTAAAATCAGTAGAATGACAAATATAACACAGTTTTTTGATAAATATCTGTTCAAAAAAGTTACTTATTCACAATGAAAAATCTATTGGCTTTGAAAAAATTGATCACAATGGTTAAATGAAACGTATAATTTTTATAACACTATGTCTGAATTTTTTAATATACTCGTAACTATATCTGTGCTTGCAGTAGCACTCGTTCTCATACTTGGCTTAACAAATATGTTAAAACGAGGAAGTGCTAATCGTTCACAAAAATTAATGCGATTACGTGTCATTGCGCAGTTTATAGCAATAATTTTAATTATGGTATTTTTCTATTTTACTTATTGAGGGCCCTAGCGATTGTTAAGCTAAATAAAATTTATACAAAAACTGGTGATGATGGATCAACAGGGCTGGGAAATGGTTCTAGAATATTGAAAAATTCTGAGCGTGTTTCAGCATATGGAACTGTTGATGAACTTAATTCATTTATTGGACTCGCAAGAAGCCATATTGAATATAATCAATTAAATAATATTGATCAAACACTAGCATTAATCCAAAATGATTTATTTGATCTAGGGGCCGATCTATGTATTCCAGATAGTGATAAGAGTGATGGTAGCTTAAAAATAATTAGCAGTTATGTTAATAACCTCGAAAAACAAATTGATTTGCTCAATAAGGAATTAAGTCCCCTTAAATCATTTATCCTCCCAGGTGGAACAAAAGTTGCAGCATACTTACACGTAGCGAGAACAATTGCTAGACGTTGCGAAAGGGAAATGATAGAACTTAACCAAACTGAAGATGAGAGTATCAGCAAAGAAGCAATCCAGTACATAAACAGGCTATCTGATTTCTTATTTGTTGTTGCTAGATATGTGAATTTAAAACTTAATTTTGATGATATTCTTTGGATTCCAGGGAATAACTATGATAAGTAACGGAGTCAAAAAATGAAGATATTAGTACCAGTAAAAAGGGTCGTTGACTACAATGTAAAAATCAGAGTGGATAAAGAGACTAATACTGTTGATCTAAACAATATAAAGATGTCAATTAATCCCTTTGATGAGATTGCTGTTGAAGAAGCAATTAGAATAAAAGAAAAAGGTCAATGTGATGAAATTGTTGTCGTATCACTAGGTCCTGAGCAATCTAAAGAAACAATAAGAAATGCACTGGCGATGGGTGCGGATAGAGGAATACACGTAAAAGCAGATCATTCCCCTGAGCCTTTATTAGTTGCCAAAATTTTAGCAAAAGTTTGTGAAAAAGAAGACTATGATCTTATTATTCTAGGGAAACAGTCAATAGATGACGATTGTAACCAAACTGGTCAAATGCTATCCGCGTTGTTAAATCGTTCACTAGGAACTTATGCATCAAAAGTAGAGATAGACAATGATACTATAACTGTGACAAGAGAAATAGATGGTGGACTTCAAACAGTTAAACTCAAAAAGCCGGCTGTACTGACGACTGATTTGAGACTCAATGAGCCCCGCTATGCATCTTTACCGAACATAATGAAAGCAAAGCAAAAAACAATAGATGAGTTAGACCCATCTGATTTGGGAATTGATATGACTCCAAAAGTCAGTACTAAAAAAGTTGAGGAACCTCCTAAAAGGATTGGTGGTGGCAAGGTGGAGTCTATAGAAGAATTAGTTGATAAATTAAAAAACGTTTCAGGAGTAATTTAATGAGTGTACTTGTACTAGCTGAGCATGATAATCAAAGTTTAAAAGAAGCCACAAAAAAAGCCGTCACCGCAGCACTAAAAATATCCAGTCCTGCTCATCTTGTGGTTATAGGGAATAATTGCGCCTCTGCTGCAAACGATGCAGCAACTCTAGAGGGAGTAGAAAAAGTATTGCATGTTGAAGATGCTACTTATGAAAATATGCTGTGTGAACCGACTGCTGATTTACTTTTTGAACTTATGAAAAGTTATGACTATTTAGTTTCAGCAGCAACAACCAACGGAAAGAATATATTACCTAGAGTTGCTGCAAAGTTAGATGTTAGTCAAATATCTGAAATTATATCTGTAATTGATAACAAAACATTCCAAAGACCAATATACGCTGGAAATGCAATAGCAACAGTTGAAAGTTCTACAGAAAAGAATGTGATTACTGTCAGAACAACTGCTTTCGAAACTGCTCAAGTTGGCTCATCTACTGCTACAATCGAAAAGATAGATGCCGGAAACAACCCTGGTTTATCTGAGTTTATTGAAGAAAAAGTTTCAAGTAGCGAAAGACCTGAATTAACTTCCGCTGGAATTATTGTCTCAGGTGGTCGTGGCATGCAATCAGGTGATAATTTTAAAATGTTGGAGTCCGTTGCAGACAAGCTCGGTGCAGCTGTTGGTGCAAGTCGTGCTGCAGTTGATGCAGGGTTCGTTCCAAATGAGTACCAAGTCGGACAAACAGGAAAAGTTGTGGCACCAGAACTTTATATTGCCGTAGGCATATCAGGAGCCATCCAACACTTGGCTGGTATGAAAGACTCAAAAGTTATTGTCGCAATTAACAAAGATGATGAAGCACCTATTTTTGAAGTTGCAGATTATGGTCTAGTAGCCGATTTATTCGATGCTGTCCCTGAACTTGACAAAGAACTTGAAAAAATACAAAAATAAGACATGTTTCAAACAATTGGCATAGCTGGGAGCGGTCTAATGGGGGCTGCTATAGCTGAAGTCAATTTGTTATCAAAGTTCAATATAATATTGTTCGACTCAAATTCTGAACAGCTTAATAAAGCACAAAAAAAAATTTCATCCGGATTAGATAAAAATGACCAAAATGATACTAAAGTTGGCAGAATTGAATATGCAGATGATATTAATTTATTTAAATCTTGTGATTTGGTCATTGAGTGTGTCACAGAAGATGAAAAAATTAAGACACAATTACTAAATCAAATTGGAACAATTATTGATAACCATACGATACTAGCGTCGAATACTTCATCAATTTCTATTAATAGACTTTCAATTAGCACAGAAAATCCTGCTAATTTTATTGGACTCCATTTCATGAACCCACCACAAATAATTAAGCTAGTTGAAATAATCCCCAATAACAAAACCAATATTCAAATAGTTGATGCTGTAAAGGAATACATTGCCGCGCTTAGCATGCAATTTGTTATTTCTGACGACCAACCAGGTTTTATTGTAAATAGAGTTCTAATCCCCATGATTAATGAAGCCGTGTATGCACTTGAAAGTGGGTTATCTGATGTACAATCAATTGATAAAGCTCTTAAATCAGGAGCTAATTTCCCAATGGGTCCACTTCAACTTGCAGACTTTATAGGCCTCGACACATGTCTATATATCATGCAAATTCTTACAAAAGATTTCGAGAATCCCAAATACAAACCTTGTCATCTACTAGAAGATTATGTTAGACAAGGAAAGCTTGGAAGAAAAACTGGTGAAGGTTTTTATAAGTATTAAATAAATTTTATCTTTTTAATTGCATAATTATTATAATATTTAGCAATTTCTATAACGTATGAGTACAGCATGGCTAATAAAATGTGGGGTGGAAGATTCACCTCAAAAACTGACACACTATTAGAAGATCTGAATGCCTCAATCAAATATGATCATAGGCTGGCAATACAGGATATTGATGGTTCGATTGCTCATGCCACTATGCTTGCTGAATGTTCAATAATCAAAAGTGAAGAATCTAAGAAAATTATTGATGGACTAAAAAAGATAAGAGCTGAAATTCTTGCAGAAAATTTTGAATTTAAAACCGAGCTAGAAGATATACATATGAATATCGAAAGTAGGCTGAAAGAGATCATTGGTCCCGTTGCTGGAAAGCTTCATACAGCGAGATCAAGAAATGATCAAGTGGCAACGGATATAAGACTATACCTTATTGAAAAAAATCATTATCTAGCCTCATTAATAAATTCATGCCAATTAGCTCTGGCAGAAAAAGCACTTGAAAATTATGCAACTTTTATGCCTGGATACACTCATTTACAGATAGCCCAACCAATTACATTTGGACACCATCTTTTGAGCTATGTAGAATTATTTAACCGAGACAAACAAAGGCTTAATGACACATTAAAGAGGCTCAATGAAAGTCCTTTGGGTGCTGCTGCATTAGCCGGTACGTCTTACCCAATCGATAGACATATGACTGCAAAATTGCTTGGATTTGATAAACCAATGGCAAATTCTATTGATGCTGTCTCTTCTAGGGACTTAGTTTTAGAAACATTATCGAATCTAGCTATAATATCAATTAATCTGTCCAGATTGGCAGAGGAGATAACCTTGTGGATGTCATCAGAATTCAATTTCATAAAATTGCCTGACACATTAACTACAGGGTCTTCAATTATGCCACAAAAAAGAAATCCTGATGGTGCTGAAATAATACGATCAAAAACAGGCAGAACTATGGGTTCTTTAATCACGCTTTTAACCGTTTTAAAAGGGTTGCCTCTATCCTATAGCAAAGACCTCCAAGAAGATAAAGAACCATTGTTCGATGCATTAGATACCGCTGAGATTTCGTTAAAAGTGATGTCACTAATGATTAAAGATATGGTGCCAAATAAGCAAGTAATGCTG
This sequence comes from Hyphomicrobiales bacterium, assembly GCA_038131735.1. Taxonomy (GTDB): domain Bacteria; phylum Pseudomonadota; class Alphaproteobacteria; order Rhizobiales; family TMED25; genus TMED25. Next base: position 231,885 of record JAYPPX010000001.1, on the reverse strand, counting down.
GAAGCTTCAAAAAAAGGGTATTCAATTGCTACGGACATAGCTGATATTCTAGTCCAGACACTAGATATTCCATTCAGAGAAACCCATAAAATAGTTGGTGAGATTGTTGCATATGCTGAAAATAAAAAATTATCATTGGATGAACTAACACTGAGAGATTTTCAACAAATAGATGATAGAATAACAAATGATATTGTAAATAAAATTTCATTTGATGCTATTATTCATAATAAAACATCTTTTGGAGGTACAGCGCCAAAAAATGTAAAAAAAGAAGCTGAAAAATGGCTCAAACAACTAAAGAAATAAAATGCAGCAAAAAATATTTATTAAAAAAATTTTGACAGTCATCTTGCTTTCTCTAATTGTTACATCATGTGGAGTTAAGGGTGATATTGATTTAGATCAAGAGCAAAATATATATAAAAATACAATATTTGATAAATTGATATAATAATAATCACTTTTATGGGATGCAAAAACTCATATGGACCCAATAAGATATAAAAATAATAATTTATACATTGAGAATCTGAGCATTGAAGATATAGCAAGAGAAAATAAAACACCTTTTTATTGCTATTCAGATCAATTTATTAATAGTCAGTACGATAACTTAACTTCAGCATTTAATATGGATATTAGAGTATTTTACTCTATGAAAGCTAATTCGAATGCATCAATATTAAAACTTTTACTCAATAAAGGTTCAGGGATTGATGTAGTATCTGGTGGTGAAATTGAGAGAGCAATTGCTGCAGGAGCATCAGGAAAAGATATTATTTATGCCGGGGTAGGCAAAACTGATGAGGAACTACGATATGCAATCCAATCAAATATACACTGTATTAACGTTGAGTCACAATCTGAACTGGAGAGAATAAATACTATTTGTGAGGAATTAAAAACTAAACAAGATATCGCTATAAGAGTTAATCCTGATGTTGATGCAAAAACGCATGTTAAAATTACAACAGGTAAAGCCGAAAACAAATTTGGAATAGAATTTGATTATACAAACAGTATTTATGATATTGCTGCAAATCTTCCTAACATAAATATTGCAGGCGTTTCTGTCCATATTGGTAGTCAAATCACAAGCCTAAAACCCTTCAAAAAAGCATATACAATAATCTTTGAATTAATTAATAATCTAAAACAATTAGGACATAATATTAAACATGTCGACCTTGGTGGAGGATTAGGTGTTCCCTATAGTGAGGACGAAAGTATCCCAACATTTACAGAATATGCCAATCTAATTCAAAGTATTTTTGGAAATACAAATCTTAAGGTTTATATTGAACCTGGAAGGCTACTCTTAGCAAATAGTGGTCTACTAATTACAAAAGTTATAGATGTAAAAACAACTAGCCAGAAAACTTTTGTGATAGTAGATGCTGCCATGAATGATTTTATCAGACCAACACTCTACAATTCCTATCATGAAATTCTACCTATCAGAAATAATCTTGGTACATCAAATAAACTGTACGATATTGTAGGACCAATATGCGAAACTGGTGATTATTTCGCAAAAAATAGGAGAATGAATTCTGTAAAACCAGGTAGTCTAATAGCCATAAAATCTGTTGGGGCGTATGGATCAGTTTTGTCATCAAACTACAATTCAAGACCTCAAATCGCGGAATTGCTTATCAAAGACAATGAATATGCAATTGTAAGAGATAGAATAGAAGTTAAGGATTTACTCCAACAAGAAAAAATTGCTCATTGGCTATAATTAGAGATATGTTTTCATGACAAACAATATCCTCGCTTTAGAAAAAGTTCACCACAGATATAGTATCACAAGAGATATTTTTAATGATATTTCATTAACATTTGAAGAAGGTGGTTTTTATTTCATTACTGGTTCATCTGGTGCTGGTAAAACAACTTTATTAAAACTCTTATCCTCAACTCTTAGACCTACTGACGGGAGTGTCTTTTTTCTTGGAAAAAACATAAATAATATTCCACAGAATAAAATTTATGAGGTCAAAAGACAAATAGGGTATATTTTCCAAGATTTTAGGTTATTACCGCATTTAACTACATATGAGAATGTAGCCTTGCCATTAAGGCTACAAAATAAACGTGAAAAAAATTATAAAAGTGATGTTATTGAATTGCTGAGTTGGGTAAACCTTGAGCATTGCGTTCATAGTTATCCGAGCACGTTATCTGGAGGCGAACAGCAAAGAGCAGCAATTGCAAGAGCTGTGATTTCATCTCCCAAGCTAATACTTGCAGATGAACCAACAGGTAATGTAGATACCTCTAATTCTGAAAAGATTATGAGACTATTTTCCGAAATGAATAAAATGGGTACAACAATTATTATAGCTACACACGACCAGAACCTAATTTCAAAAGCAAAAGCAAATCGTTCGATTATTGAAATCCATAACAACAATATTAAAATAATATAAAAATTATGAATATTCTAAACAAAGTATTAGAGTCATCAGAAAAGAAGAGTATAAGACAACTTGCGCCAAAACCATCGGCAATAATCCCCGATAATACACTTCACAATAGATATTTGTTCATAATGATCACCTTATTATGTTACTTAAAATCAATTTTATTGACTTCATATATATTAATAATTGGTAGCCCAGAGTTTTCTGAACTCTCAATTAACTTTCTACAAATTGGGTTGCTATCTTGGGTTTTTATTGCGATTTTAATCTTACTAATTATTTCATTTATAATTATATACGGTACACATACTTCAATTATTTATAATAATAACACAATTAACCTACTCATTCATCTTGGGGCATCAAATAGTTTCGTAATAAAAAGAATAGTCTTTTCATTTCTAAAAATAGGTCTTCTCTCTGGGATTATTGGTTCATTTTTGGGTTTTATAACGTTTTTTATTATGAATCCATTCCTACTACAAATTAGCAGATTGATGAATAATCAATCTCAAATGGTTATAATAACAAATACCTCGACTTCCTTCGAATATATTTTACTTTTTTCAATTCCAATACTTTCAATGTTCGCATGTACATTATCTTCCTATCTGACAGTTAGAAAATTAATCAGAAAATATAATTAATTGGGAATATTTTATGTCCTTCAAGAAAATATTCCATGAGCTCAAAAAAATTTTGATATTTTGTTGTGTAATTGTAATTTTGTTTGATATGTATGACTCTTTTACATTCATCAATAAACAACCAAATAAAACTGATGCCTACAGAAATATTGATGCAATAATTGTTTTCACTGGTGGGGAAAATAGAGTCCAATCTGGAATAGATCTAATCTCTAATAATATAGGCAAAAGACTCTTTGTATCTGGAGTAAACCCAGATACAAATATTATTGATATTTCTGTGCATACACTTTCTGATAAGGATTTACTCAATTGCTGTATAGATTTGGGAAAAAAGGCTAATAATACGATCGAAAATGCAGTAGAGTCAATTAATTGGATCAAAAATAATAATTATGAAAATGTAGTAGTTGTAACATCAAATTATCATATGAAAAGAAGTCTATTCATCCTAAGAAATTTTGATAGAAGTATAAATTTCATTCCATATAATGTTCAAAGCAAATTTCTGCAAAATAAAAATATTACTATTTATGGGAAGATGAAAACAATTATTAGTGAATATGTTAAACTCACATATACTAGAATATATTTCTTAGTAGGAAAAAAATAGATTAGATATGCTAATTAGATCACTATTATACTACCTTCTCTTTTCAATAAATCTTTTAACATTTAGTTTAGTATTTCTTCCATTATTTATTCTACCACAATCAATTGGATTAAAAGTATTGAAGATATGGGCTATAACATCACAAAAAATATTAAATATACTTTGTAAAATTAATTATGAAGTGAGAGGTTATGATAAAATACCACAAGAGAAAGTTCTTATTGCATCTAAACACCAGTCAACTTGGGAAACAATAAATTTCTTACATATAACTGATATTCCTCCAATAATGATCCTCAAGAAAGAACTGCTGTTGATACCTTTTTTTGGTTTATACGCCCTTAAATTTGGGAATATTGCAATAAATAGAAAAATTGGTGTGTCATCCCTAAAGAGTATGGTGAAAAAAGCTAGAAAAAGTCTAACAAATGGTCGTCATATTCTAATTTTTCCAGAAGGAACCAGGCGTGCGATTGATGCAGATCCTAATTATAAAAGAGGGATTTTAGCATTATATAAAAATCTTGGAATCCCATGTGTACCAGTGGCTTTGAATTCAGGATTATCCTGGCCAAAAAATAAAATTATCAAAAATCCGGGAAAGATAATAGTTGAATTCCTTGATCCCATTCCACCTGGATTGAATGATAAGGAGTTTATGGAAACACTGAGTCAAAAAATTGAAAACCGAAGCAAGGAATTAATAGATGGATAAAAGTCTTATTTTCCTTCTTGCTGTAGAATTTTTTTCCTAATATCCCTCGTTTTGGTAAAATATTTTTGTAGTTCTTTTCCGTCCTTTTTCTTTATTGCCTCCCTTAATGAAGATAGATCATCAGAAAATTTATCAAGCATCTCTAATACAGCTTCCTGGTTATTCAAAAAGATATCTCTCCACATTATAGGATCAGATGATGCAATTCTTGTGAAGTCTCTAAAGCCACCAGCAGCATATTTAGTAACTTCTTTTCTTGTTATTTCAGCAAGATTTGTGGCCGTTCCAACGATGTTATAAGCAATTAAATGGGGAATGTGGCTAGTTATAGCAAGAACAAGATCATGATATTCTGGTGACATTTCGTCCACATTCATTCCAAGCCTTTCCCAAAAGTTTTTAACTTTTTTTATATCTTGCTTTTTACTTTTTTCATATGGAGTTAAGACGCACCATTTGTGATCAAATAACTCTGCAAATCCTGATTCCGGACCAGAAAATTCTGTTCCCGCTATTGGATGTGCTGGAATAAAACTTACTCTATCAGGGATAATATCATTTAGTTGTTTTATTACTTCAGCCTTAACAGAACCAACATCAGTCAGTATTGTGCCCTCTGATAGATTATCGGAAATTTCTATCATAATATCTCTATTTGCTCCAACAGGAACACATAAAATAACTAGGTCAGCATCTTTAATTGCATCATTAGCAGAGTCAAAAACTTGATCCATGTATCCAAGATCCATAGCTTTTTCTCTTGTCTCTAATGTTTTTGCGTAACCAACCACTTTATTTGCAATGTTATGTTTTTTTATCCCTCTTGCGATTGAGGACCCAATAAGACCAATTCCTATGATTGAAACGGTATCAAATAAATTTTTTTCTTTATTATCCATTGCTTTTTTTCGTAACAAATTCTGCTATTTTATCGAAGGCAACTCTATTGTTTTCTTTACTGCCAATAGATAACCTCAAATGTTGAGGTAACCCATAATCCGCCACATCTCTCAGATAAACTTTTTTAGATATAAGAAAATCTTTAAGATTCTCATATTCAATATCTGATATCGAGCTAAAATTGAGGAGTATGAAGTTTGCGACACCATCGATTACATCTATTCCCAGTTCTTTATATTTCTCTACGAGTATCTTTTTTTCTTCAATATTAAATTGAACAGACCTGACAACATGTTCTTGATCTGATAAAGCCGCTGTACCAGCAAGAATAGAAGCAGTAGAAAGATTGAAAGGGCCTCTAATTTTATTTAGTACTTCAATAATATGCATAGGGCAGTATGCCCAACCAATTCTTAATGCTGCAAGCCCATATACTTTGGAAAATGTTCTCGTCATCACAGTATTAATATTATTAGCAATCATATCCATTCCATCAGTGTAATCATCTTCTTGAACATATTCTGCATATGCACCGTCAATTACAAGTAAGACCTCTTCTGGCAAACCATCTCTTAATTTAACTAACTCGTCTCTGGTTAGATATGATCCTGTGGGGTTATTGGGATTTGCAATGAAGACAATTTTGGTTTTATTTGTAACTGCTGAAATTATATTTTTTATGTTTGTTTTTAACCCAGTTTCTTTTGCTGGAACTGGAATAGCATCATTTGCTAGGGTTATAATCTTATATAATAAAAAAGCATGCTCTGAATATATAACTTCATCTCCTGGGCGCAAATATGCATTTGCAATTAGATTGAGGATTTCATCAGATCCTGCACCACAAATAATATTACTTGTTTCAATGTCATATAATTCAGATAATTTGTTCTTTAAAACAGTGCTATTACCATCTGGGTATATTGAAAGTGAGCTGCCTGCCTTATTAAAAGCTGATACAGCATTTTTGCTTGGCCCTAATGCAGACTCATTAGAAGATAATTTTATTACTCCCTCAAGAGAACTTCCTTTACCACCTTTATAACGGTTAATTTTTGATATTCCATTACGTGGCTCTATTAAATTACTCAATTTTTTCTCCCATTTTATGAGGAGTTGCATATCTCCCAATAAACTCAGATTTATTTATAAAATCAAAATCTTGAATTTTTTTGCATAATCCTTTTGTCTTATTATTAATAAGCCTGATCGATAGGACATATATGTTCTTATTATATTTTTGCAAGGTTACTTCATCAATTCCAAGAATATTACTTATCATCTCCAAGCTTTTTGAATCTTCAACTGATATCTCTTCATTTGTTTCAACTCTGAAGAGAAGAGTATCATCAAATGTTTTTAATTTATTCGATTTCCCAATTAAATATAACTTTGGTTCTTGTTCATTCATATACAATTGAGGTAATGAACCAATAACCTCTTCCTTATACGAATCCATATCTAGTAAAGACTTACTTCCAACACTTATTATTTTTATTGTTGAGCTAGTATTTTCATGATTATCTTTATAATCAAATAGTGAATTAGAAATTGTAATATTATTTGATAAACCAAAATTATTTGTAATCAATTCATTTTCTAGCTTTCCAACATCCTCATGAATCATAATATCTAATGGTGCTTGGATGGAAGTGTTAACATTTATAATACTCCTCCATATACTCCAAATTTGAGCTATATTAAGCTTTTCATGATCTGAATTCGCCAGGTTTCGAAGTATTTCTACCTCACGTGATGGATGGTAAATAGGTAAGTTATTTTCTAATTTAATTTTGGCTATGTTTTGAGCAATTTCAGCCCTTTTATTCAGTAACCTTTTCAGATCTTCATCAATTAAGTCAAGTTCTTGACGATATGAATCGAGACCAAGATTTTCTAATTTTTTTTCTACCATCGTATTTACTGGTTATGATTACTTCATATTATTGTAAGAAAATTGCTAAATATTACTTACTTTATAAATTATAAAGCTAATAAATAATAGACAATATTTTCATTTAGAGATATGAAATTGGTCTTGTTATTAGAGAAATATTAAAATTTTATGTCGTAGAATGTAAATTGGAGCAAAAATATTTAAAATGACTAAAACCATTAACATAGCCAATTCAAAATTAAAATTTTCATCGGGTAAATCAATTTCACCCCTTGAAATTGCTTATGAAACCTATGGATCATTAAATAAGGAAAAAACAAATGCTATCCTTATCTGTCATGCTCTTACTGGTGACCAATACGTTTCTGACACAAATCCGATAACAAAAAAACCAGGCTGGTGGGATATTCTTGTCGGAAAAGATAAGCCAATAGATACAAATAAATATTTTATAATTTGTTCAAACGTTCTAGGTGGTTGCATGGGTACGACAGGTCCTAAATCAATTGATAATTCTACTAAAAATACTTACGGACTCAATTTTCCTGTTATAACCATAAGTGATATGGTTAAGGTTCAAATGCTGTTACTTGATCACCTTGGAATTGAAAAAGTTCTTTCAGTTATTGGTGGATCTATGGGTGGTATGCAAGTTTTATCTTGGATGTCTGAATTTCCTGAAAGAATTAAATCTGCAATCCCTATAGCTACAGCAGCTTATCATACTTCCCAAAATATTGCCTTCCATGAGGTTGGAAGACAAGCAATTATGGCTGATCCAAACTGGCATGAAGGAAAATATTTTGAGCATGATATTGTTCCAGAAAAAGGGTTATCTGTTGCAAGAATGACAGCTCATATCACATATTTATCAGAGGTCGCTCTTCAGAACAAATTTGGAAGGAATCTTCAGGATAGATCAAAAAAAACTTTTAGTTTTGATGCTGATTTTCAAGTAGAAAGCTATTTAAGATATCAAGGTGTAAATTTTGTAAAGAGATTCGATGCAAATTCTTACCTCTTCTTAACCAGAGCGATGGATTATTTCGATTTAATATCAGAAAATGATGGCATGTTAGCAAATGCTTTTAATAATTTACATGCGTCAATTTGTGTCATCTCATTCACTGGTGATTGGTTATTCCCATCAAGTGAGAGTAAAAAAATTGTTCATGCTCTAAATGCTAATGGAGTTGACGTAAGCTTTATTGATATAGAATCAAATAAAGGTCATGATGCATTTCTAATGGATGAACCACAAATGTTTGAAACTATTAGGGGCTTCTTGGAGGCGCAATATAATAAATAAAATGAGTAATAGATCAGATTTTATAGTTATTAGAGACATGGTCGCATCTAATTCAAGAATATTGGATGTCGGTTGTGACGATGGAACACTTATGCAAATGTTACAAGAGAGTAAAACTGTCGATGCAAGGGGAATTGAATTATTTCCAGATCGGGTGAATATGTGCTTGGCAAAAGGGCTATCAGTAGTTCAAGGTGATGCAAATAAAGATTTAGCAATGTATCCTAAAAATAGTTTTGATTATGTTATACTCAGCAAAACTCTTCAATCAATGTTACAACCAAAAGAAACACTTGAAGAACTATTAAGAGTGGGAAAGAGAGCAATTGTATCAATCCCTAACTTCGGTCATTGGAAAGTACGTTTATATCTTGCCATTCATGGTCAGATGCCAGTTACACCCTCCCTTCCAGCAACATGGTTTAATACAGAAAATATTCATTTATGTACAATTAATGATTTTTTGGAACTTTGTACAAATATGAATATTAACATTATCAAATCAGTTGCTCTTGATAAGAATGGTAAGGTGTTAAACTTTGCAAACAGATTAAGGTCTGTTAATCTGATAGGAGAACAAGCTATATTTTTATTGGAGAAGAATAATAATGGGTAAATTCAATATTAATCAATTTATATGTAGGAGTGATAATTATGGTGTAATTATCTCCGATAAAAATACTGGACTCACTGCATCTATTGATGCTCCAGATGCCAAAATTATTGATCAAGAATTAATAAAAAATAATCTAAAACTCACACATTTATTCATTACACATAAACATCTAGATCATATTGAAGGAATTGAGTATTTAAAAGATAAATATGGCTGTACAGTAATTGGTCCAGAAAAAGAAAAGAGGGAGATCCCATTATTAGATATTACTGTAATTGATGAGGAATATATCGATTTTTCAGGAAGTCCCATAAAAATCATTGAGACACCAGGGCATACGCTTGGTCATATTATTTATTACTTTGAGCAGGATAATCTTCTTTTTGCTGGCGATACCCTATTTCTAATGGGTTGTGGTAGAGTATTCGAAGGAACCCACAAGCAAATGTTTGAATCATTAGAAAAAATTAAAAAATTACCACCTGATACAACAATTTATTGTGGTCATGAATATTCACTTGCAAATGCAAAGTTTGTTGCGTCAATTTTGCCAGATAACAACAATATAAAGAAAAGACTGCATGAGATAGAGTTATTGAGAGATCAAAACAAACATACACTTCCAACATTGCTGGATGATGAGCTCAAGACAAATCTCTTTTTGATGGGCGATAATTCATCATTGAAAAAAAAATTAGATATGAGTGATGCAATAGAGGAAGAAATTTTCTCAGAATTAAGAACGAAAAAAGATAACTTTTAAATTTCTCTCTCAACGCAAAGTGCTACACCCATTCCACCTCCCACACAAAGTGATGCCAATCCTTTTGATACATTTCTTTTCAACATTTCATGGATCAATGTAACGAGTATTCGAGCGCCAGAAGCTCCCACCGGATGGCCTAACGCTATAGCACCACCATTAACATTCAATCTTTCAGATGGTATACCAAGATCATGAGAACAAGCACATGCTTGAGCTGCAAAAGCTTCATTTAATTCAAAGAGATCAATATCATCTATTGACCACCCAGTATTCTCTAAGGCATTCTTGACTGCAGGAATTGGTCCAATACCCATAATTGATGGATTAACTCCTGCTTGTCCCCATCCAACAATCTTCACAAGTGGACTCAAACCCATACTTTTTGCTCTCTTGTATGACATCAATAGAAGCCCTGCAGCTCCATCATTAATTCCTGATGCATTAGCAGCGGTAACAGTTCCATCTTCTTTTTTAAATATTGGACGTAAAGCTTCAATATCTTCAATGTTAATATTCTTCCTGATATATTGGTCATTTAAAACAATTTCATCAGTTTTTTTATTTTTAATAATAACTGGGCAAATTTCTTCAACGAATCTTCCAGAGTCCTGAGCTTTGGATGCTTTTAATTGTGATTGATATGCAAAATCATCTTGTGTTTTTCTGTCAATTTTCCATTGTTGAGCAATATTTTCAGCAGTGATCCCCATGTGATAGTTATTAAAAAAATCAATGAGCGCATCGTTAATCATCGAGTCACCAAGGGTGATATCACCCATTTTTTGACCGTTTCTAATAGTCACAGTATGAGGCGCCATTGACATGTTTTCTTGTCCACCAGCAATCATAATCTTATCATTGTTTTCATGAATCTGTTGGTGAGCTAATATCACGGCTCTCAATCCTGATGCACAAAGCTGATTTATTAACCATGATGGTTTTTCATATGGAATACCCGCATCAACAGCAGCTTGTCTTGCTGGATTTTGCCCCTGCCCTGCAGTTAATATTTGCCCTAGGATAATCTCATCGACATCTGAAGGATTCAGGTCTGATTTTTCAAGTAATGATTTTATGACTGCAGAGCCAAGTTTATAAGTTGGAGTATTGACAAAAACTCCATTAAAGCTTCCAATTGCTGTTCTCGAAGCAGCAACAATTACAGTATCGTCTTCTTTATACAAATTACTATCCTCTTCTGATGTTTAGATTATATTTTTATTCTATCAGTGCTGTCAAATCTGTCAGCCCTTATTGTCATAAATACTGCCAAAATACCCAATGGTATGCATATGATATTCATAACTTCCCAGCCAAAAAAAGTAAGCATTACACCTGCAGATAAACTTGCAATTGCTTGCATTGTGAAGACTATAATTTCATTGAAGCCTTGTGCCTTAAACTTTTCTTCTTCTTCATAAGATAAAACCAGAAGACTAGTAGAGGTGATAAAAAGGAAATTCCACCCAATACCCAAACAAGTTAATGCAACTAAATAGTTAAAATATGAATTCTCAAAGAAGCTCAGAAGGATAGTTATAGAGAAGAAAACTATACCTGAGTATATCATTCGGCTATGACCATATTTTTTAATTAATCTGCCAGTAAATAGAGATGGGAGAAACATTCCAAAGATATGCGATTGAATTACGAACTTTGTACTTGATAGAGAAAAACCATGTCCATGATGCATGCTTAATGGCGTTGCGGTCATCAAAAAAGACATAATGGCATAAGACATAGCAGCAACTACAATTGCTTGACTAAACCTAGGAGATTTTAAAAACTCTATATAAGTTCTTCCCGATTTAACTTTCTCATTAACTTTTGTTGTCTTTTCCTGTTTATAAAAAAGCAGAAAAATTATTGGAATAGATGTTAAAATTGCAAGTGCCAAATAAGAACCAACAAATGTATGCTCAGGTATTAAATTTTGACCATACACCGCTATGTTGGGACCAAGAACAGCTGAAACAATTCCCGCTAGCATTATTGCAGATATGGCCCTTGGAGCCATGTCTTTTTCAACGGTTTCTGCTGCCGCGAACCTATATTGATGAGTAAAAGAGAGACCATTACCTATCATGAAACATGCCAAACAATAGATAACAAATTCACTAATGTAAATTGAGTATGCCGCAAGTAATGCAGATATAGTTGTATATAATGAAGCAATGATAAAACCTTTTTGCCTACCTATTTTACTCATTATCTTCGAGGCTAACATAGTGGCGCTTGCAAGACCAATAACCATCATTGCTGTTGGTAAAGTGGATAATGATAGGACTGGTGTTAAAGTAGAACCTATAATCCCACTTAAAAATATTGTGACGGGAGCTGCAGTAAATCCAAATATCTGCGCAATAATTATTAGTACTAGATTTTTATTATACATATTAATTAGATTTTTATTTTGAAAGTTTAATTAAAGAGGGAGGATGCACAAGAAATAATACTCTCTGCAACGATATCATTTTCGAGTAAAGCTCCAATTGCAGCATTTTCATTTCCAGAATTTTTCATTACTTCAATACCTACGCTCATCAGATCTTCAATATTTAGATTTTTTGAAATTTTATTAACAAAACATCCACAATATTCATATTGTCCACCAACACTTGCTAACTCTCCTAAATCTTCATTAACACATCCCAAAAAGACTTCGTTGAGTACTGATTTATTGCTTATTTCTGAATGGACATCTGAAATTGAGCTAAAATTTAGAATTAATATTAAAATAAAAAGTAATCGGATTTTCATTTCTTTATAATAGCTTATTCAAGAACTAAAACCATTTATTTTTTTTAAAAATATAAATTTGTATCATAACTATTACAAACAGTATTCCACAAAAAAAACCAAAAGCATAACTATTATTCACTCCTGGAATTCCTCCAATATTCACGCCCAAAAGACCAGTTAAAAAACCTAATGGTAAAAATATTGCTGCAATGACAGATAACAAATACATATTACGATTTAGCCTATCCGCTAGGATATTTGAGAGCTCATCCTTAACAATTTGTGCCCTCTCACGAATTGCATCTAAATCTTCAATAAATCTGGTTACATGGTTAATTGACTCAGATAACCTCTTTATAGCAAGTTCATCCATCCATGATAGATCTGCTATTCTGAGATTAGTTATGGCATCTCTTTGTGGAGCCATATAACGTCTAAAAATTATTGCCTTTCTGCGTATATCTATTATTTCTTCTCTATGCTGTGTCTTTGGGTTTTCTATAATATTTTCTTCAATATTATCAGTCCTTTCATCAAGAGATGCTAAGACTGGCTCCATTCTCTTGAATAGTCTATCTATTAGAAGACAAATGAATTCAGACGTACTTTTAGGACCAAGACCAGCTTTAATACTATCTTCTATATCACCAATTGCCCTCAGCTTTCTTTTCCTTAATGAAATAATTCCTCTTTTATCAACCCATAGCCTAATGGATACCATATCTTCAGGTTGAGAATTATCATTTAGATTTGCACCTCTCAATATAAGCAAGATCCCATCATCTATCTCTGTTATTCTTGGTCTTGTCTCATCTTCCAAAAGCGCCTGTAAAACCAATGGTTGCATTTCAGGGAATTCCTTTTCTAACCATTTTTTTGTATCAGAATGATTAGCATCAAGATGCACCCATGCAGGTTTTAGAGAATTTATTGAGCTTTGTATTTCACTAGAAGTAAGTTTTTTTCCTCCTCCATTTTCATCAAATTCATAAGCTGCCAGTATATGTTCATGTTCACTCATTTATCACCTGTTATTTAAATGTAATATTTAATAATTTCTCACGATAGATAAACCAAAGATAATACTAATCAAAATAGTTTTTTTCTTCTGTAATTTATAGGATGATCGTTTGGAACCATTAAGCATTTAAATATTAGTTATGTCTATCTTTATTATTCTAGTGATATTTTTTTAAAATTTATACTCAATATCGATAATAATATGAATTTAATCGCTTAAATATATTAACTTCAAAATAAGTTTTTAATTCTTTATAAAGTGTTTTTGAATTAGTATTAATAAAGTGTATTTTTTTCAAATTGAAGTTTGTAAATATACTAAGCCTGGTCAACTTAACAAAAAAGAAGATAAATTAAATACCAAGTTAAAAAAAATGTTTGATAATAAAAATGTACTAATAACTGGTGGAACTGGCTCATTTGGTCAAAAGATTACAGATACAATCCTTTCTCAATTCAAACCAAGAAGACTAATAATCTTATCTCGTGATGAATTAAAACAATTCGAGATGCAGCAAAAATTTGATGCCCCCTGTATGAGATATTTCATAGGGGATGTAAGAGATTATGACCGATTGGAAACAGCTTTCTCAGATGTAGACTATGTAATCCATGCTGCCGCCCTCAAACAAGTTCCTGCAGCTGAATATAACCCTATGGAATGTATCAAAACAAATATACACGGTGCTGAAAACGTCATTAGAGCCTCAATAAAAAACAATGTCGATAAAGTGATAGCACTATCAACTGATAAAGCAGCCTCTCCAATCAATCTTTACGGAGCTACAAAACTTGTTTCAGACAAATTATTTGTTGCAGCAAATAATATTGTTGGTAAATACAAGACTAGGTTCTCAGTTGTTAGATATGGAAATGTTATAGGGTCAAGAGGGTCAGTAGTTCCTTTCTTTGATAAAATAATTAAGAATGGAGCAGAGGAATTACCCATAACAGACGAAAAAATGACTCGTTTTTGGATTACACTTCAACAGGGAGTAGACTTTGTAATAAAAAACTTCGAAAGAATGCAAGGTGGGGAAATTTTTGTACCTAAAATTCCTTCAATAAGAGTCGTAGATCTAGCTAACGCTATGGCACCAAAACTTCAAAAAAAAATAATTGGGATTAGACCAGGTGAGAAGCTGCATGAGGTAATGTGTCCAAGAGATGACTCCCATTTAACGATTGAATTTCAAGATTTTTTTATTATATGTCCAGCAATTAAATTTCATAATTCAGAAATAAATTATTATACCACACCATCTGGGGAAGAAGGTGTATTAGTAGATAAAGACTTTGAATACAATTCTCTTATAAATGATAGGTTTCTCTCTACTGATGAAATTATGAAGGAAAACCAATTAGCTGGTTTTTAGTAAAGACAATTAGGTTCTCTAATTTAAATAGAGGAAATTCATCATGATAAGATATGGGCAACAGGATATTACAGATGAAGATATAGAGTCTGTTGTTTCAATACTTCGTTCAGATTTTTTAACTCAGGGTCCGGCAATACCAAATTTTGAGAATGAAATTTCAAATTATGCTGGTGCAAAATATTCTGTTGCTGTAAATAGTGCAACATCTGCTCTTCATATAGCTTGCCTCGCTTTAAACTTAGGGCCAGGTGATTTTTTATGGACAAGCCCTAATTCTTTTGTGGCATCAGCAAATTGTGGTGTTTATTGTGGCGCAAATGTTGATTTTGTAGATATTGATGCTGAAACAAATAATATGTGCCCAATCAAGCTTCATGAAAAACTAATTGAAGCTAAAAAAGTTGGATGCTTGCCAAAAATTGTTATTCCAGTCCATCTTGGTGGTCACTCATGTGATATGGAAAAAATATATGACCTTGGAAAAGAATTTGGTTTCAGCATAATTGAAGATGCATCACACGCAATTGGTGCAACCTACGGAGATCGTCCTGTTGGATGCTGTCAATTTAGTGATATCGCTATCTATAGTTTTCATCCAGTAAAAATTATTACTACAGGAGAAGGTGGTATTGCTCTAACGAATAATCCTAAATTAGATCAAAAAATGAGATTATCCAGATCTCATGGTATCACTCGAGATCCAAAACAAATGTCATTTATTCCAGATGGACCATGGTACTATGAACAGATAAGTCTGGGATTTAATTATCGTATAACTGATATTCAAGCAGCTCTTGGGATTAGTCAACTAAAGAGGATTGATTCATATATTCAAAAGCGAAGAAA
Source organism: Hyphomicrobiales bacterium (assembly GCA_038131735.1). GTDB lineage: Bacteria > Pseudomonadota > Alphaproteobacteria > Rhizobiales > TMED25 > TMED25. Next base: position 216,006 of record JAYPPX010000001.1, on the reverse strand, counting down.
AATTGTTGAGGTATACAATAGAGCATTTAAGAACTTACCCTTAATTTTGCCCTCAGAATTATCATATTGTCAATCTTCATGGCATCTATATATAATTAGATTAAAATTGGATGAAATTCAAAAAACACTGAAAGAAGTTCATGAGGAATTATTAAATTATGAAATTGGTGCAAATCTCCACTACATTCCAATACACACTCATCCATATTATCAAAAAAGGGGGTTTAAAAAGGGTGATTTTCCTCAATCAGAACGATTCTATTCACAAGCAATAAGCTTACCCATTCATCCGACTTTAAAAAAAGAAGAACAAAATAAAATTATAGCCGCCGTGAAGGAAATAATTCAATGAATGTTGCTATTATCCCAGCAAGAGGAGGAAGCAAGAGAATTCCAAGGAAAAACATAAAACCTTTCTGCGGTAAGCCAATCATCGCATGGTCAATTGAAACAGCACTAAACTCGAAATGTTTTGAAAAAGTAATTGTGTCTACGGACGATGAAGAAATTGCATCGATAGCAAAATCTTATGGCGCTGAGGTCCCATTCATCCGAAGTCATGATCTAGCTGATGATTTTACACCTACAAAATATGTAGTAACAGATGCAATAAAATGGTTGAGTGCGAATTCTATTGCACCAAAATTTGTATGTTGTATTTATCCTACCGCACCTTTTCTAAGACATGAATATCTCGTAAGTGGCTTGAAGTGCTTTGAGGAAGGAGATTGTCATTTTTCTATGTCGATAGCAAAATATCCGGCACCAATACAAAGAGCCTTTACATTAGAAGAAATGAATAAATTATCAATTCTTAACCCAGAATACGCAGAAACTAGAACACAGGATTTAAATATGACATTTCACGATGCTGGACAATTTTACTGGGGTAAATCTGACTCGTGGTTGGAAAATATACCAATATTCTCAAATAATACTATTGGTATTGAGATACCAGCTCATCTTGTTCATGATATTGATACTATTGATGATTGGATTAGAGCCGAGTATATGTTCATAGCAATCTTGAATAGTAAGACTTGACTTAATTTATGGCGGAGAGAGAGGGATTCGAACCCTCGATAGTATTGCTACTATACACGCGTTCCAGGCGTGCGCCTTCAACCACTCGGCCACCTCTCCATTTACTTATTCGCTAAGAATGTTAATACATGATTTTGGTAATTCAGACAATAACATCCATTTTTTTATCCTCATAGAGTTAGACTCATATACTTTATCTTTTTTCAACCATGATTGAAGTTCACTTCCACATCCATCACCATAGCTCACTGGTGCTTGATTGATACAATCCCTTGAACCCTCAGGGCAGGCAAGTCTTACATGGAAATGTTTGTAATGACCTCCCCATGGACGAATTTTATTTAACCAATCCATGTCTCCTTTTTTAATAGCCATATCACAAATTTCATTTTTAATAAGAGGATTTACAAAAATTCTCGCAACTCTATCATTTTTTGAAGTTATTTTTAGCAAATCGTATTGGTAATCGGTCCATATTTTGTCATTAATTTCTCTTTGGTTTGGTGATAAGAGTGACTTTGGATTATATGTTTCAAGTTTAAATCTATCCATTTGAAAGTCAGGTTTCTTCTCATAATATATATCGACATCTAAACCATTTTGATGACTCTTATGTCCATAAGGCATTGGCCCCCCTCTCGGCATTGAAAGATCCCCAATAAGAAGTCCATTACCAAATTCATTGAAAATTTGTTCTGAAGTAAGTTCTATAAATTCAATTAAATCAGGATGACCCCAAAACCTATTTCTAGATGGTTTGAGGACGTCATAATACTCCGCGTGACTTGGGAGATAAACGCCCCCCGACAAACATCCTTTTGAGTATGATCCAATACTTTCAGAGGGTGAATTAGACTCTGTTCTAATTTTGTAAAAGATTTCGCTGGCATATTCACTTGCAACTACACTTCCAGGAAATTGAGTTACTATCAATAAGAAAATAAAGATAATTTTTATGGATTTTAAGCGATAATTCATTAAATTTCTTTGAGAATTTTATACTAATAATCAGCTTTAAGAGCAGCTATAAATGCTTCTTGAGGGATTTCCACCTTCCCATATTTTCTCATTTTTTTCTTACCCTTTTTTTGTTTTTCAAGTAATTTTCTTTTCCGTGTGACGTCACCACCATAACATTTTGCAGTAACATCTTTCCTTACAGCTGATATTGTTTCTCTTGCAATTACCCTACCACCTATCGCCGCTTGCAGTGGGATCTTAAATAGATGTCTGGGGATGAGTTCTTTCAATTTTTCTATAATTATTCTGCCTCTATTTTCTGCTACACTTCTGTGTACAATCATTGCTAATGCATCCACAGATTCTTCATTAACAAGTATTTGCATTTTTACAAGATCTGATGTTTGATAATTTGAAATTGTGTAATCAAAACTTGCATAACCTTTTGAAACTGATTTAAGCTTATCATAAAAATCAAATACCACTTCATTTAGCGGCAATTCGTAATTTATGACAGCTCTGTTTCCTGAAAAACTGAGCTCTTTTTGTTTTCCTCTTCTTTCCTCACACAATTTTAATATGGCGCCTAGATATTCATCAGGAACAATTATGGAAGCACTAATCCAGGGCTCTTCAATTCTAGATATTTTCTCTTGTTGAGGCAAGTCTACCGGATTGTGAAGTTCTATCTTACTGCCGTCAGTAGTATAAACGTCATATATAACACTAGGAGCAGTAGTTACTAGATCAATATCATATTCTCGATCAATCCTTTCGCAGATTATTTCTAAGTGTAATAAGCCAAGAAAACCACACCTGTAACCTAAGCCGAGTGCAGCTGATGTTTCTTTTTCATATTGAAAACTTGAGTCGTTTAAACTTAATTTTTCAATAGCATCACGCAGCCCTTCAAAATCTGATGTATCTTGAGGGTATAATCCACAAAAAACAACTGGTTGAGCTGGCTTAAATCCATCCAAAGCGATATCACAAGGTGTTTTTGCATCTGTAATGGTATCGCCCACTCTCATGTCTGAAACTTGCTTAATTGATGCAGTAAAAAAACCAATTTCTCCAGGACCAAATTGATCTTGCATTTTTTGTTTTGGTTGAAATATACCCATTCTTTCAATTTGGTACATAGCACCATTTGACATCAGTTTTATTTTTTGCCCTTTTTTTATTGTGCCCTCATAAACTCTGATCAAAACAACAACACCAAGGTATGTATCATACCAGGAGTCAACCAGAAGCGCTTTTAATGGCTTACTTGATTCACCCTTAGGCGCCGGAAGATTTTCTATGATTTTTTCGAGTAAATTTTCAATGCCAATCCCAGTTTTAGCAGAGATTTCGATTGAGTCACTCGTATCAAGACCTATAACGTCTTCAATTTGTGATTTCACTCTCTCTGGTTCAGCAGCGGGTAAATCAATTTTATTTAGTGCAATTAAAATCTCATGATTATTTGATATGGATTGATAAACGTTTGCCAAAGTTTGTGCTTCCACACCCTGACTTGCGTCAACTACAAGAATTGAACCCTCACATGCTGCTAATGATCTGTTAACCTCATACGCAAAGTCGACGTGACCCGGTGTATCAATTATGTTGAGCGTGTATTCTTTTCCATCCTTAGACTTGTAATTGAGGGTTACAGCCTGGGCTTTGATGGTGATGCCTCTTTCTCTCTCAAGATCCATTGAGTCGAGAACCTGCTCTTTCATCTCACGTAGATCAAGGCCTCCAGTGATTTGAATTAATCTATCAGCTAATGTTGACTTACCATGATCTATATGTGCAATAATAGAGAAATTTCTTATCGTTGATAGATCTTTCATTTTAATTTAAATATTTCTATGGTTAGTTTCTTATTGTTGCAGAAAATTTCTTTGATATTTCATTGATAATTATAGCCGATAACTCATCTATTTCGGTATCAGTAAGAGTTTTTTCATATGGTTGAATCTCTATATTGATCCCAATTGATTTCTTATCTTTTGGAATGTTTCCCCCAGTATAAACATCAAATATTTTAATATCACTAATTAGAGTATTCTTTAGTTTTCTGATTGTGATAATAATTTCTTCAGCTTGAACTGCTTTATCAAATATAAAAGCAAAATCTCTATATAATGGCATAAATTGACTAGAATTAAACCCAGGTCGTACTCGAGACTTTACCCGACGGTTTGCAATGTATGAGTTAGGAAAGATCTCAAAAGCAAATAAGGTTTGGTCAAGATCATACAGACTTGCTATGGTTGGGTGCAGCTCACCAAAATATGCAAGAACGTTCTTTGGCCCTTGACAAAGAGCTCCAGATTTACCTGGATGGTAATAATCAGGAAGATCTGAGACGGAAATTGTATAATTAGTATCTTCAATGCCTTGAGCACGCAGAACACTCAACACATCTTCTTTTACATCAAATACGTCATAATTTTCTCTTTTTCCTCTCCAATCGTCATTTCCTCCGTGAGAAATTGCTTTACCAACACGAATACCAGCAGCGGTATCTATCTGCTGATCAGCTTCAACACCCATAAAACTATGGCTAACTTCAAATAAGGATATATCTTTGTGTCCTTTATCAAGATTCTTTTTTATTGAATTTATGAGACTTGGTAATAGTGACTGTCTCAAGATATTAAGTTCGGATGATATAGGATTTATTAATTTAAGTTCATTATTTGTATTAATAAAATATGCCGCATATTTGTCGGATATAAATGAATAGCTAACAGTTTCCATCATTCCTCTGCTGGCTAATATTCTTTTTATTTGAGAACGGGCTTTTTGGATATTAGTAATCTTTCGAGAGGCTACGCTAACTGACTTATTCAATGGAATAGATTTAATATTATCCGTTCCCTTAATCCTCATTACTTCTTCTACAATACAAGCTTGTTCATAAATATCATTTCGCCATGAAGGTATTTCCAATTCGAGAGTTTGATTATTTTTTTTAACTAAAAAGCCTAAACGAGATAAAATATCTGAAACTTCATTCTCTACAATACTTACCCCTAACAATCTTTCAATTTCTGATAATCTAAAATTTATTTTATTGTTTCCTTTAGGCTTTTCCCCCAATGATATCATTTTTGAATTTTCACCACCACAGAGTCTATTTATCATATCTGTTGCAATATCAAGCCCTGTGTCATTAAACGATTTATCTATACCTCTTTCATTCCTATACCTAGCATCTGAATTTATACCTAATTCACGTCCAGTCTGTGCAATATTTATCTTATCCCAAGTCACGGCCTCAACAAGAACATTTACTGTATCCCCTTCGCTACCCGAACTTTGCCCTCCAATAATTCCTGCAATTGATTCTGGTCCATTATCATCAGCTAACACTATATGTTTATTGCTTAGAATATATTCTTTATCATCCAGCGCTAACATCTTTTCAGCATCTTTTGCTTTCCTGATTTCGAGAAAGTTACTTATTTTATCATAATCAAACACATGAAGAGGTCTACATAGATCAAATGTGAGATAGTTTGTGACATCAACCAATTTATTAATTGACCTCAACCCTATTGTCTCTAGCCTATCTTTTAGCCACTGGGGTGACTCACCATTTTTAACATTTCTTATTAATCTAAAACTTGCATAAACATTTTCTGATGCATCTTCATTCAAAATGATCTTCTTATCTATTTCAAACTCTTCTTTAATTTTAGGAATTTCTAAATTTTTTAACTCTCCTATACCTGCCGCAGATAAATCTCTGGCAATCCCTCTGATACCTAGGGCATCAGCTCTGTTTGGGGTTATTGCAATTTCAATCACAGGATCTGATCTTTTAATGTAACCTAATATCTCATCGCCAATATTTGCATTGTTATCCAATTCCAAAATTCCTTCATGATCATCTGATAATGACAATTCTCTCTCAGATAAAAGCATACCATTTGATTTTACGCCGCGAATTGTTGTTGCCTGTAATTTTATTCCTGGACCTGGAATATATGAACCCTCCGGGGCAAATACAGCTTTTATACCAACTCTCACATTTGGAGCCCCACAGACAACCTCGCTGTCACCAAATTTTGTATTCAATTTGCATAAATTTAATTTATCTGCATTTGGATGTTTGTTGACTTCAATAATTTCACATACAGAAAATTCTCCGTAAGTTTTTTGAGGGTTTTCAATATGTTCAACCTCAAGCCCAATCATGTTCAATTTATGACAAATTTCATCAATACTTGCATCAGTTTCAAGATGATCTTTAAGCCATGATAACGTAAATTTCATTCTGATAGACCCTTTGATAAAGATGGGATATCGAAAACTTTAAATCCATAATGTCGTAACCAATTTAAATCAGAGTCAAAAAAAGCTCTTAAATCTGTCATTCCATACTTCAACATTGCAAGTCTATCTATCCCCAACCCAAATGCAAAACCTTGATATTTTTCTGGATCAAGATTAACGTTTCTGAGAACCTGAGGATGAACCATACCACTGCCTAAAACCTCAAGCCACTCGTCTCCTTCACCCACAATTAATTGATTTTTTTCTTTCCGACATGCTATATCAACCTCAAGTGATGGCTCAGTAAATGGGAAATAACTCGGTCTTAACCTCATTTTTATTTCTGATACCTCAAAGAATGCTTTACAGAACTCTTCTAGGCACCATTTTAATTGCCCCATATTAGCACCTTCGTCTATAACAAGTCCTTCAACTTGATGAAACATCGGCGTATGGGTTTGATCTGAGTCAGATCTATAAGTTCTACCAGGCGCTATTATTCTTATTGGAGGCTTCTCATTGAGCATTGTTCTAATTTGAACAGGGCTTGTATGAGTTCTTAAAAGTTTTGTCTCACCATGTTTTTGAGGCAAATAAAATGTATCCACCATCTGTCTTGCAGGATGGCTATCTGGGATGTTTAATAAATTAAAATTATGAAGGTCATCTTCAATATCTGGTCCTTCAGCTATTGAAAAATCCATGTCTGAGAATATTTCTACTATCTCTTCCATAACCTGTGTAATGGGGTGAATCCTCCCATTCTCAAGATTTGTGTTCCTTATTGGAAGTGTTACATCTATTTTGTCCTGATTGATTTTCTCTAAAATATCTTTTTGCAGAAAATCTCCCCTTACCTTCTCAATTTCCTCAGCTATTTGTCTCTTTAGAAGATTAACTTGTTCCCCATAGTCTTTTTTATCTTCAGGCTTTTGTGTTGAAATATTCTTTAGGAGTAAAGTTATAGAACCTTTTTTTCCTAAACTTGATATTCTAATATCTTCCAGCTGACTTATATCTTCAGACTTAGATATGTCATTTACTAGTTTTTCTTTTAGTTTGGTAATATCTGAGAATTTACTCATTATTTATAACGAATCTTTATTGTTTAATAATATGAATATTAAAACATACAAAAGAATTAATAGTAAATGGAAACTATTTTAATTCTGCTTGTATTTTAGATAAAAGATCGTTGAAGACCTGTGGTTCATTTACAGCCAAATCAGCAAGGACTTTTCTATCAATCTCTATACCTGCTTTGTTTAATCCATGAATGAAGGTTGAATAACGCATACCATGTTCTCTCACCATGGCATTTATCCTCTGTATCCATAGGCTTCTGAAGTCTCTTTTTCTTACTTTTCTGTCTCTGTAAGCATATTGCGCAGCTTTCTCAACAGCTTGCTTTGCAACACGAATTGTGTTTTTTCTTCTACCGTAATAACCCTTCGCACGTGATAGCACCTTATTATGCTTTGCGTGTGATGTTACACCTCTTTTAACTCTTGCCATGTTTTTATACTCTAATTATAGGGTAAAAATTGTTTAACAATTTTTTGATCTGGTTCTGCAAGTACAGACATTCCTCTTGCATTTCTGATAAATTTATTTGTTCTTTTTATCATTCCATGCCTCTTTCCAGCCTGGCCACACATAATCTTACCACTTTTGGTAACTTTGAACCTTTTTTTTGCACCAGATTTTGTTTTTAATTTAGGCATGTTTTTTACTAATATATCAATTTATTAAACTTAGACACTTTATAGGCTAGGTAGAGATTATTTACAATAAAAAAATATTTATTGGTAGCATTTTATTTTGGCGCAATGACCATTATTATTTGACGACCTTCAAATTTTGGTTCTAACTCAATTTTTGCCATTTCATCAATATCCAATTTTATTCTATCAAATAACTTCACTCCTAACTCTGAATGAGACATTTCTCTACCTCGAAACATAAGTGAAATCTTAACTTTATCGCCAAACTCGATGAACTTCTTCATATTTTTTAATTTAACCTCATAGTCATGAGTATCAATATTTGGTCGCATTTTAATTTCTTTAATGCCAATTGTTTTTTGCTTTTTCTTTGCTTCAGCTGCTTTCTTTTGGGATTGGTATTTAAACTTCCCATAATCCATTATTTTACAAACTGGTAAATCAGTATTTGGAGAAATTTCAACAAGATCGAGAGAGAATTTTTCAGCCTCCTGTAAACCAACTTCGATAGTTACTTCGCCATAATTTTCGCTGTTAGGACCTATTAATCTTATTCTATCTGCATCTATAAGATCATTTATCTTATGAGCGGCTTCCGATTTCTTCTTTGCGAAATCTTCAATTCTTCTTGCTATGGTAGTTCTCCTTTTACTAACTAATATTTATATATAATTATATTTTTAACAAATCAAATGTTTAATATTTTCTGTCAATCGTTTAATTCTATATCAATTAGACTCTTTAATCCAATTTTATAATTTGGATATTCAAAGTTATAATTTAATATTTTTTTTATCTTGGCATTACTAACAATTCTATTGTTTAAGTAAAAAACTCTCCCTTTGTCATTTAATTCTAGGTTTTTAAATAATATGGGTTCCGGTGGTTTAATTTTAAGAAGTTCTGAAGCATATTCTATGACTGTATTTGATGGAGACGGTAAATCATCAGATATATTGAATATCTCAGAGCCATGACTTATTTTAGTTAATTGATATACAATTTTTGCGATATCTTCAACATGGATGCGATTAAATAATTGCCCCTCTTTAATGATTCTTCTTGCTGATCCATTCAATAGATATCTAATTTGGTTTCTCCCCTTCCCGTAGATGCCCGATAATCTTAAAATGTCTAGTGGAATTGAATATTTAATACAAAACTCAGTCCATTGTTCTTCAGCCTTACTCCTATTTGACGCCATAATTGATTGTGGATTAATTTTTGAATCTTCGTATACTGTCTTTCCATCTGCATCTCCATAAACTGATGTTGATGATAGATAAATAATTCTCTTTATAGAACTTCGTGCATTAATTATATCTTTGTGATTATGATTTAACACCACATCTCCTTGGTCATTTGGTGGAATTGAAATGATAACTGTATGCGCTTCTTCTAATTCCCCTGTTAAATCAATATGTCCATTGATTGGATCATATTTGACTAGCTTAATATTCTTTTCACGGTCTCGGATTGGATTGCGGGCTGTTCCAGTAACACTCCATTTATTTAAAAGAAAGTACTTAGCTATCTCATTACCAGTAAAACCAAGTCCAAAACAAAAAATTTTACTCACTGTAATTCCACTCCCTCAATACATTTGGATCAATCTCATCATGCTCATAAGTATCTTTCATATTATTAAATTTTTCAATTGATGTGAGTTTCTTTATAGACCAGATAGCTGCAGATCTCACTATTGGTGAATGATTTTTTATATGTTTTTCTATTTTCTTTACTAATTTTTTTGAATTCGAATTGCCTGCAGCAATTAAAATATTTCTTAAAAATCTATCTTTCCCAATCCTCTTTATTGGTGAATTCATGAAATAGCCATTAAAATTACTGTAATCAAAATCTAGAAAAAAACCTAAATTAGGTAAATTTAACTCTTCACGCCCTTTAAGATTAATGTCATTAGTGACTTGGGCAAACTTATTCCAAGGGCAAACAGCAAGGCAGTCATCACAGCCGTAGACTCTATTTCCTATTTTTTCTCTTAAATGCCTTGGTATGTGACCTTTGTATTCAATTGTTAGATAAGATATACATTTTCGGGCATCTAATTTATGAGGTGCAATGATTGCATTTGTTGGGCAAATATCAATACATGATCTACAGCTGCCACAATGATTCAATTCAGTTTTCGATGGTTCAATATAAATTGGTATAAGAACTACGCCAAGAAAAAACCATGAACCCAGCCTTTGACTTACCAAATTGGTGTGCTTCCCCTGCCAACCAAGACCCGCAATTTGTGCAATCGGTTTCTCCATTATAGGTGCTGTATCAACAAAATATTTTGAGTCTATATCAAAACGTTCTTTTAACCATGAACTAAACTCCTTTAGTTGATTTTTGATGACGTGGTGATAATCCTCAGCTCTGGCATATACCGATATATTTGCATCAGTTTTTCTTGAAATATTTTGAATTGGGTTTTCATCTGGTCCATAATTTTTTGATACTACAATAATTGATACTGTTTCATCCCAAATCTTACTTGGATGAGATCTTCTGTCTTTATTCTTCTCAAGCCATATCATATCACCATGAAATCCATTTGAGAGGAAACTGTCTAATTCTTCTCTCTGATCTGGAATATCATCAATATTTGCAATACCAATATCATCAAAGCCCAGCTCATAGAGCTTTTTTAAGATGTTTTCTTTTTTCAGACTCATATGCACTAGAAATCTGGATTGGAATAATGAGTTGGTGGTTCAAAACCTGGTAATTTATCAGAAAGTATATCGGAAAAAGATGCCCTTGATTTTATTCTGGCATACCAATTTCTTATCTCTTCCCAGTTATCCCAATTGATTTTGTTCAGGTAATCAAGACATGAGATATGCGACGCCGCTGCAATATCCGCTTGGGTAAATTTATCCCCTGCAATCCATTTTCTTGAACTTATAAGGTGGCTTAAATAATTAAGATGATAGATTAAATTTTCCTGAGCAATTCTTACTGAGTCCATATTTGGGCTCGCATTACTTGCTTCGTCTTTAATGTAATATTTATCAATTAACTCTCTCAAAATAACTCCACTAACTTCCCTATGAAATTTTAAGTCAAACCAATCAATAAGTCTTCGAGTCTCTGCCCTTTCACGATATTCTCCGGGAATTAGAGAGTCCTGTAGGTGATTACTATAAAATTTTTCCTCGAGGAATTCTGTTATAGCATAAATGTTAATTATTGTAATATCTTCATCATCATCAATGATTACAGGAAGTGTTCCAGCAGGATTTATGGATAAAAACTCTCTTCTTCGATCCCATACTTTTTCATCTATAAGCAAGTGCTCTACCCCCAGTTCTGAAAGACTCACTCTGGCTCTTCTTGAGAATGGACAAAGTTTAAAATGAAATAATTTTATCATGGTAATAATTTAATCTTTATAATGTAAAAAAATTGTAAAAATAAATATAATGATTTAGTTATTACTTATAAATTATAATAAATATTTATGGAATTATGTTAAATGAGCTGGTTACCAACATCAAAAAATATTGAAGAGAACAACCCAAAAATAGAGTCTATAATTTTACCTAGAATAAGTGATATAGGAAATTTTGAGGTGAAAAGAGCTTTACCATCTAAACAAAGACAAATGGTTGGTCCTTTCATTTTTTGGGACCAAATGGGTCCTGGGGAATTTATTTCTGGACAGGGTTTGGATGTTCGACCTCATCCTCACATTGGACTTTCCACAATTACTTACCTATTCAAGGGAACTATGGATCACAAAGATTCCCTGGGAAATGATGTTCGAATAATGCCAGGGGAAATCAACCTAATGACAGCAGGGAATGGGATAGTGCATTCTGAAAGAACCGGTCAGGACATTAGACAATCACCATCAGATCTATTTGGCATACAAAGCTGGATTGCCCAGCCAAAAAAATATGAAGACTCAGGTCCAAAATTTAAGAATTTTTCATCAAAAGAAATAAAAATTATCGACGCTAATGATGTTCAAGGTAAGGTATTATTTGGGGAAATTGATGGACTACAATCTCCGATACAAAGCGAATGGGACACGTTATATTTAGATCTAGAATTAAGTAAAGGAAGTAAATTTGAATTGAAACCACTCTATCATGATAGAGCTTTGTATATCATAAGTGGAAATATTTTTATCACGGGGGAACAATGTCCCAATCAAACTCTTATTGTTCTTAAACCAGATGAAGATGTTATTATAGAGGCTAATAATACTTCTAGAGTGCTTGTTTTGGGAGGAGAACCAATGGATGGTCCACGTTATATTTACTGGAACTTCGTATCTTCTAGTAAAGAAAAAATTGAAGAAGCAAAAAATAAATGGAAGAATTGGGAATTTCCAAAGATCCAAGATGATAATTCGGAATTCATACCTTTACCATAAATAACAATTTAATTGCTCTTGATAAATGTAGCTATTTTGAAAATTCCTAATCCATAATATACTCATAATATGTATTGGGATTATCTAATTTTGCTATCAATAGTTCAGGGATTAACAGAGTTCATTCCTGTAAGTTCATCTGCTCACTTAACTTTGATACAACATTTGAGTCCATTGGAAAAAAATGTAGATATCGATCTAAGCTTGCACATTGGATCCCTCATTGCCCTTATTACATATTTAATTAGAAAAAGTAGATTATCTGAAAATAACATACTGCATGGAGATAATGCTTTCTTAACAAAAAAATCTGTTTTTACCCTAATAACGATTAGTGCAATTCCAACTATTATTCTCGCATACTTTTTTCTAAATAATGATTTGATGGGTTCTATCAGGGAAAATATTCAATTATTAGCATGGCTAAATTTATTTTTTGCAATTTTACTATTAATTGCCGACTTTAAGGAAAAAACATCCCATAAAATCATCAAATATACAGATGTATTAAAACTGGCTATTTTCCAATCTTTATCATTATTTCCTGGTGTTAGCAGGTCTGGTATTTGCATCACTGTTTCTAGATTTATTGGATTTGGAAGAAAAGAGTCCTCAATCATTGCAGTCATAATGTCTCTTCCAATCATGATATCTAGCTCCATTTATTTAATATTTAAAATATTTAGTGGGGCTAGCTTCGATTTGACAACATCAATACTAATTTCAGTATTATTATCTTTTATTGCTTCATATTTATCAATTATCATAATTGTCGAATTTATTGAAAGGATAAAAATATATCCTTATGTTGTTTATAGAATTTTTCTTAGTCTTTTAATTCTTTTATTCGTCAACTAGTAAAGCGCTTCAGGTATTGTGGCGCAATATTTTGGATTGATGTTGGTTCTATACCATAATCTTCTAGGTGTCCTACTTCATCTTTATTTTTTGAGAGTATATTGTCGCTGCGCAAGGACTCTAACTGGTCAAACGTTATAGGTTTTTTTGGAAGGATTTGCATTGGCGTAATAAATATCTTAGATAATGGAAAAGGAATTGGGAGAAGTATCCTTTTTTTGTTAATTACTCTTAAAATAAACAGAATAATTTCTCTTAATGTGAGTATTTCTGCACCCCCCACTTCATACATATTTTTTTTATCACTATCATTAATATGCAGTGCAATTAAGTTTACTAAATCTTGAACATAAACTGGTTGAAATTTTGTTTCCCCATTACCGAATAGTGGGAATACTGGTAACTTGTTTAATATTGATGCAAACTGGTTAAAAAAATTATCATCAAATCCATAGATTAGTGAAGGTTTAATTATGGTAGAATTTGGATTCTGATTTAATACCGCATTTTCACCCATCGCCTTACTTTTTGAATACTTTGAATTAGAGTTGACATCAGAACCCAGGGAAGAAATATGAATAAATCTCTCTATCTTTAATTCCTTACAATATGTTGAAATTAATTTTGGAAAATGATGATGCACATATTCGAACTTGTTCTTCTTTGACTCATTGAGTATTCCAATTAAATTAATTACATAGTTAGAACCATTGATAAATTCTTTTATTTGTTCGTTGTTGTGAATGTTTAATTTAATAATTTCAATTTGGCCAACATTACCAGAGACAAGCAAGTGATTTGCTGTGGTAGGATTTCTTGTGCCAATTTTTAATCTATATCCTTCTTTTGCAAGCTTCCTGACAAGGTTACGACCAAGGAAACCATTGCCTCCAAATATAGAAATTATTTTACTATTTTTTGAAGAGATACTAATTTTAATGACCTAAGTAAGAATTTCTATTACATTATCTAATTTTAATAATTGAGAATATAATATATATTTAAGATAAAAAAAATATTTTTTGCAGTTTAATTTTAAAAAAGGACGCTGAGTTAGTGGAAAAAGAAACAAAAATATTTATTCATGAAAATGACTTACCAAATAACTTAAAATTAGGCAGCGTTCTAGCGATTGACACTGAAACAATGGGGCTTAACCCTCACCGTGATAGACTATGTTTAATCCAGCTTAATGATGGGGGAGAAAATACACACTTGGTAAAAGTATCAGAGAATTTATACCCAGCTCCAAATCTGTGTGAGTTATTATCAGACCACAAAAAACAAAAGCTGTTTCATTTTGCTCGTTTTGATGTAGCAATTCTCACTCTATCATTTGGCGTCACAATAAATAATATATACTGCACAAAGATAGCCTCTAAATTAGCAAGAACATATACAGATAAACATAGCCTAAAATCACTATGCGAAGAATTGCTTAACATACAATTATCAAAAGAAGAACAAAGTTCTGACTGGGGAACTTCTAATTTATCTGAAAAACAAAAGAAATATGCCGCAAACGATGTGCTTTATTTGCATACAATCAAAGCGAAACTGGATTTGATACTTGAAAGAGAAGGTAGAATAGAACTTGCTAAATCATGTTTTGATTTTATAAATACACAAGTGAGCTTAGACCTCAATGGGTGGAATAATCAAAATATATTCGACCATTAATACTAAGCTCAGTTTGATAAGAAATGGCAAATAAACAATCACCACATCAAATAGATAAAGTTAAATCTCACTCAAGAAATATTAAAGTTATAAGTTATTTCATATATCTTTCATTAGTAATGATATCTATTTTAATTTTCACTAAATATATCAAAGATAGAAATACCACCGATATTATTCACATGCAGAATGTTGAAACAGAGGATTACATAAATATTTCTAAAAAAACAATAGAAATTGAAAATTCTATAATTTCTGGGATAGATGAATACAATCAGTTTTATGAAATAAAGTCAGAAAAAATAATTAATTCGTCTTCTAACAGCGAGATATTGGAACTTACAGGGATAAACACAAAATTACTATTAAGAAACGAATATGAAATGAATATAATTGGTGATACCGCAATCTATGATAACAGGACAAAATATCTCAAACTGAATAGTAATATCGAGATATCTTCAAATGAGACGCCAATAATGTTTATAAAAGATTTAGACATTAATCTATCTAAAAAGATTATCAGGAGCCCTGGACCAGTGTTGGTCAGGTATAATGATATCTGTATCAGAGGGAAAGAATTTGAAATAAGTGATAACGGTAATAAGATAAAATTCACCAATGGTGTAAATCTTAAACTTAAGGAAATAAGTTCGTGTCAATTATCTTAAGAAAATTATTTTTGCTAATTACTTTATTTTTTTATGTCACAAATGACTCACTTGCATCTCAACACAGTTTTCTAAAACTAAACAACTCTCCAATAAGTATAGAGGCGAGCTCTCTTGAAATTATACATAATGAGAAGAGAGTAATAATGGATGGAAAAGTAAGAGTAATAAATGAAGATATATCTCTAACTACCGATTATATGGAGCTCTTCTATAATTTGGCTGAAATAAGCAATGATATTGAAATTGTCAGAATATATTGTGATGGTAATGTTCTAATTGAGTTTGATGATCAGCTTATAACAAGCCAGATTGCAGAATATGATCTTAATTCAAATTCATTACTTTTGAAAAAAGAGGTTTTGATTAGTAAAAATGAGGGGAATAATATTAAAGCCGAAGAAGTGATTGTCGATCTCAACACTATGCGTATTACAATGAAATCTGATGAAAGAGTAAGAGCATTCATTACACCTAATAATTAAAATGAGATTCTTATGATAACCGATGCACTTAACATTGAAGATATTGTGAAAGATTATAACAGTAAGAATGTTATCAATAATATATCTATGTCAATTAATCCCGGTGAGATTATAGGTTTGTTGGGACCAAATGGTGCTGGTAAGACAACCTTATTTTATATAATCATGGGACTTATCAGGCCAAATAGTGGGCAAATCAAATTAGATGGGCATGACATTACTAAATTAGCGATGTATAGCAGGGCTCGATTAGGTATAAGTTACTTACCTCAAGAGCCTTCAATATTCAGAGGTATGAATGTTAGAGATAATATAAATTGTGTTTTAGAAATAACCGAGAAAAATAAGAAACTTAGAAAAATAAAACTTGAAAAATTAATTGAAATATTTGGACTCGAAAAAATACAAAAAAGTTCCGCACGTGTGCTTTCAGGGGGCGAAAGGAGGAGAGTAGAAATTGCAAGATCTATAGCCACGCAGCCTAAATATATTCTAATGGATGAACCTTTTTCTGGCGTTGATCCAATCGCAATCGAAGAGATTAAAAAAATTATAAAATCATTAAGTGACAATAATATTGGCATTATAATTACAGACCATAATGTTAGAGATACACTAAGTTTAATTGATAGAGCTTATCTTATTTACGAGGGCAGAATTTTGATAAGCGGGTCATCTGATGAAATACTAAATAGTGATGATGCAAAAAGAGTTTACTTAGGGAATGACTTTAATATTTAGTTGGATAATATGAGCCTTGGACTAACAAATTTAACTAAATTAAACCAAGTTCAAAGTCTCTCTCCTCAGGCTCAACTTACAATAAAATTATTGAGTTTGAACAATGCTGAACTTGAAAATTTTCTAGAAAAAAAAATAGAAGATAACCCACTTCTTATTGAAAAAGAATCTTCAGCAAAGGCCGATCTTCAAGTCCAACCATTTACAGATAAATATACAAGAAATTCTCTCGATTTAGATATATTAAATAATGTCAGTTATTCAATGTCATTGAGAGAACATCTTATTGATCAGCTCGCAATTTCTAATCTGGATGCCAGAGAAAAGATAATTTCAAATTATTTAATCAATACACTTGATGACGCAGGGTATATTGCAGAAGAAGAAGAAAAAATTTGCCTAACACTTGGTATTGATCTTGATTTTTATAACTCTGTTTTAACAAAACTTCAGAGTTTTGAACCAACAGGTGTTTTTTCAAGATCACTTAGAGAATGTCTTACATTACAACTCACCGAAAAAGGTCTATTAGATAAAAAATTAAGTCATCTACTCAATCATATACAGTTACTTGCAGATGATAATTTAAAAAAAATACTACAAATAATGGATATTACAAAAGAAGAACTTTTTGAGTTAATCAAAATAATTAGGAAATGCAATCCTAAACCCGGACTAAATTATTCGAAGGATACGCTTGAAGTAATTGCGCCTGATATAGTTATTAACAAAAACGAAAGTGGTATGTATGCCATTAAATTAACTCAAAATTATTTTTCTAATATAATTATTGATGAGACTTATAGTGATATTATTCAGAATAAAGTTAAAAAGAACGACTTTTTATATGGCCACTACACAGAAGCAAAAATGATTTTGACCAGCATAGCTCAGAGACAAAAAACATTATTGAAAGTTGCATATGAGGTTATGTTACAACAACGTGATTTTCTTGAGAATGGTATTAATTCCATGAAACCATTAAATCTAGATAAAATTGCTAAAATTACAAATCTACATATCTCAACAGTTAGCAGATCAATCCAAAATAAATTTATTGAAACACCACGTGGAACCTTTGAAATGAAATATTTCTTTGACTCAGGGATTTCAAAGAAAAACTCTAACGAAGAAATATCATCCAAAACTATAGAAAATAGAATAAAAGAATTGATAAAAAATGAAAAACAAGATGATATTTTATCTGATGATAAAATAGTAAGATTATTAGAGGGGTATGATATAAAAATTGCTAGAAGGACTGTTGCCAAGTACAGAACAAAACTTAGTATTTTACCATCATCAAAAAGAAAGAATAAGTTTTTGTAATTATCTATTTATATTTGAAGGAGTTTTTAATTATGGTTACTAAGATTGATATGCACACTCATGTTGCTCCAAGAGAAGCTGTAAAAGTCGCAGATAAAGGTGGTAATTGGCATGGAGTGGAGTTTTCTCGAGATCACAATGAAAAACTGACAACATCCTATGGCGGCGAAACAATGGCATTACCGTGGCCAAGAAAGATGGAAACACCACAAGATAGATTAAACTCAATGAGTGAAAGGAATGTCGATGTTCATGTTCTAAGCATGAGCCCATTAATGCATTGGCATAAACTTGACAATGTAAATGCCAAATCTTTTGCGATAGATGTAAATGATGATATCTCAGACTATGCAAATATAGATAACGATAGGTTTCAATCTCTATGTTTTTTACCTTTGCAGGATACAGATGCATCAATCTATGAATTAGAGAGGTGTGTAGTGTCAAAAAAGATGATGGGTGCAATGGTTGCCACAAATATCAATGGAATGGATTGGGATAACGATAAACTATATCCGATCTTAGAGGCTGCCAATAAATTGAAATGTCTAGTTTTTTTCCATCCCACGAGGGGTAGGGCAAATTCTTGGCTAAAGAATTATCATCTAAGAAATCTCATTGGGAACCCGCTTGAAACAACTGTTGCTATGGCAAATATCATTTTTGGAGGCATATTGGATAAGTTGCCAGACTTAAACTTATGCTTTGCTCACGGGGGGGGCTTTATAAGACAAGGGATTGGACGCTTTGATCATGGATATAACGTAAGAGATGAGGCTAAAATGAATATTTCATCGCTCCCATCAGAATATTTAAAAAATTTCTACTACGATACCATAACACATTCTGAGAATGGATTAAGAAACTTAATAGATATTGTAGGTATAGATAGAATTTTTCTTGGAAGTGACTACCCTGCAGACATGGGGGAACCATACCCAGTTGATTTTGTTAATAATTCAACTCTGCTAACAAAGGTAGAAAAAGAAAAAATATTAAGCAAAAATATTTTACCTTTCTTTAAATAATAAGGATAACAAGATGACAAATAATAAAAAAATAAATGACTTATCGAAAACTTTTGCTGAAAGGCGCAGCCATGTCTACCCAGCGCACGAGTGGCTAGCTGAAAAATTTCCTGAATATGTGCAAATAATGTTAGATTTAGACTATGAAATAAGACAAAAAACAAAAATATTTGATGAAAAAATGCACGAATTATTTCATATAATTGCACTTGCTGTAAAAGGATCAAATCCTCATAACCAACAACACTTAAAAGCACACATAAAAAAAGGTCTAAAGTTAGGATTGGCTCCAGAAGAAATTGCTGAAGCTTTAATGGTTTGCGTTAACCCAGGTGGAGCTATGGTACTCACATATAGCGTAACTTGTATGCTTGAAGCAATTGATGAATTGAAACAAGAAGGTTGGGAAGAACCAAAATAAAATAAATTATTAATCTAATTAAATATTAGCTAATGGAACAGGTTGACCCGTTTCTGATGCCTCAGCCATAGCTAAAGTCACAGCTAATGTCTGTCTTGCTTCTTTAGCTGTTGTTAGGTGGCATTTGGATCCTGTTGACTGTGCATCCAGCCATTCTTTAGTTTCATCGGCTATTCTTCCGAACATAATTCCATCAGCCCACTCACCTGATGATCTACTTCCCAAAAAAGCAAGTTTTAACTTTTGATCTTCAGCATAAGCATTACTATAACCGTGCTCTGTATATAAAATTTGGTCCCTATGATCGTCATCAATTAAAATTACTCCATCCCGACCCATAATCTCAAGTCTTACACTTTGTCCAGTTGTTGGGAAACCTCCTGGTAGCGCATAACAAATATCAAATGAGAATACGGCACCTGTTGAATATTTTACCATAGTCAAGCTTATGTCATCTACATCATAACCTTGATCTCGAAAAATAGTTCCATGCCCCATGGCTTGGACTTCTACAGGTGATACATCAGGGCCCAAACACCAGCCTATATAATCGACATTATATGTTATTATATCAAGTATAGGTGTTGCCTCCGGACATCTTTTAAGTATTTCAAGCATATTTGTTCTGGTATTGTAAACGCGTGTCATTCCTCCCAGGATAGGACCCAATTTTCCTCTTGAAATCTCATCATGAGCTACAAAATATTTTTGAAGAAATCTTTGTGAATAGCCAATCCTCAGATCAACCCCTTTTTCTTCTGCTAGCTTTGATAGCCTGTCACCATCTTCAATTGTTAGTGCAAGTGGTTTTTCAACCAAAACAGACTTGCCTGCATTAATAGCAGCCTCTACAGATTCTCTGTGCTCATCCTCTGGGGTTGAAACAATTATTACATCAACATTAGGATCATTAATTACTTCATAGTTATCCGTTGTAAATCCATTTGCATTAGTTGATTTTGCTAATTTTTCTGCAGATGACTCATTTACATCAGAAACTACGAGATATTTTACTGCTGAATGAAGAGAAGCAAGTTTTGCCCTATGTGTTCCAATCCTACCCGAACCGATTACGCCGACACCTATCTGTCTTTTCTTATAAGTATTGCCTGATATTATCATGCTACTGCTCTTTTAGGTATTCCGCCCCTTTCCACATATGAGTATCTTTCCATAAGCTCAGGTGCTAGGCTTCTCCTGTGTTCTGCTGGAAATGATATCCACATGCGAAGTAAGTGCCTTTTCAACTTTGGATCATCATAATCTTCATAATCCTCTCTGGCATGCAATATTTGGTGATTGTTAATGAACTGAATATCTCCTTGTTGGAATCCCATAGATAATCTTAGAGATTCTCTTTCACTTATCTCTTGCACAACATCCAATGCTTCTCTTTGGAGATCTGTTAGAGCAAGGTGCTCGCCATGCCTCACAACAGACTCAAAAAATGCTCTTGATGTAATTCTTGATGTTAGTTTACCATCATGGTAGCTGAACATAGGGCATGTATACCATGGTTGTTCTCCTTCCGGGTTCTCCCCTCTCCAATCAAGATTAAATGGCTGATGTAATACTTCAATTAAATCGGGTCTTTCTTTTCTCAAGACATTATGAATGGTAAGTGCTGATACTAAATAACTTGCCCCACCTTTTTTAGCTTTTCTTTGACAAAACAAACCAACCACATCCACTGGTAACTGGTCGGAATGGAAGTCCATTTTGAGTTTGGTCTGATACATTCTAGTTGTAGGATCTGATATAGATTTTCCTTCATCTGTAACATGTCCAAGTAAGTGACCTCTTGTATTTTGAGAAACTGGTTTACCCAAATGGATACCAATTCCCCAATAAATAAGTTCACACTCTTCATCAGTATATTTATCTCTGTCAATTCCTCTTACCAGGACGAAACCAAGCTGGTTTTCTAAGATATCATATAATGAATGAATTTTTTTTGATAATGTTGGCAGTGCAAAGTCCTCTTTATTAAATGGTATCTTAATATCATTTTTTTTGATGTTTTTTAGAGCATCGTCTACTTCTTTTAGTTCTGCTTCACTGAGATGAAGCAGCCATTCATTTGAGTTTTGTATTTCAGGCCCTACCCAAGCCGCTCTCTCAATTACATCACTGTTTAATACCATATCTAAATTTCCTTTTTTCTTCTCTTCGTTAATATGCGTGCTGTGACAATAACAAGAACAGCGCAAGCCACAGATCCAATGAAACCATTTTCTTCATTCATGAATGCAAATATAGCCTGGGTACCGATATCTGTAAATAATAGATGACCAGAAATCCAACCTAATAGTCCTCCACCAAACCAAATAAGTATTGGATACCTTGTAAAAACATTCAATAAGAAAGAACTTCCAATAAATAAAAGAGGGATTGCTAAAACTATACCAAAAATAATAAGTGGAATTGATCCATGCGCTGCCGCTGCAACTGCAAGGACATTATCTAAACTCATCGCTGCATCAGCAACCGCGATTGTAAATATTACTTTTAATAATGTTTTTGCTTCACCTTTGCTCTGATGATGCTCCTCTTCTTCAGGTAAAATTAATTTTATTGCGATCCATATCAATAGAACTCCACCAACAGTCCTAATGTATGGCACATCTAAGATTAAAGTGACTATACTTGCAAAAATAATCCTTAGTAATATTGCGGTAGCTACCCCAAAGACCATACCAATTCTTTTTTGGTTTTCAGGTAATCCTCTACAAGCAAGAGCTATTACAATTGCATTATCACCACTTAGTATTAAATCAATCCAGACTATTTGCAGGACAACAACCCAATCTATTGTACTTAATAATGAAGTCATTTAGTATACTATCCTATTCATAGTCATACAAAATCATTCCTTGGCAAGGATACTGGCTCACCAAGCTCAACCGATAAGTCAGCAGCTTGATAGACTTGCATCACTAATTTGGCTTCTTCTGCCGTTACCATAACTGGAGTATCGAAAACTATTGAATTTATGAAATGATTTATCTCTTCATGCATTGAACCTGCAAAAACATGGTCAATTTGTTCGCCTGGCATTGATGATAAAGGATACCTGATTCCATCCTTTGTTGTATTCAGCTGTATGTCCTTATGTGAGTCATCAATTGTAAGAGTGCCATCAGTTCCAACAATTTCTATGAATGCTTGAACATAATTAGGGTAACCAATTGGCAGAATCCAACCAATTCCAATTGTAATTGTGGTTCCATCATCCATTGTAATCATTACCCATTGATGATCTGGTGTCTCGCTTTTTCTTGCGAATAATTTGCCTGAAGTTTGCGAATACACTCTAATTGGTTTTCTTGGTTGCATTGCCCACAGGACGAAATCTAAATCGTGTACACCAGCAATTGAGGTAGGTGACATTTTTGATCTTCCAGTAATCTTTTCACCTAGTTCTCTTGTTGAGTTCCTTGAAATAAGGCAGGTAACAGGATCACCTATAAGCCCCCCCTTTAACGCTTTATTGATGTATGCATACCTTGGGTCAAACCTTCTTGAATAACCAACGGTCATTTTTAGGTTATTTTTAGTTGCGAGTTCAAGCGCTTGATCCGTTTCTGCAATTGTTGGCGCAATAGGCTTTTCGACAAAAACATGTTTCCCTTTCTTCAAACATTCCATCACAATTGGGAAACGAACTGTTTCTGGTGTCATGGAAATGACAATAGCATCAATATCTGGGTCATCTGCGAGTTCTCTCCAATCATTGGTGATTAGATCAGGCTTTAACTCTTTTTTGAGTTCTTCAACTCTGCGTTCGTCTATTTCTGCAACAGATAACTTGTCAATTAGAGGATTTTTACGACAAGCTGCTGCTCTTATACCCCCAACCCATCCAGCACCAATTACGGCTACATTTATTTGATCTAATTTTGCCATATTTAAAAAATTGCCATATTTAAAAAAATTTAGTTTTCAAAAATAAAATCACTTTAACATAGAGAAATTAGTTTTCATTAAAAAAATAATATTACAGAGAAAATTGGGTTCTATTGACAAGAGGTTGAATTGTTGTAAAAATTGAAACTTATAATTTTATAGGGTCTTAGGAGGAATTACTGCATGGATATAGCTCAAACATACGCAAAGTATACAAAAGAACTAACATATGATGATCTACCTGATGATGTGGTTGATCATGTCAAAAAATTAATTCTTGATATAATGGGTAACGATATTGGTGGCTATGAATGGATGGAGTCTGGCCCTTCAATACTTGATGGCATTAGAACAATCAACAGAAATGCAAAAGGTGCGACTGTATTGGCTACTGGTGAACAGATGGCTCCCGAATGGGCCTCGTTTGCAAATGCATCAATGGCACATAGTTTGGATTATGATAATCACCATGCAAAAGGCGTGATTCATGCCGGTGGGAGTGTTGTAAATTGTGCCCTAGCTGCTGGAGAAGAAAATAACCTTACAGGTAAAGAATTAATAACCTCTGTTGTAATTGGATACGAAATTGCATGCAGGTTAGCAATGGCATTAGGACCACATTCATCACATGAAATGGGTTTCCACCCAACAGGAACATGCGCAACTTTCTCAGGCTCTGCAATAATTGGTCGTGCTAGAAAAATGTCTGAAGAACAAATTGTCAATGCTATGGGATTAAATGGATCCCAAGCTGCAGGATCTATGCAATATGTAGTAAATGGAGCCTGGAACAAAAGGACTCACCCAGGAATTAATACTCACTCAAGTTTTATTGCAGCGACACTTGCTCAGTCAGGTTTTATTGGAGCTGCTGAAGTATTTGAAGGCAAACAAGGTTTCCTCCAGGGCTACGCATTAAGACCAATACCAGAGAATGCAACCAAAACACTTGGTAAAAGTTATGAAACACTCGAAAATGCGATTAAACCATTTCCATTATGTCGTTATAACCACCAAACTCTTGATCTAGTAATTGATTATCAAAAAGAACATAACATTGATACCAAAAGGATTAGTAAAATTGTTATTGATATGCCTACCTATGGTGTGCAACTATGTGGCTCTCCTATTGAGCTCAAACGTAACCCAAAATCTCCAGTTGATGCTCAATTTTCAGGTTGTTTTGCAGCAGCATTAGCTTTAACTGAAAAAAGAGCAGATATGCAAACTTTTACAGCAGTCCTGGAAAAAGGTATGACCGATGAATTTAAGAGATTATTATCAATAACTGATATTAAGCAAGCTGATGATCTGGATGCAATTCATCCTGAATTCTGGCCGGGCAGGATTACGATGACAATAGATGATGAAGATGTTGAACTATATGGAAAGCATATGCGAGGGGAAAAAGAGCGTCCAATGTCTATTGAAGAAGTACAAGATAAATTTAGAGATTTAAGCCCAAACCATGATAATAAAAAATTAGATGAAGTATTTAGTGTGATCAATGATTTGGAGAACGCTAATATTGATGACTTATTATCACCACTCAGAAAATGATAACATAACAGGAGTTATTTGAATGTTTAAGATTGCAAAAATTGAAGCATGTGCTGTTGCTATTCCGCTAAAAATGCCAATTAAAATGTCTGGAATACTGATTGAAACATGTGATAATTTAGTTGTAAAAGTAACAGACTCAGATGGAAATGTTGGCTGGGGCGAAGCATCATCAGCGCCAACAATGACAGGTGAAACTGTTGAAGGACTTGTTGCTGCAACAAAATTTATGGCCAACAGACTCGAGGGAACTGAAGTCACAGGAAATGATGAGCTGGTCAATCTTATTGAACCTCTTATGGTAGCAAACCACAGCGCGAAATCGGCGATTGATGGCGCATTATATGATCTGATTGGCAAACATTTAAACAAACCAATGTATGAAATTCTTGGTGGCAAGAACCGTGAAAATGCACCTATGTTTTGGATGATCGCAGGAAGCAGTGATGAACTTGAATTAGCTAAAGCAAGAATAGATGAGGGCTATGTTGCATTCAAAGTTAAAGTTGGGATGAATCAGCCATCACACGATCTTGATAGATCAGAAAAATCTCGAAAAATTTGTGGTGATAATGTCCATGTGTCCGCTGATGCAAACCAAGGTTACCGTCCAGAAGACGCTTTCGTATTCGCAAAGGGCGCAGGTAAAGCTGGGCTAGATTTCTTTGAACAACCTGTCCATGGTCATGATATAAAATCAATGGCAAAATGCGCAGAGTTATGTGAAGTTCCAATTGGTGCTGATGAAGGAATTCACTCAATTGAAGATATTCAAAAACACTATGACCATAATGCAGCAATGGGCGGCAGCCTCAAATTAATAAAATTAGGAAGTGCACAAGGGGTAATGGAGGGAGCAAAATTAATGCAGAAATTATCAATGTCTGTAAATCTTGCTGGAAAAACTGCCGATACAAGTATTGCAAGTGCAGCAATTTCTCATCTAGCGGTATCTCTTCCTACACTTGAATGGGATGCAAGTGTAACCAATCAATATCTAGTTGATGATGTAGCTAAAAACCCAATCCAAGTTACAAATGGGAGAATAATTACGCCCGATGGCCCGGGGCTTGGTATTGAAGTTGATGAACAAAAGATCGAACAATATAAACGTGCAGTATAAGTAAATATGGCTGATGTTAATCTTGGTATTCTTGGAGTAGGTAATTGGAGTAAAAAATTAGCAAGTACCATTCAAAATATTGACAATGTAAATTTGTTAACATGCTTCAGCAGAACAAGTCACACAAGAGAGGAATTTGCTCAAAAATTTGGCTGTGAGCCCGCAATATCCTTTGATAAATTTATAAATGATAAAAGGATAGATGGAATAATCATTGCTACTCCTCATACAACACATGGAGACCTGATTTGTTCCATTGCACAATCCAAAAAACATATAATGGTTGAAAAGCCTCTTGCATTATCAAGCAAAGATGCAAAAAGATGCGTTGAAGTGTCAAAGGCGAACAATGTACTTCTTCAAGTTGCTCATTATAGAAGATTATTACCTGCGACAAGGTTATTGTATGATAATATCAGCAATAATACTCTTGGGAAATTACATCTAATTGAGAGTAACTTCAGCCGTCCCTTTGGACCGGATCCCAACAGGCCATGGAGAGACAATGAAATAGAAGCGCCAGCTGGAGCATTCACTGCACTTGGTGTTCATATGATTGATAATCTAATATATCTAGGTGGCGACGTACAATCTGTAAATGCATTAAGTAGTGTTTTAGATGAAGATAATCCACTTGATGACATTACATCTGTTCTATTAAAATTTAAAAATGGTGCGCATGGTGTTATCAATACCTCTTTGAGATTACCGTTTATTGCAAATCTATGCGCTCAGGGTAATTTGGCCTCTGCATGGAGTGAAGAGGATGGTAATAAATTTTTCATTCAAAAAATAAATGAAGAAAAAAGAACAGAAGTACCATTAAAAAAAATTGATGGCGTAGAAAAAAATTTGAGAAATTTTTGCCACTCTATAATCCACCAAATTGAACCTGAAACAAATGGTGAAGAAGCATCAAAAGTTGTAAGAGTCCTTGAGGCAATAGTTGAATCTTCGAGTAAAGATGGTCTTAGTATTCAAATATAAAATAATATCTAAATTTACAAATTAGCATAGATTTTTACTTGTAAATTTTCATCTAAAATATTACCCGATTATTTCTTCTGCTAAAAAAATTCGTACTTAAATTATTACTTGCTATATCTATTTAATGGGACTATCGTGAAATTTATATATGCGGTATAAAACTATTTTTTAGGGAGAATATAACATGTTAAAAAATAGAAATTTGTTTATGATTTGTGCGCTAGCGCTCACTTTCATAATAACATCAGTGACAACTGCGTCAGCTGATAAAATTAAACTAAGAATTGCATCAGGTCATCCAACTGGAGTTGTCTATGCAGGTTTAATGCAAAGTTATTTTCAACCAATGCTGGCTGAAAGAGTAGCTGAGCGTACTGATCATGAAATCCAGTGGATTGAAGGTTATAGTGGAACCATTGCTAAAAACCCAGAGGTTCTGGAAGCAGTTCAAAATGGTATAACAGATATTGGTGGAATGTGCTTCTGCTTTGAGCCATCAAACTTACCATTACATGCATTCCAAGTAATGCTGCCATTCGGTACAATGAATCCAATGACAAGTCTTAGAATTGCTCAAAGTGTTTATGCTCAGGAGCCATATCTGACTAATGTTTTTGAAGATGATTTCAATCAAGTTCTACTTGCAAGGATAACAGACCAAGGGTACAACCTTGGTACAACATTCCCATGGAATGATCTTTCAGAACTCGAAGGTGAAAAAATTGCTGGTGCTGGTCTTAACCTAAATTGGCTAGACTACGCTGGTATTACACCTGTACAAGGTACACTTTCAGAAGCATATACAGGTCTTCAAACAAACCTATATGAAGGTTGGGTAATGTTCCCAAGTGCATGGGTTAACTTGAAGCTATATGAGCATGGTGACCATTACACATTAATTGGTTTTGGTGCTATGACATGGCATGGCTTGACTATCAACAAAGACTCATATGACAAACTTCCTGATGATGTTAAGGAAATATTGCATGAAGTTGCAATGGAATATGAAGAACAAGTTGGTATTGTAAACAAAAGGGAATACCCACAACATCTTGACACACTCCGTGACAAGATCACTGTTACAGAACTACCAGCTGACGTAAGAGCCGCATGGGCTGAGTCTCTTGCTGATTGGCCACAATCAGTAGCAAGCGACCTTGAATCAAAAGGCTTACCTGCAGTTAGAGTGCTAAATCTTGCACTTGATGCTGCTGAAGCTCAAGGGTACAAGTGGCCTGTTCGTTACGTTGTTGAATAAAACAATCTAAAAATTCACAAGGTGTCCAATGGGCACCTTGTGATGACAATATTACACAGAAAAAAATGTATCTAGTTAGACTAAGTGATAGAATTGCAAAAGTAATGATGGTCATTGCTGCAGTGTGGGCATTTTCGCTCGCTTTTCTTATTCTTGCTGATGCATTATCAAGAAGTTTCTTAGATATTCCTCTAAATGGAACAAAGGATATAGTCGAAAATTCAATTGTTGTGATCATATTCTTTCAAGCTGGCTATGCCATACGGTCAAGATCCATGCTGCAATCAGACATATTAATTTCACAAGTATCTCCAAAGGTAAAAAAAGTTCTTCTAATTTTAGGATATTTTTTAGGTATGTTCTTCTTTTATGTAATGATCACTGGTAGTTGGGACCTCGCGTTCCAAGCTTTTGCCAAGGGTGAATATGAAGGAGAGGGAGCATTAAAAGTCCCTACTTGGCCAACAAGGTTTATTATTATATTTGGTAGCATTTTCTGCTTTATAAACTATCTGGTCCTTGCAATAGTAGATATTTTCAACATAAACGATGATGATAGTTGGGGTAACAATGCTTGAATTTGAACTAATACTTGTTGGCTTACTTCTATTTTTTGTAGCTATTGGTGTTCACATTGTTATTGCGTTGGGGGTAACTGCAGTACTAGGTGTTTATTTTGCATATGGCGATTTTGGGATGGTCCAAAAATTGGTAGGAAGCACATCATATGAAGGACTTCGTAATTATGTTTTCGCTGTTATCCCACTATTCATGTTAATGGGTGAATTCATAAGTAAGTCAGGAACAATTACTGATGTATATAGAGGAATTCAAAGAGGATTGAGAAAGTTACCCGGCAGGCTTGCACTTGCGACTGTGATGGGTAATGCAATATTCTCATTTGTTACAGGTGTATCAATTGCATCAGCTGCTGCTTTTACCAGAATTGCATATCCTGAAATGAAAAGACACCGATACAATAATGGTTTCTCACTTGCGTCAATAACTGGATCTAGCGTTCTTGGTATGTTAATTCCACCAAGTGTTCTAATGATCGTTTGGGGTATTTTAACAGAAAGATCTATCGGGCAGATATTCCTTGCTGGTGTTATTCCAGGTTTATTACTCACAGGTTTATTCATAGTCTACATACTTAGCGCTGCATTAATTATGCCAAAACTAGTTGGTTTAAATAAAGATGGAACACCCATTGCTAATGCTGAGCAAATAGATGATGAAGATTTGGAAACACAAGGAAGTGTTTTATGGAGCTCAGTATGGCTATTTGGCATAATAGCAACTGTTTTAGGTGGTATTTGGGTTGGTTTTTTCTCTCCCACAGAGGGAGCTGGCGTAGGAGCTGCATTGGGATTAATACTAGCAATTACAAAGGGTGCTACTCGAAAAGACATAATTGAAACTATATTATCAGTGGGAAGAACTTCAGCACCAATACTCTTACTACTTTTGACTGCATCTCTCTACTCAAGATCACTTGCTATGACTGGTGTTACTTCAACTATACAAGACTTGTTCCTGTCCACAGGATTTGGTTATGTCGGTATTGTACTCTTAATGATGCTCATATGGTTCATCTTGGGTATGATTATAGATAGTATTTCTATAATGCTTCTAACGGTTGCAATATTTGAACCTATTGCTGTATCGTTAGGAATTGAGCCAATGGCATTCGCAATATTAGGAATCATTGCTATTGAAGCGGGGTTACTGACTCCACCATTTGGATTGTTAGTCTATACAGTAAAAGCGTCTGCGAGAGATAAAGATGTCCGACTTGGTCAGATATTCTATTACTCAATACCTTATTGGATAATCATGTTGATTACAGTAATGTTACTACTTCTATTCCCAGGAATAGCAACGTTTTTACCTAATCTGTTATTTTAAAATCATTTTGGATATTTGATGGTGCCCTGACCTAGATTTGAACTAGGGACACAACGATTTTCAGTCGTTTGCTCTACCAACTGAGCTATCAGGGCACAGTGTACGATACACACAAATATTTATATGAACTTTTTTATGAGAAGTCTAGTGATCTTTTTTTAATACATCACTTAATTCTAAATTATCATAAATGGTGTCATCATTGATCTTTTCACCAGGTATATAATACCTTCCCGAGAGCCAATTACCTAAATCTTTATTTGCACACTTTTCTGAACAAAATGGAGAATATTCATTTTGAGATTTATTGGAACAAATTGGGCAGTTATTATTTTTCATAGTTTATATTAGTGTTTTTTTTACTAATTATTATAAATGTTGGTTTTAATTCACAAAATATTCCCTAATGCCAGAACTGGTCCCATCATTATATATAATTTTTATTGTGACTTTTTTTGAAGATGGGGGGATTATACGAAACTTTTCTATATCTCTTACTTGCCTATCACACATTGGAAGCACCAATATATTATTTGTTTGTGCTTCATTTATCCCATACCTAACTTCTTTTATTAAACATCTATTCTCAATCAAATATTCGAATCTAATTATGAGATTTGAGTCCTGGGAGTCAAAAACTAACCATGTTTCTTCATTGGTTGAATTTTGTTTTTGATTATTTATTTGCAGAAATAAAAAAGAAAATAAGATTACAATTAAGATAATAAATAAAATTTTATATTTATGCTTATTTAAAATTTTACTTCTCTTTCCTTCTATATTTGACGTCATATCCAACACCATTGAGCAAGTTTGAGGTTTGATAGAGTGGAAGACCAACAACTGATGAATATGAACCAATAATCTTTATTACAAATGAGCCTGCAATTCCCTGAATAGCATAACCTCCCGCTTTATCATACCACTCTTTTGACAGTATATAAGATCCCATCTCCTCATCTGATAATCTTTTAAATTTTACTCTTGTTTCAACCAATCTAGAAATATATTTTCCATACTGATCACGCACGCATATTGCTGTATATACTCTGTGATTCCTTCCAGATAATAATTGTAATGCCCTTAATGCATCATCTTCATGATTTGGTTTTTCTACAATTCGTCTACCTACAGTAACAATTGTATCTGCTGCTAAAATTATAGAATTTTCTATTTTACTCTTCTCATATACTGCTTCAGCCTTACGTTTGGCTATTATAATAGCCTTTTGCTTTGGCAGTATTTTTGGGTCATCTATAGACTCATTTATATTTGAGTCTTCAATCAAATCAGGAAAAACTCCTATTTGTTCCAAGAGATCTTTTCTTCTTGGTGATTTACTTGCTAAAATTAATTTTAAAGTCATATCTAACTTCGATTTTTTTTATTTAGTCTTGCTCTCAATGAATTTGCATGCGATGTAAGCCCCTCATGCTCTGCAATAATAATTGCGCTTTCTGCTAATTCATTAAATGTTACTTCTGAACATTCTATTATTGAAGTTTTTTTCATGAAATTATGTACTGACAGACCAGAAGAGAAACGTGCAGATTGCAGTGTTGGTAAAACATGATTTGTTCCTACAACATAATCACCTAATGCTTCTGGTGTAAATTTTCCTATGAATATTGCTCCCGCATTCCTTATCTGGGGAACAAGATCCGACGCATAATCGGAACATAATTCTAAATGCTCTGGTGCTAAATAATTGATTAATTCTGAGATATCAGTATTGCTTTTGCAAATAATTATACTTCCATATTTATTCCAACTTTTTTTAAGTGTTGAGTTATTATCAAAATTACTTAGCCTGTTATTTATTTCATCGTTAATTTTTGAAGCAAATTTAATGTCTTTTGTAATCAATATGGATTGCGCATTATCATCGTGTTCAGCCTGGGCAAAAAGATCTTCTATTACCCAATCCAAATCCATATCTTCTTCAGCAACAACAACAACCTCTGAAGGCCCTGCCACCATGTCAATTCCAACATCACCAAATACTTGTTTCTTTGCTCCAGCAACATAACTATTACCTGGACCAACAATCATATCTACTTTCTTAATCAAAGAAGTTCCATAGGCGAGAGCAGCTATTGCTTGGGCTCCACCAATACGATAAATTTCTTTTATCCCACATATATAGGCTGCAGCTAATATAGGTTCATTGATAGTGCCATTAATTGATGGCGTGACCATCACAATTCTATCAACACCTGCAACTATTGCAGGAACAGCATTCATCAGCACTGAGCTAGGATATAAAGCTTTTCCTCCAGGAACATATAAACCAACTGACTGGATTGGTGTCCACTTTGAGTCAATTTTAGTATCTATATTATCTTTGTATTTAACATCTGAAGGTTTAAGTTTTTTGTGATAATTCAAAATCCTTTTATAAGCAAATTCGAGTGATTTTTTGAGCTCAGGAGTTATGTTTTTATAGCTATCCTCTATGATTTCTTGTGGGATTAGCAGATCATTTAAATTTAGCTCATTTTTATCAAATTTGTTTGTAAATTCAATTAGTGCTGTATCACCATTTTCTTTTATTGAATTAATTATATTGATAACGTCTTTTCCAACATCATCAAAATTCGATTGCCTTTTTTTATTTAACTCAAAAAATTGCTCCATTGAGTCTTTATCATCATAATAGTAAATTTTATTCATTGTATTACTTATCTATACTATTCTCTCAATAATTGCACCGCAATTTGATAATTTTTTTTCAAGTGAGTCAAACCCCCTATCAAGATGGTATACTCTATTTATTATAGTCTCCCCTACTGCAGTCAATCCTGCAATAACTAGAGAAACAGATGCTCTCAAATCAGTTGCCATAACTTGTGCACCAATAAGATTTGATTTCCCAGTAATTATTGCTTTATCGCCATCTACGGTAATTTTCGCCCCCATTCTAACTAATTCTTGAACATGCATAAATCTATTTTCAAAAATCTTTTCATTTATTATTGATACCCCACTTGCTTGTGTAAGGAGAGTCATAAATTGCGCCTGTAAATCGGTTGGAAAACCAGGATATGGTTGCGTTGTAATTTCAATTGGAGATAATTTCTTATTTGTATTTTCAACTAATATACCTTCTTCTGTCTTTAATACATTACATCCAATTTCTTGAAGTAACCTAAGAGGTAATTCAAGAGTTTCATCATCGCAATTTTTGAGTGTAACTCGACCTCCCGTTGCACAACAAGCTACAGCATATGTTCCAGCTTCAATTCTATCTGACATTATTTTATGCTTTGCCCCGCTCAAACTTTCTTTACCTTGTATTACTAGAGTGTTGTTACCTGATACCTCAATATTTGCGCCCATTTTATTTAGAAAGATAATTAAATCTTTTGTTTCTGGTTCCATTGAAGCATTTGATATTGTTGTTTCTCCTCTTGCTAAACATGCTGCCATCATTAAATTCTGTGTTGCGCCAACTGATTGTTTTTTTAAATTAATATTTGCACCTGTAAGCCCATTTTTTGCACGAGCGACAACATAGCCCTCTTTTATTTCTATTTCCGCTCCTAACTTTTTAAGTCCATCTAAGTGAATATCAACAGGTCTAGTTCCTATAGCACACCCACCAGGCATTGAAACCTTTGCAAATTTCTCCCTTGCCAGCAACGGACCTAAGACAAGAAAACTTGCCCTCATTTTCGATACATCCTCATAATCAGCATTCAAGCTGAGGAATTTTTTTAATTTAATCCTCGTTTTTGGTACATTTATATTTTTTTGGTTATTTGAAGTTTCTGAATTTTTATCTCGTTCAATAACTGCACCTAAATTTCTCAATATTAATTCTAACCTACTAATATCACTTAAATTAGGTAGATTATCCAAGATCAGTTCTTGATCTGTTAAAATACTAGCTATCATTATTGGTAGTGATGCATTTTTTGAACCAGAGATTTGAATAGATCCTTCTAGGGGTGTACCACCAACAATTCGAATTTTATCCATCTTTTTTATTACTCAACTTCTGATTTTTTTCTTTTTGCATATTTGCTTGAGCTTTTCTCTTCCTAAGATTTTCTTTTAGTGCCTTAGCTAATTTTTGATTGTCTTTTTTTTTCAATTTTGCCATATTGTCGAATAACTAGTTTTTTTGACAATCTATTTTGCCAATATAATATAAAGCCGCAGTAGCTCAGTGGTAGAGCGCACCCTTGGTAAGGGTGAGGTCGAGTGTTCAATCCACTCCTGCGGCACCATTTCTTAAATATATATAGAAAAAGATTATATTGAAAATCCTTTATTAGTTATTTAGTCTATATAAATGAAAAAAAAGCTCCTGATTGTATCAAATCTTCCATCGGTAAATACCAAAATTTTATTTGACCAGGTTATAAAAGGTGCGCAATCAATAAATTCAGAGACTCTTGAGATTATTGCGCATGATGCAATAGATGTCGATTACGAGATGCTATCTAAATCTTCAGCAATAATAATTGGAACAACTGAAAATCTAGGATACATGAGCGGAGTCATTAAGGATTTTTTTGATCGAAATTACTATAAGTGCCTAGATAAAACAAATGGACTTCCTTATGCAATCTATATCAGAGCCGGTCATGATGGTACTGGGACCGAAATTAATATTAAAAAAATAATTACAGGATTGAGATGGAAAGAGATTCAAAAACCACTTATATTAAAAGGTGATTGGAATAATGATTTTAAAAGAGAATGTTTTAATCTTGGAGCAACAATTGCAGCAGGACTTGATGCTAATATTTACTAAATCTATTTTATAGGCTTGATATGTTCACAAAAAATAAAAAAAATTCTACAGAAATCACTATCTTAAAAAGCAGAGATTTAAATCAATTTATAGCCAGTCATAAGGAATACAAGAACTGGATTCATGAAAATAATTTTAAGGCATCTCCTGGTCAGTATTTAATAATTCCATCAAAAGATGGCCAAATTGAAAAGGTACTTGTTGGTAGAAGTGACTCAAATGATGTTTATAGTGATTTTTTTTGTTATAAATTGTCGAAATCGTTACCTAATAGAAACTACTATTTTTCAAACTTAGAGGAAGGTTCAACTCTACCTTATCTAAGCTGGGCACTTGGTAATTATAGCTATAACTCTCCATCAAAAAATAATTCTAAGTTATATTTACCAGAAAAGATCTACGATGAAGTACAAAATCTAATAAAAAGTATTTTCTTCACAATGGACTTAATAAACCAACCTGCAAATATACTAAATACAGAAAACTTCGCGAAAACTATTAAAAAATACTTTGATGATTTGGGTTGCAAAGTAAGTGAGATTTCTGGCAAGGAACTTATTAAAGAAAATCTTCCATTAATATATGAAGTTGGGAAAGCTAGCGATCACTCTCCGCGACTAGTTGATATTCAATGGGGCAACAAAAGAAGTAAAAAGATAACATTGGTTGGTAAAGGCGTAACTTTTGATACAGGTGGTTTAGATATAAAACCATCATCCGGTATGTTATTAATGAAAAAGGATATGGGCGGTGCTGCTAATATCTTAGGGCTTGCAAGTATGCTTATACTTAATCAAATTGATATAAATCTTAGAGTTTTAATACCTATTGTGGAGAATTCCATTTCAGGTAATTCTTTCAGACCTGGTGATATTTTAAAATCTCGTAATGGGACAACAGTTGAAATTGGAAATACAGATGCAGAAGGTAGGTTAATACTTGCTGATGCCTTGACTTTAGCCGATGAAGAGAAACCTGAGATAATTATTGATATGGCAACATTAACAGGGGCCGCTAGAGTGGCTATGGGTCCTGAAATAGTTCCATTCTTCTCAACAAACAAAGAAGTTGCGGCTACTTTACAAAATATATCATTCAAAGTTCAAGATCCTGTCTGGCAAATGCCATTTTTTGAGCCTTATGGCAAATGGCTTAATAACGACATATCTGATATAAATAATTCCCCAAATACTCCATTTGCAGGATCTATTGTCGCAGCAGAATTCCTTAAAAGGTTTATCACGAATACAAAAACTTACCTTCATTTTGATGTTTACTCATGGAATAATGGAACAAACGCTAATATTCCGAAAGGTGGAGCAGCACAGGGTATTAGGGCTATTTATCAATTATTAGTTGATCATATAAAAAATTAATAACAAATTGGTGCACTATTAATATTTATCGCGTTATTTATAATGTAATTGATTTGAAAAAAGAGCCTAGCTTTCAATCCGAGACAGTTTCTGAAGCCATTTATGGTGAACGTTTTCAAGTTAAAAAAAATTTGGATGATTGGCTCTTTGGAAGGTTGCTTAGCGATAATTACCTTGGCTATCTGCCAGTAACTGCTCTGCAAGAGGAGGAAATCCACCCTGACTCCACTTGGTCGTGTATTAATTCTAATTGTGCAAGCATATACTCAAAGCCAGATCCAAAGTCTCTAATAATAAATACTTTATTCAGAAACTCGCGTATCCAAAAAGATCAAAATAAATTTAACGGTTTTTTTGAAATCAATTTTGGAATGGGATACATACATGAAGCTCACATATCATTTTCTGAAAAAATAACTATACCCGATGATTTTGTAAAAATAGCTTCATCATATGTTGGAACACCATACAAATGGGGAGGTAGAACTATTCTTGGTTTAGATTGTTCAGGATTAGTACAAACTTCTCTACACTCTCTTGGGATTAAATGTCCGAGGGATACTAGAGATCAAATAAAAGTCCTTGGAACTAAAATTGATCATATGGCTGATCATAGTAATCTTAAAAATGGTGACATAATTTTCTGGGAAGGCCACGTTGGAATTTATATAGAATCTAACAAAATTTTACATAGCAACATGACCACAATGGATACAAGGATTGAAAATTTTGATGAAGTTAAAAAAAATCTTCAAAGAGATAAAAAAGAAATTCTATCAATTAAAAGGATTGATTAAAAATTTAGATACTTCAATCAAGCAGTGCAGAAGATATTAATTTTTTTGTATAATCATTCTTTGGTCTATTGAAGATATTTTCTGTATAATCGGATTCAACTATATTTCCAGAATTAATCACAAAAACTCTATCAGCCATATACCGAACAACCCTTAAATCATGGCTAATAAATAGATATGCTGTATTATATTTTTCTTGCAGATCTGTTAGGAGATTTAAAATTTGGAGCTGAACTGTTGAGTCAAGAGAACTAGTAGGCTCGTCTAAAATTAAAAGTTTTGGTCTTAAAATAATTGCTCTTGCAATTGCAATTCTCTGTCTTTGACCCCCTGAAAATTCATGAGGATATCTATTGATATGCTGTGTAGAGAGGCCTACATCTTGGAGTATTTCATTGGTCATCTCTAATCTTTTTCTAGCATTTAATTCTATCTTTTGTGAAATTAAGCCCTCTTCTATTATTTGTCCTATAGTCATCCTGGGCGACAATGAGCCATAAGGATCTTGAAATACAATTTGTAGATCTTTCCTTTTTGGATTTAATTTATTACGACTTAATTTTGAAAAATCTTGTCCCATAAAAATAACCTTGCCCTGACTTCTAATGAGCCTGAGTATTGATAATCCGATGGTTGTTTTGCCTGATCCTGACTCTCCAACTAGTCCGACAGTTTCTCCCAAATTGATTGAGAAATTTATTTCTTTTAAGACATTATTTGTTAGCGTTTTCATTAGAGATTTTTTTTGTATATAATTTACAGACAAATTCTCTGCCTTAAAAATCTCAAGTGATTTATTCATTTTTTTCTTTTTTAGCTCTAGACTACGAGCATTGACAAGTTCTTTTGTATAATTTTTCCTTGGATTTTGGAATATATCCTCAACTATGCCACTTTCTACAACTTTTCCACCCTGCATAACATAAACAAAATCAGAAAAGTCTTTTACTATACCTAAATCATGAGTGATAAATAGAATAGCTAAGTTTAACTCTTCCTGTAATGATTTTAATAAATTTAAAATTTCATATTGTATTGTTACATCCAATGCAGTTGTTGGCTCATCAGCTATCAAGAGTTTAGGGTTATTAGATAGTGCCATTGCTATCATAACTCTCTGGCGTTCTCCACCTGAGAGTTGATGCGGATATCTTGCAAGCTTACTTTCGGGATCACTAATCCTAACTTTTTTCATTAATTCAATTACTTTACTTCTTATTTCATGCTTTTTAGCTAATTTATGAATTAGCATCCCTTCACTTATCTGCTTTTCAACAGTATGAAGTGGATTTAAGGCACTTAATGGCTCTTGGAAGACCATTGAAATTTTATTGCCACGAATTTGATTCAGTTGATCAATTGAAATCTTAGTCAAATCTTCTTTATCAAATATTATTTGACTATTACTTTGTATTATTGATGAATTGGGGTTTAGTCCTAGTATTGACAAGGCTGTTAGAGTTTTACCAGAACCAGACTCCCCAACAATTGCAACTGTCTTCCCTTCCGGAATATTAATCTCTACATCCTTAATTTGAAAATCTGTTTCTGTTGAACCTTTAAACTTCATATTAAAGTTTTTTATTTCTAATAAATTTTTCATCTTAATCTACAAAAACCTTTCGAGGGTCGAAGGCATCCCTTACACCTTCGCCAATAAAAATTAGTAAACTAAGTAAAACAGCTATACCAAAAAAACTTGTTAAACCTAACCATGGAGCATGAATATTATTTTTCCCCTGTGCTAATAATTCTCCAAGTGATGGAGAGCCTGGGGGCATTCCAAAACCCAAAAAATCTAGAGACGTAAGAGTAACAATTGATCCATTAAGTATAAATGGGAGGAAAGTTAGAGTTGCAACCATAGCATTTGGCAGCAAATGTTTAAACATAATCTTCATATTTGATACACCTAATGCACGGGCTGCCAATACATATTCAAAGTTTCGAGCTCTCAAAAACTCTGCTCTAACAACCCCAACCAAACTTACCCAAGAGAATAATAAAAGAATAAAAAGAAGTAACCAAAATGAAGGTGTAATGACTGCTGAAATGATTATTAGTAAATATAATGATGGAATGGAATTCCATATTTCAATAAATCTCTGAGTTATAAGATCTGTTAAGCCTCCAAAAAAACCTTGAATTGCCCCCATAAAAATACCAATGACAGATGATAGAATTGTCAAAAGCAAACCAAAAATAATAGATATGCGAAAACCATATGCTAACCTTGCCAATACATCTCGACCCTGATCATCTGTTCCCAACCAATTCCAATTCCAAGCTGTACATCTTCCATCATCAATACCAAATGTATAATTTTGACAGCGTATTTCTTTATCAAGTAAGAATGATGGGGGTGATGGAGCTGGAACTGGTAACTCATAATTTATTGTCTTGTAATTATACCTTACTATTGGCCATAACAGCCATCCATTTTGTTTGATTTCATCTGATATAAATGGATCCCTATAATCTGTTACAGCAAGAAATCCACCGAATTTTTCTTCAGGATAATCCATGATGGTAGGGAATAATAGTTCCCCTTTATATAAGGCTAATATGGGTTTGTCGTTGATTAAAAATTCAGAAAATAATGAAAGGACAAACAAAACAAGAAAGAGTCGTAAGGATATAAATGCACGCTTATTTTTTTTAAAATTTCCAATCCTTCTATGAGTTATGGGTGACAGATTATTTTTTATACCAATCATAGTTTAGTAACACCCCTCAAAAGTCTCTTTTCTCAAAGTCAATTCTTGGATCTATCCAATGATATAATAAATCAGATAAAAGATTGATGATTAATCCAATAAAAGAAAATATATAAAGTGATGCAAATACAACTGCATAATCTCTATTTACAATTGACTCAAAACTCAACAGGCCAAGTCCATCCAGTGAGAATATTGTCTCAATTAATAGTGACCCTGTAAAAAATGCAGAAATAAACGCTGCTGGGAATCCAGAAATTATAATCAACATCGCATTTCGAAAAACATGCCTTTTTAAAACTTGCTTCTCAGTAAGTCCTTTCGCTTTAGCAGTCAATACATACTGCTTTCCTATTTCATCAAGAAATGAATTTTTTGTTAGTAAGGTTGTAGTTGCAAAAGCTGCCAAAACCATTGATAAAAGAGGTAATGTTATATGCCAGATATAATCAACAACTTTTCCAAGTATGCTAAGCTCGTTGAAATTGTCTGATGTCAGACCTCTAAGAGGAAACCAATCTAAATAGCTTCCACCAGCAAAAAATATAATCAAAAAAATGGCTATAAGAAAACCTGGTAACGCATAGCTTATTACTATTATTGTAGAAGTCCAGAGATCAAACTTAGTTCCGTCACGAACTGCTTTCATCATTCCAAGTGGTATTGAAATTAAGTATGAAATTAGAGTCATCCAAAGCCCAAGTGATATAGAAACAGGGAGTTTTTCAATTATTAAATCAATTACCCTAATATCTCTGTAATAACTTTCACCAAAATCAAATCTTACATAATTTGATATCATTTGATAAAATCTCTCTAAAGGAGGTTTATCAAACCCAAATTGTTTTTCTAATTCTAATATAAATTCTGGATCTAATCCTTGGCTACCTCTATATTTATTATTTATATCTGTGTTTTGTCCAGATTGAGTAAAATCTCCGCTAAAACCTCCCGAAACGCGTGAAAGTGCAGAATTATCATTACCCTCAATTTGAGATATGATTCTCTCTATTGGACCACCAGGTGCAAATTGGATAATTATGAAGCTTATTGCCATAATTCCAAATATAGTTGGTATAATTAGGAATAGTCTTCGAAGTGTATATAGAAACATCTTGTTTTATATTACATAACGATGTTAATAGTTATTTACTCCACCAAGTGAGTAAATTGACATTGTAGGCTGGTAAATTTTCATTAAATCCGAAAATATCCCACCTAGCAATTCTGAGGCCCTCTGAATAATAATGAGGTATAACATAGTAATTCCACTTTAGAACTCTATCTAGGGCTTTTGTAGAAGCAATCAAATCTGCCCTGGTCTCAGAATATATAATTTTATCAATCAAAATATCAACGGCTTCATTTTGAATACCAATAATATTTCTACTTCCTGCTGTGGTTGCAGATTCAGATCCCCAATAATCTCTTTGTTCATTCCCTGGAGATAAGCTTTGAGGGAAGGTTGCTAC
Source organism: Hyphomicrobiales bacterium (assembly GCA_038131735.1). Classification (GTDB taxonomy): domain Bacteria; phylum Pseudomonadota; class Alphaproteobacteria; order Rhizobiales; family TMED25; genus TMED25. The sequence goes on along the minus strand of JAYPPX010000001.1, from coordinate 174,528 downwards.
AACAATATCAAAATCAAATTGATCCATTCTCTCTTGATATTGTGCGGTGTCAACAAGTCTTATATTTGACTCAATACCAATTGATCTTAGGTTTGTTTGAAATTGACTGATTATCCTCTCCATATCCGGCTGCGAAATTAAAAACTCAATAAGAAAAGGTTGTCCATTTGATTTGTCAATTAGTTTTCCATCTTTGATATCATAGCCCGCTTCTTTTAGAAGTCCTTGTGCTGCTCTGAGATTATTTCTAATGTTTTGAGTTGTTCCTCCAACAGAGTTTTTGTACTCCTTATTAAACACATCATCTTGAACTAAGATTACTAACTTCAAGCAAGATCTCATTCTCTTTACCTTCTGGTAACAGAACAGATTCTAGCTCTGAATTATCAAAAAAACTGTCAATCCTTTGATACTGATTATAGAACAAATTAGCGTTTAGCCATTCAAAATCAAATGCGAGATTTAATGCCTTTCTTACAGAGATATCTCTGAACTTATCTCTTCTTAGATTCATGGCAAAAGCTTGCATACCTTGTACGTTGCTTAACCTAAATACTTCAAGTTTGACATCACCGTTATCCTTTGCAGCAAAATCATAGCCCTGTAGCCCATCTTTTTGAAGAATTCTCGAACACAATATCTATTTCATTGGCTTTAAATGCTTCAAGCTGCACTTGTCTATCTCTGAAATATTCAAAAACCAGCTCATTAAAGTTATAAAAACCCTTATTTACTGACAAATCTTTGCCCCAATAATCTGTTACTCGCTCATATATAACGTTTTTATTAATATTCACCTCTTTGAACTTATATGGACCTGACCCTAGAGGAAAATCTAGTGTAGTATCTCCAAACAAGCGTCCATCACTCTCCCAATAATGCTTAGGTAGGATCGGGAATTGGCCAGTAATCAGTGGAAGCTCTCTATTTCCTGATATATCAAAATTGAATTTTATTATCTTATCTGACAGAACCTCTATATCAACCACATTGTTGTAATAATATTTATAATTTGGATTTATTCCTTTAAGTGTTTCAAGTGACCATTTAACATCATGCGCAGTTATTCCCTGCCCATCATGCCATCTAGCATCATCTCTAATTTTATAGATAACATATGAATAATCTTCTGGATGATATACACCTTCAGCCAGCAATCCATAATAGGAAAATGGCTCATCATCAGAATTTTTTAAGAGACTATCATATATGTAATAGCTACTTCCGATTGCTGGGACCCCCTTCATATTGAATGGGTTTAAAGTATCAAAAGAGCCTATAGCCGCTTGAACAAGGGTTCCCCTTTTTGGAGCATCGGAATTTACATAATCAAAATATTGAAAATCTTCACCATATTTAAGATCATCACCAAGTGTTAATCCATGCATCCAGCTTATATCTTGAATTAAGATTTTTTGGGAATTATCGTCTGCATTTACATACCCAGATTGGGTTATTAATGTAAATAAAAATACAAATATGTATAATGTCTTAGTCATAAGATAAATATAATTTATCTTGTTTGTTATGTCTAATTTAAAAGAATACTCTATTCAATTGTAGAAACTGAGTCTGGCGATATATCATGAAGATAAGCAATTAAATCTGCACGATCTTCAGGTTTTCTGATACCAGCATAACCCATGATTGTACCAGGCAACCATTTTTTTGGATTTTCAAGGAAATGGAATAAATTATCAAAGGTCCAAGCCTCACTATTTGAACCTTTTTCAGCCAACGCTCCAGAATAAGCAAACCCATCAACACTTGCCATTTGACGATCTACAATATTATGGAGATTTGGTCCAATTTTATTTGGAGCTCCCGCTTCAAAATTATGACATGAGACACATTTTTTTGCTACTTTTTCACCATTTTCAGCACTTGCAAGAACCAGAAGTTCCATGACGTTTATCTCAACAACTTCAACTTCATCCATAAGTTGCTCAGTTTCAACTGGAACATCTACTATATATGCTTGTTGCTCAAGTTCATCTTCATGATAGAAGAAATCAGTAACAATAGTTAAAACCAAAATAAATAAAGCAGTACCAAGTACGGCTCCAACAATTTTATTTATTTCAAAACTATCCATCTATGTCAGTCCAAATTCAATATTTTTATATATTAAATGGTTCTTTAAAACCACAAAAAAATTTACTAATATTCAATAATATTGATATTTAATATCATAAATATTTTTAATATATAAAAATCAATAAAAATGAACGATACAATTATTCTCATACCTGCAAGAATCGGTTCTACAAGACTGCCTAGAAAACCATTATTAAAAATAAATGGAAGGGAAATGATACTTCATGTATGGGATAAAGCACAAAATACAAAAGCAGAAAAAGTTGTGGTCGCAACTGACTCGCAAGAAATAGCGGAAGTCCTGCATAAAGAAGGTGCTGAAGTAATTATTACAAACCCATCACATCAAAGCGGTACTGATAGGATTTATGAGGCGCTAAATATACTAGATAAAGAAAAGTCGTACGAATATATTATAAATCTTCAAGGTGATCTTCCTAATATCTCATCTGATGTTATCAACCTTGGCATAGATAATATCAGAAATACTGATGCTGATATTTTGACTTATTGCAGAGAAATTGATAATCCAATTGATGTTGGTAATCCAAATATTGTTAAAATAGCAACGCATAAAGAAGAAAATGATGAATTAAATGCTCTCTACTTCTCAAGGTCTCCTATACCATACGGCGCTGATACCTATTTAGAACATATTGGCATATATGTTTACAAGAGGGATGCATTAGATCGGTTCGTATCTATGGACCCATCAACCCTAGAAACCACGGAGAAACTTGAACAGCTTCGTGCCTTGGGGGGATCAATGAAAATCAATCTAATTTTAGTAGATGATAAAATCATTAGCATTGATACAATAGATGATGTAGAAAGATTAAGTAATATTTCTGATAATTAGGTGTAAATAATGGATAAAAAAATTGTTTTCCAAGGAGAGATGGGTGCCTATTCTCATATTGCTTGCCAAAAAAAATACCCAGACATGGAGCCAGTTCCAGCAGCAACTTTTGAGGACGCCTTTGCAAAAGTAAAAAATAAAGAAGTTAAGTATGCTATGATTCCGATTGATAATTCTCTTGCTGGAAGAGTGGCAGATATTCATTATTTATTGCCAACTTCAGATCTTTATATTGTTGATGAATTTTTTCTTCCAATAGAACATCAATTAATTGTAGTTGATGGTGCCTCTGAAAAAACCATAAAAAATGTGATGAGCCATCGTCATGCATTGGGTCAATGCAGAAATATCATATCAGAGTTAAAACTCAAACAGATAGTCGGTGCAGATACTGCTGGTTCTGCAAAGATAATTTCTGAAAATAATGACTTAACAACTGCTGTATTAGCAAGTGAGCTAGCCGCAGATTTTTATGGACTAAAAATTTTAAAAAGAAATGTTGAAGACGCAAATCATAATACTACAAGATTCATAGTTTTATCAGCTGAACCTGATGACGCGGAACCAAATAAAAAACCTACAATTACTAGTATGGTATTTAGGGTTAGAAATGTTCCTGCTGCACTTTATAAAGCTATGGGTGGATTTGCGACAAATAGTGTAAATCTAACAAAGCTTGAGTCCTATATTATAGGAGGTAGCTTTTCTGCAGCACAATTCTATGTTGATATTGAAGGGCATCCTCATGATGAAAACGTGAGACTAGCTCTAGAAGAATTAGACTTCTTTTCAAGTGAATTGAGAATTCTTGGCGTATATTATGCAAGTGATATGAGAAAAAAAATAAACAGCCAAGAGAGCTTTCTTAAATAAAAAATAGATAAGACAAGTATAAATAAGAAGTATTAGTACCAATATCAAAATTCATTTGTTATACTTAACAATGAGAAGTCAGTGTTGGACGTAATTGTCGCCAATCGGGTCAGGTCTGGAAGGAAGCAGCCCCAACGATTATTTTACGGGTCAATAACTGACTTCTCACTTTATTTTCATTTGATACTGAGAAGAAAAAGTTGCCCAATACAGACTATAAAATTCTTGCAAGAAAATATAGACCGAGCTCTTTTGCTGAACTTATTGGCCAAGATAGCATGGTCAGCACCATCTCAAACTCAATCAATACAGGAAGAATCCATCACGCATACCTATTTACCGGGATTAGGGGTATTGGTAAAACTACCACAGCTCGTATTTTAGCTCGAACACTTAATTACACATTGGATAATCAGGAATACACACCCTCAATTCAGTTAGATAAAATTGGACTGAACTGTGATGCAATTATAGAGTCCCGCCATCCTGATGTATTTGAAATGGATGCAGCTTCAAACACTGGCATAGATCATGTACGCGAAATTATCAATTTTGCTCAGACAAAACCTACAATGGCGAAATACAAAATATTTATTATTGATGAAGTTCATATGTTATCAAAACAAGCTTTTAATGGCTTATTAAAGATATTGGAGGAACCTCCTGAACATGTGATTTTTATATTTGCTACAACTGAAATTGAAAAAATCCCAATAACAATCTTATCAAGATGCCAAAAATTTAATCTAAAAAGAATTAATAATACTGTTATGAGTGATTACCTTAAAGAAATCTGTGATAAAGAGTCAATTATAATAGATAGTGAAAGTGTTAATATAATTTGTACATCTTCTGAGGGCTCGATGAGGGATGCACTGTCAATTCTCGACCAAGCAACATCACTCTGTGATGGTAACATAACATCTCAAATGTTATCTGAAATGCTAAACCTTAATGATATAAATTTTATAATTAGCTTATTTGGGAGACTGATTGAGGGCGATTCAAAAAAATAACGGATAAAATAAAGCAAATATATGAAAATGGTTTTGAACCATTATCATTGGTAAGAGATTTATCAAAAATCACTCATATTGCATCAATGATTAAACTGGGTATTTCAACACAAAGTGATCTTTTATCTAGCGAACAACATACCGAAATCAGTTCAATTATTAACGATATCGATATATCAACGCTAGTCCACATGTGGCAAATATTGTTAAAAGGAAATACAGAAATAAAAAATTCCTTCGATGAAAATATTTCCCTTGAAATGCTCCTGATAAAATTATGCTATTCAAATCAATTACCTCCTATCGAGGATATTGTATCAAAAATTGAGAACAGTATGGGTGATAATAAAACTGAAAATATCGAGATAAAGCCCGAAACAAAAAAAATAAATGAGACCGAAGAAAATCTAATAGAAGAATTCACTATTCCTGAGTCCTATGAAGATATGAAATCATTATTAATTGAAAATGATATGAGATTAATAACAGATATGGATAAATTAGATGTTATTGAATATAAGATAGGTCAAATAGATCTAACCTCGAATGATGAAATTAACAAAGACATTATTAATACATTACAATCAACACTTGAAAATCTAACAAATATCAAATGGGATATAAATCTTATTGGAAAAACATCCAAAGTGGATGAAGAAAGCTTGACCATTGAAAATATAAAAAAGCATTTTCCAGATGCTGAAATAATAAATGAAGAAGATAATATTTAGAAAGGATTAAAGATGGATTTTTCCGAGATTATGAAACAAGCAAATAAATTGCAAGATAAAATGAAATCGGCGAAAGAAAACATTGAAAATATAGAATGTGTAGGCTCCTCAGGCGGTGGTCTTGTTAATATAACACTCAACGGTAATGGAGAGTTAAAAAAGATTGATATTGACCCCAGTATACTGATTGCATCTGAAAAAGAAATTATTGAAGATCTCATCATTGCGGCATTCAGCGACGCAAAATCAAAAATCAATGATGAGGTTGCTAAAAAAATGAAAGAAGTAACCGGAGGACTTCCTCTTCCTCCTGGTTTTAATCTTGGTTTTTAAATAATGTCTTCTAGAGATAACAACGAAATAGATAATTTCATTCGTCTATTATCAAAACTTCCTGGACTTGGGCCAAGATCTGGTAGGAGAGCCGCACTTGAACTTATTAAAAAGAAAGAACAACTTCTTTTACCACTTAAAGACTCTCTTATTGAGATTTATGAAAAAATTGTACTTTGCCAAGTCTGCAATAATATTGATCTAAAGTCCCCATGCGCTATATGCAGCAACCAAAATCGTGACGATAAGATTATTTGTGTTGTTGAAGAAGTGGCTGACTTGTGGGCAATTGAGAGAGCTGGCGCAATAAAAGGTTATTATCACATCCTTGGTGGTGTACTTAATGCGCTAGATGGAATAGGACCAGAAGAGCTAAATATTAATAAATTAGTACAAAGAATTGCAGAGAATAATGTTAAAGAAGTTATTTTAGCTCTTAGTGCAACCATTGACGGTCAAACTACCATGCATTTCCTGAGTGACCTATTAAGTAAATACGATATTAGAATTACAAAATTAGCTCATGGTATTCCAATTGGAGGTGAACTTGATTATTTGGATGATGGAACGCTCACACAAGCAATTCTATCAAGAACGGATGCTGACTAATTACTATCTTTTTTGATTAAATTTTGATCGTTTGGCACTTCTTCAATTGAATCAATTTTACGCCCACTCGTTGCAATCTTTTTTGATGAAATAACGATATTTTCAATATCTTTATTAGCTAAATTAAAATGTTTTTGTAAATCTTGCACCCTATTGGTTAACCTTTCCACATCAAGCAGAATATTACCCACTTCAGTTTTTATAATACCTAATTGTTTTTGCATATGAGCATCACGAATTAACGTTTGTAGAGTTTGCACTGTTAACATGAGTGTATTTGGAGACACTATTGTGATACCGGTTCTATATGCTTTTTGAATGATATCTTCAAAATTTTCATATAAATCTGCATAAATTGACTCCGATGGTATAAACATGACCAATGGTTCTCTTACCTCTCCCGGTATTTTGTATTTATCAGCTATGTCATTCACATGTTTTAAAACATCAATCTTAATTTGTGAATTCGCCTTCTTTTTTTCTTCTGATGATTTTGCAGACCTCAACTGATCAAAACTCTCCAGAGGAAATTTTGAATCAATCACAATAACTTCATTCGAATTTGGCATTCTAATTATACTATCAGGTCTCTTTCCATTTGTTAAAGTATGCTGGAATGAGAAGAGATTGTTTGGCAGTGCGTCTGCAATTATTGACTCCATTCTTGCCTGACCAAACGCTCCTCTTTGTTGCTTATTTGACAGAATACCTTGTAAATCAATTACATTATTCGATAGGTCAGTTATATTTTTTTGAGCATTATCGATAACTGCAAGTCTTTCAGATAACTTAGTCAAATCTGCATGTGTTTTCTCACGACTCTCTTTCAATTCTTCTTGCACTTTCTGATTTATCTTATCTTTGACCTCGTCTATGGAACTTCTTAACCTATCGTGATTGCCATTAAATAAATCTGCTAAAGATTTGATCTTTAAATCTAATTCATTATTTTGTTTCAATAACTCTGCAATTTCATTAACGGAAGCTCTACTATTTTTTTTACTTTGAATCAGCAGTAAAAATATTAATATTGTTGAAATTGCTAATATAATTAAAATTATTAGTGTAGTATCTAGCATTTTTTCATAATTTGTAGGTTGTGCTTTTTATTTTAATATGTTTTCAATTAAAATACTAATTTAATATAGAGTAATTAATGATCTATCAAATTCTTACAATTCCCAATAAAATACTTCGAGAACGATCCGATGAAGTTACAAATATAGACAAAAATATCATCAAAACTCTAGATAATATGGCAGAAACCATGTACGCAGCTCCAGGTATAGGTCTCGCGGCAATTCAAGTGGGTATTAAGAAAAGACTTGTTGTGATTGATTGTGATTACAATCAAGAAACGAAAAAGAATCCGCTTTATTTTATTAACCCAGAAATTATTTGGAGATCTGAAGAAAAGAACTCTTACAAAGAAGGATGCTTATCCATTCCAGAATTTTATGAAGAGGTAGAAAGACCTTCCAAGTGTAAGGTAAGGTTTTTAGATAAAAAAGGCATATCTAGAGAGCTTGAATGTGAAGGAATTCTTGCAACATGTATCCAACATGAAATAGATCACCTAGATGGTAAATTATTCATCGATTATTTATCAAGACTCAAAAAGTCTTCCATAGAAAAAAAATTTAAGAAATCAAATAAACGTAAAAATTAAAGTTTTTTAAAATGAAATTAATTTATATGAGTTCTTCTGATTTTGGTATGCCAGCTCTAAGGAGCTTAATCTCTTCTAATCATGAAATTGCCGGAGTTTACACGCAACCTCCAAAAAGATCTGGACGTGGGATGAAGTTTACAAAGTCTCCAATTTATATGATTGCAGAAGAACATAACTTACTAATCAAAACCCCACACAATTTAAATGATGAGGATGAAATTAAGTCCCTAAGCAAATTAAGCCCTGATGTAGGGGTTGTTGTATCATATGGATTAATTATTCCTAAAAAATTTCTCTCTATTCCAAAATATGGCTTTATCAATATTCACCCATCACTTCTTCCGCGTTGGAGAGGTGCAGCACCGATCCAAAGAGCAATAATTGAAGGGGATAAGATCACTGGAGTCAATATTATAAGGCTCGATGAAGGTCTTGATACAGGCGATATATGCAAATATATCGAAACACCAATAAATGTGGATGATAATTATGCTACATTATCTACAAGATTATCTGAAATTGGAGCACAGCTTCTTTTGGATTCACTATCAGAATTTTCAAATGGGAAAATTAAATTTACAAAGCAAAAAGATGAAGGAATTACATACGCAAAAAAGATCCTTAAAGAGGAAACTAAGATTGATTTTAATAAATCATCTAAGAACGTTGTTAATTTAATAAAAGGGCTTAGCCCATATCCTGGAGGCTGGTTCAAATATGTTAATGGAGAAACCAGTTTTAGAGCAAGAATCCTTGATGCGATTGAAAGTGACTTATCTGGTGCCCCAGGTGAAATATTGGATAGTAATCTAACAATTGCCTGCTCTGATAAGTCAATTAGTCCTATACTAATTCAGAAAGAAGGTAAGAAACCAATACATATTGAGGAATTCTTGCGTGGAACCAAAATTATAAAAGGAAGCATACTTAATCAGTAAGTAGTGATAGCAATAAATGAGATATAAATTATTAATTGAGTATGATGGAACAAACTATTCCGGCTGGCAACGACAAGAAAACTCTCCATCTATTCAAGGCAATATTGAAGAGGCCATAGAAAAATTTTGTGGTATGAAAGTAACTGTAAATGGAGCAGGAAGAACTGACTCTGGTGTACACGCATCTGGGCAAGTCGCACACTTCGACTTAGATGAGGAACAAGATGAAAATACCATATTTCAAGCTATAAATTTTTACCTAAAAAACGAGAATATTAGTATTAAAAATGTTGAAAGTGTCCCAGATACTTTTGATGCCAGATTCTCAGCTATAATGAGGTATTACAGGTATAAAATTATCAATCGTCAAAGCCCATTAACTTACCATAAGAATACGCATGCGCACATAAATCAAAGCTTAGATATTTCATTAATGCAACAGGCTGCAGATTATTTTATTGGAAAACATGACTTTACAACATTTAGATCTGCAAGTTGCCAGTCTAAATCGCCAATCAAATCTATTGAAAAAATTTTAATTAATACCCAAAATGAAAAGATCTATGTTGATTTTATAGCTAAATCTTTTTTACATACCCAAGTAAGATCAATTATGGGCTGTATTATAAAAGTTGGCATTGGATCATGGAACCCATCCGTTATTCCTGAAATTATCGAAGCAAGAGACCGTTCAAAATGCGCTACGCTTGCTCCTTCTTGTGGTTTATATCTGAGAAGAATCGATTACGATTCTATTTAAATATTTAAGAGTTAAAATAATTATCAATAAATTCCTGAAAAATATCAGTCAGTAGAAAAAACTCTTCAATTTTTATTCTTTCATCTACCTGATGCATTGACCTACCAACAAGTCCAAACTCAACTACTGGGCAATATTTTGCAATAAACCTACCATCTGAGGTCCCACCAAAAGTACTGAGTTTGGCTTCTATTTTAGTTTTATTAAATATTGCCTTTTGAAGTAAACTAGATAATGTCCCATTCCCAGTGTAATAGACATCTGCGAGTGAAATTTTTTTCAAATCAAAATTAATATTCACTTCATCTAGAACTGATGAGAGTCTATCCTTCAAGTACTCCATTAAGGATATTTCATTCCATAAATCATTAAATCTAACATTTAGAGATACATGAACTACTTCAGGAATGACATTGTGCGCTGGGTTATTTACGTCAATGGACGTAATCTCAATATTTGTTGGTAAAAAATGTTCTGACCCTTCATCTATTTGTCCAGTAATTTTTGATAAAGCCTCCATGGCGGGTGTTATGGGATTATTCGCTTTTTCAGGGTATGCTACATGACCCTGCTTTCCAGTAATTTTTAAATCACAAGACAGACTTCCTCTTCGTCCAATTTTAATATTATCTCCAATAAGCTCTTTGTTTGTAGGTTCAGTAACAATACAATCATCAATTTTTATTCCTTGATCATTCACCCACTTAATTAGAGGTTCAGTTCCATTTATCGCTACCCCCTCCTCATCACCAGTTATTAAATAACTTAATGTTCCATTGGAATCCATTTTTTCATGAAAATAGTTAATTCCAGCAATAATAGAGGCAATTACTGCTCCTTTCATATCTTCTACACCACGCGAATATATGAAACCATCCTCAATATGTCCTGAAAAAGGAGGATACTTCCAACTATTCAATTCACCTGGGGGAACAACATCTACGTGGCCTGCAAAATTGAGATGAGGACTACCAGATCCTATTGTAGCAAACATATTTTCTACCTCTGGTGTATTACCTAAGTCAAATTTCACTCTATGTATCTCAAAATTATATTTTTTGAATAACGTTTCCAAAAAATCAAACGACTTTTTAACATTAGGAGTAACACTCTCAATCCTTAAAAAATCTTGTAGAATATTTTGTGCTTCAACTTGATTTATCATGAATATACTTTTTTGAAATTATTTATGGCCTTAACAACTCATTAATAGATGTCTTTGACCTGGTTTTCTCATCGACTCTTTTAACAATAACCGCACAATAAAGACCAAGACCTTTATCACTCATCTTCTCACTAGGTAACGTTCCGGGAACCACCACAGAATACGATGGAACTCTGCCGAAATAAATATCTCCTGTGTCTCGATCGATAATCTTTGTGGATGCTCCAATAAAAACTCCCATAGAAATTACTGATCCTTCTTCAACAATAACACCCTCCGCGATTTCTGACCTCGCCCCAATAAAACAATTATCTTCTATTATTACAGGATTTGCTTGGAGTGGCTCAAGTACACCTCCGATACCTACACCTCCACTTATGTGGCAGTTTTTTCCTATTTGTGCACAGGATCCGACTGTTGACCATGTATCAATCATTGTCCCTTGATCTACATAAGCACCCACATTGATAAATGATGGCATAATGACACAATCTTTTGCAACATAAGCGGATTTTCTAATAACAGCATTTGGAACATTTCTGAATCCTGCTGATTTATACCTATCTTCATCCCAATCTACAGTCTTACCTGGAACTTTATCGTACCAAGTTGCGTATGGACCGTTTAAAGTTGAATTACTTTTTGTTCTAAAACTGAGTAAGATAGCTTTCTTAATCCATTGGCTTACAATCCAATTACCATCGATTTTTTCACAAACTCTGAGCGTCCCAGAATCTAATTGTTCAAGAACATCATCAACAATCTTGCTAACTTCTTCAATATTAGTAGATGATGTATTATTATCGAAAACATCATTAATTATCTCTTCATAATTATTACTCATTTTTCGTTATTCTTAACCTTTCATATATTTATCTATCAAATTTGAATATTCATCCTCATTGGATAATTCACCTATTTTATCCATATCTATATTAAAATCACTAAAATTACCAGTTTCGAGAAGGCTTTGTATTGCATCTCTGTAAGCTTGCATTGCAACAAAATAGGCTTTGTGTCCTGGCAGACTGACTGAGATACCCATATTAGTGAGCTCTTCAAGAGGTATTTCAGTTGAATTATTACCTAAGATTATAGGTACATTGTGATGATTTGCTATTTTATAAATGTGATCTTTTGAATTAACATTAACATAAAAAATTGCATCTGCACCTTCTGATTCATATGCCTTACCTCTTTCAATCATATCATCAAATCCAGTATGAGGATAGCAGCCTGTTCGTGCAACAATGCAGGTACTGATATCTTTTCTGGAATCTACTGCAATTTTTATTTTTTTTGTCGACTCTTTTAAATCTAAAAAATTTGGTTTTTTTGGAGTACCAAATTGTATTGGTAAATCAGTATCTTCTAGAGAAATACCTGAAACGCCAGCATCTTCAAGACTCTCAACTGTTCGCTTGACATTCAATGCGTTCCCATAACCATTATCTGCATCTACTATTAATGGAATTTCCGAATTTTTAGCAATTCTTCTAACAGTTTCAGTGAGTTCCGATAATGTTAGCAACATAAGATCAGGCTCGGATAAATAATCAAGAGATATAATTCTCCCTGGAATAATACCTAATTTAAACCCTAGATCACCTGCCATCCTTGCAGATAATGGATTAAAAATTGTTGCGGGGTTATAGCAATTTCCATCACTAAGTAAATCCCGAAGCTTTGTATTTAAATCTATGTTGATCATGACATATCCTTTAATATTTATAAATTAGTGATTTATAACCCTACAACCTGTTGGCATCCTGTTAAGTTCACACTTAATTACAGTGATATCTAAAGTGGCTTCCAATCATCTTTTTTTGCTTCCCAATTATCAAAAATTTCTTGTGCAGCTTTTAGTGCATGGTTTGTTTTTGGAAAGCCAATATAAGGTGAGCACTGAAGAATAACTTCAATTAATTCTTCTTTATTTGCACCTCTGTTTAGTGCACCGCGCACATGCAGCCCAACCTCATGTGGCAAATCTAGTGCTGCAGCTGCCGCCATAACAATCATTTCACGCGTTTTTAAATCTAAATTTGGTCTATCCCAGATAGTACCAAAACAGTATTCATGGATGGCGTCGGCATGTGTAGGACAAATCTTGTATAGATCATCCCACCTCTCGAGCCCCTCTTTTCCAAAAGCTTCATCACGTATTTTTTTTCCTTTTTCCCATTTTTCATTTGTCATTTTTTTCTCCTCTTAGTTGTTTTAATATCTGTTACTATTTTTATTTATTGTATTGCTGAAAAAACTGCTCTACCAATTGCCCTAGTAAGGGTATCTGATGCTAGAGACCCAATCTGTGTTATATTATACTCATTTATATTTAATTTTTTCTCATTACTACTTACTACAAAAATAATATCACCGTCCATTGGTGTCCCTACCGGTTGGATCGCGCGACTTAGACCTGAAGTACACATTTTTGCAATTTTATAAAGATCTAATTTGTTTAATTCTATGTTAGTAGCTATTACAGAGATAGTTGTATTCTCTTTAGATGTAAGATCACTTCTTAATTTAGTATTATTTTTATTTTTATAATTAAAACTGTATTTAACAAAATTTTTATAATTTGAATTAATATTATCACCCATTTCTCCGTTCATCTCATATAACCCTGAATATAAAATACCTGTATTATCGACGAATGGAGAGCCTAGTGAATTTACAATTGTTATAGCTCCTATAGTATAATCATTATCAATGCTTATTGATGCACTACCCAATCCACCCTCAAATATTCCAGCTTTAGCACCAATTCCTGCACCGGTATTTCCAAGAATAAAATGCTTATTGGCATTATTATATGCAGATTTGGCCAGATACCTGTATAGCTCACCATTTATCGATTTATTGTTTTTGTTATTTAAGTCATATATTGAAGCGCATGGGACTATTGGTATCGAAATATTCGAATTTTTAATCTTAAATCCCCTACTCTCCTCTGACAATATGTCCACATATTCAGAACCAGCTGAAAGACCAAATACTGATCCACCAGACAATGAAATTCCATCTATGTATCTAATTGTTCTCTCTGGTTGAAGAAGATCAATCTCTCTCGAAGCAGTAGCTCCACCATATACATAGGCGGACGCTGAAAATTTTTTTTCGAATTTTATGTAAGTTAATCCGGTCTGAAGTTGATCATCTTCGGCATTACCAACCAGAATTCCGTCAACATCTGATATGAGGTTTTTTCCCCCAGGAATAATCTTTTTCTTATACATTAGGATTAGTTCTATCTAAAGTTAGGTTTAATCATATTTCAAAAAATAAAATATTTGAAATAAATATTATTTTTTGTTTATGTTTTTTATTTAATAATGTATAGATAATCTAACTTAGAATTAGGAGTAACTAAATTGAAACGTACTTATCAACCAAGTGTACTAGTTAGAAAAAGAAGGCACGGGTTCAGAGCAAGAAAAGCTACAAATGGTGGTCTAAAAGTACTTAGTCGTAGACGAGCTAAAGGAAGAAGGCGCTTGTCTGCTTGACGCAAAATAGCTTTTTATAATTCATGGAAACCATAAAAAAAAGAGATGAATTTATTGCCTCGTCAAAGGGAGATAAATTTGTAACTCCTTCCTTTATTTTTCTAAAACATAAACTAAATGGTGCTAAAGTGAAAGTTCCAAAAGTCGGTTATACTGCATCAAAAAAAATTGGTGGAGCTGTAATGAGAAATAGAGCAAAAAGAAGAATGAGAGTCCTTGCAAAGGAAATACTTTTTGATAACGCGAAACCAAATACAAACTATGTTATCATCGCCCGACGAAAAATATTAGAATATCCTTTTAGCCAAATGGCAAATGATCTAAAAAAAATAATCTAAAAGAAAATTAAATTATCATGAACGAACAAAGAAATTTTTTACTAGCAATAACACTATCAATAATAGTACTTCTTTTTTGGCAATACTTTGTTGGGAGTAAACAAATTGAGGATAGATCACCTGAACAAGTGTCTGCAGAAAACAATACTGCAGCTACTCAAGATTTGTCAAATATACCTCTCCCAAGTGACCCAGTCAAAAATAATGATATCTCCATTCAGGCACCTGGTGGATCATCTAACAATGAATATGTTGAGGCAGGACGTATCAAAATTAACACAGAAAACTTAGGTGGGTCGATTTCACTCACAGGTGCAAAGTTAGACGATATTCAACTCAAAAATTATCAAGAGAGTTTATCAGAGGATAGTGATATAGTTCATATATTTAGGCCATATTCATCTCAAAATCCATATTATGCACATCAAGGATGGGTATCTGGTTCTGATTTCAAAATCAAACTGCCGGACGATAAATCGGTTTGGGAGATCATTGAAGGAGAAGAACTATCAGTCAATCAACCTATAAAGCTTCGATGGGATAACGGGGAAGGTCTAATTTTCACAAAGAAATATGCAGTTGACGAAAACTACCTATTCACAGTTCAACAAAATATAGAGAATAATACTGACAATGATCTAACCCTATACCCATATTCACTAATTTCTAGAAAAGGATTACCTGAAGACTATCAAAATTTCTTTGTTTTGCATGAAGGATACATTGGTGTCCTAGGTGATGAAGGAGAGAAGAAAGCAGATTATTCTGATATTATAGAAAAAACTGAGTCATTTGAAAATATTTCAGGCGGGTGGCTTGGATTCACTGACAAAAACTGGGCAACTGTTATAATTCCACCAAAGACACTTACTTACCAGGGTAGGTTTACATCACAAGGAGATGGAAATAATTATCAAGTAGATTTCCTTGGAGAAGCTCAAAAATTGAATGCAAATTCTTCAATTGATATTGAGTCCCAAATCTTTGCTGGAGCGAAAGAAGTAAAAATACTTGATAATTACGAAGAAGTACATTCATTCGAAAAATTTGACCTTCTTGTCGACTGGGGGTGGTTTTATTTCCTAACAAAACCACTATTTTATGTCCTTCAATGGCTATATGGATTACTTGGTAATTATGGCTTATCAATACTTGGGGTAACAATTCTGATTAAAATTGTATTTTTCCCTCTGGCAAATAAAGCTTACGTATCAATGAGTGCTATGAAAAAGCTATCACCAGAAATGCTAAAAATAAGAGATACATACAAAGATGATAGAGCAAAACAACAACAAGCAATAATTGCATTATACAAAAGGGATAAAGTAAACCCATTATCAGGATGTATACCAATTCTAATTCAGGTGCCTGTATTTTTTGCACTTTATAAAGTCCTATTATGTACTATGGAAATGAGGCACCAACCATTCTATGGATGGATACAAGATTTATCAGCAAAGGATCCAACAACACTATTCAATCTATTTGGGTTAATTCCATGGACACCTCCATCATTTTTAATTATTGGAATCTGGCCAATTATCATGGGATTCACTATGTTTATTCAGATGCGTCTTAACCCAGCTCCACCAGATCCAATTCAACAAAAAATATTTGCGTGGATGCCTGTATTTCTTACCTTTCTTTTCGCTCAATTTTCTGCAGGGCTTGTAATATATTGGGCATGGAATAATACACTTTCTTCCCTTCAGCAATATATTATAATGAAACGTATGGGGGTTGAGGTTGAATTATGGTCGAATATAGTGAACACATTCAAGAAGAAGAAATCAGAAAATCATTAATTATTGATATCGACGATTTTACAGATGTAGAACTTGAAAACTCAAGACTTTTATTTGCTAGAACTAGTAAGTTTGTAATTTCAGTAGCAAGCAATTCAGGATACCCATTTCACAACAAAAGGGAGATAGCTTTTGCTGGAAGATCAAATGTTGGAAAATCCAGTCTCATAAATTCAATCACAGAAGTTACAGGATTAGCGAGAGTATCAAATACACCCGGTAGGACGCAAATGATCAATTTCTTTTCTCAAGATGATGCTTTTTATTTGGTAGATCTCCCAGGTTTTGGCTATGCCAAGGCAAGCAAAGATGCAATAAAAAAATGGAAAAGTCTTACTTATGATTATCTCCAAGGTAGAAAAGAACTTGAGCTTGTTTTTTTCTTAATAGACTCAAGGCACGGCATAAAAGAAATAGATGAAAATATAATGGATATACTTGATAGTGCAGCAGTTTCATATCAAATAGTCATGACAAAATATGATAAAATTAATAAATCTCAGAGTCAAAAACTAATAGAAACAACCAATGAAAAAATTAGTAAAAGAGCCGCAGCAAGACCAGGAATTCTAGTTTCATCAAGTAAAGATAAATATGGTATTGATATAATAAGGGCGCTCATATATAGAATTATAAATACTTAAATGGATATTTTATGCAAAAAATAGATTCAACTGTAAGAGCAAAGATTTTATCTGAAGCACTCCCATATATGCAATTGTATAATGAAGAATACATAGTTGTAAAATATGGTGGACATGCAATGGTAAATAGTAATTTAGCAGAAAAGTTTGCACAAAATATAGTTATGTTACAACACGCTGGAATGTACCCAATTGTTGTTCATGGTGGTGGACCTCAAATTGGTGAGACCTTAAAAGAACAGGGGGTCGAAAGTAAGTTCCATAATGGACTCAGAATAACAGACGCCGAAACAATCAAGGTTGTTGAAAAGGTCTTATATGAGATAATTAATAGAGATATTGTGAGCAGTATTAAAAAATTTGGAGGAAAATCTGTTAGTTTATCAGGAAACAAAGATTCCATAATTAGAGCAAAAAAATTAACTAATGCGCAAGAGACTGACTCCAATATTGAAAAGATTATGGATCTTGGGTTTGTTGGAGAACCTGAAAGTATATCACCAGATATAATTATAGAGACATGCAACACAGGACAAATACCTGTCATTACACCACTTGGTATAAGTCACGATAATATCACTTATAATATCAATGCTGACACTGCAGCTGGAGCAATTGCAAGTGCTTTAAATGCAAAACGATTACTTATGCTAACTGATATTGTGGGTGTTCTTGATGACAACAAAAACCTAATTAATGAATTAAAAATAAGCGAAGCAAAACGACTAATGTCCACTGGTACAATCAATGGTGGTATGATACCAAAAATTGAAACATGTATTGAAGCAATAAAGAATGGCGTGGAAAAATCTGTAATTCTAGATGGAAGAGTTGAAAATGCTATAATATTAGAGCTATTCACAGAAGATGGAATTGGTACACTAATAAAAAATTAATTATTTAACTTTAAGAGGATCAAATGACTATTGCAAAGACAGGAAATATTTATCCAGAAATATTCAGATTTACAATGGGTGATTTTGAGATCACTACAATATTAGATGGACTAGTTCAGCGAGATGGACCTTACCCTATATTTGGACAAAATGTTGATGAAAGTGAAGTGCATAAGCTCTTAAGAGAAAATCTTTTGCCTGAAAAACAGTTTGAGCATGGTTTTACACCAATTCTTGTAAATACCGGAAATGATCTAATTTTATTTGACCCTGGCAATGGTAAACTAAATGAGAAACATGGTAAGTTGATAAGCTTACTTGAAAGTTCTGGATATAATCATAATGACGTTACAAAAATAGTTATAACCCACTGTCACCCCGACCACATTGGAGGTTTAATGCTATTAGACGATGGGTATTTCAGTAACGCAACTATAATTATTGGTGAAACAGAATTTGATTGTTGGAATACTGGCAAAAATATCCCAGAGCAAAGAAAAGCAAATAAAGAGATTTTTGAGAAAATCTGCCTCCCCCTTACAGATAAGATGGAATTTATTAAGCCCGACCAGGAAGTTGTAACAGGAATTACAGCAGTAAATGGGTTTGGTCATTCCCCTGGACATATGTGCTACAATATCGAAAGCAACAATAAAACAATCTTTTTCGCTGCAGACATCACCAATCATTATGTGGTATCTATGCAAGTTCCTGATTGGCATGTTATGTTTGATGATATTAAAGATTTAGCAGTAGAAAGCAGAAAACGAATCCTCGGCATGCTAGCAAAAGATAAAACCCCTATGATTGGTTATCATATGCCATTCCCAGCAGTTGGTTATGTTGAAGAGAAAAATGATGGCGGCTTTAAATGGTTACCAATATCTTATCAGTTAAGCTTTTAGTTTGGTAACTTATTCAATTTAAATTTTTTGTAGGCAACACTGGCATGATGCTCACAATAGGGCATCCCACTCAAAGACTGATGACCACAAAAGTGGAAATCTTCTTCGCCTGGGTCTCCAATGGGCCATTTACAGTGATTTTCAGTAAGATTTAGAATCGTTACTGAAAAATTATCAGGAATAGCTGTAATTGATGGAAAATTAGGTTTTATTGTGTCCGTTTTATATCCAAATTCTGAATCATCAATTTCAGTTTCTTTAAATGCCAAATTTCCAGAATAACTCACGGACATGACATTTGCATCAAGTTGCCCTACCACAATTTGTTTCTTTTGAGGTTTAGCTCTTGCTTCAAGACCTAAACGATGAACTTTACCAATAACAGCATTACGTGTTACATCACCAAGACGGTTAGCGATTTGACTTGCACTCAAGCCTTCGCTCCAAAGCTTTTTTAGTTGCTCTACTCTTTCGTCTGTCCAAGCCATAGCAGTACCTCAATTCGTAAAAATAATGAAATCAATATGTTGTTGTAATAACCACACTTAATAGTACTACATTTATGCAAAAACATAACTTTTATGTATTGTTTTCAACAGAGATAAGTACTATAAATACATGCAATTAAACCATGAATAATACACTAAAAAATTCTAGCAAGAGAAAAGAAATTGGTCTGGTCAATTGGCTTGGTTTATACACACAGATACAACGTGAAATTAGAAGGTTTCTAAAAGTTTGGCAACAAACTGTATTCGGACCCCTAATGACAGCTTTGCTTTTTTTGTTTGTTTTTTCAGTTGCAATAGGAAAAGCACGACCAGAAATCTTTGGAATGCCTTTTTCTCATTTCTTGGCCCCTGGTATAATCATGATGATGATATTACAGAACGCTTTTGCGAATACATCATCATCAATAGTTAGCGGAAAAATTCAAGGAAATATCGTAGACCTCTTGCTCCCACCAATGAACGCGATCGAGCTAACCATAGGATACGTCGCGGGAGGTGTTGTGCGTGGATGTTTGATTGCATTGATTGGCTTCTCAATTATTACATTTTTTTTGAAAATTGATTTTTATAGCATTTTTATCATACTATACTATTCTCTCATGGGCTCACTTTTCATGAGTCTCATTGGTATTATTGGGGGTTTATGGGCTGAAAAATTTGACCACATGGGAGCAGTCACAAACTTTATTATAACTCCAATGACATTTCTATCTGGTACATTTTATTCCATAAGAGATCTTCCGCAAAATATACAAACCATAGCTCAATATAATCCTTTTTTTCAGGCTATCGATGGCTTCAGATATGGAATTACGGGACATGCAGATGGTAATTTATTGCTGGGAGGCTTGTGCTTGATGTTATTAAACATAATTCTATTTTCAATCAGCTGCTATTTATTTCATATCGGTTATAAACTAAAGTCATAGCTAAATTGAATGTAATTGACTAAATAATTTTTAAGATTAAAATATCCAATTTAACTCAGAATAAATTTACTTTATGAATAATTCAGTAGCCAAGACATATAACAGGAAAAATGTTTCATTTTCTCATGGGAATGGGATTTATTTATACACTGCTGATGGCGATAAATATATGGACCTGGCGGCTGGAATTGCTGTAAATATACTGGGGCATTCAAACGAAAAACTAATCGAAGCCCTCAAAGGTCAAGCTGAGAAATTATGGCATGTCTCAAACCTCTATAATATTGAAGGGCAACAGAAACTCGCAGAGAAATTAACATTAAGTTCGTTTGCTGATAAAGTTTTTTTCTGTAACTCTGGGGCAGAAGCTGTTGAGTGTACAATAAAAGCTGCAAGAAGGTACCATTTTAACAAAGGCAAAAATGATAAATCTAAAATCATAACTTTTAAGGGATCTTTCCACGGCAGAACTCTCGGAACTATAGCTGCCGCAAATAATAGCTCACATCTAGAGGGTTTTGGACTCCCGTTACAGGGGTTCGTAAATATTGAACGAAATAATCTTGATGAATTAAAAAGCTCCATAAATGATACTATTGCAGCAATATTAATCGAACCTATCCAAGGTGAAGGGGGTATAAACACCTTTGAAGAGAACTTCATCAGTGAAGTAAATAATATTGCAAAAGCAAACGATATTTTAATCCTATTTGATGAAGTTCAATGCGGAATGGGAAGAACTGGTAAATTATTCGCACACGAGTGGTTTGATGTAAATCCTGATGTGATGGCACTTGCAAAAGGATTAGGTGGAGGCTTTCCAATTGGAGCCTGCCTTATGACTGATGCAGTAGCAAATGCCCTTGGCCCTGGAACTCACGGTTCAACTTTTGGAGGAAACCCCCTTGCTTCAGCAGTAGGTAACTGTGTTATGGATATTGTAAATAACAATAGCTTCTTAGCTGAAGTTGAAGAAAAAGGTAAAATCTTTAATTCAAAATTAAATAAGCTCAAAGCTGGGAGTAACCTAATTAGTGAGATTAGGGGATTAGGATTAATGATTGGCATACAGTTTAATATCGATAGCAGTATCGTTGCAAACAAACTGTTCGAAAAAAATCTGTTAACAGTGGGTGCCGGAGATAACGTCATAAGACTACTCCCACCTCTGAATATCTCAAAATTAGAGATAGATGAAGTAATTGATATTATTGATATTACTCTGAGAGAAATCCAAGCAAATGGTTAATCAAAAACAACATCCAATGAGAAACTTTATTAATCTCCATGAAATTGATAAAGAGGACTTAAATACAATTATAAATTTTGGTTTAAAAGTAAAAGCAGATCCAAGCAAATCATTCGATCTATTAAAAAATAAATCATTCATACTTCTTTTTGATAAACCATCTACTAGAACAAGAATTTCATTTGAAGTTGCTATATCCCAATTAGGTGGTCATTGTATATTCCTAGACACAAAAACATCACAACTTGGCCGTGGTGAGTCAATTAAAGATACAGCGAAGGTTATGTCAAGGTATTTGGATGGGATTATTATACGAAATGCAAATCATGATGAACTAATAGAATTTTCTGATAACTCTGATATTCCTGTTATTAATGCCCTAACGGATATGAGTCATCCATGTCAAATTATGGCTGATCTAATGACTCTAAAAGAACATTTTGGTACTATTGAAGATCTTAATATTACATGGATAGGAGACGGAAATAATGTTGCTAACACATGGATACAAGCATCATCTATATTTAATTTTAGATTAAAAATGGCGATACCAAAGAGTTTTATGCCTCATCAAGAATACATAGAACATGCAAAAAAAAATAATGCTAATTTAACAGTTACCCAAGATATTACTAGTGCCATTAATTCAGCAAATTGTATAGTAACAGACACATGGGTATCAATGAATGATTTGGAAACAGAACGATTAGAGAAAATTAATATACTTAAGGATTATCAAGTAAATATGGAGTTACTGCAAAAATCTCCTGATGAGGCAATATTCTTGCATTGTTTACCAGCACATAGGGGCGAAGAAGTTACAGATGAAGTTATTGATAGCTCACGGTCACTAGTTTATGATCAAGCTGAAAATAGACTGCATATACAAAAAGCAATTTTAAAATATTGCTTAAATATCTAAATTAAATAACTATTCACCATATTTTCAACAAACCGCATTCCTGATTTAATATCTTCTATCAAGATATACTCATCAGATTTGTGTGCTTGTTCAATATCTCCTGGACCACAGACAATTGTTTGCCAACCCTGCTCTGAAAAATAACCTGCGTCAGTTCCGTATGATACACCACTTGGAGTATTTGCTTTTGTTGTTAGATTATCAAATATATTAGAATTAGTTGATTTTTTCAAAGGAAGTATATTAGAAATATTCTTATTAATTATGTGAGCTGTTTTACTTTTTGCTTTCATATCTGACTCAATATTAGGAATAATATTTTCAAATAGTCCCTTGAGTAAAATCTTATGATCTGAATCTGGCAAGCATCTTATCTGCCAAAGTATTTTTACATAATCAGGTACTATATTATGAGCATTACCCCCCTGAATTACGCCGATATTTATTGTTGAATATGGTGGATCAAAATTCTCATCTTTATTTTCTTCTTTAAGTTGCATTTCAAATTCCTTGAGCTTTTCAATAAAAACTGATGCAAAATAAATAGCATTACAACCCCAAGATGGATCACAGGAGTGAGCCTTTAATCCAAAAAATTCTGTTTGGTAGGTATGACAACTTTTATGCCTATCTATTATTTGTAATTTTGTAGGTTCACCAACAATTACAAGCTTTGGTTCTTGTATTTTATTTTTGATGCTTTCTATAAGTGGTTGAACACCCAAACAACCAACTTCTTCGTCATAGCTCAATGCAACATGAAATGGATTGGCAAGATTATTTGAAATTAACCATGGTGTTAGAGATAGCAGAATAGAAATGAAGCCCTTCATATCAGTTGTGCCCCGACCTATATACTTATTGTCTCTAATATTTAAAGTATAAGGATCTGAAGACCATTGCGAAATATCTACGGGAACTGTATCAGTGTGAGCTGAAAATATCAGCCCTTTTTGACTCTCTTTACCAATTGAGTAAAATATAGAAGCTTTTGATCTATCCTCATTATAAATTTTTGCCGTATCAATTTCATAACCAGACAAAAAATCACAAATATAATTAACTAACTCAATATTTGATTTCTCACTTGTGGTATCAAAAGAAACCAACTTTTCTAGTATTTCTCTTTGAAGGGATAATGCTTGATCAAAATTGATTTGTAATGAGATATCACTGCCTCCAGAAGTATGATGTAAATATTACCATTACTGTAAGAATTTCAAGTCTTCCAAGTAACATGGCAAATGATAATATCCACTTTGAAATTGAGTCGATTGAAGCATAAGTTTCTGTTGGACCCACAATAGCGCCAAGTCCTGGACCCACATTAGATATTGCGCTTGCTGAGGCTGAAAATGCTGTTATTAAATCCAATCCCAATAAACTCAAGACTAATCCGATGATGACAAAAGAAATAATGAATAGGAGAAAAAATGATGTCACTGCTTTACTAACGTTTTCAGGAATTTCTTTTCCATTATATAGAGGTACCAAAACTGCATCAGGAAATGCAATTTTCTTAGTTTGGATTATAACTTGCTTATACAGAATTTGTACTCTGAACACCTTAAGACCGCACGATGTTGACCCAGCACATCCTCCAATGAGCATAAGTATAAAAAATAGTGAGACTATAAAAGGTCCCCATTCCATATAATTAGCTGAGACATAACCAGTACCTGTTAATATTGAAGTAACATTAAATAAAGACTTACGAATAGATTCAGCGCTACTTATATCTGCATTATTTTGAATGTATAAAACACATAAAATTACGGATACTAATAAAATCGTGAAAAAGGCTAATACTTGGCTATCTAAAAATAAACTAGATGCTTTCCCCCTTGCAAATTGTAAATACAATACGAATGGAAGACTGCCTACTATCATAAATAATACAGCTATATACTCCAAATTACTATTTGAGAAATAAGCAAATGAATCTGTGTGAGTAGAATATCCACCAGTTGAGATCGTGGTTAATGAATGTGCTAAAGAGTCAAATAACCCCATACCACCTATGTTATATGCTAGTGCACATGACATTGTAATTATTACATATAATAATACCAATGATCCTGCTAGTTGTGTTGCTCTGGGTAAGATTTTTTCTGCATTATCGGATGACTCAAGTCTAAACAATTGCATTCCTCCAACTTGCAACATTGGTAAAACTGCAACAGCCATCACGATAATTCCGATACCACCTAACCATTGTAACAATGCTCTCCAAATAAGAATGCCCTTTGATTGAATCTCAAGGTTTTGAATTACAGTCGCACCAGTAGTAGTGATACCAGACATTGACTCAAAAAATGAGTCTGTAAAGCTAAGCCCAGAGTCTGAAATATAAATTGGAATGGATGAAAAAATTGCTATCAATACCCAAGTTAATGTCGTCAATAGGAATGCTTCACGCAATCCTAGTTGTTGTTCTTTACCCCATACTGATAAGATTAAAATAAATCCTGTAAGACTGGTAATTAAGGAAGAAAGTATGAAGACTCTGTAATTTTGGTTTCCATACAAACCATCAATTAGGGCTGGGAATAACATAGAAAATCCTAGAATCAATAGGAATATGCCAATTATTTTTATTACCGGATAAAACTTCATTTGTTTATTTGAGATATCTAGATATCAAAAGATCCAATTTGTTGAAAATATATATTATTTATATGAATATTTGTAACTTCAATATTTGAATTTGATAATATGTAATCTACATCTCCTGAATGGGCATGAAAATAATTTTCCTTTTCATTCTCACCTTCGTGAGGGAAATTTAAATGACACCCATTTGCGTCCTCAGGATGACAGTCCTCAATAACCTTTGAACTTTCATTTTTGATACTATTATACTCAACTAGCTTGTTTGAAAAAACGATATAGGAAAAATATTTAAAATTTCTATGCAATAAATCTTGAAATTCTTCGAATTGATTTTCTTTACAATCTGTATTTAAAGATTTTATATTTTTTATGTGTGATCTATTCATAATTTTTTATTTTACTACAGATATAGCAAAATTCAAATCGTCAATAATATCAGAAACATCCTCAAGTCCAACAGATAATCTGAGAGTGTTATCTGTGATTCCCAAAACAGCTTTGTCTTCAGCAGAAACACTACGGTGGGTTGTTGTGGATGGGTGAGTAATAAGGCTTTTTGTATCGCCCAGATTATTCGATATTTTTATAATTTCTAATTTGTTAAGAAAACTAAATGCTTCCTCCTTACCACCTTTTATTTTAAATGTAACCAAAGGTCCACCACCGATCATTTGTTTTTGTGCAATTTCAAATTGCGGATGATCCCTGTGACCAGGATAAATTACCTGAGAAACTTCTGTTAAAGTTTTTAAATGCTCAGCAATTAAATTTGCATTTTCTATTTGCCTATCAGTTCTAACACCCAAGGTTTCTAAACCTTTCATCATTACCCAAGCATTAAATGGGCTTAATGCTGGTCCAGTATGTTTTAGATAATCATGAAGTTTATTTTCAATAAATTCAGCTTCTCCAAGGATTACTCCGCCTAAACATCTACCCTGTCCATCTATATGTTTTGTTGCTGAATAAATAACAATATCAGCACCAAGGTTGAGTGGTCGTTGTCTCAGTGGAGTCGCAAATACATTATCAATAATTACTTTAATTCCATTCTCTTTTGCTATATCGGAAATAGCCTCTATATCTAATATTTCGAGCATTGGGTTTGTTGGTGTTTCAAAGAAAAATACTTTTGTATTTTTCTTGATTGCTTTTTTCCAAGCTTCAATATTTGTTGCCCTCACAATTGTTACTTCAATGCCATAATTCGGTAGAATATCTTTCAATATAGAGAGGCAAGAGCCAAAAATTGCATCTGCCCCTACAATATGATCTCCAGCTTGTACATTTGAAAAGAGAGACCAAAATACAGCAGCCATTCCTGAAGCAGTTAACCTGGCTGACTCAGCTCCCTCCATCTCACATAATTTTTTTTGAAGCATAGATAAATTAGGATTTGAGTACCTACTATAAATATAGCCATCAATTTCACCATTGAATCTAGCCTCTGCTTCTTCTGCTGAATTATATACATAGCCTGATGTTAGATAAATCGCTTCTGAAGTTTCATTATTTTGGGATCTCAAAGATCCATCATGAATAAACTTAGTTTGTATATTTAAATTTCTTTCTTTCAATTTCTTAGCCATTTTCGTAGATTCATAACTTTTTAGTTAAAATTAAAACATGAATAGAGTTAAAAAACTAATTTTAAAAAAACCTTTTATTTGAATAATATGTGTAGCTAAATGTTGTTTAATTTAGCTACATTTAGCTATTTATATACTCATTTTTATGTATAATGATACAAAAAAGTTACCATGAGCCTATTAAACGAAAATATGCAACACCCCAATAATGAAGAAAATAGAAATCAGATTTTGACTGGTGCTAGTGGTATTCTCCCCTACAGCCTTATTAAAACTCTGATAAATAGAAAAAAGATCCAATCACTAGACCCAATCCCTGAGCAACAAATACAACCAGCAAGTCTTGATTTAAGATTAGGTAAAAAAGCTTATAGAATTCGCGCAAGTTTCATACCAAATAGTGATAAAACTGTTCTTGAATGTGCTAGCGACCTTATTGATCATGAGTTCGAAATTGAAAGTGGCGCCGTTTTGGAAAGAAATTGCGTATATTTAGTAGAATTGAAAGAGTTTCTTGAATTGCCAGAAAGTATTTGGGCCATTGCAAATCCAAAGAGTTCAACGGGTAGGTTAGATGTTTTTACCAGAATTATTGCGGATAAAACTCAATCTTTTGATAAAATAGTCCCTGGGTATACTGGACCATTGTATGCTGAGATATCACCTCATAAATATTCCATCATAATTCGTGAAAATTCTCGTCTAAGCCAGCTTAGATTTATCAGAAAAAACCCATCCCAATTAGAGCAGCAAAGATCAATAATTTCTGATAGAGAACTCAAATTATTACATAATGAACTCTCAAAAAAATATAATGGGTTTGGTCTTGTAAATGGGGTTGCAAGGATATCGGATGGACTACAACTAGGAGTATCCTTAAGCAGTTCTGACAATATAATCGGATATAAGGCAAAGCATTATACTCCTCCAATCGATCTTGATAGGATTGGCTATTATAATAAGAATGAATATTGGGATCCAATATTTGAAAATGACAAGAAAAGATTAGTTTTAGATCCAAATGAATTTTATATTTTGGCTTCAAGCGAATATGTAAGAATACCTGCGGAATATGCCGCTGAAATGGTGCCGATCGATCCATCCATGGGTGAACTAAGAGTTCATTACGCAGGCTTTTTTGACCCAGGCTTTGGTGATACTGAAGATTTAAGTAAAGGTAGCAAAGGCGTTTTGGAAGTGAGAAGTCTTGATGTTCCATTCTACATTGAAGACAATCAAATAATTGCAAGATTAAAATATGAGAAACTTGCAGAACCTCCATCAAAGTTGTATGGTACCGACATTGGCTCAACTTATCAATCTCAAGGATTGAAGTTGTCAAAACATTTTCATGATTAAACATTTTTTTAGCGTCACACAAAAATGGAAGACTTCAGTAGTATAAAAGCATGGCCTTTTATTGAGGCACAAAAAGTAATCGATAAATTAAAACAGACTAAAACAGATACTGTTATTTTCGAAACTGGCTATGGCCCATCTGGGCTGCCACACATAGGAACTTTTGGTGAGGTGGCGAGGACATTGATGGTCCAAAATGCATTTAAAGTGCTTACAAATAATAAGGTAAAATCAAAACTTATATGCTTTTCAGATGACATGGATGCTCTCAGAAAAGTTCCTGATAATATACCAAACCAAGACTCCACTTCAAAACATATTGGCAAACCTCTTACAGAGGTCCCCGACCCTTTTGAACTTTATCCCAGCTTTGGAGAACATAATAATAATAGGTTAAAAAAATTTTTGGATGACTTTTCATTTGAATATGAATTTATTAGTTCAACTGACTATTACAAAGAAGGAAAGTTTAACGAGGTCCTAATTGATATCCTTAACAATCACGAAAAGATCCTCAATATTGTGAAACCCATTCTTGGGGAAGAGAGAAGAGCAAGTTACAGCCCATTTCTTCCTATATGCAAAGAAACAAGACAAGTATTTCAGGTTAAAATTAATGAAGTCAATCCAACTGATTATACTATAAGTTACACCAACCCAATAACAGGCAAAGAGGTTGAAACAGATATACTAAATGGTAACGTTAAGCTTCAGTGGAGAGCTGACTGGGCGATGAGATGGAAAGCGCTATCAATTAATTATGAGATGTCAGGAAAAGACCTTATTGACTCAGTTAAGCTGAGTAGTCAAATTTGTAGAGCGATTGGAGGCCAGCCTCCTGAAGGGTTCAATTATGAATTATTTCTCGATGAAAATGGTGAGAAGATATCAAAATCTCGTGGCAATGGGCTATCAATAGATGAATGGTTAAAGTATGGATCTCAAGATAGCTTATCACTTTTTATGTTCCAATCACCAAGAAAAGCAAAGAGATTATATTTTGATGTCATACCCAAAAATATGGATGAATATAATTCACATCTAAAAAACTACAACAATACACTAAACGAAGAGAACACCATAAACTATGAAAATCCAGTCTGGCACATACACAATGGTAACCCTCCAAATAATTCAATAGATATTCAATTTTCATTGTTACTAAACCTGGTTAGTGCATCCAATTCTATAAATAAAGATATCCTATGGGGGTTTTTGAAGAATTATTATGACGCAGGCTTATTGTTAAGTAATCAAATTTTAATTGATGATATGATTGGCTTTGCCATCAACTATTTTAATGATTTTGTTAAACCTAATAAAATATATAGACCTCCAACTAACAAAGAGAGGTTAGCTCTGACCGAATTAAGAGATGTTTTAGATAACTTTAATGATGAAGTCGATCCTGAAGTTATACAAACTGAAATATATAGAATTGGGAAAGAACACAATTTTGAACCTTTACGTGATTGGTTTAGTGCAATATACGAAGTTCTGTTGGGTCAAAAAGATGGACCTAGATTTGGATCTTTTGTATTATTATATGGCATAAAAAATACGCAAGAATTGATCATAAATGCGCTCGGAAATAAATCCGCAAAATAATTCATGAGCTATTATAAAAAATTTAGAAAATTAGCATTTCTCATAGAACCAGAAAGAGCTCACCAACTCGCAATATCCTCAATAAAATTAGGTTTGAAACAACCACCAATTGAAGACAGCGCAACTTTCTCGCAAACAATTTTTAATAGGGAATTCAAAAATCCAATCGGACTTGCAGCTGGTTTTGATAAAAATGGTGAGGTTCCCAATGAAATATTATCTTCAGGCTTTGGTTTCACAGAGGTGGGTACTGTTACTCCTAAACCACAAGAGGGGAATCCAAAACCCAGAGTTTTTAGACTTGAAGAAGACAATGCAGTTATAAACCGACTAGGCTTTAACAATGATGGTATGGACGTAATCTACAGAAGACTAGATAACCTTCAGAAGAAGGGTATAATTGGTATCAATGTTGGAGCAAACAAAGACTCGAAAGACAAAATTAATGACTATGTAATCGGCATAGATAAGTTTGCAAAAATTGCAGATTATTTGACAATAAACATTTCATCTCCCAATACTTTGGGGCTTAGAGATTTACAGAAGGGTGAAAATTTTAATCTACTCCTTAAAACAATTCATGAGATGAAAAAGAATGGCCTCAATACACCTATACTAATAAAACTTGCTCCAGAATTATCAAATGATGAGCTTAAAAAAATTGTATCCAGTTCTATAGTACATAATATTGATGGTTTGATCATATCAAACACAACAATTTCAAGAGATTTGCTAAAAAGCCAAAAACATACCTCTGAAGAGGGAGGTTTATCAGGAAAACCACTTATGAAAAAATCTACTGCGATGATAAAAGAGGTCTACAAATTAAGTGATGGGCAGTTGCCGATAATTGGAGTGGGAGGTATTTTCTCGGGGCAAGATATTATTGAAAAGATGGTCAATGGAGCGTCTTTAATTCAACTTTACACAGCAATGATCTATGAAGGTCCTTCTCTAATCAACAACCTTAAGAGGGAACTTCAAAGTGAAATTAATAGACTCGGTGTTAGATCAATAACTGAAATTATAGGTACAAACGTGGATTAGAATTAGTTTATCTAACCCTTGATATTCCTGCCACGATTAGCCCCGCAGCCCATGCTATAAGTACAGAAAACACCCCATATAATAATGGATTTTCGTTTGCTTGGTTGTAAATAAACTTACCGGATTGTGTTTTATTTACAAAGACATTTGATACATCATTATCAACTAATTGTTGATCTTCGAAGAAATATATTGAGACTTCATAAGTTCCTTCCTTGATATCTTGTGGTAATTCAATTGAGGAACGAAATAGTTTATCTCCAATAATTCTAATGCCTGTAAATTTTTCTGTAAATATTCCTTTTTCTTTATTTTTTTTTATAATTGCTTGATTGATAATTTTTGATTTTTCTGTGTCAAAACCACTTTCAAAATTAAGACTTGATATGCCAATACGCTGCTCTTTTAATAAGTTTTCAGAAGCAATTCGATTAATATTCCTATTGCTATAAATTGCATAAAAGCTTGGGATATTATCTATGAACATTTCTGAATCATTAATCCAGATTCCGTATTTATATACTTTTTCTCTGACTGATAGTGACTTTGGTTTTCCTTCAACTTTAATTATAATATCAGATTTTGATAAATCTTGTCCTCTCATAGCACCAAAAACGAGTAATTCTTCGCCAAAAAAATTTGATCCTATTTGTATATGCGGATCATCAATTTGAGTAACCAAATCATTTTCAGAAACACCCGCATGAGATAGTTGACTCACCCCAAAAATGATCAAAAAAGTCATCAAAGAAAATTTTAATTTATCTAATAGCATCTGTAATCATATATATATCTTTTGGCTCAACAGCTAATTCAATCAACATTTTCGCACAAACAGCTAGTATTAATATTCCCAACAAAAATCTGAGCTGCTCAGCCTTTAACTTATGACCTAAGGTAGCTCCAATTTGTGCGCCTACTACTCCACCACTCATTAAAATCATAGCTAACATAACATCAACTGTCTGATTTTCATACGCATGTAAAATCGTAACCAAACTTGTTACAAATATAATTTGATATAGGGAAGTACCAATAACAACATTGGTTGGCATACGCAATAAATAGATCATTGCAGGGACCATAATAAACCCACCTCCGACGCCCATTATTGATGCCATAATACCAACAGCAATCCCAATCATAATAGGAGGAATAATACTTATATATAAACCAGATTTTTTGAATCTAATTCTCATAGGTAAACTATGAACCCATGTTCTATCTTTACGCTTTTTTACTTGAACTAATGTTTCATTTCGATGGGCAATCATTGATCTCATCCCTTCAATGAATATAAGTGTCCCAATTGAACCCAGTAAAATCACGTACGAGAGAGAAATGATTAAATCAATTTGACCAAGATTTTTTAGAAAAACAAATAACTCAATGCCAATAAAGGACCCAATAATCCCTCCTATAAGTAGAATAGTGCCCATTTTGAAGTCAACTGCTTTTCTTCTCCAATGGGCAAATGCACCAGAAATTGAAGATGCAACGATTTGATTTGCTTCAGTTGCGACAGCAACAATTGGAGGTATCCCATAAAATATCAAAAGGGGTGTCATCAAAAACCCCCCACCTACACCAAACATCCCAGATAAAATACCTACGACACCGCCCATCCCAAATATCACGAACAAATTTACGGAAACTTCAGCGATTGGTAAATATAAATACATTAAACGTATATTGATCTATGATAGCTTAATTTATATTAATGATCTGTTATTTAATAATAGATTCTTAATTGTTAATTAGAAATATAATTTCATTGTGTTATATTAATTCATAAACCTTAACAGATTGCAAAACAATAAGAAATACCAAATGAAAATATTACTTGCGTTATTATCGTTCCTATTCCTCATAGAGAATGTATACGCAAATAATAAGATAATATTTGCTACAAATTGGGTTGCACAACCAGAGCATGGAGGTTTTTACCAAGCATTAGTTGATGATGAATATTCAAAATGTGGACTAGATGTTGAAATCATTCAAGGTGGTCCCAACAGCAACAATAGAGCAAAATTAATTACAAAGAAGATTGATCTCTACATGGGAGGCAATCTCATACAGTTAATCAATGCTCGCTCTGAAAATATACCAATTAAAATGGTAGCATCTTTTTTTCAAAAAGATCCTCAAATAATTATTTCTCATCCTGAAGGTAACTTAAAAAATTGGGAGAGTGTTAAAGATGCAGACCCTATATTTATTAGCGATTTAGGTCTTGTAACATTTTACAAATGGATGGAAAAAGAGTATGGCTTTGACTCATCCAAAAGAAGACCTTACCTTTTTAATTCAAGTCCCTTCCTTGCGAATGTAAATTCAGCACAACAGGGATACCTCACATCTGAGCCTTATGTTATAAAGAGAGAATTAGGGATTGAACCAAATATATTCTTATTAGCTGAGCATGGTTTTGATACATACGCAACAACCATAGAAGCACTGGATGAAACAATCACAAATAGACAAGGGGATGTTCAATGTTTTATTGATGCATCAAAAATTGGCTGGGAAAAATATCTTTATGGAGACTCATCGAAAGCTAATGAACTAATCAAAAAAGAAAACCCTGATATGACCGATGAGAAAATCAATTATTCTATAAATAAACTCAAACAATATGGGATCGTTGACTCAGGTGATGCCCTAAAAAATGGAATTGGTTATTTTTCTCCAAAAAGAATCCAAGCATTTTACACAAAAATGTTAGAATATGATGTTGTTAAAGAGCTTGAAAATATTGATGATATATTTACACAAAAATTTATCAAAAACTAATAGTACATTACCCATACTTAATTTTTATGAAAAATTCAAACTTACCAATAGAAATAATATTAAAATTTTCTTCAGTGATATTAATTTTAATATTGATGGCTTTTTGGGAAATTTGTATTAGATATTATCAAATACCTCAATATATACTGCCACCACCTTCTTTCATCATTTTAACACTAATCAATGATTGGCCTATTCTTCTTCCTGCAATGACTAATACACTTGAAGTTGCTGTTTTGGGCTTCTTGCTTGCTTCAACTGGTGGAAATATTCATTGCGTTAGTTATGAGTTATTCAAAGATAATCCAAGACACGGTCTTACCGCTTGCAATTATATTACAAGTCACACCTGTAGTCGCTATAGCACCACTGATAATTATCTACGTTGATAATCCAAAAGTTGCGTTACTACTTTGTGTTTGGTTGGTTGCGTTTTTTCCTGTTCTAACAAATTCTATATTTGGTTTGAATTCTGTGAATGCAGATTTAACTGATTTGTTTAAATTATACAAAGCTACTAAATTTAAAACCTTAATTCATCTCAGAATCCCCAATTCAATACCGAGTATAATAGCAGGGTTAAAAGTATCAGCAGGCCTTTCACTTATAGGAGCTGTTGTAGCTGAATTTGTTGCAGGAAGTGGTGGCTCTGAGTCAGGGCTTGCTTTCAGAATATTAGAAGCAGGATACCGTTTAAATATACCACGTATGTTTGCTTGTTTATTTTTACTAGCAATTATAGGTGTTTTATTTCACAAAATCATCGATATTACATCCAAAAGAGTGCTTATAAAATATCAATTTTAACTAATTATCCAACAAGCCATTCATAACGTAATCAATGATCTTGACCACTTGTTCTGGAGTTGATGTGACAGCCAAACTTGCTGCGTCTACTTCTTTTAATGCATGTGCATGCTGTTCATCATGCATTATAACTATGGCTTTATTTAAACCAGAAGCATAACCAGCATCAAAGGCAGCATTCCATTGTTTATACTTTTCACCAAATCTTACCACAACTAAATCCGCTTTTTGGATCAGATTTCTCGTGCGGATTGCATTTATCTTTGCCCCCTTATGGTCATGCCAGAAAGAATTAGACTCCGACCCCAGAATATTAACACCGCAATCATCACTATTTTCATGAATTGTAACTGGGCTCGTAAATTCTACATTAAGACCCCTTTTTTCTGTTAAAGCGATTATCTGTTCACGCCAATCAGTATGGATTTCTCCAGATAAATATACATTCATTGATTTCATAATACCTCTTATTTCACTTTTATTATTTAATTAGTAAGGCAGCCCTACCTGTAACTTTTCCTTCCTCTACAAGTTTGTGCAGTTGTTCCGCATCTTTCATATTTCTAACATCTGTTACTAATGGCCATACATCACCTCTTGCAACTAATTCAAGTGAGTCTATTACCTCTTGTTTAGTTGCATATCGACTCCCCATTACGACTGCTTCTTTGTTAAGAAGATCGCCAGCATACGCATTAACAACATTTTGTGGGCCACCGCCGCCCAGTGTAACTAATCTGCCACCGCGACCTAATATAGAAAATCCTAGGTTCAATGACTCTGTACTTGATACAAAATCAATAACAACATCTACTCCCATTCCATTTGTGTAATCATAGAATACCTGATTATCATTATGTTCCCTTGGGTTTATACAAATATCAGCCCCTGCTTTTTTGCATGCATCAAACTTATCACTTGCTACATCCACTGCAATGACATTACTATGCGCCCATTTTGCCATCATAACCATATGAATCCCAAGCCCACCACCGGCTCCAATCACTGCAACAGTATCCTGAGTTTTAACCGATGCGTGTCTAATAACTTTAAATGGGGTTGCAATTGCATCACAAATTACAGCAACTTCAGCTGGATTATTCTTCCAATCAAGTCCATCAGGTATTTTTAAGAAATTTTGTGATGGCAATTTCATATACTCTGCATATGCACCATCTACTTCTCTGCCAACGTAACCACCAAAATTTTCACATAATGTTTCTCTATTATTTTGACACCATTTACAATGACCACATGTTAAATAAAAGTATGCTGTAACTGCATCACCAACTTTCACATTAGTCACATTCTTTCCTACCTCTTCAATTACTGCAGTAATCTCATGCCCAATTATTCTTGGATAATCTACCTCAATTCTACCAGCTCTGACATGTTGAATTGTTAATCCTGAACCACAAGCAATAATTTTAGCAACAGCTTCATTATCATTTGGTTTTGGGTCACTAACATCTTTGTAAACAAAAGGGGCACCTCTTGACTCAAGAACTAAGGCTTTCATATTAATCTCCAACTTAATTGCTAATTTATAATTGATATTATAATATTAAGCAGTTTCAATAACAATAATGATGTTTAATTTAGCAGGTGAAAAATGATTAAGGCAGGTCTTCTGGGCTTAGGTTGGTGGGGCAAACTTATTATAAAAACCCTTGAGAATAGTAATGATATAAGAGTTATTGCGGCATCCTCAAGGAGTAAGGAAAAACATCAAGATTTTTTGAGTGAAAATAAAATAATATTTTTCGATACATACCAAGATATGCTCAACGATGACACTATCGATGCCATAATTATATGCACTCCAAATACACAACATGAAGAGCAAGCCTTGCAAGCTATAAACGCTAACAAACAAGTATTCTGCGAAAAACCAATGACATTAACAAAAAAATCAGCGGAGAAAATTATTCAAGCATCAAAAAATGCTGGGTTAGTATTGGGTATTGGTCATGAAAGAAGATTTGACCCAGCTATGGAAAGACTTAAATCACTTATAGAGGATGAAAAATTCGGAGAAAAAATGCATATTGAAGCAAACTGGTCCCACGATATACTTGCGGCACTTGAACCAAGCAATTGGCGAGGATCTAGTCAAGAAGCTCCAGCTGGAGGCATGACTGGAACTGGAGTTCATATGACAGATTTATTTATTTCAATGTTTGGAAGCGTTGATGGTTTATTCGCACAATCATCCAGTCAAGTTTTAGATTTTGAAACGGGCGACTTATCTGTGTTAATGCTAAAATTTAAAAATGGTGCTACAGGACAATTATCTGTTATTTCTAAAACACCATATTATTGCCGAATAAGTGCATTTGGTGATAAAATGTGGGCTGAAGTAAGGGACTTAAAACATCCTATGTACAAGGCTGAAAATGAACTCACTTATTGTCTAATCGGAGATGACCCAGTTAAAGAACTATTCCCAGCAACGGATACAATTAAAAGAAATCTTGAAGATTGGTCTAAAGCTATTAGAGGCAAACTTGAGTATAGATTTACTGATGATCAAAAAATTGAAAATGTTGCAATACTCGAAGCAATGGATAAATCAATTAAGAACAAAGATTGGGTCAAACTTTAAATTAAAAAATTAGGTTCCCCGCATTTACCATCATAGTAATACCAGTAACATACCTTGCATCTTCAGATGCCAGAAAAAGTGCAGCTTTAGCACAATCAATTGGTTCAATTAAATTTTTCATCGGATTCATTTGTGCAATATTTCTGATACTTTCTTCATTTCTTACTCTCTTTACACGTGGAGTCAATGCAGTCCCAGGTGCTATAGCATTTACTGTTATTCCATATTCTCCTGCATCTCTTGCAAGTAGTTTAGTCATTCCTAAAAGACCTGCTTTTGCAGCACCATATGGTACGTAGGATGGAGCGTGTGGATTTGGAGCTATGCCTGCTCCTGATGAAATGTTAATTATCCTACCAAACTTATTTTTTTCCATCGATTCCATTACAGCTCTTGTACAATAAAATGCAGAATTAAGATTAGTATCAATTACTTTATGCCACTCTGAGTCGTCAATATCAGTAAGTTTATCAAACTTATGAAATCCACCTACGCCGTTGACTAAAATATCTATCTTCTTATATTTTTTTAAGATATCTTTGAATGTTTGATTCACAGCTTTTGAATTGCAAACATCCGTTATAAATATGTCCGCGACTAACTGCTCATTCTCTATTTCAAGTTTTACCCTTTTGATTTCTTTTGCATCTATATCAACTAGAATAACCTTGGCGGCCTGCCTGGCAAATTCCTTAGCTATTGCTTCGCCCAAGCCCTGAGCTGCACCAGTAATGACAGCCACTTTACTATTTAGTTTATTTTCCTCAGACATATGGATATTTATAATTTTATTTCTTAAATTCAATTTCAAGAGCAACTACGTCTTCATTGCTTGTATTTATCGCATTATGTTCTAATGGCGCCTTAACAAGAGAAGTGGTTTTTGGAACATAATTTATTTCTTTTGTTGTACCATCTGGAAATTCAAACATCAATTTGCCTGTTGACAATTGAATTGGCATATAATCCAGTTCATGTAAATGCCATCCTGTTTGCTCACCTGGTTTAAAAGTCCAATGAGTTACAATAATCTCATCATTTTCTAGTACGATTTTATGTTCTGCGATTTTTCTCTCTGAAGAATGTTCTGCCGTTTTAGAGTCTAATTTCGTTGACATTTATCCCTCCAATTAATTGTATCACTTTAATTTTGAAAATTTTGTAGGTTGCAAAATCTGGTTTGAATATGATGATACGAGTGGTCCATCAGGTTCTGTTGCTGCTCTTGCTTTAATCCATTCTGGATCTGCTTGGAATGCATTCCATTTTTCTTCACGTTCAGCAAGTGAGTTCCATTCAAGTAAATAAGTAACATCCATATTCGACTCTCCAATAAGAGTAGTCCAGAAACCTACTGATTTAATTCCGTATTTTTCCCAAAAACCGAAAACAACATTCTCAAACCTATCCAAGACTTTTGGTAATTTTCCTGGTGTGCAATGATATACCCTTATTTCATAAATCATATTTCTTATCCCTTTTTTTAGTTATTATAATAATGTAATTATAAGCTATAAATTATACTCTTACACTTAATTTATGATACACCCATCCACATGGATTTAATTTCCTCAGCTTGAATGGGTGTGATAGGTCCAAGATACTTCTTTATAATATTACCGTCTCTCCCAACAATAATAGTCTCTGGCACACCAAATATTCCCAATGTCACTGCAGATACTCCATCCGAGTCAAAACCTATGCCTGAATATGGATTTCCTAATTCTTTCAAAAAATTGTTAGCATTCTCATACTTATCTCTGTAATTAATCCCATATATTGGAATAGATAAATCACTTAGTTCCATCAAATACTCATGTTCTGCTCTGCAAGGGGTACACCAAGATGCCCAAATATTAACTACAGAAATTTCATTTCTTTGAAAAGAAATATTTCTAAAACCTGAATATATTGTTCCATCTATCTCTTCATCTTGATATTCAATTTTAGGGAAAGCTTTCCCCGTAAAAACTGAGCTATTATTTTGGATAGAATTATTATTATCTTTCTGTAAACTCCCATAAAAAAGATAGATAAGTATAAGAAATAACAGTAGTGGAATTAAATAGAAGAAATTCTTTTTATTCACTTTTTTCAAGCTTCCCCCTTCCACTTTCATTTATTGAGTTAATCTTTTGAGCCTTTTATGTAAGTAAATATGATAGATTGATATAAAAATTATAGCGGTACCGTAAGAAGATAAAATAAAATATAGATAGTAATTTTCCATCAATTATATCTAACCTATAAATTTGCTTTTGAATTTCTTAATTTATTTCCAAGTAATTCAATTTTTATAGACAATAACAAGTAATATAAAAATAAAAATATAAAACCAAGAAAAACTATCAATAATGGATATAGCATACTCGCGTGAATTGTAGGACCATCGAGTCTCAATACACTTGCTGGCTGATGTAATGTATTCCACCAATCAACAGAAAATTTAATTATTGGGATATTAATAAATCCTAATATTGAGTAAACGGCAGCAATTTTAGCATATTTATTTTCACCATTTTCCATCCTGTAGATTAAGATTAAGCCAAGATAAATAAATAACAATACTAACATAGATGTTAAACGTGCATCCCAAACCCACCATACGCCCCACATTGGTCTTCCCCAAAATATGCCAGATATTAGAACAATAAGTGTGAAAATTAATCCCAAAGGCGCGGATGCTTTTGCTATGATTGATGCCGTTGGTATTTTTCTTATCAAAAATAGTAAATTTGTTGCCGTAATTAAGGTATATATTCCCATACTTAACCAAGCAGATGGCACATGAATATACATGATCTTTACCATGATACCTTGCTGGTAATCATTTGGTGACACAAAAAAGACATAGTAAAAACCCAATGCAAGTAAGAGAAAACCTAAAACAAATAGGTATAGAGAAAACTTATTGATTAGATTTAGTAATTGATTTGGATTAAGAACTTTCAAATTATGCCTCAATCAGAATTAACTTTTAGTACATATATTAATAGATATGGCACAAATACGATTGCAAAGATTGATGCAGAAGTTAAAAGCATAAGTGATCTAGAAAAACTAAAGTTCATAATATCATTTTCAATAAAAGGTAAAGTACCAAAAATTAATATGGGAATATAAAATGGTATTATCAATATTGTTATCAATAAACTAGGATTTGAAACACGCAATGCCATTGCAGAACCCATAGAAGCAATCAAAATCATAAATGGACTACTTATAATTATCAGTGAAATTATTTGCTTAATGTTACCTAATGGTAGATTTAAAATAATTCCTCCAAGTGGTAAAAAAATGACTAAAGGTAGGACTACAATTAGCCAAAAGCTGATGATCTTGCTGATAATAGCTAACTCGGGTAATTCAGACTCGATTAATATTAAATCCAGAGAACCATCCTTAAAATCATTCTCAAATACAATATTTATATTTAATAAAATTGACAAAAAAAATGCAATCCAGAGTAACCCAGGTGATATTGACTCAAGCACTTTGATGTCTGGACCTATCCCAATTGGAAGTATGGAGGTCACAACAAGAAAAAAAATGATAGCTATTAATATTGAAGATTTATTTCTAAAGTAAATATGGAGATCTCTTTTTATTATTGGGACTATATGATTCATATTTAATTACCAAGAGTAATGATTTGTTCTTTTGAAAAAATTGATTTTGAATGTGAGGTAACTAAAACCAAATTATTTGTTGATATGCGATCCGAAATGAGTTTTTTAATAGTTTCTGTAGAGTCTATATCGAGATTAGATAGTGGTTCATCTAATAACCAAATGGGCTTGTTAGATAAAAGCACCCTCATGAAGGCAAGTTTCTTTTTTTGTCCCTGAGATAATTCTGATACATTCAAATATCTTAATCTGTCCATTTCTAAGAGTCGAAAATTATTTTCATCTGGGGTATTTTGATAAAAATCACTCCAAAAAGAGATATTTTGTTCTACTGTTAGTTCTTCTTTTATAGCTAATTTATGACCAAGATACGCAATCATACCTTTTGGTGAAAAAATTGAACCATTTTTATCTGAAAATGAAATGTTACCTGAATCACCCCTTTCTATACCCGCAATCAACTTTAATAAAGTTGATTTTCCCGTTCCATTCTTACCAAAAAGAATAGTTATTTTATCAGCTGAAAGATCTATATTGGTATCTTCAAAAACTTTTTTTTCTCCATAAGAAAAATTCAAACCTTGTATGTGTAATTCCATAAGCATAAAATGTGTTTGTTTATTTATAATTATATAGATATCATTAAATACTTACACGATCAAAATATACTTGAATGTCTTTTCTATCATGGTAAAACAATATAAAAATTCAGGTTAATTAGAAGATAAAAAATGAGCAAAAAATGAGTGCATATGAAAATTATTTAAAAGATATAGAGACACGAAAAACAGAGGGTCTTAACCCAAAACCTATTGAAGATAGCCAAACAGTTATAGAACTAATTAACCACATAAAACAGAACAGTGCACATAAAAAAGATTGCTTAGATCATCTAATTTATAACACATTGCCAGGTACAACTGGGGCAGCTAAAGAGAAAGCAAAATTTCTAAAAGAAATCATATTGGGCTCACTTCAGATTCCAGAAATAGATAATAAATTTGCTTTTGAATTATTATCTCACATGAAAGGTGGCCCATCCATAGAAGTTCTTATTGATCTTGCATTAGGTGACAATGAAAAGACAGCTCAACAGTCTAGTGATATTCTCAAGAGTCAGGTATTTTTATATGATGCAGACATAGAGAGACTCAAACAAGCTTATGAAAATGGTAATAAAATTGCAACAGATATCCTACAAAGCTATGCAAATGCTGAGTTCTTCACAAACCTACCTGAAGTAGAAGAAGAAATAGATGTCGTGACCTTCATTGCTGCAGAGGGCGATATTTCAACGGATCTACTATCTCCTGGCAATCAGGCCCATTCAAGAGCAGATAGAGAATTACATGGAAAATGTTTTATCTCTGATGAGGCACAATCTAAAATTCTTGAACTAAAAAATACACACCCTGACAAACGGATTATGCTCATAGCTGAAAAGGGAACCATGGGAGTTGGGTCATCTCGGATGTCTGGCGTGAATAATGTTGCCTTATGGACGGGGAAAAAAGCAAGCCCGTATGTGCCATTTGTAAATTTTGCACCTATCGTTGCCGGCTCATATGGAATCTCACCAATATTTCAAACAACTGTTGAGGTTACTGGTGGTATTGGCATCAACTTAAAGAATTGGATTAAAGCTTTGGATAATAATGGCCATCCAATATTAAACAACGATGGAAACCCTGTTTTAACGCAAACGTACTCAGTTGATACTGGTACTGTGCTGAAGATTAATACAAAAACAAAGAAACTCTATGATGAAACTGCTCAGAAAGAATTAGTTGATATATCATCCTCCTTCACACAACAGAATCTCGATTTTATCAGGGCAGGTGGCTCTTATGCAGTGGTGTTTGGAAAGAAACTTCAAAATCTTGCATGTCAGATATTAAAAATTAGTTTGAATTCGCCTTATGCAAAAACAAATATTGTATCGATCCCTAATCAAGGAATGACTGCTGTAGAGAAGATATTTAACGCTAATGCTATTGGTGTTGATGAAAAAATTAATCTACATGCAGGTTCTGACGTGAGGGTGAAAGTAAATATAGTTGGTTCACAAGATACTACTGGTCCAATGACCGTGCAAGAATTAGAAGCAATGGCAGCAACAACTATTGCGCCTACAATAGATGGTGCCTATCAATCAGGATGCCATACAGCATCTGTATGGGATCTAAAAGCACAGCAAAATACTCCAAAATTAATGAAATTTATGAATCAATTTGGACTTATTACAGGTCGTGATCCGAAAGAGAAGTATCATCCGATGACTGATGTTATTCACAAAGTCCTTAACGATATAACGGTTGATGATTGGTCAATAATTATAGGTGGTGACTCTCATACTAGAATGTCAAAAGGCGTAGCTTTTGGTGCTGACTCAGGAACAGTTGCGCTTGCATTGGCAACTGGTGAAGCTTCAATGCCTATCCCAGAGTCAGTTAAGGTTACTTTCAAAGGTAAAATGGGAAGCCATATGGATTTTCGGGATGTTGTTCACGCAACACAAGCTCAAATGCTTGAGCAATTTGATGAGAACGTGTTCCAAGGAAGAATAATAGAAGTACATATTGGCACACTTCTTGCAGATCAGGCATTTACATTCACTGATTGGTCAGCAGAAATGAAAGCAAAAGCAGCAATTTGTATTTCTAATGATGAAACTTTAATTGAGTCGCTAGAAATTGCGATATCCAGAATAGAAACCATGATTAAAAAGGGAATGGATAACTCAAGTGGTATGCTGAATAATCTAGTTAATATTGCTAACAAAAGAATTGATCAAATTAAGACAAATGAAAAACCAACATTGAAGCCTGATGCAAATGCAAAATATTACGCAGAAGTTGTTGTTGATCTTGATAAGATAGTTGAACCAATGATTGCCGACCCAGATGTTGAGAATATTGATATATCAAAAAGATATACTCATGACACAATCAGACCAATTTCTTATTATGAAGCTGAAAAGAAGGTAGACCTTGGATTTGTTGGATCTTGTATGGTTCATAAGGGGGATCTTAAAATTGTAGCAAAAATGCTGAAGAATCTTGAAAAAGCTGAGGGTGGGGTTAAATTTAAAGCACCACTTGTTGTGACGGCGCCTACATACAATATTATAGATGAGCTAACTGAAGAAGGTGATTGGGAGATTCTACAAAAATACTCAGGTTTTGAATTTGATGATACAAATCCAAAGAATAAAGCACGTACAGAATACGACAACATCCTCTATCTTGAGAGGCCAGGTTGTAATTTGTGTATGGGTAACCAAGAAAAAGCTGCGAAAGGTGATACTGTCCTTGCAACATCAACAAGGTTATTCAAAGGTCGTGTTGTAGAAGACTCAAATGCCAAAAAGGGTGAATCACTACTAGCTTCTACTCCGGTTGTTGTATTATCGGCAATCTTGGGAAGAACTCCA
The DNA here is from genome assembly GCA_038131735.1 of Hyphomicrobiales bacterium. GTDB lineage: Bacteria > Pseudomonadota > Alphaproteobacteria > Rhizobiales > TMED25 > TMED25. The sequence continues at coordinate 130,274 of JAYPPX010000001.1, read as the reverse complement.
ACACTTGCTGAATACAAATCAGCAGTTGATGGAATTGATTTAACCAAGTTTGTTCCCCCAAAATCAGGAGATATTAGAGACTCTCTATCAATTCATTATTAATATGGCATTTTAAGTTATGAGTGATTAAATCTTTAATTTACATTATTCAATAACTCAAGTATGTCTTTCCCGAATGTTTTTATATTATGGGGTTTCTCACCGTCCATGATTAAAGCATAATCCAATAGCACCCTTACCAGGGTTTCTACTTCTTTGGATTTATTGCTTTTAACTTTCTTCTGAATTAACTCAAAGATTGGGTGATTTGGATTAATTTCTAGTACAGGTTTACTTACTTGAAATCCTTGCCGCTCATTTAGTATCTTTTGCATTGTCTTATCATAGCCATTATCTGCAATTGCAATACAAGCTGGACTCTCCACTAGACTTACATTACTCCTTACTTCACTTACGCTATCTACCAAAATCTTTGTAATTAATGGAAATAGATCGGATAAATTGGAGTTATTATCCTTTTTTTTATTTTTTTTATGAGATTTATCGATGATTTCTAAATCAGCTATTTCATCTTTTGCATGCGCTACATGCTTTAATTCATAATTTTCATATAAATTTTGCGACTGTAGTCCAAAAACTATCCACTGGATCAGTGAGAATTATTACTTCAATATCTCTTGCCTTAAAGCCTTCCAATATTGGGTTAGCACACGCGGATTCAAAATCATCCGCAGTCATATAATAAATAGATTTCTGACCTTCTTTGAGATCTTTGATATATTGATCAAGTGACCTTAATTCTTTATCAGATTTTGTAGAATTAAATCTAAATAATTTTAATAGATCGCTCTTTTTTTCAAAATCTTCATAAATACCTTCTTTTATGACAGCACCGAATGTTTTCCATAAGGTCTCATAAGTTTCATTTTCATCTTTAGCCATTTTTGTAAGCGTAGAAATAATTCTGTTTTTTACAGCATTTTTTATAGATAAAAGTATGTGGTTTTCTTGAAGCACTTCTCGACTCACTGTAAGAGGGATATCTGCACAATCAATTACACCAGTTACAAATCTAAAATATGCTGGAATAACCTCGGTATCTTCACTGATTAATACTCTTTTTACATAGAGCTTTAACTTAGCTTTTCTTTGTTGATCAAATAAGTCAAATGGTCTAGCTGAAGGTATATATAATAGAACATTATACTCATATCTGCCCTCAGCTTTGTAATGTATTGTTGATAATGGCTTGTCAAAATTATGACTTATAAGATTGTAATGTTCATTATATTGCTGCTCTGTGACATCATTCTTTGCCTTCATCCAGATTGCGCTTGCTGAATTAATTTGTTCATCTGGGCTACTATCACGTCCAGTAATGAAAATTGGGAAGTTAATATTATCTGAGTATTTTGTTACAATACTTTTCAAATTGGCATATTCTAGAAAATCTTTTGACTCCTCATTTATTTCAATCATAATACTCGTCCCAACGGGATGCTTATTACTATACTTTTCGATTGAATAAGATCCTGTTCCATCTGATGTCCATAAATTAGCTTCTTCAGAGTCATACTTTCTAGAAATCACTTTTACATTGTTGGATACAATGAAGGCAGAATAAAAACCAATACCAAATTGACCAATTTGCATGGTACTACTTTTGTCTTCAGATAAACTTTCAATAAAAGATTTTGTTCCTGATTTTGCGATGGTTCCAAGATTTTCCTCTAACTCTTTAGATGTCATCCCAATCCCATTATCAGAGATAGTAATGGATTTATCTTTTTCATCAATTTTGATATTTATTTTTAACTCTTCAGTTTTGAGGTCTGACTGTTTCGCTGCTAGGTATCTTAATTTATCGCAAGCATCAGATGCATTTGATATTAGTTCTCGAAGAAATATTTCTTTATTTGAATATATAGAATGAGTGAGAATTTGAAGTAATCTACTTACCTCAGCTGTAAATTCTTTTTTTATTGGTTGTTTTGCCATTTTTTCCCTCAAAAATTCCCTATTTATTAAATAAGTAATGTTTCTATTTATATAGGTAACGATAATTTATTTTCCAACAGATTATCTTTCTAATAGTGATTTTTTTTATGTATGCTAAACTTAAAATAGAAATATAAATTGGTTCGATGACAAATATTTTAAATATAAAAAAATATGCACCTTTAAACACTAAGAATGATTGGGATAATCACTCAAATTCTCCAAAAAAAAATATACAAAATAAAATTACAGCATTTTCACGTGAAGAACTTAATTCAATACTAATAATATATGGGCGGAAAGTAGTATCAGGAGAATGGAAGGATTATACAATTGATACTTTGAATGATCAGGCAATTTTTTCCGTGTATAAGAAAACAAATGAATTACCGCAATTCAGTATTTATAAAATACCAAAACTAAAAAACTCGCAAGGAATGTATCAAATCAAAAGTACTGATGGTAGGATATTAAAAAGGGGAAGCGAACTTCCCCTTGTTTTAAAAATCTTAGAAAAAGATAAGAGTAAATATAAAATAATTTAAATTACTATCTTCTTTGTCCGAATAGTTGAATCAATAATATAAATAGGTTGATGAAATCAAGATACAATCTTAATGCACCCATAATTGCTTTTCGACCCGATATATCAGAACTATCACCTTGATAATAAATTTCTTTTATTTGCTGTGTATCGTATGCTGTAAATCCAGCAAAAATTAGAACACCTAAAACAGATATTCCAAATTGCATTCCACTTGAACCGATAAATATATTTACGATTGAAGCTAGGATAATGCCGATCAGACCCATAAATAGGAAAGCTCCCCAAGCTGATAAATCTTTTTTAGTGGTATAACCATAAATACTTAGAGCTCCAAATGCGCCTGAGGTTATTAAAAATACGCGAGAAATACTGTTTCCTGTGTACGCAAGAAAAATATATGACAATGACAATCCCATTAAACCTGAGAAAACCCAAAAAGATGTTTGGGCAGCGCTAAAGGACATCCTTGTAATTCTTGCGCTGAGATAGAAGACCATCCCAAGAGGTGCAAGCATTATTACCCAAATTAGCGGGGTTTGTGCTAAAGCGATGTAAACTCCAGATACAGCTGCAAAATAAGCCACCACAGCAGTGATCAAAAGACCAATAGCCATGTAATTGTATACTCGTAACATGTATGTTCGTAAACCTTGATCAATTTCGGCAGCAGCGTAAGAGGATTTACTATAAGTGTTTGGTTCCATTTTTGTCTCCATAAAATTTCCTATACTATATATATAAGTGATTGTAGAGCTGGAAATCAAGTACATTATATGATTATTATATAATCAAACTAGAAGTTTTGAGAATGTTAACAATCAAATTGAAAATACAATTGAGGTAAATTATGACCGTTACATCAAAAAGATTGCCTTGGCCTACAAATCCAGACCAAACAAAATTAGTAAAAGATTTCAAGTTTAAGGATTTTAAAACCGCTTGGTTATTCATGAATAAAGTAGCGATAGAAGCAGAAAATATAGACCATCATCCCGATTGGTCAAACAGTTATAACAAGGTTCATATTGAGTTAACAACACACGATAAAGGAATGATTACTGAAAAAGATATCAATCTCGCAAATCAAATTGATTTAATTGGAGATAAAATTAGATCAGATAAAAAATGACAGATGTAAAAAACACCGCACGTGGATATTTTTCAATTGGAGTGCAGAATATCTCCAAACCGATGAATCTTGGAAATTTGATTAGATCCGCTCATGCATTTGGAGCCAACTCTGTTTTCACAGTAAATCCACATCAAAGAGTAAAAGAAAATATTACAAAATTAAATAAATCTGATACGTCAAAGTCTGGTTTGCATTTACCCTACTATGAATGGGAAAAGGTTGAGGATGTTATGATACCAAAAGGATGTAAATTAGTTGGTGTTGAAATTACTGATGATGCAGATGATTTGCCAAATTTTGTCCACCCAATACAAGCAATGTATATTTTAGGTCCAGAAAAAGGCTCTCTATCATCCGAAACAATTGAAAAATGCGATTTTATAATAAAAATACCAACAAAATTTTCTCTTAATGTAGCGATTGCTGGCGCTATTGTCATGTACGATAGATTAAAAACGATTGGAAAAAAAACAAAATAGAAACACTCAATATTTATATTTGTTTACTAAAAATAAATAATTTATTTTTATTCTAATAATGTTTATGGAATTAATTATTTATGCTCCTATCTAGAAAAAATTTAATATACTCCAGTATTATTCTTTTATCTTTTTTATTCGTAACAAACTTATATGCTGCTAGTGTAGAACCACAACTAAAAAGTAGATTCGGTGATTGGCGAGTATTCACACATGAAATTAATGGTGAAAATCTGTGCTATATTGCAAGTACTCCTATTAAACAAGATCCAACTGACAAAAATTGGAACCCAAATTTTTTTATATCAAAGATTAAACTCAGCGGGAAAAATTACAATCAGCCAAGTTTATATATCGGATATAAATTAAAAGAAGAAACTTCTGTATCAATTAAAATATTAAATAGTACATTCAGATTGGCTACAGATGAAAAAAGAGAGAGAGCTTGGTTAGTCACTGAAGATGAAGAACAAAAGATCGTTGAGGCAATGAAAAAAGGGTACCAAATGATCATTAAAGGTACATCAGAATTTGGGACAAATACAACTGATCACTACTCACTTAAAGGGGTAATTAGAAGTCTTCAAGAGCTAGACTCAATATGTCCTTGAATTCCATAGTCAAACCATTATAAGATTTAATGATGATTACCGTTCATGAAAAATTACCGCCAAAAGGTGGTGATAGAAGTAATTTACAAACAGTATATGGTAAATTGCAATCGGAACTTCTTGAAGATCTCAAAAAATATGACATTCCAACCAAGCATAGTTCCATGCGAACAAAACAACTATGGAATTGGACATTCCTAGGGGGTGTAAAAGAATTTTCTGAAATAAAAAATATGCCCAAAGATCTCTTAAGTGAGCTATCTAAAAAATATACCTTCATGAGGGACTCCATAGCACTGGAACAGAAATCGAGTGATGGTACAATAAAGTGGCTAATAAATCTTGAGTCTAAAAATAACTCTACCAATAATCAAATTGAAACTGTATTTATTCCCGAAGAAAACAGAGGAACCTTGTGCATATCTAGCCAAATTGGGTGTACGCTAAATTGTTCTTTTTGTCATACTGGAACGCAAAAACTTGTCAGAAATCTCACAGCCGATGAGATTGTTTCTCAATTGTTAATTGCAAAAGATAGATTGGATGATTGGCATCGAAATAACCCAAATAACATAAGAAAGATTACAAATGTTGTACTGATGGGAATGGGTGAACCACTTTATAATTTTGATAATGTAAAGAAAGCATTATTGATAATAACAGATTGTGACGGTTTAGCCTTATCAAAGAGAAGGGTTACCCTCTCTACATCAGGCATAGTTCCATTTATTGAGAGGGTAGGAAATGAAATTGGTGTATCACTTGCGGTATCTTTACATGCTGCAACTGATGAAGTAAGAGATATTCTTGTTCCAATAAACAAGAAATACCCAATTAAAGAGTTGATTAATGCATGCGAAAATTACCCAAGGCTAAAAAACTCAAGTAAAATTACATTTGAATATGTAATGCTGAAGGATGTTAACGATAGTCTGACAGACGCCAAGGCACTAATAAAATTACTAAGAAATATACCAGCAAAAATTAATCTTATTCCATTTAACCCATGGCCAGGATCTAACTATATTTGTTCAGACATGGAACAAATAAAGAAGTTTTCAGCTGTATTAAATAATGCAGGATTATCAGCTCCAATAAGAAAACCAAGAGGACAAGATATTTTAGCAGCTTGTGGTCAGTTGAAGTCTGAAACATTAAGATTACGGGATAAAAAGTAATATACTTTAATTAATTAATATTTTATATCTACAGTTATGACAAATAATATAAAAAAAGTAGTGCTAGCATATTCTGGCGGTCTAGATACGTCGATAATACTTAAATGGTTACAAAATCAATATAATTGTGAAGTGGTAACATTCACTGCGGACTTAGGTCAAGGGGAGGAAATTGAACCTGCTCGAAAGAAAGCAGAGATGTTTGGTGTTAAACAAATCTACATAGAAGATCTTAGAGAAGATTTTGTTAAAAATTATATTTTTCCAATGTTTAGAGCAAACACACTTTATGAAGGTCAATATCTACTTGGAACAGCTATCGCAAGACCATTAATTGCAAAAAGGCAAATAGAAATTGCAAAAGAAACTGGTGCAGACGCTGTATGTCATGGAGCAACAGGAAAAGGTAATGACCAGGTCAGATTTGAACTTGGCTATTATTCTCTGAACCCATCAATCAAAGTCATTGCACCATGGAGAGACTGGGACCTTACATCAAGATCTAAGTTAATCGAATTTGCTGAGCAAAATCAGATCCCAATTCCAAAAGATAAAAAAGGGGAAGCTCCTTTTTCAGTTGATGCTAATCTGCTGCACACTTCATCAGAAGGTAAATTAATTGAAAATCCAGAAAATGAACCTCCAGAATATATTTTTCAAAGAACATTATCAATTGATGACGCAAACAATACACCAACAACAGTAACAATAGGTTTTGAATGTGGAGATCCAATTTCAATTGATGGTGTAAAACTATCTCCAGCTACTCTTTTTGAAAAATTAAATGAATTAGGCAAAAACAATGGAATTGGACGATTAGACTTAATTGAAAATAGATTTGTTGGTATGAAAAGCAGAGGTATCTATGAAACACCCGGCGGAACAATATTATTGAAGGCGCATAGAGCCATAGAAGAATTAACTTTGGACTCAGGTACAATGCATTTAAAAGATGAGTTAATGCCAAAATATGCAACATTAATATACAATGGTTTATGGTTCTCACCAGAAAGAGAGATGCTCCAAAAAGCAATTGATGAATCCCAGAAATACGTAACTGGAGAGATTACTCTTAAATTATATAAAGGTAATATACTTATATCAAACAGGAGCAGTATCCATTCGCTCTATGATACTGATCTCGTGAGCTTTGAGGATAGTGATACAGATTACGATCAATCAGATGCTGGTGGATTCATAAAAATAAACGCATTAAGACTTAGATTACTTGCGAAAAGAAATAAGAAAAACAGTTGATCACAATTCCATCTGAAATTTTGTAGCCTTAAGTGTGTTATTCATCAAACATGCTACTGTCATCAAACCAACTCCTCCTGGAACAGGTGTAATAGACGCAACTTTTTCTATAACCCCGTCAAAATCTACATCACCAACTAATTTAGTTTTTGTTTCCCCATCTCTTTCATAAGTTATTCTGTTTATTCCAACATCTATGACTATAGAACCTTCTCTAACCCAATCAGCATTAACAAATTTAGGAATACCAATGGCAGCAATAAGTATATCAGCACTCTTAGTGTATGACTCAATATTCCTCGTTTTTGAATGAACCTGTGTAACTGTACAATTGGAGTTTGTTAACAATTGGCACATTGGCTTCCCTACTAAATTAGATCTGCCAATCACAACAGCATTCATCCCAGATAAATCATCTACTATGGATTTAATCATAATATGAGACCCTTGAGGTGTACATGGGACTAAGCTCTCGATTCCATTCATTAATTTGCCTGCATTGATAGGATGCAATCCATCAACATCTTTATTTGGGTTAATGAAATTAATGATAGTTTGTTTGTTTATGTGTGCAGGAAGTGGAAACTGTACCAAAATACCGTTAACATCATCGTCCTTATTTAGCCTATCTATTAGATCTAATAATTCGTTTTCTGTTGTTGTACTCTCCAACTTATATTCAAGTGAGTGGATACCAACTTTCTCACACATAAGCTTTTTGTTTCTCACATATACGGCACTTGCAGGATCATCTCCAACTAGTACGACAGCTAAAGTTGGTGTAATTCCGTTTTTTCTAATTTCATTTATCGATGCTGTCACCTCATCAAGTACTCTGGCTGAGATAACTTTACCATCAATTAATTTATGATGATGTTTTGGATCAACTACCAATGTATTTCTCCGATACTATTAAATATTGATAATCAAGATATTAATGAGATCTTTGATGATAAATAATATAAAGATTGCAATTAGGGGACTAAAATCAAGACCATTATATGATGGTATATATCTTCTTATTGGGTTCAAAATAGGTGTGGTCATTTTGTAAAGAAAGTCAGATATTACTGAAACTATATAATGCCTAGAATTCAATATACCAAAATGTAATAGCCATTCAGTTAAAACATTTAATATTAGCAACCAAACAATCAGACCCGCGATCCATTGAACAAACATTAATGTATGCATAAAAACCATATTAATTAATCCTAATTTTTATATCTAATATTAATATAATTTGCATAAGTAATATATTCAATTGGTATGTTAATTCTTATTCTTTTTTTTCATAAAAATGGCGAGGATTATTGAAATTTCGTAGAGTAGTATTAATGGTAATGCCAGTAAAAATTGGCTTATGACATCTGGTGGAGTTAAAATTGCAGCAATTACAAATGAAAAAAGTATGCAATATTTTCTCTTTGAGGTTAACCACTTAACATCAATTATCCCAATTCTAACTAAAAGTAGTATTAAAATTGGTAATTGGAAACAGATTCCGAAAGCAAGAATTAGTCTCATAACAAGGGATAAATATTCAGAAATCCTTGGTTCAACTTCGATTGGTAACCCAGAACCACTGGAGGGAAGTTCAAATGACAGAAAGAAACTCCATGCGATCGGCATCACAACATAATAGACCATAACAAAACTCAGTAAAAAGAGGAAAGGTGTGGCTAGCATGAAAGGCAGAAAGATATTTTTCTCATTTTTGTATAGGCCTGGAGAAATATATTTCCAGATCTGAATGAGAATTAGAGGTAATGAAATAAACAACGCCAAATAAAAAGCTACTTTGATTTGCGTAAAAAAGCCTTCATGTAAGGCTGTAAATATCATTCGCCCTCCCCGCTCGTTTATTAACTCTGCGAGTGGTTGCTGTAAAAATATATAAATTTGTGCAGAAATGCTTGTATCAAGATTTATAAATTTAAAATTTATTATTGATACAAAAAAGATGAAAATAAAGAATGCAAACGAGTATATCAATCTAGATCGTAACTCAGCAATATGCTCTAAAATTGACATTTTTTTATCATCTAATTCTTCGGTGTCACTCATTATATCTAAACTCTTAGTGCGACTTTTTTATTCTTTAATATTTTTAATTTCATCAATTTCTTTTGTGAGATTATTATTGTAATTAATATCTCTCATAGTTTCTTTTACTTTATCGAGATCTTCCTTACTAAGAATACTCTCAGTCTCTTCGAGAAAATCTCTTGAAATGCGTTTTACTTTTCTGGAAAATTTTAAGAATGTGTTTAGAGCTGTCGGTAGCTCTTTGGGACCAAGTATTAAAACTATAACAACCGAAATAATTAGAAGTTCTTGCCAGCCGATATTAAACATCAATTACGCTTTTACTTTGAATCCTTATTGGAATCGTCAGTGTCATCATCGGTTTCTTTGATTTCACCTTTTACACCGTCTCTGAAACTTCTTAGACCAACCCCAAGATCACCAAGCAGTTTAGAGATCTTTCCTGGCCTTGAAAATAGCAATAGTACAATTAAACCAATTACCACCCATTGCCAAAAACCAGATATTCCCATAATTAACTCCTATACAACTTACTGTTTTAATTGTTTTATTTTGAATAAGTTCTCAAATAAATTTATTAAATTACTGAGTTATTCAAAAAATATTTTATTAGTTTTACAGACTAAATGACTTTTATTAGACACATAATCTTATTACATATAGTATATTTCATATTTTGTATTTATTAAATAACTAATAATCCAATATTGGAAGACAAGCAATGTTCAAATTAATCAAAGATCTATTAGGTAGCTCTCCTAAAAATGAAGAGAGCCTTGGCTACAAAGAATATAAGATTATTCCTAAACCAAAAAAAAACGGTGGCTCCTTTACAACAGAGGGGAAAATTATAAAAGATACAGATGAATACCAAGAAGCATACTTTATTAGGACTGACACATTTAGCAAAAAAGAAGATGCTGTAGAGTGTATTATCAGAAAAGCTAAAATTATCATTGATGAAAATGGTGATAAGATTTTTGAGAAAGATTGGTTATAAATTTTTCGGTATAACAAATTCAAAACTAGCTAAATTCTCTTGATTAATATCTGACCAATCATTCACCTTATATTTAAGTATTGAAAATCCACATGTATTATATTTTTTATAATCTGTTTTAAGAATCTTCTTTATTGGAACTAAGCAGTTTACTAAATCCGAAAGAGTGGGTTCATGGTTAACTAATAAAATAGAATTAATTTCTTTATCTTGATGGAACAGGATATTTAGCAGAAAGGATACATGGCACCCATAAAGATCATCATCATATATGATGTCCTTTTTTTCTATATTGGAGTCCAAGTTCACCGAAGCCAAAGTCTGTTTACACCTCTGAGCAGTTGAACAATAGATAATGTTTGGGTTTAGATTATTTTTTTTAATATAACTTCCTAGGAGGACCGCGTCATTGACCCCTCTATCAGCAAGCACTCTATCTTTATCAATCTGATATGGATCAGCCCAATTGGACTTCGCGTGACGAAGTAAATATACAGTCTTCAATTTAAAACCAATTAGTTACCCAAAGAATCGTTCGTCGATTCCCATTAGCTCCAATGCATTTAAACCACAAATTTTTTCTCTATCTGACTCGGTCAGTTCTGGTATTTGGTAAACATGTTCAACTGGATTAAATTCAGCCATATCAAATGGATAGTCTGTTCCAAGTAAGATACGATCCACTCCGTATTGCTTTATTAAGAAGCTTAATTGTTCATTAGAAAAAACAAGAGTGTCAAAATAAAATTTTGAGAGATAGTAGCTTGGCTTCATGTGTATGTCTTCTCTACAATCTGGTCGTGCACCATACGCATGATCCATTCTTGCAAAGTAATGTGATGCAAATGCACCTCCATGACTTAAAACAAATTTTAAGTTAGGAAATTTTTCTAACACACCACCAAATATCAAATAATGGACCCCTACTGTGGTATCTAATGGATTTCCGATAATGTTCATCATATGATATTTTGATAATCGTGGACTTGAGAATGATGATGGGTGTATCAGCATTGGGATATTGAGTTCTTGTACTGCCTCCCAAAAAGGATAGAGCCTTTCAGATGATAACTCTTCATCCTCTTTCACTCTTGCTCCAATTTGTATGCCCTTAAATCCAAGTTCATTGATACATCTTTTTAGTTCTTTTATTGCTAAGTCAGTATCTTGTAATGGCACTGTTCCCAAGCCCACATGTGTTGACTTATTTTCATTAACGGCCTTATGAATTCCATCATTTACTATTTGGCTTGACTCATGGCCAAGAGAAGCCTCAGTTGAGTAATAAAATTGTCTTGGTGCGCAAGATAATGCAGCAATATCAACTTGCATTTTTTCCATATCTGGAAGTCTATAGTTCATATCTGTCAAATAAGGGGCTCTTTCAGAATGATGTTTAAGAGTTTGTTCTTTTGATGCCTGACTTGCAAATCTGAGTTGAACATTTGAGTCATCGGGAATTCTATCACCAATGAGTTTATCTGCTTCAAGAATTCTCATGTGAATATGGAAATCGACTGTTTTTGTCTTTGGTCTAGGTTTATCGTTGAGGTGCTCCCTCCCAGCAGTGGGCCCGTAAGGCCTCATTGGTATATCGTGTTGCATTTATAATTCCCTTATCTTAAATACTTTGATTTTAATAAGTTATCATTATTCCATAACTTATTTGATGTGACAATCAAACTTAGTAAAAGAATATATAAATTTTCTATGTTTTATCTTATGAAAAGTTTACAAATAATTTTGAGATATGATACCCGATATATGACGATAATCCCGTTAATACTGTACCCCATATAGTATCAACAATGGATACTTGTAGTGGCCAATCCTTCAACGTTGAGTAATTTGTCATATCATATGTAAGGTAAGCAAAAAATCCAAATAATGCTCCATAAATGAGTGCTGTATTTGCACTTCCATCTCTCAAAGCAGGTATTGTAGAAAAGATAAGTATACCAACCACGTATAGTGAATAAAAAATGGCTGCAGCTTGCATGTTTGGTTTATCAGCAAGAATGTACCCAAGATTTCCAAAGTAGAATTTTTTTGCAATAAAGCCCAACCATATTGCGTCTATTAGCAGGAATATTGTTAAAACAATAATATATGTTATTAAGTATTTTGTCATAGCATTACCATTTGAATGATAGGGATATAACGTTTACAAATATTGCATAGATCACAAAAGTAATAACTATTGAGAAATATCTTGTCTGAAAAAATTGCAATAATTGGTGGTGGAATATCAGGATTATCTTCTGCATGGCATATATCTCAAACCCACAATGTCACATTATTTGAAAAAAATAATTATATAGGGGGTCACGCGAATACAATACTTGTAGATGAGAAACACAATAAAGTTGTCCCCGTTGATGTAGGCTTCATGGTGTTTAACGAGCTTTCCTATCCGAATCTTATTCAACTATTCCAAAAGTTAGATGTGCAGTCCCATGACTCTGATATGAGCTTTTCAGTTTCAGATAAAATAAAAGGTTATGAATATTCGGGTTCAGGATTAGGTGGTTACTTTGGACAAAGAAAAAATTTATTCAGTTTAAAACATTGGGGGCAATTATTATCGATAATAAGATTCTATTCAAAAGCTCAAATAAATATAAAAAAATATACGACTGATACAACGCTATTAGAGTTCTTAAAGGCAGAAAAGCTATCAGACTTCTTTATTGAAAACCATATAATCCCCATGTGCAGTGCAATATGGTCTTGCGATGACAATGAGATGTTATCCTACCCTGCCCATGATTTTGTTAGCTTCTTCATCAATCACGGATTATTCAAGCTAAAGAACAGACCCAAATGGAAATCAGTAGCCGGCGGAAGTAGAGAATATGTTGAGGCAATCAAAAAATCTAACAAAATCAAAATCAAACTAAGTGCAAACATTATAAAGATAGAAAAAAAAGCAGAAAAATTTGAGATTATTTTGGATGATGGTAAGAAAGATATTTACGATAAATTAATTTTAGCTTCACCTGCAAATGAAAGTAAAAAACTAATTGAGTCAGTTGATGAGCAATTAGCGGTTCTATTGAATAAATTTAAATATCAAGAAAATTTAGGGATATTACACTCTGACCCAAATCTAATGCCTAACTCAAAAAATATATGGGCGAGCTGGAACTATATCCGTTCTAACAAAGATAGTTCAAAATTATCTGTAACTTACTGGCTAAATAGTATCCAAAAAATTGATAGTCAGACAAATTATTTTCTTACGCTAAATCCTGAAAATCAAATTCAAGAAAATCAAATACATAAACAAATTTATTTCTCCCATCCAATTTTTGATTTAGACAATAAAAATACAAAAAAAGAAATTATGAAAAGACAGGGTAACAATAATATTTGGGTATGCGGCAGCTATTTAGGTTATGGGTTTCACGAAGATGGAATACAGAGCGGACTCATAGTTTCAGAAGACATACTAAAAAAAGCAAGACCATGGAAGGTAAAAGAAGGCTCAAATAGAATAGCGGTTTAATCAGAAATTTATTATGATAATACTATGATGAATAACAATATCCTCGTTGGCAAAGTAGTACATAAACGAATAAACCCAATTAAGCACAAACTTCATTATAATGTTTTTGCGCTAGAGGTTGACTCAAATAACCTAGAGGATATTGGCAAAAATTCTAGGTTTTTATCCTACAATAAATTTAATCTCTTTAGTTTTTTTGATACTGACCATGGGAATGGGAAATCTTTAAAAGATTTTCTATCTGAGATTATTGAAAATACAAAAACAAATAATCCCATTTCAAGGTTTTCAATAATTTCTTACCCAAGAGTATTGGGGTATGTATTTAATCCAATCACAATCTATCTAGGGTTTGATGAGTTTAATAAAATTGGACTAATCATTTATGAGGTAAATAACACATTTGGACAGAGAGTAATCTATGTATTACCAAATAATAACAAAGAAGAAATAATTTACCAAAGGTGCAACAAGAAGTTATTCATTTCACCATTCAATGGGGATAACGGAGTATATACTTTCCATATAAAAGATAATGATCAATCTTTCCAAATTGGAATTAATTTAAAAGTGGATGATGAACCAATCATAAATGCTTATTTCTGTGGTCAAAAATTCGAGCTAAATCATAAAAATCTTATGAAAACATTCAGAAGTAACTTATTACTAACATTTAAAGTAATTACCGCAATACACTACGAAGCCCTAAAACTATATTTTAAGGGGATGAAATTCAAAAAGAAACCCAAAGCAGAAAAAATTCAAATATGTTACATTAACGCGCAAGACATAAGTTAAATGATGAAGAAATATATAAAGAAATTATTTAGTTGGGAACCAGAAGGATCAATAAGAATTATTTTTCCTGATGGTTCAGAACACTTGCTAGGATCAGAAGAAACTGATCTTTACATGAAATTCAATAATTATAAGATTGTCTGGAATTTCTTCACAAGTAGGGCAAATGCATTCAGCGACTGTTACGTAAATGGTGATATTGAATGCTCTGATTTAACAAGTTTCTTTATATTCTACCTCAGAAATAAAGAAAAGTTTGATAATATGGCTCCATTTAAGATCTTAAAACTCAATCTATCATACCTTAGTCATGTGCTTAGGTGGAATAGTATAAGCGGAGCAAGAAAAAATATAAGAGCTCATTACGATATGGGCAATGACTTCTTTGCTGAATGGCTTGACGATAGCATGCAATATTCAAGTGCTCATTTTAATGAAGACAACAAAACATTGGAAGAAGCTCAAAATAATAAACTACAAAAATTGAACGCATACCTAGATATCAAAGATGACGATACCCTACTTGAAATAGGCTGCGGATGGGGCACATTGTCACAATATTTATTTAATAAAAATAATATCAATATTGATGCTATTACGATTTCTGATGAACAGCTAAAGTTTGCACGCACACTGAATCTTAAATCATCAAATAAGAAATGTGACTTTAAGTTACAAGATTATCGTAATACTGACACCAAATATAATAAGATCGTCTCTGTAGAGATGATTGAGGCAGTCGGGAAAAAATATTTACCCATTTATCTTGATACAATAAAAAAATGCCTAGAAAGTGATGGCCACGCTATTATCCAGGGTATTACTATAGCAGACGATAAATTTGATGAGTATAGTAACCAAGTAGACTTCATTCAAAAATATATTTTTCCTGGAGGGTTTTTACCCAGTCAAAAATACTTAAAGGATATTGCAATCTCAAGTGGATTAGAAATTGAAACCTTAGATGAACTTAATCTCTCTTATGCAAAAACACTGAGAATATGGAGAGAACGATTTAACACAAAATGGTCGAAAATAAAGACGATGGGGTATGATGATAAATTTAAAAGAATTTGGAATTATTACTTATCATATTGTGAGGCAGGGTTTATTGAGAAATCAATTTTTGTAAATGTATTTAAGTTTAAACCAAAAAATTAGGTTACTTTTTCCAAACCATCTTATTGACGAAATAAAAATAAAGTCTATTCGGCATAATTTTCATCATCTTGAGGGCTAAACCAAAGAAAAATGGGAATATAATTTCATACTTTGATTTTTCTAGTCCTGTTATTATTTTCTTGGTTGCATATTCTATAGATACCATACTTGGCATCGGAAAATTATTTACCTTAGTCGCATCGGTATCAACAAAACCGGGATTGATCAATGAAACGGTGATCCCATACTGACGCAGTTCTGATTTGAGTACCTCCGCTAAATTTATTAAGGCAGCTTTGGTTGGGCTATATGCTATTGAATTAGGAAGTCCTCTGTAACCAGCTACAGAAGCCATAATTGCAATATGACCACTTTTTCTTTTTATGAAATGTGGAATAATAATTTTAAGACAATTCATCACTCCAAAATAATTTATATCTATGGACTCCTTCACGAGATCATAATTTTGATCCAAATTATCTACCGTGAATAGTCTACTTATGCCAGCATTGAGTATTATTAAATCTGGAAGGTTGTTGGTATCCTCTGTAAATATTTTTGTATCTTCTGTCAGCTTTTTCTCATCTGTTACATCCATAACTAATGGGATTATGTTTTCAGATATTTTACTGATTTCAGATAGCCTTTCTTCACGGCGAGCTGAAGCGAAGACTTTAATGTCTTTTTTTGCTAGTTCTATTGCAAGGTTTTTACCGATGCCAGAGCTTGCACCAGTAATCCAAGCAGACTTCCATTTATGGGGCATTTATTTAAATACGTACAATTGATTGATACATATTTGCAATCATACTCTTAAAGACCATTGGGCCATCAGTTGCAATCACACAAATACAATCTTCCTTTGAGCTTACAACTGGTTCATGGTGTGTTGATGTGTCATGGTCAGCAATGTCTCCAGCAGCATAAGTGCCATTTTCATCTTCAAAAGCACCCTTTAAAACAAGAGTTAATTCGCCGCCTTTATGTCCATGCTCAGGTATTTTCTTATTTGGCTTAATCTTTAAAAAAGTTAAGTGACAATTGGATTTATCACTGATTTTTACTTGGCTTTTTTGGATGCCGGGAGCAAAGAAAGACCACTGAATTTCATCTAGATCTGTTCCGATATATCTCTGCAAGGAAGCTGGAACTTCAGAGTTATGATCAAAATCGATCTCTTTAATTTCAGACTTGTTACTTTTATTGTTGAGTTTATTTAAAAACTCATTGAAATCTTCTGTCTTATCTTTGTTTCCGATGTCATTCTCCATCATTGATGCACCAAGCTCATTTCCAATTTGCACAATTTCTTTACAATGGTCACAAGTTTCTATGTGTGATGTAACAAGAGTACTAAAAGCCAAGCTCAAAGTTCCGCTTGAATATGACATTAATGTTGATAGATCTGGATGTTGTTTCATGCTTGTAATTCCTTAAGATTATCTTTCATCTTTTGATAAGCTAGCCTCATACGTGACTTGACTGTTCCAATTGGGATATTCAACTCACCTGCTATCTCTTCTTGAGTTAAGTCATTAACAAATGATAACTCAATGACTTTTCTTTGTTTTAAGGGCAATAATTCAATCGCCTTTTTAACATGGGCAGAAATTGATTTTTGCTCAACAATGTCTAAACCACTTTCATTGTCTGAAGCAATTTCAACTTCTGAAATATCTGTGTAGGGTTGTGAAGATTTTTTTCTTAGTAAATCAATCCTATTATTCCTTGCGATGGTATAAACCCATGAACTGAAGGATCCTTTATCAGGATTGTACATATGGATTTTCTCCCAAATATTTATCATAGTATCATGCATAATATCTTCAGCCTGAGCTCCATCAGCACCACTTCTCATCAATAAAGATTTTATTTTTGGTGCAAAATAATTAAATATAACTTCAAAGTCTTTGGTATTCTTTTCAGCTTGAAATTTTTTTACTAAGTCCTTGTTTACTTCCAACATTATTTTTTATTTTATTGTTACATAACATATGTAACAGAATTTAAACGTTTTTTTCTAGAAAAAAGATCATTCATTACCATGATTAATCTAACTTTTTACCAATAACGTAGTATTGAATAGAGATTCATATGAAAACAGATACTAAAAATAAATTTCAGAACGCAAAAGTAGTTGTAGTTGGTGCTACCGGAGGGATTGGTTCTGCGTTTGTGGAGAAGCTTAAACAGCTTGATACAAACAATATTGTCATAGAAGTTGTACGTAAAAAAACACAGGATCATCAAATTGAAGTTGATATGCTCGATGAGGAATCCATGGCAAAATGTGCTCAAGATATTCAAGAGCAATATGGGGCTATCGATATTATTCTTAATACGGTTGGTTTACTGCATTCAGATGGTGCAATGCCTGAAAGAGCTTACAAAGAAATAAACCAAGATTTCCTTCAAAGGACTTTCGAAGCAAATACCTTCATACCATTTATGGTTTCTAAATATTTTGTGCCACTTCTATCAAAAGAAAATACATCACTAATAGCATTTATGTCTGCCAGAATTGGAAGTATATCTGATAATAACCTTGGTGGATGGTATAGTTACAGAGCATCAAAGGCAGCTCTCAATATGCTCATTAAAACCTTATCAATAGAACTCTCATATAAGAATAAAAACGCTGTCTGTATAGGTCTTCATCCTGGAACCGTGAAAACAAATTTATCGGATCCATTTTCTGAAAAAATAAAAGCATACAAAGTATTTTCTAGGGATGAATCAATTGATTACCTTATTGACCAAATTAACCGTGTAGACCACACATTCAGTGGGAAATTAATTGATTGGAAAGGGGACATAATCCCTTACTAATTTTCAATATTTAGAGATATAGATGATAAAAAGTATTGTTAGAGAGTACCGAAGAGAGAAGAGAAGACTATCTCATATTAAAAAAAGAAAAGGCAGATTGGACCTCAGAACAGGAAAACCTGGTAAAAAGAAGTAGGGCTAAATCAACTACTTTCTGTTGCAAGTCCTGCCTTATGCCATGCTTCAATACCACCCTCGATATTATAGACCTCTAGTTCTTCATTTTCTGTCATCAGCTTTTGGCAAGCATTGCTACCACGCGCTCCTTTTTGGCAGTAGATCAGGATCTTTTTATCTGTCTGCGGAATGCTGTTAACTGAAATCGAGCCAACAGGGTGCAATGCTGCACCTACAATATTTTGAGAGGCATATTCAGCGGGCTCACGCACATCAATCAAAATAGCTTGTTTTTTATCCAGCCATTGTTTGGCAGTTGTTACGTTGACGGTTTTTACGTTCATTTTAAACCTCCCCATCATTGGAATTGACAACAATCTCAGTAAATTTCTCATATCATTTCATCTAACCTATTTAGTTCTACATAGTCAATAGTCATATTTGGATGATCCTTCAGATGTTATTTCGCTATGCGCATGCCGATCAGAATAAGATTGCGGAGAAGTTGGCGGGGTGATAGGATTAACTTTTTTGAAGAGCTTATTCCAAATTATTTACAAACTCGTTCAATCCAATATTTGATTTTTATCTAAAATAATACTTTCTAGAGTTAATTTGAGAGTTTTACATAGGCTATGTAATTCTAGTTCATCATTTGCTAATGATTTAATTCCATTTGCAGAAGCACAAAAATATTTAGCTAAATCATATGCCATCTCTTTTTTCCTTATATTTTTATTAAGATAATTAAAAAAAGTATCTTTAATAAGGGTTATTTTTTCGTCAGTGGCATCTGCAACTTCCTTTGAAATTATAGAATGCGTAGATTGTTCTAACTCATCACCTATTGGTAATAATCTAACGGTTGTCCATACTTCAATTATAAAATATTGAACCAATGTATCTAATACATCTTTTAAGTTATTTTTGGTCTTTAATTCATTATCACAAAGACTCAAGTTCTTCTTGAAATATAATCTTGCAACCAATCTCAGCAACTCATCTTTGTTCTTAAACCGATTATACAATGATTGACGAGATATACCTGCACTATTGGCTACGTCTGCCATTGTTGTTTTACTTAGTCCATATTTGCAAAACTCTTGCCATGCAAAAGCAGCAATTTGTTCGTCTGTTACGTGCATAAGTTACAAATTTATAACATTTTTCTGGACTGTCAATTGACATATTTAAATATATATATAAATTTACAAATATTGTAAAATTGTACAAAGGAGTATTTTTATGACAAGGGTCTTAGTTACGGGAGCATCAGGGTATATAGGCTTACATTGTATAGAACAACTTATTGCTGAGGGTTATGAAGTTAGGGGGACGGTTCGTTCGCCTTCAAGAAAGAAAGAAATCGAAGAAGCTCTTACGAGATGTGGAAGAGATCTAATGAAACTGGAACTATGTGAAGCTGATTTGCTTAAACCCAATGGTTGGGATGATGCTGTAAAAGATTGCACATATGTGCTACATGTAGCTTCACCATTCATTGTGGGCATCCCTAAAAATGATGACGAACTCATAAAACCAGCAGTTGAAGGTACGCGTAATGTTATTGAAGCAGCAATTAAGCATGGTGTAAAAAGAGTAGTATTAACTTCATCTGTAGCTGCTATTACTGATACTCATGATGGTAAAACTGTTTATTCAGAAGAACATTGGACAGATACCAATCATCCCAAAACTTCTGCGTATTATAAAAGTAAGGCTCTTGCTGAAAAATTAGCTTGGGAGCTAATTTCAACCCAAGAAGGTAAAGATAAAACTGAATTAACTGTTATTAATCCCTCAGCTGTTTTAGGACCAACACTCACTCATGATATCGGGACATCAAATGAATTTGTTAGACAGATTCTTATTGGGAAAGTACCTGCAGCTCCAAGACTTCACATTGGATTTGTAGATGTTAGAGATGTGGCTCAAGCCCATATCCTTGCAATGAAATCTAAAAGTGCTGCTGGGGAAAGATTTATTATTTCTGAAAAAGAGTATTGGTTTATTGAACTTTGTAGAGTTCTTAATTCTGCAGGTTTTAAAAAGGCACCTACAAAGGTTATGCCAAACTGGATGGTAAGAGTGTTCGGACTTTTTGATGCAACCACAAGGCAAATGGCACAGCTAATTGGAAATGAACGTTTTACTTCAGCTGATAAAGCACGAAAATTACTTGGCTGGAAAGGTAGAAAAGTTGAACAAAGTATATTGGATACTGCAACTCAATTAAAAGAAATGGGACTTAGCAAATAAAAACCTAAAATTAATTTTACATAGCCGATCAGAGTAAGATTGCAGAGAAGTTGGCGGGGTAGCAAAATACCTTTTGGCTAACTCAAATCATTAGATATTTTTACAAATATTTAAAATTTTCTGCGACAGAAATAACCAGCTCCAACGTTGAATAATTTCAAGTAACTTAAGTAAGACTGAAAATAAATTTGGAGCTAATTATGAAATATAAAAAAACAATAACACTTATGGCAGCTTTCACTACTTTTATTATATTGGGAGCTATTTCTCTTGCTAATGCTAATTTACTTAGTGGTTTAGCACCATTTGAAGGAGTTCAATTCTCAAAAGTCGATAGAAATAATGACGCGCAAATCTCAGAAACAGAATTGATTAATTATGCTAAAAAACAATTTTTGTCAGCTGATGCCAACAATGATGGAGTCGTATCATCTGACGAGTTAATAGCAAGTAGAACTGCAAAAGTTTCTTTTCGAACAAAAAAAATAGTTAAAATGCTTGATAAAAATTCCAATGGATTTTTAGAATTTGAAGAAATACACTCAAAAGCTCTAAGAAGATTTGAAATTAGTTTTGATAATCTAGATCTAAATAATGATGGTCATTTGAATGAAGCAGAATTTTCCATATTAACTGAAAAATCAGATTAAAATATTACGATTTAGATATTATTCTTTTATTATCATGTATTTGGAAAAGACTAATGCAAATCGAAGATCTTTATGAATTGGACGATAACGATCTACTGATCGCGTATGCAAATGGTATTCCAAAAAGTGCAGAAATTTTAACCGATAGATTTATGCCAAAAATATTTTCTCAAGCCTTCCATAGGGTTCAAAATACCGCTGATGCAGAGGAGATAACGCAAGAAGCTATGTTTCGTCTATGGCGCATAGCGCCTAATTGGAAGCATGGAAATGCCAAAGTTTCAACCTGGCTATATAAGGTCGTTAATAACCTATGCATAGATTGTTTACGTCAAAAAAAACCTGCAAGTATAGATACAGTTCCAGATCCTATTGATGAAAGAGAGAATGCGACTGATCTAATAATCAACCAATCCCGAGCTATTGCATTATACAATGCGTTATCCCTACTTCCAGATAAACAGCGTGAGGCTGTCTCAATGCGTCATCTTGAGGGCATATCAAATCAAGAGATTGCTGAAAAACTTGAGCTGAGTATTTCGGCTGTTGAAAGCCTAATAGCCCGTGGAAAACGTAAACTATCAGAAACTTTAAAATCACAAAAATCAAACCTGGGGTATGAAGATGATTGACAAGAAAAAAAATAAAGATTTTGAACTTGAAGAATTCTTTCAAGCTGCAAAGGAAATCTCGCCAGCACCATCTGATGTATTAAGAGATAAAATTTTAGAGAGTTCAAAGCACGAATTTAAAAAATTGGAGGCTTATTCCATAAGGCAAAACCAAAATTTATGGTGGAAGAATCTATATTCTAAATACGGGAATTTTTATTTAATTGCTGGATATGGTGCTATTGCAAGTATTTGTATTTTTATCGGGTTTTCATACCCAGATTTATCGAGCGTAATACTTCCGATGGATAAACAAATTAATGAAGCAGAAATAATATTTGCTGACCCAATTATCGATTTAAGCATATTAAATTTAGAGGAATAAAAGATGATTAATAATTCTATACAAAAAAATACCCCCAAAATCTGGAAGATTGTACTTGCAGTATCTTTAGCACTAAATATCGTGGTTATCTGTCTCATTACTGGCGCCACAATTAAAAATACAAAAAATGATTTCAGAAGGATTTCTGAATTGAATGATCTACAAATTGGTTCATTTTACATACGTGCTCTAAATAAAGACCAACGACGAGAGTTAATTCGCCAAATTCTCAATCAAGTAAATGATAATAAAAAACATCCTGCTAATCTAAAAGTTAGGAAAAAAGAGGTTATCGATGTTTTAAGTTCTACAGAATTTAGCCAAGAGAAATTTGAGATAGTCTTCAAGTCCCATTCAGAAGAGTCTATCAAACGTCTCGAACTAGTTCAGGAAAACTTTATTTCGCTTATCAACACAATGAGTGAAGATGAGCGATTAAATTATGCTGATAGAATTGCTAATAAACAAGCTGGTACTCTAAGAGATAAATAGATTTAATACCCCCCAGATGTTATTTCGTTATGCGCATGCCGATCAGAGTAAGATTGCTTCCATGTAACTGCGGTGATATATTATTTTAATGATATTAAAAGATAAAAAAATCGCAATTTTAGGAACTGGGGCTAACGGATCTTGTGCAGCCGCCGACATTACAACAGCCGGTTATGATGTGACACTGATTGATCAGTGGCCTGCTCATGTCAACGCGATGAATAAAGATGGGTTAACCATCAACCTTCCAAATGAAACAAGAAATGTGACTGTAAAAGCTCAGCACTTATGTTATTTGGCAGAAATTAATCACAAATTTGATTATGTATTTTTATTTGTAAAAGCCTATGACACTCAATGGATAACAAAATTAATAGAGCCATATTTGGCATCTGATGGAATTTTAGTTGGCGTTCAAAACGCAATGACAGCAGAGCGAATTTCTTCGATTGTGGGACCTGAGAGAACAATCGCATGTGTTGTTGAATGCTCATCAGAATTATTTACACCAGGAATTATTCAAAGAGATACGATCAATGAAAAAACTTGGTTTGGTATTGGAACGAATACAGAAGTGATGAAAAATCGATTGGACGAAATTAGAGAAATACTTTCATCAGTCGGAAAAGTTAATATTGTAGAAGATATCATTTCAGCAAAATGGATGAAACTAATCATCAACGCAATGTGTATGGGACCCTTCGCAATGTTAGGGTCGAATCTTTATGAGGGTTTTAAAATACCAAAAATGAAAGAAGCTGTTATGAAAATCGGAACAGAAGCTCTAAGTGTTGGACAAAAACATGGCTATAAGATTGTTCCAATATTCGGCTTATCAGAAGAACAAATTAATAATTCCAATAACCCAATTGAGCTTATGTTAGATAAGTTAATTAAGGATATTGGACCAAATGCAAGGGATGCAGTATTCCATGATCACCTGAAAGGCAGATATAGTGAAGTTGATGAGATCAACGGTTTGGTCTCTGATTTAGGCATAGAGTACGGTATTGATACTCCAATAAATACTGAAATTGTAAATGTGACTAAAGATATCCATTCCGGAAAATTATCTCCATCTCTTGATAATTTGAGCTTCCTAACAAAGCATCTTTAAACCTTCATTACAATCTGTCCAACTGTTTTTCTTGCCTCAGCATCTTTATGGACTCTCACAATATCATCAAGATGATAGTCCATATTTAAGTTAAGTTTAATGCTTCCATTTTTAATCATTTCAAAAACACTTTCAGCACTCTTTCTGGCAATTTCTGGTGAGGTCATATAATTAACCATAGTTGCTCTATGTATGTATGCTGAATTTTTAACCCCATCCTTTGCAACATCATATAAAGGAGGATTACCTGAAGCGCTTCCAAAACTAACTACGAGTCCTAACTTTCTAACTGATGCTAATGAAATATCCCAGGTGGTCTTACCTATTGAGTCATAAACAACATCAACTCCTTTACCATCTGTAATCGCCATTACTTCATTTACTATGTCATGATCCTGCATGTTAAAAACATGTTTGTATCCTGACTTCAGAGCGAATTCTTCTTTGTCTTGTGACCCAACTATTCCAATTGCTAACGCACCCAGTGAATTTGCCCACTGACCTGCAATCTGACCAACGCCCCCCGCAGCAGCATTAAATAAAATTGAATCTCCCTTTTGTAGTTTATGCGTTCTATTAAAGAGATATTCCACAGTTCTACCCTTCGTTAATATAGCAGCAGCGACTTCTAAATCCATCCAATCTGGAACTTTGATCAAATCATTTGCATTCATAAGACGTGAATAAGAATATGAGCCAAGGCCGCTCCCACTACCAGCATATGCAACCCTGTCCCCAACAGAAAAATCTTTAACTTTTGAGCCAACCGCTTCGACTATTCCTGCACCCTCTGTTCCCAATCTGCAGGGCTTTGGTGGTGTTGGATAAATACCAGAACGGTGATATGTATCGACCATATTGAAACCAACAAATTCATGTTTTACTAAAACCTGGCTATCTGTTGGATTTGGAAGATCAACATCCTCCCATACCATTTGATCTGCATCACCATTTTGGTGTAGCACTATAGCTCTTGTTTTCATTTTCAGTTTCTCCTAATTATTAGGTGTATTAAATAGCTTCATAGGGTAGCAAGTTTTTTTGATATTTAACAAAGAAAAGTTGACTTACCCTATTTAAAATATTAAATAATGTTATTAATTTAAAAAACTATCGATAACATAATATAAATTGAAAGAACTCACATGACTGCGGTTATAAAAACTGGTGGGAAGCAATACTCTGTAAATAAAGACGATATCATTATTGTAGAAAAACTTCCTGATGAAAAAGGAAATACTGTTACATTCAATGAAGTCCTTATGATCACTGAAGGGGATAAAACAATTATTGGAACCCCATACATTGAAAACGCTACTGTTACTGCAGAAGTGGTTGAACAAGACAGAGCAAAAAAGATAATTGTCTTTAAAAAAAGAAGAAGACAAAACTCTAGAAGAACAATTGGTCATCGTCAGTTCCAAACAAAACTTAAAATATTAGATATTTCTGCAACTGGTCAGAAGAAACCTGCAAAGGCAGCTGCACCAAAAGAAGAAAAAGTAGCTAAAACTGAAGCAAAAAAAGAAGCTCCTAAAAAAGCACCGGCTAAAAAAGCTGCACCAAAAGCTGCCGCCGCTGAAAAGAAAGCTCCAGCAAAAAAAGCACCGGCTAAAAAAGCCCCAGCAAAAAAAGCTACTAAAAAAGATTAATTGATAGTATAAATATAAAAATATTAAAAAGAGGAAATCATGGCACATAAAAAAGCAGGCGGATCATCTAAGAACGGACGCGACTCAGCTGGTAGAAGATTAGGTGTAAAGAAGTTCGGTGGCGAACAAGTGATTCCTGGTAATATTATTATAAGACAAAGAGGAACTACATGGCACCCCGGCGAAAATGTAGGTATCGGAAAAGATCATACAATATTCGCAACTAAATCCGGCGCTGTGAAATTCACAGATAAGAGAAATGGTCGAAGAACCATTAGTGTTATTGAAGCAAACTAAACACAGACTCTTTTTTAAAATCCTTATTACAATTAATTTGATTTGATACCGTTATCTCCAAATAATGGTAGGATATTGTTATGAAATTTTTAGATGAAGCAAAAATACATATAAAAGCAGGCGGCGGAGGTAACGGCGCTGTCAGTTTTAGACGTGAAAAATATATTGAATATGGCGGACCTGATGGTGGAGATGGTGGAAATGGTGGAAGTGTATATATAAAGGCCATTGATGGTCTAAATACCCTCATTGATTATAGATATCGTCAACATTTCAAAGCCGAACGAGGCAAAGATGGTGCTGGAAAAAATAAGACAGGACATGGTGGAAAAGATCTTACCCTCCCAGTACCTCTAGGTACTCAAATTTATGATGAGTTAAAGGAAGAGATAATTGCAGACCTTACAGAAGTTGACCAAGTATTTATGATTGCAAATGGAGGTAGTGGTGGATTTGGAAATACAAGATTTAAATCCTCAACGAATAGAGCCCCTAGGAATGCAAATAAAGGAACGCAAGGTGAAGAAATTACGATCTGGCTAAGAATGAAACTAATTGCAGATTGTGGAATCATTGGGTTACCTAATGCAGGAAAATCAACACTATTAAGTAAAATTAGCCACGCAAACCCAAAAGTATCTGATTATCCATTTACGACTTTAAATCCTGTTTTGGGAGTTGTATATCACGGTGATGATAATTTTGTAATAGCAGATATACCGGGATTAATTGAAGGTGCGCATACTGGAACTGGTCTAGGGCATAAATTTTTATCTCACATTGAGAGGTGTCCCGTACTAATTCATCTAATCTCACTGGAGGAAAGTGACTTATATAAAACATATAAAATAGTGAGAGAAGAAATTCGACAATATGGAAATGATATTTATGAAAAACCCGAAATAATTATTTTAAATAAACGTGATTTATTTGAAGAAGAAGAGATTCAAGAAAAAATTAATGATTTTAGTGCTAAAGTTGGAAAAAAAGCCCTGGTAATATCTGCAGAAGAAAATATTGGAATAGATGAATTCAAAGATGAAATAACAAAGTTCATTGGTAATGAAAAAAGAGAAGAGATTAAGAAAGAGAAATGGCTGCCCTAGAAAAAATTAAAGGCTATAAAAACATTGTTATCAAGATTGGCTCGAGTCTTATTGTAGATGAAACAGGATCTGTACGGACAGAATGGCTGAGAAGTCTTGTTAAAGACGTTTCAGAACTCAAGAAAAACTCAAAAAATGTAATAATTGTCACCTCAGGAGCAATTGCACTTGGAAAAAATATCCTTAATTTAAAGAAAAGTGAGAAATTAAAATTAGACATGGCGCAAGGTACAGCGGCCGTTGGTCAAATCGAATTAATTAGCGCAATAAAGAATGCGTTCTCAGAGGAAAATATTAAGGTCGCTCAACTTCTTCTTACAATTGAAGATACTGAGAGAAGAAGAAGATACCTCAATGCAAGAAATACTATCTCAATGTTAATTGATAATGGTGTTGTTCCTATAATTAATGAGAATGATACCGTTGCAACTTCTGAAATACGTTACGGTGATAATGATAGACTTGCTGCAAGAGTTACAACAATGGCAAGTTTTGATTGTTTAGTTATCTTATCAGATGTAGATGGCATTTACACATTGCCTCCTGAAAATGCAAATGCAGTTCATATACCAGAGATAACAAACATTACAAAAGAAATCCAAAGTATGGCAAAAAATACAAAAAATGATTATGGGTCAGGAGGTATGATCACAAAAATCGAAGCTGCACGTATTGCAATGGACGGTGGAGCAAATATGATTATAGCTAGTGGAAAAGAGCAAAATCCTATAAAAGCACTAATGGATGGTGGAAAAAACTCACATTTTATTGCTAAAACAACACCACATTTAGCAAGGAAGAAATGGATATCAGGAATGCTAACACCTAATGGGAAAATTTATATAGATGATGGGGCTAAAGCGGCACTACTGAAAGGCAGAAGTCTTCTTCCTGCTGGAATTGTTAGTGCTGAAGGTAAGTTCGAAAGAGGAGATGCAATAATAATTTTTGATAAAGATCAAAATGAGATTGCTAGAGGCCTATCAGCTTACTCAATAGACGATACAATAAGTATTAAAGGGAAAAACTCAGAAGAAATTGAACAGATTCTTGGATACAGAGGTAGGACAGCTCTTGTTCATAGAGATGATTTAGTAATTTCGGATACAGGTAATTAATAATGACACAAAATATTACTGAAATAATGAATGACATTGGCGTAAAGGCAAAAGTAGCTAACGCTAGACTATCAACAGCATCAAATGAAGAAAAAAATGATGCACTAAATTCTATGGCTGATCAGATAGAGAAAGATCGAGCCAAGATCTTATTAGAAAATAAGAAAGATATTGAGATAGCCAAATCTAATGATATTTCGAGTGCAATGATCGATAGATTATCTCTAAATGAAACAGGTATTAAAAATATTGCCTCAAGTATACGCAGCGTTGCAAAGCTAAATGACCCAGTTGGACGAATATTAGATAGCTGGGATAGACCAAATGGACTCCATATAAAAAGAGTGAGTATACCAATTGGAGTTATCGGGATAATTTATGAAGCAAGACCTAATGTTACTGCAGATGCAGCAAGCTTGTGCCTAAAATCTGGTAATGCATCTATACTAAGAAGTGGTTCTGATAGTTTCCACTCAAGTTTTGCTATATACGAGTCAATTAAAAATGGACTAAAAACAACTTCCCTTGATGATAATTCAATTCAATTTGTTCCAACAAAAGATAGGGAAGCTGTAGGGTTAATGCTTGGTGGATTAGACTCTAATATAGATGTTATAGTTCCAAGAGGAGGAAAAAGTCTTGTTTCTAGAGTTCAAAATGAAGCAAAAGTACCTGTATTTGGACACTTAGAAGGTATCTGTCATGTTTATGTTAATGAAGATGCTGATATTGAGAAAGCAATAGAAGTCACTGCCAATGCCAAGATGAGACGAACATCAATTTGTGGTGCTGCAGAAACGTTGCTGATAGATAAGTCAATATATAAAGATTACTTACCAAAGATCCTAGCAAAACTTAATAGCCTAGGTTGTGAAATCAGAGGAGACCTAGATGTTAATAGTGTATTTGCCGATGCAAAAGAAATCTCAGAAGAAGACTGGTCGACCGAGTATCTTGATGCAATTATTTCGGTAAAAGTTGTAGCAGATATTGATGAGGCAATTTCTCATATAAAAAAATATGGAACTGGGCATACGGAAGCAATAATTACAGAAAATGAAACTTCAGCAGAATATTTTTTCAAACATGTTGATAGTTCAATAATATTATTAAATGCATCTACACAATTTGCAGATGGAGGAGAATTTGGTTTCGGCGCTGAAATTGGTATATCTACAGGTAGAATGCATGCAAGAGGACCAATTGGGCTAGAGCAACTAACTACATTTAAATATACCGTATATGGCAATGGACAAACCAGGCCTTAAATAAATATATGAACAGCACTCCAAAAATATCAAAATGGATTATTGGTGATAGGGAAAGCGTGTCCCCAAACCAAAAAATAGGGATATTAGGTGGCTCTTTTAACCCAGCTCATGAGGGTCATCTCAGCATAAGTAAGATTGCTTTGCAAAGGCTAAACTTAGATGTGGTTTGGTGGATCATAAGTCCAAGAAACCCTCTTAAAAAATATGATATTTTATACGATTTTGAAGAGCGGGTATCTTCTGCAGAAAAAGTTATTGATACAAACCATATTTCTATAAGTAAATTAGAAAAGGATGCACAAATAAAATACACAATTGGGACAGTAGAGTACTTAAATACTCGATACTTCGGGACTAAATTTATCTGGATAATGGGTGCTGATAATCTTAAAGACTTTCACAGGTGGAGAGAGTGGGACAAACTTGCCCAAACAGTTCCAATAGCAATAATTGATAGGCCTAGCTCATCCTTAGATGTAACGTCATCCCTCTTTGCGAATAAATATCGAAAATATCGAGTTGACGAAGCTGATGCACAAAATCTTGCCGATAAAAAAAAGCCTGCTTGGGTTTTTTTACACAGTAAATTAAATGATCAATCTTCTTCTCAATTGAGAAACTCTGGGGTAAAATAAAAATATGCCAAAAAAGAAACTAATAAGTATAATCAGTGACTGTTTAGACGAGATGAAAGCACAGGACACTGTAGTCCTCGATATTAGAAATAAAAGTTCAATAGCTGATTATATGGTTGTCGCAAGTGGAACATCTTCCAGACATGTGAGTTCAATAGCAGATAAAATCCAAAGAACTCTTAAAAGTAATTCTTACAAAAATATCCAAGTAGAAGGTTTACAAAATTGTGACTGGGTTCTAATTGATGCATTAGATGTAATAGTTAATATCTTTAAACCTGAAGTCCGAGAATTTTATATGATAGAAAAAATTTGGTCTGAAAACCTAATAGTAGGTAAAGAACAGAGTTTAGGCTAAGAGATTGAAACTGAAAATCCTCTCCATTGGGAAAATATCAAAAAGTCCCTATGAAACTATTTCTAACCATTACATAAAAAGTATCCAATCCATATCAAAACAAACAGGTATCACTGACTTCACTGTAAGTGAATTTAATAAGTCAGCTGACAAAAATACTGAGCTTCGAAAGCAAAAAGAATTTGAACTTATTAAAAATAAAATCACTATCGATAATTCGGTCAATATTCTCCTAGATGAACATGGCAAGTCATTGTCAACAATGGATATGAAATTGATGATAGAAAAATATACTCAAGGATCAAAGAATGAACTAAATTTTATTATAGGTGGGCCAGATGGTGCGTCTGATCTTTTCTCAGAAATAATAACTGAAAAGATTTCATTGAGCAGTATGACCTTACCTCATTTATTAGCGAGAGTCTTATTACTTGAACAAATTTTCAGGTCGCTTACAATATTAATAAATCATCCATACCATAGAGAATAAAACTATCATGATAATTTATCAGCAAAACAAACAAATAAATAAATTATTCATTGCTATCCTTATGGCTTTATCAATACTACTAACTCCTGCATCAACTTATGCAAATAACCATGAGGAAGACTTAGAACTGTTTAAATTATTCCTGCGTGTTTTTGGAGAAGTTGAAGATAAATATGTTGAAGAAGTTGATAAAAATGAATTAATGGACTCTGCATTAAAAGGGATGTTAAACTCCCTCGATCCATATTCAACATATATGACTGAGGACGATTTCCAAGAAATGGAAGTTGACACCCGTGGCTTTTATGGAGGGCTTGGTCTGGAAGTAACACTCGATGAGAATGGATTCGTCAGAATTGTGTCACCGATTGATGATACTCCTGGGGCAAGAGCAGGGTTACAATCAGGAGATTATATCACAGGAATTGATGGTGAAGATGTCTATGGAATGACCCTAAATGATGCTGTAGATCGCATGCGCGGTTTAGCAAACACACCTATCACTCTCACCATATTTAGAGAAGGGTCAGACGCGCCTTTCGATGTTAAAATTATAAGGGAAATTATTCAAATAACACCTGTCAAGTACGAGGTTTTAGAAAATGATATTGGCTACATTAGAATTTCAACTTTTAGTGAAATTGCAGATAAAAAAATTGTTGATGCAATTCGGAATATAAATCGAGAAACTAATAATAAGACGAAGGGTTATATAGTTGATGTTAGAAATAATCCAGGTGGTCTATTAGATCAAGCAATCAAAGTAACTGATCTTTTCCTAGATAAAGGTGAAATTGTATCAACAAAATCTAGAAACCAACTTCGCAAACAGAGATATTTTGCTAAGAAAGGTGACATCATTAATGGAGCAGAACTTATTATACTAACAAACGGTGGTTCAGCTTCAGCCTCTGAAATATTTGCTGGTGCAATTGGAGATAATAAAAGAGGTACAGTCGTTGGAACAAAAACTTATGGAAAAGGCTCTGTTCAAACAATTATACCACTAGGTCATGGCGATGGAGCGGTTCGCATGACAACAGCAAAATATTATACCCCGAATGATATATCCATAGATAAAATTGGTATTGAACCAACGTATCTGATTGAGATTGATATAACAAATCCAGATGCTGAGGATTTACAGTTAATTTATGCTGAAAAACTCATAAACGGGAGATACAACCGCCAAACGGACGTGAATTAATGAAGGATGATGAATTATATAGACCTTGTGTTGGTGCTATGATTATTAACGAAGATAATAGAGTGTGGTTAGGTAAAAGAACAAATATTACCCATCCCGACGCAAAGTTATTATGGCAAATGCCGCAAGGTGGAATTGATCCAGGTGAAACACCTGAAGAGGCCGTATACCGTGAAGTATTTGAAGAAACAGGTATAAAAAATTTAAAAAAAATATGTATGTCTGATCATTGGTATTATTACGATATACCTAGTGCAATGTATGAAAAAGTCAAAGGTAAATATATCGGGCAAAGACAGAAATGGTTCTTACTGTTTCACGATGGTGATGATGACGATATTAATCTAATCCCTGAAAACAACAGCGAATTGCATCAAGAATTCTCAGAATGGAAATGGGAAATAAGAGAGAATATAGTCGATCAAGTGATAGACTTTAAAAAAGAGACCTATCTGAAAGTATTAGAAGAATTTAAAGACTATAATATATTTATAAATTAGATTTGATCTTGAACAGCACGAACGTTATCAATTTTTAAATTGAATCTATTTTTTCTATCCAAATTTTCAGTTGAGTCGACTTCCTTTTGGAAAGATTCAATAATTTCATTCAACTTCTCACTTGTTATTTCACTCTTTTCAATAACACTTTGAGCTAAGATGGTTAAATTATTTGAAGCCATATCTATAAAACCATCAGTGACAAAATATGTAATGGCTTCTGAAGAAGAGTCTTCATATATCCTAATCAAACCAGGCTTAAGAGATGAAATCATAGGTGAATGGTCCGCTAAAATTGTAAATTCACCTTCAGATCCAGGAATAATCACTTGTTCAACTTCACTCGAGAGCAGTGATTTTTCTGGTGTAACAAATTCTAATTTAAATTTATCCATACTCAGTCCTGGCTTCTAGGCAGCTTCACTTTTAAGCTTATTGGCTTTTTCGATAACTTGTTCAATAGTTCCGCACATATAAAATGCTGCTTCAGGTAAGTCATCGTGTTTGCCTTCGCAGACCTCTTTAAAGCCCTTAATTGTATCTTCCAGTGATACGAATACTCCTGGGCTACCTGTAAATACTTCAGCAACGTGGAACGGTTGTGATAAGAATCTTTCAATTTTCCTAGCTCTTGCAACGATTAGTTTATCGTCTTCAGAGAGCTCATCCATACCAAGAATTGCGATAATATCTTGAAGTGATTTGTATCTTTGTAGTATCTCTTGCACTTGTCTAGCAACTGCATAGTGCTCTTCACCAACTATTCTTGGATCAAGAATTCTACTGTTAGAGTCTAGTGGATCCACCGCAGGATAAATACCTTTTTCAGCAATCGACCTATTAAGAGTTGTTGTCGCATCCAAGTGAGCAAATGATGTTGCAGGTGCAGGGTCGGTTAAGTCATCAGCTGGCACGTAAATCGCCTGCACTGATGTGATTGATCCTTTTGTTGTTGTTGTAATTCTCTCTTGTAAAGCACCCATGTCAGTTGCAAGTGTTGGCTGATATCCAACAGCTGATGGAATCCTACCTAATAAAGCTGACACCTCAGAACCAGCTTGAGTAAATCTGAATATATTATCGACGAAGAATAATACATCTTGTCCTTCATCTCTAAAATGTTCTGCGAGAGTTAGCCCGGTCAATCCAATCCTAGCTCTAGCCCCTGGAGGTTCATTCATTTGACCAAATACAAGTGCGCATTTTGAACCATTTCCACCGCCTTCTTTGTTAACGCCAGCTTCAATCATTTCATGGTATAAGTCATTACCTTCTCTTGTTCTTTCACCCACACCAGCAAATACAGAATATCCGCCATGTGCTTGAGCAACGTTGTTAATTAACTCTTGAATAAGAACAGTTTTACCCACACCAGCACCACCAAATAGTCCGATTTTACCACCTTTTGAATATGGGGCTAATAAATCAACAACTTTAATACCTGTTACAAGGATTTCAGTTTCAGTTGATTGTTCAACATATGGAGGAGCTGAAGCATGAATTGGTCTAGATTCTTTAGACTCTACTGCGCCACCGTCATCAATTGGTTCTCCAACAACGTTCATAATACGACCTAGAGTAGCCTCACCAACTGGAACGCTGATAGGACTTCCTGTATCAGTCACTGCTTGGCCTCTTACCAAACCTTCTGTGGAGTCCATAGCAATTGTTCTTACAATCTTTTCACCAAGATGTGATGCAACTTCAAGTACGAGCTTCACCCCATTATTATCTGTCTCTAGCGCATTTAAAATCTCTGGCAAATCTCCTTCGAATTGCACATCAACCACAGCACCAGTAACTTGTGTTATTTTTCCATTTGTTTTTGATTTAGCCATTTTTCTTCCTCGTATTATTATAGCGCTTCTGCACCAGATATAATTTCAATTAATTCTTTTGTTATTATTGCCTGTCTTGTTCTATTGTATTGCAAGGTAAGTTTATTAATCATCTCACCAGCATTTCTTGTGGCATTATCCATTGCAGACATTCTAGAACCTTGTTCGCTTGCTGCATTTTCAAGTAGCCCTTGAAATATTTGAACCTTAAGATTTAGTGGTAATAATTCTTCCATTACATCACTTTCTTCTGGCTCGTAATCATATATTGAATTATCTGATATTGATGATTCTTCTGAATTTTGTTCTGCTTCAAATGATAATGGTACCAACTGTTGTGCCACTGGGATTTGAGATATTACAGATTTAAAATTTGAGTAGAAAAGTTTGCATACATCGAACTCACCTTCTTCAAATCTTTTTAAGATGTTACTTCCAATTTGTTCAGCTTCATTGAATGATATGTTTTTAACTTCCTTAAGGCTGATAAAATCAATGATTTTATCGTTGTGATTTCTTCTCAATAAATCATAGCCTTTTTTACCAATACAAAGAATTTTTACTTGCTTCCCATCAGATAGTAATGCTTTAATTTCTTGATTTGCTAACTTAACAATATTTGTATTAAATGCACCACAAAGGCCTCGGTCGGCAGTAGCTACAACTAACAAATGAATATTATCATTACCATTTCCTATCATCAATTGAGGTGCTGAACCTTCATCAACTGATGAGAGAAGATTACTCATAACATTGGATATCTTTGTTGCATATGGACGAGCTCTCTGGGCACTTTCTTGTGCTTTATTCAATTTTGCAGCCGCTACCATTTGCATTGCCCTTGTTATCTTTTGGGTTGCTTTTACGCTAACTTGCCTGTTTTTAAGTTCTTTTAAATTTGGCAATTACTTACTCCGCTGCGAAAGATGAAGTGTAGTTATCAATAATAGTCTTGAGTTTTTCTTCTGTTTTATCGGAAACTTGTTGCTCTTTAGCAATTGTTTCTAAAACAGCTTTATTAGTGGTATTCATTAACTCAAGTAAGCCTTTTTCATATGCAGATATTCGGTTAACACTAATACTATCTAAATACCCATTAACAGCTGCATATATTGAACAAACCTGCTCTTCAACCCTTAGTGGGCTGAATTGTGATTGTTTAAGCAATTCGGTCAAACGTTCACCACGTGCAAGCAATCTTTGTGTTGTAGCATCAAGATCTGAACCAAATTGAGCAAATGCAGCCATTTCACGATATTGTGCTAGCTCACCTTTAATTTTTCCTGCAACTTGTTTCATAGCTTTAATTTGTGCTGAGGATCCCACACGACTAACAGATAGACCAACGTTCACAGCCGGTCTAATACCTTGATAAAATAAATCTGTTTCAAGGAAGATCTGTCCATCTGTGATAGAAATAACGTTTGTAGGAATAAATGCGGAAACGTCATTAGCCTGTGTTTCAATAACTGGAAGTGCAGTTAGAGAACCTGAACCATTATCTTCGTTAAGTTTTGCCGCTCTTTCAAGAAGCCTTGAATGAAGATAGAATACGTCCCCAGGATAAGCTTCACGCCCGGGAGGTCTTCTAAGTAGCAGTGACATTTGCCTGTATGCAACAGCTTGTTTAGATAGATCATCATAGACGATTAATGAATGCATACCATTATCTCTAAAATACTCGCCCATTGTACAGCCAGTAAATGGCGCCAAATATTGAAGGGGAGCAGGATCTGAGGCAGTTGCAGCAACAACAATTGAGTACTCAAGTGCGCCGTTATCCTCAAGGATCTTAACAAGCTGAGCTACTGACGATCTTTTTTGTCCGATAGCAACATACACACAATACAATTTTGCGCTTTCATCATCTGTCTCATTGACAGACTTTTGATTCAAAATAGTATCAAGAGCGATCGCAGTTTTACCTGTTTGTCTGTCTCCAATTATAAGCTCTCTTTGCCCTCTACCTATCGGGATAAGAGCGTCAATGGCTTTGAGACCGGTTTGCATAGGTTCATGAACAGATTTACGAGGCATAATACCAGGTGCTTTGATATCTACCCTTCCATTTTGTTTTGCTTTAATCGGACCCTTACCGTCAATTGGGTTACCAAGAGCATCTACAACTCTTCCTAATAATTCCTTACCAACAGGAACCTCAACAATATCACCGGTTCTTTTAACAACATCGCCTTCATGAATATCTTTGTCATCACCAAATATCACAATACCAACATTATCCATTTCAAGGTTCAATGCCATGCCTTTTATTCCGTTGGCAAATTCAACCATTTCCCCTGCCTGAACATTATCAAGTCCGTATACTCTGGCGATACCATCACCCACTGATAAAACCTGTCCAACTTCAGATACTTCTGCATTAGCATCAAAGTTTTTTATTTGCTCCTTTAGTATTGCAGAAATTTCTGCAGCTTTTAGATCCATTAGTTTGCACCTTTCATTAGAATTTTTAGATTATTCAATTTAGTCGAAACAGACGCATCAATCATCTGTGATCCGATTTTAACTTTTATTCCCCCAAGTATATTTGGCTCAATATTTGTTTCAAGTTGGACTTCCTTACCTGTCATCTTTTTAAGATTATCTTTTATTTGGTTTAGTTGATCTTTGCTTAATTCACTCACTGCGGTCACTTCTGCCAAGATTTCACCACTATTTTCTTTCATAATCAGTTCAAATGCATGTGCTACAGAAATAAGAGCATTTAACCTTCTGTTTCTTATAAGAACGTTTGTGAGATTTTGTACGATTTTGGATATTTTTTGTTTTTTGAATATACCATCAAAAACTGCTGACTGCTCTTGAGATGTAAATGTTGGGCTAGAAATAAGGTTCAATAGACTTTTATTGTCAATTATTAAATCTTTAAGTGAAATTAAATCATCTGAAACTTGGGATGTTACTCCATCAGTGTTTGCTAGTTCGTATGTTGCTCTTGCATATCTTTTAGCCACTTCTGATATAGACGTTTCTTGTGACATTTGAGATTATTACCTTGTATAAATACTGTTTGTTTTGACGATTTAGTTTAAAGCTAAAATAATTTATCAGAAAACATATATTCCTTATCACAGCTAAACATTATGTGCAATAAAATCTCTATATATTTCAACAAAAGAGCCACTTATTTACAAATTTAAATTATTTAGAGAAAATTGTAGGGATCAACATCAACAACAACTTTAATTTTGGGGTTGATTTTTAGGGTTTTTAGCCATCTTTCTATATAAAATTGAATATGAGAGTTTTTGGGGCTTCTGATTAAAAATCTCATTCGATATTTTTTTCTCAATTTCGATAAGGGAGCTTCAATCGGACCAAAAACATCAATATCTTTAGGCGTATTTTTAAGTTCATCCAATCTCCTTACATAATCAAGTAACAATGATTTGTCAGAAGAACTTACTATAATAGATGCCAATCTAGAAAAAGGTGGCATACCTGCACTTTTTCTTATTGCTAGTTCAGTGTTATAAAAATCTTCTTTTTGATTATTTGTTATTGATTGAATTATTGGATGATCTGGCATGTGGGTTAGAATTTTTACGACACTATCCTCTTTCATTCTTCCAGCTCTGCCAGCTACCTGATTTAATATTTGATATGTTCTTTCTGCGGATCTAATATCAGATAATTCCAAACCAAAATCACCGTCTAAGACTCCAACATATGTGAGATTTGGGAAATTATAACCTTTTGAAACCAGCTGAGTACCTATGATTAAATCAATTTCATTATTTTTTATTTTTTCTAAAGCACTTAGTATATCAATTGGATTATTTAGATAATCACTTGAGAATATCATTCTTTTCATTTCAGGGAATACTCTAGCTATTTCCTCATCAACCCTTTCAATACCCCTTCCACTTGGAACTATTGTATCCTTAGAGTGGCAGCTTTTGCATTCTTTACTTGTATCTTCTGTGTGTCCACATTTATGACAGATATATTGAGAATTATTTTTATGTAATACTAACCAAGTATCACAGTTTGGACAATCAACCCTTACCCCACACTTACTGCAAATTGAAAGAGGTGAATAACCTCTTCGGTTAAGAAATAATAAAGACTGTTCACCACGATCATAGTTAGCCTTGATGTCTTCAACTAATTCAACAGGTAAGAAAGACTCATTAATCTTATGAGCTTTCCTCATATCAATAAATTTTATGGATGGAAGTTGTGTTCCATGAAATCTATTTTTCAAAGATGTTCTTTTAAATTTATGTTGCAGAACATTATCGTATGACTCGACTGACGGTGTAGCTGTTGAGAGTATGCAGGCTATATTTAATTGCTTTGATTTCAGTATTGCCATATCCCTTGCATTGTAAATAATACCGTCCTCTTGTTTGTAAGATTGATCATGCTCTTCATCAACAATAATTAGGCCTAATTTTTTGAAAGGAAGAAATAAGCTTGAACGTGCCCCAATTATTAATTTTATCTCCTTATTCAAAACCCCAAACCAAATGTTTCTTCTTTGGTTTTCAGTCAAGCTAGAATTCCACTCAGCAATCTGATTTTTATATCTTTTCTTCAAGTTATGAACAAAGTCATGAGTTAGGGTTATTTCAGGTAGAAGTATCAAAACCTGATCACCTTGGTGTAAAATTTCATTTACCGCTGATAGATAAACTTCTGTTTTTCCAGATCCAGTAATACCATCCAGTAATACTACTTCGTTATTTTTAATTGATTTAATAAGAACTCTCGAGGCTTTTAGTTGGTCCAAATTTAATTCAATTTTCGTATCTAAATTGATTTTTGTTATATTTTCATGTGCCTCTTCTTCAATTAAAATTTCATTCTTTATCATTCTGGAAATTATTGAATTTGATATGCCAGTTTTGGTAATTAATGACCTCTTGTCTATGATTTTATTTTGCTTGAATTCTTCTAGAACTATTTTTTGCTTTTCTGTAATTTTTGATTGATGTTTAGGATTGATTTTTAAAACATAACTTGCTCTAGATTTTTTTTGAAAAAATTGTTGTTTGAGTGAGGCTTTTAGTACCAACCCCAATGGCATCAAGTAATAGTCTGAAATCCATTTAATAAAATGCAACATATCTATTGGTAAAATATATTCTTTACCTTCTCCTGCTACTTCGATAATGGATTTAATTTTAATATTATCAGGTTTCTTTTCGATTTTGTCAGCTTCCCAGACAACCCCGTAAAGCTCCCTCTTACCAAACGAAACTTTTACTATAGTCCCTATATCCAGCTTCTCCTCGGAACTGTAAGTGAAAGGTCTATCAATATTTATGGGTAACAGAACTGACAAAAATTTGAGTTTATTCATTTCTTACGATAAATTTTTTCGAATATTTAACTAAGTGATAATAATTATATCCTACGATAGTAAGTCTAGGTAAATTTGATTTACTTGTCATTTATATATATAGATTCTTCCTATATTTAATATGATTGGAAAAAAGATGAAATTTTTTATTGATACTGCTGAAATTGATGAAATAGAAGATCTAGCAAAAACAAATATGGTTGATGGAGTCACAACGAATCCATCACTAATTGCTAAATCTGGGAAAGATATAAAAGAGACAATCTCAAAAATTTGTAAATTAATTCCTGGCCCAGTAAGTGCAGAAGTTACAGCTATCACCTCCAATGAAATGGTTGAAGAAGGCAAAATTTTACATTCCATTGCCCCTAATGTTGTTGTCAAAATTCCACTAACATGGGATGGATTAGAAGCTTGCAATAAATTTTATAATTTAAAAATCCCAACAAATGTTACGTTATGTTTTTCTGCATCCCAAGCCCTTCTTGCTGCAAAAGCTGGAGCAACCTATATTTCACCATTTATAGGAAGATTAGATGACTCGGGAATTGATGGAGTAGAGTTAATTGGTCAAATCAGGAGCATCTACGACAACTACGATAACTTAAATACTCAAATTTTAGCTGCATCCATCAGAAATACAAATCATGTTATTCAAGTTGCAATGTTGGGAGCTGATGTGGCTACAATACCTCCTAAAATATTAAAAGATTTAATAAAACATCCCCTCACAGATATCGGTTTAGAGAATTTTTTAAAGGATTGGGAAACAACAGGACAAAAAATAAGATAAAAACATGTCAATGAATAACATATATGAAATTGATCTAGTTAAGGATGAGATTAATCATGCGTTGAACTCTTGGATCGATTTTATAAAAAATGAGAAAAGAGCATCCCCAAATACGATTGATGCATATTATAGAGATATTGATGCATTCATCTCATTCTTAATCGAACATATTGGGGGTCCATTATCTCTTAAAAATCTAGAGTCCTTGGTTGCCTCAGATTTTAGAGCTTTTATGGCAAAAAAAAGACGTGATGGTAATGGTTCAAGAACAATTGCTCGTATCATGTCTAGCATTAGATCTTTATTTGAATTTCTAAATAAAATTGATGTGTTAAAAAATAATTCCATAAACCAGATAAGAATGCCTAAACTTCCAAGTAGTGTTCCAAAAGCATTATCCCTCAACCAAGCAAAAGAATTAATTGAGAACGATGAAATTAAGAAAGAAAATCCTGACTGGGTATATGAAAGAAATAGATCTATATTCCTTTTGTTATACGGTTGTGGTTTAAGAATTACTGAAGCACTTGAATTAAACATAAAAGATGCGCCCATCGAGGATTGGCAAGATACAATTAGAGTGAGAGGTAAGGGAAATAAATACAGAGAAGTCCCTATTTTACCAGAAGTTAGAGAAGGTCTAAAAAAATATCTCGAACTTTATCCAAAAAAATACAAGTTCGATGATCCTTTGTTTATTGGAGTTAGAGGTGAAAGGCTCAGTCCAAGGATTGTTCAATTACTCATGCAAAAAATGCGTTCAAATCTTAACTTGCCAGAAAATGCTACACCGCATTCACTCAGACATTCATATGCAACACATCTTTTGCAAGCTGGTGTAGATCTGAGATCGATACAAGAGTTATTGGGCCATGCCAGTCTATCTACAACACAAATCTACACAAAAGTTAACCAGACTGAACTACTCGATATTCATAAAAAGGCTCACCCAAGAAATAGACCTAGTCACCTAAAGCTTGTATCTGATAATAGTTAGAAGAAATTATCGTATTTTTTTTAGAGTTGTGCCAAGCATTGCTGGTGATTCTGCCATCACAATACCAGCACTTTTCATTGCTTCAATTTTTGTTTCAGCTGATCCAGAAGCTCCATCAACAATCGCCCCTGCATGACCCATTCTACGTCCAGGAGGTGCTGTGACTCCAGCAATAAACCCAACCATCGGCTTCTTAATCTTACTATTTTTTATGAACTCAGCTGCATCTTCTTCAGCAGAACCACCAATTTCACCAATCATTATTATTGCTTCGGTTTTATCATCAGAATTAAATTTCTCAATAACTTCTATAAAGTCAATCCCCTTTATAGGGTCACCACCAATTCCTACACATGTAGATTGACCATAACCAACAGCTGTAGTCTGCGCAACCGCCTCATATGTAAGAGTCCCTGAGCGAGATACAATTCCAACTGATCCAGATTTATGGATATGCCCAGGCATGATACCAATTTTGCACTCTTCTGGTGTAATTATTCCTGGACAGTTCGGACCAATCAATGTTGATTTTGATTTTTCAAGCGCAGCTCTCACCTCTAGCATATCTAGTACAGGTATACCTTCTGTAATGCAGACAATTATTTCAATTTCAGCTTTTATTGCATCAAGAATTGCTGATGCTGCAAATTTTGGAGGTACATAGATGGAGGTTGCATTAGCGCCAGTTTTTGAAACAGCATCAGCAACAGTATCAAAAACAGGTAAATCCAAATGAACACTTCCTCCTTTGCCAGGAGTAACTCCGCCAACTAATTTTGTTCCATATTCTATTGCTTGCTGTGAATGGAATGTCCCATGCTTCCCAGTAAATCCTTGGCATATAACTTTTGTATTTCTATCAACTAAAATTGACATTAATTACCTTTCGATACAGCGTTTACAATTTTCTTTGCAGCATCGTCTAAATCGTTTGCTGAAATTATATTTAATCCTGACTCATCAAGATATTTTTTGCCCAATTCAACATTTGTACCCTCCAATCTAACAACAAGAGGTATTGATAGATTTAGTTCATTCGCTGTATCAATTATACCCTGAGCAATAATTTCACAGCGCATGATACCACCAAATATATTTACGAGAATGCCTTTTACGCTTTCATCACTTAAGATAATTTTGAAAGCATTCATCACTTGTTCTTTTGTTGCTCCACCTCCAACATCAAGAAAATTTGCAGGCTTTTCTCCGTAAAGCTTTATGATGTCCATGGTGGCCATTGCTAATCCGGCTCCATTGACCATACACCCAATAGAGCCATCTAATTTTATATAGTTTAGACCATGCTTTGATGCTTCAATTTCCAAAGGCTCTTCTTCACTTAGATCCCTTAAAGCTAATATTTCTTCATGTCTAAAAAGTGCATTCGAGTCAAAGTTCATTTTTGCATCAAGGCAAAGAAATTGATTATCTTCTGTAAGGACAAAAGGATTAATCTCAATTAAACTTGCATCTTTTTCTATGAATAACTTTAGTATGTTACTTAAAATTTCATTTAACTGATCAAATTGGGTTTCCTCAAGATTCAAAATATCTGAAGCTTTGCTTACATCATCTTTTGATAATTTATTTGTTGCTGGATCAATGAATATTTTAGCAATTTTATGAGGAGTTTTTTCCGCTACTTCTTCGATATCCATACCACCCTCAGAGGAGGCAATTAGACAGATGGATTTTGTTTTTCTGTCGATAAGATAGGATAAATAGAACTCCTCTTTTATCTTACAGCCATCTTCTATATATATTCTTTTAACTTCCTTACCTTCTGAACCAGTCTGTTTGGTA
The DNA here is from genome assembly GCA_038131735.1 of Hyphomicrobiales bacterium. GTDB lineage: Bacteria > Pseudomonadota > Alphaproteobacteria > Rhizobiales > TMED25 > TMED25. Next base: position 86,702 of record JAYPPX010000001.1, on the reverse strand, counting down.
ACCAGATTCATGCCCATCATATTATTAAATGCTTCATGAACGTCTTCAATGCTGTTGACAACTTTTACTCCACCACCTTTTCCACGCCCACCTGCATGAATTTGAGCTTTAACAACCCAAATAGGACCTTTCAATGTATCTATTTGCTTGTCTAGTTCCTTTTCATTATAAGCAACAAAACCATTCAAAACGGGTACATTGAATTGTTTGAGTAATTCTTTAGCTTGATGTTCGTGAATGTTCATAGATTTATGATGTTAATTTGCTATTGCTTATTTTAGATTTGGGGCAATCTTTTGACAAGCCTCAACAAGGTTCTTAACAGAATTTACAGAGGAGTCAAATTCTTCCTTTTCATCTTTATTAAGATCAATTTCTACTATCTTCTCAACACCATTCTTACCTATAATCACAGGCACGCCAATGTAGTAATCATTCACGTCATATTCACCTTGAAGATAAGCTGCTGCTGGCAATAATCGCTTCTTATCTTTTAAGTATGATTCTGCCATAGAAATTGCTGAACTTGCTGGTGCATAATAAGCTGAACCTGTCTTTAATAGTGCTACGATTTCTGCACCACCGTCACGTGTTCTTTGCACTATATCTGCAAGCTTTTTCTCAGTAATCCAACCCATCTTGATTAGATCAGGAAGTGGAATACCAGCTACTGTTGAGTATCTTGTTAAAGGTACCATTGTATCTCCATGTCCACCTAAAACAAAAGCTGTAACATCTTCAACTGAAACATTCATTTCCTCAGCGAGAAATAGTCTAAATCTTGCAGAGTCAAGAACACCAGCCATACCACAGATCATATTTGGCTTATGACCTGTTGCCTTTTGAAGAGCCCATACCATCGCATCTAGAGGATTTGTTATACAAATCACAAATGAGTTTGGTGCATATTTTTTTATACCTTCTCCAACAGAGCTCATTACCTTTAGGTTGATTTCAAGCAAATCATCTCTGCTCATACCCGGTTTACGAGGTACTCCTGCAGTAACAATAATAACATCTGAGTCAGCGATAGCACTATAATCAGAGGCTCCTTGTATTTTTGAGTCAAACATCTCTACTGTACTAGCCTGAGCAATATCGAGCGCTTTACCTTGAGGAACCCCATCTATAATATCAAAAAGAACTATGTCTCCTAATTCCTTTAATCCTGACAATAGAGCTAATGTACCACCTATTTGACCAGCTCCAATAAGTGATATCTTATTTCTTCCTGCACCCATAATAATTCCTCTCTTTTTTAAACTTCAATTATATTATTTAAGTATTCAGCTGATTGCATTTCCTCTAGTCGTGAAACTGTTCTTTGAAAGATATTATCATCTTTTCCTCCAATCATAATATCTTTAGGAGCAGATTCAGCTAATATAAACAAGATCTTTTTTGTTTCATAAAATGTATCAATCAAATTTATAAATCTTTTTATTTCATTTCTTTTTTTTGGATCAATTACTGGAATATTTGAAATAAAAATCACATCATAATTTTTGGCTATTTCAATATAATCAGCAACTCCCAATGGTTTAACACATAAGTCTTCATAGCTAAATTGAGCATATTTACCTGCTGATCTATCTATGGATAATTCTCTGCCTTTGACAGTTAGAATTCTATTGGTAACTTCTATACTACCAATCAGATTTTGCCAAGTATCAATGTAATATTTTTTATTTTTTTCATTGTTTGGATAAAAATACACCGTTGTGTCTTTTATCCTATCCATTCTGTAATCCTTTGATGCTTCCAGATTATATACATCCATATTCTCTTCTAATTTATCTATGAAAGGGATGAAGGTATCTCTGTTTAGACCATTTGAATATAAATTCCGTGGATGTATATTAGAAGTTGAAATAACTAATATTCCCATTTCAAATAATATTTTGAATAACCTACCGAGTATCATTGCATCTGCGATATCCTCAACCTGAAATTCATCAAAGCACAGTAACTTACAATCTTTTTTTATATATCTAGCTACCATCATGACAGGATCCGTATTTTGATCTACCCCGTCAGCATCTTTTATTTTTTGTCTCCACTTGAAAATTTCATCGTGTACCTCATTCATAAAAGCATTGAAATGTACTCTCCTTTTTTCTTTGATATCAATGCTGTTATAGAATAGATCCATAAGCATTGATTTTCCTCTTCCAACTTGCCCATAAATGTAAATACCTCGAGGAGGCTTTACTTTTGAAATACCAATTTTTGATAGGATTGAATGGTTGGTTGCGAAGTGTAAAAACTCTTTACTTTTTTTTGATAATTCTCTCAGTAAGTCGAATTGTTTTTGATCAAATTCAATTTCATTGTTTTTTAGCAAATAGTCATATTTTTTTTCAATATCATAACTCATGATGTATGTGCCAAGCTGATCAATGATTTTTGATTACATATAGTTGTTTGTGAGTATATTACAAGCTTATCTTGTTTGTAGTCACAAAAAAAGGGCTACTGAGTAGCCCTTTTAAGTTATAAACCCTAAATAAAATAATTCTAGAATGCTTGACCGTAAGTCTCGAATTCATTAAGTATTTCAATATCTACAGTTTTGCTGCCGATTTCGACTGGTCCATCAGTTTGGTTTGTTCTCATCAACACCCCGCCAGTTCCTGAGTCGGCTGATCTATCAGTACCGGCATTTTGCATAATGAAATACGCTGCCACAGCTACAACAACAGCAACAACAACCCCAATTACTAATTTGTTATTCATAGCTACCTCCCTAATTAAAAAAATTGCTACCTAAATGTATTACAGATTTTTTGAAATTTCAATCCAATTTAATAAAACTGAAATCATCTGAGATATCAACTAGCTCTGATTTGTATAAGTATGATCTTCTTACATAGCTTTTTTGTGCGCGTTCCATCATCGCTTTATGTTTATCCTGTACTTCACCAATTATCTTGCCAGGAGCACCAAGTACAATGGAATTATCTGGTATTTCTCTCTTCTCAGGAATAAATGAATTTGCTCCAATCAAGCATCCCTTCCCAATCTTAGCGCCATTTAAGACAATAGCTCCTATCCCAATTAATGAGTTATCGCCAATTGTGCATCCATGTATCATTGCCATATGACCAACTGTTACGTTAGTTCCAATGTGGAGTCCATACCCGGGATCTGTATGCGCAACTGATCCATCTTGTATGTTTGAACCTTTTCCAATGACGATAGGTTCATTATCTCCTCTTAATACAGCATTCCACCAAATACTTACTTCTTCTTCTAAAACTACATTACCAATAATTACTGCATTCTCTGCTACCCAACTGTTCTTATTGATTTGTGGTCTCTTCCCTTGATATTCATAAATCATTATTTTCCCCATTTTAAGTCAATGTTATTATTGATTATTTCAGCGAACGAACCAAATAAATTTTCTCTTATTGAACTATTTTTTAGGACATTCTCTGTTATATAGAAAAAATTATTCCTCATAGACAATAATTCCGTTTATGAACCTCGTCAGTTCGGTGAAGTTCTTGACAGCGTCATGGTTTTATCGCAATGTGAATTGTGATGAGAATACTTGGAATAATTTTTTACACTGTAATCATTCTAGCAATTAGCAGAATAATACCCCATCCACCTAATTTTACACCAGTTTTGGCTATTGCTGTCACCTTACCAATGATTACTAATAATAAATTTATAGGAACTGCAATTCCTCTATTTGCAATTTTCCTATCTGATATCCTTATTGGATTTTATAGCTACATGATATGGATATACCTATCATTTATTGTAATATCTCTATCAAGTTATCTTTTACTTAGGAGATTTAACCTCCTAAATGTTTCCGCAATGTCACTTGCATCTTGCTTAGTATTTTTTATTGTCACAAACTTTGGATTTTGGACAACAGGTTACTATGGATATACTTTTAATGGTCTAATCACTGCATATATCATGGCAATCCCATTTGCTACAAATACTATCTTGTCTACCTTGTTATATAGTTTGCTGATTTATTTTATGCTTAAATCTAAAGATAGAATTCCTGCTAAGTTTCAGAGAATTTTTAATTAATCCATACTTAAAACTGAAATTATTTTGAAAATCTATTACAATTGAGTACTTTTTTTATTCATTAATTCGTATATATTTAACCTAAATAAGAAACTTAGCTGTGATCATGAGTGTAAAACCAAAATCGATTATTGTAAAAGTCGGTAATGTGTCAATCGGTGGTGGTGAACCAGTTGTTATTCAATCAATGACAAATACCGATACAGCTGATGTATCAAAAACAACTCAACAAATTATTGATCTCTACGAAGAAGGATCTGAAATAGTTAGAATTACTGTAGACAGAGATGCTGCCGCAAAAGCTGTTCCATATATAAAAGAGAGTTTATCAAAGAAAAACTATTCAATCCCTCTTGTTGGTGATTTTCATTATATTGGCCATAAACTTTTAAAAGATTTCCCTGATTGCGCGCAGAGCTTGGATAAATATCGAATAAATCCAGGGAATGTTGGTTTTAAAAATAAAAAAGATAAACAATTTTCTGAAATCATTGAAATGGCTTGCAAGTATGAAAAGCCCATCAGGATCGGCGCAAATTGGGGTAGTATAGATCAAGAATTACTGACTACGCTCATGAATGAAAATAATAAGCTTGAAGTCAAAAAAAGCTCTACAGAAGTATTGCGTGATGCGCTTGTTAAATCAGTTATTTACTCAGCAAATAGAGCGGAAGAAATTGGTTTAGATTCATCAAAAATTATTCTTTCTGCAAAGGTGAGTGACGTAAGCGAATTGGTTAGAGTATACGAAGACCTATATAATCAAACCAATTATCCACTTCATTTAGGACTGACTGAAGCAGGAATGGGTATTAAGGGTATTGTATCTTCTGTGTCAGCAATTTCTATTCTGCTTAATAAAAATATTGGAGACACTATCAGAGTTTCCCTTACCCCAAAACCTAATGAAGACAGAAGAGAAGAAGTACGCGTTGCAAAGGAAATATTGCAGTCTCTCAATATCAAATCATATAGGCCAGATGTTGTTGCTTGTCCGGGATGTGGTAGAACGACTTCTACAGTATTTCAAGAATTAGCAATTGATATTGAAGATTACATATCCGAACAAATGCCAAAATGGAAAAAGGAATATAATGGTGTAGATAGTTTAAAAGTTGCAGTGATGGGCTGTATTGTTAATGGTCCTGGAGAGTCAAAACATGCAAATATTGGAATATCACTTCCTGGAACAGGTGAAGAGCCAGCAGCTCCAGTATTTATTGATGGAGAAAAGCACAAAGTGCTACGCGGTAAAAATATAGCAGATGAATTTAAAAAAATTCTGTATAATTACATTCAACAAAAATATTCGAAGAAGTCACTGGGTGCGTAATATGTATGATGGTAAGCAGTTAAAATCTATAACATTAAATACAATTAAAGAACTTAAACAAAAAGGTGAGAAAATTGCTTGCTTAACTGCGTATGATGCTACTTTTGCCCACCTACTTGATCAATCTGGAACTGAGATAATCTTAGTTGGAGACTCACTGGGAATGGTTGTACAAGGACACAAAACAACCGTACCTGTAAAGATAGAAGATATGATCTACCACTCTAAAATTGTATCATCCTCATTAAATTACTCTTTTCTTATTTCGGATATGCCTTTTATGAGTTTTTATAATCCTGATATCGCCATGGAAAATGCTAAAAAACTTATGCAAGATGGCGGAGCACAAATGATAAAACTCGAAGGAAACCAATCCCAAATTAATATTATTGAGAAACTAGCAATGTCGGATATTCCTATATGTGCGCATATTGGTTTAAGGCCTCAATCAGTTAATAAAATGGGTGGCTATAAGGTGCAAGGAAAAGAGGATTCTGATGCTAAAAAACTTATTGAAGAGGCAAAAAAAATAGAAGCGTCAGGAGCTGATATTTTGCTTCTTGAGTGTGTTTCATCTTCTACAGCAAAGATGGTCTCATCAGAAATCAAAATTCCGATTATAGGTATCGGAGCAGGACCAGACGTAGATGGTCAAATATTGGTCTTATATGATATTCTTGGAATAACACCGGGGAAATTACCAAAGTTTTCTAAAAATTTTATGACTGGTCAAAATACTATCCAGGAAGCTGTTATGGAGTATATTAATGCGGTTAAAACCAAAAGTTACCCAGCACCAGAACATACATTCAAATAATGCAGATATTCTCTGATAATATAAATCCATTGAGAGATCAGATCATACAATGGAAAGAAGATGGAAATACTATTGGATTTGCTCCTACAATGGGTAATCTCCATGATGGACATCTGAGTTTAGTTAGAAATTTAAAAAAAAATGGTGCAACAAAGATAATTGTTTCAATTTTTGTTAATCCGAGACAATTTGGCCCATCAGAAGATTTCAATCAATACCCAAGAACATTAAAAAATGATCTCGAATTACTTGAAAAAGAAGGGGTTGACCTAGTTTTTTGCCCTGAAATGAATTCAATATACCCATCTCATATCAGCTCAGAAATAATAATTGATAACCCGAAACTTATGAATGACTTATGTGGAAAAAAAAGACCTGGGCATTTCAATGGCGTACTTTTAGTTGTGAACAAACTATTTAATATAATACAACCAGATATTGCAATTTTTGGACAAAAAGATTACCAACAATTCATTTTAATAAAAAATATGGTAGAAAATCTTTTTATGGAAGTGGATTTGATTTTATCTCCAATTATTCGCGAGAGTAACGGCTTAGCTTTATCTTCAAGAAATAGCTATTTAAGTGCTGAAAACAACAGGTTAGCTTCTGAAATATATGCCTCATTAGAAAAAATAAAAGATAACCTTAATAAAATTAATAATGATATTTCACAATCCATACAATTAGAAATTGACAGATTAAACTCTATTGGTTTTGAGGTTGAATATCTCGAATTAAGAACACTCACTAATTTAGAAGTGTGTAATGAATATCAACCGGGGAAAGATAAATATATCCTATTAATTGCAACAAAATTAGGAACTACAAGGCTTATTGATAATTTAATCCTATGATCTTCTATCAACTAACTCCTGGCACAAATGAATGATTTTTTCTGATTTTACACCATAATCATGTAATAAAATCCGTACATCCTCTAAATGCTGCGCTATTTTCGCCTTCGCTCCATCAACCCCTAGAAATTCTATTAGTGTATATTTATCTTTTTCCTTATCTTTATTAACATTTTTACCAGCCTCCGATAAAGTAGACTCGATATCAATAAGATCATCACTAATTTGAAATATTGAACCAAATAAGTCTGCAAATTGGGCAAATATCCTTTTATCGGCATCATTTCCTCTAATTATGGGACCTGCAAGACATGCAAAATGAAATAATGCTCCAGTTTTCATTTGTTGCATGTTATTTACCAAATCAATGGATGCGGTTGAACTGCTAATTTTTAGATCTAAAATTTGTCCTCCAACCATGCCACCCAAGCCACTACATTTTGCAAGTTTGTTTACCAAATTTAGTGCACATTCGTTGTCTATTTTATCGCTTGGTGTAGCTAGCAACTCAAATGCAAGTGATATTAGTGCATCTCCAACTAATATTGCTGTTGCTTCATCATATTTTTTATGTAATGTGAGCTGCCCACGCCTATAGTCATCATCATCCATCGCAGGTAAATCATCATGTATAAGCGAATAAGTATGGATACATTCAATGGCTAATGCTACATCGCGTATATCTATATATGATAATTCAAAAAGCTCACAAATCTCAACCAGCAAAATAGCTCTAATTCTTTTTCCCTTTCCAATAAATATATATTTTATTGGATCAACTAACTGCTTAGGATATTCCGAGTTATCTAGCAACTCGATCATATAATTATCTAAATCTGTAATAATTTCGTTATAGTTTTTCAAAACACTCATTACCAATTCATTGTTCTAAATTAATTAAAAAAGTTAATTTTAATATATATAAATGATGACAAATAATAAATGAATATGTATATGTAATTAATCTTAATTAAAATTTATAACGGAGATATTGATTATGGCAGTCCCAAGAAGTAAGGTGACAAAATCAAAAAGAGGTATGCGTAGATCTACTGACTTTCTAAAAGGTGAAGCATATGTTGAAGATAAGTCAACAGGCGAACTGCACAGACCGCATCATCTCGACCTAAAAACAGGAATGTATAGGGGAAAACAAATCCTCGAACCTAAAGAAGAGAAATAGTTATTAAGCCTGCTTAGATACTCTTCTTTCAACCATCATCTTTTTAATGCTTGCAATTGCTTTAGCTGGGTTCAGTCCTTTTGGACAAGCTTTTGCGCAGTTCATAATAGTATGACATCTGTAAAGTTTGAAAGGGTCTTCCAATTTATCAAGCCTTGCTTCCCGTTCATCATCTCTACTATCAATTATCCAACGGTATGCTTGAAGTAGAGCTGCTGGACCCAGATATTTATCTGAATTCCACCAATAGCTTGGGCAAGAAGTGGAGCAGCATGCACACATAATACATTCATATAGACCATCTAATTGTTCTCTATCTTCTTTTGATTGTAGCCATTCCTCTTTTGGTTCTTCATTTTTTGTATGAAGCCATGGTTCAACCGATCTATGTTGATCAAAAAAATTTTTTAGATCTGGCACAAGATCTTTAATAACTTTTTGATGAGGTAATGGGTAAATATTAACTGCACCTTTTATATCTTCAATTGCAGTCGTGCAAGCTAATCTATTTACTCCATCAATGTTCATTGCACAAGATCCACAAACTCCCTCACGGCATGATCGCCTGAAAGTAAGTGATGTATCTATATCACTTTTGATCTTCATTAATGCATCCAAAACCATAGGACCACAATCTTCTGTATCTAGGTAGTAGGTATCCATTGATGGGTTTTTGTCATCTTCTGGATTCCAACGATAAACCTTGAATTCACGAATATTATTTTGATTTTCAGGCTGGGGCCACTTTTTTCCTTCTGTGATTTTAGAATTTCTAGGTAATGCTAATTCAACCATAATCTTTCCTTAATAAACTCTTTCTTTTGGCGGTATATATGAAACTTCATTACTGAGAGTGTATTCATGAACCGGTCGATAATCTATAGTTGTCGTTCTTTTATCGTTATCTATCCAAGCTAGAGTATGCTTCATCCAATTCTTATCATCTCTTTCAGTGTAATCTTCCCTGGCATGTGATCCTCTACTTTCTTTTCTGTTTGCAGCACTTTCAACAGTTACTACTGACTGAACTATTAGATTATCCCACTCAAGAGCTTCTATTAGATCAGTATTCCATACAAGTGATCTATCACTAATCTTAATATCGTCTAATCCATGCCATGTTTTATTGATTAGTTTTTGTCCTTCTTCTAATACTTCACCCGTTCTGAATACTGCGCAGTTATTTTGCATAATTCTTTGCATATCTGATCTAAGTTTTGAAGTTGAGGTACTACCATCAGCGTATCTAAATTTATCTAGTCTTTCCAATGCATTAACACCAGCATTTGCAGGAAGTGGTTGTTGATTAGCATTTGGGGTTGTTGTATCAGCAGCTCGAAGTCCAGCAGCTCTTCCAAAAACCACCAAATCAATTAGTGAGTTCGATCCAAGCCTGTTGGCACCATGTACAGAAACACAAGCTGCCTCGCCGATTGCCATTAAACCTTCGACAACACAGTCTGGATCGCCTCCAATTTTGGTTAACACTTCACCGTGGAAATTTGTTGGGATTCCTCCCATGTTATAATGAACGGTTGGCAATACAGGGATTGGTTCTTTTGTAACATCGACACCTGAGAATATTTTTGCTGTTTCTGAAATTCCTGGAAGCCTTTCTGCCAACACCTCTGGTGCTAGATGCTCTAAGTGAAGATGTATATGATCTTTATCTTTGCCAACTCCTCTACCTTCCCTTATTTCGATTGTCATTGATCTTGATACAACGTCTCTGCTTGCGAGGTCTTTAGCAGATGGAGCGTATCTTTCCATAAAACGTTCACCTTCAGAATTAGTTAAATACCCCCCTTCACCTCGGGATCCTTCTGTTATTAAACATCCTGCTCCATAAATCCCGGTTGGATGAAATTGTACAAACTCCATATCTTGTAGAGGTAATCCAGCCCTTAAAACCATCGCATTCCCATCTCCTGTGCAAGAGTGAGCTGATGTTGCAGAGAAATATGCACGACCATAACCACCGGTAGCAAGTATGGTTTTTTGTGCTTGGAAACGATGAATTGTTCCATCTTCCAGGCATAAGGCCACAACCCCGAGACAGGCACCATTATCATCCATAATTAAATCAATCGCAAAATATTCTATAAAGAACTCTGCTGAATGACTTATAGCTTTCCCATACAAAGTATGGAGCATAGCGTGTCCAGTTCTATCCGCTGCAGCGCATGTTCTTTGCGCTATACCTTCACCGTAATGAGTTGTCATACCGCCGAATGGTCTCTGATAAATTTTACCATCTTCACGTCTACTAAATGGTAATCCAAAATGTTCTAACTCATACACAGCTTGAGGGGCTTCTTTACACAAATACTCTATTGCATCTTGGTCACCAAGCCAATCTGCTCCTTTTACAGTATCATACATATGCCATTTCCAGTCGTCCTCACCCATGTTCCCCAAAGCAGCAGCAACTCCGCCTTGAGCTGCAACAGTATGGCTCCTTGTTGGAAATAATTTTGTTACACAAGCTGTTTTTAATCCCGCTTGGGAGCAACCTAGAGTGGCTCTTAGACCAGCGCCACCAGCTCCAACAACGACCACATCATATGTATGGTCTATGAATGTATATTCCCTACCGTTTATGTTGTGTGTATTTGACATTCTCTAAAAATTCCTTTTCCTAAAAGCGTTTAGCTATATGGTTAAAACTGAATATATCGACCCTATAATAACGATTAACACAACAATATTGTTCAATAGTAGTGCTGTTTTCAAATTATTAGCCCCGTGAATATAATCCTCGATAATCATCTGCATTCCCAATTTCATGTGATATGAGAAATTTATTATAAGAATTACTGTTAGAATGGTTATGAAGGGTTTTTGAAATAGACTTGACACTTCCAAATAAGACATTCTTGGTATTGTAAAAATTAAATAGAGAAGAAAAACAGATAAAGGAATATTTAATACCGCTGTAATTCTCTGGTAAATAAAATGTCTTGTTGGTGATTTACTCATTGAAAGATCCCCTTATAAAATACAGTAAAGTGACCAATAAATTATTGTGAGCACTATTCCCCCTAATAAGGTTATAGTAGCTAATTTATCGACTGTTTTTACTTCAAAACCCTTTACCATATCCCACAGAAAATGCCTCAGCCCACCTAACATATGATGAAATACAGCCCATGTTATACCAAGTATAACTAGTTTCCCGATCCATGTGCCAATGATTGACGAAAATAATTCATATCCGGAAGCTCCACTTGATAATGAAACAAGGAAAAAAAGAAATATCAACATTGAAAAATATAATGCCCCACCAGTAATTCGGTGTGCAATGGACATTAATAGGCTTAGCTTAAATTTATATATTGATAGGTGCGGTGAAAGTGGATTATTCATAAATATTACAATAATGTTATAATTAACTTGTTATAGTTATAATTATTCTCATACAAAATTCCATTAAAATATGAAAAATTAACCTATTAATTTTTTATTTATTAGCAGCTCTGCAATTTGAACAGCATTTAATGCAGCCCCTTTACGGAGGTTATCTGATACAACCCACATACTTAATCCATTTTTCACAGTTGAGTCAACTCGAACCCTACTTACAAATGTTGCATAGTCGCCAACGCATTCCAGTGGAGTAATGTATTTTTCGTCTTCAGGGTCATCCACGAGCATAACACCTGGTGCTTTTCTCAGAATTGATCTTGCTTTTTCAGGGCTTATAGATTTTTCGAACTCTATATTGACAGCCTCCGAATGCCCAACAAAAACTGGAACTCTAACACAAGTAGCTGTTAATTGAATGTTTTTATCAACTATCTTTTTCGTCTCTGACAGCATCTTCCATTCTTCTTTTGTGTAACCATCATCCATAAAGACATCAATATGTGGAATTACATTAAAAGCTATTTGACGTGTAAAATTTTCAGGCTCTGCCGCCTGATTAACAAAGATGCCCTTAGTCTGATTGAATAATTCTTCCATCGCTGCATTTCCGGCTCCAGAGACAGATTGGTATGTGGATACAACCACACGATTTATTTTTGCTACATCATGCAGAGGTTTTAAAACAACCACTAGTTGTGCAGTAGAGCAGTTTGGATTAGCTATAATGCCTCTTTTTTTAAAATCTTTAACTGCATCTGGATTAACCTCTGGAACAATCAAAGGTACATCATCATGATATCTCCAGAATGATGAGTTATCTATAACTACTGTCCCAGACTTTGCAGCAATTGGTCCATATTTTTCTGATATTTTTGATCCTGCTGAAAAAAGGGCAATATCAGTTCCACTAAAATCATATGTTTCTAAATCTTTCACTTTGAGAAGTTTATCACCATAGGAAAGTTCCCGACCAATTGATTTTCGTGATGCAAGTGCTATAACTTCTTCGCAGGGAAACATTCTCTCATCAAGAATATTTAGGATCTCCCTACCAACATTTCCGGTTGCACCGACGACTGCTATTTTCAAACCCATATGTATTAACTCAACTTCTTGAATTCATTTCAGAAATAATTGCATCTGTAATCTGCTGAGTCCCAACTTTTTTCATACCATCTTGCATGATATCAGGTGTTCTGATACCAGTATCAAGTGCTGCAGATATTGAGTCCTCTATTAACTGTGCTTCTTCAGTCAAATTAAAAGAATATCTTAATGCCATTGCAAATGATGCAATTTCAGCTATTGGATTTGAAATACCTTGTCCTGCTATATCTGGCGCTGATCCGTGAACTGGCTCATACATTGCATTTCTTTTACCAGTAGTTTCATTAACAGCACCAAGTGATGCAGAAGGCAACATCCCCATTGATCCTGTTAGCATTGCTGCCTCATCTGACAAAATATCTCCAAAAAGATTATCTGCTACGATAAGGTCAAATTGTTTTGGTTTTCGTACAAGTTGCATAGCACATGCGTCAGCTAAAATGTGTTCCAGTTCCATATCTGGGTATTCATTTTTATGAACCTCTGATACAACCTTGTTCCAAAAAACACCTGATATCATAACATTTCTTTTCTCTGTTGATGTAACTTTTCCTTTTCTTGTTTTTGCTAGTTCAAAAGCTACACGTGCAATTCTTTGGACTTCACTTGTGGTATATATTTGTGTATCTACTGCTTTTTGTTGCCCATCTGGTAAATCTGTAATTTCTTTTGGTTCACCAAAATAAACACCACCTGTCAGTTCTCTAAGGATTAATATATCTAAGCCTTCAACCAGCTCTCTTTTTAAGCTTGATGCATCAGCAAGTGCTTTGTAGCAAATAGCTGGTCGGAGATTTGCGAATAGGTCTAATTCTTTCCTTAGTCTCAATAAACCTGCTTCAGGTCTAACTTCAAATGGCACATTATCCCATTTTGGACCACCTACTGCACCAAAAATTACAGCATCAGATTTATGTGCAAGATCCATAGCAGCATCGGAGATAGCTGCCCCATGGGCATCATATGCTGATCCACCAACCAAATCTTTTTCTATTTCAAATTTAGAGTCCGTATTTTTATTGAACCAATCTATGACTCGCTCAACCTCATTTACAACTTCTGGCCCGATACCATCTCCTGGTAACATTAATAAATTATATGAACTCATATTATCCTCTTATTATTTTTATATATTTCAGCTTAAATGACTAAAGCCAAGGCCTTTGACTTTTCACATCATCTTCAAAATTTTTAATATCTTTATCTTTCTCTAATGTGAGCGCGATATCATCAAGACCATTTAATAAACAATGTTTTAAAAACTTATCAATTTTAAAATTGATGACATTACCATCTGATGTTGTGATTTCCTGGCTTTCAAGGTCCACCGTTAAAGTCGCATTAGAACCTCTCTCTGTTTCTTCCATCAACAAACTAACTTCTTTTTCATCAAGAACAATTGGAAGCATCCCATTTTTGAAACAGTTATTGTAAAATATATCCGCAAAAGATGTTGAGATGACAACCTTTATTCCATAATCAAGTAATGCCCATGGTGCATGTTCCCTACTTGAACCACACCCAAAATTATCTCCTGCAACCAATATTTTAGCATTTCTATATTGTGATTTATTGAGAACAAATTCCTTATTCTCTGATCCATCGTCATTGTAACGAAGTTCAGAAAAGAGCCCTTTACCAAGACCTGTGCGTTGTATTGTTTTTAGGTATTGTTTGGGAATTATCTTATCCGTATCAATATTTATGTCAGGCAACGGTGCAGCAACTGCAGTCAAGTTTTTGAATTTTTCCATCTTAATTTCCTACTTTGTAAATTCTCTAACATCAACAAAATGTCCAGCTATAGCAGCAGCAGCAGCCATTGCTGGTGAAACGAGGTGTGTTCTTCCTCTGAATCCCTGCCTTCCTTCAAAATTTCTATTTGAAGTAGAAGCACATCTTTGACCAGGTAATAGTTTATCAGGGTTCATTGCTAGACACATTGAACAACCGGGCTCTCTCCATTCGAAACCTGCTGCCATAAAAATTTTGTCTAACCCTTCACTGATAGCTTGCTCCTTGACAAGCCCAGACCCAGGAACAATCATAGCATTTAAATTTTCATTTACGTGATGTCCTTCGACAACTTTAGCAACTTCTCTTAAGTCCTCAATACGTCCATTTGTGCATGAACCGATGAATACAACATCAAGTTTTATGTCTTGGATTTTTGTGCCTGGCACAAGATCCATGTATTTCAAAGCGCTTTTCTTTGTTTCTCTCCTACTTTCATCATCAATAAGATCCGGATTAGGTACTTCACCATTAATTGACACGACATCTTCTGGACTTGTTCCCCAAGTAACCACTGGTGGTAGCTTAGCTGCATCCAGGTAAACTTCCCTGTCAAAAAATGCATCATTGTCTGAATTTAGGGCATTCCAATATTCAACAGCACGATCAAATTCTTCACCTTTTGGAGCTCTTGGTCGATCTTTTATATAGGCGAAGGTTTTTTCATCGGGTCCGATTAGCCCTGCGCGAGCTCCTCCTTCGATTGACATATTACATACTGTCATTCTTCCTTCCATAGATAAGTCAGAGATAGCCTTTCCAGTATATTCAATAACTGAACCTGTGCCACCCCCAGCTCCAATTTCACCTATTATTGATAGAATTATATCTTTTGCAGTAACACCTTTTGGCGCGGTACCGCCCACGTTAACTTTAAAATTTTTGGCTTTTCTTTGTATTAGGGTTTGTGTAGCAAGAATATGTTCAACTTCTGATGTGCCAATACCCATTGCCAAAGCACCAAAGGCACCATGAGTTGATGTGTGGCTATCCCCACACATAATTGTTGTTCCTGGTAGAGTAAAACCTTGTTCAGGCCCTACAACATGAACAATCCCTTGGCGAAGATCTAATTCGTTAAAATACTCAACCCCAAATTCACTGCAATTTTTTTCTAGTGCTTCAACTTGAATACGGGATTCTTCATCTGCAATGCCGTTTTTTCTATCCGTTGTTGGCACATTATGATCTACTACAGCAAGTGTTTTTTCAGGACAGCGAACTTTTCTATTTGTCATCCTCAAACCTTCAAAGGCTTGTGGCGAAGTCACTTCATGCACTAAGTGTCTGTCAATATATATAAGCGATGTACCATCATCATTAGTATTTATTAGATGATCATCCCAGATTTTGTCATAAATAGTTTTTGATCCACTCATTTTCATACCCTAATATTTAAATTAAATTATTAATTAACATCATAATTTACACTCATTGTTAAGAAATCCTCTTTTAATTTTCAAGGAATTTTTTAAGAATTTTGAGTGCATTCTCTAAATCACTTTTATCAACCATTTCAGTAACTGTATGGATATATCTCGTTCCAACAACAATTGCTATTGCCTTAGCTCCAGATCCTGCCTGCTGACCTGCAGCGCCGTCTTGACCTCCACGACTTAGAATTGTGCGTTGATATGGTATTTTGTTTTTTTCGGCTAATTTTGCAAATTGTGAAACAAGCTCATGATCTGAAATAAATGATGAGTCTTTTATATGTAAACCAAAGCCTTTACCATGAGTGGTGATCCAATCTTGTTCTGGTACTCCAGGGGTATCACAAGCTAAAGTTGTATCAATTCCAATAGCAATATCAGGTTCAACATCAAATGACGCAGTTTTTGCACCTCTCAATCCAACTTCTTCTTGGGAGGTAAAAACAATAATCAAATCATTTTCTAACTCAATTTTATTTTCAGATACATATCTGGCAATTTCCATTCCAAGCCAGCATGCAATCCTGTTGTCCAGTGCCTTGGATACAATTTTCTTTGGTAGTTCCAAGAATGGTTCATCCATGACTACGTAGTCACCAATCTGAATTTTATCTTTGGCTTTTTCGCCCAAACCTGTATCAATAAAAAACTCATTTGGTTCTGGAATTTTTTTTCTGTCCATTGCGCTTTGTGTATGAACTGGCTTACCTTGTGGATTCATCACTGCCTTCAAATCTTCTTTCTCTGTACACACCAATACTCTTCTTGAGAATAAATTTCTGGGGTCAAAGCCACCTACTGGATCGACAAAAACATACCCTTTTGGATTGATGTGACTAACAAGAAAACCAATCTCATCCATGTGACATAAGAGAAGAATTTTTTTCTTCTTTTTGTTTTGAGAAAATTTTTTACAAATTAGGGAACCAAGAGGGTCTACTTTAATCTCATCAAAATAACCCTTTACATTATCATGAATAAATTCTCTTATGCGTTTTTCACGACCAGCAACTGATGGTGTTTCACATAATTTTTTGAGAAGTTCATAGTTCATAGAAAAACCACCCTTTAAAAAAATTTATTAGGATTTGTTCTACTCACTATCAGAAGTAGTTTCTTGAGGCGCGCTTGCTTCTTTAGTTTTTGAACGATTTGTATCTATTTTTTCGGCAATACGAGCTGATTTACCCCTTCTGCTTCTTAAGTAGTAAAGTTTTGCTCTTCTTACTTTACCCTTTTTAACTACAGAAATAGACTCGATTGTTGGAGAGTACACTGGGAAAACTCTTTCTACACCTTCACCATATGAAATTTTTCTTACAGTGAAACTTTCATTAATTCCAGCGCCTGAACGACCAATTACCACACCTTCATAAGCTTGTACTCTTTCACGAGTACCTTCACTAATTTTAACATTTACACGTACTGTATCCCCTGGTGAAAACTCAGGTATAACCTTATTTTCTTTTAATTTGTCTAGTTGTTCTTTTTCTAGTTGTTGAATAATATTCATTTTCTTACTCTCAGATTAGATATATCTAATTGGATTATAATTATATTACATCCTAAATTTTGTCGATACTAAACTCATGGTCAAACTAATTTTTCGTTGCCGAAAAGCATAGAATTATAGCTTATGCATGAGATTAATTGTGTTTATATATTTAAATGAGTAAAATGTATATAATTTATTTAAAAAAAATATACATCAATGCAAGATAAAAGTTTTAGGGAAATAATATCCTCAATCCAAAAAAAAGAGCTGTCACCGGTTGATCTTGCAACTTTTTATTTAGATAGAATTGAAAGGTATAATCCGACAATTAATGGATTTGTGACCGTCATTCCTGATGAAGCAATCAAGCAAGCAAAACTAGCTGAAGAAGAAATCAGTAAAGGTATATATCGTGGACCACTTCATGGCATTCCTTTTGCAGCCAAAGATATCATAAATACAGCCAACATCCGTACTACCAATGGATCAAGTAAATACGATAATTTTATTCCGGATCAGGATGCTTTTTGTATAAATAAAATGAAAGAGGCAGGTGCAATATTAATAGGTAAAACAAATACTCATCAATATGCTGCAGCATCGACAACTATAAATGTGCATTATGGTACAACAAAAAACCCCCATGATTTAAACAAAATATCGGGTGGATCCAGTGGAGGATCTGCTGCTGTAGTTGCTGCAAATTTAGTTCCTATTGCACTTGGAAGCGATACAGGTGGTTCAATTAGAACCCCATCCTCATTATGTGGTATTGTAGGATTAAAACCAACTTATGGTGCCATTAGCCTTAGGGGGGTATTTCCAAATTCCCCTTCCATAGATCATATGGGACCAATGTGTGAGTCTGTATTATCAACAGCTCTAACCTACAAAACTCTTGAGGGATATGACCCATTGGATACGAAATCTGTCCAATGTACCCCCATTAATTTGGATGATCTTGAAAAATCAATTAGTGGTTTTAAAATTGCGGTATGCCCAGACTTGTATGAAAACCAGGAGATAGACTCTGATGTTTACAATGCATATATGGATACAATGAAAATTCTATCTTCTCTTAATGTGGAAGTGACAGAGATAAGATTTGAAGAAGTGAAGTTAATTCAAAACTTATTTTATGATATTGCAGGACCAGAATTCACAAAGGTCCACAAAAAACAATATGATGAGGAACCAGAAACTTTTGATCCAGACGTTAAAAAGCGAATGGATTGGTCAGTTAAGGTAGGGATTGAAGCATACCTAAAAGCAATGGATGATAAAGTAAGAATGACAAGATTGTTGGAAGAAAAACTAAAAGACTTTGATGCATTAATTTCACCTGCTACACCTTTTACAGCACCATTAATAAAAGATTTGAAGGCTATAATCAATGGAGTAGCACATGATTATACGGTAAATATACACCGTCAATTTTTCTCTCCTTATAATGTTACAGGAATGCCATCGATGGTTTTACCCACTGGCAAAGATAAAAATAACATGCCAACATCTATTCAGATTGTAGGAAAAAGATGGTGCGAAAATATCATCCTACAAATTGCCTATAACATCGAGCGCAATATTGTGTATAATAAAACTATAAATTTTTGAGAGGTTACAATGGAAATAATAGATTTAAGCCGCGAACTTTACCATCGCACACCGCAATACCCAGGACAACCACCAGTAATTCACGGTGTTTGGAAAAGCCATGAAGAAGCCTTTGCAGACTCGGGTAATGTTCAAGGAAATTCCGTTCATTATTTTTCAATGCCAGATCATGGGGGAACGCATATTGATGCCCCTAGACATTTCAGTGTAGATGGTATCCCTATCAATGAATACCCACTTGAAAATTGTATCGTTAAGGGTATTTGTATAGACCTCAGACACATCGAACCAAAGGCTGAAATCACTCCATCAGACTTGGATAAAGCAGTAAAAAAAACTGGTTTATCCATACCAAAAGGAGGAACTGTGTTGCTATGTACAGGCCATCATGAAAGAACCTTTCCAACACCTGCGTATTCAACAGATAATCCCGGTGTTAATGTCGAAGCAACAAAGTGGCTCGCTGAACAAGGAGTTGTACATTTTGGCATAGACTCCATGCGCCCAGGTCCAATTGGAAAAGTTAACGCACTCGTTCATAAAGTATGTCATGAAGTTAATATCACTCACCTAGAAAGTTTGTGTAATCTTGAAAAGATCATAGGAAGAGGAGAATTTACTTTCATTTGCTTACCAATGGCATGGAGGGGCGGAACTGGATCTCCAGTAAGAGCTGTGGCTGTTTTTGATCTCTGAAATATCAAAGTGGTAAAATGAAATATTTAGTTAAGGATGGATTTTTCTCTCCACCAAATAACTAATCCTGCGGATATAACAAGAAAAGCTCCAAATATTGTTTGTTTTCCAGGCAGATCTGCGAAGATAATAAATCCCATTATTGTTGATCCAATAATCTGTAAATATAAGAATGGGGCAATTACAGATGATGGAGCTATTCTGAAAGCTTGTGTTAATAATAAATTTGTTGCAATGGAACCAATTGCGATAATACCAAGCAAAAACCATTGGAAATCATTTGGGATAACTGGTGCGACGCTATCATAACCAAATAATTCGCCCATAAGAATTATAAATGTCATTATTATAACCGCTGTTACAGCAATGTAATATTGAAATACTGGTAAACGTGCAATATTAGCCCATTTGCGTGTGATCATTGTAGCGGTACCATGAAATAAAGCGGCAAGTGCAGGAAATATCGCTCCCCATCCGACGTTATCAAAGTTAGGACCAATTACTAATAATGCGCCTGCCATACCTGCAAAAACTGCACTCCATCTGAAAATTCCTACCTTTTCTCTTAGTACAATAGCAGATAGAGCTGTAATAATAATTGGTGTTAAAAAGAATATTGCAACAGCATCAACAAGTGGAAGCAATGCAAGACCAGCATAAACACATATTGTACCCAAACTGGCTAATACACCCCTTAGTATTAATGGCCAACTAGGTTTTGCTATCCAATCCTCTCTTGGTATGTATAGATAAATGTATACCGATAAAACAATTATATGGATTACAAAACGTGTCAGTGCAATCTGAGGCGGTGCCATTACATCACCAAGTAACTTCACCGATGCTTCTATGAAAGGCACTGTGATAATGAAACCAAGCGCAAAAAGGATTCCTTTCTTAGGATCATCAATAATTTCAATTTTTGTCATACAATACTTTTAAATTTATTAGATTTGCACCTGATATTTATTGAATTTATCCTCATCAATTGAGATTCCTAAACCAGGTCCATCTTGTGGGGTCATGATATGCCCTTCAAAAACTTCAACAGGGTTTTGGGCAATATCATCGGCAAGATACTGACTGGACAAACTAGCATCCCAGTCTAAAGAAGGCAATGACCTCGTGAAGTGAGCAATTGCTGCACTACCAATTGAAGTATTGGCAGCTTTACCTGCTAAATTGATATGCATTCCCAAAGAATGCATCAAATTTGCTGCTTCAAATAATTGCGAAACCCCTCCAAACTTAACCATCTTTAAGCTACCTCCATTTGCAGCTTTCAGATCATAATGCTTTCTTATGTCGTCGATATTATGGATGCCTTCATCAACTCCAACAGGCGCATATGATTTTGTATTGCACGCAATCATACCTTCAATATCTTTCCCATTAACAGGTTGTTCATAAAAATCTAATCCAATATCCCCTGTTTTACCAGCAAAGGTAAGGGCATCTTTTCTATTAAATCCTTGATTAGCATCAGCAGAAAGAGTGTGATTATGACCAAGTATCTCTTGTGCCTTGTAGGATCGCTCAATATCCTGCTGCACGTCATTTGTTCCAACCTTGACTTTAAAGGATACAAAACCTTCATCTAATTTTTGACGTAATAATTTAAATTCATCATCACCGCCTGCAATAAGCCAAATCATAGGTGCCTTGTCTCTCTTTGATCCACCAAGAACTTCATAAAGAGGCTGGTCAAGAGATTTTCCACATAAATCATAGAGGGCCATATCAATGGCTGATTTGGCACCTGAATTTCCATAAATTGTTGGAGCTATAACGTCCTTTATACCATCAGGATTTTTTACTTCAGCTCCAATCAATCGCTCTTTCATAAAATCAATTGCTGCACACATACCTCTTGATGTCTCACCATTAAAAAATGGTGCATAAGGTGCTTCACCCCAACCAACTTTCCCATTGTTTGCCGTTATTTTTACGACTGTATTATCACAATGCATAATATGAACACCTGACATTTTAAGGGGCACTTTTAGAGGAACTTGTATTATGAATGATTCAATATTTTTTATTTTAAACATATTAGCTCACAATTTTATCGTGTTATTTGATTTTGCAGACTCTTCCATAGCTAGGGTTATAATCAGATTTTTTCTTGCATCTTCCGGTGTAGCGATGGGACAAGGTCTCCCCATTGATAAATGGTCAAGCCATACTCGCGTCTCGTCTGCCACTGGACCCCAATAATCACCAAGATGCCAATTTCCTGGAGTAGAACTGGATAGAAAAGCAGTATTAAATTTCATATCAGGTATGTATGCGTGGGGTATTCCATTATTGGTTATGAGGAGTTCGTCTGTATGATCATCATTTAAAATCAGTGCACCATCATCCCCATACACTTCAAATCTGACACCCATTCCCAGTTGAGGAGCATGTGAAGGAAGGGCAAAGAAAACACCCAAATTAACAACAGCACCGTTATCAAACCGGATAAGGCTCCAAGTTGTATCATTTACATCAAATCCTGCCTCCCTGAAAACAGTCCCTGTCCCCCTAGCTGTCACCTCAACAGGTTCTATCCCTTCAAGATACCAGCAAGATACATCCACCCAATATGTTAGGACATCTACAACTGGTGTTGCTGTGCTTGATCTTTTCAAAATTTCAATTCCTTGCGCTCTTGTATTACAAGCACGAGCAGAGATTGATAAAATATTACCTATACGTCCTTCTATAAGCTGATCTTTACCTGATAAATATCTCCTTTTAAAACGCTGAGCATACCCAACCCTAAATAAAGTTTTTGTATCTTTTGCTTTTTGAATCATTTTATCAGCATCTTCAACTGCCAATGCAATTGGCTTTTCAACCAATACAGGTTTGCCTAATTCGAGAGCATGCATGACAGCATCAAGATGCTCGTGTTCGCTTGTTGACACTATTACTGTGTTAACATTCGGATCAGAAATAAGTGCGTGGTTGTCATTGGTATATTTGTCTGCGTTACATCTGCCAGCAAGTTTTTTTGCATTTTCGATTTTTAAATCAGATACACCGAGATATTTTACGGCAGAATGACCCGACGCAAGAATTGCTCTTAACGAACCGATACGACCTGAGCCTATAACTGCGAGACCAATATCTTTTGAACTCATTTATAATTTATCCCTAATCGATTGAATGCTGGCTTCTATTAATTCCTTTGAGGGCTTCAATTCACCATTATGGATTCTTCTTGTAACTTCAACTATCATGTCATTAATGGGAGTATTTATGCCAAGTTTTTTTCCACCTTCACTGACCCATCCATTAATTTGATCCACTTCACTATATCTTCCTTTCCTATGATCTTGAATTACCGTATTTAATGCGCCAGGACCTACATGCTTTGTGATGGTATCAAGTAATAATTCCTGAACTCTGTTTGAGCCTTCAATATCTTCTTTGGATAAGCCCATAATTGGCTCCAGTTTGTAACCCAATCCTTCACCTATTTTCAGAGCTTCCTCTCCAGCTTTGAGCATGACATCCCTCATTCCATCAACCTTAAAAGCATCAGCAGAGTTCATGTCTGCAATAGCTTTAAGACCCATCGACATAGCATTCACAATAAGCTTCATCCATTTTGCAGAGAGAATATTGTTGCTTACAGAAACATTACCAACATGCTTCATGACTTCTTCTATTTCACTTAATCTACTTTCCATCTCAGGTGAGAGCGCTCCAATCCCAAACCATGTTCCTTCAGGTGGCGTATTACGTTTGATTTCACCAGGAGTAAATAACTCCGAAGACAATTCAGCTACACAGGCAATCGTCCTGTTTGGACCAACAATATCGGAAATAACCTCAGCCATCATGCAGTTTTGAACGCCTACCAATATTCCATTATCAGCAAGATATGGTTTAATGAGTTCGCAAGCCCATTCAGTGTCGTATGCTTTTACAAAAACAAATACGATATCGAACTTGTCTTTAAAGGTTGCCACATCACAGAGATGATAAGCATCAACTTTTGTCTCTAAAACACGATTTGGCATGGTGATCTTAAGACCATCGGCTTTCATTTTTTCAACATGCTCAGGCCATTGATCGATTAATGTAACATCGTATCCTGCGCTTACAAGATCCGCTGCTGCGCAACTTCCATTAGCACCTGTTCCAACAATAGCAACTTTTCTTATCACTCATATTTTTTCCTCATAAATTTAACCAAACAAAATACTAGACAGGCACAATAAATAATGCCATGTAATAAAATCATGGTCTACAACAAATTCAAACTTATTTTTCTGATTATTCTCCCTTTTGGGATTGGATATTTGCTCTCTTTCTTTTTAAGAAATACAAACGCTATTTTAGCTCCTGAACTTTCAGCAACGTTTTCACTTAATGCAACCGAAATTGGCTTTTTAACAAGCATTTTCTTCTTTTCAGGAGCAATACAATATATTCCTCTTGCAATTTTGTTAGATAAATTTGGTCCAAAGAAAATATTTATCGGTGAAATTTTATTAGCTATTTTTGGATGTATATTAACTTCATATGCTGATAGTTATTTAACTCTTGTCATTGGACGAGCTCTGCTCGGTTTTGGAATAGGATCATGCCTCACAACCGCACTCAAGTCAGTTACCATTTGGTTCCCGAGTGAATTTTGGGCTACTGCGAATGGGATGATTTTATTTAGTGGGTCAATTGGCGCTATCCTTTCAACAAAACCACTGCAAATATTCATGACGCACTATGATTGGCGGGATATGTTCTTTATTGGGTTCATTGTATGTATCGGCTTGCTAGCATTAGTGATATTCATGATGCCCGATAAAGAAGTGGAACAGCCTGAAGTCAAGCAATCAAATTTTGATGTATATATGCAGATCATCAAAAACCAAAATTTTTATACATTGGCGCCTGTCTCCGCTCTTGGTTTAGCAAGCTTCTTTTCTATTCAAGGACTTTGGGCAAATGGCTGGATGGCTGATGTGGCTGGTTTATCACAATCAGAAATAGGTGTTCGCCTTCTCATCGTTGCTATTGCGATGTCATTTGGAACTCTGGGTAATGGTGCTATGGTAGATTATTTATCAAAAAGAGGAATAAACAGAGCAAAATACTTAGCAACGGGATTGATGATTTTATTTCTTATCCAAATATCCTTTGCACTTAACATAGACACAGATGGCTATTGGCAATGGGTATTACTTGGATTAACTGGGAACATCGGTGTTCTTGTTCATCCAATTTTGAATAAAACATACCCACCTGGGTATTCTGCACGTTCAATATCTACAATTGCCGTATCAACATTTTTACTCGTCTTTTTAATCCAGTTTAGTATTGGTTATATTCTTGATATTTGGGGACCAAACGAACTCGGTTCGTATCCAAAAGTTGCGTATAATTATGCATTTGGTATGCTAGTGATAGTAGAAATAATATTCTTTAGCTGGATGCTATTAAATATTAGAAAATTAAAGATAAATTTTTAATTCAAACATTTTATGTTCAAGATTAAAGAAATTCAAATCCATAATATTGGACTTCCTCTTCAGCAAACCATTCATATGTCTAAGGTAACTATTGAGAAGAGCAATAGCGTTATCGTTAAAGCAATCAGCACAAATGATGAGGTGGGTTGGGGTGAAGCTGCAGCATCGCTCTCTATGACAGGAGAGAGTGCCATAGGAATGATCAAAGCTCTTGAATATATCCGGTCAGTTATCATTAATAAAGAAATCAAAAGCTTTGATGATATTTCAATATATGTTCAAACAGCAATATATGGAAATTATGGCGCAAAATCGGCAATGGAAGTTGCCCTAGTCGATTTATTGGCAAAGACACAAAAAGTTAGCTTTAGTGACATTATTGGCACCAAACTAAGAAGTGAACTACCTATTATTTGGAGAATTGCTGGCTCTGAAAATGAAATCGATGAGGCAAAGCAAAAAAGAGATGAGGGTTTTCAAGCATTCAAGATTAAGGTTGGTGCAAAAAATATTGATGATGATTTACGACGAGCTGAACAACTCCGAAAATCACTGGGTGATACTGTTCAACTCACTGCCGATGCCAATGCAGGATATTCAAGAGAGGATGCCCTCAAATTTTGTTCACAAGTTGATAATGTAGGTCTGGATTATATGGAACAACCCGTTAACGGTTATGATATTGAGACAATGAGCGAATGCAACGCCCTTATGCATACTCCGCTTAGCGCAGATGAGGGGATCCATTCCCAAGCGGATTTGGAAATGCACCATGAAAAAAAAGCCGCAAATGGAGCAAGTCTTAAACTAATAAAATTTGGTGGGATGAAATCACTTTTTAATGCCGTTAACTATATGAATGATAACGCTATGCATGTCAATATCAGTGGTAAGGCAGGGGACTCATCAGTAAGTGCGGCAACAATAGGGCATATCTCCAAAGTTGCAAGCAAGCTTGATTGGTTCAGTAACGTAAGCATTCAATATCTCGCTGATGATATTATTCGTAATCCTATGGCTATTCAGGATGGAAAAATTATATTAAAATCAGGATTAGGTTTAGGCATCAACGTCAATGAAGAAAAAATTTCGCAATACGCAATATAGGGGTGTGTAATATGATACTTATAAAAGGACGAACAACATCGGGTAATGTTATGAAAGTTACCTGGATCTTAGAAGAGCTCAATCTTCCATATGAAAGAGAAGACGTTGGAGGAAAATTTGGAAAGAATAAAGAACAGGATTATCTTGATTTAAACCCAATGGGACTGGTTCCAACATTCATCGATGGAGATGTTGTTCTATGGGAGTCCAACACCATCGTTCGCTATATTGCTAATAAATATAGTGCCGGTAATATGTCCCCAAATGATCTTGGTGAAAGAGCTAAACTTGAATTATGGATGGATTGGCAGTTGTTCGCTATCAACCCAATGATGCGCCCCGTTTATCATGGAATCATCCGCACAAAACCAGAAGATAGAAACTGGGATGAGATAAACAGAAATATTGATCGTGGAAATGAACTTTGGGCAATGCTGGATAAACATCTAAATGGCAAAGAATTTATTGGTGGAGATAAAATGACTATTGCAGATTTTCCTCTGGGACCTGTTATTCATCGCTTTCATGCCATCACAGAAAACAGACCCGCCACACCAAATGTTGATCGATGGTATAACAATTTAAAAAAATCTGAAGCTTATCAGAAGATTGTTATGATCCCTCTTGAATAAGTCTATTTGGGTAGTGAATTTATACCGTAGCGATTAGCTATTTTTTCAAGTTGCTCATAGACTGCTGGTGTGATAGGTATTCCTAATTTTGTATTCTCTTCTATGGCAATAGCTTCTGGTTCGCCATGAATATAGACTCTGTCTTGGTCGGGCTCTTTTTTTGCTCCACGAATAATTTCATAGGTGGCATCCATCTCTTTTTGAATTTCTTTTGGATCTCCAAAACCATCTAATCTAATTGCGCCCATAAGATGACCCATCGCGGGACGTTCAGTACCTCGCGCGCCTCTTATTCGATCAGCGAATGAAGTCCCAGTTACTGCACCGCATAATAACTCAACCATAAGGTTCAAACCATAACCCTTGTGACCGCCTGTTTCCATTCCTGATCCCCCTAATGGAAGTAAGGGAGCGCCGTATGTTAAAACACCGTTATCATCCAAAACAGGTTTATCACCTGTTGGCGAAACCCATCCATCGGTTATCTCACGACCTTCACGAAGGGCAGTTTCAATTTTCCCAACAGCAACAGTAGTGGTAGCCATATCTAGCAAAAAGTTTGTATATTCTCCTCCTGGAATTGCAACAGACATGGGGTTAGTTCCAAGCATTGACTCCCTTGCGTAAGTTGGCGTTGTGCGTCCTCCACTATTAGACATAGAGATACCAATAAAACCTCTTCTCATGGCAATGTCCGACCAATACCCTGCAAAACCAAAATGACTAGAATTCGCCACTCCCACAAATCCTGTCCCGTATTCTTCTGCTACTTCCATTGCTTTTTGCATTGCCCTATTGGCGGCGATAATGCCTATTGCGTTATCAGCATCCAAAAGCCCGGTTGTCTTTGAATTCATCTTGAGATCAAAATTTGGATGAAGATTGAGTGTACCTTTCTCAAGTCTTACAATAAAATAACTTAATCGTGCAGCCCCATGACTTCTTACACCCCTTAAATCAGCCCCAACTAATACATCCGATACAAGATCAGCATCATCTGGCTCAACGCCAACTCTGATCAGGGCTGTAGATAGAAAATCTTTTACAACAGAGGGATCATGCCTCTTTGTTCCTTTCGGTAATGGGGATGTTTCAACCATGTCACTGTCTCTCAAAAAATAGATAGTAAATATACAAATCTGTTATAATATATTTTAAAATTTTATCTTTAGGAAGGGATTTGATAATGAAAAAGAGGTCGGGCGCTCATGTATTGGTTGAGTCACTAGTCAATGAAGGTTTAACAACTATTTTTGGAATACCTGGCGTTGATACATTAAGCGTTTATGATGCATTTCTTGATCACCCCTCCGTTAGAGCAATCAATGTTAGACATGAACAGAGCGCTGTTTTTATGGCGGATGGATATTACCGTGCATCTGGTAACGTTGGTGTTGCACTTACAAGTGGTGGTCCAGGGGCCCTAAATACACTAACAGCAATGGGTACAGCACATAATGACTCATCAGCTATCCTTCATATTCTCAATGATAACCCCGCTCATGTTAGAGCCAAAGGCAGGGGATATTTCCATGATGTGAGGGATCAATATGGAATTTTTAGACCAGTAATTGACTTCGGTTATCAAGCAACGATGCCGCATGAAATCC
This sequence comes from Hyphomicrobiales bacterium, assembly GCA_038131735.1. GTDB lineage: Bacteria > Pseudomonadota > Alphaproteobacteria > Rhizobiales > TMED25 > TMED25. The sequence continues at coordinate 58,137 of JAYPPX010000001.1, read as the reverse complement.
CTGACTCAATCAGGACAGCTATGACAGCTTTAAAAAGCAGAAGACCAAAACCAGCTCTTGTAGAAATTGGCGGTGATGCCTTCAAGATACCGAGTGATATCAATATTGGTAACAAGTCATCAAGCCACAGAAGAGCAGCAACCGATGATGAACTTAATCAACTTATCGAAGCATTATCCCAGTCAAAGAAACCCCTTATTTGGTCTGGTGGAGGTGTTGTGCATGGTGATGCATCAAAAGAATTAATCTCATTTGTAGAAAAACTGAATGCTCCTGTTATTACCTCTCAAACCGGAAAAGGCTCTATTCCTTTTAATCATCCCCTACATGTTGGAAATTGGAGCAATGAAAAACCAGTTCGGGAATTTATTGATGATACAGACCTAGTGATAATACTTGGCAGCCGCTTATCTTATTTCCCAACAGGTGGCTGGACTCTCAAATTCCCTGGTAAAGTCATCCAAATTGATATTGATCCAGCAGAACTGGGAAGAAACCATCCTGTTCATATGGGTATTGTTGGGGATTTGGGTGATGCGCTGGCTAGAATTAATAAACTTATCAATGCAAAGAAACTTACTTTTAATACAGCTGAGAGAAAACCTGAAATCAAAGCACTACTTGATAAGATTCACTCTGCCTTAGGTAAACCTGTCGAAGTTGATGTTCTTGACCAATTAAGAGCAGCATTGCCCCATGAAACTATTGTCTTTAACGATCCAACTACGATCGTTTTTTGGATGCGCTCCTACTGGAAAACATACCTACCAAGAACCTGGTTTGTACCTTCAGGATTTGGAACATTAGGGTTTGCTCTACCTTCTGCAATTGGTGCAAAAGTCGCATGTCCAGATGTGCCTGTTGTTGCAATGCATGGTGATGCTGGTGTTATGTTCACCATCCAAGATCTTATGACAGCTGTTGAACATAATATTCCTGTGATTTTATTTGTATTTAACGATCAAGGTTACGGTGTAGAAAGAAGACACCAAGATCATCTTTATGGGCGAAGAAGTGGGGTCGATATCCAATCACCAGATTTTGTAGGACTTGCTAAATCATTTGGTGCCCATGGGGTAAGGGTGGATGATATATCAAAAGTAGGAGAGACAGTATCGGAAGTACTCAATATTAATAAACCTACTTTAATTGAGGTGCCTTGTGATTTTAAACACCCTGGTTATGGATCTTTTATTGACTGGTCAAGGCATTAAAACTCGTTAATTAAATTTACTAATGACATTACTACTATTTTCTCAAATTGTATTTGTATGCCTCTTGGGAGCTATGTCCCCCGGTCCCAGCATGATCGTGGTTGTCAATAATGCTGTATTTAAGGATCGCCTTCATGGCATACTGACCGCCATTGGGCATGGGCTCGGTATTGGCATTTATGCTATATGTGCTGTCTTAGGAATAGGACTGATCATTCAAACAAATTTAATGGTCTTCAATGGTATCAAGCTATTATCAATTATGTTTTTATTATACCTTGGAATACAATCAATACGTTCAAGGGATAAACTCATATTTGAAAAAAATGAGGTCCGAAGCAAAATTGAATCATTCGGGCAAGGCTTTACTATTTCCATCCTCAACCCAAAAATATTTATTTGGTTTGTAGCAATCTATTCCCACTTTATGTCTGATGATAATAACCTAACCCTCAATATTTCGCTTATCCTAATCGCGAGTACTGTTGACGCGTTATGGTATATTTTTCTAGTTCAAATGGTTACTTCACAAAAAATATTCAAATTCATTAAAATGAAATACAACGCCCTTCAACCAATTATCGGTTATCTTCTGGTCTTTATAGCAATACTCGTAACTTTCGACATGTTTGTATTATAATTATTTTGATCCTATTTGTGATATGAACCCGTATCATTATCATGCAAACAATTAAATTATTAACTTTTTTACTTATAGTATTCATATTTGATGGTGGTAAAACCCATGCCATGCATAATGATAATTTGATCGTTACAGACGGTATTTTCTATAAAGCCGACACCCTTCAAAAATTTACTGGTGTTACAACTGGGAAAGAGCAGTTCACAATTGAAAATGGTATTTTAGAAGGTCCTTATTCACGTTTTTACGATAATGGAAGACTAAGGGAAGAAGGAAGCTTCTCAAAAGGTAAGATGCAAGGCATTATTTACTATTATTACCCAAATGGCCAGTTAAAGAGAATTGCAAACTATCAATTCGGTATTAAAGATGGGGAGATGGTCGAATATTGGTCTAATGGTATGATGTTTGCTCAATTCCTTTTCAAGAATGATCTAGAGAACGGCAAACAAATCATCTATAGCAGGACTGGTAGTATAAATTATACCCTCTCTGGTATTTATGTTAATGGTACAAAAGTTGCTTCATTCACAAATTGATCCTATAAATTATCTATGACATTTATTCTCATAGGGTTAGTTTTATACACACTTCCAATTGTTGTATTCAATTACGTTTTAAATAAACACGATAATGTTCTTGATAAAATGCCTTATACGGCAGATGAATTTGGAAGAGCTATCCTTGATGACTTAGGAATAAAGGATGTTGAGATAGAGGCAACAAGTGCTGGCGACCATTACGACCCTGACAAAAAGAAAATACGTATTAAGAATTATCGACTAAATAGAAAGAGTATTACAGCATTATCAATCATCACACATGAAATAGGACATGCCATTCAAGATCATGAAGGTTATGCTCCACTAAATAGACGCCAAAAAATCTTAAAGGGTACCATCTGGATATCAAGATTGGCTGGCGGTATAATGTATATTGGTATAGGTCCTATAATTGCAACAGGTATGATCCCTCTCATTAAATTATCTGCGTTGATTATTCTATCAAGTATACTAATTAGTCTAATTTTACATGTTATAACATTAGACGTTGAATTTGATGCGAGCTACAAAAGAGCCCTTCCAATATTAAGAGAAAAGATACCGGAGAATTACCATACCCAATGCAATAAAGTCTTAACAGCTGCTGCATTTACATATGTTGTTGGGTCATTGGCAAGTTTTCTGAGTTTGAGATATGCTTGGGCAATTATTCAAAGGGTTTTCAAGTAATAATCTAACTAACATGCGTTTGAAGAATTTTCTTCGTATCCTCAGAATTTCTTATCTTCGCCTTAAGAGAATAAAGCTTGCTTGCAGCAATCTTTCTTGTCTCCACTTCATCAATAATTGGAGAGATATAATCACTTCTAAATAATGGGCTTTTCCATGGTTCATGAATAAATTCATTTGGATAATCATTTAGCTCATTTACCCATCTCTTTATAAAAATCCCGTCTTTGTCCTGATCATAACTTTGTTTGATAGGATTATAAATTCTTATCGTATTAATTCCTGTGGTACCTGATTGCATTTGTAATTGTGAATAATGAATACCTGGTTCGTAATCTGTAAAAATTTTTGATAAAAAATGAGAAAATTTTTTCCAATCTAACCATAAATTATTGGCGGCAAAACTAACTAACATTGCCCTCATCCTAAAATTTATCCAACCCGTATCGACCAGAGAACGCATACATGCATCAACAAATGGGAAACCTGTTTTCCCAGCACACCAAGCTTGATAAAAAACTTCGTTAAAATCATGTTCTCTCAAGCCATTATAACCACTGTGCAGGTTTTTATATTCAATATCAGGCTGATCTTCTAGTTTTTGGATAAAATGTGATCTCCACCTTAACCTACTTTTAAATGCATTAATCGAACGCAAATTTAGGTTCGTAGAACTTTTGTTTTTCTTGTGTTGATCAATAGAAGAATTTGTCTGATAGAAGATTTGCTTCAATGAGATATTACCGAAAGCTAGATAGGTTGACAGGCGTGAACATGAGTCAACAGAATACAATGGAGATGAAATATTTTTTGAGTAATTGTATGATCTTTCATGCAAAAAACTTCCCAATAAATTCATTGCCTCATTTTCTCCACCTTTTTGTCTGTCCGTATATGCTATCTTTTCTATTCCTAAAGTTTCAGATGACGGAATCTTGTCTGATTTTAAATTAATTTTGTTTAGTTTGGTTGGAGGGTTAAATGGGCTGCGCTTCATCTCTTGATAAAATAACCGAGCCCAATCTTTACGATGGGCTAGATTACGAACAACACCATTTGTTGGTAATTCAATCCAATTTACATTATGAGATTTAAATAATTTTCTTAAGTTAATATCTCTTTGGTAAGTCCAATAATTCCATGTTTCTTGATGCGACCAAATGTTTTTAATCGAAAATTGATTTATTAGATTAATAAAAACATCATCTGCATTACCAACTTTGATTATTAGCTCTTGGCCCAGTTTTTTAAGTGATTGATTGAGTTCTGACAATGAGTCTGTTAGAAAATGATATTGTCTATCACTTACATCTGGTTGCTTCCAAAGATCAGGCTCAATAATATGAAGAGGTATTATGTCTCCTCTTTTTGAAGCTTCCAGCAGTGGTTCATGGTCATTTATTCTCAGATCGCGCTTAAACCATACTATTTCGACCATTATGAGTAGTTACTAAAGTAATTAATCTTTGGGATTTTCAGTTAATTGTTGACCTTGCTGCATGGCTAAATCTTGGAGATCTGCAACCTTATCCGTCTCATCAACAATCTCGTGTCCAAGAATTGTCTCGACAACATCTTCCATAGTGACTACGCCTGCAACACTATTGAATTCATCGAGTACCAAAGCAATATGTTCATGATTTTTGATAAAATCATTAAACATATCAAGCATATTGTAGGTTTCTGATACAGTAATAATATCTCTTTTAAAATGAGAGAGCTGTTTATGGTCTTCATCATCAAGAAGATGTTCTAAAACTTCATCCTTGAGGATATAACCAATAATGATTTCAGATTCTTTACTCTCTTTTAGCAAGATCCTTGAAAAAATTAGCTCTTCCTGGAGATCGTAGAATTCTCTTGCATACATTTCTTGAGGTTCTGAGACAATAACAGATCTTGGAGTCATTACATCTTTCACTTGATAATTTTTAAAGTGTAAGAGGTTGTATATTAACTTACTTTCCACCTTGTCTAGTTCACCTTCATTCTTTCCAATTTCAGCCATTGCCAGAAAATCAGCTCTTGAGAAGATATTACTATCTCCTGTCCTATTGAGTAACCTGGTATAAACTTGAAGAAACCAGATAATTGGCATTAAGAGTACAAGAAGGAAATTAACACTTCTTGCAGTAAATGGAGCAAGGGTCTTCCAATTTTTTGCTCCGAGTGTTTTAGGTGTGATTTCAGAAAAAATTAGTATGCAAGCTGTCATAGCCAGTGGAACAATTAAACCCGTTATTGTTGGATAGCTTGGCCAAATTTTGGTTGCTTCTTTACCAACCCCAATTGCACACCATGTGTTTGCAATTGTATTAAGTGTTAAGATAGCAGCAAGTGGCTTATCTATATTGGTTTTAAATTTATCAAGGATGGCGCCTGTTCTTGTACCCTCACTTAATTTCAATTGAGTATATGAGTGTGTTGTACTCAATAGTGCCGCTTCAAATAGAGAGCAGAAAAATGAAATACCAATGGCGGCAGAGAAATAAAGAATAAGTCCAGTATACATTGTGGTGAATTAATTCATCTTATTAGTAATTATAGGAAAGCCTTATTCATAATTTTTTTAGACATCTATACACATTACAAGATATATTTCATTATTACAACATAAAGAGCAAATAAAAAAACTAAGTATAAAATTATAAATATATTTCTTTGAGTATTTTGTTGAAGGCTTTGGCTTCTTCAAACTGGATCCAATGGCCTGAATTTTTAATTTGGTGACAAGTAATACTTGGTATCAATGTGGTCATGACTTGATGCGCATCATCATATCCATTAATAAGAGTCACGTCAAATTCACCCCATATGATGTCAATTGGTTGAGTAACACCTAATAACCTGTGAGGGAGATCATGCGATGCAACAATATCAAGGCTTCGAACCTTTCCACCACGGGTGTTAAGTGTTTGAATTGTTATTGCTTGTTCATCAATCTTATCTAACTTATGGATCATCATAACTGATAAGTTATATCTCTGTGCCTCAAATAATTCATCTTTTGTTGTTGCTGCTCTCCAATTTTTCATTTGAGGGCGTTTGAATGGCATATTACCTGTTCGGTTATATCCAACCAAGGTTAGCCGATTAACTTGATCACCAGCAAACTTCATCATGTGTGAGCCAATCACAGATCCAAAAGAAAAGCCTACAATATTGAATTGACGATCATTAATAAGTCCTTTCAGAGCTGTAAATATTGTTTTAGCGTATTTATCTACATTTGGTAATTCAGGCAATGCCTCTGAGTCTCCAAATCCAGGCATATCGGGAATAATAAGCTGAAAATCTTTTGAGAGTTCTTCAATATTTTTAAGCCAATGGAGCCATGATCCATATCCACCATGCAACAAAACTAGAGTGGGCCCATAATCACCCCAGAGACGAAATGATATCTTTGTTCCCTCTTTAGTTGTTATAAACTTTTGCTGAGATGAGTTCTTTATCTCCTCAATCTCATTATTGAGTTCAAGTTCCATAGTGGTATTTAAATAAACAAATTATTTAGTATTGTATAGGATAATATTATAAAATATATTTTGATTATCTAAACACACATCCATAGAGGAAAAAATTCGATACCCCGCACTTCATAGTAAGTATTTCAGATACTATCTTTTTGGTATGACACCATCCATGCAAGCGGTATGGATTACTCGGATTGTTATCAGCTGGATAGCATGGGATCTAACAGGATCGAGCACATATGTTGGTTTATTATCATTCTTTCTATTTGTGCCATATATAACAACAATTCCTTTTTTTGGAGTCTTACTGGATCGAATTGAGCCCTTAAAAACCGCAATACTCGCTCAGCTTATTCAAGGCCTTGCCGCCTTCTCAATTTTTCTTCTGCATGTTTTTGGAGCTTTATCTATTTTTAGTTTGTGTATTATCTCATTGATTATTGGCACTGCAAATAGTGCCCAAGGATCTGCCCGTCAAACAATTGTACCCCGAATCGTAGACAAACCAACCATAGCAAACGCTGTTGCTTTTAATGCAATGAACTTCCAGGTAGCACGTATCATTGGTCCAAGCATTGGGGGAATCCTAATTGGTTCAGTAGGAACACAATATACTATTCTCATTTCATCATTCTTCTTTATTCCAGCTTTAGTAACACTGTCTCTTATCCAGCTCGCTCCAAAGCAAAGTGAGCCAAAAACTAGGGAGACAAACTTTATTGGCGAGCTAGTTGATGGAGCAAAATTTGCATATAAAAACGTTATCATTCTTGAATGTATTATACTTACGTTTATCGCATCAATTATCATTAGAGGATGCCACGAGTTATTGCCTGCCTTAGCTGATGGTAAATTCAATATGGGAGCGGAAGGTTTAGGAAATATCATGGCGGCAGCTGGCGTTGGCGCGTTAATTAGTGCATTTCTCATTGCCTCACGTAAGAAGACATACAATGAGAATGGTATACCAATAATTGCGAAAATATCACTCCTCATTGGCTTACTTTCTGTAACAATACTTGGTCAAGCCGACACATGGAATATGGCACTTTTTGCAGCATTTATTAGTGGTGCGTGTGTAACAAATGTTGCAATCGACATGCAATCTACTGTGCAAATGCAATTAACAGACTCATACAGAGCTCGGGTTGCAAGTTTGTGGCTTGCTACAGCAATTGGCGGGAATGCTGTTGGATCAATTCTCAATGGAATATTTTCTGATATTTATGGAATATCAAACACATTCTTCTATGTAGGTATTATAGGAATTACCCTTGTTATTTTCACACAAACTGCTCTTATTATGAATAACAAATCGTATAAAATATAATGACAAAAGAACAAGTTCAAAAGCAAGCGCCAATAGCCGTTTTATTTACGATGTTATTTGCTGGCCAGATTGCATCTACAATTTTTCTTCCTGGCTTGCCCTCCATTGCAGTTGAACTTGAAATTCCTCGATCTGTTGTTCAGATCATGGTCCCTGTGTATCTAGCTGCCTTCGCGTCAACTCAATTAATTATTGGCCCTCTATCAGATAAATTTGGAAGAAAGCCGATTGTATTACTTGGTATTTTACTTTTTACATTTGCAAGTTATCTATGTGCTAATGCCAATGATATTCAAACGCTCCTTCTTTGCAGAGTTGCGCAAGCTACTGGGGCATGTTCAACTTTAGTAATCAGTAGAGCAATTATAAGAGATACTTCTGAAGGTCTCGCTGCTGCTAAAGCTATGTCATATGTTGCTATTGCAATGGCCGTTGGACCGATTATGGCTCCCTTTATTGGAGGTTTTTTAACGGGATGGTTTAGCTGGAGAGCGACATTTTTATTCACAACCCTAATTGGATTTGTAGTTCTCATCCTAATCTCAATCAATTTGAAAGAGACGCTTCCGAAGGAAATGAGAAATCCGCCAAAATTGAGTACCCTTTATAGTAATTATTTGGAACTGCTCAAAAATAAGAAATTTACCGCCTATAGTTTAATAACTGCATTTGCAAGCGGAGCTATGCAAGCTTATGTAGTTTCATCTCCAATTATATTTATTGTTTTGATGGGTGTATCCCCGGAAGTTTTTGGTTTTTATGTGATGGTTATGCCATCTCTTTTTGTCCTTGCGACATTTACATCGCGTAAACTCATGGATTACATTTCTGTTGATCAAATAATTATTATTGGGGGCATTTTCAGTTGTTCTGGTGGGGTTTTGCAATTATTTTTTGGTATAAGTGAGGTTCAGACTCCCATGCCAGTATTGATTGCATTTGCTATTTCTAATTTTGGTACGGGTCTTGTTTTGGGTAATTGTTATGCAGCAGCATTAAATTCTGTAAAACCTGAAATTGCAGGTTCTGCATCAGCTTTAGGCGGATTTCTTCATTTTGGATGGGGGGCATTAATTACTATCACTTTGGCGAATATTGAAATGAACTCATCCTTTGTATTTAGCGTTGCTCAGTTAACAACAACAAGTCTTGCATTAATAACAATAATCATATTAAATTTTGTATTTAATAGAAATTCATAATAATGAACATAATCCAGCTTTACCAAAATAGTGAGTCCAAATTTAGGATAGGGACAACATTACTTATGCCATTTGTAATGATTACTGTAATTCTATCTGAATGGTCAGGTTTGCTCACTCCATACATTATATCAGCTATCCTTATTCTTGCTTATTTATCTATGTCATTAAATAATCTTACTTTATCACGTAAGATGTTCTTGGTTGTTGGTGCACTTTTAACTTTTATTTCAATATTTTTACTACCAAATTGGCTTAGTGTTTCCATTGAGGCCCTCACAAAATCAACATTTGTTGCAACCTTTTTTCTTTCCCTTTGCGCTCTGAGAAAAGCGGCGGCTTCCTCACCCGCAATGGAAAAATGTGGGAGATATTTGGCAGAACAAAAAGCAAGTATAAGATACGGAACGCTTACTTTTGGTGGTCACATGTTTGGTGTGATCTTGAGTTTTGGAGCAATTTCATTACTTGGAAGCCTTGTAGAAAAAGGTGCGAATGCTATTACGAATGAAGAATCACGTGATTTAAACAGAAAAGCAATGTTGCTTGCTGTTCAAAGAGGTTTTGTTGCGATGACCTGCTGGTCACCTCTCACATTCTCAATAGCTATCACAACATCTGTTATTCCCAATACATCCTGGAAAGGAGCTGCAATATCATGTATTACTAGCGCTTTTATTCTTATTATGCTTGGCTGGGCACTAGACTATATTAGCAGTAAAAAATTAAAAGATAAGATGGCAATGCCAGAATTTACATCCAAAGGAACTTGGCGTGCGCTTATTCCGTTAGCTTTCATTTTTATAACACTTCTCGGCATCATATTTTTTCTCATGGGCTATACAAATCTCAAAGCTGTCCCAGTTGTAATGCTTGTTGTTCCAATTTACAGTATCCTCTGGATTGCATATCAGAATACCGGAAATACCAAAATGATGGTCTATAATACTATGCATCGGGTGGATGAGTTTGTGAATGAGGACATATATAATTACAAACAAGAGCTAATTGTTCTGATCATGGCTGCTTTCATCGGTATTATGGGATCAAGTATAATCAATAATGTGGCTGGGGAGAGTATGTCATTTTTGAATTCCATTCCTGCCCCAATAATTCTTGTTTCAATTGTCTGGATAATGCCAATTTGTGGTCAAGTAGGTATGAACCCTATTTTAGCTGTTTACATGATCGGTCCACTAATCCCATCTGCGGATGTGATGGGTGTATCCCCAAATAGCATTATTGTTGCTCTAACAGCCGGATGGGCAATCTGTGGAATCAGTTCACCATTTACAGCATCCACATTATTGATTGCAAAATTAGGCAAAGTAACTCCACACTATGCTGGTCTAAATTGGAATGGTTTGTTTACAATTATCGGTGGACTGTTATTATCTGTTTGGATTATAATCGCTAATGAATTTATAGTTACATAATATGGATATATTAGCTTATAAATGGTTTATACTTGGGGGGTTTTTAGGGATAATTCAATTTTCTTTGATTATTTATCGAGGTAAAAAAGAAATTCCTGGACCAGCTCAATTTTTAATATATGGAGCTATCCTTGGAGCCCTCGTCTATGGGTGGTTAATCACTCTAATTGATAAATATCTTTTCTAAAGGGAGAAAGAAATGAAATATCCTCCAATACACATCCGTGATGTTCCTATTGCAAAAATGGAAGAAAAGAATGGTTGGAATATATCTGAGTTTAGATTGCCAATAACTGGCGAGAGTGGTTCTTCAACTACAGTTTTTCACTCAATATTCAAGCCAGGTTCAACTCATAGCAAACATTTGCACTCAAGATGTCCAGAGATTGCAATGTATTTGAAGGGACATGGAGTAGTTGGACAAGGGGCAGGAAGAACGAATGTCAGAGCTGGTCATTTTAGAGTTATGCCAGCAAATTCAGAACACTTCTTTCATAACGAAACTAAAGACTCAGACGCAGAGGTAATTGGATTCTATATCGGTGCAAAAGACGTCGAGGATACTGGCTACAAATATTGCGGCCCGGTAACAGAAGATGATCTCAACACTGAAAGAGCAGGCTTCAGCGAGGGAATATTAGTTCATATTGATGATGTTGAGCCAGAAAAAATGGATGAAGGTGATGGTTGGTCAATCACAGACTTTCGTTTACCAATAAGCAAAAAAAATGGTTCTACAACCACTGTATTCAATGCCAAGTTTATGCCTGGCGCAATACATAAAAAACATATGCATACAAATTGTGAAGAGATCTATTATATAGTCTCGGGTAGAGGGATAGCTGGAGCTGGTGGTGAAAAAACTGAAATTGAAGCAGGACATTTTCACTATATTCCAAAGGGTGTTGAACATTGGCTATACAATACTAGTGATAATGAACCAATACATGCTGTAGGTTTATATATAGGCTCAGGTAGCGTTGAAGAAACAGGGTACGTATATCTGGGGGATGTAACTGAAGATGATATTACTTTATAAAGCTTAGGAGATTAAAAATGAAATTTTTATACTTTGATGACTTCAAATTAGGGGTATTAAAAGGAGATAACGTTGTGGAAATAACTGACTTATTATCAGATATTCCTGTACGTGACTCAAGAGATCTTATCAATGGATTAATTGAAAACTTTGATAAATATAAAAAAACCATAGAAGATTATGTAGCTCAAAATGATGGGATTGCACTAAAAGGTTTGAAACTAAGAAGCCCATGCCCTCGTCCAAATAATATTGATTGTATGGCTGTGAACTATATGGAAGATGGAACAAGAAAAGAACCAGCTCCTATTAATGCTTTTCATAAAGCAACAAGCACTGTCATTGGTGATGGAGATACAATGGAATTAACAGATATTCCGGCAACAATTTTTGAGGGCGAGGCTGAGCTTGCTGTGATCATAGGCAAAAGAGCTGAAAATGTGAGTGAAAAAGATGCAATGGACTATGTTTTTGGATACACAAATATCATAGATGGTTCAGCAAGGGGTTTGATAGCCTCCAACTTTTTCTTTTCAATGAAATCTCGTGCATCCTATACACCAGTTGGACCTTACTTAGTCACAAAAGATGAGATAGATGATCCGCAAAAGCTACAGATCATCCTAAAAAATAATGGTGAGGTAATGCAAAACTTCAATACAGATGATATGGCGCATAAAATTCCTCGTTGTATAGAATGGCTAAGTTCAATCCATACATTAGAACCTGGTGATATTATAGCAACAGGGACTAACCATAGAGGATTAAATCCTTTTATGGACGGAGATCATATTGAACTAGAAGTGGAGAAAATTGGAACACTAAATGTTCACATAAACGACCCACTAAAAAGAACCTGGGAAAGAGTAACCCGAAAGGTACATGTTGAAGATAGAGGACTCGAGGGAGCTCATACGCCCCAGCTTACCGGAAAGTATGCTAAGGGCGAAGAAGCGAAAGTGTCCTCAGATAAAGATAGAAAACTTACCAGTATCTAACTTACTCAATATTAAATAATTTTAGTGCTGACTGACCTACAACATTTTTCTTTTGTTCGTCAGTCAGATTACTATCAACAATGTGCTGTACTGGGAAATATTCAGCCATATCATAAGGATAGTCTGTTCCAAGTACGACATGATCATCACCATAATTATTGACCAGATACTCTAACTGTTGATGTGTGAAAACTGTAGTATCAAAATAAAGTTTCTTTAAATAGCTTGTTGGAGGATTTGGTAAATTACCATATGAGTCACGACGTGCGCCCCATGAGTGATCAATTCTTCCAGAGTAGGCTGGAAGGAAACCTCCACCATGAACACCGAGTATTTTTAAGTTCTTGTATCTTTCTAGAAGTCCATTAAAGATAATATAGTGTAAGGCAACTGTAGTATCTAAAGGGTTACCAATCACATTAGTGAAGTAGTACCCACCAAATCTTTCTCCGTGTGAAAAACCAAGCGGATGAAGCATCACAGTTAGATCATACTCTTCAACCTTAGCCCAAAACTTATCTAGAGAACTATCTGATATTTCCATACCATTTACGTTTGTAAGAATTTGCAGACCTTTTAAATCTGTTTCTTTCTTAATATAATCAAGGGTATCAAGTGCTATCGATAATTCTTGTAGAGGTACAGTTCCAAGCCCAACAAATTTATCTGGATGAGCATCAACCCAAGTTTGGATACCATCATTAACAAGTCTTGACACCTTGTTTGCGTCTTCACCTCTTGCCATATAGTAACATTGGTTTGGAACAGATGCTATAACCTGCTTGTCGATGCCCTGTGCCTCAAGAACTTCCAAGCGATCTGGAATGCTTGATAATGCAACTGTTCTATCTTTGTCTTGAAGTTGCTGAATTTCAAGTGTTTCTGCACTTGAATTATGTACAAATGGAATATCTCCAAGATTATATAATGGACTAATATAATCATGTGCTTCTGGAATAAGAACGTGCGCATGAGTATCAATTACTATTGAATCCATTTTAATTTTTCTTGTAGAAACGTCTCTTGCTGATGTTGGTCCATATCTGTTTGGACTGTCACCTAATTTAGGTGTATCAATTACACTGTGTGACATTTTATTTACCTCTAAAATTCAATTATGTTATAAGATTGATACATATTATCCAAAAGAGTTCTAAAGGGAAATGAAAAAAAATATTTTACATAAAAAATCATTTACAGAAATTAATGAGGACCTAGTTCTAGGAAATATTTCGGTCACAGATATAGCTAATGAAGTAATTGAAAATTATGACTCTGATCCAGTAGCCAAAAGTGCATATGTGGAATTTAATTCAAAAACTATACTTCAAAAAGCTAGCCAAATAGACAAAATTAAAGATAGCAAATATCATCCATTGATGGGCATTCCAACTTCGGTGAAGGATTTATACGGCGTCGAAAATTATAAAACTAGAGCAGGGTCACCAGCGGAATTGCCTGAAAAATGGGAAAAAGAAGGTCCCATATTAAATACATTACAATACCATAATTCACTCATTACAGGAAAAACACATACTGTAGAATTTGCTTTTGGAGGTGTTGGAATAAACCCACATTGGGGTACTCCAATAAATCCTTGGGACAGTAATAATCATAGAGTTCCTGGAGGTTCTAGCGCGGGAGCTGGAGTTAGCCTTTGCACAGGAACTGCTGCATTAGCACTTGGAACCGATACAGCTGGCTCCGTTAGAATTCCTGCATCAGTTACAGGAAATGTAGGGCTTAAAACAACGAAAAATAGATGGTCGACTGATGGCATCGTTCCACTTAGTAAAAGTTTCGATACACCCGGAACTCTTGCCCATACTGTTGAAGATACAATATATGCATTTGAAGAATTTGATAAATCAAGTCTCTATTATAAAAATGAGAAAAAATTAGTAATCGATGACGAAATCGATTTCAAGTTTACAACATATGATTGGTTTAATGAAAAATGTGATAATGGTATATCATCAGAATTTGAGAAAATCTTAACTGCGATTGAAAAGAAAAGTTCACGCACTAGTTCAAAAAATTTAAATGAGATTGATGAAGCGTATTTCCTTTTTACACAAGGTGGTTTGGCAGCAGCAGAATTTGCATCATTCATAAATGGTGAGATGTCCCATTTAAAAGATAGTCTTGATCCAAACGTGGCATTTCGTATCAAGGATATGCATATATTCTCAGCAATAGAATATCTTCAAAGAAAAGATACCTTCGAAGAAATGTCCTTATCAATAAATTCAAAATTTGATGAATTTGATGTGATTATCACACCAACTGTTCCAATTTCACCTCCCATTGTATCTGATCTAGCTGACTCAAAGAAATACTCTGAAGCAAATGGGTTAATGCTCAGGAATACTTCACCTATCAATCTACTCGGGCTTTGCGCAATTTCCATTCCTATTGCTCTCGATCAAAATAACATGCCAATTGGAATGCAAATAATTGCTCCATCATTCAAAGAGAGAAAATTACTATCAATTGCCCAAAAAATTGAAAACCAAATTGGAAATAAATATCAAAATCTTGATTAAGTATGTAAATTTATCTTATGGAATTTGATATATTACTGATTAATTCGTCAGTAATCCGTGGATTTATACCCAACCATCTAACCCACGACAATGCCGCTTGATTGAGTAGCATTGGAATCCCATTCAAGTAATCATGATGATTTCTTCTAGCTTCAACAATAAATCCCGTTTCGAGCGGATTATAAACTAAATCTACAACTAAAGATTTTTCTTTCTGATATGATAAATCAAATTTGATATCATCTTTTCCCAACATTCCCAAACTTGTGCAATTTATAATAAGGTTGAAGTTTTTAATCTCTTTATATGTTGACGCCCAATCTATAACACTAATTTTATCATCAAAGATTTGCTTTAATGTCTGCAGTCTGTCATGAGATCTGTTTGTTACTGAAATGTTTTTGACAGACTTCATTTGAAGTGCATGTATTATCGCTCTTGAAGCACCTCCAGCACCAATTACTAGTGCATTTTTATTTTCAAAATTTATTGAGGAATGGGCATTTACAAGGCCTTGCATAAATCCATCTGCGTCAGTATTAGAGCCAATCAATTTATTATCAGATACTGTAATACAATTTATAGCACCAATAACTTTTGCACTATCACTCACTTCGTCCATGTAATTAAAAACATCTACCTTATGAGGAATTGTGACATTTAAACCTCTATATTGCAAAATATTGTTACTAAAAAAATCACTCAAATTTTTAGGTGATACTTCAACTTTTTCATAAGTGCCATTTAATTCATAATTGGATAACCAGTAATTATGAATCATAGGAGAAAGGGTATGAGATAGAGGGTAACCTAATACTCCAAGTTTGAAATCATTTGTATTTTTACTATTCATAAGCTTACAATATTTTTTTTTGTTTATATATTTTAATTATAATATGTTTATACTTCATAAAAAACTCATTTAAATAAAGGACTTAAAATGAATTTTATCAAAAATCTTTTTAAAAAAGAAAGTAGTAAATCAGATACAGTATCTTTTGAACCTAATGAATTACAGATAGCTGTATCAAAAATCCTTGTTCGAACAGCAAAGATTGATGATGAGTTTCATATTCTAGAAGAACAAAAAATACTTGAGTTACTTACTAAATATTTTTCCTTAAATGATGAAGACTCAAAAAATCTTTTAGAATTAGGTATTAGCGAAGAAAAATCTGCAACAGACTTATACGCTTATACAAATACTATAAAAAAATCACTAGAATTAAGTGAGAGAAAAAAAATTATTGAAATGATGTGGCAAATAATTGTTACAGATGACAATTTTGATCCTTATGAAAATAATCTGGTATGGAGAGTTGCAGAATTAATAGGGATTTCAACCCGAGAGAGGGTTCAAATAAAGAAAGATTTTTTAAGTACGCTTAATGGATAATAAGATACTCATTATACTACATCAAGAAACATCTACTCCAGGTAGAGTTGGCATGCTCCTTGAGAAAAGAGGTTATAAATTAATAACAAAAAGACCAGCTCTGGGTGATGTACTTCCAGATAGTTTAGAAGATGGATATGCTGGAGCAGTAATGTTTGGTGGACCCATGAGCGCAAATGATGAAGATGACTTCATTAAATATGAGAAAGAATGGATCCAAGTCCCCTTAAAAGAAAATAAGCCCTTCCTTGGGATTTGCCTTGGGGCGCAACTTCTCTCATGCTCCATTGGAGGTACTATAACAACAAAAGATAATGTTGAAATTGGCTATTATCCAATTAAACCAACAGAATATGGTAAAAAATTATTAAATTGGCCACCGTTTGTTCATCAGTGGCATCGTGAATGGATGAGACCACCACAAGAAGCAAAAATACTCGCTGTTGGTCTTGACGAAGATCCTCAAGCATTTCAATATGGCGAAAAAGCATTTGGTATTCAGTTTCATAGTGAATTAACACTAGCAATGATTAATAGATGGTTGGTTAAGGCTGAACATAGACTTGTTATGAATGGAGCCCAACAAAGAGATAAACATTTTGAAGGAAGACTCATTTATGACAAGCATGTTAAAACTTGGCTTAATGATTTTTTTGATTTATTATTAAATTAATTTTAGGGAGCTAAAAATGGCAAAATATACATGTGAAAAATGTGGCATGAGCGTTGGAACAATGACTTGTGGTCAATGTGATGATGAACTCGTTCATAGCACTATTACAAAACCTGATGGAAGCAATGTACATATTTCTGAGTGTCCAAATGGACATGGTAAAGTCAAATCACCTATGTGTTGCGGCCAAGATATGACTTGTGAAATCTAATTTCTTATCAAGATCTTCTCTGAGATTAATTTCTCATAGAAGATCTGATATGAATGTCTGTGGTTAATATCCAGAATGCCACTTATGCAGTCCTAGATCTGCTTCAGAAAATCTCTCTTTACCCATAAATTGCTGATGCCAATATGGATACAATAAATTTGGTCGACTAACCTCATTTAATTTATTTAATTCTTCTTCTGTCAGTTCAAGATCTGATGCTGGAATATTTTGTTTAAATTGTTCTTCATTTCTACCTCCAACAATTAAGGTAGCAACTGTTGGCCTACTTAAAAGCCATGCTAAAGAGACCTGAGATGGCGGAATTTCTCTTTGCTCTGCAATTTCTACTATGACATCTATAATATCATAGAGTTTTTCTTCATCATATATTGGAGGGTTTTTCCATTTTCGTTCAAAATGTCTAGACCCAGTTGGTCCTGACTCACCTCTTCTAAACTTACCAGTTAGAAGTCCTCCTGCGAGTGGGCTCCATACCATTGTTCCTATCTTTTCGGATATACCAATTGGTATTAGTTCATTTTCTGCCTCTCTTGCCTGAAGAGAATAATGAATTTGTTGAACAATAAATCTTTGCCTATTCGCTCTGTCAGCTGCAGCAAGAGCTTTCATTAAATGCCAACCAGAAAAATTTGAACATCCAATGTATCTTACTTTTCCTGTTCTAACTAAATTATCGAATGCCTCAGCAATCTCCTCTATGGGTGTCATACCATCCCATTTATGAGCAAGATAAACATCAATTCTATCAGTTTGCAGTCTCTTTAAACTTGCTTCACAAGCAGATATAATGTGGTACCTAGATAGCCCTAGATCATTTGGTCCATCACCCATAGGATTCCATACTTTTGATGCAATGATAAGGTTTTCACGTTTTCCCTTTATTGCTTCACCGAGAATTTCCTCTGACGTACCTTTTGCATAACCATCAGATGTATCAATAAAATTGATCCCTTCATCTATACAAAGATCGATATTTCTTTTTGCCTCTTTTACACCCAATGAAAAAAGTGGCTGTGCAGGATCACCTTTTCCATAGTTCATAGTACCAATAGCAAGGTTAGATACTTTTAAACCAGAATTTCCTAATAAGTTATATTTCATAGTTCTCCCTTTTTTTAAGATCAGACGTCACACCATTGCTGTCTCAACTCTTATTAAATTAAAGCATTGTAGACTTGGTGATCATAATAACATTTAACTAAAATTAACAATAGAAGACTACTATAGTTTTACTAGTATGTAAATTGAGGCTACTATTAATTTTTGACACATTTCTATATTGGTCGAATATTTATAATTCATACGAGTATTTCAATATGCAGCAAATAATCACATTGATTAAAATTTCTCTTCTAATCATTTTTCTAATAATCTCATTTATTTTTGCAAGCGGACTAATATTGATTGTTTTAATTATTGGCGCTGCTTTCGCCTGGTATATTTCTTGGAGCAAAAAGAGGTGTGAATCATGCGGTAAATATATGGATAAACGATCAAGTGTTTGCAGCCATTGTAATACAATACAAGAAATTTCTTCTGAATAATATGGTGCCGTATACAAGACTTGAACTTGTGACTTCCTCATTACGAATGAGGCACTCTACCAACTGAGTTAATACGGCACTAATTGTAAATAATAAAGCTAATTATTTTAATAGTAAATCAAGTTGAATTATGGTTCGTTTATGTCTACTTCTTGGGTTACCCCTGGATCATCGGGTAAGATCATATCTTCACTTACGTCTTTTTTTGGGTCAGATTTGGTGGTTTTGGTGTCTTTTTTTTCATCTTTAGGTTTATCTTGCTTATTATCCGATAGTACTTCAACTTCTTCTATATCCTCTATCTCATCGCTTGTATCAGATATCTCGATTTCTTGAATATTTTTCGCAAGTAATCTTTTGGTGTCAAAGTTTTCAATGAATGCAGCATTATCATCTATTGATTTAATTTTATAATCACCCCATTTTAAAACTTTGATTTCTCCAGTTGCTGGCAAACAAGGTATCCAAACTGATGATGATATATCTGAGTCATGCCAACCAGTATCTATTTTTGCATTTAGTGCTTTTCTAATCCAATCACGTGACTTCACTCCACCCCTTGATACTTTTGCTTCGATATCACCTAATAATTCAAAAATCCTTTTGCTAGAATCTTCATTAACATGAGGCTCAATTATCTCTCTTGCTTTATCAAAATTTTGATCATCCAAAAAAGCCCTACTTAATGCAACTGCACCTTCTATACCTGACACTTTAGTCTTTTTAATTAGGGCCTCAATTCTTTCAATTCTTTGTTTTGGAGATATTCCTGACTGCAAATAGCTGTATAAATAGGCTAAATCCTCATGCTGAGCTATTTTCCATGTATCCAATATAATCTTTTCTGCTTTGGTTTTATCACCTTGTTCTGATAAAATCTTTGCACATATTAAAGCTGATATTATTTGTGATTTCTCTAACTTTATTGCTTCAAGTGCGCTGTTTAATGCATCATTTTGATTCACTTCCTCTACAGATAATGCGTGTGCTGTGAGTACTATGGAATTGAATGTATTAAACTCCTTTTTTGTAATTAACTTATTATTTAGTTTCTTTTCTAAAACATCAGATGCTGACTTCCAGTTTTGTGTCATTAAATAACATTTAAACAACTCATCCATTAACCAAGGTTCATTAGCATTGTAAGTTTCGGCTTCTTTTAAAAGTTCAATAGATTTTGTTGGATCCTCTGCATTTTTGGAAATGGTATATAATCCACGATAACTTAACATTTTAGTATTTTCTATCGCTTTCATAGATTGGAATATCTTATTCAATTCCTTATTATCTTTTTTTAAACTAGCATTTTGAGCCTTAAGTAAAAGAGTCATTATTTCATTATTTTCATCTTTATTTTTGGCAAGCTTATCAATCTTTTTTATTTCTAAGTCTGCAGCATTTGCATTTCCTGCCGCGGCATAAATTAATCCGTTAGATATAGCATTTTGTAATCTCTCTCTGATCTTTGCTTCTTTTAGTTGATGAATTTTTTTGGGAAGACTAATTACATAGGAAAATACCAACCATGATAAGATTGATAAAACTATTATAGATAAAATTATAACTGTAAAAAATAATGGTGATACGGTTACCTCGTAATCACCCAACAAGAACAAGACAGAGCCAGTGTAAGTATTTAACCAGCTAAATATGTATATCAATCCTATTAAGGATGCTAATAAGAAAAATATTTTAATCATTATTGAAGCCTTGTTTCATGTACTAATTTATTTCAAATTTATCTCTTAATTCTTGCATATTATCTTTATATATTTTCCTGACTTTAATCATATCAATTAATGTTGATTTATCGCTTTCTAAATCTATTTGATCAATTGAAATTAATACATCTAAGAGATCGTCATTATAAATATTAGCTTTTATTTCATCAATTTTATTGGGATTTTGAATATAACTTTTTTTAGTAATAGAAATTTCTCCAGATATATAATTAAATACTCTAGATTTGAACCCATTATCCCCTTCATAAAGACTAACCTGACTTTCAAGTATTCTATCAAATTCATTGATTAAATCTTCTTGGGATGGAACTGTCTCATAAGATAATTTGATAAGTTTATTAGCTGTCAAATCATCTAATCCAAGGTTTTGCAATATATCTATTTCGTCTTGAAACTCAATCTTTAGATTTATATTTTCTTCGATTCTTCTTATGACCAACTCTACTATATTCTTATTATTCTCACTAATAGATACTTCTATGGAAGTTGGTGCATCTTGAACAAAATCCATCGCTATATTTTTATCTAAACTTATTAATGAGTCATCCATTGGCATTAATGTTTCATCATCGACAGGCGTAGTATCTGTTAATGACATTTCTTCATTATTAATTAGATTTGGGGATTGATCATTCCCAAGATTTTTTGTCTCATTCATCATTGAAATTAGCTGATTATTCTGCTCTGTAATTTCAATATTTTTTTCTGAAATTGTATTTAGTATATTATTTAATTCTATAATCTTTCTTTCTAGATCTATGATAGCGTCATCCTTGCCCTGTAAAGCTAATAATAGTTGGTTATTATTGTTAATCTGTGACTCTATTTCTGTAATTTTAGCTTCTTGCTCATTTAATATTTTTCCATCAATTAATTTAATATTTGATGTTCCATTAAAAAATGGAATTAGAAAATAAACTAAATATACAAATGCACCAAGAGTAATTAAATATATTAAGATCCTTGAGTTTAATCTACTTAGAAATCGTTTCATAAATCCAAATTTAGGTTTTGGTTCTTTTCCATGATTATCATGATCTATAGTAACTTTTGGTTTAATTTGTTTTTTTCGACTATTAGAACTTGTATTCATAACTTTTAATGTTCATTAGTGATCAATTGTAATATTGCATCATCTGAAGTATCTTGTGCATACTTTGTTTCTATTCCAAACTTCGTCAAAAAGTCGGCAACATTCTTAGATATACAATAAGCTATAATTATTGACGTTTTATTACTTAAATTATATTTCTCCATTGATTGAAGATATACCTGAGCAGTTCTGATAGAGTAAAACAAAATTGCTAGATTCTGACCACCATCTAATTCATTTATTAGTTCATTGTTAAATTCATTAATCGCATTTGCTTCATAAACAATTTCGTCATCAATGTTAATCCCATTATCTCTGAAAATTGAAGTAATGTCAGATGTAATCTCTCTACCCCGCAGATAAAGAACTTTTTTTTCTTTTATACCATTAATATTAGCAAAGTTTTCTTCTAATTCTGAAACATTACTATAGAGGATATAGGTGTTTTCTGTACCAAATTTTTTTGCTTCCAAAAAGGTTGACTTACCACAAGCGCAGATAATTTTATTCTTTGGAAATATGTTTTTTTCTTCAAGATAACGGATAGAATGACGACTTGTAAATATTAAAACCTCATATTCATCAGGATTAAATATGTTTGTTTTATATTTTATTTCTAGTAACGGGTTAACGATAACCTCATAACCCTGATTTTCAAGACTCTGCTTAATCCTTTTAGAGTCTTCTATCGGTCTGGTAAGTACAAATTTCATTGGACTAAATTGTGGCTTTTGATAATTCTTCTTGGTAATATTTTAACAATTTTTGCCCAATATCGCTAGCTATATCAAATATTGTCTCTTCTGATGCCACCTCTTTGATTTTGAAAGTTTTACTACCATCCGTATTTGATATCATTGCGGTTATTGATATTTCATTTATCCCAGTATAATGAGAATATATTGCTATTGGTTGAAAACAAGAACCACCAAATTTTTCTAAAACTAATCTTTCCGCAACTATGCAAGTAAAGGATTCACTGTGATTTAGTTTTTGAATAATATCTATTACCCTTTGATCACCTATCTTTGCCACAAGTCCGATAGCGCCTTGTCCTGCAGCTGGAATCATTGTATCTGTGTCAATTGGTAGGATATGACAATCTCTAAAAGATAATCTATTTATTCCTGCCATAGCTAAAAAAGTTGCATCAACTTCTTTATCAATTAATTTTCTAATTCGAGTTTCAAAGTTTCCTCTAAACTCTATCACATCTATATCTTCTCTAATGGATTTTATAATTGCCCCACGACGGGGAGATGAGGTACCAACAAGACAATTATCAGGAAGATTTTCAATACTTGTTATACTGTTAGTTGTTATTAATGCATCTCTGGGATCTTCTCTTTCAAGAACACCAAATAAATCTAAACCATCATTAATTATACTCTCAATATCTTTTGTAGAATGCGCAGCAATATCAATTTTATCATCAAGTAATGCTTGGTCTATTTCTTTTGTAAATAATCCTTTGCCATCATATGGACCTATTGACGACCCTACGAGATCTCCTGATGATTTAATTTTAATTATTTCGATGTCATTTGCAGAGCATATTTTTTTAGTTACAATACTATTTGCTAAAATTTCTGCCTGCTTAACAGCAAGGTTTGTTCCCCTGGTCCCAATCCTTAGGATTTTTTTGGATTTTAAATCTGACATTAAATCAAAATTGATAAATTAATATATAAATGGTTTCTTTGATGGTATTATCCTTCAGATAAATTTTTTAAAACATATCCAATTTAATAGCAAACAAAAAGATGATTGTTCTTGGTATAGAAACTAGTTGTGATGAGACATCTGCTGCAGTTGTAAAACTTAATAGCATAAATAGATGTGAAATATTATCAAACATTGTTCACTCCCAAATTTCAGAACATACGGACTATGGTGGAGTTGTTCCAGAAATTGCTGCGAGATCTCACATACAATATATTGATGAAGTTATTCTAAGAGCGATGAATGAAGCAGATTGTGATTTCAACAATTTGGACTCAATTGCTGTAACTGCTGGTCCTGGGTTAAAAGGGGGATTATTGGTCGGTGTAACAATCGCTAAAGCTATTTCAAGTGTTACGAAAAAACCCTTATTAGGAATTAATCATCTTGAAGGACATGCACTAACAATTCGAATGGTTCAAAAGATAGAATTTCCCTATCTTTTATTATTAGTGACGGGTGGTCATACGCAAATTTTAATTGTAAGAAATGTTGGGGAATACACAAGACTTGGAACAACAATTGATGATGCTCTTGGAGAGGCATACGATAAAGTGGCAAAATCTCTGAACCTTGGATATCCCGGTGGTCCAATAGTAGAGTCTATGGCAAATAACAAAACAGATTATAATTTCACATTTCCAAGGCCTTTAATTAACTCTCAAGAACTAAATTTTTCATTTTCTGGATTAAAAACAGCAGTAAGAAGAGAAATTGAAAAATCTATACCAATCTCAAAAGAAACAGCCTGCAATATTTGTGCTGAATTTCAAGACTCTATAATTGATGTTTTGAAAGATAAATTGGAAAGAGCTATTTGCTGTTTTCGGGATGAATTTAGAAATGTCGATCTAAATGTGGTTATAGCTGGTGGGGTTGCTGCTAATAAAAAGATCTTCTCATCAATAAAAGAATTGAGTGATGAAAAAGAATTTAATGTTTTTGTTGCACCAAAAGAACTATGCTCAGATAATGCAGCAATGATTGCATGGGCGGGAATCGAAAGATCCAATGCCGGTGTTATTAGAAACAAATGATGTCTCAGTAAGAACAAGATGGCCTCTTGATGTGGAAGGCCAAAAAGTTAGAGGGGCTGGTGTAAAAGCATGATTAATTTTGGAATAATTGGAGCAGGTGCTTGGGGTATTGCTCTTGCAATTAATTTACAAAAAAATGGTCACAATATTAAGCTCTGGCATCACAATCCCCAAAAAGCTAGTGATCTTGAAAAAACAAGAACTTCAAATTCGCTTAGGGACATACTAATTGACGATAGTATTCATTTTTCATCTGATTTAGATGATGTTACGTCCTCAGATATATTGATATATGCCTCACCAACTCAAGAATTTGATAATATTTCAGGACGCATACAAAAAAACAAAGATAAGAAAATCCCATTCATAATCGCATCAAAGGGGATTGATACTAGGAAAAATCTTCTTTTACATGAAATAAGTAAAATTAATCTGCCAAATTGGATACCAATGGTTTTATCTGGACCAGGTTTTGCCATTGATATAGCAAATGGCAAACCAACTGCTCTAACTCTTGCATGTGAAAAAAAAGAGGTTCTGTTAGATGTTGGAGAATTATTGGCAAATAATTATTTTCGTCCTTATTTTAGTGAAGATATTATTGGAACTCAAATTGGTGGAGCTCTAAAAAATATAATTGCTATATCTACTGGTATAGCGATGGGAAAGAATTTGGGGGATGGATCTGTTGCTTCTTTAATAAGCCGAGGGATGAATGAAATTATCATGTTTGGGGAATGCTTAGGCGCAAAAAAAGATACCTTTATTGGATTATCTGGTCTCGGTGATTTAGTTCTAACTGCATCCAACTTAAAATCAAGAAATACTCAATTAGGCTATGATATTGGAAAAAATGGTAGCGTTGATATTAAAATAGATTATCTTACTGAAGGCTACCATACGGCAAAAGCTGTCTACAACATTGCAAAGAGTAAAAATATCAATTTGCCCCTCATTGAAGCAATATACAATATACTGTACAATAAATATAATGTTGATGAAGCAATTGGGCTTTTAATGAATAGGCCTCTGAAAGAAGAAATTTAGAAAGAAATAAACTAATGGCTTACTGGCTCTTTAAATCTGAACCGAGTACTTGGTCTTGGGATGACCAAATTAAAGCAGGTGATAAAGGCACACAATGGGATGGAGTAAGAAATTACCAAGCTCGCAATAATATGGATGCTATGAAAATTGGAGATTTGGGGTTTTTTTATCATTCCGTTAAAGAAAGAAATATTGTAGGGATTGTGCGAGTTATAGCTGAGTCTCATCAGGATACCACAATTGAAGATCAAACTTGGAGATGTGTTGACCTTGCATATCACAAAAGCTTCAAAAATACTGTTAACTTAGATTTGATTAAAAGCATGCCAGAATTATCAGATATGATATTAGTAAAAAATTCTAGGCTTTCTGTTCAACCTGTCACAAAACATGAATGGGATATCATCTGTAAAATAGGATCTCCATATTAAATTTAAACTTAAACATAAAAAGAGAATGAAATGAGTGATTTTTTTGGAAATAAAGTAAATTCAGATTGGGCAAACAAAGCCTATGTAAATAATGAAAAATATAATCAGTTATATCAAGAAAGTATAAGCTCTCCTGAAAAATTCTGGGCAGAGAATGGGAAGAGAATTGATTGGATAAAACCATATACCATTATTAAAAATACCTCATACAAGAAAGGCAATATCAATATTCGGTGGTTTGAGGATGGAACCTTAAATGTGTCAGCAAATTGTGTTGATAGGCATCTCAGTAAAAATGCAAATAAAACAGCTATAATTTGGGAAAGTGATGATGGGAAAGAAACAAAAACCTTCACCTACGCGCAGCTTTATAAAGAAGTTTGTAAATTTGCTAATGTACTGAAGAACCTAGGAACTAAAAAAGGTGATAGAGTAACTATTTATATGCCAATGATTCCCGAGGCAACATTTGCGATGTTGGCCTGTGCAAGGATTGGAGCAATACATTCGGTTGTTTTTGGCGGTTTCTCCCCTGAAGCTCTTGCTGGAAGAATTGACGATTGTAAATCTGAAATAATCATTACTGCAGATGAAGGGTTAAGGGGTGGAAAAATAATTCCTCTCAAAGAAAATGTTGATAATGCCATAGCTATTGCAAAAAGATTAGGGACGGATGTTAAACATAGTCTTGTTATTCAAAGAACAGGAAATCCAATAGATTGGAATGATAACATTGATCATTGGTATCATGAAGAAGCTAAATCAGTTAGCAATGAGTCTGTTCCGGAAGAAATGAGTGCTGAAGATCCTCTCTTTATTTTGTATACATCTGGCTCAACAGGTAAACCAAAAGGTGTTCTTCATACTTCAGGTGGATATTTAGTTTATGCTTCAATGACACATCAATACGTCTTTGATTATAAACCAGATGATATTTACTGGTGTGCGGCAGATGTTGGCTGGATAACAGGACACAGTTATATTGTTTATGGACCTTTATCAAATGCTGCCACAATTGTTATGTATGAGGGGCTACCAAATTATCCAAGCCCATCAAGATGTTGGGAAATAATTGATAAGTATAATGTAAATATATTTTATACTGCTCCAACAGCTATAAGAGCCCTGATGGGAGCTGGAGATGACTATGTAAAATCTACAAAAAGATCCAGTTTAAAACTATTAGGTACAGTGGGTGAGCCTATAAACCCAGAAGCTTGGAATTGGTATTATAATATCGTTGGTGAAGCAAAATCACCTATTGTTGACACTTGGTGGCAAACAGAAACTGGAGGAATAATGATTACACCTCTTCCAGGCGCAATTAATCAAAAGCCCGGCTCTGCAACATTACCTTTTTTTGGAATTAAACCTGCCATTGTTGACCCAGATGGAAAAATACTTGATGGTGAGTGTTCTGGCAATCTCGTTATTTGCGACTCTTGGCCTGGACAAATGCGCACTGTTTATGGTGATCATGATCGTTTTGAGCAAACATACTTCTCAACATACAAAGAAATGTACTTCACGGGCGATGGATGTCGAAGGGATAATGATGGTTACTACTGGATAACAGGCAGAGTTGATGACGTAATAAACGTATCAGGTCATAGGCTTGGAACAGCTGAAGTTGAGTCAGCACTAGTTTCAAACAAAAAAGTTTCTGAGTCTGCAGTAGTTGGTTTTCCACATGATGTAAAGGGACAAGGTATATATGCATTCGTTACATTAAAAGCAGGTATAGAATTTGATGATGCCGAAATTACAAAAGAACTAATACAAACCGTTAGGGAAATAATTGGCCCAATTGCTACACCTGATCATATTCAAATTACTCCAGGATTACCAAAGACTAGATCCGGAAAAATTATGCGTAGAATTTTGCGAAAGATTGCTGAAAATGATTTTGCTCAGCTCGGCGACACGTCAACATTAGCTGAACCAGCAGTAGTGGATGATTTAATTAAAAACAGGAAAAATAAATAATTAGAAATCTGAAGTGATACCTTTTCTTTCCCAGTCACCATATCGTGTTGGCTCAGGTCCTTCCGGTCCATCTACTTCTTTAGGCATCTCTTTTTTTTCTTGTTCATTTTTTTTTCTTCTCTCTTCTGCTTCTGCTAATGCTCTCAATGCAGCGGGAGGAAGATCATTTCTTTTTTCTTTATTCATATTTTTAGCTTTATTGCTATGATTATATCTTAGATATAATAATCTAAAAAAAAAATTAAATATAATATGCCCAATGATCTGAAAAAAAAAGACTATCTTGGCTACAAAGCTCGAGAACTAGCAGTTGATGTTTTGATGAATATCACTCAAAAAAACATCAATACTGATCAAAGTTTTGATTTCTATCTCTCAAAAGATAAATATAAGTCACTCCCCAAAGAAGATCTCGCTTTCTCAAAAAATATAATTATGACTACATTACGATATTGGGGGTTTATTGAAAAAATTCTAGATAAATACTTATCTAATTCTATCGAGGAACACTCCCCTCGTATTCATATTATCTTACTTATTTCAATTACTCAGATTATTGTAATCAGCTCTCCACCGTATGCGGTTGTAAATATTGCGATTAATTTAACCAAAAGAGATAGAAAATCATACAAATTACAAGGGCTTGTAAATGCTGTTCTGAGAAAAATAAGCCGTGAAATAGAAGATATTAATTTAAAAGAATTTGATGCCAATTTTCTTTTGCCTGATTGGTTAAGGAGCAGATGGCATGAGCAATATAATCCGAGTGAAATATTATCTACCGCTCAATCATTACTTACACCTCCACCTTTAGATATTACTGTAAAACAACCAGAGTCAAAATTAGTCTCAGAAATAAATGGCGTAACATTAAATACAGGAACAATAAGGCTTTTTGATTATGGTTTTATTCCAGATATAAAATACTATTCAGATGGCAAGTGGTGGGTTCAAGATGTATCGGCTTCAATCCCAGTTAAACTAATTGAAAATGAAATCAAAGGTATGAATTTTGTTGATTTTTGTGCTGCGCCTGGTGGAAAAACTGCAAATCTAATTCAAGCTGGCGCTATAGTAACAGCAATTGACTCAAGTAAGGAAAGAATAAAAGTACTCGAACAAAATTTGAGAAGATTAAAATACAAAGCAGAGATAATTCATGCTGATGCATCAGTTTGGTCACCAAAAAAACCTTATGATGGTGTCCTTATTGATGCCCCATGTAGTTCAACTGGTGTAATAAGAAGAAATCCAGATATACTAAGAAGAAAAGACTTTAATTTAGATTACTTTGTATCGATCCAAGAAAAACTGCTCAAAAATGGTTTAGATATAATCAAAAAAGGTGGAATTTTAGTTTATTGCACATGCTCTATGGAGAAAGAAGAAGGAGAGGATCAAATTAAAAAAATACTCAGTGAAAGAGCTGATGTAAAAATTAAAGAAATTGATAAAGAAAAAATATCAATTGTTAAAAAATATATTAAACCAGAAGGCTATGTGCGTATTATACCAAATACTATAGCCGATGGTGGAAATGATGGTTTCTTTATTTCCATCCTACAAAAAACATAATAATATCAACTTGAATACTTTGTAATATTTGGAGGAATGGCCCATGCCAATTTATAGAAAAAATGAGATGCAAGCGACACCAGACGTAGCAAGACCTCATATAAAAATGATTCAATATGCAGGAGATCTTCTCAAAGTAGGGATTGTCACATATAGAGAAGGAGAAGTTCCTCCGCCACATTATCATCCCAATGATGAACAATGGATATATATTTTATCTGGGAAACTAGCTGTTTTACTTGGAGATGAGACAACAACTGCTGGCCCGGGTGATTTAATTTTTATTCCAAGAAATACAGTCCATGGTATCAGACTTCTCGATGATGAATGTACATTCTTTGCATGCAAAAATAAATCAGGGGCGGGTGGTCTGAGTGAAGACTATACAGACGTTCCTAATTTGGATGAATTAATTGAGATGCTTGAAAAACAAAATTGATCTTGCTTGTTAATTTAATAAAAAATTAGTCTTCCAATATAAATATGGCAAAAAATATTATCAGGATTAAGCGTGCACTAATTAGTGTTTTTGATAAAACTAATATTGTTGAATTTGCATCGCAATTGCACAGTTTGGGTATAGAAATTATTTCTACAGGTGGAACCTCAAAACTACTTCTAGAAAACAAAGTTCCAGTCGTTAATATTGAGGATATTACAAAATTTCCAGAGATTTTGGGAGGAAGGGTTAAAACACTTCATCCAAATATCTATGGTGGGATATTATCTAGATTGGACAATGATCAGGATTCTAAAGCCATAAAAAATCATAATATAACAGAGATCGACCTAGTTGTTGTAAATTTATACCCTTTCCAAAAAGCCATGGAATCCAACAATAATATAGAAGAAATCGTTGAGAATATTGATATTGGTGGACCTTCAATGATTAGAGCATCTGCAAAAAATTATGACCGGGTGTCTGTGGTAATAAATCCTGAAATGTACGCTAAAATAATATCACAAATAAAAACACATGGTGGGTTAGATTTGGAAGAGAGAATGAGACTTGCCTCAGAAGCTTTTGCTCTAACTTCATCCTATGATAGTATTATATTTAATTGGTTTCAAACACGCTTTAAAGATACAAATTTAGATAATCCAAACAATAAAAATTCATCTGAAAAATTACTTAGATATGGTGAAAACCCTCATCAATCAGCATCTTTAAAGATTACAGGAAAAAATGGTTTTGGCTCAATTGAGCAGTTGCAAGGAAAAGAACTCTCTTATAACAACATAAACGATATTGATGCTGCAATGCAGTTGATCAATGATTTTATTCAAGATAAACCAACTTTTGCTATTATCAAACATGCAAATCCTTGTGGTGTAGCACAAAAAGATACAATACATGATGCATATTTATCAGCACTCTCTTGTGATCCAACAAGTGCATTTGGGGGTATATTAATATCAAATTCAACCATAGATGAAGAAACTGCTACCGAGATCACAAAGATTTTTTCTGAGGTAGTTATTGCTCCAGACTTTACAGAAAAATCGATAGAAATTTTCAATAAGAAGAAAAATTTGAGGATTATAAAATATAATAATATTTCCGATAATGACCTAGACTCTAAAGTTATAAAGTCAGTGTATGGAGGATATCTAATTCAAGATAGGGATAGCCACATTGTAGACAAGGAACAATTAAAAATCGTTACAAATTCCCAACCAAGTGAGAGTGAGTTAAATGATTTAATTTTTGCATTCAAAATCGTTAAACATGTAAAATCAAATGCAATTGTTTACGTAAAGAATATGCAAACAATAGGGATTGGAGCAGGACAAACTAGCAGGGTTGACTCCTCAAAAATAGCAATCCAAAAGTTTCATGAAAACATTCATGATGATAAATTTAGAGATGGCTGTGTCATTGCATCAGATGCTTTTTTCCCATTCTCAGATGGATTAGATGCTGCAATAGAATTTGGTGTTAAGTCTGTTATCCAACCGGGTGGTTCCATTAGAGATGAAGAAGTAATAGAGACAGCCAATAAAGCAAAAGTATCAATGGTTTTCACAGGCATTCGCCATTTTAAACATTAAATTTAAATATACTCACTCAAAGATGTTGGTATAAACTTCCCAGTTCCCTGATCTGCTTTAAGGTCATTGTCTTCAACTATTGTGTTTCCTCTTAAAATAACTTCTTTTGGCCAACAAGTTACTCTGAAATCTTTATAAGGATTGTATTTTGATCCATCAACAACCATACTATCGGATAGTTGCATATCTTTATTCGTATCCCAAATAACAATATCTGCATCAGAACCAATATTAATTTGTCCTTTTTTAGGGAATAACCCATATATTTTAGCGGGTGTAGTGGATGTAATTCTCACAAAATCAAGAATGCTGAGTTTTGATTTGTTTTGTAAGATACGATCCAAAATAACTGGCAACCTCCAGTGTAAACCAGGCATTCCATTTGGAATCTCTTTGAAATTTGGATTAATTCCTTTAAAAAATTTACCTTTGCTATCAAAACTATATGGCGCATGATCGGATGTGACGCAGTCCAAAATATTTTCTTCTAACCCTTCCCATAAAGCAACCGAGTCATCCTCATCACGTATTGGTGGGCTACAAATCCATTTTGCACCATCGGTAATAATCTCTTGATCGAGTAATTTTGAATTTAATGTTAAATATTGTGTACAGGTCTCTGCAAAAAAATGTACACCCCTCTTTTTAGCATCTCTGATAACATCTAAACCTTTTGCAGATGACACATGAAATATCATAATAGGTTGTTTGGTCATTTCAGACATATTGATTATTCTTTTAAATGCATCCACCTCACCATCTACTGGATGACTATCGGTATGATATTTTGGATGGAAACATTCTGAGTTAAGTAATTCTGCAACTTTATTTGTAATCATTTCATGGTTTTCTGCATGTACAGAAACCATTGCCCCACTCTCTTTAGCTTGAATGAGTATCTTTAAAATACTCTCATCATCAATTCGTAATCTATCGTAGGTCATAAAAATTTTGATGGAACTATGCCCCTCTTTTATCAGTTTGGGTAATTCCTCATAAATAACAGTTTCTGATGGACCGGCAATAATCATATGCATTGAGTAGTCAATAAGAGCACCCTTACTAGCTAGCTTGTGATAGTCTTCAACAACCTTGATTAGAGAGTCACCATCATATTGAGCTGCAAAAGGAATTACTGATGTATTGCCACCTAAAGCCGCTGCATGAGTTCCTGTGTAAAAGGTATCTGAATTAATTAAACCTGAAGCTGATCTTTGTTCTATATGACAATGGCTATCAACACCGCCTGGGAGAACAAGCATATTGGATGCGTCAATTACTCTATCAGCATCGAATGAAATATTTTGTTCTATTTGCGCTATGGTTTCTCCTAGAACTAATATGTCAACTTCTTCTAATTTGTCTGAATGTGCAACAGTACCATTTTTTATTAGAAGGCTTTTTTTTGACATATAATAAACCTCAGCAATAATTTGGTATTGGAAATGAAGTTTAGTCAATGGAGCGGGCGATGAGATTCGAACTCACGACCCCAACCTTGGCAAGGTTGTGCTCTACCACTGAGCTACGCCCGCAAAATTAACTTCTAAATTTATATATGTAATTAAATAAATTTACTAGCAAATAATTCATTAAATCTGATTGATTTTATGATAAAACTACATATATGAAAAGTGTATTACCACAAATAAAAAATAGTAAAAATGGATAATTCAAAACAATTAATAAAAGATATATCAACAGCAAGCTTTACTGAAGATGTTATAAATGCATCAAAAGATGTTCTTGTGGTTGTTGATTTCTGGGCACCTTGGTGTGGCCCCTGCAAACAACTAACTCCAACATTAGAAAAACTGGTAACTGAATACGCCGGATCTGTCATTTTATGCAAGCTCAATGTGGATGAAAACCAAGCAATTGCAGCCCAAATGGGAGTTCAATCTATTCCAGCAGTTTTTGCATTCAAAGACCAAAAACCAGTTGATGGTTTTATGGGTAATATTACAGAAGCTGAATTAAGAAAGTTTTTTGAAAAAAATGTTGGTCCATTAACAGATCCAAATTCTGATAAACTTGAACAGATAATTAAACTAAAAAATTCAGAAAATTATCAAGATGCGTTGGCACTACTTGGAGAAATGATCCAAGAGGATCAAGAAAATATTGATCTAATATATGAGATTGCAGATTGCTATTTAAAAATGAACGATATAGATAACGCAAAAAAATTTATTTCTAGTGTGCCAGAAAAGTTACTTCAAAATGAAAAAATAAAACAAATAAAATCATCCATCGATCTTGCACAAAGTGTTCCGGATGATGATGGAAAAATTGATGAATTAATTAGAAAAGTTGAAGACAATCCAAATGATCATCAAGCACGACTTAATCTTTCACTTTATTACAACTCAATAGGAAATAAGGTTGAGGCAGCAGATTTACTAATTGAGTCTATAAAATTGAATAGAGAATGGAACGAAAAAGCTGCTCAAAATCAACTTTTAAAATTTTTCGAAGTATGGGGCTTTACTGATCCAGTATCAATAGATAAGAGAAAAAGTCTCTCTTCAATATTATTTTCATAGGTAATAATATGAACCAAACAATCAATATCGAAAATTTACCAGAAATAATACCAATATTTCCTCTCAATAAATGTGTATTATTGCCAAAAGCAATCTTGCCATTAAATATTTTTGAACCACGCTACCTCGAAATGATTGAGGATGCAATAAAGAGTGATAAATATATTGGGATCGTACAACCCTCAATTGATAAAAAGAAGAAATCAGAAACAGAAAATGTTGGATGTATAGGAAAAATATCAACATATGTCGAAAATGAAGATGGAACGTTTATTGTTAAACTAACGGGGATTTGTAGATTTAAAATAATTGAAGAAGTTTTCTCAGAAAAATTATATAGAAAAATGAAAGTAGATTATCACGATTTTATAGAGGATCTTAATCTCGAAGAAGGCTCGAACTCTATCGATAGGAATAAACTTCTAAATGTTATATCAGATTACTTAAATGTTAATGACCTCACTACTGATTGGTCTGTTATTACAGATACTGATACAGAAATCTTAATTAATGCATTTGCAATGCTAAGTCCTTTTAGTGCAAAAGAAAAACAAGCTTTGCTTGAAGCTTCCAATATAGAAAATAGGTCAGAAATTCTAATTGCCCTGAGTGAACTATCAATAGCCAATCGCAATAAAAATAATAATTTTATGCAATAAAATGAGTAACAAATATTTGATAAGAAGTTGCTTGATATTTTGATCTGTCCTGTAACTAAAGAACAACTCATATATAATGAGAAAAAAAATGAATTAATTGCAAAAAAAGCAAGATTAGCATACCCTATCCGCAATGGCATCCCTATTATGCTAGAAAATGAAGCAAGAAAATTAGCAAAAAATGAAAAATAAAATCTATTTAATTCTTGGCTTATTGTTGCTATTTAATTCATATTCTCACGCTGAAAATGAAATCAGTTTATATTCGGGTATTCAAACTTTACCTCACGCAACAATAACTGGGACAGCAGATGGCTCCTCTGTCGATGAAACCATAGGTTGGAAAGGTAAGAGTTTTACAACACCCCCATATTATGGTTTTAGATATATTAACTGGATAAATGATGGAGGGTTTGGCATTGAATTTACACACGCAAAAGCATACGCACCTACAAATGAAATGCCAACTGGATTTACAAGATTAGAATTCACTGACGGTTTGAATCTAATTACTGCAAACTATCATAGGCGTTGGAAACAAGAATCTTACAGCCCATTCATTACGGCTGGTATCGGATTTGCCGTCCCACATGTAGATATAACAGTAAATAATAAAAAAACATATGGTTATCAATTAACTGGAGCAGCAGCAAGAGTTGGTGGTGGAATATCCTACCCTATCAGTAAAAAATACGACATTTATGGCGAATATCAATTTACATATAGCATGCATGATGTTGATCTTGATAATAACGTTGGTGATTTAGCAGTTAATTTAATTACTAATGCTCTTAATGTTGGAGTCTCAAGAAAATTTTAACTCTATACCTAGCTTAATGGTATTCCTTGTATCAATTTTGAGTCAGGTTTTTTTGTTCCCGCGCCTTCTTCAACAAAATTATTTTTTAATTTTGGAACTTTACTCACAAAATTAATTGCAAAATCTTTTAAGGGTTCAATTACCCTAATATTATTTGAATACAAACGATTAATTGCATCAAATGTCATTGCTGATGTTATGATATCTGGCATTCTTTTTCTTTCATATTCTTGAAGTGCATTTTTATCACTAAAATCTAGACCATATTTGATAGAGTCTATAATATTTTCAGATAAATACGCTACATCCCTCAATCCAATATTTGTCCCCTGACCTGCTAGAGGGTGAACCGAGTGCGCTGCGTCACCTATAAATGCAACTCTCCTATCAATTAATTTTCGGATAATACTAAAATTTAGATCAAAATAACCAATGTTTTCGATACTACTTATTTCACCAATATAGTCTTTTGTTTGCGTTTGAACTTCTTCAAGAAGTTGATCTATATCTGCCTTTTTTAAATTATTCATGAAACTCCTACTTCCAGACCAAATTAGCGAAGACTGGTAATCTCCGAATGGTAAAATTGCAATAGGACCAGAGTTTAAAAAGTTTTCAATTGCAATATTATCGTTTTTTTTGGAATGCGTAATAAGACATGACAAAGCTGTTTGATCGTAATCCCAAGTTATTGATTTAATGCCCAGAATTTTTTTGATTATTGATGATCTGCCATCGCCAGCAACAATTAACTTTGATGAAAAATCATATCGATCTGAAGAAATTTTTGCACTCTGATTATCTATATCCAAACTATTAATTTCTGTTTCGAACAATTCGATGTTTTTATATTTTACTATTTGCTGAGATAAAATATTTTCGTAAATCACTCTCATTTATGATGTAAGAGGCAATATTTTGGTCAATCTGATTATCAAATTCTAAGATACTACCTTTGGACTTTTGTATGTTCCTATGTGTAACTATAATTTTTTTGACTGGATAGCAATACGGTTCAATGAGATTCCAAATATCCAGAGCTTTACATATGTTTACAGTTGAAAGAGATATTGATAAGGCTCTTACATAATCCTGAGCCTTGATTTTTTTGTCTATCTGAGAAATTTTTATTCTATCCCCTAGTGTTTTTGATAATACAAGAGAAAAAAATTGAGAAGTAATACCATTACCCATCACAATGATATCAGATGAAATAGATTTTTTCTTATTCATTTTTTTCTTTTAATAATCTTTCTGCTATATTTACATATATGTATATCTTATCTTAATTACACTGATATTGAAATGAGTGCTGTAAAAAACCTTTTAGATTTATTAGATTTAGAACATCTTGATGATGATAGATACATCGCATCTGCAAAAGAATATGGATGGAAGAGAATATTTGGAGGTTTAATTGTTGCACAAGCTATAATAGCTGCATATAAAACTATCGATAATAGATATTTACACTCACTCCATTCTTATTTTCTTCGTGCAGGCGATCCTGATATCCCAATAGAATATGATGTTGAAAAACTGAGAGATGGCAAGAGTTTTGGGCAAAGAATAATCTCTGCTTATCAAAATAAACACCTTATTTTTTATATGATTGCTTCGTTCCACAAAGATGAAACTGGACTTTCTCATCAGATAGATTTTCCTGGAAATATTAAAAATCCAAATGAATTATATTCTGAAATAGAAATTTTGGATGAAATATTTAAGACAAGCCCTGAAAATATAAGAGATACTAGAGATAGAGAAAGACCAATAGAATTTCGCCCTGTAAAGCCTCGCAATATGGTCAATCCAAAAAAAGAGTCTCCAAAACAACTGCTATGGTTAAGATTATCTGAGAAAGCTGATATTGATAGAATTCTAAACCAAGCCCTCCTTGCATATGCAAGTGACTATACAATATTAGATACAGCACTTATGCCTCATGGTATTTCAATCTTTCAAAGAAATATACAGGTGGCAAGCCTTGATCACTCTATGTGGTTCCACAGAGACTTTGATATAAATCAATGGATTCTATACAATCAAAATAGTCCTAATACTTTCGGCAATAGAGGATTTGCTCAAGGGAGCATGTATTCCCAAGACGGAACACTACTTGCATCAGTATCTCAAGAAGGTATGATAAGATTAATGAACAATAATTAGTCATTTATATTTTATTGCCTATATATTAGGCATTATATCAAATAATACTATCCCTTATTTTTTCATTAATTTTTTTATCTATATATATCAGTTACTTATATTGTTTTTGGTAAAAGTTGGCACGCCTTTTGCATTTATGTCTATAGAAATTTTTTAAAGGAGAAATTTAATGAAATTAATTACAGCTATTATTAAGCCATTCAAGCTTGATGATGTAAGAAAAGCTCTAGTTGATCTTGGAATAGAAGGAATGACAGTGACCGAAGTAAAAGGTTTTGGTCGTCAAAAAGGTCACACAGAGGTTTATCGTGGTGCTGAGTATGAAGTTAATTTTATACCAAAGATACAAATCGATCTTGTGGTAAAAGACGAACTTCTTGATTCAGCTACAAGCGCTATTTGTGAAGCAGCAAAAACAGATAAAGTCGGAGACGGAAAAATATTTGTATTTGATGTGCAGAGCGCAATAAGAATTAGGACTGGCGAAACAGACGCTGCAGCCCTGTAAATATTTAGGAGAAAAAAATGTTAAAAAAATTATTACTATCAGCAATTGGTATAAGTTTTCTGACTTATTCAATGACTGAGCCGGCAAATGCAGCAGCTGAAGATACAGTCTATGTATTTAATACACTGCTCTTTTTAATTGGTGGTTTTCTTGTTATGTGGATGGCAGCAGGATTTGCAATGCTTGAAGCAGGAATGGTTAGATCAAAAAGCGTTGCGATGCAATGTACAAAAAATATAGCTCTATATGCAATAGCTGGTCTAGTTTTTTGGTTAGTTGGTTATAATCTTATGTATGACGGCGTGGATGGTGGTTTCTTCGGAAGCTTTACTGCTTTCAGTGTACCTGATCCATCAGCTGATACAGGTGACTATTCTGCAGCATCAGATTGGTTTTTCCAAATGGTATTCTGTGCTACAACAGCATCAATTGTCTCTGGAACGCTTGCAGAGAGAATCAAGTTAATCCCATTCTTAATTTTTGTTGTATTACTTTGTGGTATTATCTACCCAATTCAAGGTGCATGGCAATGGGGCGGTGGATTCCTTTCAGAGCTTGGATTCAGTGATTTTGCTGGGTCAACAATCGTTCACTCAACAGGTGGTTGGGCAGCTTTAATGGGTGCTCTTATACTAGGCGCACGTGCTGGTAGATACACATCTGATGGTAAAGTTAATCCGATGCCAGGTTCATCAATGCCTTTAGCTACACTTGGTACTTTTATCTTATGGCTTGGTTGGTTCGGATTCAACGGTGGATCTCAGCTAGCTCTAGGATCATTAGAAGATGCTTCATCTGTATCAAAAATATTCATGAACACAAACCTTGCCGCTGCTGGTGGTGTTGTTGCAGCGATCATCTTATCACAAATCTTGTATAAGAAAGTAGATCTAACAATGGCATTAAACGGTGCGTTAGCAGGTCTAGTATCGATAACAGCTGAACCACTAATGCCTTCACCTCTATCAGCAATTATTATTGGTGCTATTGGTGGTATCATTGTTGTTCTAGCAGTACCAATGCTTGATAAATTAAAAATTGATGACGTGGTTGGTGCAATACCAGTTCACTTATTAGCAGGTATTTGGGGTACACTTGTAGTGCCGTGGTCAAATCCTGATACAAGCATCGTAACACAATTTATCGGTGTTATCTCAATTGGTATCTTCGTAAGTGCAATAAGTGCTGTTGTTTGGTTTGTGATGAAATCAACAATTGGTATTCGTGTAAGCGAAGAAGCCGAACTTAATGGTGTAGACAAAGCTGAGTTAGGAATGGATGCTTATCCAGACTTTACTAAGTCATAATTCTCAACCATATATTCTCCCATAAAAAGGTGGTCTTCGGACCACCTTTTTTTATGAAATATTAACATCCGTTTAACCAGATTTTCTTATAATTAGAAGGTAATTAATTATGAGGACTAATGAGCTCAATATCTCCTTTTCAGAGAACTAGGGATCTCCTTTCAAATTCCAAAGAAACTGACAACTGGATTGACTTATCTATTGGCGCACCCAGGCATGAAACGCCCGAAATAATTAAAGATGTCTTAAATAGTAATTTTGATAAATTTAGAAACTATCCATCTGCAAATACAAGTAATCATTTTGGAAAAAATTTATCAAAATGGATTAAAAGTAGGTTTAATCTCGATACGATTGATATTCAGGATAATATTCTACCCATATCTGGTTCTCGAGAAGGTATATTCTATGGAAGTTTATTAGCAACTAAATTAAAAAGTGATAAATCCATATTTATAATGCCCGATCCGTTTTATCCGGTTTATGCAACTGCAGGACAATATACATCAAAAAGAGTTTTTACTATAAGCGTGAAAGAGAATGATAATTATTTAATAAACTTAGAAGAAATACCAAATCAAGTTTGGTCTGACACAATTGCCTTCTATTTGTGTTCACCATCGAATCCTCAAGGAACCATTGCAAACGATGAATACCTAGAGATGTTATATGAAAAATCACAAAAATATAATTTTATCATAATTTCAGATGAATGTTATTCAGAAATATACCGTTCACAAGCACCAAATAGTATTTTGAAAATATCTGAAAAGAATAATTTTAAAAATATATTGTCATTCAACTCATTGTCAAAAAGATCAAATGCACCAGGCCTTAGATCCGGATACGTTATGGGTGATATTAATATTATTCGAGAATTCTTTAATTTAAGAAACGTTGCCGCACCAACAGTTCCAACACCAATACAAATTGCCTCGGAGACATTGTGGGGGGATGAGAGTCACGTTATAGAGAATCGGAGATTATATAATGAAAAATTTGATACGTTTTACTCGACATTAGATAAGAAATTTAATTTTAAGATTCCACATGGTGGATTTTTTGCCTGGCTAAACATCTCTGACTTTGGTTCAGATGAGTCAGTAACATTAAAATTATGGGAGTCTGGAGTAAAAGTTATACCTGGATCATATTTATCATTAAATACAGACAAAAATTCTGACTCAAAAAAATTTATTCGGATCGCACTCGTGGGAGATAATGATGAAATATATAGGGCAACCAAAATTATTAATGAGGTAATTAATTGAGATGAAATTATCTAGTCTGAATTTTATTGAAACTGTAGCTCCAATAAGCCTTAGGTTGTTTTTGAAAAAACAAACAAAAAGAATCTTTGGAATATTATTACTTGCCACTTGTATATATCTAATCTTATCACTGATTTCATGGAACCCATACGATCCAAGTATTAATAATTATAATGATAATGCCATAACTAATCTATTGGGAGCTTCTGGAGCAATAATTTCTGATTTCATGCTGCAATTTTTAGGGCTAGGTTCCTTCGTCTTGATAACATTATTATTATTTTTAAGTCTGAATTTTATTCTCCAAAATCAAAAAATAATAGGACTACCCAGATATTTTAGATACCCTTCTTTTTTCATATTATGGCTATTAATTCTCTCAAGTATTGATATTACAAATAGCGGTTTATTCAAATCAACTGTTAACTGGATTTATTTGGTTGGCGCAGGCGGATTGATAGGGGATATGTTGAATCAATCAGTTCAGGATAACATTCTATCCAATATGACAATAATATCGGAAAATCATTATAAGAAATTTATATTTTTTGTATCAGTCATTCTTCTAATATTTATCCATTATCTAAATAGATTAATTATTAAATACAAAACTAACCGCCAACAAAAACTTCTTGAGAATGACTCTATGCACCAACGTGTAACAGTCAAAAATGAGAGAAAAATTATAATATTACTGATGTCCTTTATCAGAAAAATATTTGATTTATTTAACTCTCTAAGATCATTGCCTTTCTTACAAAAAAATGATGACGTTAGCTTTGAAGAAATTAGAGATACTCTTGATAGTGCTAAAAATGATGAGCACATTGTCATTGGTGAGAGTTTTGAGTCGCATGAAGAACCTATCAGTTTTGATCTTCCATCTAAAAAGAAGGTTAAAACAAAAAGAACAAGATCAAAAACAACAGACATAAGAAAAGATAATTTTGATCTATTTGAAAATAATAATTCTTATTCACTGCCATCTATCGCTCTCCTGAGAGCAAACCACCAAGACGATTACAGTGCAAAAGTAAGTCAAACAGAATTACAGGAAAAAGCAGAAGAGCTTAAAAATGTACTACTTGAATATAAAGTCTCTGGTGAAATTATTAACATCAAACCTGGACCCGTAGTCACGTTGTTTGAAATCGAACCATCTATTGGTACAAGATCATCACGTGTTATTAGTCTTGCCGAAGATATTGCTATGGCTATGAAAGCAATCTCTGCAAGAGTTGCTGTTATTCCAGGGCGTAATTTAATCGGTATAGAACTGCCAATGGCTGACAGAAGCACAGTGTACTTGAGTGAAATAATAAAATCTGAGGAGTTTGAAAACACTAATCATAGACTAGCAATAGCTCTTGGTAAAAATATTGGCGGACAACCTGTTGTCGTAGACTTGGCTTCTATGCCTCACTTACTAATTGCAGGGACTACAGGTTCCGGTAAGTCAGTCGGTATCAATACGATGATCCTATCACTATTGTATAAATATTCTCCAGATGACTGTAAATTAATAATGATTGATCCAAAAATGCTTGAACTTTCAGTCTATGAAGGCATTCCACATCTCCTCACACCCGTTGTTACAGAACCTAAAAAAGCGGTTGTTGCCTTAAAGTGGATTGTGAAAGAAATGGAGAAAAGATACAAAAACATGTCAAAAATTGGCGTTAGGAATCTTGATGGATACAACAAGAAAATAGAACGTGAGGGAGGTGTAATAAAAAACAAGGTTCAAATCGGTTATGATGAAACAACGGGAAAACCGAACTATCATAATGAAGAAATTACCCTTAAAAAAATGCCCTATATAGTTGTAATTGTAGATGAAATGGCTGATCTAATGGCTGTTGCAGGCAAAGAAATTGAACATTCTGTTGCACGTCTAGCAGCAATGGCACGTGCCGCAGGAATTCACTTGATCATGGCAACACAACGACCATCAACAGATGTAATTACCGGAACAATCAAAGCTAATTTCCCAACACGAATTAGTTTTCAGGTAAGCTCAAAAATCGATAGTAGGGTTATATTGAACGAGTCAGGAGCAGAACAACTACTCGGAAAAGGTGATATGCTGTATATGGCAGACGGAGGAAGAATAAACCGTATTCAT
Source organism: Hyphomicrobiales bacterium (assembly GCA_038131735.1). GTDB lineage: Bacteria > Pseudomonadota > Alphaproteobacteria > Rhizobiales > TMED25 > TMED25. The sequence goes on along the minus strand of JAYPPX010000001.1, from coordinate 15,089 downwards.
GGGGCGTTTGTAGATGATAATGAAGTCTCTGATATTGTTAATTATCTAAAAAAACAGGCCAAACCAGAATACATTGAAGAAATTATCAAAGATCCAGAAGAGTCACAAACCAACTCTGATGGTGAAAGTCACATTGAACCACAGTTGTATGAGCAAGCTGTTAATGTAATACTATCTGATCAAAAAGCTTCAACAAGTCTCCTACAGAGAAGACTAAGAATTGGATATAATAAAGCTGCAGATATCATTGATAAGATGGAAAAAGATGGCATCATCTCTGAAGCTGATCATGTCGGTAGAAGAGAAATATTGTTAAATGAACAAAATTTTGACAATATTAGATGATAAATCAGCTATATTAAGCCAAAAAAAGAAAATGAATGTCTAGATTATCAAAAATATTATCTGTTTTAGTTTTATTATTTTATTCCCATCAACCCACACATGCTAGTTTTTTAGATCCTATTCAGTTAGAAGCTGTTAATGCGGTAAACTCCTATCTAAATAATATTGAGCATATGGAAGGTGACTTTATTCAGGTTAATCCTGATAGCTCAATATCAGAAGGACGATTCTATATTAGAAGGCCTGGAAAATTTCGTTTTGATTATGATAAACCCGAGTCACTCCTCGTTGTATCAGATGGTGTATGGTTAGGTATTATTGATAGGGAACTTGAAACATTAGATAGATATCCAATCAGATACTCGCCCCATTATGTTTTATTTAAAAATAATGTTAGCCTACTCGAAGATGCCCGTATCCTTGGGATAGAGTTTTATGATAAATTTCTTGTTTTATCAATTGAAGGACTAACTGATGAGGAAATAGGAGAAATAACACTCCACTTCCACGTTAGAGATAGCATTAATGAATCTTATACAAACTTAGAACTTTATGAATGGTACATCGTTGATGCACAAGGATTTGAGACAAACGTCAAATTATCAAATGTTATCCATGGTGTTGTCGCAGAACATAGCTATTTTGTTGTTAAAGAAGAAAGTAAATAGAGCATACATTGAAGTTAATCACTTGGAACATCAATAGTGTCCGAATAAGACTCCAACAATTAAGTGAAATTATCAGTGAATTTGATCCTGATATTATATGTCTGCAAGAAACAAAATGTGAAGATGATAAGTTTCCACTTAAAAGAAATCCAGGAATTAGGATTTAAATATGTCGCTATTAACGGTCAACCTTCTTACAACGGTGTTGCCATACTATCGAGAAAAAAATTTGATAATATTATAAAGCATGACTTCTGTTATAAATCCGACTCAAGACATATTAGTGCTGAGTTTTCAATTAAATCACTGGATAAAAAATTAACAATACATAATTTCTATGTTCCAGCTGGAGGTGATGAACCAGATCCAGAAATAAATCCAAAGTTTCATCATAAATTACAATTTCTAGACGAGATGTTTAGTTACATTAGAGATGTATTAAATGATAATAATTATCACGTATTTGTTGGAGATATGAATATTGCACCTCATGTAAATGATGTGTGGTCACACAATCAATTATTGAATGTTGTCAGTCATACAGCAATAGAGAGAAAAAAATTAATGGAAATCATTAATAATAAGGGCAAAGAATAATCTCTGCTTATCAAAATAAACACCTTATTTTTTATATGATTGCTTCGTTCCACAAAGATGAAACTGGACTCTCTCATCAGATAGATTTTCCTCAAAATGTTAAAAATCCAAACCAATTATCTTCTGAAATAGAAATTTTAGATGAAATATTTAATAATAGCCCTGAAAATATTAGAGATACCAGAGATAGAGAAAGACCAATAGAATTTCGTCCTATAGAGCCACGCAACATGGTGAATCCAAAAAAAGAATCTCCAAAACAACTGCTATGGTTAAGATTAGCTGAGAAAGCTGATATTGATCGAATTTTAAATCAAGCCCTTCTTGCATATGCAAGTGACTATACAATATTAGATACTGCACTTATGCCCCATGGCATTTCAATCTTTCAAAGAAATATACAGGTGGCAAGCCTTGATCATTCTATGTGGTTCCACAGAGACTTTGATATTAATCAATGGATCCTTTATAATCAAAACAGTCCCAATACTTTTGGCAATAGAGGATTTGCTCAAGGCAGCATGTATTCACAAGACGGAACATTACTTGCATCTGTATCTCAAGAAGGTATGATTAGATTAATGCCTAATAATTAGTCATTCCTTTTTTATTGCATATATATTAGGCATATAATCAAATATTATTTTTCTTAATTTTTTTATATATTTTTTTTATATATATATATCAGTTACTTATATAGTTTTTAGTAAAAGTTGGCACACCTTTTGCATTTATGTTTGTAGAAATTTTTTAAAGGAGAAATTTAATGAAATTAATTACAGCTATTATTAAGCCATTCAAGCTTGATGATGTAAGAAAAGCTCTAGTTGATCTTGGAATAGAAGGAATGACAGTGACTGAAGTAAAAGGTTTTGGTCGTCAAAAAGGTCACACAGAGGTTTATCGTGGAGCTGAATACGAAGTTAATTTTATACCAAAGATACAAATCGATCTCGTGGTAAAAGACGAACTTCTTGAGTCAGCTACAAGCGCAATTTGTGAAGCAGCAAAAACAGATAAAGTCGGAGACGGTAAAATATTTGTTTTTGATGTACAAAGCGCAATAAGAATTAGGACTGGCGAAACAGACGCTGCAGCCCTGTAAATATTTAGGAGAAAAAAATGTTAAAAAAATTATTACTATCAGCTATTGGTATAAGTTTTCTGACTTATTCAATGACTGAGCCAGCAAATGCAGCAGCTGAAGATACGATCTATGTATTTAATACACTGCTCTTTTTAATTGGTGGTTTTCTTGTTATGTGGATGGCAGCAGGATTTGCGATGCTCGAAGCAGGAATGGTTAGATCAAAAAGCGTTGCGATGCAATGTACTAAAAATATAGCTTTATATGCAATAGCTGGTCTAGTTTTCTGGTTAGTTGGTTATAACCTTATGTATGACGGTGTAGATGGTGGTTTCTTCGGAAGCTTTACTGCTTTTAGTGTACCTGATCCATCAGCTGATACAGGTGACTATTCTGCAGCATCAGATTGGTTTTTCCAAATGGTATTCTGTGCTACAACAGCATCTATAGTTTCAGGAACACTTGCAGAAAGAATTAAACTAATTCCATTCTTAATTTTTGTTGTGTTACTTTGTGGTATTATTTACCCAATCCAAGGTGCATGGCAATGGGGTGGTGGATTCCTCTCAGAACTTGGATTTAGTGATTTTGCTGGATCAACAATTGTTCACTCAACAGGTGGTTGGGCAGCTTTAATGGGTGCTCTTATTCTTGGTGCACGTGCTGGCAGATATACATCTGACGGTAAAGTAAATCCAATGCCAGGTTCATCAATGCCTTTAGCTACTCTTGGAACCTTTATCCTATGGCTTGGTTGGTTTGGATTCAACGGCGGCTCTCAGTTAGCTCTTGGTTCACTAGAAGATGCTTCATCTGTGTCTAAAATATTCATGAACACAAACCTTGCAGCTGCTGGTGGTGTTGTTGCAGCGATCATCTTATCACAAATCTTGTATAAGAAAGTAGATCTAACAATGGCATTAAACGGTGCGCTAGCAGGTCTAGTATCGATTACAGCAGAACCACTGATGCCTTCACCTCTATCAGCAATTATTATTGGTGCTATTGGCGGTATCATCGTTGTTCTAGCAGTTCCAATGCTTGATAAATTTAAAATTGATGATGTGGTTGGTGCAATACCAGTTCACTTATTAGCAGGTATTTGGGGTACACTTGTAGTGCCATGGTCAAATCCTGATACAAGCATCGTAACACAATTTATCGGTGTTATCTCAATTGGTATCTTCGTAAGTGCAATAAGTGCTGTTGTTTGGTTTGTGATGAAATCAACAATTGGTATTCGTGTAAGCGAAGAAGCCGAACTTAATGGTGTAGACAAAGCTGAGTTAGGAATGGATGCTTATCCAGACTTTACTAAGTCATAATTCTCAACCATATATTCTCCCATAAAAAGGTGGTCTTCGGACCACCTTTTTTTATGAAACATTAACATACGTTTAACCAGATTTTCTTATAATTAACAGGTAATTAATTATGAGGACTAATGAGCTCAATATCTCCTTTTCAGAGAACAAGGGATCTCCTTTCAAACACCAATGGAAAAGATGATTGGATTGATTTATCTATTGGCGCACCAAGGCATGATACCCCAGAGATAATTAGAGAAGTCTTAAATAGTAATTTTGATAAATATAGACACTACCCCTCTGCAAATACAAGTGACCATTTTGGAAAGAATTTATCGGAATGGATTAGAAATAGATTTCAGCTTATAACAGATGATATTACAAATAATATTTTACCTATATCTGGTTCTCGTGAGGGAATCTTTTTTGGAAGTTTATTAGCAACTAAATTAAAAAGTGAGAAATCTACGTTTATATTGCCCGATCCGTTTTACCCTGTCTATGCAACTGCTGGTCAGTATACATCTAAAAAATACATGCTGTTAGTGTTCATGAAGCAGATAATTATTTAATAAATCTAGAAAAAATATCCAATGAAGTTTGGTCTGATACAATTGCTTTCTATTTATGTTCACCTTCAAACCCTCAAGGAACGATTGCAGATGATCAATATTTAGAGAATTTGTATGAATTATCATTAAAATATCAATTTATTATTATCGCCGATGAATGTTATTCCGAAATATACCGAACAAAAGCACCAAACAGCATTCTGAAAATATCAGAGAAAAATAATTTTGAAAATGTATTGTCCTTCAACTCATTATCAAAAAGATCAAACGCACCTGGACTTAGATCAGGATATGTTATGGGTGATAAAAATATAATTCGTGAATTCTTTAATTTAAGAAATGTAGCCGCCCCAACCGTTCCAACACCAATCCAAATTGCCTCAGAAGCTTTATGGGCAGATGAAGAGCACGTTATAAATAATCGAAAGTTATATAATGAAAAATTTGATACATTTCACTCAACATTAGATAAGAAATTCAATTTTCAAATTCCTGAAGGTGGTTTTTTTGCTTGGTTAGATATATCAAATTACGGAATGGATGAGTCTGTAACAATTAAATTATGGCAATCAGGAGTAAAAGTTATTCCAGGATCATATTTGTCTTTAAATTCTGATAAAAATCCAGACTCAAAGAAATTTATTAGAATTGCTCTTGTCGGAAGTAATGATGAAATATCAAAAGCTGCATCAATAATAAATAAGGTAATCAATTAGAATGAAATTATCGAGTTTAAATTTTATTGAAAGCATTGCACCTATTAGTCTTCGAATGTTTTTAAAAAGACAAGCCAAAAGAATTTTAGGTATATTAATCTTTGCTATCTCAATATATTTAACAACTTCGCTGATTTCATGGAATCCTTACGACCCCAGCGTGAATAACTACAATGATAATGTTGTTACTAATCTATTAGGTGCTAGCGGTGCAATAATATCAGATTTAATGCTTCAGTTTCTGGGATTAGGTTCGTTCATTCTTATCACTTTGTTGTTGTTTTTAAGCTTGAGTCTTATCCTACAAAACCAAAAAGTTTTTGGACTTCCAAGATACTTTAGGTATCCAACTTACTTTATATTATGGCTGTTAATTTTATCCAGTATTGATATTACAAATAGTGGTTTATTTAAATCAACCGTTAACTGGATATACTTGGTTGGAGCAGGAGGACTAATTGGTGATTTATTAAACCAATCAATACAGAATAATATTTTATCAAAAATAAATGTAATCTCTGAAAATCATTATAAAAAGCTAATATTTTTTATCTCAGTTATCCTATTAGCACTAATTCATTATCTTAAATAAATTAGTAATAAAATTTAAAAACAAAAAGCAGCATAAGTTAATTGAATCAGACTCTATGCACCAAAGGATTGCAGTTAGAAGATCAAATCCAATTAGTTTTTTAATGAAACTATGCACTCAATCTTTTATCAAATTTATTTAGATATATTAAATCATTATCTTTTTTACAAAAGAATGAAGATGTCAGTTTTGAAGAGATTAGAGATACACTAGAAAATACTAAAGCAAATGAAAATATTATTATTGGGGAGAGTATTGCTTCACAAGATCAACCAATTGGATTTGATTTGCCCTCTAAGACAAAACCTAAAACAAGACGAACAAAATCAAAAGCACCAGATATAACCAAAGATAATTTTGATTTATTTGAGAGCAATAATTCTTATATTTTACCATCAGTTAATCTTCTCAGACCTAATAGCTATAGTGATTATAGTAAAAAAGTAAGTCAGGCAGAACTAGATGCAAAAGCTGAGGAACTCAAAAATGTTCTGCTTGAATACAAAGTATCAGGTGAAATTATCAATATAAAACCTGGGCCAGTCGTTACATTATTTGAAATAGAACCATCTATTGGTACTAGATCTAACCGCGTTATAAGTCTAGCTGAAGATATTGCTATGGCGATGAAAGCTGTTTCAGCAAGAGTTGCTGTCATTCCTGGTCGAAACTTAATTGGCATAGAGCTTCCTATGGCTGAAAGAAGTACAGTCTATTTGAGCGAAATTATTCAGTCAGAAGAGTTTGAAAATACAAATCACAAACTAGCAATCGCTCTTGGTAAAAATATTGGGGGTCAACCTGTAGTCGTAGATTTAGCTTCAATGCCTCACCTGTTAATAGCCGGAACAACAGGTTCTGGTAAATCTGTTGGTATAAATACAATGATCTTATCACTGCTTTACAAATACTCACCTGAAGATTGTAAGTTGATTATGATAGATCCAAAAATGCTTGAACTCTCAGTATATGAAGGCATACCTCATCTTCTCACACCTGTTGTGACTGAGCCAAAGAAAGCTGTTGTTGCACTTAAATGGATTGTGAAAGGAGATGGAAAAAAGATACAAAAATATGTCAAAAATTGGTGTTCGAAATCTTGAGGGATATAATAAAAAAATAGAACGCGAGGGAGGCAAAATCGTAAACAAAGTTCAAATAGGTTATGATGAGACAACAGGCAAACCAAATTATCATAATGAAGAAATAACCCTCAAAAAAATGCCATTCATTGTCGTCATAGTTGATGAAATGGCTGATTTAATGGCAGTAGCAGGAAAAGAAATTGAACACTCTGTTGCACGGTTAGCAGCAATGGCTCGTGCTGCTGGGATACACTTAATAATGGCAACACAAAGACCATCTACTGATGTCATCACAGGAACCATAAAAGCTAATTTTCCAACGCGTATAAGTTTTCAAGTTAGTTCAAAAATCGACAGTAGGGTTATTTTAAATGAGTCAGGTGCTGAACAATTGCTTGGTAAAGGTGATATGCTCTATATGGCAGATGGTGGAAGAATTAACCGTATCCATGGAGCCTTTGTGGATGATAACGAAGTATCAGATATTGTTAATTATCTTAAAAAACAAGCAAAACCTCAATATTTAGAAGAAATTATAAGAGATCCTGAGGAGTCACAAACAAACTCAGATGGTGAAAGCCATATTGAACCACAATTATTTGAGCAAGCTGTAAATGTTATTTTATCTGATCAAAAAGCCTCTACCAGTCTGCTTCAAAGAAGACTGAGAATTGGCTATAACAAGGCAGCTGATATTATCGATAAAATGGAAAAAGAAGGTATAATTTCTGAAGCAGATCATGTAGGAAGGCGAGAAATATTGTTGAATGAACAAAATTTTGACAATTTTTCATGATAATTACCCTATACTGATGAAAATTTAGAATACATATGCTTAAAAAATTAATACTTATCTCTGTCTTTTTAATTACTATTAATTTGCCCGCAAAAGCAAATTTTCTTGATCCAATTCAATTAGAAGCCGTCAATGCAGTTAATCAGTATTTAAATAATATTGAACATCTGGAAGGTGACTTTATTCAAATCAATCCTGATAATTCTATATCTGATGGAAGATTTTATATTAGAAGACCTGGAAGATTTCGATTTGATTATACAAACCCTGAGATCTCTTGTAGTTATATCTGATGGTATATGGCTTGGTATTATCGATAATGAACTGGAAACATTAGATCGATATCCCATAAGTTCTCACCTCCTATTACACAATATTTAAAAAAAATGTTAATTTGCTTAGAAGATGCCAGTATACTTGGAATTGAGTTTTATGATAAATTCCTTATTCTATCTATTGAAGGACTAACAGATGAAGAAATTTGGTGAAATTACTCTTCATTTTCATGTCAGAGATAGAATTAAATGAGTCATATACAAATCTTGAACTTTATGAATGGTATATTATTGATGCTCAAGGTTTTGAGACAAATGTAAAATTATCAGATGTTGATTCATGGAATTGTTGCAGAAAATAGTGATTTTGTTATTAAAAATAAAGTAAATAGAGTTCCATTGAAGATAATTACTTGGAACATAAATAGCATTCGAATTAGGACTTAAACAATTGTCGGATGTTATTGATGAATTAAATCCAGATATTATTTGTCTTCAAGAAACTAAAGTGAAAATGATAAATTTCCATTAAAGATATACAAGAATTGGGTTTTAAATATGTAGCAATTAATGGGCAGCCTTCTTATAATGGTGTTGCAATATTCACGCTATAAATTTGACAATGTAATTGAGATTTTTTGTTCAAAAGATCAGATAGCCGACCATATTGCTATTTCTAAATTAATTATCCCAAATTAAATCAAAAATAACTATTCATAATTTCTATGTTCCAGCTGGTGGTGATGAACCAGATCCAAAATAAATCAAAATTTAAACATAAACTACAATTTCTAGACGAAATGTATAATTATATTAACAGCTGTATATCCTCAGATGAATATCATGTTTTTGTTGGAGATATGAACGTAGCACCTCATGAAAATGACGTATGGTCGCATAAACAACTCATCAATGTTGTCAGCCACACTGATATTGAAGTCAAAAACTCAATAATATTATTATAAAAATAATTTATTTGATGTTATGAGACATACAAAAGATGATGGTGAAAAAGTATACTCTTGGTGGAGTTATAGAAACCGTGATTGGCGAAAAATCAAACAGAGGAAGAAGATTAGACCATATTTGGCTCTCACCTAATTTTAAAAAATATTATCATGACCATGAAATATTTAGTGACGCTCGTGATTTTGAAAAACCATCCGATCATGTCCCAGTTCTTGTGGAATTAAAAATCTAATTAATTATATTTGATAACTCTTCAATCTGATGTGTTAGCTTTGATTGAATTTGTTTTTTGAGATGTTCTGAAAACTCACCAAATTCTCTTATTAATTTATCAAACAATTCTTTATTTAAAATAAGACATTGCCCTGATGATCCTGCAATGATTGGATCTTTCATAGTTTCATTATTGATTAATGATAATAATCCAATAACTGAACCTTCTTTAATTCAATTGGGATTAGATTTTTTTGAACAAATGCTCTTCCATCAAGATAATAATTGCTTTTACATCTGTTTCCTCGCTGATTTTAAGAGCACATCACCTGTTGAAAAATCATATCTTCTTAGCACTAAAAGCAAGCATAGAGAAAAATTATCAGACATTATTCCCAATAATTTTGTTTTTTAAGGACAGAAATTATTTGATCAATAGTCATTGCCTGTGCCCAAAAATTTCACTACCAACTCTGATATGTGTTGCACCAAATTGAATTGCTTTTTCAAAATCTGCACTCATACCCATGGAATAATTGTGAAATCCATATTTTCTTCCTATTTTGTTTAAGAGAGCAAAATATGGTGAAGGCTCTTCATCGAAAGGTGGTATACACATTAATCCTTCACATTTTATTCCGTTTTGTTCAGATAGTAATTGGTGAAAGTTAGATAACTCATCAATGGCAATACCCGCTTTTTTGTTCTTCATTTGCCATATTAATTTCAATAAAAAATTTTGACATTTATTATTTATTTTTATTTAAATTTTTTCAATCTCATTTAATAATTTTTTAGAGTCAATTGTATGAATAGTGGAATAATTCTAGTGCTCTTTTTAACTTTTTTGATTGTAAATGACCAATGAGATGTAATTTTATATCCTTATAATTATCTAACAGGGATGACCATTTAATATCAGCTTCTTGAACTCGGTTTTCTCCAAAATCAATGTGCCCAATATCAATTAATGGTTTTATAGATCAAAATCATGTGTTTTTGTTACAACAATAAGTGTAATATCAGTCAGGATCACGATCAACAGACTCAGCCGCTCTTTTAATCCTTTCTTGAACACCACGGTAATTTTCAATAATTTCCAGTTACATTTTGTAAAATGATTTATTATACATATATATATAATATCAAAATTTATTGTAATTTTCAAAAAAAAGGGGCTTTCGCCCCCTTTTTATTAAATAGTTATAACTAATAATTAGTATGAAATTTTTAGTTTTGCTTCTGCACGGTAGTTATTGTCTGCTACCTGACCAGCAACAATCGTAGTCATTTGTTGAGAATGCAAGACTAAGATCAACACCATCACCTAGTGATGTTGATAGCCAACACCAATTATTGTTTGTACATCTTTAAACAGCTGTGATTTGATAAGTTTTTTCAGCATTTAACATAATCAACTGATACACCGTATATCACCAACTGATGTTCCCAACCAATGTTCATAGTTGTTTGATCAGCTTCATCTGTATCAAGTTCTGACCAACCAGCATTGATGTCTAAGCCAGCAGCTGTCATTGACATACCGATAGCTGTTAGTGTTTCATCACCACAAATTCACCAGCCAGTTCACCACCAGTAGTAGCTTGTAATTGAGCTTGTAATGTAGTATGCAGCTGTCAAGATCAACAGCATTGTCTTCAGCTGAAGCAGCACATTGCTGAACCGCACTGAAGCATTTTCAAAACCAGCACTGAATACCATATCACCAGCTGATATTTGACCACCAATAGCAAATGTATCAGTGAAAACTGAGTCATCTAGACCTGCGTCTGCTGAGTTTGGAGCATATGATACCCAAAGATCAACACCACCAAGTGATGGAGCTTGCCAGTTTACAACCATACCAGCTGTACCGCTAGTTGCTAAGTGTGACCACCAAGGTCTAAACCTGTTACATCAATGTCACCATCGCCGTTAACCATTGCAGCTTTAACAGCTGAGTCACCATCGCCAGCAAAAGTAAGTGAACCGAAAGCACCTGAAAGAACGCCATTTCAGCTTTATCTTGGTCTGTTGATACTGATAGACCGTTTGCTAATGTACCTTCTGCAGCCCATTCTAGTTTTGAAGAAGTTGCCCAAACTGGGTTATCTTCGTTCAGTTCCACAACCTGTACAAGCTGTTGCTAGCTCAAGAGTGCCTGTGCAGTTGCATCGGTACCAGAAAATTAAGCTGTTGCTATGTCAGATAGCTAAGTGCTGTTAAGTCTGTTGATGTTAGCAATTGTATTATCATTCATAGCAGCTTTAATTCAACATCACCACTGTGAGTTAGTCGATAGAAGCTGATGCAGGAGCAGCAAATAAGCCAGCACCTATAATTAGAGCAGCAGCACCACCTAATAAATTTTTTATCCATGATTTTCTCCTTAATAATAAAAAAGTTAATAATAAAAGTTATTTTATATAAAATAACGTACACAATGCACACCACCGTGCATGATGCAAATTATCAAATGAAGCTATAATATCAAGAGAGAAAAATGCAAATATAATATAATATTTTAAAGTGTGTTATTTATGCAACATATATTAATTTTTTGTTAGTATTTACAATTAATATGTTAGTTTTTTTTTGCTAAAGCTATGAGAATTCAATGCATTTGTTGGAATGTACAGGATAAGAAAAATTACCTATCAATAAAAAAGGGGGCCATCGGCCCCCCTTCTTTTATAGACTGAGTTAAAAAGTTAGAGTGAAACTTTTAATTCAGCTTGTGCATAGAAATCATTGGTTGCACCGTTACCACCACGTGCTGTTGCTTGTGATGCATCATCATACTCGTTTGTTGCTGCTTTTAATGTTAAATCAACACCGTCACCGAGAGATGTAGCAATGCTACCGCCAATAGTTGTTTGTTCTGTATCAGCACCACCAAGCGCAGACGATAGAACAGAATTTGTGTAACCAACATTTATTTTTAGGTCAGAAACTACAGTTTCAATGTTGAAACTTGTTGTTTCTCTATCAGCTTCTTCTGAGTCTAGTTCTGAGAAACCAGCAGTGATGTCTAATCCTGCAGCACTCATACTTGCGCCGATAACCATCAGCTCTTCGTCACCACAGATGTCAGTACCATATACAGAGTCAAGTAAAGCAGCTGCAGTTTGAGTATTAGCAGTTACTGTTACTTCTTTAGTCCAACATGCTGTATCACTTGATTCAGCACTTTCGAAACCGAAAGATAAAGCTAACATATCCAAATTCATACTTGCGCCTATACTAAATGTATCAGTGAATTCTGAACTATCTAGACCCGTGTCTGCTGCGTTTGGTGCGTATGTAATGTTAAGATCCAAACCACCAACTGATGGAAGTGCATATCCCACTACCATACCAGCAGTGCCTGATGTACCAAGCGCATGACCACCAAATCCAGGACCTGAAGAAGATACAGAAATATCTCCATCACCTCCAACGTGAGCGTTTTTAGCACCTGAGTCACCACCTGGTTTAAATGATAATGTACCAAAGTTACCTGTGAACGCCATTTCAGCATCATTATTGACAGAAACCTCTAGACCATTCGCTAGTGTACCACTTGCACTCCAATCAAGAGTTGTGCCTGTTTTCCAAACTGGATCGTCAACGTTTGCACCACCACATGGATCTGCATTGAAAGATACATCGCCATCCAAAACAGCATCTAACGGTGCAGTTGTACCAGCTAGTGTACCACCAGTTAACGCTATTAAAGCTTCTTCGAATTGGTCAGCATTAGCATCATCTTCATCTTCAGTATAAGTGAATAAAAGGTAATCTGCTATTGCACCACGCACACCTACTACTGCACCACCATTCGCATCAGCATTAGCTATGACCTGGTTTGCTGTAAGTGTACTTGCAGCGGTAGCGCATCGATCGTCAAAAGTAGCTGTTAACTTAACATCTCCACTATGACCAAATTCGATAGCAGCTGATGCAGGTGCAGCTAGAAAACCAGCACCTAACAGTAGAGCAGCAGCACCACCTAATAAAGTTTTTTTATTCATGATTTTCTCCTCATTAATAAAAAGGTTAATAATAAAAGTTATTTTTGCAAAAATAACATGTGCAACAAAATAATAGAATAGCACTTGTTACCAGTGAAAGGTAACACAGGAAGCATGTATATTAAAGAAGAACAAGTTCAAAGTTTTAAAAAAAAATAGTCGTGTTGTATTATTACAACAAACATTATTATTTTGTTAAGATTTTTAAATATTAGAAACCAAACGCTAGTGAAACACCAGCACGCCATGCACTATTAGTTCTATTCCCCAGCTCTTGAGAGCTTTTATCCATGTCTGAACTTGATAATGTTAATCCCAAATCAACATTTTCATTCAGTGGTTTCACTGCATCAAGTGATATTGTGGTTGATTTATCTGATACATTATCACCTGAGACTTTGTTTCGAGCATAATCTAAGGTTTTCTTTACTGAGGCCAATAGTATAATCAATATCCTTTACACTACTACCAAAGCCAAGAGACCAAACATCTGAGTCGGCGTTTTCTGAATTAAGATGAGAATATGCTGTAGATAATGTATAATTATCAAAGGAAAATTCCATTCCTAATGCAGATAGGATCTCATCGCCACAAGCAGTTCCACCATAAAGTCCATCAAATAATGTATCAGCGTCCGTAGCCGCATCCGCTTTGGCTAGATCGTCTGTTTGGCAATTAGTTTGATCTTTTACGCGGTTGTTTGCTGTTTCAAACCCACCACCTAGTGAAATTACAACATCTCCAACATATGTCTCGTACCCAAGACCTAATGACATGGTTGTATAATCTGAATCGTTTCCACCAATGTTTCTATCGCTTATTGCTGTTCCAAAGGCCATCTCCAGACCAGAATATGATGGTGTGTAATAGGTAATGTTATACGCATCTTTAGAGCCTGATGTAGCTGTGATATGCCCCTTGCTGACAACATCAATAGCTGTTTTGGCACCAGAACCACTTGTTCCTTTTAACAGCCCATCAAGTGCTGTTTTTGATTCTTTAACTTGGAGCGTGCCGAAGTTCCCCTCGATAGATACTTCCGGTGAAAATTTTTCTTCTGACAGATTGAACGTATTAGCAAGGGTGACAGTTATATCATCAGAAACATTGGTACTCGTCCCAAAGAATATTTCATCCATCTCTAATTTTAATCCCTCGGTTTCTCCTGAACATGGATCTTTATCAAATGTCCATTCATCAATGTCATCCGCATTTGGGAGTGTGCTTCCTGCTGCAAATCCAATTGTGACTAGGTCAGCTCCAACATCGTTGCCTATTTCATTTCCAAAAACATCGGCAACAGAGGCTTGTGTTTGACAATTACCCGCTGTGAGTGATCCTTCAGCTTTTACATTGAAAAAACCCTCGAAAGAACCATTTGTTTTTTCATTGGGGGCATCTCCTGCAAAGACTGATGTAGTTGCTATGAAGAATATTGGCAATGTCAGAAACTTTTTCATAAGCTCTTATCTAAATTAAACGTTTAATATAATGGATCATAATTTATAGTATTTGTGATCACAAACATATAATGACCCCAACATTAAAATATTCTCCAACTGTTGTTTATAAACCACACACGTTAATTATTTGTTAATCCTTATTTTGTTGACATCCTATGATGTTTATTTTTAAGTTCATTAGTATATTATTAAGCTGTGACCTTATTCATGAGATATCTGATAAACAACTTTAAAAACAAAGTTTTTTTGAGAGCAAAAAAAACTTTTACTCTTATTATTCCAGCACTACTTATGATTTTATTGCTTTCAGGCTGTACAAGCATAACATTACCCGACTGGATTGATACAGAAGGTGCCCGTGAGAAAGCCAATAACGTTGGAAAATCAGAGG